>NZ_JBOITN010000024.1:0-179494 GCF_050717545.1 Clostridium sp.
AAGATAAATAAATGTAACAAACATATTAATTTTGCGATACACCCTCTTTCGTAAGAAAGAGACAGGGCTTTGAGCGAGAGCGAAAAGACCAGCACTGTGCAATTTTCAGAGAATATTTATATTCTCAATCTGGTGATTATGGCATGAAGGTAACACCCGTTCCCATACCGAACACGACGGTTAAGCTTCAATGCGCCGATGGTACTGCAGGGGTAACCTTGTGGAAGAGTAGGTTGTCGCCAGGTAACAAAAAAACACTAAGTTTATCTTAGTGTTTTTTATTTTGCATAAAAGTACACAAAACAAACATCTTATTGACACTTATCTGACATTGTTATTGGTTATAATTAGAACTTAGATATAATTAAAATAAATTAATGAGGTGACGATAAATTGAAAAATGCATCTATAAAAATTAAAATATTAACAGCATTATTAACAGCAGGTATATATTTATCTTCTGTTAGTACAACTTTTACTGCAACAGCTAATCCATTGTATATCAATGCAAAGGCACCTTTAGTAAATGAATATAAAGAAATTGGGACTAGAATACAACAGAGTTTACAACCAAACTCTGATATTATAATTACTAATACTTTAACGAAAGATCAAGCCAATAGAATTAAAGCTGTTTTAAATAAATCAGAAGTAGTAAAAGAAGTAAATACTGAGATTACTAAAACTTTAACTAAACAAGAAGATAAAATATATAATACTAGCAAGAGCCAATATATAAACCCTATAATTTCACTTTTAGATAATGGTACTATAACTGAGCCTCAAGCTGAAAAAATCCTTATGAAACAGTTACATCTATATCATGACAGAATGGTTATATAAGAATAGCTTATTCATTAGATGCAAGAAAGCCAGCAAAGGGATAGAACGAGTATGAGTACTATGGAACTAGTGGATCAAACATCAACTATAGGAGGCGTTCTAGAGGCTATTTTTATTATAATGAAATGTAAAAAACACATACTAAATTGGCACATTATCAAAATTATCTCCACTTAATACTAATATGTCACCATTTTTAATAAGTGTTGCTCCCTTAGGATGGATTATTTTTCGTTTACGTTTTATCATTACAACAAGAACCTCATCAGGTATATTAGCAGCCAATATTGTTTTATTAACCCAAAAACTTTCAGGAGAAATTTGCAATTCATATAATCTTGTGTTTAATTCTTCCTGATAATCATTAAATGTTTTTAATACAACTGAAGTATCATCAACAAGACCTAGTTTCTTTGCAATTGGTGCTATTAAAGTCCCTTGAAGTGATACAGAAAATAATGCTATAAAAAATACTATGTGGAAAATGTCAGATTGCATAACCGCTTGACTTGTTACGGCCAGTATAGCAAAAACAATAGATGAAGCACCTCTGATTCCAACCCAGGATATAAACAATTTATGTTTTAAAGGAATCTTGAAGAAACCAAGTATTCCAAATGCCGCAATAGGTCTTGCTATAAAAATAAGAAATAATGAAATTAAAATTCCTGGCACTAAAAGTGATTGCAAATGTGAGGGGAAAGATAGCAGTCCTAATATAAAGAAGAGCATTATTTGCATTAGCCATGAGACCCCATCTAAAAATTTAACCAAACTTCTTTTATTTTTGATTTTACTATTTCCAATTATAATACCTGCAATATATACACTTAGGTATCCATTGCCACCAATCCACGAACTTACTGAGTATGCTAAAACAGCTATTGCCATGACGAATACGGGATATAGTCCTTCTATTTCGAAGTTAACATTTTTTAATATCCATGCACTTATTTTTGCTAGGACAACACCGATAAGTAATCCCAATAATATTTGAAATACTAGAAGGTGTAGTATAGATTGGATTCCTCCATTTTTCATTAAACTTAAAATTGTTATCGTAAGCATATATGCAAATGGATCATTACTTCCACTCTCAATTTCTAGCATTGAGGCTAGTCCACCTTTCAAATTAAGTTTTTGAGAACGTAGAATAGAGAAAACTGAGGCAGCGTCGGTAGACGATACTATAGATCCAATAAGTAATCCTTCTAAAACTGATACTTTAAGAACTAAGGTGCAAAATAATCCTGTAAGACCTGCAGTTACAACAACCCCTAAAGTTGACATTGCTACAGCTTTACTGGCAACTGGTTTTGCTATTTTCCAATTCGCACAAAAACCTCCATAAAAAATTATAAGTATTAGTCCAAATGAGCCCACCTGTTCTGCCATACGGTAATCTTCAAAGTTAATTCCGACAATTCCCTCCGAACCAAATAACATACCTAGTAGAATAAATATAAGTAGCGAGGGAACTCCAAATCTATATAAAACTTTGCTTGAAAAAACACAAATTAGTACAACAACTGATGCTATAATTAGTGGCATTATCATATGTTAATCACTCCCTTTCTGTAGCTTATAATTTGATTAGGATTATTAGAAAAAAAAATAAGGATACTAATCCTCATTTATGCCTAAAGATAAGCATTCATTTAATAAATTTAAACCGTCGACAATTCTATTTTTTTTGTATTCATCTATCTTATTTAACGTTGGAATAATGTTGTCAGCAAGTGACTTCGATACTTCATTCATTATGTTTTTAGCATATTGGGTCATTTTAATATTTACACAACGCTCATCTTTTGAGTTTCTAACACGTTCTATAAATCCACTCTTTTCCATGCGTTTGCATAATGGAGAGAGATTACTTTTTCCCACGTAAAGATGTTTACATAAATCAGTAATATTTTGTTCTCCATTTTTATTTAATTCTAGAAGTACGCTAGCTTGTACTGATGTTAGACCGTATGGTTCATAAAAATCATGCAGAATCCCATTAAGCTTTCCATTAACTGATTTTAATACATCAATAAGTTTTTCTTGAAATTCAACATCAATCATAATTATCTCCTTAAAAAATATACTTAACATATGAACTATTCACATGTTAAGTATACCATAATATGACTACTTTATCAATTATACTTAATGTAATACACGGTAGGAGCAGTATATATAAAATTAATATATAGCTACAACAAAGTCTATATTATACATTTTACTTTTAAAGTGGGTGTTATTTTGGTAGAATGAAAATAGCGTATAACTGGTCTATTGGAACTGAGGGAAGATTTGAAAATAATGATTTTGGATGATAGAGTTAAATATTTAAATAGTAAAAAAGTAATTGATAATCCATATGTTATTTATTGGATGCAAAGTTCTCAAAGAATAGAGTATAATCATGCCGTAGAGTATGCGATAATACAGGCAAACGAACTTAAAAAGCCTTTGATTGTGTATTTTGGATTAACTGATAACTTTCCGGAAGCCAGTGAAAGACATTACTACTTTATGTTAGAGGGATTAAAAGAAGTAAAAATAGAGTTAATGAAAAGAAATATTAATATGCTAATTAGAAAAATATCTCCTGAGATAGGAGCAATGGATATATCATCTATAGCAGCTGTGATGGTTGTTGATAGAGGGTATTTAAAATAGAGAGGTTAGAGTGATCTGCTGGCGCAGAATGCGAAATGCCAAGTAGTACAGGTAGAGACTAATGTTATTGTACCTATAGAAACAGCTTCTATAAAAGAGGAATACACTGCTGCTACACTTAGAAACAAGATAAGTAAAAGGCTTGAGGAATATACAGTGCCTCTTAACGTTAGAGTGTGCGATTTGTTTTCTATTAATTTAAATGTTCCATATGATGAGTATGATATAGATGATATAGATAAAGTCATGTTTAATAACAGTTAAGAGAGTTTCGTGTTTTGTGGGAGGTACTAGCAAGGCTAAGCTATTACTAGAGGATTTTATTTCTAATAAATTATCTGATTATTGTGAACTTAAAAACGAACCTTCAGAGGGATATTCATCTAATTTGAGTCCATATCTATATTTTGGTCAGATTTCACCATTGTACATATATAGAAGATTAATAGATGTATATGTAGAAGATAAAAAAGCTTTTCTAGAAAAATTAATAATTAGAAGAGAATTGAGCATGAATTTTGTTTATTATAATAATGAATATGACACCTATAATTCACTTCCCAACTGGGCAAAAAACACTCTTGAAAAACACTCGTTGGATGAGCGAGAGTTTATTTATTCACGAGAACAATTAGAACAAGCTAAAACTCATGATCCATATTGGAATGCAGCTCAAAAAGAGATGAGTTTCACAGGTAAGATGCATGGTTACATGAGAATGTATTGGGGGAAAAAAATATTAGAATGGAGTAAAACACCAGAAGAAGCTTTTAGTACGGCAATTTATTTGAATAATAAGTATCTTTTAGATGGGAGAGATGCAAATGGTTTTGCTGGAGTAGCTTGGTGTTTTGGAAAGCACGATAGAGCATGGGGTGAAAGGTCTATATTTGGTTCGGTTAGATTTATGAATGATAAGGGATTAAAAGAAAGTTTGATATGGAAAGATATCTTAAAAAAATCAAATCAATTTGATTAAATATTTTGCCAAGTACTGATTCAGAAAAAACCGAGCAAATGTCATTGTTTCAAAATTAAATCAGCTGTAGACTATATTTTTTTATAATAGTTAGTTTTTTTAAAAAAACAGTGGATAAATATTGAAAAAATTAGTATAATCTAAATAGAAATGAATTAAATGTCTAAAGTGTGAATGAGAGGAATATATATGATTGAACCACTACTCCTAGCCCTTATTTTTGCGAAAGTAAAAGGGTACAAAGTAAGACCACTTTTTAAGGAGTGGGCAATGTATCCTTTGTTTGCATTTGTAATAATGTATGTAATTTTAGAGGTTATGCTATTTCAAGGTAATTATAGATTTATAAAATATGCTGGTACTTTTCACTATATATATCTTTTAACATTTTTGGGTTTGATTATTAAATATAAACTTAATGTTAGCGCAATTATAGGGTCAGTATTTATTCTTATTGGAACTGTCTTAAATAACACTGTTATAGCAGCTAATAATGGTAAAATGCCTGTATTTCCGACTTTATCATACTTAACTGGTTATGCAAAACCAGATTCTTTTATGAAAGTGAATGATATACATATTTTGGGAAGTGATGAAACTAAACTTAAGTTTTTAACAGATATATTTGATGTTGGTTACAGTATTATGAGTATTGGGGATATATGTATAAGGGTTTTTGTTTTTATTCTTATTTTTAATACTATAAAGGTTATTAATAAAACAACGATACTAAAAGTTGAAGTCTAACAAGAAGAGTAAACAATATTTTAATTGGTTATTTTTAAAAATATATCTTATTTTGTGATAATAATGATATAATTGTAAATAAAAACATATATATATAGATATTTAGAAGAATATAGGGGAGAAATAGAATATGCTAAAACTAACGTTGATAGAGTTTTTTTTTAGAGGTCTGCCGGAAGGCTTTTTATTTATGTTTGGAGTCTATGTTTTTTCAAAGACAGTTATTAATTTAAAAAGATATATACTATCAAGTATAATTTTAGTTGGTGCAATTTATCTAATAAGATTATTACCAATTCAATATGGTGTACACACTATTCTTAATATTATAATGCTTATTATATTAACAGTTAATATAAATAAAATTGGTATAATTAAATCCATACAAACAAGTCTTATGGTAATGATTCTGGAATTTATATGTGAAGGGATTAATGTTTTTATAATACAGTATATATTTAAAGCAAATATTATATATCTTTTAAGTGAACCTACATTAAAGATACTATATGGTATTCCATCGTTATTGATTTTTACAGCTATAGTAGTAACGTACCATTTTTATGTTGCTAGAAAGAAAAAGTTAAGCGAGGTATTAAATGGAAAAGTTATCTAATAAGATTGCCAATAAAGTAGCAGCAGAATTATCTCTTGATGAGGATAATACACAAGTGATTGCTTATGGGACTTTTGCTTTAATGCAGATGTGCTTTTCTATAATTCTTGTATTTATATTTGGATTATTGTTTCATGTAGCTTTTGAAGCTCTAATAATTTCCTTTACAGCTGCTATTCTTAGAAAATATTCTGGAGGGGTTCATGCAAGCTCACCAGGAATTTGTAATTTTATAGGTATAATTACATGCGTAGGTCAAGCGGTATTAATATCACATTTAATAAATTCAGTGGTTAATTTAAAATTAATTATAATACTGGGAATTATAATTTTTATATGGTCCTATTATATAATTTGCAAATTGGCCCCAGTGGACAGCATTTCAAAACCAATAGTTAAAGAAGGAAAAAGAAAGCGGATGAAGAAAGGATCTATAATACTTTTAGGTGTATATTTAATCATCATAGTATTTTTTATCCTGTTATATATAAATAGTGGTAAAAGAAAATTTCTTTTTTATACTCTATGCTTATATTCAGGGATATTATGGCAAGCGTTTTCGCTTACAGCTAAAGGACACTTATTAATAGGGAAAGTAGATACCTTTTTAAATCATAAATATTAAGAAAAAGGGGGGAAGTATTATGAGAAATTTAAAAAAACATCTATTCACATTAATTGCAGTAGTAACTACTCTTGTAGCAACATCTGTTGCATCTTCAGCATGTTGGTGGTATTTCTATCAACCAGAAGAACCAAAATGTCTAAGAGAAAAGTAATAAAAAGATGAGGTCAGTTTTACTGATCTCATTTCTTGATTATAATGAATTTGATGAGGTAGTGATATTATGGGCAATTTAGTAAATGATAAACAGAAAAAAATTGATGAAATAGTATCAATAATAAAATTAGCATCAATATTATTTTCAGGTATAATATTTTTTAGATATGTTTTTAATGGAAATAACTTAATGCAAATCACGGAAATAGCCTATTTTAATCCTTTGTCGTATTTTGGCGTAATATTGGTATTGATAATAGTTTTAGTATATTTTTTATGGTCCTTTTCGATTGTTAAAAAAATAGATGATAAATATAGTAAAATAGTACAAGTTTCTGAAAATTGTTTTTTTATTTTGATGTTTATTATTCTTATACTTTATTCAGGTAAAAATACAAGTGATTATAAATTTATATTTTTATTTATTATAATTGCGTCTACTATACAACAAGGTATGAAACAAGGTATGATATTGGCATGTATATCTTCAGTATTTATTTTAGGATTAGACCTTATATATGCACCTAATGAAGTAATTAATCAAGTCTTTCAAAATGATTTGATTTTAGCTGGAGTATTCATTCTTACAGCATGGCCATTAGGATTTTATGTGAGGATTGAAAATGAACATATAAAAGTACTTGAGGGTATGGCAAATGTAGATAGTCTAACAGGAACTTATAATCATAGGTTTTTTTATGATGCTCTAGAGGAAATAATGAATAAATGTGAGAAAGAAACGAAGCCTGTTGCAATGATGTTAATGGATATAGATTATTTCAAAATCTATAATGAAGTTAATGGACATCAAATGGGTGATGAAGTACTTAAACTTATGGGAGCTATACTTAAGAATAGCTTTAGAGAAAATGATATAGTGGCAAGATATGGTGGAGAAGAATTTGCAATAGTTCTTCCAAATACTTCTGAGTCGGATTCTATTAGGCTCGCAGAAAAATTGCGAAGGAATATAGAAAAAACTTATTTTCTTGGTGAAGAAAACCAGCCAAATGGTAAACTTACAGTCTCAATTGGGATATCAAGTTATCCTGATAAAGCTAAAAATGATATTGAACTTTTTAAAAGTGCGTATGATGCGCTTTATAGGGCTAAGTTTTTTGATAAAAATAGAGTGGAAACTTATACTTCTATATTAGATGAATTAAAAGTTGATATAGAAGATGAACATATAGATATTATTACCTCAATAAAAACTCTGATAAGTGTTATCAATGCTAAGGATAAATATACATATGGTCATGTTGAAAGGGTAGTTACTTATAGTAGGTTACTGGCGGATAAACTTGAACTAAAAGGGAAAGATAAAAAGGATTTAATATATGGGGCTTATATGCACGATATTGGAAAAATCAATATTCCAAAAGAAATATTAAATAAGAATATGCCATTAACATCAGAAGAGTGGGAAATAATGAAGCAACACTCAATAAATGGAGTAGAAATTATAAAATCAGTTGATTCCCTTAAGGAAATTATTCCTCTAATATTGCATCATCATGAAAGATATGATGGGAATGGGTATCCAGATCATTTAACAGGCGAGAATATACCTTATCTTGTGAGGATTCTCACGGTAGCAGACAGTTTTGATGCAATGACTTCAAGTAGACCTTACAATAGAAGAAAAACTTATAAAGAAGCTGTTGAGGAACTTAAGAGATGTAGTGGTATTCAGTTCGATAAAGATATTGCTGATGCATTTATCCAGGTTATCATGGAAAGTAAGAATATTTTTGGTAATATTAGTGATTAAAAATTTAAAATAATTATATATTAGCTCCTCAGGAGATGATTTAACACAACTTTTACATAACAAAAATTGTTATATGATACAATACTCCTATTAAGTAAGTTATATTGGAGGTATTTATATGATAATTAATTATGCTCATAGGGGTGCTAGTGGCTATTTTCCAGAGAACACAATGCTTTCATTTGAAAAAGCACTAGAACTTGGGGCGAATGGAATTGAGACTGATGTTCAAATGACTTCAGATGGAGTTCTTGTTCTAATTCATGATGAATATGTTAATAGAACTACCAATGGGGTAGGACTTGTAAAAGATTTCACTTATGATGAGTTAAATAATTTGGATGCAGGGTCTTGGTTTGATAAAAAATATAGTAGTGAAAAAATACCTACTGCTGAGGAATTAATTATTTTTGCAAAAGAAAACGATATATTATTAAATTTAGAGATTAAAAATGGTGTGATTATATATCCTGGTATTGAGGAAAAACTTATAGAAATGTTGCATGAATACAAATATCAGGATAAAGTAATATTATCTAGCTTTAACCATTATTCTATGGTGACTTGTAAAGAGATTTCTAAAGAAATAAAAACGGGACTTTTATACATGGCTGGCCTTTATCAGCCGGAATTGTATTGCAAACATACTGGAGCAGACGCTTTACACCCTCTTTTTTATTCAATTAATAAAGAGATTATTGATAACGCTAAAAAAGAAGGAATTTTAGTAAATCCGTTTACTGTAAATGAAGAAATTCATATGAAAAATTTGATTGCGGCTGGAGTTAATGGTCTAATTACTAATTATCCAGATAAATTAAAGCGAGTATTAATGGATATTAAAAAATAAATATTTATTTCATTTTACACTAAGAGTCCTCTTGTTTATCCAAACAAGAGGGCTTTTTTTAATTATTTTAGCTCCGTAGGAGATATTTTAACTTAAAGTTAACAGTAGTTACATTTGTCCTTAACACAAATTAAATATACTAGTAACCGTAGTGAGTTTTTATATTAAATTTAAAAATTCTACGAGGGGGATTATAGTGAGTGAAACTATCTTAAAAAAACAAGGGACATCTAAGCTACAATCTGAAAATATTAAGACAAGCCTAAGTACAAAATTAGAACCATATTTATTTTTACTACCAAGTCTATTATTGTTTGGTCTGTTTGTTTATTATCCATTTTTCAAAACTTTATATATGAGTTTGGGACTAACAAATGCTCATGGAAAATTTCAAGAATTTGTTGGACTTCAAAACTACATAGAAATATTATCTTCACAGGATTTTATAAACAGTTTAATTGTTACAATGAAATTTGTTATATTTACAACAATCCCATCTTTAATAATAGGACTTTCATTAGCACTTCTTGCTAATAATAAAGTGAAAGGTCTTAATATATCAAAGGTAATGTTTGCAGTTCCTATAGCAGTATCTTCAGCGTCTGCATCAATTATTTGGGGAATAATCTTTCATCCAAGTATTGGTATGCTAAATACTATTTTAAAAACTAATATTGGATGGTTAGTAGATCCAAATTGGGCTCTACTATCTGTATCTTTTGTAACCATTTGGATGAATATTGGAGTTAATTTTATATTTATTTTAGCAGGTTTAAAAAATATTCCAAAGGAAATACTCGAAAGCTCATCTATAGATGGAGCAAGTTACTTTAAAAAAATATTTAATGTCATAATTCCCATGATATCACCTACATTATTTTTTATGATTTTTATGGATATTATGAATGCATTTCAATCATTTGGACAAGTAAATATATTAACAAGTGGTGGACCTGGAAATTCTACAAATGTGTTGGTGTTTTCTATCTATAGAGAGGCATTTTTTAATGGAAGATTTGATACTGCGTCTGCACAGTCAATTATATTATTTATATTTATGTTTATTATAGCAATGCTTCAATTCGGATATGAGAAGAAGGGAGTGCATTATTCATAATGCTAGATAAAAAAAGTAACATAATTTTGCTTATTTCCAATCTGGTCGTTGGATTAATTATAATTTCACCGATTTTATATGCACTGTCAGTTACATTTATGACGCCAGATCGGATGTTCACAATGCCTCCGAAGTTATTACCTAAGAGCTTTTATCTTGGGAACTATAAGGCTGTAATTGATACAGTACCTATATTTAGATTTATTATTAATAGCTTTATAGTATCTATTGCTGTAACTATTGGTCAAATTATAACATCTAGTCTTAGCGCTTACGCCTTCTCATTTTATGAATTTAAGGGGAAAAAACTTTTATTCATTGTTATAATAGCTACGATTCTGATACCAGGGGAAGCTATTATTATTTCAAATTATTTGACTATAGGGTCTTTAAAATTATTGGATACATATGCCGGACTAGTATTACCTTATTTAACTTCGGCCATGGGGATTTTTATGATGAGACAATATTTTTTAACGGTTCCTAACGAATTAAGAGAAGCTTCTATATTAGATGGATGTACTGGATTCCAGTTTTTAACTCGAATTTTTATGCCTATATCAAGGCCTATAATTGGGTCTTTAGGAATTTATATATTTTTATCAACATGGAACCAATATATGTGGCCTCTACTTATCACAAGTAAACCAGAAATGAGGACAGTACAAATTGGCATGAGCATGCTTCAATCTGCAGAAACACAATCATTTGGAATGATGCTCGCAGGAATTATAATAATTATCATTCCAGCTATATTTATATTTATAGTTGGGCAAAAACAGTTAATCGATGGAATGACATCAGGGTCTGTTAAAGGTTAAAGAATCATACGTATTTTAAGGGGGAGTTATTAATGAGGAAAAGATTGATTTCAGCAGTACTTGCAATGGTATTAGGAGCTTCAATGATCAGTGGTTGCGGTAGCACTGCTAAACAAGAAAAGGTTAAAGAAGGGCCAGTTGCAATAACATTTTGGCACGGCATGGGTGGTAACCTAGGGGTCGCACTTGATAAATTAGTAAAAGATTTTAATGATTCACAAACAGACATTATTGTTACAGCTCAATTCCAAGGAGATTATGATGCTGCACTTAATAAATTAAAAAGTTCACAAGTTAGTAATTCTGGCCCAGATGTTATGCAGGCTTATGATATTGGGACTAGATATATGATTGATAGCAAAGCTATAGTTCCAGTACAAGATTTTATTGATAAAGAAAAATATGATATTTCAAGCTTAGAGCCAAACTTGCTTGCTTATTATACAGTAGATAAAAAATTGAACTCTATGCCTTTTAACTCATCAACACCAATACTTTACTACAATAAAACTGCCTTTAAAGAAGCGGGATTAGATCCAAATACTCCACCTGAATCTTTAACTGATGTCTACAACATGGCAGAAAAGCTTGTAAAAAAGGATGCTTCGGGTAAAGTAACTCAGTATGGATACTCGATGCCTATATACGCTTGGTTATTTGAACAGTTTATGATTAAACAAGGTAAAGATTATGCTAATAATGGTAATGGAAGAGATGGAGCTGCAACTTCAGTGATGTACGATAAGAATGGCGGTGGACTAACTTTACTAAATCAATGGAAAAAGCTAGTTGATTCTGGAAATGTAGGAAACTTTGGAAGGAAGACTGTAGATACTCAGAATGCATTTATGGCCGGAAATACAGCAATGTATTTAGATTCAACAGCATCTCTAAGTGCAGTTTTAGGTGGAGTAAAGGGTAAGTTTGAAGTGGGAACAGGATTTTTACCTAAAGTTAGTGATTCTGACAAGGGTGGCGTTTCTATAGGTGGAGCTTCCCTTTGGGTAATGGACAAAGAGGATGAAGTAAAGCAACAGGCTTCTTGGGAATTTTTAAAGTTCATGGTATCTCCAGAGGAACAAGCATATTGGAATGCCAATACCGGATATTTCCTAGTTAATAAAAAGGCTTATGATCTTAAAGAAGTTAAAGATAATTTGGTTAAATATCCACAGTTTCAAACAGCTATAGATCAATTACATGCATCTAGTCCAGAATCAAGTGGAGCGTTACTTGGCATATTCCCAGAAGCAAGAGCTGCAACTGAAACAAATATTGAATCAATGCTTGCAGGGCAACAGTCACCACAAGAAGCATTGGACAATGCAGCAAAAACAGTTAATACTGCAATTGATAAATATAATAGAACTAATAAATAAATCAATGATTTGGATTATAATATAGATTCATACAAGATGTAAATTTTATTAAAAATATAATTAACGACAAAGGAAAGCTACTGAATATAAATTTCGGTAGTTTTTCTAGTTAAAATTAAAATAAATTTGTAAATTGTTATCAAAGCGCATAGAAAAATGGTTAATATTTTATAGAATAATAAACATTTTTGTAGAGATAATAATAATGGATAGTTTATTAAATAAAACAAAAGGGGATATGAAATTATGAAAAACAAACGGGACGACAGAAGCGATAATGTAGATAAAATTCAAGAAAATATTTGTAATACTATTGAAAATTTTAACATTACTGAGGAAACTATTTCAAAAACAGAAAATGAAGAAAGCAAAAAAACACTAGAAGCAAAGAATGATAGAAGAGAACAATCTATTGATGGCATGAGATCAGAAATTAGAGATGAGGCAATAGATAAGAAAAACGGATATAGATAGAGTAGAAATGGAACCTTAAGATAAAACCTGTAGACTAGAGATTTTGAGAAAATGTTTAGTCTATAGGTTTTTTTTAATATCAGATATAATTTCTTTAATTATATCTTTTATTTGCAGATTCCTTGTACCTGGTATATAGATACCATGTTTTTGTAGTGGAATTATATATTTAGTACATTCCATATTAAATACTGACATAGCAATAATAGGGGTAATTTCTCCGTTTATACCACCACTGCATATTATCCCAATTGGGCCAATTATACTATCAACTTTATTTGTTTTACAGAATGATAAAATCGATTTTTCACCAATTATACCTTCATTTGCGCCAGATTTTATCATAGTTGAGGTGGCAAATTTATTTGTACCAAGTGCAATGATATAAACATCAATGCCAATTTCTTTACGAATTTTTTTTATGATTGTTTGACCAAGACCTGCGCCTTGTGCATCTATAACAGCAATTTTCAAAAGTATACCTCCAAAATATATAATTTATAATAAGGTTATTATTATTTCTATATACATATTTATTATACTATAATAAATATGTATATAGTATTTTTATGTTAAACAAAATAATAACTAGGTAAAATAATATGATTATGGAATTGTAATATAAATCAAACGCTAGAAAATGGAAAGTTGTTTAATGAAATTTATATATACAATTTACAAATAATATGATATTATGGAATCGTATACTACGAGGGTGTACAATGTATTTTAAAATTAAATATACAAATTTTATTAATAACCACGAAGGTTGATTTCTGTAGAACAGTTATCAATTTTTGTGGTTTCATTTTTTTTAATAAATTAATAGGGGGAGTTAAAATGCACATTCCAGACAATTATTTGAGTCCAGCAACTTGCGCTGTAATGGCAGTAGTTATGGTTCCAATATGGAAAACTAGTGTAAAAAAAGTTAAGAATGAATTAACAAAAAAAAGAATACCATTAATGGGTGTAGGAGCAGCGTTTTCATTTATGGTTATGATGTTTAATATTCCACTTCCAGGCGGAACTACAGGGCATGCTGTGGGAGCGACATTGGTAGCTCTTCTTTTGGGGCCGTGGGCAGCTTGCATATCAGTAACCATTGCACTACTGGTGCAGGCAGTTATTTTTGGTGATGGTGGCATATTAGCTTTTGGTGCAAATTCTTTTAATATGGCATTTATAGCGCCTTTTATAGGTTATTATACCTATAATTTAATAGCTCAAAGAGTTAAAAGCGATAAAGGAAGATATGTAGCAATTTTTATTTCGTCATATATAGCAATAAATACTGCTGCATTATTTGCATCCATAGAATTTGGTATTCAGCCTTTATTGTTTAAGGATGCTTTAGGCATGCCACTTTATTCTCCATATCCATTGAATATATCAATTCCAGCAATGGTGTTGCCACATTTAGCCGTTGCAGGGGTTTTAGAAGGAATTATTACGGCAGGTGTATATGGATTTGTTAAAAAAGTTTCACCAGGAATTATTGTTGATGGTTTAAAATTAAAGATGAAACCTATATATGGATTGCTCATAGGGATGATATGCATTTCTCCACTTGGACTACTAGCAACAGGGACAGCATGGGGAGAATGGGGAACTGATGAAATTGATTCTGTATTAACTAATGGTAATGCCTTAGGGTTTATTCCAAAAGGAATGCAAAATGGATTTAATTTTAAGACAATAATACCAGATTATTCAGTTAGCGGAATTTCAGAAATTATGGGTTATATATTATCAGCTATAGGTGGAGTTGCTATTATAATAATTCTATTCAAGTTAATTAGCGGCATTAAAAGAAGCCAGCAAAAGAGTGAGTTTTAATTATTATTTCAATACAAGTGGTATAATAACTTAAAGATATAAGTGTAAGATTTATATTATTAAGGGAGTGATTTTTTTGATAAAACTTGTATTAATAAGACATGGTGAAAGCGTTTGGAATAAGGAAAATAGATTTACAGGTTGGACAGATGTAGATTTATCAGAGAATGGCTTAATTGAAGCAAGAAAAGCTGGCGAAATACTTAAGAAAAATGCTTATATATTTGACTTAGCATATACGTCTGTATTAAAAAGGGCAATTAGAACACTTTGGATTGTATTACATGAGATGGATTTAATGTGGATACCTGTATATAAGTCATGGAAACTTAATGAAAGACATTATGGCGCATTACAAGGTTTAAATAAGGCGGAAACAGCGCTTAAATATGGAGAAGAACAAGTTTATAAATGGAGAAGATACGTAGATGTAAGACCACCAGAACTTTTAAAAACTGATGATAGATATCCTGCAACTGAGCTAAAATATAAAGAATTAAGAGATGAGGAGATCCCTACCACGGAAAATTTAGATGACACTATAAAGAGAGTAATGGTTGAATGGTTTCAATATATAGTACCTCAAATTAAGAAAGGCAAGAAGGTTATAATTTCTGCACATGGAAATACATTAAGAGCCTTAGTGAAGCATCTTGATGACATATCAAGTGACAATATCGTAAGCCTTAATATACCTACTGGAATTCCTCTTGTATATGAGTTAGATGATGATTTAAAACCTATTAGGCATTATTATCTAAGGATGGATGGTGAATTGCCTCAAGATGAAATTTCTAAAAACTTTTAGACTCCATTAATTAAAAAGGTATAGCAAAATTTTGCTATACCTTTTGTGATGTAAGGCGATTTATAGCTTTTATAAAAATTATCTATTAAATAAATTCATTATAATATTTTTTAGTAAAAGTGATGAAATATTGGCTACTTAAGAATGTCTGCGTGTATACTATAAGGAAAAAATAAGAATACTAATAGTTGGTTTCTTAAATATTGTCTAATGTCTTAAAGGAGGAAATGACATGGAAAGAGGTAATTCAAAATTAGGTTATTTTTTATCTTCATTTATAGGTATATTAGTAGGCGCTGGATTAATTTTAGTAATGATTCGATTTACTCCAGTTGTAAAAGGTGCAAGCACGGACCAAAAGATAAGCGCTAAACCTTCAGTAGTGCAGCAATCTACTATTCAAAAAACAGGTACTTCAACTATAAGTATAGTTGCCAAAAATTTAATGCCAGCTGTAGTAGGTGTAACGTCTACAATCAATCCAACTCGAACTTCAAAAGGGGAAACAGGGGTTGGTTCTGGAATAATAGTAGATAAAAAAGGGTATATACTTACTAATAATCATGTAGCGAGTAAACAAGCAAATGATATCTCGGTTTCTTTATTCGATGGAAGAGATTTAAAAGGAAAGGTTGTATGGTTTGATGAAAGTCTAGACTTATCAATTTTGAAAATAACTGGAGAAAACTTAATCGTTGCATCACTTGGTGATTCTAAATTACTTACTGTTGGTGATACCGCAATTGCTATCGGAAACCCACTTGGACTTACATTTCAAAGAACAGTTACTTCAGGAATCATAAGCGCTATAAATAGAACTATTGGTGAAGAAGGCGGATTATTTATGGAGGACTTACTTCAGACTGATGCTTCAATTAATCCTGGGAATAGTGGCGGACCACTAATTAATATTAACAGTCAAGTAGTTGGGATTAATACTGCAAAAGTAACGAGTGCTGAAGGGATGGGGTTTGCTATACCTATAAATATAGTAAAACCTATCTTAAAGAGCATAGTAGAAAAAGGAACTTTTGTAACTCCTATAGTAGGAATTCAAGGAATAGATAAACAAATGGCAGGTTTTGTCGCAGATATTAAAGTTGAAAATGGTATATATGTTTATGCAGTTAAAAGTGGAGGTGCCGCTGATCTTCAAGGAATAAAAAAAGGTGATATAATTTTAGCTGTCAGTGGAACTCCTGTAAATACTATGGTAGAATTCAGAACAATTCTTTATAGTATTGGAGTTGGCAATACTGTAACCCTAAAAGTTAAAGCGAGTGATCAAAAGGAAAGAGATGTAACTATAAAACTTGTAGGTGAAAAATAATAATAACTATTCACTAATAACTATTGACTAACAATAAATATGTGTTATAATTTAGGTAATAAGAGATAACCATAAGAACATATTAAATAAAAAATGTTTTTACTTAAAAATAACAATATAAGTTTAAATAAGTTAATATACAAAATGGAGGGATAATAAATGACAATATACGATTTTAAAGCAATTACAATAGATGGTGAGGAAGTTTCATTAAATCAATACAAAGGAAAGGTCCTAGTTATAGTTAATACTGCAAGTAAGTGTGGGTTTACACCACAATACGAAGGGTTAGAGAAACTTTATGAGAAATACAACAAGGAAGATTTTGAAATACTTGGTTTCCCTAGTAATCAATTCGCAGGTCAAGAACCAGGTGAAAGCGGTGAAATAAAAAAATTCTGTGAAATTAATTATGGAGTGAGTTTTCCATTGTTTGAGAAAAATGATGTAAGAGGTGAAAATGCTCAGCCACTATTTAAATATCTTACAGAGCAGACGACTTTTGAAGGGTTTGATTTTAAGCACCCTACGGGAAAAAAACTTAATGACATTCTTACTGAGAAGTTTCCAGAATTCCTAGAGGGTAATTCAGTAAAATGGAATTTCACAAAATTCCTTATTGGCAGGGATGGCAACATAGTCTCAAGGTATGAACCTACTATTGAGCCGGAAGCAATGTCTACAGATATTGAAAAATTGCTAAGGACTTCTAAAGAAAATGTTAGTCCATTAGTTAATAAAAACAGTACCGATAATGAAATTTACACTGGTGAAGATGATGAAGAAGTCTTAAATTGTGAAGGAAGCCCTTGTAACTTTTCGTATAATAATAAAATTGATTAATTAGTAAATAAAAAAAGAACACCAATTTATTAATCGGTGTTCTTTTTTATTTATTTTTTTTATGGTTTTACTGTTACATCTGAGTCATCAGAATTGAAAATATCAACATCAAGTTCTTTTTCTGAAGCTGCAACAAGGCATGTACCGATTGCATCTCCTGTAATATTTAGCATTGTTCTCCCCATATCGAGAATTCTATCAACTGCAAGTATAAGTGCAATGCCTTCAATAGGAAGTCCTACCTGGGTAACAACCATACTGAGCATTATAGTTCCAGCTCCAGGCACTCCAGCTGTTCCAATTGATGCAAGTGTAGCAGATAATATTATTAGAATTTGGCTTGATAAACTAAGCTCTATTCCATATACTTGTGCGATAAATACAGCGCCAACTCCCTGCATTATTGCAGTTCCATCCATGTTTATTGTAGCACCAAGAGGAATAGTGAAACTAGCAATGCTACTTTTAACACCGAGTTTATTTTCACATGCTTCAAGATTTACTGGAATTGTTGCACTACTACTTGATGTTGAAAATCCAAACATCATTACAGGCCAGAATTTCTTGAAGAATTTTATGGGACTTAAATGCCCTATAAGTTTTAATGAACCAAAATATGTAACTAAACAATGAATTATAAGTGCAAAATATACAACTCCAATTAATTTAACAAGACTTACAAGAATATCAAGTCCTTGAAGCGATATAACCTTTGCTATAAGTGCAAATACTCCATATGGAGCAAGTTTCATAACTGTTCCTATAATCTTTAGGAAAACATCATTAAGTTGATTACAGATATTAAGAAGAGGCTTCACAGGTTCTCCTATAATACTAATTGTAACTCCCAGAAAAATGGCAAAAACAATGATTTGAAGCATATCTCCCTTCACGAGAGCATCAAAAGGGTTTGAAGGAACCATATTTACAAAGATATCCATAATAAATGGTGGTTTAGTTGTTTGGACTGTTGCATTTGATGGAATTACAACTCCGACACCTGGTTTAAGTAGGTTTGCAAAAAATAGACCAAAAACAACTGCAAATGATGTTGTTACCATATAAAATGCAATTATTTTCCCACTAACTCTACCTAGTTTTTTAGTATCTCCAATACTTGCCGAACCGCAAATAAGAGAAAAGAAAACTAATGGTACTACTACCATTTTAATTAAGTTAAAAAAGATGCTTCCAACAGGGCTTAAGATCCATTTATTAACGCCTAGATTAAAGCCTTTAGGTAATAAAATATTTGATACGATTCCATAAATAATACCAAGAATAAGAGCAACAAAAATCTTCTTGGTAAGATTCATTTTAAATAATTTCATGCATTTTCCTCCGTGTAAGTTTGATTTATATTAATTATATTAATAGATATTAATATTTTATCAAAAAAACGAATAAACGTCAATTACATAAATTATATAATAGAATATTCTGAATATTATTTAATATTGTATAATTTAGACAATTTATCAAAAGCAGGCAAGGAATTTTGTATTCTCTCAAGGGAGATGCAGTAAGATAACCTAGCATGTCCTGGGCACCCAAATGCTGATCCTCCTACTAGTAATAGGTTAAATTGTTTTGCATCTTCACAGAATTTTTTATCATCTGCTATTGGGGTTCTGATGAATAAATAAAATGCACCTTGTGGTTTTACGCATTTAAAACCTATTTTTACAAGATGGTTGTATAAAACATCCCGATTCTTCTTATATATACTCACATCAACTTCGGCATCAAGGCAGTTTGCAACAACCCTCTGGAAAAGTGAGGGTGCATTTACAAAACCTAGAATCCTGTTGGCTACATTTAATGATGTCATTATATCATTAAAGCCATCCATGTTTGTATTCGCAACTACATACCCTATTCTCTCACCTGGTAGTGACAATGATTTACTATATGAATATCCAATAAATGAATTTTTATAGTAATTTAAAATATATGGTACAGGTACATTATCATAAACTATTTCTCTATATGGTTCGTCAGATATAAGATATATGCTTATTCCAAGTTCCTTTTCTTTTTCATTAAGAACTTTTGTTAAATCTTGTATAACTTTTTCGGAGTAGACAACTCCCGTTGGGTTATTGGGTGAATTGATAATAACAGCTTTTGTTTTGCTATTTATTTTACCTTTTAATAACAACATATCAGGTTCAAATGTATCAATATTGGTAGGTACAACTACAAGCTTTCCATTATAATTATTTACATAGTTTCTGTATTCTCCGAAAAATGGTGAGAATACTATGACTTCCTCTTCAGGGTTTAGTAATGTTTTAAATAAAATATTTAATCCACCAGCTGCGCCACAGGTCATAACTATGTTACTATATGTAATATTTACATTATATTTTTTATTTAAAAATTGGGCTATTTTAGTTCTAACATCCTCATATCCAGAGTTATTCATGTAGCCGTGTAATAGTTTAGGTGCAGTTTGATCTAATATTTTCTTGATTTCAATTTTAATACTTTCAGGTGGTGCAACGTTTGGATTCCCTAAGCTGTAATCATAAACATTTTCTTCACCATAAATATCAGATAATCTTTTACCTTCTTCAAACATAGCTCTAATTATAGAACTAGTAGCTACTAAATCTTTCATTTTGTTAGATATCATTTTAACTCTCCTTTTTATCCATATAGGACTTAATCATAATAATCTTCTTAATAGTATACATCATTTAAGGTTAGTTGTGGGGTTAAGAAATAAAATCGAGGTGTAAATTCAGAACAAAGGAGATAAGGAATATTCCAGATAAAAAAGAAATTAATAATAGAAAACCTAAAAATACATTTAAAACATTATAGGAAATGAAGAAAATAGTGCATAAGGTAATAAAACAAGATATAATAAAGTTGAAACTAGTAATTTAATAAGTTTAGTTATTACATGGAAGCAATAATCTAAGATTATAAAAGGGCAAGAAGATAATGCAACTAATGAAAATCAATCAGTGTAGCGTTTGTTACACTATATAAGAAGGAGTTTTATTACAATGAATAAATTACTTAAAGAAATTGAGTATAATAACGGGGAATTCCCAGAGGCACAATTAAAGGAAATAATAGACCACAAGGAAGAATTTATACCTGATTTACTTGAAATATTAAAAAATGCTAAAGAAAATTATGAAGAAATTTTAGAAAAACAAGATTATTTTGCACATATATATGCAATATTTTTGCTAGCACAGTTTAGAGAAAAGAAAAGTCTTAAGCTAATTATAGATTTAATTAGTATACAAAATGAAATTTCTGATGATATTTTCCGTGAGTACCTTACAGAAGATTTACACAAGATTTTAGCATCAGTTTGTGGCAGAGATACTGAGCCGCTAAAAAGACTAGTGGAAGATAGTAACGTTAATGAATATGTTAGAGGCGCTGCTATTAAAGCTTTTCTTGCACTTTTAGGTGAAGGTGTTATATCTCAAGGAGAAGTTATTGAATACTATAAAAGCTTATTTAATGGAAAACTTGAACGCGAATATTCACAAGTTTGGAATGAGCTTATATACGATTCTTGTGACGCTGATCCTAAAGAGTTATATCACCATATAGTGAAGGCATATGAGGATGAATTGGTAGATGAGGAATGTATCGAACTAGAAGAAGTAGATGATGCTATTAAAATACATGATGTTTCTAAATTTTCTAATTTAAAAGATGAAGGATATTCATTCCTTAACGATACTATAGAGGAGTTAGGATGTTGGTCATGTTTCAAAAAAAATGATGTAAAGACTAAATCTGAATTCATGATAGGAATTAGTAAGATGAAGAAAAGTAAAAATAAAAATAAAACTAAACAGGTTAAATCCACTAAAAAGAAGCAGAGAAAAAAATAATAAGTATCATATCAAATTAGATGTTTAAAGCATATATAATGTTTGGTAGGATATTAAATAAAAAAGTGCGAAGATTATCGCACTTTTTTATATGTTAGATATTAGGATTAACATGTACCATGCAATGTTTAATCCTATTGTCTAAACTTTCGGTAGTGTTATGAACTCTCTCTGCAATATCATGAGCTTGGCAAACTGATAAATTCTTATCGACACATATTTCTACGTCTACATATAATCTATTACCATGAACTCTAGTCTTTAACTCATCTAAGCTTATAACCCCTATAGTTTCTTCAATTTTATTTTTTATATTTTGTATAGTATTTGCATCTGCGCAGTGATCAACTAATTGATTAATAGCTTGTTTGTAAATGTTTATAGCTACTTTGCTTATTATAATACATATTACAAGGGATGCAATTGGGTCGAGTATTGGGTAACCCATTCTAGCTCCTGCGATTCCAATTAATGTCCCAATTGATGAAAATGCATCGGATCTATGATGCCAAGCATCGGCCATAAGTGCGGAGCTATCAATTTTTTTAGCACCCTTAAGAGTATACTTATACATCCACTCTTTTGTTATTATAGAAAGTATAGCCGCGTACAAAGCAATCCTTGTAGGAATTACAGTTGTTCCATTCAAAATACTTTTAATACCATTAAATCCAATTAATAAGGCGGTAATTAATAAGATACTTGCCAGTATTTTAGCCATAACAGGTTCCATTTTCTCATGTCCATATGGATGAGATTCATCAGCCGGTTCCTTAGCAAGTTTTAATCCTATCATTACAGCAATTGTACTTAGAACATCAGAAAGGGAATGTATTCCATCAGCAATCATAGCACCACTTCTACCTATAATACCTGCGAGTAGTTTAACGGCGGATAGTATAATATTAACAAATATTGTTATTTTAGATACCTTTAAACCAATCCTAAATCTTTTTTCATTATTCATCAATACACCTCATTTTTAATTGATAATATAATTTTAGAATTATATCAATAGTATATGATGGTTTCATAGGATTTGTAACACTTTTTATTAGACTAATATTATTATCAATTGAGAATAATATTCATAGATAATACAAATGAAAAATCCTAACTATTCATAAAATACTTATATGAATAGTTAGGATACTTAAGTGAAATATGCTAAACCAATTAGATCTTTTGGACGTCTTTGGTTCCAAAGCAAATCTAAATTAATTTCCCGGCGTTCACCATAAGTTGAGACTGAAATATAATATACATTATCTTTAGCATTAAGATGGAGACCTGTTATAGTCATCCAATGCCAACTATATTCTTTGAACTCCTTTATTGGATGTTTAAGAACTAGGAGGGCAACTGGGAGATCTAGAGATAAAGCTTTATTTATAAAGCTTATAGCGCTCTCGATACTAGCAGACCTATCATCTAAAATATGGGGAGTTAAAGATACACCTCTTGTTATTGAAAAATCCAAAACATTGTCGCAGAATTGCTTAACTGACGTAAGTCCAAAGAATCCTGGTTTCACATACTTTCGAATATCAATCATGTGCTCAGTAAAATCTTTCTTATTTACAATACCCTTGTACGGATATAAAGAATTATATTTATTAGGAAAGGTAATAGACAAATATGCAGTTATATTAGCAGCAACAACAGGACCACAACCGCTAAGTTTATGAAACCTCTTTGGAAACCAGTATTGACTGCCACCATAATAGGAAATATCTGAGTCATATATACAAAATTGGATATCCTCAAGGTGAGTATAGTTAGGGTTAACGAATCCTTCCATGGTTATCACCCCTTTTTATGATTATTAGTTTGGGTTTTAGGTAACTTCATAGCTGAAAAAATTTTATACCTATTATCTAATATACTATAGTTTTTATTAGGTGTAAACAGGGTAAAGATGGCATGTACATAAGATAAAGTATTTTTATTTACTATAGTATATTCACAATTAATAAATGGCTGATACTTTTTATAAAATATTTGCGTTTTATTTTAGTAACTTATAAGAAAAATATGTTTCAAAACGATTAGGGTCTAAGTAAACTTTAAATTGATGATAGAACTAACAATAATTATGCTATTTGTTACACATACTATAATGATTTATAATAAGTATAATTAATTATCATAAAACTGAATGGAGGTGTACAAATGTCAAATTCAAAAGACAAATTTGAAAGTACTAAGGATAAAATTTTGGGAAAAACTAAAGAAAATGTTGGAAAAGCTACTGGTAGCGAAGAAACCGAACTTAATGGCAAGGTTCAGTCGCAAAAGGGAGAGTTAAAAGAGAAGTTTGGTGAAGTCAAAGAGAAAGTTTCTAAAAAAATTAACGATGCTATGGATGGAAATAAAGAGGAAAAATAAGATGAAAATAATTAAGCAACTATTGGTAGAATTTTATCAATAGTTGCTTTTTAACGAAATTCCATTTTTCTAACTTCTTTCATCTCTTTGACATAGTTCATTATTAACTCCTCAATGACAAAATATTTGTATTTTATGATATATATATTATATCATAATTTTTTTATGTGTTATATAATAATCTTATCATATAAGTTGGAGGTAAGCGGAATGAACATAGATAAAATAGGTATTCCATTAAAAGGTTTTGCTGAATTTAGTAGAAAAGTAGCGGCGCAGGGTGCTGTGCTGTTAAAAAATGAAGAACAAAATCTTCCTATTAGGGAAGGGGAGAGCGTTTCTATTTTTGGAAGAACTCAAATTAATTATTATAAAAGTGGAACAGGTTCAGGAGGTAGTGTAAATGTTGAATACACAACCAATCTTCTGGAAGGTCTTCGAAATAAGAAAAAAATACAAGTCAATGAAGAGTTAGCTACTATATATGAGAGATGGATTGAAGAGAATCCATTTGACAATGGTGGAGGTGGATGGGCTGCAGAGCCATGGCACCAAGAGGAAATGCCTTTAACTGATAAATTAGTATCAGAAGCTAGTTATAAATCCAGTAAAGCAATAGTTGTTATTGGACGTACTGCTGGAGAAGATCAGGATAATTCAGATGCACAGGGAAGTTATAAGTTAACGACCCAGGAAAAAGAAATGATTAAGTTAGTAACTAAACACTTTAAACAGGTAGTGGTTGTACTCAATGTATCTAACATCATTGATATGAGTTGGATAAATGATGAAGGTTACCTAAATCCTATTAAGAGTGTTATATATGTATGGCATGGTGGAATGGAAGGTGCTAATGCCGCTGCAGACGTTCTAGTTGGAGATGTTACGCCAAGCGGAAAGCTTACAGATACCATTGCTTATTCTATTAATGATTACCCATCAACAATTAATTATGGTGGGGAGCTTAAGAATTATTATCAGGAAGATATTTATGTAGGCTACCGTTATTTTGAGACGTTTTGCCCGCAGAAGGTTCAGTTTGAGTTTGGCTTCGGTTTATCTTATACAGAGTTTACGATAAATCCTGGACAAGGACGAATTGTTACAAAGGATAGCAAAGAATATTTTGAAGTGGAAGTTAGCGTGAAAAACATTGGAACAAAATATTCAGGTAAAGAAGTAGTTCAAGTCTATTATGAAGCTCCACAAGGAATGTTAGGTAAGGCAGCACGAATACTAGGAGCATTTACTAAAACTAAATTGATGCAGCCAGGAGAAACACAAATTATTGCATTAAGTTTCCCTGTTAATAGCATGGCATCCTATGATGATAGTGGTGTTTCAGGGCATGCTTCTTGTTATGTACTAGAAAGTGGAGAATACAATTTTTACGTAGGAAACAGTGTAAAGAAGATCGAAAAAGTTTTCTTAAGTGAAAAAAACCGTTACTTAGTTGAAACACTTAAGGTAATAAAGCAATTGGAGCAAGCTCTGGCACCAACAGAAGACTTTACTAGAATGAAGCCAGGTATTCGAAATAAAAATGGATCTTATGAAATAACTTATGTAGAGGTACCTAAGCAAACGGAATCATTAGCCAATCGCATTGAGAAAAACCTTCCTCAATCATTATTGAGTACTGGTGATCAAGGATATAAATTAAGAGATGTTTATGATAAAAAAGTGAGTATGGAAACTTTTATTGCTCAATTAACGGATGATCAACTTGCAACTATTGTTAGAGGAGAAGGAATGAGTAGCCCATGGGTTACAACAGGAACTGCCTCAGCTTTTGGAGGCGTAAGTGATGGTTTATTTAATTATGGAATTCCTATTGCCTGCGCAGCAGACGGTCCTTCAGGTATTCGTATGGAATCAGGGCTTAAAGCTACACAAGTTTCAATTGGAACATTACTTGCTGCAACTTGGGATGTAAAGCTTGTGGAAGAACTTTATGTAATGGAAGGCCAGGAATTATTAAGTAATAACATTGATACTCTTTTGGGACCAGGGTTAAATATAAGACGTAGTCCATTAAATGGTCGTAACTTTGAATACTTTTCAGAAGACCCATTTATAACAGGTAGTTTTGCAGTAGCCCAAACTCAAGGAATTATGAGGGGTGGATCTAATGCAACCTTGAAACATTTTGCTTGTAACAATCAGGAAAAAGCACGTTCTTTTGTTGACTCAATTGTTTCTGAACGTGCAACTCGCGAAATCTACTTAAAGGGATTTGAAATGGCAGTTAAACAAGGTGGTGCCAATTCTATTATGACGTCATATAATCCTATTAATGGTCACTGGGCAGCATCCAATTATGATTTAAATACCACAATTCTGCGCAATGAATGGGGATTTAAAGGAATAGTTATGACAGACTGGTGGGCAAAGATGAATGATGTAGTAAAAGGAGGCGTTGGAGACCGCACAAATACAGGATCTATGGTTCGCGCGCAAAATGATTTATATATGGTAGTAAATAATTATGGAGCAGAAATTAATTCTTCAAATGACAATACAATGGAATCCTTAGAAAATGGTTCTTTATCGCGGGGTGAATTACAACGCAGCGCCATGAATATTTGTGGGTTCTTAATGAATGCACCGGTATTCTTCAAAAATCAGGAGTTTACAGAAGTTGTAGAAAAGTTTGAAGCAAGTAGTGATATTTTGAAAGAAAAAGTAGTAGAACTAACTGAAGATGCATTTGTTAAGCCTTCTTTAGAAGAAAGCACCTATTTAAAAGTGTCAAAGGCAGGCATATATCGTATTATTACAAATATTAAGTCGCCTGGAAGTTTCTTAGCTCAAACAGCTTGTAATATTATATTAAACGGAAAAATGGCAGCCATCATTCAAACTAATGGTACAGATAATGAATTGGTTAAATATAAGTTATTGAAAATTGAACTTGAAGAAGGATTATATGAACTTAAAATTGATGTAATAAAGCCAGGAATACAGATTGATTGGATAGAATTTAAACGAGTTTAAATGAAAAGTGCTTTGATAATAGCACAGGAATTATAGAATTTTGGATAAGAGGTATAGCAAGGGTTTGTTATACCTCTTATTTATGGTGTATTATATTTTACTAATACTAATATTTATAATATAATTAGCATAAAAAGATTAGCTTAGAGAGGATTTTGATTATTTTGAAAAACAAAAATATTTTTAAAAGCAAGAAATTCGTTGCAATTGTTGCCACATTCTGTTGTTTATTATGGGGAAGTGCTTATCCTGCAATAAAAAATGGGTACATATTATTTAATATTTCTCCAAGTGATATATCATCAAAACTTGTATTTGCTGGATATAGGTTTGTGATAGCAGGGATCGTCCTTCTTGTTATAGCACAATTGTCTGGGAAAAAAGTATTTAGCATTTCTATTAAAAATATTCAAAATGTATTTTTGCTAGGGATTATTCAAACAGCAATACATTATGTATTTTTTTATGTGGGAGTTTCAAACACTAGCGGCGTAAAAAGTTCTATAATGAATTCTACTGTTGCATTTTTCAGTGTTATATTAGCTCATTATATATATAAAAATGATAAGTTAACTATGCAAAAAATAATTGGTTGCGTTGTAGGATTTATAGGGGTTATGATTGTTAATTTTAGCGCCGACTTATTGAATTTCTCTTTTAGTTTTAATGGAGAAGGGTTTGTGATAATTGCGGCATTTATATTTTCAGTAAGTGCTATTTATGTAAAAAAACTTACCGAAAGTATAGATGTAATGCTGATAACTGGGTATAGCCTTTTTATTGGAGGCACATTATTAACCTTAATTGGTGTTACTTTAGGTGGTAGAGTAAATCATTTCACAATGATTTCATCATCATTGTTAATTTATATGGCACTACTATCAGCAGTAGCTTTTTCATTATGGAATTTACTTTTAAAATATAATAAAGTAAGTCAAGTATCTATTTATAATTTTTTTACACCGATTTTTGGAGCAATACTTTCAGCTATCTTTCTGGGAGAAAACATATTTGAATTTAAGAACGGTATAGCTTTAATGTTAGTATGTGTGGGTATTTGGATGGTTAATAAACAAAAAATCTATATTAAAATTATTAGATAGTCTCTTGCTATTTTAAGGATCAATTTTTAGAATGTTGTTAAAGGCTTTAAATATTATTATGAATAAAAGTGTTAACTTGAAGAAACTTGATAAAATATTAACATAGTGGTACTATCTTACTGTGATAAAATTATTGTTCCAAGAAATATATTAATGACAAACGATATATAGTGGGACAAGCTATCATTTAAGATGGATTTATGAATTAGCTTGTGGTTTATGATAAATTGATGTAATAGTTAATAGTTTTGTTATATGAATTCTAAATGATAGGTAGTAAATAACTTATACTCATTTTTAAAAGGTCTAAATTTGAGGTTTACAACTTACATTACAATAATAGGAGAAGTGATATATTTGAAGCATTTTGATAATGATATACAGCTTATAAAATATGAGGTAATTAGGGAAGTAGTTAAACTTTCTATTAAAGGAACACTCAAAAAAGAGGGTAAAAACTTATTTAAGGTACTTGTTCCAGGACCTAAAGCAAAAACACGTTGTTGTATTCATAAAGAAAGAGCCGTTATTGGAGAACGAATTAAACTTGCAATGGGTGGAAATAAAAAGAATAAAAATATTATTGAAGTAATAAGTACTGCTTGTGATGAATGTCCTATACAACGTTTCACAGTAACAGAAGGATGTAGGGGATGTATAACTCATAAATGTATTCAAGTCTGTCCTGTGGGTGCAATTCATTCTATAAACAGAAGGTCTTATATTGACCCAAATAAATGTATAGAATGTGGAAAATGCAAAGCTGCGTGCCCGTACAATGCGATTTCTGATGTTATGAGACCTTGTCGTAGAGCATGCAATGCAGGTGCCTTAAGTTTTGATGAAGATAAAAAGGCAGTAATTGATGATGAAAAATGTACACAATGTGGTGCTTGTGTGTATCAATGTCCTTTTGGTGCGATTATGGACAAATCATCAGTTGTAGATGTTACTAATTTATTAGAAAAATCTAAAAAAGATGAAAGTATACATGTATATGCTGTATATGCACCTGCAATTGCTAGCCAATTTACATATGCTAAAATTGGTCAAGTAGTTTCAGGTATAAAGAAAATGGGTTTTGTTGACGTAATAGAAGTTGCACTTGGTGCAGATATGGTAGTTCAAAATGAAACAAAAGAATTTATAGAAACAATTGAAGAGCTTAAAACGATGACAAGCTCTTGTTGCCCTGCTTTTGTTTCATACATCAAAAAGAATTATCCAGAACTCGGTAAACATGTTTCAAGTACAGTTTCACCGATGATTGCAATCTCTAAACTTATTAAAAAAACAGATCCAACATCTAAAGTTGTATTTATAGGACCTTGTACTGCTAAAAAAATGGAAATAAAACAAGAAGATTTAAAGGGAATTACTGATTATGTATTGACTTTTGAAGAACTTCAAGCAATGCTTGATGCTTATGAAATAGATATTTCAGAGTGTGAGGATCTTCCATTAAATAATGCATCTTATTACGGAAGAATTTTTGCAAGATCTGGTGGACTTACAGAGGCAGTAAAACACTTAGTTGATGAGCAAAATGTAAATGTAGAATTAAAGCCTATAAGTTGCGATGGTCTTATTGAGTGTGATAAAGCGTTGAAATTATTGAAATTCAATAGATCAGCCGGTAATTTTATAGAAGGAATGGCCTGTAGTGGGGGATGTATAGGGGGTGCAACTGCTCTTCACCATACTCCAAAAGACAAAAATGAAGTAAATAAATATGGAAAGTTAGCAATGGAAGAAAATGCTATTGAAACACTTAGAGTAATAAAGGTTCAGGAAGTTGATATGCACCGTGGTAAAGACTTTATGACTAAATAAATTGAAATTTATGTTTTAAAAATAAGAAGAGATATAGCAAAATTTTGCTATATCTCTTCTTATTTAATTAACTATGCAAAAATAATTATTTTATTAATTTATTTTCTTTTAAAAATTCTTCTGCAACTATCGTTGGCTCTTCTCCAAGTTTATCAACTTTATAATTCAAGTCTGTCATTTTCTCAACTGATATTTTGCCACCCAATTTATTAATTAAATCCTTGAGTTCTGGATGATTTTTGAGAGTTTTACTACTAATTATTGGCACACAATCATAATTTGGGAAGAAATGTTTATCATCCTTTAACATCTTAAGTTTATATGATTTTAACAATCCTTCTGTCATAAATGCATCTATAACATCTACTTTTTTATTGCCTATAGCTGAATATCTAAGACCTCCATCAATTGAACTAAAGCTTTTAAATTTAAAGTTATATGTCTTAATTATTCCTGGATAACCATCTGCTCTATTACAAAATTCTAATGTAGCACCGAGTGTAAGCTTACTGCCTACTTTTGCAAGATCTGAAATGGTCTCAAGATTATACTTTTTGGCTGTGTCTTGTCTTACAGATAATGTGTAAGTATCATTGAAACCAAAAGGTTTTAGCCAAGTTATACCATAGTTTTTGATGTAATAATCACTTACAACTTTATATGCTTTATCTGGGTCATTAATTGGTGCTTTCTTCATAATACCAACTAAACTCATTCCGGTATATTCAGGATAAATATCTATTTCACCAGTTTTTAACGCAGTATATGCAAGGCCTGAACCTCCTAAATTTAATTTTTGTTCTACTTTTAGATTTGTATTTTTTTCTATTAACGTTGCAATCATGTTACCGAGTATTATCTGTTCAGAACTGTTGTAGCTACCTACCACAATTGGGTCACTTTTTTTACTGTACATGTATGTGCCGCCAGCTATTAATATAATGGCTAAACTGCTAGCTATGATTTTTTGTGTTTTATTAAATTTATGTTTTTTTCTCTTAGACAATTTAATTGTTCCATCTGCTTTTCTAATTCCTGGAGGTGTTACCCCTTGTTCAATTTTCTCTACAATGGAATCCATTAATAGTGCTAGTAAACATGCAGGAATTGCTCCGGCTAGAATCATATTATTATCTACAGTTTGCACTCCTGAGAATACCATATATCCTAGTCCACCTGCACCAATAAATGCCGCAATTGTCATAAGTCCCACAGCAGTAACTGCTGATATTCTTATACCAGTCATAATTACTGGGAATGCAAGGGGTAATTGAACCAGATTAAGGACTTGTTTATTAGTCATGCCCATTCCCTTAGATGACTCAATTACATCCGGATTTATATTCATAAGTCCGGTATAGGTATTTTTTATAATAGGAAGTAGTGAATATAAAAACACCATAAGTATTGCTGGTGCACTACCTATTCCCATGAGTGGTATTAAAAATCCTAATAAAGCTAAACTTGGTACCGCTTGTATTAAATTCGCAACGCCTATAACTGGTCCAGCGAGCTTCTTAACTCTAGATATTAATATACCTAATGGAATACCAACAATAATTGCAATAACTACAGCAAATACCGTGAGTTCAATGTGTTGAAGTGTTAAATCTAATATCTCTGAATGTCTTGAAATTACAAAATCTTTAAAACTAACTATTGAATGTATTATACCCATTACGCCTCATCCTCCTGGTCAATATACTGATTGCTTAAAACAATTAATAAGCTACTTTCAGTAATTAGACCAACTAATTTTGAAGTATTGTCTACAACTGGAACATATCCAATTTTAAGCTCATTCATTAGATTTAAAATGTCTACTAAAGAATCTTCTATATTAACAGTTTTAATTTTTGTTCCCATAATAGTATTTACTTTTAGAGAACCTTTGTAGTTTCTTATAATGTCTTTTATAGTAATGATTCCTTCAAGTTCATCTTGTTTATTAATAATTAATAAACTGTCCACTTTGTTTGCCTTCATGATTTCTAAAGCTTGGACTACTGTTCTGTTACCACTAGTTGTAATTGGCTCTGTAATCATAATATCCTTAGCTTTTATAAAGCCTGGCTGCTGCCATATTCTGTTTTTACCTATAAATTCTTCAACGAAAGAATCAGCAGGATTATTTAAAATTTCTTCTGGAGTATCAAATTGAACGATACTTCCACCCTTCATAATACAAATTCTATCACCAAGTTTAAGTGCTTCATCCATATCATGAGTTACAAAAATAATTGTTTTTTTATACTCTTGCTGAAGATTAAATAATTCATCTTGAAGTTGATTTCTAGTAATTGGGTCTAAAGCACTGAAGGGCTCGTCCATAAGAATAATATCAGGATTTGTTGCAAACGCTCTAGCTACACCAATCCTTTGTTGTTGACCTCCGCTTAATTCACAAGGATATCTGTCTATGTATAATTTAGGATCCATATGGACCATTTCTAAAAGTTCAATTGTCCTTGTATGTATTTGATCTTCAGTCCATTTTTCAAGTCTTGGAATTATTCCAACATTTTCGCCTACAGTCATATGGGGTAAAAGTCCTGTTTGCTGTATGACATATCCCATATTACGTCTAAGTTTAATTGTATCTTCCTTTAATATGTCTTTACCATTTAAGTATATGTTACCTGAAGTTGGCGAAATTAGTTTGTTAATCATTTTTAATGATGTGGTTTTACCACAACCACTTTGGCCTACGATAACAACAAATTCCCCTTTGTTAACGGTAAAACTAATATCTTTAATTACTGCCTGGTTTTTGAAAGTTTTGTGTATGTTCTTGAACTCTAACATGTGATCTCTCCTCAATAATTAATCAGAAGTTAGCTAATTTATATTAATTAGAACTAACAACCTACATGATATCATAGGCATGTCTGTTTGGAAAACACCATAAACTATGAACAAAAGTGGCAGGTCTATCAATAGAAGGCTATAGGTGATATAGGTATAAAAATGAAACATATGCTAGATAATGGTACCATTATTGGCAATTTGGCGATTTATAGGTGTCGAATATAGAATATTTATGGGTAATTTGATTTTTAAATATATATAGCAAGAGCATCCATAATTGGATGCTCTTGCTTTTATGAAAATAATAATTTGAATATTAATTAATTACGATGATCTGAGTTTTTTATATCTACCCCACCAAAAGCCACAAAGCAATGCAGAGTTAAAACGGGTGCGTCTGCGTTAACATAGTTTTTGTTGTAAGTTTTATTTGACCATCCTCCAAAGATGGGAATGCCTTTTACTACAACAATCCAATCTATTGGAACTATTATATTAATCCCACCAAAAGCGGATGTTATATCTATATTTGCACCTTCATTTGTAAGAGAAGCATTGCTTAAATCCATATCAATTCCACCGAAAATTGCAACAAGGTTACCACCACTAAAGTTTTTAGAGGTATTCCTAGTTTTTACACCTGAAAAAAGGGCTAAATTGTCTACTACATCTTGATTAATTTCTCTTTTAATGAATTCATGATTTGTTTTTCTGAAAGTTTTAGGAAATAACATTGACACACCGATAGCTATAATTATGGCAGGCCAAAAAAATCTCATTAGATTAAAACTAAAAATGTTGAGCTCTCGTATTTGAAAGAAAACACCGATGGCAATGAATGTAATACCAGAAGTTTTAGAAGCAGAATTCCTACTCAACTTACTTAATCCAGTTCCTATTAATATAAGTGGCCACCATGTTGCTAATATGTTACCAAAATTCCAAAGTCCTAGTTGATCAAATACCACTCCAAGGCCAACTAATATAAATATGATACCTAAATTAAAATTATTTCTCAAAACAATTCCCCCTAAAATATTCTTTATAATTATTTAAATATAATTAATAGCAGACTTAATTAATTATATGCGTATTATTATACTATAATATGATAGTAATAAATTTTATAATATTTAAATCTTTCAGAATGTAAAGAACTATTGATATTTTAACAAATAATGGTATAGTTAAATGTAAAGAAGGTTTAACATTTAAGGGGGATGAGATATAAAATGTTTATAAAAAAAGATGAACGGGACCAGACAGTTAATCGTATAACAATGCGGTATACTTGTTTTTTTCAAACTATATTAATAGTTGCTTTGTTCATAATATTTACTGTGAATAAGGATTTAAGGCTACTACCGCCATTTATAATATTTAATTATCCCATTTATATTTCCGTGAGCCCAGCAGTAGAATTTATAGCTATATCACAATATATAGTTGTATTTGTTTCCCAGGCAATATTAAATAAACGCTTCGGAGGACCAACCAAACCAATAGTTTCTGAAAATAATAAGATGAGATTTATGGATGAGAGGGAACGTATGGTTTCTGACAAAGCTGTGAAGGTATCTTTTATTTTTTCCAATGTGGTTTTAATCACGTGGAGTATTATCCAGTTTTCTTTAAGTGGTAAATTAGATTTAACGCTTTCAATAATCTTTTTAGAAATAATTTTTTACAATATAATGAAGATAATACTACTTCACCATTATGGAGAGAATATATCATGAAAAATCGGGTAAAAGAATTCCGTAAGCAATTTCAATTAACTCAGGAAGAACTGGCATATAAATTAGGGGTTACTAGACAGACGATAATAGCTGTAGAAAATGATAAATATAATCCGACTTTAGAACTCGCGATGAGGCTATCAAGATATTTAAATACAACAATAGAAGAATTATTTGAATTACCTGAAAAATAATATTTATATAACAGTTGCCTTTAACATAACTAGAAATTGTAATTGTTAAGGCCATAATATGAAACCAATAGTAGCGGATGTTGTTTTTTTCAATTTAGTGACCCAGTAGCTATAGATAAGGCTTGCAGATAAAATTTAGATTGACAATGAATAAAAATAAATATACAATTAAATTTAGTAAAATTAAGTTTAATATAATTAAGTTTAATAAAATTGAACGAGTTCGAAAAAGTAAATTTGTTAAATTAGTATAATATATAGTATAAAAGTGGAGGGAGCAAAAACATGGGATTTTATGATTTTTCAGCAAAAGAAATGGATGGTAAAGATATAAAAATGGAAACTTATAAGGGTAAAGTAGTTTTAGTTGTAAACACTGCAAGTAAATGTGGGTTAACACCTCAATTTGCAGGGCTTGAAGAGTTATATGAGGAATATAATGAAAAAGGTTTGGAAATTTTAGGGTTTCCATGCAACCAATTTGCAAAACAAGACTCAGGAAGTAATGAAGAAATAAATAATTTTTGTCTATTAAATTATGGAGTTAGTTTTACAATGTTTGAAAAAATAGAAGTAAATGGTTCAAATGCGCATCCATTATATAAATATTTAAAAAGTGAAGCAAAGGGCTTAATAAGTAAGGAAATAAAATGGAACTTTACTAAATTCCTAATAGACTCTGCTGGAAATGTAATTAAAAGATATGGACCAACAACTAATCCATTAAATATAAAAGGGGATATAGAAGCTCTGCTAAAAAAATAAAGGTCAAAAATTAAAGTAAGTTATAACATGTAAGGCTCCTCTTTTGAGGAGCTTTTTATGTTTAAAAAGGGATAATGATTAGTAAGAATCATGGCCATGAATAATATTATTAAATTGTGATATAATATATATAAATAGTAATAAAGAAACAATTTGTATCAATTTAATTAAAAAAAATAATAATAATAATAGAGTTAATATATAATTTGTGTATATGGGAGATGAATGTGTATGGCGGAAACAATTATAAGAATACAAAGCATTGAACTTGAGGGTTTTAAAAATATTCAAAAGGGAACTATTGATCTACTAAGTTATCGACAAAAAAACTATTATACTGGTAATGCTGATATAGTTGGTATTTATGGACAAAATGGTTCAGGTAAAACAACTATAATAGACGCATTTAGACTGTTTAAAATAATATCCAGTGGTGAAAAGTTACCTGATGATATTAAAAATTATATACACGAACTAGAAGAAAAAGCAATATTGAAATTTGTTTTTTATGTTGAAAAAAAAGACATAAAGTTTTTAGTGTATTATGAATTTGGTTTAAGGAGAAAAGATGATGGAGCCCAGTTATATAATGAGAAAATAAGTTATTCTCAAGTTAGTGAAGATAAGAAAAAAAGAAAAATTGATATAATAGAATATGTTGTAGATTCAACCAATGCTTCTATTTTACCAAAAATACGGTACAATGAACTAACAAGGAATAATAAAGAAAATGAATTTAATCTTGAAGTTTGTAAAAGACTATCAATAAAGGAGAAAACCTCCTTTATATTTAATGATAGTTTAGAAGAAATCTTTAAAAATAATTCTACAAATCTTGATTATTATTATATTATTAATGCCATAAAACGTTTTGCTAGAGTAAATTTATTTGTGATAACAAATGAACATTCAGCGTCTATTAGCTTAAATTTTATGCCATTAAGTTTTAGAATGGAAAATAGTGAGGGCGTAACAAGTGGTGATATAGCAATTAATTTATTAGGAACATCTAATATAGATAAAAAAAGTTATGATATAGCGGTCTTAATTATAAAACAATTAAATGTTGTATTAAGCACTATCATTCCAAATTTACAATTAGAGATTAATAATTTAGGAAATGAAATATCTAAAACTGGAGAGGAAATGATTATAATACAACTGCTTTCTATTAAAAAGGAAATAAAAATTCCTCTTAAATATGAATCAGAAGGTATAAAAAAGATAATTTCTATTTTAAGTACATTAATTTCTATGTTTAATAATCCCTCAATTTGTTTAATTGTTGATGAACTAGATTCTGGTATATTCGAGTATTTATTAGGTGAATTATTAAAAATAATTGAGCAAGAAGGAAAAGGTCAGTTTATATTTACGTCACATAATCTACGAGCACTCGAGATGCTTCAGAAAGAGTCATTGGTGTTTAGTACAACAAATCCACAAAATAGGTTTATAAGAATAACTAACGTAAAAACTAACAACAATCTTAGAAATGTATATCTACGTGGGGTGGACCTAGGTGGACTTAATGAGTGTGTTTATGAGGAAACCAATAGTTTTGAGATTGCTCATGCCTTTAGAAAAGCAGGTGAGGTTTTTGGGAAAAAGTAAGAAAATAGTCTTATTTATAGTTGAGGGAGTTACAGATAAAAATTCATTAGCTTTAATATTATCTAAGATAATTGAAAAAGATAAAATTGTAAGATTCAAGATTATTAATGGTGACATGACCGCTGAAAATGGAGTTAATGCCAGCAATATACTAACTAAGATTACGAATTATATAAAAGATTTTATAACTTGCGATGTCTATAAAAAAAGTGATATTTTAAATGTAATTCATTTAGTAGATATGGATGGTGCATACATTAAGGATGATTTAATATTGCAAAAAAATCATGAAAACAGTAAAAGCGATGATAGTATTGAGTACAGTACTGAGAATATATATGCTAAAAATATTGAAAATATAAAAAGTCGTAATAAACAAAAATCTCAGATACTTAGCAAATTAGCAGCCACCGATACTGTGTATGGTAATTTGTCCTATGGAATATACTTTTTTTCTTCTAATTTAGAGCATGTAATGCATAATAGGCAGTGTGTATTATCACATGAAAAAAGAAAATATGCACACATGTTTGAAGATAAGTTTGCCCAAAGTCCACTTGCTTTTGTTGAATTTATGAATGACTCAGAATTTGCACTAACTGGTGACTATGATGATACCTGGGATTTTATAAAAAAGGATGTTAATTCTTTAAAACGATATACTAATTTTAATTTATATCTAAATACAATAAAAACAGAATAAATAAGTTAAATGCCGTGAGAGTTAAAACTTTACGGCATTTTTATTATTAATAATCTTTATTTTTTCATCTATAGTAAATTATCCTCTTCAGGTATTTATATTTTTGAATTAAATTAGTAGGGTTATTGTATTAAACTTAGCAAAAACTGTCTACTCAACCCACTGATTTGGCTAGTAATAGATTAAATAAATATTATAATATAGTTAGAGATGAATCTTTTAGAAAGTCATGTGATTGTAAATTTATGATTGGTTGACAATAGGTAGCTCATCATGGAAATAATGGCGTAGATTAGTTTAAAGTTGGACATATCAACTTAGGTATGTTACCAGAAAATAAGGGAGGATTTATATGAATAGAAAAGCACTAATAGTACGTGGGGGTTGGGATGGACATGAACCGGAATTAGTTTCAGAAAGAATGAATAAAGCTTTACAAAATGAAGGTTTCGATGTGGAGATATCAGATACTTTAGATATTTATTTAGATGTTGAACATTTATTAACAAAAGATTTAATCGTATCATTATGGACTATGGGTACAATTACCAAAGAACAATGTAATGGTGTTATGGAAGCAATTGAAAAGGGAGTAGGATTAGCTGGTAGTCATGGTGGAATGTGTGATTCTTATAGAGAAAATGTAGACTGGCAATTTATGACTGGTGGTCAATGGGTTGCACATCCAGGTGGAGAAGTTGATTATGAAGTTAATATTAAATGGTCAACAAGTCCAATAACCTATGGTCTTAAAGATTACAAAATACACAGTGAGCAATATTACGTGCAGGTAGACCCTTGCATAGAAGTTTTAGCCACAACAAATTTTCCTAATCATCCAGGACCATATACATCAAATAGGTTTGTTACTGTGCCAATAACATGGACAAAACGGTGGGGAAAAGGAAGAGTTTTTTATACTTCTATGGGACATCATGATAACGTTTTTGATATTCCAGAAGCAATGACAATGATGGTAAGAGGTATGCTTTGGGCTGCTGATGGTAAAAAAGTAGCGGATGAGAATTCTGAATTTTCATTATATGAAAATAAATAAAATTTGTATAAAGAAGGAGAAGATAATATGAGTATTAAATTAGGAATCATTGGATATGGAGGAATGGCAAGATGGCATCAGTCAAATGCTTCAAGAGCTGGAGTAGAAGTAGTGGCTGCTTATGATATTGAACAAACTCAGGTTGAGGATGCTATAAAAGATGGTTTAAAGGGATATTATAAACTAGATGAGTTTTTAGCTGATGCTAGCATTAATTTAGTTTTAGTTGCAACGCCAAATAATGTGCACAAGGAATTAGCAGTTGCTGCTATGGACGCAGGTAAAAATGTAATGTGCGAAAAACCAGTTGCTATGTCCGTAGCAGAAATTGATGAAATGATTGAAGCTTCTAAGAGAAACAATGTAATATTTACAGTACATCAAAACAGAAGATGGGATAAAGATTATAAGACTATAAAGCATATTTATGAAAGTGGAGAACTTGGAAAAGTATTTTCTGTTCAATCAAAGCTTTATGGTTCTGGAGGACTTACTCATGGATGGAGAGGTGTTCCTGAATTTGGTGGAGGTATGGTGCTCGACTGGGGAGTTCACTTCTTAGATCAATTATTATACATGATACCAGGTAAGGTTACTTCTGTTTATGCTAGGACTCACAGTGTAATTAATCCACTAGTTGATGACTACTTTAATATAATTTTACAATTTGAGAATGGGGTTACAGCTCAGTCTGAACTGGGAACTTTCATGTTAAAGGATACTCCAAGATGGTATATGGCAGGAGATTTGGGCACAGCAGTTATTGAAGATTTTAGTGCAGAAAAAGGATCAATTACAAAGGTTTCAGATTTGGCAAGAAACATCGAACCTATCATAATTCAAACTTCAGCAGGTCCTACAAGAACTTTTGCACCACAACCTCCTGAAACAAAGGTTGTGATTGAATTGCCAAATGTTGATACAGACTGGGTAGAACTGTATAAGAATGTTGCTGCGACTATAGAGGGTAAAGAAGAATTAATAGTTAAACCTTGTGAAGTTAGAAGGGTAATTTGTTTGATAGAAGCTGTTTTTGAGTCAGCTAAAACCGGTAAGGCAATTCAATTTGAAAGTTAATTGTAATATTATATTTATATTTGATATATAGAAATTAAAACTGGGCATAAACAATTGGGAGGTATAGGGAATGCGTAAAATAAAAGTTGGAGTGGTAGGCTGTGGATGTATAAGTGATATTTATCTAACAAATCTAAAAAGTATGTTTAGTAATATTGAATTAGTAGGTTGTGCTGACCTAATACAAGAGAGAGCAACTGAGAAGGCACAAAAATATGAAATAAAGTCATATCCAAATGATAATAGATGCGCTGCTATATATGAAGATAAAGAAATTGAAATAATAGTTAACTTAACAACTCCACTAGATCATGTTGAAGTTTCTTTAAGAGCTCTGGAATATGGAAAGCATGTACACGGAGAAAAACCGCTTGCAGTTAATCGTGAAGATGCGAAAAAAATCATTGAACTTGCCAAAACTAAGGGATTAATGGTCGGATGTGCTCCAGATACGTTTTTAGGTGGGGGACTTCAAACTTGTAGAAAGCTAATAGATGATGGATGGATAGGAACTCCTGTGGCTTTAACCGCTTTTATGACTTGTCATGGACATGAAAGCTGGCATCCAGATCCAGAGTTCTACTATAAGGTAGGCGCTGGTCCTATGCTCGATATGGGACCATATTATGTTACTGCACTGGTATCACTACTGGGGCCAATAAAAAGAGTTACTGGATCTACAAAAATAACCTACTCCGAAAGAACAATTACAAGTGAAAAGAAATTTGGTGATAAAATAAAAGTAGAAATTCCAACTCATGTTGCAGGTATAATAGATTTTGAAAATGGTGCTATTGGAACACTAATTACAAGTTTTGATGTTTGGGATGCACATTTACCGAGTATTGAGATTTACGGTAGTGAGGGTTCATTAAGCGTTCCTGATCCTAATACATTTGGAGGACCAGTTTTAGTTAAAAGAGCAAATCAAAAAGAATGGATGGAGATTCCACTTTCTCATAATTTTTCAGATAATAGTCGTGGAATTGGAGTAGCAGATATGGCTAATGCAATTCGCAGTGAAAGAAAAAACAGAGCAAGTGGTGAACTTGGATATCATGTTTTAGATGTCATGCTTGGTTTTCAAGATGCGTCTGAATCAGGACTACACTATAATTTAATGAGTACATGTGAAAAACCAGAAGCGCTGGAGATGGATGTAAAGTTTGAATAGAATATAAGTTCATAATACTTGGGTAAATGGATTAGCTATTTTATTAAGCAGAGAGAATTTTGTTTTAAGCAACATTTAATTTATGACGGCTACTATTTAGTATCCGTTTTTTTTTACGTTAAGCTCCAGTTGAATTTAAAAGACATTACCTTAGGGTAATTAAAAAGAGCGGTAGACAGTTTTTGCTAAGTTTGATATTATTAATATGATATATTTTGAGGAGGTCTAGGATGGAAGCATTTCATGAAAATAGATCATACAGAGAAGGTATTAATGTATCAATTAGTAAAAGTAATAGCTTAGAATTTCTAGCCCATTGGCACGTTGATATAGAAATAATATACGTTTGCGAAGGTAGCATCCGTGTTGGAATAAATAATGAGAGTAGAGTACTTACAAAAGGTGAAATAGCAATTTGTTCTAGTGGTGATATTCACTATTACGATAGTATGGGGATGGAGAGCTCTAGTATAATGTTAATATTTAATCCAGAACTTATCGGATGCAAGAGTGGATGGCCTGAGGAAAGTATATTTACATGCCCATTTATTAATAGTGAATTAAATATTCAAAATGGTAAGTCAACCGAAATTTCAAGTAGAATTTTAAAATTGCTTAATTATATTTATGAGGAAATAAATCAGGAAAATCAGTGTTATGATTTTTTTGTCACAAGCAAGATTTTTGAACTTTGTGGTATATTACTTAGATATTTTCCTTCAAGCACTTTAAATGTAAAAAAAGATAACAGGAATCTTTCGCTGATTAAGGCAATGAAGAGGACCATTGAATATATTGAAAATAATTACAGTGAAGATATTACACTTACGGTCGCAGCTAAGAAAGCAAATTTAAGTATGTTTTATTTTTCTAGAGTATTTAAGGACATCTCAGGAATGAATTATAAAACATATTTAAATTTAGTAAGGGTTAATAAGGCAGAGGTTATGATAAAAATAAGTAATAAACCTATTACAGAAATTGCATTTGAGTGTGGGTTCAATAGTATTAGAACTTTCAATAGGGTTTACAAAACAGTAAAAGGAACTATACCGTCTAATGGAAGATGATGGTGATGAACGCATTCAGGTCTTGTGATTGGTGGCACAGACTCTGTTGCAATAGACACCATTGCTGCGCGCTTTTTAGGATTCAAAGTTGATGCAATCAGGTATTTGTGGGATTTAAAAAACATGAATTATGGGGTTGGAGAAGTTGAACAAATGAATATCCGCGGAATGTCACTAGTAGATGCAGAAAAAGCTTTTAGCAAGGCTGTATATGGTCAGGAATTTTCAGTAGACTAAATATGTATGTGAATTTAGATGAAGACGTACTTCATCTTTTTTTTTGTGCTTAATATGTGGACAAGTCGTAACTTTGGTTATATTCTTAGTAGTATGTAAATTATAAATTATCTAAATCTATTTTTAAAAGGGGATAATATTGTGATATGTAAAACAATTGATTTATGGGGCGAGTTTCCTTATGAAAACAAAGGGAATGATAGTTTTAGACCGACATTAGATACTTATATACTTAAAGGAAACAAAATAAGGGGAGCAGTTTTAATATGCCCAGGTGGGGCTTATTCATTTACATCACCAAGAGAAGCAGAACCTATAGCTATTAAATTTAATGCGGCAGGTTTTAGTGCCTTCGTATTGAATTATAGCGTTGCTCCAAACAAACAACCACAATCGCTGCTAGATGCATCAAGAGCAATGTCTATAATTAGAGAAAACTCAAAAGCGTGGGATATTGACGTAAATAAGGTTGCAGTTTGTGGATTTTCAGCAGGTGGGCACTTAGCTGCAAACCTTGCAGTTCATTGGTACAAGGATTGTTTGAAAGATATACCGGGAATTAATCCAGGTAACAACAATCCTAATGCTTTGATATTATGTTATCCTGTAATAACCTCAGGGAAATATGCTCACGCAGGTTCAATATGTAATTTAATTGGAGAAGATGGTGATAGGTCATTAGAGAGAGAAATGTCACTAGAACTTGAAGTTTCTAAAAAGACACCACCTACTTTTTTGTGGCATACATTTACAGATAATTCAGTACCTGTTGAAAATTCATTATTATTTGCCCAAGCTCTCAGGAGTGAAAATATTCCTTTTGAGCTACATATATTCCCAAATGGGCCACATGGTTTATCACTTGCAAATGATGAAACTACTGAGGATGGTGGTGAGGTGTATCCCAATGTCGCTGTTTGGATAAATTTATGCATTACGTGGTTAACTAATCAGTTTTTTTAACTTGGGTTGGTAATAAAATGTTAACAATTTTGACACTAAAATGCAATATTTATTTGTTAGTATTGTAAATAGAATAAGCAACAATGTAAAAATGTAGATACAAAACATGTCAGACCAAAAAATTACTGACAAAAATTATATTTGGCAGTATTGAGTTGGAATTATATACAGCCTTTAGGGGCGGAAATGGAGTAAATTATTATGAAAAGCAAAACTAAAAATCCATCTAAAAACTCAGGAAAATTTATTATTTCAATTATTTTATATATTGTCGCTTCAATTGTAGCAATCATTGGAGTTGCATTATTAGTTAATAACATATTATTATTTAAAAGTACTCTTAGTCAATATGTAGCACAAGGGTATAGTGCTGAAACTGTTATTAATGAATTAATGAAATCACAATTACTCCCTGGAATATTTGAACCAGTTGCTGTATATGGTGGTATATCACTTTTACTTTTAAGTGCAGGAAAAATCAACAAAAAGGTTACAAAATGTCTAACATTGTTAACAAAAGTTGAGATTCGTAATGATATTTTTCAAGAAAATATATTAGAGCAAAACAATGAATCAGAAGATGCAGGGTTAGAAGTTGCAACAGAGGGAAATGTTGTTGATACGCAAGTAGAAGAAACAGCTCAGCAGACAGTAATTGCTGAAGAAGATATTAAAGCATAATTTAGGATTAACCTAGATACAACAAAAAGACTTGCCATTATCAGTTTATACTGAGGCAAGTCTTTTTTTAGTTTATTTTGATTTATATCTTTATGGGTTTAGTTATTTAGGCAAAAGATCAATCTAAATAATAAACATGGCGACTATTGTAGTAATTACTAAACCTATAATTACAGGCTTAATGTTCTTTTTGGCAAGTTCAAAGGGATCAACACCACAAATGGCGGCTACTGGGATTACTGCCCAAGGAATTATTGTACCGCCACCCACCCATATTCCTGCAATTTGCCCTAGTGCTGTAAGGGTTGCTATGCCTCCACCTAAGCTAGTTGAAAAAATTCTAGCAATAGAACCAACGAGTGGAATGCCAGAAAATCCTGATCCGTCAAGTCCAGTAATTGCACCAACAAGTGTTATAGTACCAGCTGAAACGACTTTGCTCATTGGAACTACATTTGATAGTGCAACGCCTAAGTCGTTGACAATTCCATTTGAGTTTACTGGAAGTATTTTTCCGAAGATATCATTGATGGCTGAATCTCCTAAATAGAAGAAAGCGGCTATAGGAATAACAATGCCAAAGATTTTGAATCCAAATTGCAAACCTTTTACAAGATTATCTGTGATTTTCTCAAGCGAATCCTTTTTATACGTAAATATTGAAACTAAACTTAATACAAATACAGCGGTGCCACCAATTAGAGCTGTTGCATCTCCACCTTGAAGTTTTGAAGTATACATTATATAGATGTCTATGCCGAAAAGAACTAGTATTAGAAATGCCAAAGATCTTCTTGTATTTTTTGAGGAAATTAGCATTGTATCTTTTTCATTACTCACACTTAATTGGGTTTGGGAACTACCAAGCATCACTCCTGACCTAATGTCCTTTCTAAGATAATAAAATGCAACAACAGTTGTAACTAAACCCATTGTGATTACAAGGGGTACGCTTGCAGAGATAACACTTGCGATAGGTATGCCAGCTCCACCAGCAGTAAGTTTAGGGGCTGCTTGAATTATATAATCACTAGACAACGCAATACCATGTCCAAACAAATTCATTGAAATTGCAACTCCCATAGCCGGTAGACCAGCTTTTATAGCAATAGGTAAAAATAATGCACCAACAAGAGCTACAGCTGGTGATGGCCAGAAAAACCAAGACAAAATCATCATAACGATGCCGATAACCCAATATGCAACCCAATAATTCTTAATAACCCCCTTAAAAGGAGACACTATTTCATCATTTATGCCAGATGCAACAAGTGTATTGCTCATAGCAGTTACAATTGATATTATGAAAATGGTGGGCATTAGCTCTTTTGTTGCATAAACAAAGCTATTGAATACACCCATTGTAGACTTTGAAATAGAACCTGTACCAGCGAGGCCTAAGATAAAGATACCTAATATACATATAAGTGTTATATCCTTTTTCTTCACCATGGCAAATATTATTATAATAATGAAGGCAAGATATATATAGTGTAGAGGCGTTAGCGTTAAATTAATCATCTGCTACTCCAATTAGTATTATTGTAATACTAGTTTATGAAAAAAACATACAATTGGTTCTTTGTATTATGTAGGTATTTGTAATATTTTTTTCGAATGTAGTACATGGTAAATAATGACAAAGAATTATAGTAGATTATGTTATTATAATAAAACAAAAATAGGGGAATAATAAAACAAATGTTTAAAAGCAAAAAAATATAGTTTGAAAATGAAAAATATAGTTTGAAAATGAAAAATATAGTTTAAAAATGAAAAATAAACAGAAAATATACTAGAATTATTATTTTTTTTATATTAAAATGAATTATATATGTGAAATTTTTTACCTTTAGGAGGTTGCTGTGAGAAAAAGAATATATTTAATATTCACATTCATTATTTTAATGTCCCTTTTGGGATGTTCACATTCTAAGACAATTACAATAAAAGAAGAAACCAATGTTGCCCCACAGGTTGTAGTTGAACATCTTATTGCAGAGGAGAATTATGGTGAGACGACCTCAATACCAGCTTTTGACAAGAATGCTGTAATGCTGAAAGCGGGCAAAAGTGTTCCAATTTTAATGTACCACTCCATTGCTTATGAAAAGGATAACCCTGTTCGACTTCCTGTTAAAAATTTAGAGGAGCAGTTTAAATATTTAAAGGATAATGGTTATTATACTATTACGCTTTCAGATTTATATAAATATTTTATGTCGGATACCCCAATACCTGAAAAATCTGTAGTACTTACTTTTGACGATGGTTATGTAGATAACTATACTGCGATGTTACCAATGCTTAAAAAGTATAGTTTTAAAGCAACGATTTTTGTTATTACGGGAGCTATTGATAAAAGTGCCAACTATTTGACATGGTCGCAGCTTATAGAAATGGAGAAGTATGGTGTGGATATTGAAAGCCACACAGTAAGCCATGAAAATTTAAAAGATATGTCTAAGGATAAGCAACTTGAAACTTTAATTAAATCTAAAAAAGATTTGGAAAAAATGTTAAATAAACGAGTGAATTATTTTTCATATCCTTTTGGTGGGTATAATGAAACATCCATTGAGGCTGTAAGGAAAGCTGGATACACAATGGCCATTACAACTGATGGTAGGTGGGCATCTAAGAGTGATGGCATATTTTCGTTACATAGGGTATATATAAGCGGATTCCATGATATGAAGGAATTTAAAAAACGATTAACTAATACAAAGTAAATCGTTTTTTAAAAATAATTAATATTATATCTATTTTATATCTATTTTTGTGATTTTATCAACAATATTCCACCAAGTTTTTCCAGCATTTAAAGGCAAATCATTACCTGACTCATCAGTTAGAAGAGTTTGAGAGGTGGCATCTTTTTTAGACCAATGCATTTTAGTGAACTTACCATTACTAATAACATAACCATCACCAGAGCCTACAAGTGCTATGTCTAAACGGTAGTTATCAGCTTGCGTCTTAATGGTGGTAACTTGTACTACTATATTTTTTACGGTTAAGGGAAGGTTATCTTCTTTATTATTGGCAGGTTTTCCATCCATGTTTTTAGAGTAATTACCGTCACTATATGTGTAACCAGTGCTGTAGGTACTATTCATTTTTAAAAGTATATTAGAAGCACTTTTGAGTTTATCATTATCCCAATAAGTTTTATCAAATTTTAATTTTACAATAGGAGTCTGAACGTAATCTTTTGTTTTAATTAGTGCTTTTAATTTTTTGCTTGAGGTATAAAGGTTATGAGGAGCTACCCTTTTTTTGTTACTGTTATCTCTCAAATATGTAGAAGCATTTTTCATTTCATTCAAACTTTTCATATTTTCATTTTTTATCTCGTCAAGGGCCTCTGCACTTCCACCACAATGAGCAAAAGGTAAATTATATTCTTTTGCAAGCTCTAAGAAATAAGGCCTTGCACTTCTAATTGGTCCGATTTTATTTGCGGTGTCCTTTTGAAATAATGCCATAAATCTTGGAGTACCACCCTCTGCCATGGTCTCATAAATTATATCTGCAGCATTTAGTCCAGATTGAGGCCTTGCAGCTACAGAGTTTTCTACTATAGCAAGCAGGGCAATATTCTCTGATATTTCTTTTGTTACCTCTTCACCAGTATAGGGGGAGAGGTATTTCTGAGCTATAGGCTCAGGAGTTTTTGTTTCCGTAGGCGTCGTTTTGCTTGGCGCAACGACTGTTTTAGTTTTTTTTGCACAACCAGCAGTTAGAAAACTTAATGAAATAATTAAACATAATAACTTTACCTTGTTTTTCAAATTAAACATCTCCTATGTAAATATTATAAATTACAGCTTGAAATAATTTTCTTTATTTTACACTATTCTAAGCAGCATGTACTAAGTATCGTTCTAATACTTAATAATGTCTATTATAATGTAAAAAGTTATATTATAATAGATATTAACAAAGATTATGGATTAAAAGTTTTCTAATATTAAAAGTTTTATATTAAAAATATTTCAAGAGGTGATTTTTATGTATGATGTAATTATTATAGGCTCAGGAGTAGTAGGAGCGGCTATAGCAAGAGAACTTTCAAGATATAATATTAAAATCTGTATTTTAGAAAAAGAAGATGACGTGGGATTGAAAGCGTCAAAAGCAAACAGCGGTATAGTTCATGGTGGATATGCTGCTAAATATGGTACATTAAAAGGAAAGTTATGTGCGAAAGGTAACAAAATGTATAAAAAGCTTAATGAAGAATTAAATTTCGGGTATAGGCAAACTGGAGCTTTAGTAATTGGATTTAATGAAGAAGACGAGAAAAAGATAAATGAGCTTTATGAAAATGGTCTAAAAATAGGATGCGATGATTTAGAGATAATAAGAGGAAACAAGCTAAGAGAACTGGAACCACACTTAAATAGTGAGGTGAATATAGCACTTTATGCTAAAAGTGTAGGGGTTACCTCCCCTTATGAATTTACCATAGCATTAATAGAAAATGCAATAACTAACGGCGTAGTGCTAAAACTTGGAAGTGAAGTTAAGTCTATAGAAACATTAGAAAATGAATTTATTATTCATACTTGCATGGAAGATATTAAGGGAAGATATGTTATAAATGCTGCGGGGCTTAATAGTGATGAAATATCTAATATGGTTGGACTGGATTATTTTACAATAATTCCAAGGCGGGGCCAATATATTCTAATGGGAAAAGATCAGGGTCACCTTGTAAACACTGTTATTTTTCAGGTGCCTACAGATAAAGGGAAAGGAATATTAGTTACTACTACATATCATGGTAATTTCATGATAGGACCTAATGCGGAAGAGGTGAGTAGCTTAGGAGATGTATCAACGACTACTGATACTCTAAAAGAGGTTATTAAGGGTGCTAGAAAATCTGTACCTGATTTTAAATTAAGAGGAGCATTAACGTCTTTTTCCGGTATAAGAGCCATTAGTAGTACAGCAGATTTTATCATTGAGGAAAGTAAGGTCAAAAGATTCATAAATGTGTGTGGGATAGATTCACCAGGACTTACGTCATCGCCTGCAATTGCTGAGATGGTTGTAGATATACTAAAGAATTTAGAAAAGAATCTAACGCTTAAAAATAATTTTATACCTTATAGAAAAGGAATAATAATAAAAAAAGATGGTAGTTTTGGTGGGGAAATTGATGATGAGGATCCGAAAAAAAATATAATATGCAGATGTGAGAATGTTACGGAGTCAGAGATTGTGGATGCTATTCACAGAAATATACCAATTAATTCAATAGATGCAATTAAAAGACGTACAAGAGCAGGAATGGGAACTTGCCAGGGAAATTTCTGTAAACCAAGAGTTAGAGCTATAATAGCAAGAGAATTAAATATCAGTGAAGATAAAGTAAGCCAGCGAGGAAGTAATAATTTAGAGGCACCAGTTAAGGCTGATATAAATATGATTAGAAAATTTAAATATTAAGATTAATAAGTTTAAGTATCAAATACTGGTTAGGAGGAAAAATACTAAAATGGATAGATTAATAAAGATTAATAGTAAAAAGGATATATTTGATATATATAAAAATACACCGATAAGTGTTTTATTAGAATACCATAACTTACGAATACCATATGAGGCGTTAACTAGCCCACAGATGTTAATAGGAATGTGTATGGATAACAGAAAATATCTTCATATACCCAACAACTTTGCATTTATAATTCGTTCAGGTGGAGGAACTTTGCGCTTTAGTGAATTTAAGGTTTCTTATTCAATAGCCATAGGAGGAATTAGAACTATTGCGCTCATTGCCCATAATCATTGCGGAATGGTTAATTTGATGTCGAAAAGAGAGCAGTTTATTGATGGGCTTGTTGATATAGTTGGATGGGAAAAACAAAGAGCGGAAGATCATTTTATGAACTTCGCTCCAATGTTTGAAATAGATAATGAAATAGTGTTTGTGCTTGAAGAAGCTAAAAGGTTAAGAAATAAATATCCTAATATTTTAATAGCTCCACTCTATTATAATATTGATGACAATTTGTTATATCTAATTAAAGAGGACTAATTGTGTTATCTTTTACAGCTATTTTGGATAAACGTTTTAGTGGCAAAATTGCAATAACTATACATGTAATAATAGTTTCAAGGCTCATATATGAACCGTTGTATAAAAGTGAGTATAAATAAACAGATGTTCCTTTGGGAGTATATTCTGCAAAAAATACTACGCCTGATATAAAATGGCATGCAAATCTTGCTACCATTGCAAGGACCACTCCAATAAGAATTCCTTGTAAATTACGTGATTTAAAGTAACCAATTATACCTATAGCCATAAAAGGTAGTGGATAGTCAAATAGTACTTGCACTGGGTGGAGTGCAAAGGGGTTTATTACAAAATTAATAATTCCAAGTAAAAAGCCTGATAAAAAACCAACTTCAGGTCCGTAAAATAAAGATATGAGTACAATTGGAACCATGCTTCCGGCAGTAACGCTACCACCTTGAGGTAGTTTTAAAATAGTGATTAATTGTAATACAGTAGCTAAGGCGATAGATATACCTATTAGAGTTATCTTTTGGGTAGTAAATTTAATTTTTCTAATCTTTAAAACAGCAAAGATTAATAAAAGGACCCCCAATAGTGCGAAAATACTAGTAGGACTTTTTGCGATTTCGGTGATGCTTTTGCTAAAAATCATTTTAATAGCCTCCAGGTATTGTGCTTAAGATGTATTCTGGCAAAAACAAAAAAACTATATTCACAGAGGAATATAGTTAATGTATTTTACATTACAACCGCTTTCCTCCGCTGGTATTATCCAGATCAGGTATAAGGGTCAATGAATTAAATATTCATATCTCAGCCACAAGGCACCCCTAGCACATATATTATTATTTCTTTTTATTATATAACAGCATATTACATTTTGCAACTAGCAATGAATGACACATAAATTGTGACTTGCTTTTTACAACAAGGAGTGTTACCTTTTAAATGATATTAAATTAACAAATGTATTAACAAAGTTATCGTTCTGAATGCATGAGGGTTCGTCCCGAGTGAGAAGGCGAGAGAATAGGTAAGTGTTATCAAAGAGTATACTTTTATGTGTTGCATCTTTGGTTTTAACATACTATCCTTGTGCCTTTCAGGGCGTGGGGATTTTTTGTTTTTATAAGGAAAGGATTTTGCTAATGGATACAAGAATTGCTTTAATAGGAATAATAGTTGAAAACACAGACTCAGCTGAAAGGCTTAACTCTATTCTACATGAATACAGGCAATATATTGTAGGTAGAATGGGTATTCCATATCCCAAACGTCAGATTTCAGTAATAAGCATAGTTGTGGATGCACCAAATGATGTTATAAGTGCCCTATCAGGTAAGCTTGGAATGTTGCCAAATATAAGTATTAAAACACTTTATTCAAAAGTACCGCCAGTTGTATAACAATAAAAATATAGTCATAAATGATTAAGTTTATAGAAATTAAAATAATAAAATTAAAAAAGGAGATTATGTTATGTATGATAATAAGTCTAAAAATGCAACAGAATTTATTGATGACAATGAAATTATGGAGTCAGTTGCGTATGCTAAAGAAAATAAAAGTAATAGGGAGTTAATTGATAGTCTCATAGAACGTGCTAAAGATTGCAAGGGGTTAACTCATAGAGAGGCTGCAGTACTTTTAGAATGTGATCTAGAAGATGAAAAAGAAAAAATGTTTAAACTTGCAAAGGAAATTAAGAAAAAACTTTATGGTAACCGTATTGTAATTTTTGCGCCTTTATATCTTTCAAATTATTGCGTAAATGGATGCGTATATTGTCCATATCATGCTAAAAATAAGACAATATCTCGTAAAAAGCTAACTCAAGAGGAAATAGTGCAAGAAGTTATAGCACTTCAAGATATGGGACACAAGAGGCTTGCTCTAGAATCAGGGGAAGATCCTATGAACAACCCTATTGAATATATTTTAGAAAGTATAAAGACAATATACAGTATTAAACATAAAAATGGGGATATTCGTAGGGTAAATATTAATATTGCAGCAACAACTGTAGATGAGTACAAGCAGCTTAAGGAAGCTGGAATTGGCACCTATATACTTTTTCAAGAGACTTATAATAAAAAAAGTTATGAGGAGCTTCACCCAACAGGTCCAAAACACAACTACGCATATCATACTGAGGCTATGGATCGTGCAATGGAAGGCGGAATTGATGATGTTGGAATAGGTGTTTTATTTGGCTTAAACATGTATCGTTATGATTTTGTTGGATTACTTATGCATGCAGAGCATTTAGAAGCAGCTAAAGGTGTGGGTCCACATACAATTAGTGTTCCACGTATTTGTCCTGCTGATGATATTGATCCAAATTCTTTTTCAGATGCAATCTCAGATGAGATGTTCGAAAAAATTGTGGCAGTTATTCGAATTGCGGTTCCATACACTGGAATGATTATTTCTACTCGTGAATCACAAGCAACTAGGGAATGTGTGCTAGATTTAGGCATATCTCAGGTAAGTGGAGGTTCATGTACAAGTGTTGGGGGATATTCTAAAGAAGAAACAAAGGAAGATAACTCAAAGCAATTTGAAGTAACAGACACACGTAAACTTGATGAAATAGTAAATTGGCTTTTAGAACTTGGTTACATTCCAAGCTTTTGCACTGCCTGTTATAGAGAGGGACGTACAGGGGATCGATTTATGAAACTTGTAAAGTCAGGTGAAATCGGAAACTGCTGTCAGCCAAATGCACTAATGACACTTAAAGAATATTTGGAGGATTACGCATCCGAGGATACTAAGAAGAAGGGTGAAATACTAATTAAAAATGAGATTCCAAATATAAAAAGCGAAAAAGTTCGAGAAATTGCAAAAGAGTATTTGAAAGAGCTTCATGATGGAAAAAGAGATTTCCGTTTCTAATATATATAAATAATACTGAAAAATAATATTTCTACTTTAAAAACCTATGTGATAGACATTTTCAAAAAGTCTATTACATAGGTTTTTAATTTTTAAGGCATAACTATATATGAAGATAAAATAATATTATTTATTAAAATAAAGATTTAATAGAATTACAATGAAACAAAAATATTGTTAACATAATGTAGCATTATTAAAGGGGTGTTATTTATGAAAAAAAGATTTGTTATAGTTGTTTTAACATTACTGGTATTATCAACAATAACATATACATCAAAAGGTATGACTAACGAAAAGTATGTTTTTAAAGAGGAGACAATTCAAGGTGTTAAACTTAGCGAGAGAAATGCTAAGATTTATAAAATGGAAAACAAAAATTTTGAAGAGTATATTAAATTATTAGGCATAAGTAAAAAAGAACTAATAAAAACTATTGGAGAAAAACCAACTACTATAGATGAAGGAGGATTTGAATTTTTTAATTATGGGATTAGAGTATGGTTTGAAGGTTATGGAAAGGGTCCAGTAGAGCAGGTTTATACTGATAAAAAAGATGTTGATTTTAAGGGCGTAAAAATTGGAGATAAAATAAGTAAATTCAGAAAAGTATTTGGAAAACCAGTAAAGGAAAATACCACTTCTGCATACAGTAATTTTGAATATAACGGAATAATATTGTCTGTATATTATGATTCAAAGACAGGGAAAACATTCGCAGCATATATTTTAAGTCAGCTTGTAAAGTAAAATAATAATGATATATGATTGAATATAATATTAATAAATATAAAAGCTGCTGATATATTAATATCAGCAGCTTTTATATACAGTAATCAAATGCTATTAAATTGTAAGGTGTCTCCTGATAAACATAATAATTTAACCAGTTAACAAAAAGAAGGTTTGAATGGCCTCTCCATTTTACAACAGGTGTTTTTGATGGATCATTATTTGGATAATAATTATCTGGAACGTTTATATTTAATCCATTTGCGATATCTCTATCATATTCATATTTTAATGTTAATGGATCATATTCAGAGTGTCCAGTTATAAAAATTTGGCGACCATGTTTTGCTGATACAATGTAGATTCCAGATTCATCAGATTCTGATAATATTTCAAGTTCATCTATTTTGTCAATATCAGCTTTTCTTATTTCAGTATGTCTTGAATGGGGAACATAAAATTCATCGTCAAATCCACTTAAAAGTTTAATGTTTTGTCGCATTATTTTATGTTTGAAAACTCCAAACATTTTCTTGTCTAGTTTATGTTTTTGAAGTCCGTAATGATAATGAAGTCCTGCCTGAGCACCCCAACAAATATGTAAGGTGGAGAATACATTACATATACTCCATTGCATGATTTGTTTAAGTTCTTCCCAATAATCTACTTCTTCAAACGGAAAAGATTCAATTGGGGCCCCGGTTATTATCATTCCGTCAAATTTAGAATCTTTTATTTCATCAAAAGTATTATAGAACCTGATTAGATGCTCCTCAGATATATTTTTACTTGCATGGCTTTTGGGGTGAAGAAGTACTATATCAATTTGAAGCGGAGAGTTACCAAGAAGCCTCAAAATTTGCGTTTCAGTTTCAATTTTTGTGGGCATAAGGTTTAAAATTATTATTTTTAAAGGCCTTATGTCCTGGTGGAATGCTCTGCCTTCAGTAATTGTAAAAATATTTTCTTTACTTAAAGTTTTAGACGCTGGGAGATTATCAGGTATTTTTATTGGCATTTAGATCCTCCTTTTTATTAGGCACCTTCTAATTTTAATATATCAGGTGCCTAAGTTAGTTTAGAAACTATTTAACTGATTTTTCTAGAGCCTGATTTAAATCATATATAATATCATCAATGCCTTCAACTCCGATTGAAAGTCTTATAAGATCTGGAGTTACTCCAGCAGCTTTTTGCTCCTCGGCGTTAAGTTCTGAGTGGGTTGTGCTTGATGGATGAATTACAAGTGATTTTGCATCTGCAACATTTGCAAGTAGTGAGAATAATTCTACACTGTTAATAAATTTTTTACCAGCTTCAAGCCCACCCTTTATTCCAAATGTGAATATTGATCCTGCTCCATTTGGAAGATATTTTTTAGATAAATTTTTATATTTACTGTCTTTAAGTTCAGGATAATTTATCCACGAAACACTTGGATGTTTACTCAAAAATTCAACTACTTTTCTAGCGTTTGAGACATGTCTCTCAACTCTTAGTGATAATGATTCAAGTCCCTGAAGGAATAAGAATGCACTTTGAGGACTAAGCGTTGCACCTGTATTCCTTAATAGTTGAACTCTAGCCTTTAAAGCAAATGCTGGAGCACCTAAATCAGCGTATACAAGGCCGTTATAACTCTTATCTGGAGTTGTAAAATCAGGAAATTTACCGCTGCCTGCCCAGTCAAACGTTCCTCCATCAACTATAATTCCACCAATGGTAGTTCCGTGTCCTCCTATAAACTTTGTTGCAGAGTGAACAACAACATCAGCGCCAAACTCAATTGGACGGCAAAGGAAAGGAGTTGCAAAGGTACTATCTATAATAAGTGGGATTTTATTTTCATGTGCAATATTTGCTACTGCCTCTATATCTAAAACATTTATTTTTGGATTTCCTATTGTTTCACCATAAAGTGCTTTTGTTTTATTTGTAATAGCTTTTCTAAAGTTTTCAGGATCATCTGGGTCAACAAATGTTACGTTAATTCCAAGTTTTCTAAGTGTTACATTAAATAATTCATAAGTACCACCATATAAAGTACTTGCAGCTACGATCTCATCGCCTGAGCTTGCTACATTAAGTATTGAATAGAATATTGCAGCTACGCCTGACGCTGTAGCTAGTCCTGCAACACCACCTTCAAGGGCAGCTACTCTTTTCTCAAAAACATCTGTAGTTGGGTTCATTATTCTTGTATAGACATTTCCAGGTTCTTTTAACTGAAATAAATTTGCAGCATGATCTGCATTTTTGAATACAAAAGATGATGTTTGATAAATAGGAACCGCTCTTGAACCTGTAGTAGGGTCAGCGACCTGCCCTGCATGTACCTGTAATGTCTCAAAACTTAATTTACGATCACTCATAATAAATTCTCCTTTTATTATAATTATTTTTTTCTAAAACAAAAGCTGCTATCCTATAAGGAGAGCAGCATGATTAACTTTAATAAACAATAAAATTGTATAATAAAATTTGCTAACATCCTTATCTTTCAGATTTTATAATCTGATGGAATTGACACCATTGCATTCTTTTAAAAATGCTGGTTGTCGGGCATCATCGGGCCAGTCCCTCTGCCGCTCTGGATAAGTTGTATTTAGTTATTAGTGACAAGTATATTACTGAAAATTGCAATTGTCAAGCATTTGTGAATATTTGATGAAATTATATGGTTGTGACACTTTTAAATAATGTAAATGAAATAAAAATAAATGAAATGGACATTGCGCCACGTGTAATCATCACTTTCTCATTATATTATTATACTGCAAGTGACAAAGGAATTGTAAACGTAAATGCGGACCCTTTACCAACTTCACTCTCTATATGAATTGAGCCACCATTTTGCTGGGTAAGATTTTTACAAAGAACTAGACCGAAACCTGTCCCTTTTTCATCTTTAGTACCTCGAACAACATTGTTTTTAGTTATATCAAAAAGAGTCGCTATCTTCTCTAAAGACATTCCTAGCCCATTATCAATTACAGTTTGATATAACTTTATCGGTGGCAACTCTTGTTGAAAGTAGACAAATTGAACTTATATTTGATACTGATGTAGAAGAAAAATTTACTGCTTGTGACTTAGATAAAATAGAAACAATAATATTTAATCTTTTATCTAATGCAACAAAGTTTACTAATGCTGGTGGTAAGATTACTGTAAATATATTTGATAAGGGAGAGTATATAATTATTTCTGTTAAAGATACAGGTATTGGAATAGAAGATGCGGATAAGCAAAAGGTCTTTAAAAGATTTTTACAAGTTGAGGATACTTCACATAGAAATAACGAAGGCAGTGGTATAGGATTGTCTTTAGTAAAATCCTTTGTTGAAATGCATGGGGGTGAAATAACTATAGAAAGTACTTATGGCATTGGAAGTAATTTTTCAATTAAACTTCCAATATTATTAATAGATGAAGTAGAGGGAAAAAATGAAGACAATGTTATCGAAAGCTATGTACATAAAATGAATATAGAGTTTTCAGATATATACTCATAATATAATAAAATTTCAATTTAATACAATTGTCTCGAGTGAAAACTGCTGAAAAATATTTTAGCAGCTTTTTGTGTTGTCAGAATGTGAGACGTATCATTGTCACAACATAAGAAAAGTAGAGTAATATAAAGTGTAAATATTATTTTTGGAGGTACTTATGTACGATTATCGTTGTAAAAATTGTGAAAATCTTGGACAGTGTATGCCCATGATGAATATGCCAATGTCAAATATGCCTATGAATATGCCTATGATGAATATGCCAATATATGAAAATTATATGCCAATGTGTGAGGAGGATGATGAAGATTTAAAAAGCATGTATCCTAAGGTTTATATCAGAATGTACCCAATGGTTAAACATCATTACGATATAATCGTAGCAAAATACGGTAAAATGTATTGCCCTAGCAAGGATGAGATGGATTCGATTTGTAAAGAAATATGTGATAAATATAAAGAACATCATCGTAGTAGTGAAGATGAAATTGAAGATGATTGCAATGATGATGATATGAGGCAAAGAGGTCGCTTTGGCGGTGGACTTGGAGATGTTGCTAGAATACTGCTTATTGGTAATTTACTCGGTGGAAGAACTAATTTCGGATGGTAGTTTTATAAGCGTAGAATACTTTGGATATGGTGGAAACACATAGTTCTATCTACAAAAAGAACTGCTGAAGATATTTTAGCAGTTCTTTTGTCGTCTAAATATAGTACAATTAGGGTAATAGTGATTGTAAATAGTGAATAGATTTTAAAAAAGTAGGAGTGGCACGACCTGTATTTGCGGATTTGGACCTGAAATGTTATGATGTATATAATTATAGGACTACTATTTAATTATAATTAAGTATTGAAGGAGATATTATGCGCAAAAGTGGAAGAACACCATTAATGAGAGCAAAAAAAATTGAGAAAGAATTGGGTATCACAGAGATATATTTGAAACTTGAAGGAGCAAACCCATCAGGACATAAATACGACCGTATTGCAGAAGTTTTAGTAAGAGACGCAGTTGCTACTGGGTTTAAGGAGATTTTAGTTGATGGCTCTTATGCATACATACAATCAGTAATGTTATTTGCAAAGATTGAAGAGATGGAGGTTAAAGTTCCTTTATTTAAGCAAGAGAAGTGGAAAATATCAAGACTGGACAAATCCATATTATTTGATCTTCGAGATAAAAAAGGAACAGTTACCCGTTTACAGTTAAGAGATATAGCAGAGGAAAACAGCATGTATTTGATGTGCGAATGGAATCTAAACAATATTATTAGTCATCTTGTCTTAGAGGATATGATGAAAGAGTGTTTAGAACGAATGGATTTTAAGGTTGATACTATTACGCTTCAATTAGGATATGGATATACACTTTCAAGTGTATATAGTGGATTAATTAAAAGTTGGGTAGAGGAAGAATTATCTAAAATACCGGAGTTACTATGTGGTTCAAGCCCATCATGGCAGGAAGTGCTGGATCTATATGCTAAGAAAATGCACATAGGTCAAATGGAAAGCAGCAACACTCAAAGTAATGAGAATAACACTTCTAAATCAGATTTGCAATTATCTGAAAAACATTCGGATATTGCCAGTGCAATTATGAAAATTATTATGGAAACGCGAGTAGAAATGATAGGTATTGAGGAAGATGAACTTAAGCAAGCAGCTACAATGTTACGAGAACTTGAAGGCGTTATGGTTTCAAGAAAAGAATCGTATGCAATGGCAGCCTTTATAAAAAAATCAAAGCAAGGTCATCTAACTAATGGAAAACATTTGATTATACTAAATGATGCTAGAAGTGAAATTGAAGTGTGTGAAATTAAGAGTTTCAATGATAAAAGCAAAGATGATTTAATCGAAATGACACGAACTTGGCTAGCAACCTATAATGATTCGGTAGGAGAGACAGTAGATGCTATAGAAAAAGCTATGAAAGAAGGCTTTTTATTAATAGCAAAACGAAATGGTGAAGAACAGGGCATATGCATTGTTGTATGTATGGGGTTTAAAAGCTTTATTCCAACTTATCATTTAGCGTATATTGGTGTTAAATCAGGGAATAAAGGTCGTGGCGTTGCATCCGAACTTATGGGGCGTGCAATTGAACTTACCGATGGTAACTTGTCCCTTCATGTAGATCTTGATAATAAACGTGCTAAAAATCTTTATCGTAAGATGGGATTTAACCATGTATATGACCGTATGATATATAATCATCCAAAGGAATAAATTACAATAAAAGAGGCAAATCACTGAAATACATTTCAGTGATTTGCCTCTTTTTAAACATTTCTTATTACTCTACAAGGGTTTCCTACAGCAACAACGTTAGCTGAAATATCTTTGCAAACTACGCTGCCAGAACCTATTACACTATTATCACCAATAGTTACTCCAGGATTTATTATACATCCACCACCAATCCAAACATTGTTACCTATTGTTACAGCTTTGGTATAATCAGCATTTTTCGGTCTTAAATTAGGGTCAATTAGATGAGTTGCAGTAAATATACTCACATTAGGAGCGCATAATACATTATCACCAATTTTTACTAGTCCATCATCTAAAATTAAAAAATTAAAATTGGCATAAAAATTATCACCTATTTCAATATTAAATCCGTAGTCACAATTAAATGGGGGCTCTATCTCAAATCCACCACCTATTTTTCCAAATAGCCGATTAATTAAATCTATTCGCTGGGTTGCTTCCTCAGGGTCCGTATTATTATACATTTTTGTAAGATGCCTAGCTTCATTTCTTAAAAGTATTAAATCTTTATCATATGCATTATATATTTCACCATTTAGCATCTTTTGTTTTTCACACATTTTATACACTTCCTTTTAATATACACATTTTTAATCTAGTTAATATCGGATAGATTATTAGAATTGATATAGTTTTTATTTTCGTATACCATACCCACCATATATAGTTTTGGCATCTACTAGCGAAATAACGGCATTTATTCCCGAATTTTGTATTAATCTTAATATTTCAGATCTTCTTTTTCTTTTAACATGTAATATAAGCATTTTTTTTTCTTCTTTTATACCTTCGCCATCAATGATAGTAACTCCTACATTTTGGGCTCTTAACATCTGAGCCAGTGTCTTGCCATCTTTAAGAGATACTATTGCATTTATAGTAATTAGCCCTAGTGCTAATTTTTCTTCTAAAATACAACCTATGTAATTTCCACAAGCAAATCCTGATGCATAAGTAACCATTTTTAATGGTGCTTCATTAATGCCGTCAAGCATTGTACCAATTACGTATAACCATATAAGTACCTCAAAAAAACCGATAATAGAACCATATAATTTTTCACCGCGAGTAATAAGCACTATTCTAATTGTAGTTAAAGAAACCTCAATGATCTTAGCGAAAAAAATAAACAAAAAACCAAACATACACAGATACCTCCTAAAAATATTTGTTGCTTGTACATTTTATATAATATAATACTGCGCCATTTAAGGGTACATTACAATACCTATTCTTAAAAATTTATATATATAACTAATAATTAATTTAATTGTAATTTTTGAAAACTGTTTTATTAAGTAAGAGGGGGTTTTAGTATTACATTATAGATGGTTAATAGTTGACAAGTCAACATAATTTCGATAAAATAAAGTTTACTTGTAAACTGGTTAAAAAAATTAAGAAACTAATGGATTGGTTCATTTAAGTGAACGGGAGAAGCTTATTACTATAGGATTCATTGAGTAAGGTTCTAGTTAATATAAAAAACATGAAAATACAAGAATAAGAGGAGAATGAAAATGGATTCAGTAGATAATAGTAATTATAAAAATAGATGGTTAATCTTATTTATAGTTGTTATGGTAACTTTTATGTGTACATTAGATAGTAGTATTGTAAATGTAGCATTACCAGTGATGGCTAAATCTTTAAATGTAACATCAGCAGGAATTCAATCGGTAGTAACAAGTTATTTAATTATAATCTCAGCATTAATATTAGTTTTTGGAAGGCTAGGAGATATGCTTGGCAAAACAAAGGTATTTAAATTTGGAATAGCAATATTTACGATAGGTTCATTATTTTGTGGAGTAACAAGTTCTCTTTCAATTTTAGTGATTGCTAGAGTGATACAGGCAATAGGTGCCGCAGCTACCATGGCAAATAGTCAAGGGATTATAACTGGAGTGTTTCCGTCAAGCGAGAGAGGGAAAGCACTAGGAATTACAGGAACATTTGTGGCCCTTGGTGCCATGGTAGGACCGGCAATAGGAGGATTCATAGTAGATGCTAGTAGTTGGGAATACATATTTTTAATAAATGTACCAATAGGTATAATAACTTTATTTTATGGAGTTAAAATACTTCCTAAAGCACATAAAACAGAGAAGGTTAAATTGGATGGAGCTGGAGCGATATTATTTATATTTTTTATAGTTCCTTTATTTGTTGCGCTAGGAAAGGGACAAGAAATCGGATTTACTCAGCCTACAGTTTTACTTGGATTTTTAATAGCAATAATTTCTTTTACTGCATTTATTATTGTGGAAAAGAGACTTAAAAATCCTTTATTGCAGTTGGAAATTTTTCAGAATAAATTATTTTCATTAAGTATATTTTGCGGATTTATATCATTTGTATCATTATTTTGTTCAATTATTATTCAACCTTTTTTTCTGCAAGATGTTCTTGAATATTCACCTGCCTTTACTGGATTAATACTTATGATAGCTCCTTTGGTTTTAGCTGTAGTAGCACCAGTTAGTGGACATTTATCAGATAAAATAGGATCTGAGATTCTAACTTTTATAGGTCTTGTGGTTACAAGTTTGGGGTTAATATTGATGTCTACTTTGAATGAACAAACTTCGCTAATAAGTATGGTGTTTTTTATAGTGGTTATGTCACTTGGAAATGGCTTATTTCAATCACCTAATAATTCATTAATAATGTCAACAGTGCCAAGAGATAAGCTAGGTATTGCAGGTAGTATTAATGGACTTGTAAGAAACCTAGGAATGGTATGTGGAATAGCATTATCGACTACACTCTTATATAATAGGATGAGTCACAAAATTGGATACCGTGTAACTAATTATATAGTAGGGCGAAATGATGCATTTATTTATGGTATGAGAATTGTATATATAACTGCAGCTATTATTTGTATAATTGGAGCTATTATAACATTTTTAAGATTGTATAGTATTAAATCTAAGTCTAAACCTGAGAATTGAATAAATATTAAAAATACTAATAAATAAAAAATTAAATCCTAAAAAACTTATTTTTCAGGGTTTAATTTTTTTAGTTTATTATAATTATTTTTTTAATTCTTGTTTCCCTGTAACCTTACTTGTACCATCCATCTTAAATGTAGATTTCGCTTCATCTGTAGTAAAATATACATTTCCATCAACAGTAGCATCTTTTAACTGAAAGTCGGTTGCTGAAATATAAAGGTCACCTTTGAAAGTGCCATGTTCAATACTACCTTTAGGACTATTAAAAGTTATTTTTGGGGCAGTCAAAACAAATCTTGCACTTACTTTTCTATCTTCGTCTTGAGAGTATAAGGCTACCTTACGTTGAATAACATCTTTACCAGCATCATCTTTTTTACCGTTTTTATATTCGCCCTCTACTAAAAGATCTTTATCAATAGATAGATCTTTTGTTAGCGCAATAATCCATGTTCCCTCGCTACTAATAGCTTTTTCGAAAGCAGCTTGCGTATCTACTATGGAAGCTGTGGCTACTACATTTGGGGTTGTTTCAGCTGGAGTTGTTTGTTTTGGAGTTACTGCTTGCTTAGAGCAACCTACAAATAATACAGTTAATAGTGCTGATGTTAATAATACAATTTTTGATTTCACTATAAAACCTCCTTTAATTAAAAAGTAAATCAAAAATAGTATAGATAATATTTTTATTGATGGATTTTATGGTATAATTTTCATAGGTATAACAGATAATAAATTGTAAATAAAACAAATTAACTATCTAACTTGTATATAAATCAAATAGAATAAATAAGTGTAGGTAGCTAAACTATAATTGAAAGGAAGTGAGTTTTTGGTGAATAAAGGTGATTGCTTAATACTTATTCACTAGAGATAAATTATGAATAATGAATTATTAGAAAAATATGCTCTTTTACTTATAAAGACAGGGATTAATATTCAGCAAGATCAAATGCTAATAATTAATTCACCTATAGAGTGTGCTTCATTTACTAGAATCGTTTCTAGAATTGCATATGCAAAGGGGGCTAGGGATGTAGTTATAAATTGGAGAGATGAATTGTCCTCAAAGATTAAATTTATGAATGCCCCAGAAGAGGTTTTCTCAGAATATCCAGATTGGCAGAGAGATTTTTATGTCTCTAGTGCACGAAGGGGTGCTGCTTTCTTAAGTATCTCAGCCTCTGACCCCGAGCTTATGAAGGATGTTAATCCTGAAAGAATGTCGAAAGCAAATAAGGCTGCTAGTACTGCAATAAAGGAATACAGAGATAGACTTATGAGCAATAAAAATGTTTGGTGCGTTGCATCAATTCCTACTGTAGCTTGGGCAAAAAAAGTGTTTCCAGAATTATCAGATACGCAGGCGACTGAAAAATTATGGGATTCTATATTCAAAACAGTAAGAGTGGATACGCAGGATCCTGTTGCTGCATGGGAAACTCATAAAGGCAACCTAAAGAAGAGTATGGATTTTTTAAATTCAAATAACTTTAAATATCTACAATATCAAAATTCATTAGGGACTGATCTTAAAATTGAACTTCCAGAAAACCATTTATGGCTTGGGGGATCAGATTTTACTCCTGGTGGAATAGAATTTATAGCTAACATGCCAACTGAAGAGGTGTTTACACTTCCTAAAAAAGATGGGGTTAATGGTATAGTATTTAGCTCAAAACCTTTAAACTACAATGGAAATCTAATTGATAAATTTTCTATTACTTTTAAACATGGGAGAATTGTGGATTTTGATGCTCAAGTTGGTTATGATATATTAAAGACCATCATTGAAACTGATGAGGGATCACATTATCTTGGCGAGGTAGCATTAGTACCATATGATTCTCCAATTTCAAATTCAAATATATTATTTTATAACACACTTTTTGATGAAAATGCCTCTTGTCATTTAGCTATTGGAAAAGCATATCCAGTATGCATAAAAAATGGTGAAAATTTAAGCGATAAAGTACTAGCACAGCAAGGAGTTAATGATTCATTTACGCATGAAGATTTCATGGTTGGAACAGAGGATTTACAAATAACAGGGATAACAGCGGATGGAAAACAAATTTCTATAATTGAAAATGGAAATTTTGCATTTTGATGACTTTCCCTCTGAAGTGTCGTTAAATCTAAAAAACATATTGTACATGTATTAATAATATGTTAATATAAGTATATAATAGTAATGAATAATTGCTATGTGAAAGAATCTAGTCTGATAAACAACATATACTCTTTTATTTAGGAAGTTATTGTTAATCAAATTTAGATCTTAATTTTCAAATAAAGGAGGAATATTTATCATGGAAGACAAAAATTTAGTATGTAAAGACTGTGGAAAAGAATTCGTATTTACCGAGGGCGAACAAGCTTTTTATAAAGAAAAAGGATTCGAAAATGAACCACAAAGATGTGTTGATTGCAGAAGAGCAAGAAAACAACAAAACAATAACTCATCTTTCTCAAGATAGTTAAATAAGTAAGTATAACCTATGGGACTTTGGTCTTGTAGGTTTTTTTTAAATTAAAATTAGCTAAGATTGGAGCAATAAATATGTATATTAATGAAACAAAATTAAAAGTAAGGTATGTTGAGACAGATCAAATGGGAATTGTGCATCATTCAAATCACTACGCTTGGTTTGAAGTAGGTAGAACAGAATATATAACAAAAATAGGAATGACATATAAACAAATGGAAGAGAATAATATTATGATACCCGTGATAGAGAGTTCTTGTAAATACATAGAAGGTGCAAAATATGAAGATATAATCATAATTCAAACATATATCAATGAGTTAAATGGAGCAAAGGTAATATTTAATTATAATGTTGTTCGGGAAATGGATGGAAAAATTCTAGCTAAAGGCAGTACAACTCATGCCTTTGTCAACGAAAAATTTAGAGTAGTAAATCTGAAAAAGGTTAATCCTAATGTGTGGGGTAGACTCCAGAAAATCTTTGACGTTGGAGTAGAAATTTAAAAAAGTAATAGATGTTGCAATATAATAGTTTTTTTATTGGATTATGCTAACAAAAGTATATAATGCGCAGAATGCGTTTGAACAACACTTAGCAATTCTTAATTTATTTATTTTCAGATGCGTAAAGAAAAATACATGTTTGAGCAAAGCGAGTTTGTATTTTTTAGCAGCTGTAAATAAAATAGATTTTAGAATTACTTAGGGGCGTGAACGCAATTTAGCAATATATACTTTTAGTTATAGCATAATCTAATAAAAAGTGATTACTTGTAATAGTAGATTATTATGAATTATTTAGTAATCTGTGAGAAATAATGTCTTGGGATAAAACCTTTTTTGATACCTTCTGTGACCAAAAGATAAGTTGCAGTTGTATCAAATCTAGCATCATGAAAATTTGCAGTATCTCCAAAATATTTATTGCTTTTTAGATTTATATTAGTTTCATTAAGTTCTAAAAATTTAATGGTTTCTGCTAATTTTGGGTTTTTGTATCCTCCACGTGATGTATAAAGTTTGCAAATATCTTTATAATATTTCATTGTACAAAATGTGTGTTTGGGGTTTAAGCTACGGCCACAAGCTTCAAGTTCGTGAGTTAAAAACTTTATATCAAAATTAACATTATGCCCTATAAGTATGTCTGCAGTTATAAAATCATCAATAAAATCTTCGTAAGAATCCTCAAAAGTTTTGCCATCACTTAGGTCAAACAAATCATCTATACTGAAACCATGAACATCTTGCGCAGATGGTTCTACATAATCCACCGTAAAAAATATATTTTTACCTGTTGTTTTTGTAGGTTTAAACTGAGTATCAACAAGTATGTAACTTAATTGACATATGTTTCCTGGCCTTATGCCAGTAGTTTCCGTATCAAAAAAAATCATTTTCATTAAAGGACCCTCCTGTAACTATAAAAGTAATGTTATATTAATTATAACATAGATTTTATACCTTTATATATTATGGGATGTTGTATATAATATTTATAAAACCTTCTTTAGGTTAAAAGGAGTTAAAATATATGGTTCAATTGCTAAAGAGTCTTACTGATAATTTAGGGTATCTAATTCTTATTGCTTTTTTTGTTACTAGGATAGGAAGTTTAAAGAAGATTGTTCAAAAAGATGAATTAAAAAAAAGGGATTTAATTATGCTCTCAATAATTTTTGGAGCATTTGGAATTTTGGGTACCTACACAGGAACAGACGTTAATGGAGCAATTGCTAACACTAGAATTATTGGCGTAATGGCAGGGGGCATATTGTATGGTCCTTTTGTAGGAATACTTTCAGGGATTATAGCTGGAGTGCATAGGTTTCTTGTAGATACGGGAGGAATTACAACGGTGCCATGTACAATAACTACTATAATCGCAGGAATAGTTGCAAGCGTGTTATATAAAAAATCAAATGAAACTTATAAGTGGGTGTATGGATTAATAGGTGGGCTTTTAATTGAAATTTTAGAAATGCTTTTAATACTTGCAATGGCGCATCCTTTTAGCAGCGCTTTAAGAATTGTAAAAAGTATATATTTTCCTATGAGTTTCGCTAATGCCATAGGAATTGCAATCTTAATAGTATTAATACAAAAAATATTCAAGGAAAAGGATCAAATTGCTGCAAAGCAAGCACAAATTGCTTTAGAGATTGCTAATAAAACATTACCATATTTCAGAGACATGGATGAATATTCTTTAGAAAAAATATGTGGAATAATAAGAGAATCTATTAATGCAGACGCGGTATCTATAACAAACAAGGAATACATATTAGCTCATGTTGGGGTAGGATCCGATCATCATATAAAAGGGCATAGGATTATAACAGAAGCTACTAAAAAAGTTATTAAGAGAGGGAACTTGTTATCATTAACTAATGCAAAGCAGATAGAGTGCCCTAACTTGAAGTGTAATCTGAGATCTGCCATTATTGCTCCGTTAAGAGAAGGAGATGAAATGATAGGCACATTAAAAATATATTATTGCAAACAAGATGCAATTTCATATAGAAACGTAAATTTAGCCTTAGGATTATCTCAACTTATTTCTACACAATTAGAAATAAGTAAACTTGGAGAAGCAAAGCTTATGGCAAAAAAAGCTGAAATAAAGGCATTACAAGCTCAGATAAGTCCTCATTTTCTATTTAATGCACTAAATACTATAATTTCATTTATTAGACTTGATCCAAATCGTGCAAGGGAGTTAATTATAAATTTATCTACTTATCTAAGATATAATTTAGAAATAGGAGAGAAACCAGTAGACATATACCTTGAACTAGAGCAGGTTAAAGCGTACATAGAGATAGAAAAAGCAAGGTTTGGTGAAAAAATTCATATAATTTATAATATTCAAGATGATTTAGATGTGAAAATTCCAAGTCTTATTATTCAACCAATAGTTGAAAATTCCATAAAACACGGTATTCTAGAAGGCACAGGTACAGGAACAGTGACAATTGAAATTAAAGGACTTGATAGAGACAATACCATGATAGTAATTGAAGATGATGGAGTTGGAATATCAAAAGAAATTATAAAAAAAGTATATGAAGGTAAAATGGAAGATAATAAAATAGGTATTTCAAATGTTCATAAGAGATTAAAATATATTTATGGTGAAGGACTAAAAATAGAAAGGCTAACAAAGGGTACTAGAATTTATTTTAGTGTTAAAAAAATAAGGGAGTGATGATGTGAACTGTATTATCGTTGATGATGAATATCCTTCAAGAGAGGAATTAAAGTATTTCATAAACAATTTTAGTAATATTAAGATAATGGACGAATTTGATGATTCTATTAAGGCGTTAGAGTATATTGAAGCAAATAAACTAGATGTAATTTTTTTGGATATTAATATGCCTAAATTAGATGGTATGGCATTAGGTAAAATTATTAATCACTTCCCGAAACATGCCCTTATAATTTTTATTACTGCTCACAAGGATTATGCTGTAGATGCATTTGAAATTCAGGCTTATGACTATATATTAAAGCCGTATTCGCAAGAACGTATAGTTAGTATTTTAAAAAAGATTGAGAAATGTTCAGATGAAAAATGTGTGAATAATAAAATAACCCTTTGGAAGGATAAAAAGATGATGGTAAGGAATATAACTGATATTTCTTATTGTGAAGCAAGCGAAAGAGAAACATTAATTTATATAAATGAAGTGAAGTATTATGTAAATAGTAGTATTTCGGAATTTTATAAAAAACTTCCAAAACAATTTTTTTTTAGAAGTCATAGATCATATATTATAAATACAGATAAAATAACGGAAATAATTCCATGGTTTAACAATACATTTATGTTAAAAATGCAAGGTGAGAAAATAGATATACCAGTAAGTAGAAGTAATATAATTGAATTTAAAAGAATAATGGGCATATGAAAGCATTTCATGTGCTTTTTTTGTTTCTTCATGTTTGAAATCGTATTCAACATGAAAAATACATTATAATTTAGTTAACAAATAATAATTTACTTAATATAAACAATTTATTAATAAAAATTAGGAGGAGTTCAGATGGTATCGTTTATTTTAGCAATTATAGCTCTTATAGTGGGTTATTATATTTATGGAACAATTGTAGAAAAAGCTTTTGGTGCAGATGAATCAATCAAAACTCCAGCAGTAAGGCTAGCTGATGGTGTAGATTTTGTTGAGTTGCCTGAATGGAAAATTTTCTTAATTCAGTTTCTTAACATTGCAGGTTTAGGGCCTATATTCGGCGCAATCGCAGGCGCAATGTGGGGACCAGTAGCATTTTTATGGATTGTTCTTGGATGCATTTTTGCAGGTGGAGTTCATGATTACTTTGCAGGAATGTTATCAGTAAGACATGATGGTGCAAGTATTCCAGAAGTTGTAGGCCAATACCTTGGAAAAGGCTTTCAGAACTTTATGAGAGTGTTTTCAATAGTAGTTTTAATATTAGTTGGAGTAGTTTTCGTAATGGGACCAGCAAGTATATTAAAAGGTTTAACAGGAATAAATGTTACAATATTAATATATATAATATTTGCATATTATATAATTGCAACAATGGTTCCAATAGATAAACTTATTGGAAAAATATATCCTATATTTGGATTTTGTTTATTAATTATGGCAGTTGGTGTTGGTGGTGCTTTGATTTTTGGAGGATATCATATTCCAGAAGTAACAATATCTAATTTGGTTAATATGCATGCAAGCCCTGGTAAAAATCCAATATTCCCTATGTTATTCATAACTATTGCATGTGGAGCTATTTCAGGATTCCATGCAACCCAATCACCTCTAATGGCTAGATGTATATCTAATGAAAAACAAGGTAAAAAAATATTTTACGGCTCAATGATCGTAGAGGGAATAGTTGCTTTAGTTTGGGCAGCAGCTGCTATGAGTTTCTTTGGTGGAGTTGGAGAGTTAAATGCTACTATGGCAATAACAGGTCATAACGCAGCATGGGTTGTAAATGAAACTTCAATTAATTTACTTGGAAAAGTTGGCGGAGTACTTGCTATACTTGGAGTTGTGTTTTGTCCTATAACGTCTGGAGATACAGCATTTAGGAGCGCAAGATTAACTTTAGCCGATGCATTTAAATTTAATCAAAGTCCTATTAAAAATAGATTTGTAATTAGTATTCCACTATTTGTGATAGGGTTCATCTTAACTAGAATGGATTTTGCAGTAATATGGAGATATTTTGGATGGTCTAACCAAACTTTAGCTACCATTGTATTATGGACAGCAGGTATGTACTTGGCTACTCTGGGTAAAAAACACTGGATTGCAACTGTGCCAGCTACATTTATGACTGCAGTATGTGTATCATATATATTAATTGCACCTGAAGGATTTCAGTTATCTCAAGGTATTTCATACTCAGTTGGGGTTATAGGGGCAATTGCAGCAATGGTAATTTTCTTAGTTGCAGCTAAAAAGGTAGAAGTTAAAAAAATAAATAACAACGTTAATATATAAAATTTTTTCTAATTTATTTAAATTTACTATTAAAATGCCGTTAACATAAACATTTGTGTTAACGGCATTTTTCTGGGGTTTATCTAATATTAAAATATTTTAGATGTATAGCTATAACCTTGACGTTAAGGTTATAGTAACGTATAATACTTAATCGGAGGTGAAGTATGGATACAACATATTATAAAATTGAAGAAGTTGCAGTTAAAACTGGTCTTACAAAAAGGACATTAAGATATTATGAAGACATTGAACTTATAACGCCTAAAAGAACTGAGTGCTCTTATAGACTATATTCCCAGGAAGATATTGATAATATTAATAGAATAAAGGATTTAAGAGAGAGTTTAGGTTTCTGCTTAAAGGATGTTAAAGTTATTATAGAACTTGGGAATGATGTTAAACAAATTTATAACCAAGATGTAAAAGATGTTTTTTTGATAGAAAAATCTATGAAAGAAATTAAACTGCAAATAACTTTACTTGAAGAGAAACAGCTTTCTTTAACAAATTCAAAAGAAAAGTTTAAAATAGCGTTAGAAAAACTTGAAGAAATTAGAAATTTAAAATAATGAAATTTATAGTAGGAGTGAACAAATGGATAAATCTAAACAATTAGGAGAAATGAAGGTATCAAAGTTATTAATGAAATTTTCAATACCTGCAATAGTAGGTATGCTTGTAAATGCATTATATAATGTAGTAGATAGGATTTTTATAGGAAATGGAGTTGGATCTTTAGGAATTGCGGGCATTACAATTGCTTTTCCAGTTATGCTAGTTATGATGGCTTTTTCTATGCTTATCGGAATAGGTGCTAATTCATTAGTATCAATTAGATTAGGTCAAAATAGAAAAAAAGAGGCCCAAGGAATTTTTGGCAATGCTGTTAGCTTGCTAATACTCAGTTCTTTGACACTAAGTATTATAGGACTTGTAGGACTTGAACCTTTACTAAAGCTGTTAGGAGCGAGCGTGCAAATATTGCCATATGCAAGGGATTATCTAAGTATTATTCTTATAGGTGGAGTATTCCAATCTATTGGAATGGGTATGAATAATTTTATAAGATCTGAAGGCAGCCCCAAAATAGCAATGTATACTATGTTAATAGGTGCATTAATTAATACTACTTTAGATCCGATTTTTATATTTGGGCTCAATTGGGGAATGAAAGGAGCTGCATTTGCTACAATTATATCTCAAGCGGTTTCTGCAATTTGGGTTTTCAGGTATTTCCTTAGTGGAAATAGTTTATTAAAAATACATAAAAATGATATGAAATTAAAAATTCCTATCACTCGTGGAATTCTTGCTTTAGGTGCTGCACCATTTGCAATGCAAATTGCAGCTAGTATACAAAATTTTATTTTGAATACTAGCTTAGCGACTTATGGAGGAGATATTGCAATCTCTGGAATGGGTGTTGTAATTAGTATTATGACACTTATGGTTATGCCTATTTTTGGTATTACTCAAGGGGTTCAACCTATTATTGGGTACAACTACGGTGCAAAGAAGTATGATAGGGTAAAAGAAGCATACAAATTAGCAGTAATATTTGCAACGAGTATAGTCATGGTTGGTTGGATTATTACGAGGTTATTCCCAGAACAACTAGTTTCTATGTTTAATGGCAAAGATGCCGAGCTTATCGCTTTTGGAACTATAGCAATTAAGAGGTTTATGATATTTTTACCTTTTATTGGGTTTCAGGTTGTTTCATCAAATTATTTCCAGGCCGTGGGCAAACCAAAACATTCAGCATTACTTGGTCTTTCAAGACAGGTGTTAATACTGATCCCTGCGCTAATTATATTACCTAAGTTTTTTGGATTAGAAGGCGTTATATCTGCAGGTCCATTGGCGGATATTTTTTCAACAGTGCTAACTGGAATATTTATTTTCATTGAAATGAAAAAACTAGATGAGCGTCATAAATCAACTATTTTATGTGAGAAAGAAAAAGAAACGCGGGGCATAGCCGATTTAGGTAAGGGCATAAAAAACTGATTAGAAATTAGAATTTCTAATCAGTTTTTTATTTTATTCTAAGTATTTCATTTGAAAATCACAAAATCAAGTATTGAGACAAATATAACATTTATACTATTTTCTGTGTTCAACTAAATCAATAGCTCCAAGAACAATGTGAGCTAATCCGAAACCAATAACTCCTGCTTCAATCATAGGAAGCATATTTTTTTTCTTCATATTACCTTTTGAAAATGATGCTCCGGCTGCTGTTACAACTGTACCTAACATTGTTGGAATTAATCCTTCACGCATATTAGAAAACCTCCCTTTATTTAAGGCACGATCAAATAAATAACAAAATGGATTATATTTATTTGATCGTGCCTAATATAACATTAGCTTTTACAAATATATGATTTTTAATACTTGAAATTATCGAAAATATATTAAATATTTTAATAATAAAAAAGAAAAAGATAAATAAAATATTCTTTTTTAGAATAAAAGTTATCTTCTAGGTAAAAATATAAATATTGTAATAAAACATTACAATACCTTATTTAAATTTAGGGAGGTTAAGTTATGGCTAAAAAAGGAATGAGCAGACCTGGTTCACAAGAGGTTCAAGGTAAAGGTGATAAAAACAAGAAAAATAAAAATAATGATGCAAAAAATGTTCCGCTTACAGGAAAAAAATAACTTGCGTAGCTGTAAGAAATTATAACTGTAATTAATTTATAAAGTAAGTAATTAAGCAGCATCTTGAATAATTATTCAACATGCTGCTTAATTAATATTAGAGATTTAAATTAATTCTATAATTTATGTAGTTTATTCGTATAATCCAAATCCAGTAATAACTAGCATATTCCAATCGCTTTCTTCGTTTTTAACCCAAGTATATTCAATACATAGTTCTTTTAACCAGGCGTTGAGTCCACTACTTTTTTTAGAAACATTCGAAGATTGTCTTCCGAAGTTCTGTTTTATTATTTCAAGTAATTCTTGTTGTTCTTCTTTTCCTAACTCTTTATCAAGCATTTCTTCTATAATATCGCAAGAAATCTCGTAACACTTTTTATCGTCAACATAGAGTTCGTCAGCGATTAACTGTCTTTTGTTGTTTAGAGTATTCTGAACTTCAGTAATTTCTTTTGCATTTGTTAAATATTTTTTAGCTATGTTCATTGCAGCAATTTCATTATCTATTTTAATTATTGTTCTTTCCAATTTTGCATTTCTCATTTTAATTTTCCCACTTTACATTTTTTATTTAATCATTAATTAAGGCATTTTAAAATAAGAATTAGTAGATATGCTAGTCTATTTTAAAGATGACTAATGATAATAAGTCAATTATATCATAAATTCACTATGTTGCGAAACCTGGTTAATTAATTTTAGATTCTAATTGCTCAATTAAAATATATTATATGAAAAAGTTAAATTAAAACACAATTGTTACGAAATAATTATAAATGGAAATATATCTTTAAATGGTGTAAAATTAGATTAATGAGTACATAAAATATCATTTAAATTTTAAAAGTATAGAGATTTATAGAAACAAATCAAATCAACATTTTAGGATGAGATTGGGAGTGTACATATGACCAGTAGAAAAGAATATTTAAAAGATGTAAAAAGAATTGTTGTGAAGGTAGGGACTTCAACATTAACTCACTCTACGGGATTATTGAATTACAAACATATTGAAAATCTTATAAGACAACTTGCAGATGTTCATAATCAAGGAATTCAGGTAGTGCTAGTAACTTCAGGGGCTATAGGAGCTGGAATGGGAAAACTAGGACTTACAATAAGGCCAGAAACAATACCAGAAAAGCAGGCAGCGGCGGCTGTTGGGCAAGGCATTTTAATTCATATGTATGAAAAATTTTTCTCAGAATATGGGAAAACTACAGCACAAATCCTTTTGACTAAAGAGGATTTTGGTGATGATGCAAGACATTTAAATGCTCACAATGCTTTTTTGATGTTGCTATCACAAGGGGTTATTCCTGTAGTAAATGAAAATGATGCCGTAATAGTTGATGAAATAATGGTTGGAGACAATGACACATTATCTGCAATGGTAACTAAATTAATAGATGCGGATTTACTTATTATACTTTCTGATATTGATGGGTTATACGATTCAAACCCTAGAAAAAATCCTCAAGCGAAAATTATTTATAATGTATCAAAAATAACAAACGAAATTAGAGAGTCAGCAGAGGGGGCGGGAACAGAGCTTGGAACTGGTGGCATGGAAACTAAAATTAAAGCAGCAGAAATTGTAGTAGGTGCAAATGCATCTATGATTATAGCAGAAGGTTCAACGCCTAATGTTATTACTGATATATTAGAAGGAATAGAAATAGGTACATTATTTGAAAGAAACAAAAAAATGTGAATTCTAAATAGAATAGCATAATAAATAAAATAACATAAGTAATATAATAAGTCTAAAGAATGGTTAGTTTAAGATATAAGCGTTCTATTAGTAGTAGGAGGAAAAATAATGGACTTTGATAACTATATTAATAATATAGGCTTGAGAGCAAAAAATGCTTCTAGAATTATGACCACCGTTAGTACAAACTTGAAGAATGATGCACTACTACAAATGGCGAAGGCATTGGCATGTAACAAAGAAACTATAATCAAAGCTAATATTATAGATATGGAACTGGGCACGAAAAATAATTTATCGGATGCAATGCTAGATAGGTTGATGATTAACCAGGAGAGAATCGAGAAAATGGTTCAGGGACTTAAAAATGTGGCTTCACTTGGCGATCCAATAGGAGAGGGAATAAAAAGATGGAAAAGACCAAATGATTTAGATATTTCTATGGTAAGAGTTCCACTTGGAGTTATAGCAATGATATATGAGTCCAGGCCAAACGTAACTGTCGATGCAGCAGCTTTATGTATAAAGGCAGGAAATGTAATAATCCTTCGTGGAGGATCAGAGGCTATAAACACCAATATGGCACTAGCTAAAGTTATTATAAAAGCCGCCACTTTAGCAGGGCTTCCAGAAGGTTCAATTCAACTTATTGATATGATTGATAGAGAACTTGTAAATAAATTAGTAAAACTTAATGAATACGTGGATGTAATTATTCCAAGAGGTGGAAAAGGACTTAAAAAAGCTATCATAGCAAATGCTACAGTGCCAGTAATTGAAACAGGATCAGGAATTTGTCATATATATGTGGACGCAGAGGCAGATTTAAGTATGGCCCAGGAAATAATAGTTAATGCAAAAACTCAAAGACCTGGAGTATGTAATGCAGTAGAAACTGTACTTTTGCATAAAAATATTGTAAATGAATTTTTACCAAATCTTTCTCTTAAACTTTATGAGCTGGGGGTAGAAATTAGAATATGTGAAAAAGGAATAGGAATTATAAAGGGCGTAAAAGCTGCAAGTGAGGAAGATTGGTCTACTGAATATTTAGATTTAATACTTTCAATTAAAATTGTAGATTCAATGGAAGATGCAATTGATCATATTTTCAAATATGGAACAAAACACTCAGAAGCTATAATAACTACAAATTATGTAAATTCTCAGAGATTTTTAAAAGAAGTGGATGCATCTTGTGTATATGTAAATGCGTCTACAAGATTTACTGACGGCGCAGAATTTGGATTTGGCGCAGAAATAGGTATAAGTAATCAAAAACTTCATGCTAGGGGGCCAATGGGACTAGAACAACTTACAACTACAAAGTATCTTATATATGGAGATGGGCAAGTTAGAAAATAAGGATAATAATTTATTTTGTATAAAATAATATTTGAATAAAAAATAAGCAGGAATATATTCTTGGCTTATTTTTTAAAATTATTTTTTGTACATACTTTTAAGCATTCACAGCAACCTTTAATTGTATTTGGAATGCAACGATATGGATGAAAAGTATTATTCTCAAATGCTTTGGCTGGACATGCGGTTATACATTGTTCACAATCTGTGCAATGAACTATACTCTCTTTAATCAAACTTTGTTCTAAAGGTGCATTTGTAAAGGTGGCTGCAAAAAGGAGTCCAGCTCCGTAATCCTTATTTACAATAATGCCATTTCTTCCCCATTTTCCAAGTCCTGCAGAAACCGCTAATGGACGGAAATCACCATATATAGACATAATGCTTTTATTGTGACAGGTATAGCCTTCAGATTTAAGGATTTTAGAGGTTATATTTTGTACATGCTTACTTATAGCATATTCCTTATTAATCATTTTTGCTATGTTTAAAGGCTGATTAAGAAACCACTTATCTGTAAAAGGAAAACCAAACATAATTACTGGGTCTACTATTCTTATTTTTGTAAAACCAACTAACAAGGCACCTTCAGCTATAGCTTTTTTGGTTATATAATCAGATAAATCATTTTGTTTTTCCATGGAGTTCCTCCTAAGACATGATTGTTATTAAGTATACATCTTCATTAGTTTCCGCATACTATAAAACAATATGCATTATTATTTGAAATATATATAGAATTATAAATTTTTTATTACAAAATATGCGTATATATGAATAAATATTCAACATTATGCATGCATAATCTAATCTTAAAATACTGATTCATAATTTTTTTTAATTAAAATGGCTTAAATAAACACTTTAAAATTTCAAAAATTTATTGAGAGATCTATTGACTTATGCATTTAAATTCAATATAATGTATATATAGAATTAAATGATTTGTTCTATTAATTCAGGAGGTAATATAAATGTCAAATATTCAATTATTTGGATCAAAAAGAGAATTAGTAGGTTTTATTTCAGAATATCTTATTAAACATGATGATACTATAGCAATTATAAAAAAAGATTTAAGAAAAGATGTAATTAAATCATTATTAGTAAATGAAGATTTTAATGTATTTAAAGACCTTTCTGACATAGATGAAAATGTGCTATTTTTAATTAAGACTGGTGATAAAGAGCAAAACAATTTAAGTCTTAAAATTTGTGATGCACATAATCAAAAAACTAAAGCTTTTAAAATGGTGGATATTGACAATATATTACTCATAGACGGTGTAATAACTGATGATGAAGTCGGGAGTATCACTTATTATAAAGAAATTACTAAAATGAGATTGCAATAAATATATTAAATCATCTCCTGCGGAGCTGAAATGTCGTTAAAGTTTCACAAAAGAAAAACATCCTATGTTTTTATTGTAGGATGTTTTTCTTGCGTGTATAGGGATAATTATAATTGTGAATAAGATATAAAGCATAGAATAGTTGTAATAATACACTTAAATGAAGTAATATATAAATAAGTAGGATATAATAGACTTTAAGTAATGTGGATAAATAAAATTATTATTATAATTTATTTAAGATGATAAATATAAATTTAGATGTAAACAGTGAGGTTGGTAATTATGTCAGATAAAAGCACATTAAATGAGCAAGTTAGTATTAGAGAAAAAATACAAGTAAAAATTAAGAAACCTAATAATTACTTGGTAATCATTCATAATGATGATTACACAAGCATGGAATTTGTTGTACAGGTATTAGTTGGAGTTTTCAAAAAACAGGTTGTGGAGGCCACAAAAATCATGTTTGATGTGCATAAAAAAGGTAGTGGCGTTGCTGGAATATATAGCTATGACGTTGGCCTTACTAAAATTGATCAAGCAATGAGAATGTGTGAAGAAAGTGGATTTCCACTGAAATTAACATTAGAAAAGGAGTAATTATGCAATTAGATAATATAGTAAATGAAATTATTACTGCAGCTTATAATGAAGCTCAGATGTCAAATCATGAATATTTTACGCCAGAACATATTCTTTACGCTTCTTTATTTTTCGAAGAAGGAATTGATATAGTAGAAAAAAGTGGTGGTAACGTTAAAAGACTAAAAAAACAGATAACTAAATTCTTAAAGGAAAATATAGAGATTGTAGAAGATACAGAGCCAATTCAGACTATTGGAATTCAGACTATTTTATCATCAGCTGCAGATCATGTCATGCTTTCTGGTAAAGAACTAGTTAAGATAGGCGATGTGATAGTTGCTATGTATGATGATGAGGAAAGTTTTGCTTCTTATTTTCTGCGTGAGCAGAAAATGAAAAGGAGAGATCTTCTGAATTATATAGCTCATGGCATATCTGTAGTAGATTCCTATGGTTTTGATTCTACTACAACCGGGGACTCAGACGTGCAAGGAGGATTTGCTGGTGATGATGAAGAGATAGAATATATTTATGATGACGAGGACGAGGACGATGACGAAATGGATAGTCCAAAGGATGACGTTAACTTTTTAAGCAATTTTACTGTTGAGTTAACAAAAAAAGCCGATAATGGAGAAATGGACCCTCTTATAGGAAGGCAGGATATTCTGCAAAGAACATTACAAGTATTATGCAGAAGACTTAAAAACAATCCGGTTCATGTAGGAGAACCTGGGGTAGGTAAAACTGCCATAACTGAAGGCCTTGCACAATTAATTGCCCAAAATAAAGTTCCAAAGTTACTTCAGGGAAGTAAAATATACTATTTGGATATGGGATCTTTGCTTGCAGGTACAAAGTATAGAGGGGATTTTGAAGAACGGATTAAAAAAGTGTTAAGTGAAATTAGTAAAGAGGAAAAACCTATAGTTTATATTGATGAAATTCACACCATAGTTGGTGCAGGTGCAGTATCTGGAGGATCTATGGACGCTTCTAATATTTTAAAACCTTTTCTTGCAGATGGTAAGGTGAGATTTATTGGTGCAACCACTTATGATGAATACAAAAAGCATTTTGAAAAAGATAGTGCACTAGCTAGAAGATTTCAAAAGATTGAGGTCCCAGAGCCTTCAACAGATGAGACGTTTGATATTCTTATGGGGTTAAAAGATAAATATGAAGAGTATCATAAAGTGTCGTATACGGATGAAGCTTTAAAAACGGCTGTAGAATTATCTAGCAAGTATATTAAGGATAGATTTCTCCCAGATAAAGCTATAGACATTATGGACGAAGCTGGTGCTTATGCAAGGCTTTATGCGCCTGATAATGATGAAACTATTATTATTACGGTAAATGCTGTAGAAAAAATAGTGGCTTCTATTGCAAAAATTCCAGAGCAAAGTGTGTCTAGTAATGAAGTAGAGACATTAAAAAATTTAGACCTAAATTTAAAGAAACAAGTTTTTGGGCAATCTGAGGCTATAGACAATTTAGTTAGGGCTATAAAGAGATCTAGAGCTGGCTTTAACGAAGAAGAGAAGCCAATAGCATCTCTCTTATTTGTAGGGCCTACAGGAGTAGGTAAGACAGAAGTTAGTAAACAACTCGCGAGTAGCCTTGCTATTCCACTTATTAGATTTGATATGAGTGAATTCCAGGAGAAACATACTGTTGCAAGACTTATTGGTGCACCACCAGGATATGTAGGGTATGAAGAAGGTGGACTATTAATAGAAGCAATGAAAAAAAATCCTTATTGCGTGCTACTTTTAGATGAAATTGAAAAAGCTCACCCGGATATACTTAATGTGTTATTACAGGTTATGGATTATGCTACTTTAACAGATAACACTGGTAAAAAGGCAGATTTTAGAAATGTAATTTTAATAATGACTTCGAATGCAGGAGCAAGAGAAGCTAGCAAAAATATAATTGGTTTTGGAGACCGGATGGAATCAGGAGGGGCAATTATTAAAGAAGTGGAACGATTATTCTCACCAGAATTCAGAAATAGGTTGGATAATATAATTGCATTTAATAAAATAGATAAAGTTATGGCTCTTCAAATAGCTAAAAAAGCAATGAAACAATTTGAAGAAAAACTTTTAACTAAAAATATAAAATTAAAAGTTACAGATAATTTATATGTTTGGTTAAGTAAAAAGGGATTTTCAGAGGCCTATGGAGCTAGAGAAATTAATAGAGTAGTTCAACAAGAAATAAAGACTTATTTTGTTGATGAAGTGCTATTTGGAGATCTTTCCAAAGGTGGCAATGCAACGGTTGATATTGTTAATGATAAACTTAAAATAACTAAAGATAAATAAAAAAAGTATATATTACGCGTATTGCAATACGCGTAATATATACTTTTTCCTTTATTTTCTTGGAATAACTTCTGTCCAGTAGCCATCAGGGTCCATAATAAAATATATGCCCATAGGTTTGTTTTCGTAGCAGATACATCCCATTTCCTTATGATATGCATACGCCTCATCAAAATCATCTGTAACTACGGCAAGATGAAATTCATTTTCACCTAAATTGTAAGCTTGCGTTCTATCATTCATACAAGTAAGCTCTAACTTATGTTTAGTTGTTTCATCACCTAAAAATACAAGAGTAAAACTATCATCAGTTGGATGGAATCGTTTAGTTTCTATAAATCCTAAAGCCTCTTTATAGAAATGAACACTTTTTTCTAAATCCAATACATTTATATTATTATGATCAAAAGAAAATTTCATTTAATATAACCACCTCTTTAAAAAAATTATCTAACTACATATACTATACCATGATAATATTGTTTTGATAAAATAAAAGTGATAAAATAAGGGAATATAATCATCATTTTTTTAAATATAAGAAATCTAGATAGTTCGTGCTGTACTAGATATATGAAGGAGAGATAGTTTATGAAAGAAATTGAAGCAAAAGTATATTATATTTATCATAGTGGGTTTGCCATTAAAACTAAAAATCACTTTTTAGTATTTGATTACTATAAAGAACCTACAATAAATAGTAAAACTCACCAAACTTATCAGAAGTCTACACTGCTTTCACCTAAAAACATAAAAAACGCTAAGAATATTTATGTATTTTCATCTCATAGCCATGCGGATCATTTTAATTCTGATATTTTGAAGTGGGAAAATTATAACAGCGAAATCAAATACATTCTTAGTGATGACATAAAAATAGGTGAAAATAAATCAAATTATAATTTCATGAAGGAAGGTGAAGAAGAATTATTTGATGATGTGTATGTAAAGGCTTATGGATCAACTGATATTGGGATATCTTTTTTAGTAAAAGTAGACGGATTAACAATTTTCCATGCTGGAGATCTTAATTGGTGGCACTGGAAAGAAGATAGTATAGAGCAGTTAAATGAAGCTGAGACCTTATATAAAGCTCAGATTGGAAAACTAAAAGAAGAAAAAATTATAGATATAGCTTTTTTTCCTGTGGATCCAAGACTTGAAGAATTTTATTGTTTAGGCGGAGAATATTTTGTAAACACAATTCATCCAAAAGTAATAATACCTATGCACTTCGGAGATGATGTTTCTATTACTAAGGAATTTGCGGGTAGAATGAAAAAAATAGATGTAAAAGCAGTTGAAATAAATTATCCAGGAGAAGAAATAATATAATAAAAAATATATTTAATTTATTTGGATAAAAATATTCATTTATGTCCATAATTTAAATAACCAAATAAAAAAGCACCACTTACAGTATTTTTTAGTCCCCCTAAATTAATATTGCGTGTGGTGCTTTTTGTATGGAAATTAATTTTGCCTAAACGATGTAAATAAATATAAGATGATTTGTGAGAATAAATAATTATTATGTTTACACTATATAATAATTGTGATAACTTTATTTAAGATAACATAAAGTAATAAATAAAAATTAAAAAGTAGAAAGTAGGGTAAAGTAATGAGGTCAGGAAGTAAAAATGAAAATATATTGAATTATATATATATTATTATCGGGACTACAATACTCGCAGCAGGTGTGAATATGTTTTTTGCGAAAGTAAAATTAGTAACTGGTGGCGTATCGGGTCTTGCCATTGTTATAGAATATATTATGAAAAAAAATTATGAAATCGAGATACCTTTGTGGTTTACCAACATGGCAGTAAATATACCTTTACTTGCTATTGCTTTAAAACTTAAAGGTAAAGCTTTTGTAGGTAAATCTATGTTTGCTGCAGCTTATTTATCTTTTGCACTGTTTTATACAAGTTATATACCAGCTCCTGATGTAGATCTATTGATTGCTAGTATATTTGGCGGCGTGTTTGTTGGTACAGGCTTAGGATTTGTATTACGAGCATCAGCTAGTACTGGAGGAACAGATCTTGCTGCAAATATTATTAAGGTTTATTTGAAAAACGTTCCAATAGCTAAAATTATATTGGTGATCGATTCAACTATAGTGTTAATAGGTGCTTTTGTATTTGGAATTGAAAAGGCTATGTATGCACTAATTTCCATATATATTGTTGCTAAGGTTATAGATAATATTCTTGAGGGAATAAATTTTTCCAAAGCAGTGTTTATTATCTCAGATTATTCTAAAGAAATAGCTGAGGTTCTGATGAAAGATTTAAATAGAGGTGTTACAGGAATACATGCTACAGGAATGTATACAAAGGGAGAAAAACAGGTATTATTTGTTGTAGTTGGTAAGGATGAAATTGTTCCTCTTCAAAAAATGGTCAAACAGATAGACAGTAAAGCGTTTATTACTGTTGCTGATGTGAGAGAAGTTTTAGGAGAAGGATTTACAGAATAAAGGAAGTTTTAAGACAAAATTTCCAAAGTATATTTAAAAGTATTCATGCACACACTAGATTTAGAAAGGGAGTGTTATACATGAATGATAGATTAAATGACAAACCAGTTACGTTTGATAATCCAGAAAAACTTACAGAGGGAGTTTCTTTAGTAGAAGGCGATGTTACAGCAAAAAGTTTCATCAACGAAGTTGATGGTAAGGTAAAGGCTAATATAGTTATTGAAAACAAGGCAACAGGAGAAATAGCTAAAAAAGATGAGGTTATTGGTGAAATTGTTGAAAATGAGGATGGAAGTTCAGATTTGCATTCAAATTCAGATTCATATTTGGATTCAGGGCTTCCTTTAAATCCAGGTATAGTTTCAGGGGTTGGTATAGGTATGGGATCAGGTGTAGGACTAAACTCAGGTATAGGACCATCGCCAGTCATAGGTTTGGATTAGACATTAAATTAATATTTTATTTTAATAGATTTTTAACAGGCAATATCTTTAAAGTATATTTTGAAATATTTTTATAATAAACCTAGAAAGGGAGTGTTATTCATGAATGATAAATTAAATGGCAAACCAGTCACATTTAATAACCCAGAAAAACTTACTCAGGGAGTTTGTTTAGTGGAAGGCGATGTTACAGCAAAAAGTTTCATCAATGAAGTTGATGGTGAGGTAAAGGCTAATATCGTTATTGAGAATAAAGTTACTGGAGAGATAGCTAAGAGAGATGCAGTTATTGGTGAAATAGTTAATAACGAAGATGCTGATGTAGAAGAGTTTGATGGCGAAGAAGAGTTTTAAATAATCAATTACATTGAGGCTGAAGTACAATAGAGTTACCAAAATTAAATATTAGAAATAATCATAATATATAATCTTACTATATTGAGTATACAAAGACAGAAGCTTACTCTTTAGCATATAGATATATATTGTGGTTATTTTTTTATGTTTATATCAATTTAAATATATTAGTATAAAAAAATAAAGTAATAATAAAAATTTGACAATTATTATTAATAATATTATAATTTAAATGTATATAAATGATAATTAGTGCATATACTAATGTTTATCATATAAAGACTATGAAGAGAAGAGTAGATATAGAATAGAGTTTTAGCGAGTTGGGTATGGTGAAAGACCAATACGAAGTTTATATTAAAGAACATCTCAGAGTCTCTAACCGAAATCCCTAAGGAGTTTAGGCTTAGACGGGTCCAATCCGTTAAATGTTGGATAGATCGAATTATAATTTGAATTATCGAATATATAATTCTGTACTAATTAAAATTGTCATATTTTATGGCAAATTGGGTGGCAACGCGAAATTATAGCTTTTCGTCCCTTTATTATTAAGGGATGGAAGGCTTTTTTATTATCTAAAAAAGTATAAAATTATAAGGAGGGCAATTTTATGGAAAAATTGTTAGTAAAACAAATTTATAGAGAAAAGGAAAAATACGCAGATGGAGATATATCTATATCTGGATGGATTAGGACTTTAAGGTCTTCTAAAGCATTTGGATTTATAGAGGTTAATGATGGAAGTTTTTTTAAAAATATACAAGTAGTTTTTGAGGAAGAATTAGAAAATTTTGCAGAGATAGCTAAATTACCTATAAGCTCTTCCTTAACTATAGAAGGGAAATTACTTTTAACGCCAGGTGCTAAACAACCATTTGAAGTTAAAGCTACTAAGATAGTAATTGAGGGAATGTCTAGCAGTGATTACCCATTACAAAAGAAAAGACATTCTTTCGAGTACTTAAGAACTATTGCACATTTAAGACCAAGAAGTAATGCTTTTTCAGCAGTCTTTAGAGTACGTTCACTAACTGCGTTTGCTATTCATGAGTTCTTCCAAAAGAGGGGTTTTGTATATACTCATACACCAATAATTACAGGGAGTGATTGCGAAGGTGCTGGTGAAATGTTTAGAATATCTACACTTGATTTAAGCGATGTGCCACTAGGGGAAAATAAGAAAGTTGATTACTCGAAGGACTTTTTTGGTAAAGAAACTAGTTTAACAGTAAGTGGACAGCTTGCAGCAGAGGCTTTTGCTCTAGCATTTAGAAATGTATATACTTTTGGTCCAACATTTAGAGCAGAAAATTCTAACACTGCAAGACATGCAGCTGAGTTCTGGATGATAGAACCTGAAATAGCGTTTGCAGATTTAAATGATGATATGAAACTTGCAGAAGATATGATGAAATACATAATAAAATATGTTATGGAAAATGCACCAGAAGAGATGGAATTTTTCAATAGTTTTGTAGACAAAGGTTTAATTGAAAGGTTGAATGGTGTTGTAAACTCAGAATTCGGTCAAGTGTCATACACAGAAGCTGTAGATATATTGCAAAAATCAGGAAAAGAATTTCAATATCCAGTAACTTGGGGTTGTGACCTTCAAACTGAGCACGAAAGATATTTAACAGAAGAGGTATTTAAAAAACCACTATTTGTAACTGATTATCCAAAGGAAATAAAATCTTTCTACATGAGAATAAATGACGATAATAAGACAGTTGCAGCCATGGATTTACTTGTACCAGGAATCGGAGAAATAATTGGTGGAAGTCAAAGAGAGGAAAGACAAGACATTTTAGAAGCTAGAATGGAAGAATGCGGTCTTAACAAAGAAGACTATTGGTGGTATTTAGAACTAAGAAAATACGGCGGTACTAAACATGCTGGATTTGGACTTGGATTTGAAAGAGCTATTATGTATATTACAGGTATGAGTAATATAAGAGACGTTATCCCATTCCCAAGAACAACTGGGTCTGCTGAATTTTAAAACAAAAAAAATTATATTCAACCACATTTCAGCTCCGCAGGAGATGATTTAATATATAATGATTAAGTAGCCTTTTACTATAAAAATAGGGGCTACTTTTATTTATAAATAAGTAAACTTAACAAAAGTGGAGCGTGATATATGTATATTATGTTTTGTCATTAAGAAATTCAAATAGTTAAAGGGGGGAGGGAATTATTATGAAAACAATTATTAAACAATATATTTTAATAACTATTGGTATAGCGCTAGTAGCTATAGGATTTTACTTTTTTTTAGTTCCAAACGACTTAGCAGTAGGGGGCGTTAGTGGCCTTGCAATGGTTATAAACTGGTATATACCAGGTTTAACTATTGGCGGCATAATGCTTATATTAAATGTAATTCTATTCATTGTAGGGTTCATATTTATAGGAGCTAATTTTGGAGTTAAAACAATATATGCTAGCTTTGGGTTATCGGCAATGATATGGGCTTTAGAAAAAGGTTACCCTATGACTGGTAGTATAACAAATGATATATTTCTTGAATTAATATTTGGAATATTAATTGGGGCCGTAGGGATGGGAATGGTGTTTAACCAAAATGCCTCCACAGGAGGTACTGATATAATAGCAAAAATACTTAATAAGTACTTTCAGATAGATATAGGTAAAGCTTTACTAGTAGCCGATTTTTTTGTAACAGTACTAGCAGCGGTAGCATTCGGACCAAGAATAGGTATGTATGCGCTACTGGGTGTTATTATAAATGGCTTTACTATAGATGCTGTTATTGCAGGATTAAATAATTGTAAAAAAGTTGAGGTTGTTAGTTCAAAAGGTGAGGAGATAAAAAGGTTTATTATAGAAGTACTGGATAGAGGGGCAACTTTATATACGGCCAAAGGGGCTTATACTAATGATCAAAAAGAAATTATAACCACTGTTGTAGGTAAAAAGCAGTTCATAAGATTAAAAAAATATATAAAAGAAATTGATAAGAAAGCATTTATAATAACATATAACGTACATGAAACTGTTGGGGAAGGATTCAAGGATATAGATGAATAAAAAGGAAAAAATACAAGCTACTGACTTTTGTCAGTAGCTTGTATTTTTTATAAATAATTATGTTCGTTCTAACTAAGCTTCAACTGGAGCGCCTGTAGGGCAAACAGCTGCACAAGCTCCGCAATCTATACAAGTATCAGCATCTATAACAAATATTGAATCTCCTTGGCTTATTGCGTTAACTGGACATTCAGGTTCACAAGCTCCACAGCTTACACATGCATCAGTAATTTTATATGACATAATAACTAACCTCCTCTTAACTAATTTACTACGTACATGATATCATAATTGGACTGAAAAATAAAGCGTTTTTTAAAAATGGGAAATAAGTGTAAGACATTAAACAAACTATATAAGATACAACAATATAACAATTATGTTGATTTTATTTAAAATAACTAGTTTTGCTTTTATTTTGGCTTAGAATTGTATAATTTTAGAATTTTAAACATCAAATATACTATGAAAATAAAAAACCATAGATTTTATTCTATGGAAAATTAACATGGCATTCATAATGTGTAGTTAATTATAATTGTAATATTAAATGAACTGAATCAAATTAAATTATAGTTACAGCTAAAACTAAATTTAAATCAGTTCATTTAATACTCATGCTAGTTAGTAACCTTTAGCTGTATCTATATTAATGATGAGCTCATCTAATTAGCTGTGAGTTAATAACTATTAATAATATTATGTGTAGGATTATAAAATAATATTCAAAATAAAATAAAAAATATCAGAGTAGTTATATAAAGTTTTGGTTGATGAAATTTCAAATGGCAAAGTGAACGATCTAGTTTTTGACACTTACCAATAATGTATTTCATAATGTATACAAATTAGATTATGATCATGTTTTCCAGATAGAACAGGAAAATATAAAATAGGAAGTAAACCTATTTTATATTTTCTTTTGTAGAAAAATTGTAAACCCTCTTTTAAATTTTACTCAAAGGAAATAGTAAATTCCAAGATATAATTTTGTGCTTTCACTTGTTCACTCTCGACAAGCATAGTGCTCCAGCCCATATCACTTCCTATTCCGCTATGTGCAGCATCAATATGCAAATAGCTTTCATTTCTTCTTATAAGTTCATGCTCATGTTTTGCATTTTTGTAATCCTCGATGGTATTGTAGTGTACATCAAAGTGGAATGGGACTAATGCTGTAATTTTTATAATTCTCCCATTACCGTTTATTAAAGTAATCCAACGCGTTTGCTCATGTCCACCATTTTCTGAAGGAGGAATAAAGGGAAAGTGCTCACCCTCAACGCTATTTTGAAATACTCCAAGCTTTGCAGAGTGTTTTCTATCACTGTAATTTTCCACAGGTCCAAGTCCAAAGTATTCTATAGTATCAAAATGTTCAGGGATTATAAGTTCTAGTCCAACCCTTGGTAAATCTTTTAATGAAGGATCTATATTAAAAATAGTTTGTACTTTTATTTGGCCATCACCATTAACGGTGTAATTAGTTACAACAATAATTCCAAAATGATTTGCTGAAAATTTAATTTCTCTCACGACTTCAATTATAGCTTTAGTTGTTCCTAGAGGTTGAACTGAAATTTTTTTAAGTGTGGTGATAACATTCTTACTGTCAAACTCTTCCCATATTGATGACCTTCCCCAGCCATCCCCTGCATCTATTCCTGTCAAAGGACGTGTTAAGCACTCCTTTGGCCCAAGATTTAGATATTCACAGTCATTTTTAACATGAGAAAAAATAAGCCCTGTTGTTTTGTCAAAAGAGGTAGTAAAATCACTACCAATAATTTTAATTATATCCATATGGTTTTCTATAGAAACTTTATTTTCTACTATTTTAGTTTCAGTTATCTTTTTTAATTCATATTCATAGACACCACTTGCAAGTCTAAACTGATAGCATCCTATTTCATAGCCTGCAGTAGCGTAAGCAGATTCTTTTACATATTTTACAATGAATTCTACAGTGTATTCACAATTTGGTTTCTTATTGATGTTATCTGTGAAGGTAGCTTCTGCTGCCTCTCCTGCTTTTAAATATGGAAGCTCAAATAAACCCGTCTCTATAATGTATCCGTTTTCTCTAACTGAGAAGGTGACATCATATTGATTTGTATCCAAAACGATATTTCTATTTTTAATTGTAAAGCAGCCCATGTTTTTTTCTGAAATCCACGTATTTTCTTGGGATAGCTCTTCAAAAATGATAGGGCAATAAATTTGCTTAACTTCCAGAGCTATAGGTTTTGGTGTCAAATCTGGTAACACTATACCATTATTAGTCATGAAGCCTGGACATTCCCAGTCTACTATACTCTCGCTAAAATCGCCTCCATAACCAAAAAATTGCGTGCCATCAGAAGTTTTGGCAATTAAACATTTATCCTGCCAGTCCCAGACATAACCACCTTGAAACCTTTTGTAGTTCTCTACTAAATCATAAAATTTATACATGCCTCCACCAGAATTTCTAATTTGATATAAGTACTCCACTAGGACAATAGGCCTTATATCTGAGGCATCGGTAAGCATTTGTAAGATGTTTTTTTGAGTGGCATACATATTTCCTCTAACGTCAGAAATATTCTTTCCTGGTTCTCCTGCTTCATATTGGCATAAACGAGAAGGGTCATATTCCCTTATCCAACCGGCCATTCCTGCATGGTTGGCACCTACTCCACTTTCATTTCCTAGGGACCAAGAGTAGATAGAGGGATGATTTTTATGGGTAAGTACCATTCGAATAGCTCTTTCCAAGAAATTAGTTCCCCATGCAGGGTTATGCGATAAAGCACCAAATACTCCGTGGGTTTCTAAATTACATTCGCAAATAAGTAAAATTCCATATTCATCACATAAGTCGTACCAAATCGGATCATCTGGATAATGGCAGGTTCTAACTGAGTTTATATTAAGTCTTTTCATCAGCTTTATTTCTTCCACCATGTGTTTAAAAGTCACACTGCGGCCACCGTAAGCTTCATGCTCATGGCGATTTACGCCTCTTACAATTAATCTATTTCCATTTAATAATATAACACCGTCCACAATTTCAATTTTCTTAAAACCAATTTTGCAACTTTCAAAATCAACTTCCTTATTACTAGGAGAAAGTAAAGTAATGACCACTTTGTATAACGTAGGTGTCTCAGGAGTCCACTGCTTTATGTCTTCTACTTTGATGTTAAATCTTGCAGTATTGGAAGTAGGGGTCTCATAACTTCGGTAGGCACCTTGAGAGTTTATTTCAGAAATTTTACTGGACAATAAATGATTTTCAATAGTAAATACATCTAACCTAACCTTGTAATCTGCAAAACCGTTAAAACGATTTATTGTTACATCAGCTTTCACCTCTCCAAAGCCATAGTATAGATTAGGTAGGGCATCTATCTTAAAGTCAACAATTCTTGTTTTAGGTTTTGCATATAATGAAACAGAACGGAAAATTCCAGAAAGATACCAGTAGTCCTGATCTTCTAGATAAGTGCTTTCGGCAAAACGCATTACTTGCACAGAAATTATATTTTTACCTTGTTTTATAAAATCTGTTATGTTAAATTCACTAGGCAATTTACTATCTTGTGAATATCCAACCTCTTTACCATTAATCCACAGATAGTATGCTGTTTCCACTCCTTTAAAATGAATAAATATTTCTGATTCTAGCCATTCTGAAGAAATATTGAATTCTCTATAGTAGCATCCAGTTGGATTTTCTTCTGGAATGTACGGAGGATTTGGTAAGCCACGAGACGCGGTCTTGGCTTTGGGATGTATGATTTGTTTATCTTTGCTGTAATAATCCCATGGTAATAATGTATTAGTGTAAATTGGGTCACCAAAACCTTGAAGTTCCCAGTTGCCGGGGACGTTAATATCTTTCCAGTTTTCGTGATTATAATTAGTTTCAAAGAATGATTCTGTCTTTGTTGGTTTTGTGTAATAGGCAAATTTCCAAATTCCATCTAGAGAATTTGTCCAACTAGACAAAGTTCTATCACAACTTAGTGCTTGAGATGCATTTTCATAAGCACCCCAGGGAGCGTGAGACTCTTCTCTATTAATAGAAGTAACATTTAAATTTTTCCAATCATTTTTTGTATGAAACTTTTGAAAGTGATTCATATAGGCCTCCTTTATAACTGATTAAATATATTTCTCTAAAATTAACTATAGGTTACTTAGATTATAATACTTTTAAATATAAAATAAAATTTGCAATATTGCTAACATTGATATAATATATTGCTAATAGAGAATTACATTTCATTATTAATAAAGCAAGGACGAGGATTATTCTAATTACCATAAAAACAAATAAATTAATATTAAGCTAAATAGATATTATATATTTTTAAATTGTATTAGGAGGAAATATGTTATGGTGGGAAATGATGCTACAGTGGAAACTACTTCATACTATAAAAATTCGTTTTATACACCGCCGAATATAATAGAAAAAGAATCTCGAAACGTGATTTTAGGCAACCTTCTACTCACTTGGGCAGGATGTTATGAAAAAGCTTATGGTCATGTGGTAAATAATCGCATACTTAAGGATTATGTTATGATTTATTGCGTAGATGGTCAAGGTTTCCTAAGATTAGATGGAAAGCAATGGATTATAAAAAAAGGGGATTTATTTGTTTGTCCTCCTAATATTCATCATTCATATGGTGCGAATAATAAGGATCCCTGGACTAAATATTGGATACACTTCAGAGGACAAAGTGCAAGTGCTTATATAAAGTTGCTTGGTATTTCAGATTCATCACCTGTAATTCAGTTAGGTAATAATGCTAAAATCCTATCTTGGATTCAGGATATTTTTAGAATATTAGGTATGGGTTATACCCAAAGTAATTTGATATTTGCTAGCGCTTACCTAACCAATATTTTAAGCTATATAATAAGTTTGGCTATGAACTCAGAATTAAATAAAACTGATAATATCAATGTTGAAAAGGTTATCACCTATATGCTGGATAACGTGGCTAATAATTTGACTCTGGATCAATTATCCGATTATGCAAAGGTATCTAGATTTCACTTTGTTCGTGTATTTAAAGAAAAAACAGGGTATACGCCGATGGATTATTATATTCGATTAAAAATACAAAAAGCTTGTGAGCTTTTGGAGTCTGCTGTTGATACAATAAGTATAATAAGCTCAAGTTTAGGCTTTAGTAATCCGTACTATTTTTCTACTACTTTTAAAAGGATTGTTGGACAATCTCCTAAATACTATAGGGAGATGGTTCATCATCACTAATATCTAATAACCATAGATCCTTTATATAGTAATAGAAGGTTAAGAACTTAAGATAAATAAACAGAGAAAATATGGAGCAGATGTTCCTTGGAGAATTAATTATACTATAGAAAATTTAGAAGGAATAGGAGTTTTAAAAAATATAGTTTGCCTACTGGGCTAGAAGGTAAGGTGAAATCTAATTTAACAGGGGGCAAACTAAATGTACCTACAAAAGAGTAGTTTAGATGAAGAAACTTTAATAGATCATCTTAAAACCTATAACAAGGTCACAGGTATCTTATGCTTCTATATTGATGAATTCGGACAAACGATTCATTCTGAAGGAGAGCCTTGTCAGTTTTGCATTAAATTTAAAGAATTAAGTGGAGATAAATGCACATGCAATGAGTCTCATCTTTATGCTAGTAAACAATCAGAGAAAATTGGTGAACCATATATATATTTTTGCCCTATTGGATTAGTCCATTATGCAACTTCTATAGTTATTGGGGGGGTCTTAAAAGGAGCTTTGATAGGTGGGCCTGTAAGAATGAACACCTCTGATGATTTTATGGTAGATGATTTAATAAAAAAACATAATTTCAATTTAGGAAGTAGGGAAACACTGCAAAAATATGTTAAAAATACTCCTATTGTTGAACCAGAAAAAGTTAGGTATTTGGCACAACTACTGTATATTATTTCAAAGGATATAATGTCATCTGAAAGTATTATACTTTCCGAAAGAAAGAAGTTTTATGCTGCGCAGGCGGCAATTAATGAAGAAATACAAAATGTAAAACACAATGAATATTCTGAACATATATCAAATTACTATCCTGTAGAGCTTGAAAAAGAACTGATATCAAAAGTTAGAGTCGGCGATAAAAAAGGAGCTAAAATTATACTAAATGAGCTCTTAGGACATGTTTTGTTCAATAATGGTAATAATATTGAAATAACTAGAGCAAGAGTATTGGAACTTATGATTGTGCTTTCTAGAGCTGCAGTTGAGGGAGGAGCTGATTTGGAAATGGTTTTTGGCCTTAATTTTAAATACTTAAACGAAGTGTCTACATTGAGCAATGTTGAGAAACTTTGTGCGTGGATAATAAAGGTTTTAGATAGATTTAGTGAATGTATGTATAACATCGAAAATGTTAACAATTTTCATATTATAAAAAAATCTATGGAGTTTATTAATGATAATGTTAGTAATAATATATCCTTAGATAGTGTAGCGGAATATGTGTACTTAAGCCCATCATACTTTAGTAGACTATTTAAAAAAGAAATGGGAATAAATTTTATTGATTATCTAAATAAAGTCAGGATTGAAGAAAGTAAAAAATATTTGACTGACTTGAGTAGCTCATTAAGTGATATAGCCCATAACGTGGGATTTACAGATCAGAGCTATTATACGAAAGTATTTAAGAAAATTGAAGGGATTTCTCCTGGTCAATACAGGAAGATGACTTAAAAAAGATAAGACTATTGACACAAATGCGTCAATAGTCTTATCTTTTTTAAACATTCTAGCAAAATTTTACTGAAAAGTATGGTTTATAATAATATATTACTAAAAAGTATCGTCTTTGTACAATACACATTGCATGAAAAGGTTTATATTTATATTATATTATTAGAATGTAAAACATAAAACTTTAGGGTGAATTAATTATGGATTTAAATGAATTCTTATTATTAGTACAAAAGGGTAATACAAAAAGGTAAAAGCCTTGTTAGAATGATGCTTAAAGGTGCAGGTATTGAAGTTTATGATATTGGTGTGGACGTTTCACCGCAGGCTTTCGCAGATAAAGCAGAAGAAGTAGGAGCAGATCACTATACCGAAGACGCTGCAACAGCTGCAGAAGTTAAAAAATTATTATTAGCAAGCTAGTTAATATAAATAAAAAAATAGTGAAGTTATACTAATATGAAGGAAGTGAGGAAAGGTATGAAAAGAAATATGAAGAACTGGGTTTCAGAAATCCTAGCATCCCAGAAAAGATTAGCGATGCCAGTTATGACTTATCCAGGGCTAGATTTTATTAATAAGAACATTATGGATGTTATAACAAATGGAAAAAATCAAGCAGAGTGTATAGAAGTTCTTGCAAAGAAATATCGTTCAGCAGCGGCTGTTACTATAATGGATCTCTCTGTTGAAGCAGAAGTATTTGGTAGTCCTATAAGATTTACCGATGATGAAGTGCCAGCAGTTACTGCACCTATAGTAGTTGATGAAGAAACAGCTAAAGCATTAAGGGTGCCTAAAGTGGGGGAAGGGCGTACTAACGTTTATATTAAAGCAGCAGCATTAGTTACAAACAATGTAATTGATAGACCAACTTTCGCAGGAGCAATAGGACCATTCTCACTTGCAGGAAGACTTTTTGATATGACAGAAATAATGATTCAAGCTATGATAGAACCTGATATGGTTCATATAGTTCTCGCTAAATGCACTGAGTTTTTAATAGAATATATTGGAGAAATGAAAGCAGCAGGAGTTAACGGGTTAATACTAGCAGAACCTGCAGCAGGGTTAATTTCACCTGAAATGTGTCAAAGTTTCTCTTCTGATTATGTTAAGAAAATTGTTGATGCAGTTCAAGATGAAAATTTTATGATTATACTTCACAATTGTGGAAATACTGTAAAGCTTGTTTCTTCAATGGTTTCAACAGGTGCTATGGGTCTTCACTTTGGGAATGCTGTAGATATGGAAGAGATAATGCCACAAATTCCAGAGGATATAATTGCTTTTGGTAATATTGATCCTGCTAGAACATTTAAAAATGGAACCGTTGAAGATATGAATACATTAACTAAAGAATTATTAGAAAAAACAGCAAGATATAAAAACTTTGTTTTGTCTTCTGGTTGTGATGTTCCTCCAGGAACTCCTCTTGATAATGTGGATGCATTTTTCGATACTCTTGAAAAATTTAATAGTAGCAAGTAATTTTTGCGGTGTAAAACCGATACAGCCCCAGTTACTATAACGAAGACGAATCCCGATAACTGTTTTTTACCTAGAAGGTGGGTGACTCATAAGTCAGGAGAACTGCCTATATTAAAATTATTCTTCGGTGGGAAGGACTATTGTAAAAGTATTATACTTAGATCTTATTTATAATATAATTAAAATATATATGTTATAAAAGGGAGGGTTAATATAATGAGTATTAGAACAGAATTTGATTATAAAATAGAAGAAGATGAAATAATAAGATTGTTTGGTTATAAGGATTGTGAACCTAGTCAAGAAATTTTAGATTCCGTAAGAGAAGAAATAACAAATTGCGATGCCTATATTAAACCTCAAATATGGTTTGAAAAAATAAATATTAAGAATATCGAAAAAGGTAGAGTTATTTTAGAAAATTCTATTGTTTTTGAAGGTGAATTTATTGCTAATAAATTAAAGGGTTGTAGTTATATAATAGTATTAATTTCAACTATTGGAGTAGAAATTGATAAGATTATACAAAGCGCCTTTGATGATGATAATTATTTAAAAGGAATGATTGTGGACAATATTGGTATAACCTCTGTGGGGCAAATAAATAAAATCTTCTGGAATAGTCTTGTGGATGATCTAAAAGGGACTAATTATGGGATTACCCAAAAACTATCTCCAGGTGATACAACTTGGCACGTAAATGAGCAAGCGAGAATATTTGATTGTTTCAAGGAAATAAAACTCAACGTAGAATTATCAGAGTCTTCTTTAATGATTCCCATCAAGTCAACTACAGCGGTTTTTGGATTTGGTGAGGGAATTGGAATCTGTAAATTAGAGCATATTTGCAGTGAATGTAATATGCAAACCTGTAACTATCGGGTGGATAAAAATATTAAAGTAAAGGTAAAAACTGAGAATAAGATTGTTTCTATAAAAGCTTTTAAAGGACAAAATTTACTCAAAGCTCTTGTTGAAAACAATATTAGTATTCAGCATCCATGTAACGGCAAAGGGACCTGTGGAAAATGTAAGATTTTAATAACTGGTGGGAACCAAAAAATTAGTAAAGAGGATATTGCTCACTTAAACCCTCAAGAGATAGAAGAAGGTATTCATTTGGCATGTTCATATAAAATAGTTAATGATATAGAGGTAACGATTATTTCTAAGGAAGATAATATAGATGTGCTAACAGTTGGACAAGAGATTTCAGTTACTGTTAAGCCTTATGTTAATAAAGAGTTTTTTAAATTAGAGGTACCTAGTATTAATGACCAAAGAGATGATGTGCATAGGCTAAAGGATGCGTTACAATTAAAGGAAATATGTATTAGTAATAAGATTTTATGTAATTTAAGTAAAATTATTAGAAAAAATGAGTTTAAAGTTACAGCCTGTATATATAAAAATACATTAGTAACATTAGAAAGCGGAGATACTTCTAATATACTATATGGAATTGCAGTAGACATAGGGACTACTACAATAGCATGTTATTTAGTGGATATGGTAAGTGGACGAACTTTAGATACAGCATCTCAGGTTAATGAACAAAGAGCCTATGGAGCGGATGTGATTTCAAGAATTAGCTATACAATAGAGAATTTAAATGGAGTACAAGTTTTGAAAAGCTTAATAGTAAATCAGATAAATAGAATGGTAGAATCACTATGTTTAAATAATAATTTAGTAAAAGATTATATTTATAATATGACAATAGCAGGAAACACGGTGATGGTTCATATGCTTTTGGGAATTTCTTGTAAAAACATATCTATGGCACCTTACATTCCTGTACTTACAGAGGACATAGATTTTAATGGTGAAGAAATTGGAATTAATATAGGCGGAATAGTAAGCATTTTACCTGGTATTTCAAGCTACGTTGGAAGTGATATAACGGCTGGAATATTGGCCAGTGGAATGGTAGAATCTGAAAACTACTCCATTCTTTTGGACCTTGGTACAAATGGCGAGTTAGCCCTTGGAAATAATAGCGGAATCGTTGTTTGTTCAACAGCTGCAGGTCCTGCGTTTGAAGGCGCTAATATTAAATATGGTATAGGTGGGGTCAAGGGAGCTGTATCAAAAGTGGATCTTTCAAAACAGAAAATCTACAAAACAATTGGAGATGAACTTCCCATAGGGATATGTGGTTCAGGAGTACTTGACGCAGTGTCTGAATTGCTTAAGTATCAAATTGTTGATGAAACTGGAAGAATGGTAGATGCAGAAGAAATTTTAGATATAAACCTAGGGGAAAGAATAGTCACTATTGATGGAATGAAGCAATTTCTTATTGAAGACAATGGAAATAAGAATTCAATCTATTTTACCCAAAAGGATATCCGAGAGGTACAACTTGCAAAAGCAGCAATAAGTGCAGGGATAAAAATATTAATCTCTGAGATGGGTATAAGCTATGAAGAAATAGAAAAGATATATGTAGCTGGTGGTTTTGGTAACTTTATGGATATAAAGAGTACAATTAATATTGGAATGTTACCTAAAGAGCTAGAAGATAAAATCTATTCTATAGGTAACAGCGCTGGTAGCGGTGCTAAAATGTATTTATTATCACAGGAGCAAAGAGAAAAAGCACTACAAATAAAACAAGCTACCACGTATGTAGAATTATCTAATAGACCTGATTTTCAAGAATATTTTATGGATTCAATTATGTTTTAACAGGGAGAAAATATAAGTACCTATATACAGTTGGATTTACAGAACAGAGCTAGTATACGGAAGTATTTAAGAAAATTGAAGGGTTTCTCCTGGTCAATACAGGAAGATGACTTAAAAAAGATAACAGCAATATTTTACTGGAAAGTATGGTTTACAATAAGATATTACTAAAAAGTATCGTCTTTGTACAATACACATTGCATGAAAAGGTTTATATTTATATTATATTATTAGAATATAAAACATAAAATACGAGGAGGAATTATAGATATGGATTTACAGGAACTTTCACTATTTGTACAAAAGGGTAATGCAAAAAAGGTTAAAGAAATGGTCAATTTAGCACTTGAAGAAAAAATTGATCCTGAGCAAATATTAAATGAAGGTTTAATATCAGCTATGAGTGAGGTTGGAATTAAATTTAAAAACAATGAAATTTATGTCCCAGAGATGTTAATTGCTGCTCGTGCTATGAGTGCTGGAATGAAAATTCTTGAGCCAATTCTTACTGATTCAGGAGTTAAACCATTAGGTGTTGCAGTTATAGGAACTGTTAAAGGCGATTTACATGATATTGGTAAAAACCTTGTTAGAATGATGCTTAAAGGTGCAGGTATTGAAGTTTATGATATTGGTGTGGACGTTTCACCGCAGGCCTTTGCAGATAAAGCAGAAGAAGTAGGAGCTAAAATAGTTTGTCTATCTGCTTTACTTACAACAACAATGCCTTCCATGAAAGATGTAATTGACGAGTTTACTAAACGTGGTATTAGAGAAAATTATATATTCATGATTGGTGGCGCACCAATTACAACTAATTTTGCTAAAGAAATAGGCGCAGATCACTATACTGCTGACGCTGCAACAGCTGCAGAAGTTGCAAAATCATTATTAGCAAGCTAATGGATGTAAATATAAGATGGAGGCATTAAATATGAATTCAAGAGAATTAGTTCTAAGGGCTTTGAAAAATGAGGAAGTTACGAGAGCTCCTTGGGTACCTTTTGTTGGCTGCCATGGTGCAAATTTAATAGGAGTAAACTGTGAGGAATACTTCAAGTCGGTGGATAATATGGTTAAGGGCGTGTCTAAAGCTTATGAACTTTATAGACCAGATGGGCTTCCAGCATTATTTGATTTACAAGTTGAGGCTGAGGCTATGGGATGCAAGCTTCAATATTCAGAAAGCAATCCACCAGCGGTTATATCACATCCTCTTGAAGATGGAATAGAGTTAAAGGATTTAAAGATTCCAACAGAAAATGATGGAAGATTTCCAATTGTTTTAGAAGCTACAAGAAAAATTTGTAATGATTTAGGTGATAAAATTGCAATTTATGGACTTATAACAGGACCATTTACATTGGCACTCCACTTAAAAGGTACAGAGATATTCTATGAAATGATGGACGAGCCTGAAAAAATTAAAGAACTTATGATCTTTTGCCAAGAGGTCTGCACTAATACTGCTAGAATGTATATGCAGGCAGGAGTGGATGTAATTGCAGTAGTAGATCCTATGGTTTCGCAGATATCTCCAGACAACTTTGAAGAATTTGTTTCACCATATATTATTCCATTATTTGAATATATAAAGAAAAATGAAAAACTAAGTTCTTATTTTGTATGTGGGAATGCCACAAGAAATATAGAACCTATGTGTAAATGCAAGCCAGACAGTATTTCTATTGATGAGAATGTTGCACTTGATTTTGCTAAGAAAATGTGCTCGAAATATGGAGTATCTTTGGGCGGGAATATTAAACTTACAGTTACAATGTTGTTTGGAACTCCTATGGATAATATCAATGATGCTAAAAATTGTTTACAAATAGGTGGAACTAAAGGTTATATCCTATCACCAGGATGTGATATGCCTTTTAATACACCGATTGAAAATGTTAAGGCTGTTACCAGTGTAGTATACGGTGAGGTTTCAGAATTTTTAGGAGCAGAGGGAAGCCTTGAAGGTATTGAAGTGCAACTTCCGGATTACAAAAATGAACCAAAAGTAATTATAGATGTAATAACTTTAGATTCAGCATCTTGTGCTCCATGTAAGTATATGGTTGAGGCAGTTAATTCAGCGGTTATAGGGCTTGAGGATAAGGTAGAGTGGAAGGAATATAGTGTTAAGGAAAAAGAGTCTGTAGTTAGAATGATAAAACTTGGAGTTGAAAATATACCTACTATATGTATTGATGGTGAGATTAAATATATAAGCATAATCCCATCTGTCGAAGAATTAAGAAAAGGTATAGTAGATGTAATAAATAAAAAAGGATTATAGAATAGGAGGCAGAACATGAGAGTGAAAATAAATGTAGTTATGCTGCAGAATCCATGTTCTGCTTGTTTTATTATAGGTGGACTTATAACAGAAATGTTTACTAAATTGCAAAAAAAAATGGACTTTATTGATATTGAATACATGCGACTTGAAAATTTTAAAAATATTCATAGCATAGAAGGTTTAGAAGTAGAGAGCTTTCCAGCTATAATTATAAATGGAGAGCAGACAACTGCGGGGACAATAGCAGATAGAAGAGAAATAATTAAAAGAATTGAGTGGGAGAGTGAAAATGGTGAGTACTGAATTAATTGTCGTAGGTGGGTTTTTAGGCGCAGGTAAGACGACTTCTATATTAAGTATAGCAAAATATCTCCTAAGTTCAGGGAAAAAAGTTGGTATAGTTACTAATGATCAAGGCAGTGATTTAGTTGATACGAACTTTTTAAAAGCTTCTGGCATGTCAGTGCTTGAGGTAACTGGTGGCTGTTTTTGTTGTAACTTTGAGGAGTTTATAAACAAAGTACAGACCTTAGCAGAAAATGAAATGCCTGATGTGATTTTAGCAGAACCCGTGGGCAGCTGTACAGATTTAATTGCAACGATTTTTAAACCTATAGAACTAAAATATATGGCAAAGGTATTATTAAGACCTCTTAGCGTAGTGGTAGATCCAAAGAGGATTAAAAGACTTTTAATAGAAGAGAATTCAGGTTTTCATTCAGAGATAAACTATCTGTTTGCAAAACAGTTAGAGGAAGCGGATATAATTGTTTTAAATAAAATTGATTCTTTAACTTCAGAGGAAATAAGACGAATTACAGATTTTATTAGCATTAAATTTAAATCCGCAGATATAGCTTGTGTTTCGGCAAAAGATAATTTGAACATAGATGGATGGATCAACACAATTTATAATGTAAATGCTACAAAAGCAAGGACATTAGACATTGACTATAAAATGTATGGGGATGCAGAGGCAAGGCTTGGATGGCTCAACTTAACTGCTAGTTTAGATTCAGACGTAGCCGTGGATATAAACTATCTTATAGAAAAAGTAATGAACGAGCTTAAAGCAGACTTCATTATAAATAATTTTGAAATAGCTCATTTAAAAATATACGGTGTTTCACAACAGGACTGGAGCAAGGCAAGTATAACAAGCATATATGAGGAACTGGATTTCAGTAAAAAAGCGGATAAAACTTCTTCAAGATGGAATATGATAATTAACGCTAGAGTTGATGCAGAGTCTGAAGCACTAAAGTCTTCATTAGAAAAGATATTTTTTAGAGGAGTTGAAACAGAGGATATGAGGATTCTAGATTTAAACATGGAGTGTTTTAGTCCCGGGAAACCTAATCCAACTTATAGAATGGCGTAATGCATTTATAAAGAAACTTGTTATGAATTAATACAAGATATCAATGGTGATTTATATAAAATTATGTATCTTACAAATGAAATGGTCCTAATTTAAGAATGAAGCTTTTGTATATGCCCAGTTAGTATTGGAAATATACAGTGAAAATTATGGCAACAGCTTGTTTTATTTAAAGTAAAAATTGGATACAAGAGTGTTGATTAACTCCAACATTCCTGTATCCAATTTTTTTATTATACATAAAAAGGTATTTGTATAAGTTGGTTATTTCATACCAAATATTTCTTCCTTCAGGTCTAGATAGTATAAATAATCCTCCGGCTTAACGTTTGGTGGGCAGCGGTGATCACAAAAAGGAATATAACCACCTCTTTCAACAAGAGGTACTAGTGATTCCATATAGTCTTTTATGGCTTCTCGTCCTTTACCCATCTCAAGTTTATTGAAACCACCCATTATTCTTAAATCAGTACCGTATTTAGCTAATAATTCAGCAGGATGCGTACAACCGTTTACTTCGAATGGGAAAAGACAATTGATGCCACCTTCCATTAGGTAAGGTAGAATAGGTCTGACATCACCATCACAATCTGTATACCAAATGTCTATATTATATTTTTTTAATTTTTTATTAATTCGAACATATCTAGAGGTAACAACATTTTTGAAGAAATCAACACTCACAATAGGACCATTCTTAAAACAAATATCCTCCCAGCCTGAGGCAAAATCAAAATCAAAATGAGGGAGTATCTGATCCAAAAAATCTTCTACAATTAGACAACAGGTTTCTACCATATCCTCAACCATTTCAGGATAGTCAAAACATGCGTAGGCAAGACCCTCAAAGGTAAGCATGTCTCTAATTTTTCCTATCATTGAGCCACAATCAACTCCAAGTGGATACTGACGAGTAGTTGGATGCAGGCTCTTTAGTTCTTCTATATTAACCTTTCTTGATGGGTCATCTACTCTGAAGTTTTGAGATTTACATTTTTCCCAATCTTCAGGGGTTATTATGCTAGATTTTATGAAATGAGGCATAGTATCATGTCCGTCATTTGGTACCTCTGCAAGTAGTCCATCGGAATTCATTATAATTTTCTTATCGCCTATAACCTCTATCACTTTTGTCTCATATCCAGGACTCATCCAAAGATTTCCAGAAATTGTTTTCAATATATCTAAATTGAAAAACACATCTGCATCTGAATTGTTTGTTATACCATTTTCTTTAAATAGTGGCCATTGCGTAAAATTTTCGTCCCAGTAACCAAATTCCATATTGAAACATCGATCCACTGGTTTATAATGCATTTGGTTATTAAAGCGTTCTCTATCTGTCATTGTTCCTTTCCATTTAGGTCTGCATGGTTTAATATTCATAATAAGTACCTCCTAAGTTATTCTTTAAAATATAATATTATGTTATAATTATAAAGTACATATACTCGAATTTCATCCTATAATATTGATATAAAATATAATAATATTGGTATAAATAGAGGGGGGTGTTTTATGGATGTTCAGGGATTGGAGAAAGTAATAGACTCAAATGAATATACACCTAGTGCATTAAGTAAAACGATGTTTTATTATATACAGAGTTATGGTCATTTTTTTGTAATAATAAGTATTTCACTAGTAGAAAAAACTATAATGCGTTTTTATTAATCCAAACTATTAATGGAAAAGGAATTCTAAAATACAGGGATAAGTCTTATATAATTGAAAGAAATCAAGTTTTTATAATAGATTGTATGGAAGAACAATATTATGCAACATATGGACAAGAAATTTGGGAATTTGAGTATATTCATTTTAATGGTAGCGAGAGTAGAAAGTATTTTGAGAGAATAATTGAAAATGGAGGTCCGGTTCTAAACTTCTGTGCTGATAGTATTATTTACTCCAATATACAGAAAATAAATAAAATGATAACTAAAAGGGATACAAGAGTTGATATTATATTTTCTTGTCTTATTGTTGAAATATTAACAGAGTTACTTATGTTAAGCTATAATTTTAATAGGAAGGAAGATTTAATTGAAGAATATGTAAAGAAGGCTATAATAATTATAAATAAGGAATATTGTAATAAGATAACTTTGGATTATATATCTAAGGCGATAAATATTAATAAGTTCTACTTAACAAAATTGTTCAAAAAATATACCTCAGAAGGGTTGTATGAATATTTAACAAATTTTAGAATCAATAAATCGAAGGAACTTCTAAGAATAACTCAAATGCCAATATATGAAATTTCGGAAAAAGTAGGATTTTAAAGTGTAAGTAATTTTATCAAGACATTTAAGCAAAATGAAGATATCACTCCACTTAAATTTAGAAAGTTGTGGAATTGATATGGAAAGATCATAAATGCTATAGAAGTGTTTTTATGGAAGCTATGTTATTTGGTCACTTATTAACAAATACAGCTCAAATATTCTCAGATGTTAGAACATACTGAATTCCAGATGCAACTTCTTGGCATGCAGCAAATGATGATTACTTTAGAGGTGGTGGATTTTCTTCTAAATTTGTAACAGAGGGTAATATGCCTGTAACAATGAGCAGAATTAAGCATTTACTGATGTATATTCAGTTAAGAATAATTGGGGTGCAATGGTGCAATGTTTTGAGGTAAATGATTTGTTTCACTCAATAATCCATTCACTTTAATCTCATATAAACTTCCCTTTATCCTAATTTATTTATATCTCTATCTATATGTACCGTCTAATATTACAAGGCTGTATAAACCTAAAAGATGTATTTGCCATTATCAGTCAACTCATACTATTGGAACCACTGGTGGAAATACTAATGATATGATTGAATCATTAAGAATGACTGAAAAAAATATCATAAATCCAGCAGTAATTGCTAAAAATAACAAAGGACTTTGGTCTGAGGAAGCAGAAACATATTTATTAGAGAATTGGAAAATTAATAACTAAAAAAAATCATCTAATCAGAGTCTGATTAGATGATTTTTGTGGTTATGAAGCTATAACTAAATTATTTTTGAAATAGTTTCATTGCTCTAGCAACAACATTTTCTGCTGTAAATCCAAATTCTTCAAATAGTACTTCAGCTTTACCTGAAGCTCCAAATCTATCAATGGAAATAACATCTCCATCTAGACCAACATATTTATGCCAACCCAGTGAAGCAGCAGCTTCAATTGCGAGTCTTGTTCTTACAGATGATGGTAATATAGATTCCTTATATTCTTTTGATTGCTGCTCGAACAATTCAAGACAAGGCATACTTATTACTCTAGCTTTAATGCCTTGTTCATTTAAGAGTTTAGCTCCTTCATAGATGAATTCTACTTCAGAACCGGAAGCCATTAAAATAATATCAGGATTTTGACCTTGGGCCTCATATGTTTTTAATACATAGGCACCTTTTAAAGCTTCTGTAGATGTCTCTTCATATAAAGGAAGATTCTGCCTTGTTAATATTAATGCAGTAGGTGTTGTTTTAGATGTAATTGCAGAGTACCAACCAACAGCTGTTTCTCTAGAATCAGCTGGTCTAAATACATTAAAGTTTGGTAGAGCTCTAAGTGCTGCAAGATGTTCTATTGGTTCATGAGTTGGACCATCTTCTCCAACAGCTATACTATCATGAGTTAAAACATAAACAACAGGAAGACCCATAAGAGCTGATAATCTCATAGCGCCCTTCATATAATCACTAAATACAAAGAAGGTTGAAACAAAAGGTTTAAGACCACCATGTACGTATATTCCATTTGCTATAGCGGCCATTGCATGTTCGCGTACTCCAAAATGAAGATTAGATCCATTTCTATCTTCCATAGAAAAATCTCCCATACCCTTCATATATGTTTTATTAGAAGGGGCAAGATCAGCAGATCCACCTATAAGATTTGGAATATTTTTAGTTAATACATTTATTATAGCTCCAGATGAGCTTCTTGTTGCTGCTTTGCCTTCAAATTTCCACATGTCTTCCACTTTAAGTAAATCAGTAGAAATTTCTCCACTTTGCCATACCTCATATTCTTTAGCAAGTTCAGGATTTTCTTTGCTATAAGAAGCATAAAGAGTTTTCCAAGCGTCTTCTTTTTTAGCAAGTTCTGATTTTACATTTTCCATATGCTTAGTTACATCAGTTGGAACAGTAAATGGTGCTAGGTCCCAGCCCATGCATTTTTTCATTTCAGTTATATTATCTTCTCCAAGCGGTTCACCATGTGCTGATGATGTACCTTGTTTTGCAGCACAACCAAATCCTATAATAGTTTTAATTTTAATAAAGGTAGGTTTATTAAGTTCTAGTTTAGCGGATTCAATAGCTTTACCTATTTCATCCATGTCATTGCCATCTGCTACATTGATTACCTGCCATCCATAAGCATCAAATCTTTTGCCTACATCTTCAGTAAATGAAATATCTGTAGATCCTTCTATTGATATGTTATTAGAATCATACATTACAATAAGTTTAGAAAGCCCTAATGTACCTGCAAGAGATGCTGCTTCTCCAGAAATTCCTTCCATATTGTCTCCGTCACCACATATAGCATATGTATAATGATCTACTATAGCATGTTTTTTTGTGTTGAATTTTGCTGCAAGATGACTTTCTGCTATTGCCATGCCTACAGCATTAGCAATTCCTTGTCCGAGAGGGCCTGTAGTAATTTCAACACCATTTGTATGATTATACTCAGGATGACCAGGTGTTAAACTCCCAAATTGTCTGAAATTCTTTAAATCTTCAATAGTTAGACCATATCCAAAAAGATGGAGAAGCGAATATTCAAGCATTGATCCATGACCAGCTGAAAGTACAAATCTATCTCTATCCTGCCATTTCGAATTAGCAGGATTGTGTTTCATATGATTTGCCCACAATGTGTATGCCATTGGTGCCACCCCTAGTGGAAGTCCTGGATGACCAGAATTTGCTTTTTGTATTGCTTCAGCGGATAGAACCCTTATAGTATCTACGGTTAGTTGTTCAATGTTACTCAATGTACATTCCTCCTTGTTGTTTATGTTAATTTTAATGGGTTTTGTAATTATTTAGAATAGAATTATTCTTATATTAAAAATTTTAGTTTAATTTACGTATCTCATACATTTTATCACAAACAAACATATATATGAAGAAAAGTTGAGTAAATTAGTTGTACAATAAACTTAAACTTAATAGGGAAGGATCATTCTATTTAAATATTACTAAATAGAATGATCCTTCCCTATTTTTTTAAAAACATTATTCAAGAACTTTATCAGTGGTTTTATTCATTTTATCTTCAATTTCTAGTAGTAATTTTTGTTGATAATACATTATTAAATAACATATAATGCTAGAAACAAATACTAATACAAAGGTAGTAATTTTGAAAAATATAAAACCTACAACCACAAAACTAGAAAGACACAAAAGTGTAATATTAAATTTACGAATAGTATAGTATGCAGCAGTTTTAACAACATCTTTCCAACCTAAATAAAATCTTGAAATTATTGGGAATATGTACAGACTCATTGAAAATATAAAAAGCATAACTACAAAAACAGAAATAGTTAAAATTCGTGGGTAACCACTTGAAATAAAAAATCTGATATCAATAAAGAGGACACATAGTAATATTATTTCTAATGCTCCAAAAAACAATGATTGAAAAAAGTTAGTCTTATAAGCTTTAAAAAAATCTTTTGTAATATTTAAATCTTTTTCCCTTATCAGTTTACCCATAACACTAAAAAGGGCTGTTGCTGCAGGTGCTATAGGAATACAACATAAAATAATAATGGTAGTAAACCCCTGTGGTAATGTATTTGTACCATTAGACATAACTACAAGGAACATAAATAGTAGTGGAATATTTAGAAGTAGAAAGTATAAATTACCCAAGAAGAACCAAAATATATAATTAGTAATTGTGTATATAGGTCCTTCACCAAATTCCCTTTTTTTAGCCATTTTCCCCTCCAACTGCATTTATCAGATGCATTTATGTAAATTATTAAAATAATTTAATCAGTAACTAAAATATAACATAAATTTTACAAAATGAAAATAGGTAGTATTTATGAAAAAGATAATTAGATTTTGGTGTTTTCTACAGATTAATATAGTAAAACAAATAAACATAATGGAGAATTTTATTATTTAAACAATAAAATTCTCCATTATATTTTTCAGGGTAATCCAAAGTAATTAATTACTTTGGATTACTTTAATTTATGGATTTAGGTTAATAATCAGATTATTAACAGATTTACGTTTTAATTTTGATGGAGGACAGCCATAATACTTTTTGAAAAGTTTGCTAAAGTGATACACATCAGGATAACCAACAGATAATGCCACTTTTTTTATAGATTGATCGCCCACCTCTAAAGATTGTTTAGCCTTTGAAAGTCTAAGTTTTATTAAGTAGTTTATTGGTGAACTACCAGTGCTTTCTTTGAAAAGTTTAGAAATATAAGTGGGACTAAGATACATACTTTGTGATATTACGTCTAAAGAGAGACTATGCATAAAGTTTTCGTCTATAAATTCTAAAACTGTATTCACTATAGTAGTATTATCATAACTTTCAAGATTAAGTATACCTTTTCTTTTTAACGTAGAGCTTTCGAAAGTTGCATTAAAAAGAATGGAAAGAAGTTTAATACCCAGACCTTTTAGAGATAATTGTAGGGAAGGTTGGTTTTTACTTTGCTCAGAGATAACATCTGAACAAAATTTTAAAAGTTCATTTTCATAATTTGATACATTAATAATTGGTGATACATGATTTTCAAGAAAATGATTAGGCAAAAGCCCTTTTATGTGAAGGTTTTGGAAACCTACGTGAAATTCATTGATTTCACTACCTGAGGCGATAATTTTTCCATGATACATTTGAGGGTTGATAACAAGCAAATCTCCTTTTTTAACAATATGTGGAACTCCACATATGTTGTAGGTACACGTGCCAGATAAAATATATATTATGGACAGAAAATCATGACAATGATAAGTAACATCACTTTTATCATTAAATTTTTTTGTGAAAGTATATAACATTTTAGGGTTGAAATTATCTAAATCAATTTTTAAATCACACATAATCTACCTCTGCAAAATTATTCTATATTATAAGTATATTATAGGTCTTTGCAAAAAATTAATCAAACTATAATTAAGGTCTTATTTATTTAAATAAGAGGACTTTATTTATTAATACAAGAATGAACATTATATTAGAGCGAAAACTACATTTTATTATTTAAACATATACATGATAATAGTATAGAGAAAAAAATTATGGGGTGGTAATTATGGCTTTTAATTGGGTGTGGAAGTATGCAAGAAAGTACAAAGGTAAAATAATAGTGGGTTTTTTATTAGTTATTATATGTTCAGCTATGAACATGGTGGCACCGTATTTATCTGGAACAATTGTAGATAGGATTATTATAGGAAAAGAGAAAAATTTATTAGTTCCATTGCTACTATTTATTTCAGGGATAATATTGCTAAGGTCAATATTAAGGTATACTTTTTTAATTTTGTTAGAAAAGATGTCTCAGGATTCTATATTTGATATTAGAAATGATATCTATAGCAATCTTCAGAAACTAGATTTCGATTTTTTTGATAAAACTAGTACAGGAGATATAATGAATAAAATGACAGGTGATATTGATGCAGTAAGGCATTTTCTTGCATGGGTAGGGTATAACGTTATAGAGAACTCATTTATATTTTTATTCGGAATAGGAATTATGTTTTCAATGAATTATAAACTTACATTGATTTTACTTATGTTTACGCCTCCAATAGCTTATTTTGCTAGAAAGCTTGCAATAGAAGTAAAACCAACTTTTTTTAATGTAAGGCAGCAATTTTCAAGGCTTAATTCTGTAGCACAGGAAAACATAAGTGGTAATAGAGTTGTAAAGGCTTTTGCTAAGGAAGAATTTGAAATAGAAAAATTTGGAAAAGAAAATGCAGAATTTAGAAAAAGAAACATCGATTCAGCAAAAGTTTGGGGAAAGTATCTTCCAATTATAGATTCTTTGTCTATAAGTCTTAATATAGTACTTATTCTTGTAGGTGGAATTATGGTAATTAACAAAAATATTACCATAGGAGATTTAGTTACCTTTAATGCTTTAATATTTACAATTAATAATCCAATGAGAATGGCTGGTTGGTTAATTAATGATATACAAAGATTTTCAGCATCTGGTGAGAAGATAATGGAACTTATGTATACTCAGCCTAAAATTAAAAATTCAAAACATCAAGTTCAAGAAGACAGGATAAAGGGTAATATAGAGTTTAAAAATGTAAACTTTAATTACGGTGATGAGGCAGTACTTGAGGATATAAATTTGAAAGTTAGTCCAGGTCAAACTATTGCAATTATTGGGCATACAGGTTCAGGTAAATCTACTTTCGTAAGTTTACTTTGTAGGTTCTATGAATGTACAAAAGGAGAAATATTTGTTGATGGTCATGATATAAAAGATTTTAATTTGCGAAGATTACGCAAAAACATAGCAGTAGCTATGCAAGATATATTCCTATTCTCTGATACTATCGAAGGAAACATCGCCTATGGGTTGCCTACTGCATCTATGGATGAAGTAAGATGGGCAGCGAGTATTGCAGGTGCGGATGATTTCATAAACAAGATGGAGGAGGGCTATGATACCATTGTTGGTGAACGAGGAGTTGGGTTATCAGGTGGGCAAAAGCAAAGGATTTCCCTTGCCAGAGCACTACTCAAAAATCCATCGATAATAATACTAGATGACACTACTTCTAGCCTTGATATACAAACTGAAAATAATATTAGACATTCACTTGATAAATATTTCAAAGATAAAACTACATTTATTATTGCACATAGAATATCTTCAGTAAAAAATGCAGATATGATATTAGTACTAAATAATGGAAGAATTGTAGAACGAGGAACTCACAGTGAACTTCTCACAAGAAAAGGTGAATATTATAATGTTTATATTAATCAGTTTGGGAATTTTGATGATGCAAAAGGTAAGGAGGTAGTTTAAATGGCTAGAAATAAATATGATGTAGACGAAAAATTAGAATCAGAATTTAATATGCAGCACGTCAAAAGGCTTATGAAATATATTACGCCATATAAGAAGAAAATGGGTATAACTATAGTGATTATGTTAATAGCATCAGTTGCAAACCTTATTGGTCCGTATCTTATTAAAGTAGCACTAGATAGTAAGATACCTAATAAAGATATAACAGGACTTATAATATTAAGTTTAATATATTTTGCAACGGTTATAATTAACGGACTTTGTTTAAATATTAAAATAAAATTTATGACGGATATGGGGCAGAGTGCAATTTTAAATATAAGAAAAGATTTATTTACGCATTTGCAAGAACTTCCATTTAGTTATTACGACAGTAGGCCACATGGTAAAATCTTAGTAAGAGTAGTTAACTATGTAAACTCTTTAAGTGATCTTTTATCAAATGGTATTATCAATTTAATAACAGACACTTTTACTTTGTTTGTTATTATAGGATTTATGTTTTTAATTGATGTTAGACTTACACTTATTGGTCTCATTGGACTTCCAGTGCTTGCAGGGGCTGCTTTTGCAATTAAAACAATGCAGAGAAAAGCATTTCAAGTTTTAAGTAGTAAATCCTCAAATTTAAATGCATATATTCATGAAAGTATATGTGGTATGAAGGTTACTCAATCTTTTTCTAGAGAAAAAGAAAATTTAAAAATATTTGATGAACTCAGTGATAACTATAGAAAATCTTGGATGCATGCTGTGAAAATTCAATTTTTGATGGGACCTTTTGTTGATAATATTGGTAATTTAGTAGTGGTAGCCGTATATATGTTGGGAGTGGCTTGGATTGCAAGTGGTGCTATCACAATTGGTGTACTTATTGCTTTCATAGCATACGTTGGAAGGTTCTGGGGACCAATAAATAATATTGCAAACACTTACAATTCTATTATAAATAATATGGCATATTTGGAAAGAATATTTGAGACTATGGATGAGGAACCTAATGTTAAAGATTTACCAGAAGCGTTTCAAATGCCTGAAATAAAAGGGCAAGTAGAATTTAAAAATGTTGATTTTTCTTATGATGATGGCCATAGAATATTAGATGATATAAGTTTTATTGCTAGGCAAGGAGAGTCTGTAGCACTAGTAGGCCCCACAGGCGCAGGGAAAACTACTATTATTAATCTAATAAGTAGATTTTATGACCTTGAGAGTGGAGCAGTGCTTGTGGATGGAATTAGCGTTTGCGATGTGCAACTTAACTCATTAAGAAAACAGATGGGCGTAATGCTTCAGGATTCATTTATATTCTCAGGTTCAATAATGGATAATATAAGGTATGGCAAGCTTAATGCAACAGATGAACAGGTTATGAATGCTGCAAAAGCAGTTAGAGCTCATGAGTTTATAGTTACACTAAGTGAAGGGTACAATACACAGGTACATGAAAGAGGTTCAAGACTTTCAGCTGGACAAAGGCAGTTAATATCATTTGCAAGAGCTTTACTTGCAGATCCAAAGATTTTAATATTAGATGAAGCAACTTCAAGTATAGATACAAAAACAGAAATGCTGCTGCAAAAGGGGCTTGAAGAACTTTTAAAAGGAAGAACTTCGTTTATAATAGCTCATAGGCTTTCTACCATAAAGAATTCAGACAGAATAATGTATATTAATCATGGCACAATAGTTGAATCAGGAAATCATGATAAACTTATGGAGGCTAAGGGTGAGTATTATGAACTTTATATGAGTCAATATAGAATGCTTGAAGCTATTTAAGGATAGTATTAAGTGATAATTTCCTGGAGAACTTTCAAATTGGCATATTGATTTCGAACTTACTTACGTTGAAAAAGGGTGTATTACTGTGGGAGTTAACAATGATAAGTATATTTTAGAACAAGGAGATATTGACATCTTAAATAGTGGCGATATTTATTACTATGAAAATACAAATGTACATTCAAAAGTTATGATATACAGACAACATGATGGAGGAGCATGAATTTGATTGGAGTTATTTACTATTGAAGTTTATGGCAATGATATTAAAGGTATATAAAAAACAAATAGTCTCCATCTAAAGATGGAGACTATTTGTTTTTTAGATTAGTTACTTGAATACCATTAGTAAACTTATAAAAGTTTCCCAGAGCTAATAGTCTCAAGCATTGCCTCAATATTCTCAAGAGGAGTATCAGAAAGTATTCCATTTCCGGCAGCAAGAAGCAACCCACCTTCTTTTTTGTATAGAGTGTCAATAAGCTGCGTAACACCTGCCTTTACTTCTTGAACTGTTCCTTCAGGTAGTAAGTGCTGAACGTCTACTCCTGCAAGAAATGTTATTTTATCACCAAAATTAGCAACTGTTTCTGCCTCATCCATGCAACCCTTTTGTATAGGATGGAATACATCTAATCCAGCCTCTATTAAATAATGCATTATCTTAGTATTATCACCACAAGAATGAAGAAAAACATGCATACGCTTCTCGTGAACATATTCAATAAACTCTTTATAAAAAGGAAAATATAATTCTTCAAATATTGCTGGAGACATCATAAGATTTGTTTGGTGTCCTAAATCATCAGAAGTGAATATACCATCAAAACCTAACTCAGCAAAACGGTCTATTATTACTTTATAAAAATCAAGCAAGTGTCTGCAGATTAGTTTTAGGCCATCCATATCATCATAATAGTCCATCATTAGGTTTTCCATACCTCTTATTGACCATAAACGTTCATGAAACAATTTCCAAAAACAACCTAATTTGTACCTATTTCCTGCGGACTCAATCTCATTTTTTACATTATCAAAAGAGGTGTGTTCATTGGGATTAGGTAAATCCTTAAGAAAAATGTCTAGCTCTGACCAATCTGAGAGAAGTTCAGTTACTTCACCTATGCTGTGTTTTGCTACGCCAGTATAATCTTCCTTATAGCCCCATCTATATGATGGGGTATTTGTTGTAGACTTTGATTCTCCTGGAGCATTGTAGAAAACCCTGAAAATATCATCTGGATATTTTGATGCCATCTCATTTAATTTGTCACCATACTTATCCTCGAGTCCATTGCCCCACCATTTATGAAAAACTAAAGGGATTTTAGTTCCTCCTTTTCGTTCAATAGCATTTATTACCTCTTGTCTTGAAAGCGATTGTCTTATCATTTTATAATCCTCCTCATGTTTTCAAAATCATAATGTGTATACTTTATATTATATATTGATAAACAACATGTTTCTATACAATATATTATTTAGTTTTTCAAAATCTTATGATAAAATATAATTATAGAATTTAGAGAGGTGTAGTGTATGTTTGAAAATATACAAAATGTAAAAATTAAAAATAATCAGATTAATCCTACGTTATTATACGCTTCATTATTTAACAAAGGTATGAAAATGTCAAAAGAAAATAAAATAGCAAAAAGATATGTATACGATTATGAAATAGAATTTTTATTAGATAGCAAAGGTTCAATGATTATAGAAGATACTATATATCCTATTAGTAAAGGAGACTTAGTTTTTAGAAGACCAGGGCAGCTAGTGAAGGGAGTTATGCCTTATAGCTGCTATTTAATATGTTTTGATATGACGAGTAATTCAGCAAAAACGAGAGAAAGTTATATTTTTGATAAGAATCAACAGTTTCAATTTTATTATTTGAATATGATGCTAGATGCTATTCCACCTGTGTTCCATCCGGAATCTAGTGAAAAATACCATCAATTATTTGATTCTGTACTGATAGAATTTATAAATTGTAATGAGTTTTCTTCTGTGTTATTAAAATCATTAATACTTCAAATAATATTTGAATTTCACAGAGATGTTATAAATCCCATAAGTAGTTTAAAAATTCCTTGCGTAGCACAATACAAAATGCTTGAAAATGTTATAGAGTATATACAAAATAACATTCAAAACAAATTAAGTCTTAATGAACTATCAGACATAACTAAGCTCAGCCCAAATTATTTTCACAAAATATTCACTAAGGCTATGGGGACAACTCCAAATGGATATGTTACAAAAATAAGGATTGATAAAGGTAAGGAATTGTTAGTAAGAACTGGTAAATCAGTCGCAGACATTGCGGTTCTATGTGGTTTTGAAAATACACCTTATTTTAGTTATTTATTTAAAAAACAAATATTTCTCACGCCTGGAGAGTTCAGAAATAAGTATCAATATTTTTAGAAAAAGTATATACGTTTTGGCAATACTTACCTTGCTAATTTGGATTGTGATGTAAATGAGTATAAACTTAACAAAATTCATCCTAAGAGTTCAAACAAATGTGAGAAATTTTATATTAATAATTCATTGAGTGAATGGAATTGTGCTCTTTTGTTGTCAATTACCTCCTGATGAGCAGTTTGCAACTTCTATGAAGATGTTGCAGCTCCGCAGGAGGTGATTTAATATGACTTTCAATTAAGTTACTAACAATATAGTTAAAATAAGAGATGTAATAATTCAGTTAATTTTGCAACATTACGCGAATTAATGTTATAATTGAAATTGTTTACAAAATGGCCATAAAATAAACTCCAAACTGACATAATTAGGTGATATTATGTCAATGGTTGAATAATTTATGTAAAAGCTAGAAAGAAATGTTTAAAGGGGTGAAGAAAATTGATACAAATGGAAAATGTAACAAAACGTTATGGTGATCAGGTAGCGGTAGATGGACTTAATCTAACAGTGAAAAAAGGTGAAATATTGGGATTTCTAGGACCTAATGGTGCTGGTAAATCAACTGCTATGAATATTCTCACAGGATATATTTCTGCAACTGATGGCAATGTAAGAATTGATGGTATTGACATACTTGAAAATCCTGAGGCTGCAAAGAAAAAGATAGGATATCTTCCAGAAATCCCACCATTATATTTGGATATGACTGTTGAAGAGTACCTTAAATTTGTGCATAGAATAAAAAAGGTTAAATCTGGTGCTATTGAGGCAAGTATGATAAGAATAATGTCGCTTGTAAAAATATTGGATGTTAGAGGGAGGCTTATAAAAAATCTTTCTAAGGGATATAAACAAAGGGTAGGATTAGCTCAAGCTTTGGTTGGTGATCCTGAGGTACTTGTTTTAGATGAACCTACAGTAGGCCTGGATCCAAAACAAATTATAGAAATAAGAAATCTAATTCAGAAAATTGGTAAGACATGCACTATTATATTAAGTTCTCACATATTATCAGAAGTTAGTGCAATATGCCATAGAGTCATAATAATAAATAAGGGTAAGATTGTAGCATCTGGAACTCCAAAGGAATTAGCTAAAAGAGTAAAAATTAGTAATACAGTTTTACTTAGAGTTAAAGGGGCAAAACCGGATGTATATAAAAAAATCAAAGAAATCCAGGATGTTAAATTAGTCCAAGAGCAAGGCGTTAATGAACCTGGTACAGTAGATTTAATAGTTGAGGCAAAAGATGATATAGATATAAGAGAAACTTTATTTATTTCATTAAGTAAGGCTGGGTTTATTATCTTAATGATGAAGAGCAAAGAGATTGATCTTGAGGAAATATTCTTGGATGTTACTACAAACAATAAAGGAGGGGGAATGTAATGTTAGCTGTATTCTTAAAAGAACTTAGATCATATTTCACTTCAGCTATTGGTTATATTTTTATGGGGACATTTTTACTAATAACAGGAATATTTTTTACAATGTATAATTTACTATCAGCAAGTCCAGCATATAATAATACGCTGCAAAGTTTAATTACTATATTTTTGTTTATAATTCCCATTTTAACTATGAAGATTATATCTGAAGAAACTAAAACTAAGACAGATCAATTATTATTTACCTCGCCATTAAAAATAAGAGATATTATATTAGGTAAATATTTTGCTGCTGTATCTATTTTTGCTATATCACTTTTGATAACGGTTTTATATCCACTAATTCTAAGTATGTTTGGAGTTGTTTCGACAGCTGAAATATTTACTGGATATATTGGTATATTTCTACTGGGAGCAACTTTAATATCAATAGGATTATTTGTGTCAAGTTTAACAGAAAATCAAGTTACTTCTGCAGTTTTATCTTTTGGGGTATTACTTTTTATATTCCTAATAGACAGTATACAACAGGCACTACCAAGTACTAGAACTTCTAGCATAATCTTTGCTTTAATTATAGTGGCTATATTTGCTCTGGTTGTATATTTTTCAACAAAAAACATATATGCAGCAATAATTACAGCAGTAGTAGGAGTAATTATAACTATAGGGATATATATAGCAAAGAAGGAAGCTTTTGATGGTCTAATTCAAAAGGTTTTCGATTGGTTTTCTTTAATAAAACGTTATAACTTATTTTCACAGGGTGTGTTAAGTCTTAATTCTGTGGTATATTACTTATCATTTATTGTGGCATTTGTATTTTTAACTATAAGAATGGTCGATAAGAGAAGATGGAGCTAAGGGGTGGATGAATATGAAAAAGTTAGAAATTAAAAAAGCTTTTAAAAGTAATAAGTTTAAATATGGGGGTTATGCAACACTAATTACAGCTATAGTACTTGTAATATTATTAGTTGCTAACCTAATAGTTGATAAAATGGATCTGAAATTCGATATGACAACAAATAAATTATATTCATTATCTGATCAATCATATAAAGTTATGGATAATCTAAGTAAGGATATTAATATTATTATTTTTGGCAAAGAGGGTAGTGTAGACCAAGGTATTGCGGAAATAATAAATAAGTATCCAGACAAGTCTAAAAAAATAACTATAAAATATATAGATCCAACAACTAATCCTCAAGTTGCAAAAAAATATAGTAGTACTGAAAATGTAATTGCTAGTGGAAACATAGTTGTTGAGAGTGGAAGTAAATTTAAAGTCATTAATGAAAGTGATTTATATAATACAACGCAAGATCAAAATACTGGCAAGACATCTGTGCAATCTCTTGCAGTAGAACAAAAAATCACAGGAGCTATAATGTATGTAGTAAGTGATACAAATTCAGTTGTTTATAATTTACAAGGACATAATGAAAAGGCGTTAGCAGGCGAGGTTACGAAGAGCTTAAGCAATCAGAACTTCATAGTGAAAACGCTTGATTTATTAACAAATGATTGGAAGCCAGCATCTGGAGATATGCTTCTTATTAGTTCTCCATCAGTTGATATATCAAAGGATGAATTAACTAAGTTAAAAGGTTTCTTTTCAAATGGGGGGCATGGAATATTCTTAATGGATGTGCAGAAAACCAAGTTGCCTAATTTTGATGATCTTATGAGTACATTTGGGATTCAAATAGAACAATCTATAATACTCGAAGGAGATTCAGAGAAGTTCTATCAAGCACCAGTGTATCTTATCCCCACAATGAATAGTCATGCTATTGTAGATCCTTTGACATCTGCAGGTCTACCTATTCTTTTCCCAGCAGGACAACCAATTAAGCAATTAGCTGTTAAGAAGGCTTCACTCAAAATTGAACCCTTACTTACGACGTCCGATAAGGCATGGGGAAAGAAAGATGTAAATAGCACAACTACTGAGAAAGAGGCTGGAGATTTAGATGGTCCTTTTGATGTTGCAGTTGCTATAACAGATACGCAAGGAGAAAGTTCTGCTAAAATTGTTGTTTTTTCATCATCAGGTTTTGTTAATGTAGCAGGTGGTGGTAACATGGACCTATTTATGAATAGTATGAATTGGGTACAGGATCTTAAGGATAACATCTCTATTACGCCAAAGGATTTAACAACAGAGGCATTAAAGATTACGCAGGCACAAATACTTGGATTTTCCGCATTAGTTGTAATAGTAATTCCAGGTATAGTCTTAATTGCAGGGGTTGTCATATGGCTTAAGAGGAGACATCTATGAAGAAATTTAAGAGTATTATTGCATTAGTTGTTATACTACTCGTTTTATGCGGAACATATTTTTACGTTTCAAAACACCCAAAAACTGCCCAGCAGGATTCGAGTCCTTCAAGTGATGTGGCAGCTAGCGTAGAAGTTTGGGAGTTAGATAGTGCTAAGGTTTCAAAAGTAATTATTACCGGCGATGGTTCAGACAATACATTTGTTAAAAATGCGAAAGAATGGGCTATTGAAAATTATGATTATAAGCTTAACCAAACTGCTATTACTGGTGTTACAGATCCATTAATAACTTTGTCTGGAACACTGGTAGAAAAGGATGCTAAGGACATGGGAAAGTATGGTCTTGACAATCCCATTATAAATGTAGTAATAAATGGGGAAGGAATAGATAAAACCCTATTGATTGGAGATAAAACTTCAGATGAAGCTAATTATTATGTAAGTGAAAAAACAAGTAAAAGCGTATATTTTATATCAGCTAGCACTGTAGAAGGTCTTAATTTAAAGCAGTCGGCATATAGAGATAACACTATTACTGCAATAGATGCAGCCACACTTTCTTATATGAAAATTGTGCAAGCTGGAAGTTCACCAGTTGTGATTACAAAAAGCACAAATCAAAGTGCGGACGAAATCCAATACAATATAAATACTTGGATGCTTACAGGGGCGTATAGTTCGCCACAAGGTCTAGATTCAGAGAAAATTGCTACGCTGACAGCTGCCATTCCGAATTTAATAGTTAGTGATATAGCTGAAGATAATCCAAAGGACTTAAGTAGATATGGATTTAATAAGCCGGTTATGGATCTAACGTATAAGGATAGTAAAAATACGTTACACCTCTTAATAGGTAAAAATAAAGATGAGAGTAGTGTATATTTTAAAGTAGATGGAATTAATACAGTATATATAATGGATAAGACTGTAACTGATACTTTTAAAATTAAGCCTTTTGATGTAATCTCTAAATTTGCATACATTGTAAATATAGATTATGTTGATAAAATAGTTGTAGATGCAAATGGAAAAAAAGACACCGTTATGCTTTCTAGAACTTCTGCTAAAGCTGAAAAATCCGGAGATCCTGATGTTGTAACTACAACATCTAAAGTAAACGGTAAGAGCATAGAAATTGATAAGTTTAAAACTGAGTATCAAGAAATAATAGGACTTACAGTGGATTCGCAGAATGATAAAAAATTAGAAGATAAACCAAAAATAAGTATTACTTATAGTCTTAATAAGGGAAGCAAAAAAGAAGAAGTTGTTAATTTTGTACCTTATAATGATCAGTTTTATGCAGTATTTAGGAATGGAAAATCTGATTTTGTAATTACAAAAGATAAAGTTAATAAAATGGTAACTAGTTTAAAGAATTTAAAATAAAATATTAAAAGACTATACAGTAAAATTAACGGGTTCCATTTTGAAGTTCTTTTGATTAATTATCAGACATTTTAGCATAAAAAAACTCTATGATTTTGTCATAGAGTTTTTTGTTGATGTAACTGCATTAACAAGTAGTTTTAATAAATAATACAATATTTTATCATATGTTTTAGCACATAGAATCACACTGTTAATAAATTTATTAACAGTGTGATTCTATGTGCGATTATTAATGCTAAATTCAGTGATAAATTAAATGATAATTTAGCATATTATCTATTTTAGATAATATGATTATATTAAGTATGTGATTAATAATTTGCAAAAAAATAAAGGAGGGAAAATCATTCTTACTTTATTTTACAATATTATAATGTTGCGTTATATATGAATATTGTTCATTAAATTACTGTATTAGATTACTTTTTACAAAGCAATAATCCATGATTATTCCATTCCTAAAATACTTTTTTCTCTACAACTACTCAAACTATAGTGTAGCCACGCTGCATATAAGTGATAGTAACTATAATTATAGAAACGAAAAAGCAGTTTAGATAAAAATCTAGACTGCTTTTTTTACAACTAACAATTTAATTAATTCATAGCAACCCAAGTATTTCGACCTACAATACCATCCGGTGTTAAATATATAAGAGATTTTTTCTGAAAATTAATTACAGCAGATTTTGTATTTGCTCCAAATATTCCATCCACGGTACCACAAGGATATCCTCTTTGATTTAACACGGATTGAATCTCTTTAACAGCTGCACCTATATCACCCAGTTGTATAACTCCGCCGTTTTCTGTAATATAATCAGCACTTGGTCCTCCATTTGGTCCATAATTAAATGAGGGCTGTATAATAGCTGTTGGAACAATAACTGGTGTAGTAGTAGTATAAGTCGTAGCAATACCTGGTGTTATACTAGTAGAAGTTGCAGCGAAAACTGGTGTTGTAGAAATTACAACAGTGCTCAAGATTCCCAAAGCTATTAACTTCATTTTCAAGTTTTTCATTTTTGTTTCTTCCTAAACTTTATTTAATATTCAAATATAGCTAATAACTAAATAAGTTAGTTTAGCTTTTTACTTATTTAATTGGTATTTAAATACATAATTATACAACTTTTATGTATTATGTTAACATATGCATATTATACCATAAAATAATAAGCTTGTACATATAATTTTAATAATAAAGCCAAAATATAAAAGTACAAAATCCCAATATATAAACATTTATTTGTACAATTTATTAATATGTAATAATTATTATATTAAAGAATATAGTATAAAAAGATATAGTATAAAAAGATATAAATTACAGTCGTAAACTAACATTAATGTGATTGTGCTTGAAGTGGGGTGATATATAAATGTGCATAATTCCCAAAATATCAGATGCTGAATGGGAAATAATGAAAATAATATGGGCTAACTCTGAAATTTCTTCATTCAATATTATTAAGGAATTAAAGGATAAATCCAAGTGGAAACCTGCTACAATTAAAAGTCTCATAAACAGATTGTTGAATAAAAACGCAATTGGGTTTAGTAAATTAGGTTATGAATATTTATATTTTCCTTTGGTTTCAAAAAATGATTGTATAAAATCAGAAAGTTACTTATTTGTTAATAGGGTATTCAATGGTTCTATTAAATCTATGCTCATGACTTTTGTTTGTTTAGGGTTAATATCTGAATCAGACATAAATGAATTATAAGTGGTTTTAATATCAATTATATAAAATGCACCGCACCAACAAACTATAGGAAATCCGAGTAAATTAAATGAAAATATAGTAGGGAGATAAATATGAGTAAGAAGGATAAGAAAATTAGTGCGACACTTTTAAATATTTTTTCATTACTGATTATTTTTTTATTAGGCGCAATAATTTTACCTAAAAATGCTATGGCAGATTCTGGACAAAAAACTCGAAATTCTTTTTATGTTAGTGTAATTGATAATGTGTTACCTGCTATTAAGTTAGGTAATAAAGAAAAGTATGATAGCCGTACAAGTGACATGAAAATTGCGGTCTTATCATTTTTAGGAATAGACATTTCTAATCCTATATCAATAATGACTAAAGAAATTGCATATTTGAATAGTAATGAAGACAGTACTGATGTAAGTGTAGCTGATGAAAGCAATGCTGTAGAGAAAGTAAAAGCATTTATTCTTACCCCCTTTAAGTTAGATGATAAGCAGGTAAGTAAATCTGAAGATAAAGTCGAAGCTCCTAATGTGATTGCAGACCTCTATAATCCTAATTTAAAACAAGTTCTAAATAAAGCCAAACCACGAGTGTTTATATATCATACACATACTTGTGAATCTTATCGTACCTCAGACAAGGAAACATTTAAAACTTACAATAGTTTGGACACAACAAGAAGTGTAGTTGGTGTAGGAGATGTAATAACTGAGGAACTAGAAAAAATTTATGGGATTAGCGTTATCCATGATAAAACTGTACATGATAAAACGGATTACAATAATGCCTACAAAAAATCTGGAGTTACTTTAGCTAAGTACTTAAAGGAATATGGAAACTTCGATTTAATTATAGATTTACATAGAGATAGTGTAGTGAATAAAAATACCGTAACAACTAAAATAAATGGGGAAAATGTCGCTCAAATTATGTTTGTAGTTACAGAACAAAATCCTAAATATGCAAAACAGAAAAAATTGGTAAATTCCATGGTGGGAATATCAAAAAAATTATTTCCAACTCTTTTAAGGAGCATGCCAATTAAAGTTAATCAACGAGGTAAGTCTTATTATAATCAGGATAAAAGTGATAATGCTGTGTTAATTGAAGTAGGCACATATACTAATGATATCAAGGAAGTGAAAAATACTGGTATGTATTTATCAAGAATCATCGCAGAGCAATTAAATGGCAAAAATTAAATACCTAAAGTTAGCACTGAATATACTCGCCTTGAACAATTTATAGATTAGGCATCTACACTAAAAATACGTGAATCATATTGAATTTCACTCAAAACGGACTATGTTTTGTCGTAACAAACTTAGTAGCTCCAATAAATATATACATTTCAGTTTCACTGAGAATATAGGTGGACAAAAGGACACAAGCAATTAAAAAAGCCTTAAAATTTTAAATTTTAAGGCTTTTACTTTAAAAAAATACATTTTTAAGAATATAGTACATATTATGTAATTGATATGATTTAAGATTTTAATAAGCCCATAGCGTTATCAAAAGCCTTCTCAGCAGCTTTAAATTCACCTTTTTCGTATTCTTCGCTTTCTTCCATATCATTGCTACCATCAATATTTTTAGTGAATTTACTGCCTTTAATTAAGTAATCCAACAATCCGTTTTTTTCTTTTAAATCTTCTATTTTTGTAAGATGCAATTCACCTTTGTCTTGTAAATTAAAGTTATATTTCTCTTGTTTACCATCTGCTGTATACACATTAGAATTAAATAGTTTATGAGCTATTATATTTCCATTTTTATCAGTTTTATAAATTGTTACAAAATCATTATATACTCCTAAAAAATACCTATTAGCTTTATAACTGTACCTATTACTATTATTAACAAAAACTATTACATCATTACCCATATTAGAAACTGCGTATCCTTGATTTTTAAAAAACTCATTAAGTTCTGATTGTGTTTTCCTATATAGCTCAGAAGAGTCATTAAAATATTTTTCGAGTACCATGTTTCTTACTTCATTATCAATATATTTAATTTTGAACACAAATTTTGTATCCTCAGCAACCCTAGCCAAATTAGTAGTCACCGAAGTTTGTATTAAATTATTACTAAAGCTTTTCTCAGTGAATTTTAAATATGGCAAAGTACCACAAGCTTCAAGCTTTAAATTATATTTTTTCATATAGTGCGCAAGAGAATAGTTGGCACCAACAAATGAAATAAAAATTATTGTTAACAGTGAATATAAAATTTTTTTATTGTTCATATTACCCCTCCTTATTTGGAATTATGTCCATATAGAGAGGTATTCATTCAATATATAAAGAATATACCCTAAGTAGGGGTGCAGCCAACAAAACACGTTAAGGAATTAAGTACCAGAAACCTTCGTTTATAGTTCTTAATTGCTAATTAGGTAGGTAAGACCTAGTAATGCTATATTAACGGGTTCTATAACTCAGTACCATAATCAAAGTACTGATATATCTATAATTTAACGTTTATGGTACTTTGAAAGTCCAATGATAATTTCAAAATAATGTTAAGTGGCCCTAAATTACACGAATGGTTGCCGTATGCCGAAATGGTCCAATTCCGATTATATCACCACAACATATTATTTCATCACATTTTTCATATTCAAATAATTTTAGAATAGATTCTAATGCCACTACATTATTATGTATATCTGTAATTATTCCAATCTTAATCATTACACACCCCCCCAGATATAAATAATCTTTGATTCGTCTAATATTACAACTGTTCACTAAACTATAGATTACTTATATACTAATAATAGCATAAATTTAAAGTATAAGGGATTGAATTGCCAAAAAATAAGAAAACACAGAGTTTAGCCTGTGTTTCCTTGTTTAAATATTAGATTAATAGCTTAGTATATAAGCGTGATTTTATATGATAATATTGGTGATGTTTTTGTAAAAGAACTTCAAAATGGAACCCGTTAACAGTAAAATGTATAGTCTTTTAATATTTTTAAGTCCGGAAAGCATTTGGTTTAACGACATTTCAGAAGGAGATTTAAGGGATGCTCTATTAGAAGGTGTTGGCCTTAATATATTTAACAATCATTGTTAGTAATTCTAACAAGCAAATTATTTATTTAACAGCCACGTAAGCACCAAAGCTGAGTTAGTCTTTTGCTTAGATGTACTAATAATACCAATTACCTTATTAGTTGTATCAAATCCTACATTCTTAAACGCTTTAATGTCTTTAGCATTTATGGCATACACAGCCTTAATGTTATCCTCTACAGTAGCTTCAATCTTCTCGCTTTTTATAGAATTTAAATCAAGTCCACTCAAGTTATCCAATCTTAAAAACATATTTTGTTTAGCGAAAGACTCAAACATATCTTTATCTAAAATTACAATATCAAGTTCTCCAACAGATAATTGGGCAACAAACTTTTGCATATATTGGCTTGACATTGTAGAGTCTGAGCTAGTCGAACCGCCAATGGACATATTGCCTATAGTAGCTTGCTTTTTTTTATCTCCGTCACTTACAACAACACTCGTAATTTGCTTCTCTAAATCAGTCAGCTTAGTTGTGTCTACAGTATTTCCAAGCATGGTTAGGTTGAATACGTAATCTACCTTAGTAATTTGACCATGTATAATTGAAATTATTATACATATAACAACCAAAACGCCTATAATATGCAATTTATAATATTCCCAGATGTATTCAGCTTTCTTCTTCTTGCTCATTCCTTTTAAATCAACCATAATCCCCATCCCTTTAAAAGTATATTTGTAAAATTATATATAAAATTAAGTTATTCTATATAGTCACATTTTACAATTAACTTACATGGTAGTCAACACAAACTATAACTTAATTAAATTTCAGCCTTGATTCTCCAAGTAATACTGGAATAATCTCCATTTAATTCTGTTATATTAAGACCTGAATACATAAGCTGATCACCACCATAGAAACCTTCTTTACCAGCAATTTTATAATTTAGCTCAGGATCTAGGCCTCTTAAAGTTAATTTTTCCGCTGGTCCATTAGCTGTAGCAAGAACCTTAAAATAACTAATAAACGCCTCTGTTTTATCACATGACACAAACATCCATGCAGCTGTATTTCCTTCGAATGGACTTAGCAAGCGATACATATCACCATGTTGAATGAGTTCTCTTAACTCTTTGTATAAAGAAATTTGAAGTTTTACTTCTTCTTTTTCCTCGCTTGTAAATTTCGTAAGATCTAACTCATATCCAAAGTTTCCAGACATGGCTACATCTCCTCTCATTTTAAGGGAGGTATTTCTTGATACTTGGTGATTAGGGATATCAGAAACGTGGCAGCCCATAGTACTTGTTGGATAAACTATGCTTGTTCCATACTGGATTTTAAGCCTTTCTACTGCATCGGTATCATCGCTAGTCCAGGTTTGTGGCATATAGTACAAAATTCCTGGGTCATAGCGACCGCCGCCACCGGAACAACTTTCAAACAATATATTAGGGAAACCTGTTGTTATTGAATCCATTACGCTATAAAGTCCTAACATATATCTGTGGGCTGTTTCGCGTTGCCTTTCTGGTGGTAATAATGATGAACCAATCTCGGTCATATTTCTATTCATGTCCCATTTAACATAGCTAATTGGAGCACTTTTTAATACACTACTTACCATATCTATAATATAATCACAAACGTCTTTTCTTGATAAATCTAGAACTAACTGAGTTCTAGCCTGCGAGCGAGTTCTATTTGGTACGTGCAAGCACCAATCAGGATGTGATCTATACAAATCACTATCAGGTGATATCATTTCAGGTTCAAACCATAATCCAAACTGTAGACCAAGTTTATTTACGCGACTAGCAAGGTCATCTAAGCCCATAGGCAATTTATTTTTATCAACTACCCAATCACCTAATGAAGTCTTGTCGTCATCTCTCTTGCCAAACCAACCATCATCTAATACAAAAAGTTCAATACCTAGTTCTTTTCCAACTTTTGCAATTTCCTCTATTTTATCAGCAGTGAAATCGAAATAAGTGGCCTCCCAGTTATTCACAAGTACAGGCCTCAATGCATCTCTAAATTTCCCCCTACATAAACGCGATCTATACAGTTTGTGATAAGTTCTAGACATATTACCAATACCCTCACAGGAATAAACCATAACAACTTCCGGTGTTTGAAAAGTTTCCATAGGCGTAAGTAACCATGAAAATCCAAAAGGATTAATTCCCATGGATACCCTAGTAGTATTATATTGGTCAATCTCAGCTTGAGCTAAAAAATTACCACTATAAACTAAACTAAAACCATATACCTCACCATGTTCTTCAGTTGCATCGGGGCTTAGAAGCGCTATAAAAGGATTTTGCTGATGACCACTTGCGCCTCTTCTGCTTTCTATAGATTTGTTGCCGCTACTCAGAGCAGTTCTTTCAACATGCCTCTCCCTTGCCCAAGAACCTGAAAGATTCATGAAGTCATATTCATCCTTATTAAAATCTACGCTCATGCTTAGTGCTCGGAGAAGTTTTAAATTTGTATGTCCTTCATTTATAAATCGAACACTTCTAGTAATAGCGTCATGTTTATCAAAAATACTATAAGCCAACACTACCTTAAGATTAATTAAAGAGTCAAACATTACTATTTCTAAAGTTAAAGCTTCATCTTCATTTTCTACATAGGTAGATGGTAGTCCAATGAGCGCTGGTTTTCCTTTTAAGATATCATAAGAAACAAACCTAAGGTCGGTTATTGTAGTCCCATTTTCAAGTTGTACTTCATAAGCAGGAACGCGCAAATCAGTATTACCATAAGACGGAAATTCTTGTGGTAATGTGTCCAGTGAAAAAGAATCGTCTTCATTGTCAGGGTTAGCTGAAAAAGAACCTCTTAGTTTTAAGGCTAAAAGCTCATTACTGATTGGCATTCTTAAACGCCTTCCCCAGTAAAGATGTGCTAGATAACCATCTTTATAAATTTGCATTACATAGCTTGTGTTTCCAGTTTGCAAGTGAAAAGATTTAGTAGCTTGTTCAAAAGTTATATTCATAAAGGATCATTCCTCCTATTTATATTTTAGCATGTCCATTATTATTAGTATAAATCTTTTAAATATAAATTAATACTAACACTATCTATTATAAAATATTATCATATAAAAAGAATAGTTTTATGTGTGATAAATATGGTATAATCTCAGATATATAGTATGAGTTACTGGAGGTGTGAAATCGTTTGTTTAATAAAGCAAAATTTACAGGGTTTAAAAATCCATTAGATGAAGGTATGGATTTAATAGTATATCATTACGGTTTGGAGAATTGTAAGCGGTGTCATTCGTGTGGGCCTGCTCTTAGAGACCATTTCTTATTACATTATATAATTAGTGGTAGTGGTACATTTGAATGTGATGGGAAATCTTATACTCTACATGAGAATCAGGGTTTTCTTATATGTCCAGATATAATTACATATTATGAGGCTAGTAGTAACGATCCTTGGGTTTATACATGGATTGGATTCAGAGGTATAAAGGCTGAATCCTTCTTAAAGAATGTTAAATTAGATAAAGATAACCCGGTTTTTAGTTGTAAAGGGGATGTTATAAAGAAATGTTTTGAAAACATTAGAGGTTCTAGCTCTTATAAATTTGGATATGAACTTCGTTTGCAAGGCTATTTAAGTATATTGCTTTCAGAGATTACAGAGCAATTAGGACTAGGGATAATAAAAGGTGAAGGACACAAAGAAAATTATGTAAAAAAATCAATTCAATTTATAGAAACTAATTATTCTCGCACTATATCAATAGAATCATTAGCTGATTATATAGGTCTTAATAAAAACTATTTAAGTACTATATTTAGTGATTTACTAGGAATTCCACCCCAAGAATACCTAATAAAATATAGGGTTAATAGAGCCTGCAAACTGTTAAGCAATAAGGATTTAACAATAAGTGAGATTTCACGTTCTGTTGGATACGATGATCCTCTTGGATTCTCTAAAATTTTCAAACGTATAAAAGGGGTTTCGCCAAAAGCTTATAGACAGGCTCTATTATAATATATATTATATTACCTTTTTACTGCTCTTGGATTATATTTCATACAAAGAGCTAAAAATTTTTCATTTGGTATAAACATTAATTGCATTCTAGTGGTACCTTCTGTAACCATTGCAATATATACTCGTTCCTTTGTACCAGCGGGATAGCATTTAACTATTGTATTAGGTTTGCTAGAATAATCGCGAATTTCATTGCTACCCTCTGGTGCTAGTAGTGCAACCCCTTTTATATGAAAAGAAGTTACTTTGCTTCTCTTTTTCATTTCTAGTATCTTTTCTATATCAATGTCCCCATTTGTAAATTGATATTCATATTCAACAAATAATCTTGATTTGTAAAAAAAACATGCTACAGCTAGTCCAATAAATACTACTGCAAAAATTATATTTGCGCTAAAGGATGCTATTCCAATTAATGCAAGCATATATGTTGCTCCGTTTACTAGTTTATAAGAATTTGATTTAGATGTTGTTACTAGTTGCTCATAAAAGTTATCCATTTTTTTATCCCCTTTATTTTTTTATAATTAATATAATGTGCCCTTAGGGTACATTTAGTTTTTGCTTTGCTAATTTTAAAATGCTGTATACATCTTTTTTTGTAAGTTTTAATTTGTACTAGATTTATAACCTATAAATTATTTGTTGAAAATTTTATTTAATGATTCATCAATTACTTTTGCATTATTATATGAATCATCTAAGCTAACAAGTGGCAAGTCTTCGCCGAGAATACATCTTCCAAATTGTTCTACCTCAAGCATGTAGTTATCAGGGCAGTCTATATTTATTTGTGTAATTTCTCTTCTTGTCTTTAAAGTTATGTTAATATTACCCTTAGCGTTAAATTTAATAGGAACTTCAATAACTCCGGTGTCTCCAACTATAGTGTAGCCACATCTGTCCATGCTATTTATAGAGCAATATGAAACTGCTTTCAAATCATCTTTGAAATCCATCATAATGCAACTAGATTCATCAACCTGCGAGTTTTCTCCTATTTCACCTGTGGCGAATATGGATAACGGCTCAGAGCCTGCTATATATCTTATAACATTTAGATTGTAACATCCAATATCATAAGTAGCTCCGCCTCCAAGGGCTTTAATAAGTTTTATACTGCCCTTATTAGACAAAATAAAACTAAAATTGGCTTCAATAAATTTAAGCTTACCAATTTCTCCAGAGTCTACAAGGCTCTTCACTTTAAGGGTTAGAGGGCTATGCCTGTATGGGAAAGCCTCCATAAGAAGCACACCGTTTTTAGTACAAACATCACGCATAATTTCTACTTCTTTAGCAGTAACACCTAGGGGTTTTTCACAAAGAATATGTTTTTTGTGCTGAGCAGCTTTGATAACCCATTCACAATGCAATGAATTTGGCAGCGGTATATATACAACGTCTATTTTAGGATCCTCAAGTAAATCCATATAACTTTGATATGTTTTAACTGGGTTATGCATTTTATTATATCCATCTAATTTTTCTGCGCTCCTACTTGCAATAGCATAGAGTTTTGCATTACTTGCAGATTTAATTCCAGGGATAACTGCACTATTCGCAATTTTTGCGCAACCGATTACCCCCCAGTTTAAAATTTTATTTTCCATTATATTTAGCTCCCTTCATTTAGGTGTTTATTCAATGTAACTTTATAAAATTGAGATTGCCTTAATTCTTAATAATTCCTTTTCAATTGTAACATAATCCATATATTATAAAAAGTTATTATTTTAAATTATAGAATCAATAAGAGTAAATTTATCTAACTAATAGTTGCAAAATATATTCGATAGAATGATAATGATGTTGAGGTGAAGGTGTTATTATGAAATCAATATATAAAACGTGGAAAATTATAAAAAAAGCTCGCGCGAATAAAGAAATATTTATTAGAAAATTTAACGAAGGTGGTAAAGCTTTCGCAACTATTGAATGTGCTTTTAATGCTAACATATTAATAAATAATTCAGGAGTCTTATATAACACAGCAATAGATTCAGAGTATTTTTTTATACCAATTCAAGACATAAAAAAAATCCAGGTTAAAACTGATGAAGAAATTTCTAAGCAAGAAGTATCTAATAAAACACCTAGATTTGGTGGGTTATCATTTAAACAGCAAATACATTTTTTCTTAATAATAAATTATGTTGAGAATAATATAGAAGTAGAAAAAACTATAGAATCTAAAATGGCAGAGAGTGGAGCAGGTGGAATTTTAAGAGCAAGGGAAAACTACATTATAAATAATCCTAATTCTTATATAGAAGAGCTTGATTATTCAATTAAACCCTGGTTATAATAATATTAATAAAATATAAGAAAACATTTTAAGTTAGGAGTGGTATTTATGACATTAAAAGGTAAAGTAGCTATAGTTACAGGAGGATCTAGAGGAATTGGAAAAGGTATTGCAATAGAACTTGCAAAAGCTGGCTGTTGCCTAGTAATAAATTATAAAAGCAATGATGAAGCTGCAGAAAAGACAATGCAGGAAATTAAAGAAATGGGAGCTTATGCCATAAAGATCAAAGGCGACGTTAGTGATTATAAATTTTCAAAAGAAATGATAAAAATTACTCTTGAAAAATTAGGTAGAATAGATATTTTGATTAATAACGCAGGAATATCTAAGGTAGGACTATTTATGGATGCTACAATTCAGGAATTGGATGATGTTTTAAATGTAAATCTTAAGGGAGTTATTAATTGTTCTCATAACGTTGTTAAAGAGATGATAAAACAAAAAAGTGGAAGTATAATAAATATATCATCAATGTGGGGGGAAGTAGGAGCTTCTTGTGAAGTGATTTATTCTGCATCTAAGGGAGCAATAAACGCTTTTACAAAGGCACTAGCTAAGGAACTCGCACCTTCTAATATTAGAGTTAATGCTATAGCACCAGGGGTTATAGATACGCAAATGAATAGTTTTCTAACAAAGGGTGAACGTGAATCCTTGGTAAATGAAATACCTATGATGAAGTTCGGAGAAGTACGTGACGTTGGCATGCTTGTAACATTTTTAGCTAGTGAAAATTCAAAATATATTACGGGGCAAGTGATAACAATAGATGGTGGAATGATATAGTAAACTAAGATAAATTATTTAACAGATTATTAATAGTTTTTATAAGCAGAATTAATATTTAATTCTGTTTATATGTTATAATTAAAATATCATATAGAAATAAATTCAATGAAAGAAGGCTAATATTATCATGGAATATACAAAGGGCAAAAATGTAATTTCAAAGTTCTTTAAATCAGCTTTATCAATTGCTACTTTTATTGTTATATCAATACTAGTATTTTACGCTGCAGCCTTTGTTATTAAAGCATTATTTGCTATTGCGGTTTTCGGAGTTTTAGTATGGTGTACTTTTAAAATAGTTAAGAAGATTAAAATGTCTATATATAAAATAAGCACAAAGAAAAATTCTTCACCCAAAGCGAATATATTTAATAGTGATCAAGATAACTCAGAGTCAGTTGACATTAATTATGAGGACAGTGTTATAGTTGATGTAGATTATGAAAAAGTAATATAAGTAGTAATTAATAAAATAAAAATAAGTTTATAAACTAAATTTGCAAAACCAGTCTATATTCTAGATTGGTTTTGTTTTTGTAATTTTATAATAACTATGAGGAGAGAATATTTTTGTTGAAATTAGCAAAACATATAAATATCAATATATAAAGGAGATGTTTATATGCCTAAAGATAGTCAACCGGATAATAAATTTGCAAGACTTGTAAAAAGCAACTATGATACTCCAATAACTAGAGAAACTGCTAAAAATCAAAATGCTACAAATAAAAAACAGTCAACTTCACCTTATAAAAAGTAAAAAAACAGGAGCATATAAACTTTTGTTTATATGCTCCTGTTTTTTTATTATATATGAATTTTTATGATTATAAGGAATGTAATAGATTCATAAACAGATTTAACGACATTTCAGCTCCGCAGGAGATGATTTAATAGTACAATTACTAACAAATAATAAATTATATTAATAATTTATTGCATTATGCTAATAATATGTTAATATTTATGTATATAGTTATTTTAAAAATGAAATAGCTATATATATTTTTACTTAAAAGTCCGGGTTTGTTTATACTTTGAAATTTAAAGCTACAGCATGCCTGTAGCTTTTTATATTGCATCGTCCAAGGTGAGAATCAGTTTTAATATCTCAGCTCCGCAGGAGATGATTTAATTAGAAGATTAGAATAGTGGAAGGGTTTTATAGAGTTATAGATAGATACTATTGTGCTATTGTACTATTTAAAAAGGAGTGAATATATTGAGTTTTTATGTTTATAATACTATGACTAGAAATAAGGATGAGTTTGTGCCTTATAAAGAAGGTAAGGTGGGAATGTATACCTGTGGACCTACAGTATATAATTATGCCCATATAGGTAATTTAAGGACCTATATTTTTGAAGATGTACTTAAAAAATCTTTAGAGTATGTAAATTATAAAGTTAAGCATGTAATGAATGTCACTGATGTAGGTCACCTTCAATCGGATGGAGATGAAGGCGAAGATAAAATGGCATTAGGTGCAAGTCGGGAGCATAAAACCGTGTGGGAAATTGCTAAATTTTATGAAGATGCTTTTTTTAAAGATTGCAAAAAACTTAATATAAAAAGACCAACTGTTGTATGTAGAGCAACTGACCATATTAAGGATATGATAAATCTTATAAAAAAGCTCGAAGATAAAGGATATACTTATGTTTCTAATGGAAATGTTTATTTTGAAATTGACAAGTTTGAAGATTACGCAAAACTAGCTAATATCAGTATGGATGAGCTTAAAGCAGGGAGTAGAATAGAAATAGATCCTAATAAAAAAAATCCGCTTGATTTTGTATTGTGGTTTACTAATTCTAAATTTTCTAATCAGATTATGCAGTGGGAGTCACCGTGGGGAAAAGGGTTTCCAGGCTGGCATTTAGAATGTTCTGCTATGTCTATTAAATATATTGGTGAATATTTAGATATTCATTGTGGTGGAATAGACCACATAGCTATACATCACACTAATGAAGTAGCTCAATCTGAAGGAGTACTTGGACATAAATGGGTTAAATATTGGATGCATGGGGAGTTTTTAGTATTAGACGATGGTAAGATGTCAAAATCTAATGGAGATTTCTTAACAATTTCAAGACTAGAAGAAGAAGGGTATAGCCCACTTGATTACAGATATTTCTGTCTTCAATCTAAATATAGAAAACAGTTAGTTTTTAGTTTTGATAGTTTAAATGATGCTAGAAATGGGTACAAAAAGCTTAAAGAAAGAATTTCACAGGTTTTAAATTCTATAAACAAAAATGATATAACGAGTTCAGAGGCAATAAACTCATATAAGGAAAAATTCTCATCGTTTATTAGTGATGACCTAAATATAGCAAATGCCTTTACTGTACTTTTTGATGTTTTAAAAGATAATGAACTTAATAATAGTGAAAAGGCAATACTTATAGAAGATTTTGATAAGGTATTCTCACTTAACCTCATGACAATTGAAGAAGAAGCTACAAATGTAGATGAGGAACTTATAAATAATCTCATAGTTGAAAGAGCCCAGGCGAGAAAAAGTAAAAATTGGACCAGAGCAGATGAGATAAGAAATGAATTTATAGCAATGAATATTGAACTGCTTGATACTAAAGAAGGAACGACATGGAAAGTTAAATAAAAATCAGCTATTAACCTTCTAGTTTAAAATTAAGTGGTTATAAGCTGGAATATTTTTGGAGGCTAAACAATAACCAGTTGTTTAGCCTCCAAAATTTCTATTAAATTCTTGATTAGGAGTGGTAAATAATGATGAACGCCTTTAAGGCAAAAATAAGAATAATCTATCTTAAATTGAAAAACCCTAGATCGAAAGAGGTTTTAAATATTGCTTGGCCAGTTTTAACAGAATTATTGCTAGGAAGCCTATTTGGTATGATTGATATGATAATGCTCGGCAGGTTAAGTGACACAGGGGTCGCGGCTGCATCTGTTGCGGCAGTTGGAATTACTAACCAACCTTTGTTTATTGGACTATCTTTAGTACAGGCATTAAATATAGGTGGAACAGCAATGGTTGCTAGATATATAGGGTCTGGGAAATTAGATAAAGTTGAAAATACGATTAAACATATTATATTGTTAACCCAGATTTTTTTTGCACTACCTTTAAGTATAATTGGCTTACTATTTACCAAGGAAATTATGGTATTTATGGGAGCGCAAGCTGATACACTACTTGTAGGAGAATTTTATTTTAGAGCAGTAATGGTGGGGTTTATATTTCAATCCTTTAATTTCTCATTATCAGCAGTATTAAGAGGTGCTGGTGATACTAAGACACCGATGAATGTAAATTTAAAGGCTAACTTCTTTAATGTGTTTGGGAATGCTATTTTAATATATGGATTATTAGGGTTGCCAGCGTTAGGAGTAACAGGAGCAGGTATATCGACAGCAGTATCTAATATAGTTGCATCTGTTCTACTATGTATACGTTTGTTGTCAGGAAAAGCTATAATTAAGATTAATATCAATAGTCGTTTTAAATTTAATAAAAATATAATGTATAACTTAATTCGAATTGGAATACCAGCGTCACTGGAACAAATGTCAATGAGATTCGGGCTTATGATATTTATTAAAGTAGTGGCAGCTTTAGGTACGGTTACACTAGCAGCACACCAAATTTGTTTAAGTATATTAGGATTGTCATTTACCCCAGGGCAAGCTTTTGGGATTGCAGCATCTTCTCTAGTTGGACGAAGCCTAGGACAGGGAAAACCGGTAAGGGCAGATGAATATGGAAAGGAGGCCAGAAGAATAGGTTCTGTAATATCCTCTATAATGGCAATAATTTTATTTGTGTTTGGTCCACAATTGGTAGGGTTATATACAACAGATCCAGATATCATAAGACAATCATCTAATGCCCTTAAAATTATTGCAGTTGTCCAACCATTTCAATCTTCTCAATTAATTTTATCTGGCGCACTTAGAGGTGCAGGCGATACATTTTGGCCATTTGTGGCAACATTTATAGGTGTTATTGGAATTAGAGTAGTGCTTGCATATATATTTGTAAATAAATTAGGACTTGGTCTTTCGGGAGCATGGATGGCAGTATTCGTTGATCAATTTATAAGATGGGTACTTATATATTCAAGATATAGAACAGGAAAATGGAAGTATATAAAATTAAAATAAATAGGATTTAAATAGATAAAAGGGAGTGGGTAAGAGGTTTTATGAAAAACATCTTATTCATTCTTTTTGCTTTATTATTTTTAATGCATTATAACATAATTTGGGTTATAATATTATACAGAGTTGAAGGTAAAAGAAATATATAATCTTAAATTTGAGGTGATGAATATGGATAAGGAAAATCTAAAAGCATCGTTAGTAATTGCAATTATTGGTATAATTTTAATATCGGTCATTTATTTTAAACCGGTAAACATTGAAAGAAGTTATGGCGGATACATGTATGCACAGAATAATGAATTTGGAAAATCAACAGAGATTAAACTTGTAGGAACATTAAAAAAGAAATTATCTTTAAATTATGTATTTACTGGTAGTATAGAAGTGGATGGTATTAAGGAAAATATTATTCTAAAAAGAATATGGGCAAAAAATAATATTTTCAAAACTATTGGGTACAGTGCTTTTATAGAAGACAAAAATAGTAAAACAGGTGATTATGAAGTTAATGGTACACTTAACACATCAGGTGACTTTAATGAAATAATTATTAGATTATCGAAAATAGACATTAAATATAATGGTGAATATACCATTTGTGGTCCAAGTAGTACGCTCAAAGAGGCAGAATCTCTTTTAACAAAAATGAGAAAGACAATTAAGTTATAGGATTATATATAACATTATAGAAGAAACCTTGTATTTATAAAAGTTTAGCTTATAATCTAAAATATTAAAATTACTGGAGGAGTTACAATGTCTAAAGAATTAATTCTAAAATTAAAGCCGTTCATTAGTGAGAAAATATGGGGATGGGAAAAATGGGTGCTTGCTTGTAATGAGGATGGAAATTGTACTATTCAAGAGGGGTTTTATGAAGGCCAAAAACTATCTGAAATTTTAGGTCGAGGTAATGATTTTCCTATATTAAACAAAATTATACGTGCAGAAGATACTTTATCAGTACAGGTACATCCAAATGATGAGTATGCTAAAAGGGTTGAAAATGCTAATGGTAAAACAGAGTGTTGGTATATTTTAGAGGCAAAAGATGGTGCAACTTTAATATCTGGAATAAAGAAAGGTTTAAACAAGGATAAACTAAGAGAAATTATAAAACAAGATAAATTAGAGGACTATTTGGAGAGAATCAATATTAAAAGCGGAGATTTTATTTATATACCAGCAGGTACAGTGCATGCTATAGAAGCTGGAGTCAAACTTATTGAAGTACAACAAAATAGTAATATTACCTATAGACTCCATGATTGGGGACGCGGCCGTGAAGTTCATATAGAAAAATCATTAGACGTAATAGATTATGAAGGAGAGAATAAAGGCGGAAAAATTGAAAATTTTACTAAATTAGAGACTCCTTATTTTAATGTTGAAAAAATTATTGTTAGCAGTAACTATAAAGACATCGTTAATGGTAGTTTCCATAGCTATACTGTTATATGTGGTGAGGGTATAATAAAATGGAGTAATGAGAAAATACAATTAAAGCGGGAAGAAACAATTTACATATCAAAAGGGATAAAGTATATACTTGAAGGGGATATGGAATTAATTAAATCTAGTGTAGTGTAGTAAGTGTAATTTAGTAGTTTAAAATTAGCATAAAGGAGCGTTTTCAAAATGAAAAGGATAAAATTTTTAAGAAAAACAATGGTATTATTTACACTGATTTTTGTGGTTATTGCAGGAGGATGTGGAAATAAGGAACAAGCTAAGGTTGACGATACTACAAAGGTAGAACAAGCGGTTGAACCCACAGCAGTTAAAAAGCCAACAGAAAAAGGAGCCAATGACAAAAATCCAATGGTTACTATAGAAATGGAAGATGGTTCAATTATAAAGATAGAATTATATCCAGAAATTGCCCCTAATACAGTTAGAAACTTTGTTTCATTAGTTCAAAGTAAATTTTATGATGGATTAATTTTTCATAGGGTAATTACAGACTTTATGATACAGGGTGGTGACCCAGAAGGAACAGGCACAGGCGGACCTGGTTATGAAATAAGTGGCGAGTTTAGTAATAATGGCTTTGAGAATGCTTTAAAACATGAAAGAGGAGTAATATCTATGGCTAGAAGTGCTGATCTAGATTCAGCTGGTTCACAATTTTTTATAATGGTTAAGGATACCAGTAGTTTAGATGGTGATTATGCACCGTTTGGTAAGGTTACTCAAGGATTAGAAACAGTAGATAAAATAGTAGCTGTAGAAAAAGATGGTAGTGACAAACCTACAAAAGATCAAAAGATGAAAAAAGTAACTGTAGACACTTTTGGAGTTAAGTATGGTGAAGTAGAAAAGATGAAATAAAAATAAGTGATGCCGCTAGTAAATTAAGATTACTAGTGGCATCACTTATATAATAGTATTGCATGCTATAGATATTGAATTACATGTTACATTATGGTTACAGATAGAAAATTATATTAAATATTTATGTTACAGTGGACACGTAGTAGTTTGATTATCAAAAACTGTCACAAATTTAATTGAGTAAATATCACACATTATTAAATTATCTGTACTAGGCTCTTTAAGGACAATAAAACTAATTCCAACTTCCTGTAAAGTGCCGGTTCTATCTTGAATGGTATTTGTTCCAAGTAAAAAAGCAACTCTCATATATTTGCCAATTTTACCTTGTAACCAACCTTGGTTATAGAGAGGATTGTTTACTATTGGCGAGCCAGGTGCAATTTCATAACTCTGAGTAGAAGCAGAATCTCCGGGCATAGGATTTTCTCTTTCATCATCATTCATGCCGAATTTTGGCATAGACGTAGTTGAAGATTGATTAAAATTGTTAGGTGGTGAAATAAACATAAAAAACCTCCTTAAAGAATAATATTAAATCATTATTTAAATAAATGTAAGCAATGCTTTTTAATTAAGTAGTAAAATACTTTGCTGTAGGATTGTAAAAGCAATGTTTAAGTACTTCAACTTGAAAGGTGCCGCTGCCATTGAAAGGGAATTCATATGGACAACCTGGAAGAAATGGGTTAAAATACCATAAAGATTCGCCGGTTGTATACAATCTATTACCAGCTAATGCCCAATCAGCGATATCGTAATGGATTTGTTCTGGTGGACTTGCATAAATAGTTTGTGGATTAGGGAGACCTCCAAGTGCAGAAGCTACGCAATCAAATTGCCCCATCTGAAATATTACTTTTCTTAAATCACCTTGACCAGTCCTAAGATATTCACCAGCGGCTACGTTAACTCTGTTCATAATTACAGAGGCAACTGCTTTCATTCCATTGTCTCCCTCTCCACCGGCCTCACACTTTATTAATCTAGCTAATAATTCTCTAGCACTGTAAGCCATTGTTAGTCATCTCCTTAAATCGCTTTACAGTATTAATATATTCAGGATGATAATAATGGTACATAATAAATAAAAATAAAACTGTTATATTCTGTGTAAGATTTAATTTAAATAATTACTGGTAAAGATATCGAAAATTTGATACAATTACTTGTATATACGTTTGATATTCGATATGCTTATTAAATATAAATATATTTAACATATGAAAAATTAAATATCTAATACATATATATGTATATAATGTTATTAGAAAATATATGACTATAAGTGTAAAATAATCCATAAGGGTTAGAGTTAAATATATATTATTTAATAAATAAGTTATGAAACATTTATACAAGAGGTGAATTATGCTAAATAGTGGAGATATATTAGATGAAAAATATGAGGTAATTAAAATTTTGGGTAAGGGTGGAATGGGCACCGTTTATTTATGCAAAAATATAATACTAGGGAATTTTTGGGCAATTAAAGAAGTGATAAGAAATACAAAAAATATAGATATTTTAGCTGAAGCTAACATTATAAAAGGTTTAAATCATCCAGGTATTCGTAGAATAGTTAATGTGTTTTATGTAAATAACAATGTGTACATGGTTCAAGACTATGTAGATGGGCAAACACTGAAGGAGTTTGTTGAAGCAAATGGTAGAATGCAAATAGAAAAAATTTGTAGGATTACTTCCGATTTATGTGATATTGTAGGTTATTTGCACAATCAAAATCCGGCTATCATATATAGAGACATAAAACCATCCAATATAATGATAACGACTGGTGAAAAAATTGTTTTAATAGATTTTGGTATTTCAAAAATTTATAAGAATGATGCTGTGGTAGATACTGTGTGTGCATGTTCTAATGGATATGCAGCACCAGAGCAATATGGGGCTGGTAAGTCTTGTACTCAAACTGATATATATGGTATTGGAATGTTAATATACTTTATGCTTAAAGGGAGACCACCTTTTACAGGTATAGAGCCGCTCTTAGAAGAAAATTATGAAACATATATTAATGAAAATTTAAAAATAGTAATAAAGAAGTGTGTTAAAATTGATATTAAAGATAGGTATACTTCTGTTAAGGCTTTACATAAAGAAATTTTAAAGATATTAAAAAAAGATAAATCTCAAATTTCAGTTCAAGGTAAAGTTAAAAAGACGGTTAAAGGTGTTCTCGGTTTTATAGGTGCAATTTTAGCATATATTTATATTTTACATTGGAATAAAAAAGAAAGTACAGTTATGAATACTATAGATAGGACTGAAATTGTGGTTCCTATAGAAGTTCATTAAGGATTAGAAAGGTATAGTTAAGGATATGTTTTGTAACTGTGGATTAAAAAGGGCACAATGTTATAAAATAGAATAAATTGACTGATTTATTTGTTATGATTTGTCCTAATATAGTGCTATAATGTTGTAGTACATAATAATATGAAAATTCACTATGATTTTACAACATATAATGTGGGGGGAAACAATGAGAAGAAGAATATTACCTTTACTTATAGCTATTGGGTTAGCTATGTCAGTAAGTAGACCAATTTTAGCAGATACTTTATCACAGCAGTTAAACAATCAGAAGCAACAACTTAAGCAGCAACAGGCTTCGTATAACCAGTCACAGAAAAATTCTGAGAAATTATCCATATCTATTGAGATGTTAGACTCTGATATTGAAAATATGTACTATAGTATTGATAACGCTAAAAAAGAGATAGAGAGTACTCAAAAAAAGATAGAGCAAACTACAAAAGACATAATAGTTGCACAGGACAATATAAAGGGTGAGGAAATTCTATTTAATGAAAGAATGAGAGTTATGTACATGAATGGTGCAGATAGCTATTTAGAAATATTACTTGATTCTAAGGGAGTAGAAGACCTTATCTCAAGAGTTGAAAATGTTAAAAAAATAGTAGAATATGATAACCAAATTATAAAAGAATTAAATGAGAAAAAACAAGCTATCGAGGATAGAAAAAAATTACTTAATGATAGTAAAGTAAAGGTTTTGGCATTAAAGGCTGATAATGAAACTAAATTGGACAAGCTTAGTGTAAAGAAACAAGAACAAAATGTATTAATAGTAGAAGCTGGAAAACAGCAACAATTGCAAAAGAATGAAATAGCAGAAACTCAAGCATTATTAGGTAATACCACAGATCAAATAGAAGATCAGGTAAAGCAAGCAGAGCAGGTTCAGCAAACTAAAGTTGCTGCTCATCAAGCTAAAGTTGCTGCACAGCAAAAAAGTATAAGTGATGTAGCGATAGTTCCGCAGGCTTCGCAGCAAGTTACTTTATCTAGAGGTAATTTAAGTGATGTAACAAGAAGTGAACCAAAAGTTCAAGCAGTTCAAAAAACAAGCCAACCACAAAACACTTCATCAGTCAGTTCAAACGAAGTAATAGCATATGCTAAAACATTTTTAGGAACACCATACGAATGGGCGGCTAATGGACCTAATACTTTTGATTGTTCAGGTTTCACAAAATATGTGTTTGCACATTTTGGAATAAGTATGGGTAGAACTACTTATGTACAAATAACTCAGGGTCAATATGTATCTAGAGGAAATTTACAACCAGGAGATTTAGTCTTTTTTGGGACAGGCACTCCTCATCACGTTGGTATTTATGTAGGTAATAATTGTTATATTCATGCTCCACAAACAGGTGACGTAGTTAAAATATCACAATTAACAAGAAGTGACTACTTGTCTGCAAGAAGATTTAGATAATAAATGTAGTATAAGTTGATTTATTGTAAAGATTTGTTTAATAATTCCTTAAATACCGGGTCTAGTTTAGACACGGTATTTAAGGAATTATTTTTTTCGATAATTTGCGAGGAGTAAGTCTACCATTGCACCATAGCTTTTTGTTCCAGATTTTTGATTTTGAGATTTGAGGTAAGTATCATTAACTTTATCACCTATCTTGTCTACAGGACCAGAATATTTTTGCCAAAATTCTTGATTGTAATTTAAATCATTAATTACACCTGTGCTACAAGTTAAAATTAAATCTTTATACCTTTCGGGATCAATTTTATGTAACACATTATATGAATAAGATAATGCAGCAAGTGTCCCTGAATATTGAAAGTTAACATCTGGATGATTTATGCAGGCTACATATGCAAGGTAATTAGCTTCATCTTCCTTAGCAAATCCAATTTGATGGGCCATTTCGTGGGTTGTTGTAAAGGGAAGAAATGAATCTGGCTCTGTCATATTTATATTTGCTTCGCCTGTAAACGGGAAATAAAAACCTGTAATTCCTGTATAACTCATCGTATTAGATAGTAGTATAGCTTTAGGGGTACCATAGTTACCTTTTAACTTAGGATATTGCAGGGAAGCTTTATCGTATCCTAAATGAGCAGTTTCTAGTATGTACTTCCTATTGTAGGGTAGTTCCATTACCCCATACTGATTTTCATTTATTTTTTCTCTCAGAGCATTTGAACTATCTGTAAGGCTCTCGCAAAGCAAAGCAAGCTCATTTGAAGAAGACGAGCGTACATTTAATTCAAATAATTTATTTAGGGTAAGTCTTTGATAATTAAATCCCCATAAAACCTGGAATGAAAAATATATGAGTCCCGATGTAGCGAGTATGTTTATAATAAAAATTTTTAGAATTTTTAATCTTTTGTTTTTGTATTTACATATTGTGAAAATCATATTTAAGATGTACAACAATGTTAGAATTACAAAAGATATAAGTATAAGTTCTGCAAGAGAAAAGGGCAGCAATCCTGTAATTACACTTAAAATTTTAGCAATTATTTTATAAATAAAGGATGAATAAAAATTTTCTATAAAAGTTGGAAATATCTTAGAAAGTTGGGTAATTACAATACCAAGGGGTAAAAGTAAAATTAATAACAATTGTTTAGTAGACAAGAAATTTTTCAAAATAAACACCTTCTTTATTTATTTTATACTAATATTTTATTGTTTTATACATGAATTTTAAAGAGTATTTATACTATATCATATATTATGGTTTTAAAGAGTTAAGAAAATGAAAAATATTAACATGCTACTCAAATAGTAATTAAAGAAGGAATATATTATTTATTTAATATATTCCTTCTTTGCATATTTTAGTTTTTTTCTTAATAATACATTGTTTTATTTTTTACTCTAAGGAATAGAAGGTTGGATGGTTTAATAAGTATAAAATTATTCATTAAATTTATTTATACTAATATACTTAATAATGAAAATTATTTTTTGGAGGTAGCTGGGAATTGTGAATAAAATCACTTCGAATGAAGTTCTCAATACTTCGCTGCCAGTAGTTGCGGAGATAACAATATATACGTTAATATCTATTTTTGATTTAATGATGATCGGTAGATTTGGAGGGAATATAGCAGTAAGCGCTGTAGGGTTAAGCAATAATATAACGAATGCATTTATAGGTGTATTTATTTCAGGGGGATTCTGTATAAGTATTGTTTCACTAATTTCAAGACTAGTGGGCGCGGGTCAATATAAAAGTGCTGAAAAATTCGCATCATTAGGATTTATTTTAGGATCTGTATTTTGTATAATTATCACTGCGATAGTGTTTTTTTTTGGTAAAGAATTTCTATATATACTAGGAGCAAGAAATCAAATTTTAGAAATGGGATATTCATTTATCAAGATAAATTCTATAGCTATATTTTTTTCTATGAATATGAGACTATTAAATTCAATTCTAGTAGGATACGGTGACACTTTGACACCGTTTGTATGTTGTTTAATTGTAATTTCGGTTAAATTAATTTTAAATTATTCATTAATTTTTGGTGTAGCTGGCATTGAAATTGGCTTTGGGATAGATGGATCAGCTATAGCATCCATAATCGCTTATTTATGTGGCTTTGTTTTTTCTTTGTATTATATAGTTTTCAGGGCTAAAATCAAGTTCAAACCATTTTTTGTTTTATCAATCTCAATAAAAGATATAAAAAAGATATTATCGCTTGCTATTCCCTGTTCTATGGAAGAAGCAGCATTTAGTATTAGCAAGCTGATTTGTGTTTCTATTATAATTCGTAGTGGAAGTGCTTCTTTTGCAGCTGATGAAATTGCCAATATGATAGAAGGAATTTCTGTTATGCCAAGTATTGGATTTGGTATAGCGGTTATTACTTTAGTAGGTCACAATATAGGTAAAGGAGATTATAAAAAAGCAAAAGGGGCTGCTTTTAATTGTGCCTTTTATGCCGTATTTATGATGAGTATCTTTGCTTTAATATTTTTATTTATGCCAAATATTCTGGTGAATTTTTTTCTAGGTGAAAATGAAAAAAAAGTCGCATATTTGGCAGGAAAATGTCTCGCTATAGGAGCTTTAGAACAGCCATTTATGGGTATATCACTAGTGTTTGAGGGGGCGCTTAAAGGAATAGGAGATGTTAAAAGCCCATTTTTGATTTGCTGTTTTACAAGTTGGGTTATAAGATTACCATTAACATATTATTTTATTTATGTAATGAAGTATCCAGTTACGGTATTATGGTGGATAACTGCTCTGCAGTGGGCAATAGATGCTTGCCTTATGGTAAGTGTGTTTAACTATAAATTCAATAGTATATCTAAAAAATCAAAATTTTTCAAGGTTTATAGTGGAAACAAATATTAGTAATGTGAATAAAGGGGATATCTAAAAACAATTTTTCAATCATTTTTAGATATCCCCTTTTAAAAACATAATATTTAAATTATTTATTACTCTTTGTAATTAGAAAGTGTAGAATTAGCTGCTTGCAATGCAGACTGAACCTGATTAAGGGTGTTCTGAATTTGTTGTTTATTTTCTGCCTTTTCTACTGAATTCACCGCATCAGTTAAACAAGTACTTGAATTTTGAAGTTTTTCACAGGCGTCTTGAACGTGTTGTTTTGCATTTTTTTGCATTTTAAATTCCTCCTTAAGTTCTTAATAGTATAAAAGTAGTATGAGTATTAATGTGCAAAAAAATACTCAATTTGTGAAAAAAAATAAAAATTAATTAATGTTAAATTTATTTGCAATTGGTAAAGTTAATTTACATTAGATTTTTGTCTATTTTTAATATCTATTAAAACCTCCATTCTTTCAAAAATGCTTTTATCTATATTATCACGTTTGTAGTGTTTATCTAATGGATCTAATAAATAACTATGAGTTATAGCAAATAGTTTTTTATTCTCAGTAAGTCCTTGTTTAAATATTTCTGAAAGTTTTTGAGTTGAATAGTATTCGAGTCTTAATTCATTATTTTCATTTTGTGCATATACAGGTATTGGGGTTAATATTTTTTTTGTTAGTTTATATTCAGATCTGTAAGTGTTGTGGGATTCATATTTTACGGTTGTTAATTCTTTTAATACTTTTACTGTGTTATCGTCTATTGAAAAATAACCACCACGAAAAGCTTCAATAGGACCAATTCCTAAATTCTCAATATAGTCATAACAATGTCTAATAATTATAGTTTGCTCACTATAAGAATAGTAAGATATTAAATTCTCATCTTCTTTTATAAATGGACAAAACTTTTTTATATCTTCTGGCAAATTGTTTGGATGAATGTGGAGACCAAATATGACTTTATAATCATCTTTAATTTTCTTGATTAGATTCAGATTATTCATCATTTCGGCGAAAAATGGAGTTATAAATAAAAGTGTATATATATTGTTTTTAGAATTTAATTTCAATAGTTTTTCTAAATTTAATACATTATTTTTTAAGTTATTATCAAAATTGTATCCCTCACAATCTATAGTTAAAATTAAATCGAAATCTGGTTTTTTTATATACTCATCTAAAAAATATTTCATAAATAAACACACCCCTCTAAGATATCATTGCAAATTTATAATTTGCATTGTATAATTGAATTATAACAAGCAACAACTTAATTATACGTGCGGAATTGTTACTTGTCAAAAAGTCAGTTATAATCAGTCTTACAATACGTTTTAACTAGTAGCACATCAGGTGATGATTTAATCATAAATACTTTTAAACTTAAAACACTTCAAATGGTATTTTATTATTACACCTTGTCTTATATAATTTAAAAATAGAAATAATTAGTTTATTAATTTCGAAAATTAACAAATGTGTTTTAAGTCAAAGGAATAGGATAAATGATAACAATTTATACTTGTTGTCATTTGTGACAGTAAGAGGGGGATGATATTAATGAAAACTATAGGTTTTCCAAGAATGCACAAAGAAAAAAATGAAAAAAGAGATTTTTTACCGTCATTTTTTAATATGCTAAGAAATGATAAAGTGCAAATATTTGTTGAACAAGGATATGGTTCAGCAATGGGATACACACAAGAAGATTATTTGAATGAAAATAGTAAAATGCAATTCGTATCTAATAAAGAATGTTATGAAAAAGACATAGTTTTAGTTTTACGCTCGCCAGAGTTTGAGGAAATTGAGTATATGAAAAAAGGAAGTATTTTATTAAGTATGCTTCATTATCCAACTAGAGCTACAAGAGTAGACAAGCTAAAGGAAAAAGGAATATTAGGCATTTCAATGGATTCTATTAGAAATGATTTTTTTGAGAGAATTGTTGTAGATTATGACGGAACTTCTGGAAATGGAATTAATGCAGCATTTACTGAGCTTGCTAAGAATTATAAAAGTATAAGTACCCAGGAAAGAAAACCTATAGTTGTCACCATAATGGGAATGGGACGGGTTGGGTTAACTGCAGCACGACAAGCAGGAAAATATGGGTATAATAAAGAAAATGAATATAAACTTTTAGAGAAAACTAAAGGTGTACTTGTTAATATGTTACCAAGAAATATAACCGGAGATAAAAATCAAATGATAAAAATTTTTAAAAAGACGGATATTTTAGTAGATGCAACAACTAGAGATGATGCATCTAATTATATAGTAAGCAACGAATTATTAGGGCATCTAAAAAAACATTCCATAATTTTAGATTTAACATCAGACCCGTATTTGACAGATATTTATCCTGTTCAGGTAAAAGCGTTAGAAGGAATACCACACGGAACACTTGATAAAATTGTTATCTATCCTAATGATAATGGATATAGCGATGTACCGAAGTCTTTAAGTACACTCAATCAAAGAACAGTAGTAAGTTGTAATGCATGGCCAGGTGTTAATCCAAAGGGTTGTATGGAATTGTATGGCAAGCAACTTATATATATTGTACAAAATCTTATAGGATATTCTATATGTGACTTTAATTTATATAATAATGATTATTTCAATAGAGCAATATATAGAGGCACTATCGAATGTTTTGAAGAAAGTTTAAATAACTATGGAGATGAAATAATCGATGTAGTAATATAATAAAAGCTATTGAATGCGTAAACGCATTCAATAGCTTTTATTATATTACTTTAAATTATGTGGTTACAAAGTATAATATTATAGTATTTTTTTAGATTCTAATATGTTTTCATATTCATCATTTCTTAAACCATAACATTCTAAAACTGGCATTACAAACATAACTCCAGAATCGGGAGTAGCTAAAAAATCTTTATTTATTTTATCTACAATAGTTCTCATTTTATTTTCTTTTTTTATTACGCTTATTATTGTTTTATTATATGGCTTGGTTCCTTCAACAAGGTTTCTTATACCAGCAAATATTGGAATGTCAATATTATTTCTAAGTAGTACTTTTCCAATTCCGCAACTATCTATAGTAGTAGCACCACACCCATTTTCATAAAACACTTTAGAAATATCATCTAATTCATTAACATTACTTAAGATTATAAATACAGCATACATAAGTTATCTCCCCTTTGTTAAATATTAGCTTCCTTAGCTTTTATTATAGCACTTTTAGTTAGTATTGGTCCAATTAATTCTGTAACTATTGTGGTAGCTAAAAGTATTGTTATTACTAAAGAACCTAGCTTTGTTCCGCTAAATTCCTTGCTAACAGTGATAGCTAGTCCAATAGCAACACCGACTTGTGAAAGTAATCCAAACCCTATGTACTTCTTAACAGTTTCAGGTGATTTTGATATCGTAGCACCTAAAGTTGCTCCAGATATTTTACCAATCATTCTAAATAGAAAATAGCAAACACCTGTTACACCTATTTGTGGTAATAAAGAAATATCTAATCTGCACCCCGCTAATATAAAGAAAGCAGCAATAATAGGTGGAGAGAAAGTCTCTAAGCCTGAAAATGCTTTTTTGCTGTTGGATGATACGTTCGCAACTATGCAACCCATGGTCATAGAAGCAAGTAATGAAGATAAACTAAACACTGTACATGCACCAATTAATAGTAAAATTATACCTGTAGTAAAACCAAGAACTTCTTCTTTAGTACCACACTTATCAAGTAAATAACATAGAATTATTCCTAAAATACAGCCTAGAACAAGTGATAAGACTATTTCTGCTATTGGAAATATAAGAACTTTATTTATTGTTATTTGTTGATGCTTTATAAATACCTTTGCTATGGAAGATGCAATTGAATATATCATAAGACATATTGCATCATCAACAGCTACGACTCCAAGCAGAGTACTGGTTAATGGGCCCTTAGCTTTACATTCTTTTAAAACCATAACAGTTGCAGCTGGTGCAGTTGCAGATGCTACAGCACCAAGTATTAAAGCAATAGCTATATCACCTGTTAGAACATACATTGCAATTGTAACTAATGCAAAAGCTCCCAACGCTTCACATGCCGCAATTACAAAAATGGACTTACCAAGTTTTTTTATAACTGATAATTCAAGTTCACTTCCAATATTAAAAGCAATGATTCCTAATGCAAAGTCACTAATAAATGATAGCTTGTTTAACATCGCTATATCAACAAGCTTAAATCCAGAAACTCCAAGAACTAATCCTGCAATTATGTAACCTGCAACGGATGGTATTTTAAATTTATTTATTAGTTTACCAAATATTATACCTACAATTAGAGCTGTACCTAAACTTATAAAAGCATTAATAATTATCACCTCTTTTTCATATTTTTTTATAAAACGCTTACCTATAATAATATTCCAATTAAGTTAATATAGCAATTGTCATATATATTTAAATATCATAGAATAGCCTTGTGAGTTTAGATTAGGTGTGATTAGTTTACTGAAATGCCATAATTCGCAGTATAACTTAAAAAATTACTATTTAGAAATTCACTTTAGAAAATATCTAAATAGTAACCTTGAAATTAATTTTAAATATTAATATGAATTAAACCTGCGTAATTCTTATTTCTAATATAGGATAAATTAACCTTGCACAAATCCATCAATGCAAGTTACAAGTTCTCCAATTTCGGGTTTACTCAGCTGAGCATCTGCACCAACAGAATCTCCTTTATGTTTTAAATCATTTGTAATCAATGATGAAAATAGAATAACAGGTAATTTTTTAAGAATGTTATGCTCTTTAATCTTTCTTGTCAAAGTATGACCATCCATTTGTGGCATTTCAATATCAGTTATAAGTACGTGTATATCTTCCATGAAGTTTTTGTTTTTGATCTCAACTAAATCAAGTAAATAATCCAAAACTTGTTTTCCATTATCAAATATTTTTAAATCGTTAAAGCCAGCTTTAGTTAGAGTATCTTTTAATAACATTCTGATTAAGGGGGAATCATCAGCTAAAACAAGTTTTATATTCGATCTATCTTTATAGGCTATATCGACTATTTTATCAGTGCTAATTCCTGTAGAAGGACTAATGTCAGTAACTATTTTTTCGAAATCTAACATTAATATTATTTTACTACCTAAAACGATATTACCTATAACTAGTGAATTAATAGTTATGTCATCAGGTTTAGTAATCTGTTCCCATTTAATTCGGTGGACACCTACAATGGTATCAATACTGAAAGCTACTTCAATTTTATTGAATTCACAAAGAATAATTGTTGATTTGATTTTATTTTTATGTTCTTTCTCTAAGACATATTTTAAATCTACTAAGGTTATTATTTTGTCCCTATATAAGGTAAGTCCGGCTATAGCAGGATGTGACTCGGGAAGTTTTGTTAAATTATCCGCATATATAACCTCTTTGACTTTTATAATATTAATTGCATAAAATTTATTATTTATAATAAACTCTAAGATTTCAACCTCGCCAGTTCCAGATTCTAACAGTATGTTATTATTCATATTTTCCCCTTCTTTCAAATAGATATGAGCATAGTAATTTATAAAAAAATATATACTATATATCTCGAACAGAACTAATATAACTTAACAATTAATAATATAAAAAAGATTTATATGGAAAGTCGAAATTTAAGATAATAAAATAAAATATAAAAGTGAAATAGTTTAGCTTTATATGGTAAACTGTATAGTATGAGTAAAATGAAAACATCATTATTAGAGGGTGAAGTAAAATTGATATTAAATGGCGGATGGATAGAAACTACGCAAGGCTTGCACACATTTATATTGTGGGGAGAGGGTGGAGAAACTAAATGTGTAAGAAGAGGTAGGAAACCTAAAAATGCACTTCCACTATATGAAAATATGGCTTCAATTATAGAATTGCATGACAAAATAAATAACTCAGCAAAAGAAATGAAATATGGGAAATACAAATATGATTTTGAATCTAAAGACCTTCTTAAAAGAGAAATTAGAGGGATTATCTTTAATAATTTAGATGCATTTGATATGGTTCTAAATATAGAGAAAAATAACCTAGATCAAATAGAATTATCAGGAGAGTTAAAGTATTGGATTACAGTGGCTAAATTTACTGCGGAATTAATAATAAAACATAAATATTTGCCTTCATTAACAATTGACAGAGTTCACAATAAAGTGAATTCTCAGTGGAGATGGCATACTAGTGATCCTGAGTATGTTGATAAAAAAAAGGTTCTATGTAGTAATATGCCTACGACTTGTAAATCATATTTTCACTTAGAAAATGAAGAATTCAAATATACAAACAGTGCTAAATTAGTAAGTAGTTTTATGGATTCTATGATTGATAGTATGGTAAGAAGTAGTTGTATTGATATAAATAAGGGCAATGAATACTTAGGGTACGATGTTACTAATTTAAGTAGTACTTGGATGCATTCTCTTTTTTCAAGGTTGCCTGAGATTCCAATAGAGACAAGTGATCAAATTAAAATGCTAAATGAGTATAAAAAATGGATAGAACCTATAAAAATAAAGAATAATAAATTTAAATTCCGTACATGTTTCAAGGTGAATCCACCTAACCGGGGTGATGAGTGGACACTTGAGTATTTGCTTCAAGCAAAGGATGATCCTAGTCTTATGCTGCCAGCAAAAATGATATTCGAAGAGTCAGTGGACACTATAACCTATTTGAATAAGAAATTTAATAATCCTCAAGAACGACTACTCGAAGATTTAGCAGTTGCGGCAAAGGTATTCATTCCTATTGAGAGAAGTTTGTATGATGCGGTGCCTGTAGAATGCAAGCTATCTACTGAAGAGGCTTATTCATTTTTAAGAGAAGCTGCTTATTTTTTAAATGAAAAAGGATTTGGAATTATTGCTCCAGCATGGTGGAAAAAACCTTCAAGACTTTCTGTTAAACTAAAGGATAAAAATCGAATTACAAATACTAATTCAGCGGCAAAGAGTACATTTAACATGGATACTATTCTTGAATATGATTGGAAGCTTGCATTAAATGGTAACGAGATAAGTGAGAAAGAATTTGAAAAAATTTCAAATTTAAAGGTACCATTTATTCAATTAAGAGGTCAGTGGGTTCAAGTTGATATACATCAGATTAAAACACTTTCGAAGATGAAAATGAATAAGGGTCTAAATGGAAAGATTCCAGTTGGAGAATTATTAAGGCTTAACTTAAGTGATGAGGAAATAATACCTGGAATCAGTGTTGATAATATAGATAATCAAGAAGCAGTGGGTCATTTTTTTGAAAAATTATTTAATTTAAACAATATAGAACAGGTTGGTATTCCATCAGGGTTTAGAGGTACTCTTCGTGAATATCAAAAAAGAGGGTTTTCATGGCTAACGTTTCTTAGAAATCACGGTATAGGTGCTTGTCTTGCTGATGATATGGGGCTTGGGAAAACAGTGCAAAGTATATGTCTTATGCTCTACGAGCGTGAGAAGAAGCTAACAGATAAACCTACTTTAATAATATGTCCTACTTCAGTTGTTGGCAACTGGGAAAAGGAAATTGGAAAATTTGCGCCTAATCTTAAAGCTGCAATTCATCATGGAAATAGCAGGTGGAGTTATGAAAATTTTAGCGAAGAAATACATAAAAATGAAGTAGTTATTACAACCTATGCTCTAATAGTAAGAGACAAGGATTTGTTTCAAAAGGAAGAATGGGCAGGCATTATATTGGATGAGGCCCAGAACATCAAAAATAGTGCATCAAAACAAACTCAATATATAAAAACTCTTAAAGCTGAATATAAGGTTGCATTAACAGGGACACCAGTTGAAAATAGACTTTCTGATTTATGGTCTATTATGGATTTTTTAAATAAGGGGTATTTGTACAAATGGGCTACCTTTAGGAGTGAATTTGCAATTCCAATAGAGCGGGATGGAGATCCTACAAAAAGTAATAAGCTAAAAAAAATAATTTCACCGTTTGTATTACGAAGGTTAAAAACTGATAAAAATATTATTAAAGATTTACCAGAAAAAATAGAAACTAAGGAATATGCATCGTTAACAAAGGAACAGGCTACATTATACCAAGCAGTGGTAAAAGATTGTTTAAATAAAATAGATGATTCTGAAGGTATTAGAAGAAGAGGACTTATTATTTCCTCATTAACAAAGTTTAAGCAAATTTGTAATCATCCTGTGCAATTTTTAAAGGATAATGGTGATATTGAAGGCCGTTCTGGAAAACTTGAGAGGCTTCTAGAAATGTTAGAAGTTGTTGTAGAAGAAGGGGATAGGTCATTAGTATTTACACAGTTTGCCGAAATGGGACATATTTTGGAATCAGAAATTGAGAAAAAATTAGGAGTAAGAACGTTATTTTTGCATGGAGGGACTAGCAGAAAGAAAAGGGAAGAGCTAATTGATATTTTCCAAGGGGAAGGTAATGAACCTATGGTATTTATATTATCATTAAAGGCTGGGGGACTTGGTCTAAACCTAACAAAAGCTAATCATGTTTTTCATTTTGATAGATGGTGGAACCCTGCTGTAGAAAACCAAGCAACAGATAGAGCATTTAGAATAGGTCAACTTAAGAATGTTCATGTTCATAAATTCATATGCATGGGAACACTTGAGGAAAAAATTGATGAAATGCTAGAACGAAAACAGGCTCTTGCTCAAAGCGTAGTTTCAACAAATGAAAATTGGATATCAGAGATGAGTAATAAAGAACTTAGAGAACTATTTACAATAGAGCATGAAATCAATGATAAAAATGATATAAAGTTATAAGAAGTAGAAAGTCGTTAATACATCTCCTGCGGAGCTGTTGCAGCTTCGCAGGAGATGTTTTAATGATTGTAATCTGTAATTAGATAGAGGTAAGGAGGTGTAAATTAGTGACTGGTAGAATAAGAAATGAATTTGGTAGCAATTGGTGGTCTAAGAAATGGAATAATGCGATTTCAAGTTTTACTATAAGTTCTAGAGTTGATAAAGGACGAGAATATGCAAGGGCCGGTAATGTCCTTAACATGGAAGTTTTAAAGGGAGAAATTAATGCAGAGGTTCAGGGAAGAGGATTTGAACCATATACAGTAAATATGGAGCTTGATGCGTTTACACCACTTCAGTGGGAAAAAATAATGAATATTATGTCTCGTAAAGCTATATTTTGTGCAAAACTTCTAAATGGAGAAATGCCTGAAAATATAGAGGAAGCTTTTAAAGAGGCCAAAGTTTCTCTTTTTCCAAAAAAACAAATACATTTAATAACGCACTGTTCTTGTGAGGATACTGCAAATCCATGCAAACACATCGCTGCAGTTCATTATATGCTTGGCCAGGAATTTGATAAAGATCCTTTTGTAATTTTTAAATTAAGAGGAATGGATAAGCAGCAATTTTTAAAGGCTCTTAGAACTTTAAGAAGTGGAAATGATGGAGATATAATTAAAAGAAAAGCAAAGATACACCGCAGATCAAGAAAAACTATTGAAGATTTAAGAAAAGAATTCGAAAATTTTAATAGGATAGACGATAAGCTGCAGAGTATGACATTTTCTTATGTAACACCTGAAGTTAAACATGGGGTTATAAAAACATTGGGTATTCCGGACTTTTGCACTAGTGAAGATGAGTTTAGATATAAAATGAGCACAGCATATGCCAGCGCTGAAGAGGAAACTAGAAAGTATTTAAATATAAAATGATAAAATTGAATAAAATTATAGTTATTTTTATAATATTTGTATAAACTTACAGATATTATCTTAAAAAATTGTGGGCTTAAACAATGGATTAATTGCTATTATACATACTATAATTATTAGTTATAGGGGGGATTTTAGTATGAAAGAAAAAATCAAAAGTAAAATTAAAATCAAGAGTAAAATAAAAACGAAAAAAACTAACGCAGGTATAACAAAGCAATTATTTGTAAAAAATAGTTTATTAAGAAAGTTAGTTTCGACTACCACAGCAATAGTTTTTTTCTCATTGCTGCTATTAGGACTTGTAACATTTTTTATAACGAAGAACAAAGTAACACAGGAGTTTAAACAATCAACTAATCAAATCTTAAATCAGAACAAAAATTATATTGAACTCGTAAATAAAAATGTAGAAGATATTTCAATGCAGATAGTATCTAATTCTAAGTTTACTAGCTTATTTACAACACCTGCCAAAGATGAATATGATGGATTTATAGTAAAAAATGATATTTCTGCTTATCTTCAATCTTTAAATTCAAATGGTTCGCAAAATATTATTAAAAACATCAGTGTACTTAATGATAAAGGATTATCAGGTTCATCTGTGTCCGGCAATATTACGCAGGAGCAAGTCGAAAGTATAAAAGATGAAGTATGGTATAAGGACGCATTAAAGCTTAATGGCAGAGCGTTATGGACTAAACCATACATAGACAAGCTTAATCCTGGCAGCGAGATGATTATTAGTCAAGTACGACTTTTAAAGGACATTGCTACAGGCAAGCAATGTGGAGTGATGAGAATTGATATAAACATTGATGTTTTCTCATCTACATTAAAAAATACTAAAATCGGTGAAAACGGTTATATGTTTATTGTAAATAAAGATGGAGATATAATAACAAGTAAGAACTCTGAGCAAATAGGTAAAAAAGCAAATGAAACATATTTATCTATAATAAAAAATGCTAAAGAGGGAACTTTTACTTACAAGGAAAAGAATAAAAATATGTTTGGTGTATTTTCAACATCAGACAAAACTGAATGGAAGTTTATCGCTGTAGTGCCTCATAATGAGCTTTATTCAACAGCAACTAGTATCGGGGTATTTATATTAATAATAATGGCTGTATGTATAATATTATCTTGTATTATCTCGTTTTTCACTACTCTTCAGATTACAAAACCTATAAATGATATTATAGAACTTACTAAGACTTTATCTAGAGGTAGTTTTTTAGTAGAGTCAAAGAAATATAGCATATTAGAAATTAATGAATTAAGTACATATTTTAATAAAATGGTATTAAATTTAAAAGATATGATTTTAACAACATCTAGAATTACTGACAAAACGAACGATTCAGCTAAGAAGTTACTAAGTATATGTGAAGATCTAAATATGTCTTCTGAGTCTATTAGTGCAGCTGCAGGAGAAATTGCAGCTGGATCTACAAGTCAAACACAAGAAGCTATAAGGTGTGTAGAAATTTCATACAACTTCAACTCTGAGATTAATAATGCAGTAGGTAGTTTAAATGATGTAAATAAAGCTACAAGTAAATCTGTAGATATTATGAATGAAAATAGTGTTGCTATTAATACCTTAAGCGAAACCTCAAATAATAATTCAAAGGCTATGGGAATGGTAACGGATACAATTAATGACTTAAGTAATAACACAAAAGATATAATAGGAATACTCGACAAAATTAATAATATTACACAGCAAACCAATTTACTAGCATTAAATGCTTCTATAGAAGCGGCAAGGGCAGGACAAGCTGGAAGAGGATTTTCAGTAGTTGCCAATGAAATAAGAAAACTTGCGGAGGAATCAAGGGATTCTGCACTAAAAATAAAAAGTATTATCGATAATGTAAATATGTCTATAAAAAAATCAATTAACATTTCTTCTAGTGCACAAGTTCTTTTTAATAAGGAATTAGAACAAGTGAGTCAAACAGTTAAAGCATTTAGTATAATACAGCAATCAACAGAAAATATATTAATTTCTATGGGTAATACAAAGAAGTCTATAGAAATAATAGATAGGGATAAAGATGTTTTAAATGAAAGTGTAAATAATATCTCTAATGTATCACAAAAGAATACAGCGTCGACAGAGGAGGTTACAGCATCTCTAGAAAGTCAAGTAAGTGTTAGCGCTGAAATATTTTCACTTGCAGAAAACTTAAGTGATGACTCAAGTAATCTAAAAACTCTTATAGATAAGTTTAAGTTTTAAAATATATTTTAAAATACTATTAAGTAAATGTCGTAAACTGTCGATAATAAAGAGAGTTATTATTGAGCTATGTTGTTGCAAAAAAAGAACTTGAAGATAGTGGAAAGACTTTGCTCAAAAATGGAAAATGAGAAGAATGATATAATTGTTATATTAGAAACACTTTCAGCATCAACTGAGGAGAACTCAGCTGCAACTCAGCAGGTTGCAGCCACAACTGAGCAGCAACTAGCAAGTATAGACCAAATTGTAGCACATACACAAGATCTAAAGAACCTTGCTGTAAAGCTTACAAAGGCAGTGGACGCATTTGAGGTATAGCTCATAAATAAATGTTATAAAGTAAAGAAGGAAACCAAATAATATGGTTTCCTTCTTTACTTTATATATTAAACGAACTTTTGACTTAATCTGTAGATAACGCGTTCATTGCCCATAACTTGCATTACTTCATGTAAATCTTGGGTTTGTACCTTGTTAGTTAAAGCAACTCTTACAATTGTTGCAACATCAGAAAGTATACCTTTATATAAATCGGGGTTCTTTTTATAAGTTTTTGCATTTTTTGCATATCCAAGTTTTCCAGAAAGTTCTTTAAGAACACCAAACCAAGTGTCATTATCATGAGAGTAATCATATACATCTATGTAGCTGGCAAGTACAATGTTAACATCATCCATTGGTATATGTTCAGGGAAATTAGTGCCAGCATTAATGCTACGATTATAAAAATCATCAAAGAAATATTCAATATGCTCAGCTACATCTAACCATTTCACGAAATCTTTTCTAGGTTTATCATTTTCTCTTTCAATGTTAAATATTTTTTTAGAATAATCTTCATTAGATATAAGCAATGTTGCCATTGTAGTATTATATTTTTTAGCCCAAGCAAGATAGAGATCATAAACAGTTGATGAGTCCATGGTAGCTATAACATTTTTGCTTATATCGTTAAGTTTTAAAATATCAAATAAAGCTCCACTTTTGCTCATGTTTTCAAAGGTAATGTTAAAGCTTGTGCAATTAGCATCAGCGTTCTGAGTTCTCCATTCTTGAAAATCAGAGTTAACCAAATTTATAAGATACTCAGTTACAGACATAAAAGGATATCCTTGTGATTTATAGAAATCGACAGAAATCTCAGGGTCTTTTCTTTTACTAAGCTTACGTTTTGAAGTTCCATCCATTTTCATTATTGTAGGTATATGAGCATATTCTGGAGGTGTAAATCCTAACATCTCAAACAATTGTAAATGTATAGGAAGAGATGAAAGCCATTCTTCGCCACGTATTACATGGGTTGTTCCCATCAAATAATCATCTACAGCATGAGCAAAATGATAAGTTGGAATTCCATTAGTCTTAAGGATTACAATATCTTGATCATTTTCTGGCATACTTATGGTCCCTTTAATTAAATCATTACAAATTACTCTTTTATCAGTATTTTCAGGTGCTCTAAGTCTTATAACAAAAGGAGTCCCTTTTGATAATTCATTTGTAATTTCTTCAAAACTTGCATTTCTGTGAACAGCCCATTTACCATGATATCCTGTATTTATTTTAGCATCTTGTTGAATTTTACGTGTATTGTCTAGATCTTCTTCAGTGCAAAAACAAGGATAAGCTAAACCTCTTTTTATTAAAGATTTTACAAAAGCATGATATATACTGATTCTGTCACTTTGCTTATATGGGCCATATGCACCTTTCTCATGAGTAGAATCTACAACTCCCTCATCAAAATTAATTCCAAAATCATGAAGGGTGTTTGTGCTATCTTCAATTGCGCCAGCTACTTCTCTTTTCTTGTCGGTATCCTCTACTCTAAAATAAAATATTCCATTACTTTGATGAGCTAATCTCTCGGATATAAGAGCAGCAAATACACCACCAAGATGTTGAAAGCCGGTAGGGCTTGGAGCATATCTTGTAACCATAGCGTTAGGTTTAAGATTTCGTTTTGGATAAAGTGTTCTATAGTGTTCTGGTGTTTCATGTATGGCAGGTAATAATAAATCTGCTAGTTTTAAATAATCCATTTTAATCATCCTTTCTTATAAAAGCAGAGCAGCTTAGGTGATAAGCTGACCGCTTATGACATAGTTTGTATAAAAATAAAAAACCTTTCATCCTATAATATAATAAGATGAAAGGTAAACTTTCGAGGTCCATCTAAGTTGATGAAAAGACATATTCATACTTCTTTTATCTTGCATTACATTTAACTCTAATTATACATGTATTATTAGGAATGTCAACGTGGTCTATTGTAATAGTGATATATTAGAAAACATTAAAAAGCAGATATTTAATATTAAAAGTATATATGAATTTTACAATAGGAGTATGTGTAAATAAAATATAGTATCAAAATCGTGTTAATTGAATAGAATGAATATTACCAGGAAAAAATTGTGGGGGAAATAAAGATTTATATGATTATCAAATGTTAACATTAAAATAATAAACATATAAATATGTATAGGTTTACAATATTGTGATATAATATATAAAATAGAAGTGAGGAGAGAGTTATATGGGAGCGTTAGTTTTGCTCAGTGGGTTTACACAAAAAAACAATATAAATTTAAAAATGAAGATGAAAGAAATATTCTTTGGCAAAGAATATACTTTAAGTTATATACCATCAATGACAGATAAAAAATTAAAACACTTTGAATTAGCAAAAACGGAGTTAAATGAATACGGAGATTTTAAGTATAATTATTTTGATATAGATGATTTTTGTGATTTAAATAAAATAGAAAAAATATTTAAATCAGATGTAATATATTTATCCGGTGGGAACACATATTATTTTTTAAACAACCTAAAGAAAAGATATTTAATAACTAGGATTAGAAGGTATATTAAAAATGGTGGTTGCGTAATAGGATTATGCGCAGGGGCGATAATGATGTCGAAAGATATATCGGCTGCAAAATTTGGGTGTGAGGATATAATTGGATTATCAAATTTATCATCTTTAGATTTAGTTGATTTTGATTTTATGCCGCATTGGAATAAGCACAGTCATTATCTAAATGATTTAAAGGAATACTCAAGTAGTACAGGTAACACAATTTATACATGTAACGATGGAGATGGAATTATTGTTATGGATGATAAGTTACACTTTTATGGAGATATAAATATGATAAAAGAAGGGGAGATAAAGCAGGCATAGGTAACTTTTCTAAGTTCGGGTATGCTTATGATAGCTATTTTAAATTCCTCAAAAAGGTCGATGTTATTTAAACATCGACCTTTTTGAGGGAGAATTTAAATTTGATTTAAATAGCTATATCTTATATGGCTACATTTGCAAGTTTTAGTTTAGCTTTGTTTTTCTTAAAGGTTTGATGCCTCTCTAGTATTTCTAAAGAAATATAGGTATATTTAATGAATACAGCGGCAGTGATGAAGGATATCATGTCTGATACGGGGTAAGCAATCCATGCCCCAAGCACACCCATGTCTAAACCAATTACGAATGAATATACTAGTGGAATAAATATTATTATTTGCCTAAATATAGACAATTTGAAAGAAGTTTTAACTCTATTTATAGCCTGGCAATAGGAAATTGCTAAATAATATACTCCAATGCAAGGGAATACAGATATAACCATTCTAAAAGCGCTTGTGGTTTCATCTATAATAGCACTATCATTTATAAACAAACCAATAAGTTGTTTTGAAAAAATCATAAACAATAACCATAATAAAGTTGAACTTGCAGACACCGCGATAATAGATTTTTTAACAACTTCCTTTAGCCTTGTGTAATTACCAGCAGCATAATTATAGGCGGCTATAGGTTGCATAGCTGAGCTTATACCCATGATTGTCATAAACAAAAACATAGAAACTCTTGTAGTTAAACCTATTGTTACAATGGCCGCATCTCCGCCATAGGAGAATAGTAGATTGTTTAATATAGCAGCTACAACTGCATCTGATATCTCTATTATAAAAGTTGAAAATCCAACATATATTATTCCTATTGATACTGCTTTATTAAGATTTAATTTAAATGAAAACTTTAAGTCGTTTTTTAATTTTATAAATACAAAGAAAACATATATAAAAGCTATTATTTGAGATGAAACGGTAGCTATAGCGGCCCCTTTTACTCCATATGATAATACATTTATTAGAACATAATCTATAATTACATTACAGATTGCCCCAATAGAAGTGCTTAATAGAACTATTTTGGTATTTCCAAAAGAAGTGATGATATAAGAGGATATTATAGTAAAGGATTGGAACAAAACACCTATTAATATTATATTTACATATTCTTTTGCTAGAGGGAATGTATTTTTTGATGCACCTAAACTTATTAAAATTTTATTTTGAAAAATATAAATACCAAAACCCATTATAGATACTATTATAAACATTAAAGCTATAGCATTTGGTATAATAATTTTTAAATTGTCATAATCTTTATCGCCACAACTTCTTGAAACAGAAGTACATGCTCCTATAGCAATAAGCATACTTATTGCAAAAAAAAGTCTCTGAATTGGAAATGCTATTGTTAAAGCACCGATGGCATTAGCTCCTATGGTTTGGCCTAAAAACATAGAATCTACCATGTTATACATTTCAGCTACCATTAAAGAAATTATTGCAGGTACTGAAAATTTTAATAGTAGTTTCCCAATCTTCTCTTCACCAAAGATTTTATTACTTTCTGCCACGCTAGTCATTGTCATGAAATCCACTTCTCCTTAAAAATATTGTTTCTACTATATTAGTTTACGCTATTATGGGTAGATTAACATTCCCACAATTGCTATATAAAAGGTACAAAGTTGCTAATGCATGAGTTTGATTTATCTTTAAATAACACAAAAGCACCCTAAAACAGGTGCTTTTGTACTTCTTGAAGAACTATTAGTGTTGAGCCATAGCCTTCTATTTTTATTATGTTATTATAAACAGCAGTTTTTTTTGCATAAGATAAAGAGACGTTAGGAGCAGAAATCTTAGTTAGGATTTTCCACTCGTCATAACCAAGTCGTTTTGGTTTGCCCATTCTTAACCATATATCGTAGGCTGAGCCAATTTTCTCACCAATTTCATATTTAATAACCTTATAGTCATGAAATAAATTTTTGATAGATAAAGATATTTTTCTTTCAGTAATATTTTTGCTACCTTTACCTTTATACAAATCTTCAAGCTTTATTAGTGAATTAAGTTCATCACTATAACTGTAAAGTAAGACCTGAATATCTTTATCTTGCCTTGTGATAATATATCCATCTCCCTGGTCTATAACCTCATTTCCTAGTTTTGATAATAAATAATAAGCATAGTAGGAAGCTTTTTTTATTCCATCTAAAGTAAGAAGACCAGGTGATCCAAAAAATAATTCGTTATTTAAAATTGAGGTTTCCTCTACGGTGTCAAAAGCTTTTAGAGCATGCAAACCACTAGAATTATTAATAAAATTATGGATAATATAGGGTAGCATATAGGAAGAATCGTAAATAGTGTTTATTGCAGGTGAAACATTAAAAGGGGTCTTGATTAAATTTTGTAATTTATATTTTTGAAAAATTTCAAGGCAAATATTTATATATTCAATAGATAAATCACTTGAAGCCTGAAATTTCCAGAGTCTAATTACTTCAAATCCATATATGTCTGCAAAATACAGTATAAAACTTTCTAAAAGTTTTATAAAAGAATTTTTGTCTTCAAAAATTTGGTTTAATATTATTAATGGAACAAGGGATATATCCATTAAAAATTCTAAAAGTTTTTCAACTTCATTCCAATTTAGAAACATTACATTTTCATTGAAATATATTTTCATTTCTTTCCCAAATAAATTTTGGACTATACCATTTTCAAATCCTATATTATTTTGAAGTGTCCTCAGATATCCCTGTTCACGTGCTTTAATAAGTTCCTTTGCTTGACCTAAATTTATGTTTTCTTTCCATTTATGTTTTAATTCTGAACTGGTAAGTGAGAAATCTGTTTGAAGTTTTATAATCTTGTTTGTATAGTTGAATCTATCATAGTCTTCTAAATAAGAAGATAAATACTGGAGTGTTTGAGATAAATCATAAGACTCCTTTTTTTTAGAGCTTTCATATATATCATCAACTATAGAATATTTTTTTCGAAATTGTAGTGGAGTTATGTTATTATAATCTTTAAAGCTTTTATTATAATATCTAGTATGAGAAAAACCAACATCTAAAGAAATTTCTAATATAGTTTTATCAGTATCAAGTAGTAATTTGATAGATTTATCAACGCGCACATTGTTTACAAGCTCCTTGAAACTTGTTCCAGCCATATCCTTTATTTGATGAGACAAATAATAAGAACTTAAATATTCCTGGTTTGCTATATCTTGTAAACTAATTTTATTCATATAGTTGTTATATATATATGTTATAATCCTATGGTATCTTTGAAATTGAATTTGGTTTTCCTGTGGTTTCTTATCATCATAATTAAGATAGTGAAAGTTGTTTATTAAATGAAATAATAGCTTCACCAAAATTGAATCTATTTGGTCATCAAAATTTTCATTTTTCTGTATTACTTCACAGGCTAAAATAGATAAGTATCTTCGTAAAATATCATACTTTTCTTCTCGCTGTGCACCTTCTTCACTGGAATTTGTATAAAAATAAATATTTTTCATGTCATCATAATATTTTTCGAAAAAAGCAGGGTCTAAATGAAAAATTAGAACTTTATTGTTTTCTTTAGAATGAATTCTGTGCGCTTCATCACAATTTATAATTTCAATTTCTCGCTCGTACACTTCATAATTCCCCGATTCTATAAGTACATTGATAGTGCCTTCAAGAACAAAAATTATTTCTATAGAATTATGCCAATGTATTGGGTAGTCCAATATATTTTCAAGCGAAATGTTTATAGGTAAATCGTTCATATAACTTATATATTCTTTTCTCATTGTAGTAACCTCTTTTTTTATAGTTTTGTATATTTATATTATACATCATAAAACATATTATATTATTAATTGATTTTAAGGATTAAAATATGTATAAATTACATAAAAATTGAAGTATAAGGAAATAATATTATTAGAATACCCTAAAAGATAGATATATAAATATTTTAGTAAAATAATTTATGGTAATAATCAAGTAAGGTTTACAATAGGATTACTTTTAGGTTATTCTATAGACTAAGATACGTAAATATTTATTTATTAATTGATTATTTTTAGGTGGTGAGGAGTAATAAAATGGAAAACTATATATATGTTGTTATTTCAAGAACACCAACTTCTACAGGGAAAATAATTAGAAGATTTTTAAAAGAAGAATATAACCATGCATCAATTAGTTTAGACAAAAATTTAAGTCAAATGTATTCATTTTGTAGATTCTCTGTTAGTAATCCTTTTGTGGGAGGAATTGTACATGAAAGTGCGTTTACTCTTAACATAGGGTCTCGGGATGATGTTCCAATTAATGTATACCGGATACCTATAACCGTTAGAAAATTTGAATTGATTAGGAACTTTATATATGATATATATAATGATGATGAGATATATTATTACAATTTTCTTGGGGCAATTGGAGTTCTTTTTAATAAAAGACATGCAATTTATAAGACATACATATGTACGGAATTTGTGATGGAAGCGTTAAAGCAAGGAGGAAGTGGAATTACTCCAATCGAATCATATAATATAACACCTACAGATATTTGTGAAGTTATGAGGCAATTTCTCTTTTATAGAGGGAATCTTAACGACTATCCATTTAAGCAAACTGTTAAAACAAAAGATGATGAACTTTTCTTTTGTAAAACAGGATTTATTTATGAAGCTTTACATACTCTTAGACATTTCTCCACAGTTATTTCGAGAGATAGAAATAGTAAAGGAAACAAGAGGAGAAGTCGCAGAATATAAGATGAGCAAAATTAGGGGGAATTATGGAACACAATAATCATAGTATTATAATTAAGATGAAATTAAATGAAGAAGATTACAAAGCAATTAAAAATCTAGAAACCATTTGTTATGGAGAGAAAAAAACTGATTTAAAATTAGAACTTGATTTTAAAAAACATCAGACAAAGGTAATAACAATAGATTGTGTTAAAGATAAAAGGATGACAGAGTTTTTGTATTATGAAAATGAAATCTTAACGGGTTATTTAGGATTGTCTAATTTTGGAGGATACACAGTTGAAATCACTGGTATGGTACATCCTAAATTCAGAAGAAAACGAATCTTTCAAAAGTTATATTTGATTGCAAAAGAGGAGTGGGAAAAGGAATTTCCACAAGAGGTGTTAGGCTTATGTGATCACACATCTATTTCTGGATTAGCTTTTATAAATTCTAATGCATTAGAATATGTTTCATCTGAGTATAAAATGTGCTTAAATAAAAAGATATTAAATGCTAAATATAAATATGTAATTAGCCTTAGACTCGCAACTAGTGAAGATGCAAGTGAAATTGATAGGCAGACTTCCGTTTATTTTGGACAGCCGCAAAAGGAGGATAAGGATAAAGGAGATGCAGAGAGAATAGAAACTAATGACCAAATAGAAAAACCAGTTATTCAAGATGATGATAATTTTATTAGTTATATGGCGGAGATTGATGGTAAAATTATAGGCAAAATACATATATCAATAGTGGGTAATGAAGGTTTTATTTATGGGTTTGGTGTACTGCCAAAGTATAGAGAGAATGGATATGGACGAGAAATTTTAAAATCAACATTAGACAACTTAAAGAAAAGAGATGTAGAAAATATCTTTCTTGATGTTGCTACTGAAAATAAGAGTGCGCTTGCACTTTATGAATCTTGTGGATTTGAAGAAATTTCGGTAATGGATTATTATATAATATCTTAGCACAGTATAGACTACCTTAGCTATATTCACATTTTAAGTAATAACACAAAATCAGTAATAGTTAAACAAATCATAATATGTACTTAACCCATTCTTAATCTTCATAGCATATAATGAAGTTATAAGAGAGGGGACGTGAAGATGAAAGATTTAAATATATGTATAGATATTGATGGAACTATAACTGATGCTTATTTCTGGCTTAATATTACTAATAAGTATTTCAATAAAAATATAACAGAGCAAGAGATAACACAGTATTATATCCATGAGGTAATGGGAATAAAGCAAGAAGAATATGATAAGTTTTATGAAGAAAATAAAATTGAAATTCACACGCACCAGAAAATTAGAGAAGATGCACAAAGTGTCATAAAAAGACTAAGTTCGCTTCATAGCATTTATTTTGTTACAGCAAGAGATAAATCGCTTACTATGTTAACCTATTCATATTTAAAGAATAATCAAATTCCGTATGATGATTTATTTGTTTTAGGTAGCCATCATAAGGTTAATAAAGCAAAAGAATTAAATTGTAATGTGTTTGTTGAAGATAATTATGATAATGCAGTTGAGTTATCAAATGCAGGATTTATGGTTCTTTTAATAGATACAGGTTATAATAAAAAGCCATTAAATGATAATATAGTTAGGGTTTATAATTGGGAAGAAATATATTCTATAATAAATAAACTGTTATTACAAAGCAAAGCAATGTAATAACAGTTTATTTTATTTATTAGAGGTTATATATTTTTCTTTAAATTGTAAATACCTTTTTTTTCTAAGTTTGCATGATGGGCAATCGCCACAACCGTTAGCTTTTATTCCATTATAACAAGTTAAAGTTTCCTCTTTAACTATATCAAGTACACCTAAATCATAAGCCATTTTCCAAGTCTCGGCTTTATCAATCCACATTAAAGGCGTTTCAATTACAAAATCATAACCCATGGCTAATTTGTTCGCCTCCATTTATTAAGTAAAAGTACCCTATTTATTGTAAATCATCATTAGTTTGTTATTTAAAATTACGTCAGTATTAAATCTTCCTCTAAAAGTAGTAGACATTGTTTTAGTACCTGGCTTTTTTATTCCACGGGTTGTCATGCAGGCATGTTCACCTTCGATGATAACTGCAATGTCGCTAGAGGATGTTACTATTTGCATAATCTCTGCTATATCGGTTCCTATTCTTTCTTGAAGTTGAAGCCTACGTCCTACCATATCAGCTATTCTTGCGATTTTACTTAAACCAATTATTTTTTTATTAGGAACGTATGCAATGGAAACTTTCATATCGTACATCAATGCTAAATGATGTTCACAATGACTAAATATTTGAATATCTTTCATTATAACTATATCAAGGTTATCACCTTCAACTACTAAATCATCAACAAATGTTGTGTTAAACATTTGTGCAATTTCACAGTTGCTATATAGCATTCCGGCAAATACTTCTTCATACATTTTAGCTACGCGCTTTGGAGTATCAATAAGTCCTTCTCTTGATGGATCATCACCTAGTGCAATTAAAATGCCTTTTATATGTTCTTCAATCGATTTAGTATCAATTGACATAATTCTACACACCTCCCTTATTTGGATCCCAAATGATTTTATGAAGTTGCATTTGGAGATTAACACCATTCATTTTATTTTCCTTATACTGATTCATTGATTACACTATATTAATGTTATTATATTATAATTTTTTATATAAAAAACGTGTAATTCACGCTCAATAAAAAAAGCTACCTAAAATGGTAGTTAGGTCCTAGTTTTGTTTATAGACAGGATGGTTTAGAACTGTCTTATTATGTTTTATAATTAATAATTTTACTATAAGTTGTGAAGGATGTCAAATGGACAGGTATAGTTTACTTTAAAGTGGAATTGTGCAATAATATAAAGTTGTAAAAGCATATTTATTCATGGAAATATTATTATAAAATATATACAAAATAATGTTATTAGTGAGGAGTAAAAATGAAAATAGGATTTGATCAAAAGAAATACTTAGAAGAGCAATCAAAATTTATACTAGAAAGAGTTAATAATTATGATAAGTTATATTTAGAATTTGGTGGTAAGCTTTTTAATGACCTGCATGCTAAAAGAGTTTTACCAGGATTTGATGAAAATGCAAAGATTAAGTTATTACATAAATTAAAGGAAAAAGTTGAGGTTGTTATCTGTGTATATGCAGGAGATATTGAAAGAAACAAAATAAGAGGAGATTTTGGCATCACGTATGATGTGGATGTTTTAAGATTAATTGATGATTTACGTGAATATGAGCTTGATGTAAATAGCGTTGTAATTACAAGATATGATGGTCAACCAGCAACCACAATTTTTATAAACAAACTTGAACGTAGGGGCATAAAAGTATATAAACATAGGGCAACGAAAGGATATCCAACGGATGTGGACGCAATTGTAAGTGATGAGGGGTATGGCAAAAATCCATATATCGAAACAACAAAATCTATTGTAGTTGTAACAGCACCAGGACCTGGAAGTGGAAAACTTGCAACTTGTCTAAGTCAGCTTTACCATGAACATAAACAAGGTAGAGCAGCGGGTTATTCGAAATTTGAAACATTCCCAGTATGGAATATTCCTTTAAAGCATCCTCTAAACATAGCATATGAGGCTGCTACAGCAGATCTTAATGACGTCAATATGCTGGATTCATTCCATTTCGATGCCTATAATAAGATATCTGTGAATTATAATCGTGATATTGAAACATTCCCTGTACTTAGGCGGATAATAGAAAGGATAACTGGGGAAGAGGCGGTTTATAAATCTCCAACAGACATGGGGGTTAATAGAGTAGGTTTTGGTATAATTGATGATGATGTTATTAAAGAAGCATCTAGGCAAGAGATAATAAGAAGGTATTTCAAAACAGGGTGTGAATATAGAAAAGGATACATAAATAAGGAAACTTTTGATAGGGTAAAACTTCTTATGGAAGAACTTAACTTAAAGCAAGAAGATAGGAAAGTTGTTATGCCTGCGAGAGAACGCTCAGCTACATTAAAGCAATGCTTACGCACAAATGAGAATTGCCCAGCAATTGCAGTTCAGCTCCATGATGGTACAATATTAACAAGTAAAAGTTCCGATATAATGGACGCAACTGCTGCTATAATCATAAATGCTGTTAAATACTTTGCAAATATAGATGATGAAATGCATCTTATATCACCAGTTATACTTGAGCCAATAATAAAACTAAAATCACTAACATTAGGGAGCAAGAAACCGGCGTTAGATTGTGAAAATGTACTAATCGCACTTAGCATATGCGCTGCTACTAATCCAACAGCAAAGGTTGCTATGGATAAATTAATAATGCTAAAAGGATGTAAGGCTCATTCAACTACAATTATAACTAATAGTGATGAACAAACTTTTAGAAAACTTGGAATAGATATAACTTGTGATGCGGAGTATGCAACTGAAAGTCTTTATTATAACAATTAATATTTCAGCTCCGCAGGAGATGATTTAATGTAAAATATATAACAAAATAAAAGCTCACTCTATCTTAAGGTAGAGCGAGCTTTTTTAACTTGAAATATCAGTGACACTTCTCATTTTTTTATATATTTTAATTGGTTAATGATTAATTAATCTAGAATTTGTACCTTTAGACGTTTAACACCAAATCCAATAGCTTCCTGTTTTGTATTAAAGAAAACATCGATATAATTACCTTTGACGCTAGAACCTTTATCAGCTGCGATAGCATTTCCGTAGCCTTCAATATAAAGTTTTGTTCCAAGGGGTATGACACTAGGGTCTACAGCTATAGTGCTATAACCATTTGGATTACGAACAGCTTTTGTTCCTGAAGCTGTATAAGTATTTGGCCCATTAAATGCCCAATAAGCAGTAGCTTTTACATAAAGAGTTTTTCCAGAAGCTTTCGATGATGGGATAGAACTTGTGCCGCTTGCTGATGGAAGGTTTCCTCTTGAATAAGTTACAGCAGGTTTTGTGCCTTGAACTATAATTTTATTTTTAGGTTTTTTAACTATTGTTTCTTTAACTTTTCTAGTTACTTCCTTTCCATCTTCATAAGTAATATCTGTTGTAATAGCTTTTTCACCATTTACTCCCTTTTGTGAAATATTATTTTTAGAGACTAATAGAGAAGTATCTTTCTTAATAACTGTTTTAAAATCAATAGACTTTTTCTGATTAATTGTCTCTGTTTTAACTCTAGTTATTGTAATAGACATATCACTAGATAATTTGCTTTTTACTGTAGGTGATATCTTATCAGTAGGACCTAATGTTATCTTTTGCGATGCAAGCATTGATGAGATATCGTTTTCAGACGATTTTAGGTTAATCTCTTTATTATCTACAAATACCTTAAGATTTACAGCACGATTTATAGTTATAACGTCATTGTTAGTTACATTTGCATTTAAAGATTTATTTACTTTATCATTTATGCCTATTGTTATATTGGATTTTTTTAAGGCGCTACCAAAAGTTTTCTGATAAGTTACTAGTTTATTTGGGTTGCCGTCTACAACTACTGTAATATCTTTCTTTAAGGAATACGTAAACCCAGTTAAAGTTGTAAGTACGCTTACTATCATAAATCCAGTAATAATTTTTTTTCGGTTGTTCTTTAGAAATTTAACCATATTTAATCATCTCCTATTATAGATTTCAGTACAAAGAAGCTTTAAAAGTAGATATTTAGTATGATAGTCTATTTTAAAAGCTACCTAATTACTTATGTCGGATGCCCAAAGCACAGTATTCTTAGTTATATGATATTTAAGAATACTCTCAAAAAATGCATGAGAGGTAGGGGATAAATGTATATCAATACCAATTTATGGATTGGCATTTTAGCATAAGTACACTATAGCATGGTTTAATGTAAGATGCAATTTTTTTGCCTTATTTTAATTTTGCATGCATGTTATAATTGTTATAGGGAACACATTGTAAAATATTTAATTATTTTTGAAATTTAGTAACAATAATTTGGAGGTGAGTTTTTGAATTTAAAAGAGCTAGAGAATATAGTGTTTAAATCATCTTCGAATATTATGAGAAGTGAGGGTCAAAAATCATTTAATAGTGGATTAGTATTGAAAATTAAAGGTAAAAAAATAAACCGGATATATCATATTTATGCAAATGTAAGAAATAATACTAAATCAAATGAATTTAGCACCCATATAAAAATAGATTTGTTAAACAAAAAATTGGATGGATTAGACTGCACTTGTGATGAGTTTAGAAATGCATCGAGAGCCGGCTATTTATTTATGTGTAGCCATTTAACAGCAACAGCATACAGATTTTTTGAAAGAGCTACAAAAAATAATGACCACGTAAATGTAAAACCAGCAGAAAATAGAAAAACACTTAAAGATAATGATCTAAATAAGCAAGGATCTCGGGAAATTATAAGACTAGTCCGCAAGGCAACAAAAGATCCAACTTATTATGAAGCACAAAATGTGGTGGGGGCAGATAAAACAAAAATCGATCCAAAGGATTTAAGAACTATTTTGGCTCAGATTACTCATGGAAAAATCAAGTTCAGCTATGATAGTTTTGAGTTTGATGCACCAATTATTATAAAAGATTTACCACTTAACTTTACGTTGAAAATTAGAAATGAATATTTTGTTTTAACAACCCATAAGCGGTTTCCAATCCCTTTAAACGATAAAAATGATGTATATCTGTTTAATTGGAAGATTTATCTACCACCTGAAAATCAAGTTCGAAAATATGCTTTTTTATATCAAAAATTAAAAAATAATGGTGAAATTTTATACAAAAATACCATAGAAAACTATAATAAACTTATACCTTTCTTAAGTAGTATTTCAAAAGAAATTAATATTAGTGAGGATATAAAAGTATTTGCATCAAATTATATAAAACCAGAATTTCTTATATATGAGACTGATAATGTTGTCTATTGTGATATAAAAGTATGCTATGGTAATCAAAAAATTAACATATTAAAGGAAGATAAAAATGCATGCTCCGTCATGCGTGACTATAAAAAGGAAGATAAAATCCTTATGGAGCTTGAGAAATACAGATTTATAAAAAGAGATAAGAGATTATTGTTTATAGGTGGAGATGATGAGCTGTTTTCGATATTAAGTAAGAAGGCAGATAGTATACATTCACTTGGGAATATTTGTTTTGGAACAGGATTTAAAGATAGAAAGATATTTGATTATACATCAATAAAAGCAGAAATTGTAGAAAATGATGGCTATTATGATTTTTCTTACAGTATAAGTGATATTGAAAATAGGGAACTAGATAGTGTGATTACAAGTTTTAAACAAAATAATAGATTTTATAAAACTAAGAATAATAATTTTTTAGATTTTAGTGATAAGGATGTTAGAAGCTTTTTTAATTTACTAGAAACATTAAATATTAATGATAACAAAGATACTGGTTTGATTCGTTTGGAAAAAAATAAAGCATTATACTTAAACGAAAAAATTAAAAGTATGGGCCTAGAATTTATTAAAGGTTCTAAGCTTTTAAGTGATATAGAAAATACTTTAATTAATATAAAAAATTCGTATATAAAAGTTCCAGTTAAACTTAAGGCTACACTTAGGGGATATCAAATTGATGGGTTTAAGTGGCTTAAAACTCTAAGTCAAATTGGTTTTGGAGGAATACTAGCCGATGAAATGGGACTTGGTAAAACTATTCAAACAATAGTTTTTATCTTATCTGAAAAGAATAAAAAGTCAATTATAGTTTGTCCAACATCCCTCATTTATAATTGGAAGGCAGAACTAGAAAGATTTGCTCCTAGCCTAAAGGTTGCTATTGTGCATGGGGAAAAGAATGAAAGGGTTAAAGCAGTTCATAATTTTAAAAAATATGATATAATACTAACGACATATGGAACTTTAAGAATGGATATAGAACTATATGAAGATATTATCTTTGATTTTTGTATTATAGATGAAGCGCAAAACATAAAAAATTACTTAGCGCAAAACGCATTGGTTATTAAAAAAATTAAAGCCAAAGCAAGATTTGCGTTAACCGGTACTCCTATTGAAAATAGTCTAACTGAGCTTTGGTCAATCTTTGATTTTATAATGCCTGGTTATCTGTATACAAAAGAGGATTTTGAATCGAAATTTATTATTAAAACAGAAAATAATTTGGGGGAACTTAAGTTATTAATAAAACCTTTTCTATTACGAAGAACTAAAAAAGAAGTGCTAAAAGAATTGCCAGATAAGATAGAAAAGAAGTTCTTAGTTGAGATGACAATGGCTCAAAAGGGTGTATATAAAGCTTATATTAATATCGTCCGTGATAAGATGATAAATAAAAGTGAGGGAAAAATAGAGATTTTTTCTTATTTAACAAAGCTTAGGCAAATTTGTTTAGACCCTTCACTTGTAATGGATGGATATCAAGGTGGAAGTGGAAAGCTAAAAATCGCAACAGAAATTATTCAAAAACATATTGTAGAAGATGGAAAAGTGCTATTATTTTCTCAATTTACGTCAGCACTTAGGAATATAGGAGAAAATTTAAAAGCAAAAGGAATATCATATTATTATTTAGATGGAAAAACGAAATCAAAAGACAGAATTAATTTAGTAGATGAATTTAATAGCAACAGTGAGGTAAAAGTATTTTTGATATCATTAAAAGCAGGGGGAACGGGACTGAATTTAACTTCAGCAAATTTAGTTATTCATTTCGATCCTTGGTGGAACCCAGCAGTGGAGAACCAAGCAACAGATAGAGCTCATAGAATTGGTCAAAGAAATGTAGTAGAAGTAATTAAATTAGTCGCTAAAGGAACTATAGAAGAAAAAATTGTATTACTTCAAGAAAATAAAAAACATTTAATTGATAGTGTAATTACAGGGGAATATGCAAGCAGCGATGCTGTAGGTAAACTTACGAAGGAAGAACTTATGGAGATTTTTAAAATTTAGATGCTAACATACCCTAGAGATAAGGTATAAGGCAAAAAAAGGGGTACTATAATTTGTATAGTATCCCTTTAAACTACGAATTGGCCACAACGAATATTATCTTCTGATTTTTGGACAGATTCGGATTCATATTCCTTACACAGGAGTGCTCTAATATATCCACGGTCATTATTGGTTGATTCTATATAAAAACACCTACCATAATAAAACCTTATAAGCGAGAACATTCTGGATGCAGTATGAAGATATAGGTTTGTAACACCTAGTTCCACCATTGATATGTCAACTGCATTCATTAATATTTTGCCAATACCATTATTTTGATGTTCTGATGAAACACCAAATCTAGTTAGATAAGCCGTGTTATCTGGTTTGACTTCGATTCGTACACTACCTATAACTTCTTCGTTAGATAGAGCTACAAAAACGTAAGTAGTTTCTATTGCTTTTAATACATCATTATAGGTTTCATTAAAAGGTGCAACCAACTGTGTAATGCCAGCGTTATCGGCATACATATCAAAGGATTTTTTAGCAAGTAATCTTATCTCTTCAATGTCACTAGTGACAGCTCTTCTAATTTCAAAGAACATTTTGTCCATTTATCTACCTCCAATTTAATATTATTTATGTGAGTTATTATATATATTAGTTATTTAAAAAACAACATGTATTTTGTTAAGAAATTGTTAAGGCGCCATTGCTATTATGTCTAGACTTGTAGTTTCGCAAAAACCAAACATAATATTCATATTTTGAACTGCTTGACCTGCAGAACCTTTAATTAAATTATCTATAGCGGATATTATTATTACTCTATTTGTACGCTCATCTACCTTAATTCCAATATGGCATAAATTAGATCCTTTTACCCATCTGGTTTCAGGAAATCCATCAAGTATTTTTATAAAACAATCATTCTTGTAAAAGTCTCTATATAAAGATAGGAGCTCCTGCGTTGTTACGGATTTTTTTAGAGTTCCATAACATGTTGATAAAATTCCACGATTCATTGGTACTAAATGAGGGGTAAAACATATTTTTACATCATCATTACAAACACTACTAAGTTCTTGCTCTATCTCAGGTGTATGTCTATGGCTAGCAACTGCATAAGGTTTTATTGATTCGTTAACTTCAGCATATAGTGATCCTATATTTGCAGCTCTACCAGCTCCTGATACTCCAGATTTAGCATCAACTATTATAGAATTTGTTTCTATTAAGTTGTTTTTAAGAAGTGGAGTAAGGGCTAAGATAGTGGCTGTTGGATAACAACCTGGGTTAGCTACTAAGTTAGACTTTTTTATAGATTCTCTATTTAATTCACAGAGACCATAAACTGCACTTGATAGAAGGGACGCGCTCTCATGTTCAAGTCCGTACCAGAGTTTGTATTCATCTTTAGATTTAAGTCTAAAGTCTGCACCTAAATCTATTACTTTAACTCCCAACGATAGTGCCTTTTCTGTTATTTTAAATGATTTGCCATGTGGCATTGCAATGAAAAGGACATTTATTTGTGAAAACTTGCTTATAGCCGTTTCCATGTTAACACATTTCTCTTCTATATAACTATAGTAGTTAGTATAAATATCTTTATACGCAATATCTGCATAATTATGTGAAGCGTAAAATTCTACATTAACACTTGGATGATTGTATAAAAACCACGCTAGCTGCTGACCAGCATAGCCAGTAGCACCTATTATACCCGCTTTTATCATATTGTATCACCTTGCCTTTTAAATTTATTAATAAAAAGTATTATACAATAAAATAATAAAAAAATCAATATCATGTTGAATAATTATTCAAATTGATGTATAATTATTCAAATGGTTGTTTTTTCAATCGGTTAGTTGTAAAATTAACGAAAATTAAGTATTAAAGCTGGAGGCTACAATGAAAATAAAAAATGGTAATTCAAACGTAAAAGACTTTTTACAACTTAATAAATATCAGGGTAAAACCTTTGTTATAAAATATGGCGGAAGCATAATGAGCAATAATGTTGCTAAAGCGGCATTTGTGGAAGATATAGCACTTATGATTAAAGCCGGTATTAAAGTGGTTATAGTGCACGGTGGAGGTCCTTTAATTAATAAGTGGATAAACAAAACTGGTGGTGAAAATAAATTTATAAATGGATTAAGAGTTACAAACCAAGATACCATGGAAATTGTAGAGATGGTATTATCGGGTAATGTAAACAAAAAACTTTCTTCGATATTAAGTATGAGAGGGTTAAGTGCCATAGGTATAAGTGGGAGAGACAGCAATTTAATAGAAGCTAAAAAGAAATTTGTTTATGAAGATGGTAAAAAGATTGATATAGGCTTTGTTGGAGAGGTTGTAAATATTGATACACAATTATTAAAAAATATGCTTAATAGTGGCTATATTCCAGTTATTTCTCCTGTAGGAGCTGATAAAGAAGGAAAGAGTTATAATATAAATGCAGATTATGCTGCAGCTGCTATAAGTGGCGTGTTAAAAGCTGAGAAATTATTAATTATGACTGATATAGATGGTGTATATACAGATATTACAGACCCATCAACACTTTTGTCATCAATTACTGTAGAAGAAACTAAAGAATATATAAATAAAGGTATTGTTTATGGTGGCATGATTCCAAAACTCGAATGTTGCGTTGCTGCAATTAATAAAGGAACTAAAAATGTTCATTTAATAGATGGACGAGAAAAACACAGTTTGTTATTAAATATAATTAAAAATTGTGGAACTAGAATTATAACAGCGAGAGGGGTAAATTAATGGTAGAAAATTGTGTAATGAATACTTATGGAAGATATGATGTTTGTTTTGAAAAAGGACTTGGATGTAAAATTTATGATGTCGATGGACAAGAATATATGGACTTTATGTCAGGAGTTGCAGTAAACTGCCTTGGGCATAGTCATCCTGCTATAATTAATGCCATAAATACGCAAAGCAGTAAACTTATTCATATTTCTAATTACTATTGGAATACTACTCACACAGTGCTTGCGCAAAAGTTAATAGATAACTGTGACCATAGTAAGGTATTCTTTTGTAATAGTGGGACTGAATCTGTGGAGGCAGCGCTTAAGATAGCTAGAAAATATGGAACATTAAAAAAAGCGAAAAATAAAAATGTCTTCATATATATGGATAATTCTTTTCATGGTAGATCTATAGGTGCACTTTCAGTTACTGGGCAAGAAAAGTATCAACGAGATTTTCGCCCATTAATGCAAGGCGTACGTAAGGCTAACTTTAATGATGTAGAAGATTTGAAAAAGAATTTTGATGAGAATGTCTGTGGAATAATAATAGAACCAATTCAAGGAGAAGGCGGAATAAATATAGCAAGCTCAGAATTTTTAGAAGAGGCAAGAAATTTATGTGATAAATATGATGCCCTATTAATATTTGATGAAGTGCAATGTGGTATGGGACGCCTTGGAAGTCTATTTGCATATAAGAAATTTATGGTTATTCCTGATGTAATCTGTATTGCTAAGGGTTTAGGTGGTGGATTTCCAATAGGAGCTACTATAACAAACGTTAAAGCTTCAACGGCGTTTGTACCTGGTGACCATGGAAGTACGTTTGGTGGTAATCCACTTGGGTCTGCAGTTGGTGTTGCAGTTTTGACAGAGCTTGTGGATAACGGAGTATTGAACGGGATAGAAGAGAAAAGTTTGTATATAAAAGAACGATTACTTAAAATTAAAGAAAAGTATGGTGTAATAGATGAAATAAAAGGTATGGGACTTTTAATTGGAATAAAATTATTAGCGGATACAAAGAAGTTTTGTAAATTGTGTTTTGACAAGAAATTACTAGTTATTGCAGCTGGAGACAATGTAGTAAGGATACTACCTCCACTAAATGTTTCAAAATATGATATTGACGGGGCTTTAGATATACTTGAACAAGCAATATCTGAAACTAAAGTTTAAAATTATATTTAATTATTTATACAATACTTAAATAACACGGATAGATAAAGGCTCATACTATTAATAGTATGAGCCTTTATCTATTTAAAACGTTTGTTGAATATCTTTTAGCTACAATACCATTTTTATCTATTACGATATTAGCACACAGATATAGCATATTCTTCAATGATAATTTCATAATCTTGTGCTACTTTTGCGTCAGGCAAAAAAAGTAGGAAGGGAGAATTAAATTATCTAGAAGTAGTGCAGCTGACCAAACCTTTTTACATGGAGCTGTTTGCATCTGCGCAGGAGATGATTTAATAGTCTAATAATAGCAAACTGATATAGTTAAAACATTATCAAAACTTTTGTGTTTTTGAACTTTATTATCAAACTTATGTATTTTGAAAGAATATTTAAGATAAGATAAATTAATAATTGTTGTATTTATTTAATTTAATTTAATAAAATATTGTAATTATTATGTTATAGTATATATGAGTATAATTATAAAATTTGTTATTAAAGGGGAGGAACATTTAATGGATAAAATTGACAACTTGAATATAGAGCATCTAGGGGCAAATCAAATGTTTATTCCTATAAAGAACACAAAAGTTTATGAACAAGTAATAGATCAAATTAAGAATATGATTGATAAAGGTACCCTTAAAAAGGGAGATAAACTTCCTTCGGAGAGGAATTTAGTGCAACAATTACAGGTAAGTAGAGCATCAATTCGCGAAGCGCTTAGAGCGTTAGAAGTTATTGGACTTATAGAGTGTAGACAAGGTGAAGGAAGCTACATAAAAGCAAGTTTTGAGGATAATTTATTTGAACCATTATCGATTATGTTTATGTTAGAGGGAAGTAATCAAGAAGAGATATGGGAACTTAGAAAGATTATGGAGGTTGAGGCTGCAGGTCTTGCTTCAAAGAGAATAACAGAAAAACAACTAAAAGAGCTTAAGGAGATCATTCAGGAATTTATAAATTGTGAAGATGAAGATACTAGCGCTGAAATAGATAAAAGATTTCATTATAAGATTGCAGAAAGTTCGGGTAATGTTTTAATATTTGATATTCTTAAAACAGTTTCAACTCTTGTTGATCATTTTATTGTGGATGCAAGAAAATTAATATTAGTGCATAAAGGGAATAAAGAAATACTTTTTTCGCAACATAATGAGGTATATTTATCTTTAGAAAGACATAGTTCCGCAGATTCAAGGCAAGCAATGCGTGTTCATTTAGATTTTGCAAATAAGTATAAAGGTTAACAGAAATTATAAAAAGATATATGCTTTTATAATTAGAGGTGATGGCAATAAATATTGTTCTCACCTATAGTTTTATAAAATAAAAATATAGCATTTGTTAATTAATTAACAAATGTAGAAAAATTTCTAATAGTGTGTTATTATAATTAAAAAGGTGGTCAGACCATATTGGTGATATATAATGATTGTATGTATTCGTTATCAATAATTATATGTTGTTTTCATAGCACTTAACTCTATTGTATCTCTTATGGGTTCATTAATATAGAACAATCATTTAAATAAAATGTTTGTGAATTAAAATTCACTTAACAAATAATTATATGAAAGAAGGCTTATTAAATGAGAAAAACTAAAACTATGGACGGTAATACAGCTGCAGCACACGTTGCTTATGCGTTTACCGATGTTGCAGCAATTTACCCTATAACACCATCATCAACAATGGCTGA
>NZ_JBOITN010000025.1:0-5748 GCF_050717545.1 Clostridium sp.
TTAAAATCACCTTTCTAATTACGCCCACCTCATTTCTTGTCATGAGGTTTTAGTATACTATATTTTTTGAAATTTGGGACATAATCAAATGTGGTATAGTAAGACATTATCATAAATCAATCATAGTGCAATTAAATAATTATTTAAAATGTTGACAAAAAAAACATCATAAAGTATACTAACTTATAATAAGAATAAAAAATTGAATATTGTGAAAACTAGGATAGGGAAAGTAGACATTATCATATTTCTAAGAGAGTGGGGGTAGCTGTAAACTCATAAATAGTTAATGTTGAAACTCACCCTTGAGTTGTAAGCTGAAATTATATAGTTACTATATATAGCAATATATGTATAACATATAAGTAAGCCGTGCCGGTGCATATGAATTACACATCGTTATAAAATTAAGAAATAAAAATGGGTGGTACCGCGATAGACTTTTCGCCCCAATGGGAAGAGGTCTTTTTTTTATACTCAAAATTCATATCTAAAAAAAACATATAAACTAATTAAATGAATATTTATTAAATATAAAATTAAAGGGGGCATAAAAATGAAAGCTGCTGATGCAATAATTCAATGTCTAGAAAAAGAAAATGTGAAAATAGTGTTTGGTTATCCAGGTGTCCCAGTTGGACCTTTATATGAAGCATTAAGAAAGTCTGATATAGAACATATATTGGTAAGACATGAACAGGCTGCAGGACATAGTGCTAGTGGATATGCAAGAGCAACAAGAACAATAGGCGTATGTCTTGCAACTTCTGGGCCTGGGGCTATTAATCTTATAACAGGTATTGCGACTGCCTATGCGGACTCTATACCAATGATTGCAATTACTGGGCAGGTTCGAACAGATTTAATTGGAAAAGATGTTTTTCAAGAGGCGGATATCATTGGAGCAACAGACTCTTTCACAAAACATAGTTATCTTGTTAAGGACGCAAAGGACATTCCGCGAATTATGAAAGAGGCATTTTATATAGCAAAAACGGGAAGACCTGGTCCAGTGCTGGTGGATATACCATTAGATATTCAAAACACGGAATTTGAATTTGAATATCCAAGTATTGTTAATATAAGGGGATATAAGCCTACGATTAATGGTCATAAGGGACAAATAAAAAAGGCAATAGAAAAAATTAAAACAAGCAAAAGACCGCTTATTTGTGTGGGTGGGGGCGTTATGTCTGCAAATGCTGAAAAAGAGTTAATTGAATTTATAGAGAAGTCTAAGATTCCAATGGTACACACATTAATGGGCAAAGATGGAATTATATCAAAGTATATTTATAATGTTGGATTAATTGGGTCTCATGGCTACCAATATGCAAATAAAGCAATAGCACAAGCTGATGTTCTAATTCTTGTTGGTACTAGGGTTGCAGATAGAGCAACTGCGGGTTCTAAGAGTTTTGGAAAGGTAGCAGATATTATCCATATTGATGTTGATCCAGCAGAAATAGGTAAAAACCTTAGTGCTCTCATTCCCGTAGTTGGAGATTGTAAAAAAATATTAAAAGTCCTAACAGATAAAATAACTGAAATTGATACAAAGGTGTGGCTGGGAGAAATTGCGACGTGGAAAAAAGAATATGCCAAAACTAGGCCTACAAATTTGAAGGTAAATCCACAATATGCTTTAGAATTACTTTCTGAAATGATTGAAGAAGATGCTATTGTTACTGCAGATGTAGGACAAAACCAAATCTGGACTTCTCATTATCTTGATATGACAAAGGATAGAAGATTTTTAACAAGTGGTGGACTTGGGACAATGGGATATTCCATTCCTGCCTCTGTTGGTTGTAAGCTTGCGTTCCCAGATAGACGAGTTGTTGCAGTGATGGGGGATGGAAGTTTTCAAATGAGTATGTCAGAACTTGGAACCATAAGACAAAATCATTTGAATATAATATTTTTGTTATTTAATAATTCAAAGCTTGGAATGGTAAACGAATATCAAAACAATGTCTATAAAAACACTTATGGGGTAGAGTTAAATGAAAATCCCGATTTTGTGAAATTAGTAGAAGCTTATGAATTTGGTGGTAAAACAGTTAATTCAAATTCAGAACTCAAGGAAGCTCTTGAAGAAGCCATGAATAGCAATAAAACTTTTTTGATAGAATGTATTGTAAGCGCAGAGGAGAGTACCTTATAGAAGGGAGTGGAAAATTATGAATAAATATATTTTATCTGTACTAGTTGAAAATCATTCAGGGGTTTTAAGTAAAATGGCAGGATTATTTACACGTAGAGGTTATAATATTGACAGTTTAACTGTTAGTATTACAGATGATCCGAACATTTCGCGTATGACAATTGTAGTAAGTGGTGATGAGCAAATCACTGAGCAAATTGTAAAACAATTAAATAAATTAATAGATGTAATAAAAATACTGGAGCTAAGTCCTCAAAAAGCTGTTTCTAGAGAATTAGCACTTATAAAAGTAAATTTAGAGCAAAGCTCAAGATCCTTTATTATAGAAACGGTAAATATTTTTAAAGGTGATATTGTGGAGATGAATGTAAAGAGTATGATAATCGAAATAACTGGGGATGAAGACAAGGTATCAACATTTATTGAATTAATGAAACCGTATGGTATTAAAGAAGTTGTTCGTACAGGACTTGCAGTGCTGCAAAAGAGCGTAGAAATGGATTAGCAAATGGTTAGCTCTTATAAATAGAAGGTTCTAAGTGAAATAATGACACTACGAGAGTGAAATTTTGTGGTGTCATTATTTTATGTCCATTACGTTTAGAAATATCCTGCAATGAGGTTGTGTAAGAATAGAAGTTGTATAAGAATGGGTGATTTGTTATAATTATAACAAAATTACTATTAAAGGAGAATTATATATGCTTATTGTACAAAAGCTTATTAAGAAATATGGTAAGGAATTAGCTGTAAATGATATTAGTTTTCAAGTTAATGAGGGCGAAATTGCTATTCTTTTAGGGCCAAACGGAGCAGGGAAAAGTACTACAATAAAATGTATTGCCGGATTACTAAAATATGATGGTGATATTGAAATTTGTGGACATAAAAATAAAACTATTGAGGCTAAGAAGATATTTTCTTATGTTCCGGAAGTATCCTCTATGTTTGATTTGCTCACAATCTACGAGCATATTGAATATATAGCTGCGGCTTATGGGATAGTGAACTATAAAGATCAAGCTGAAGATTTACTTGAAAGATTTGATTTAAGTGAGAAGAGAAATAAACTTGGGAAAGAATTGTCCAAGGGTATGATGCAAAAGGTAAGTATTTGTTGCGCATTAATAACGCATCCAAAAGTAATATTATTTGATGAACCACTAATGGGTCTTGATCCTAAAGCAATAAAAGAATTGAAGAAAGCCATCGTAGAGCTCAAAGAAAGTGGAGCATCTATCTTAATTAGTACTCACATAATAGACAGTGTTGATGATTTTTGGGACAAGGCATTGATAATGAAAAATGGGGATATAGTTCTTGCGGGCACGAGGCAAGAGCTTATGAGTAGAAATGAAACACTAGAAGAACTCTTTTTTGATGTAACGGAGGAGAAAGAATGAAGCCATTATTATATATATTAAGAAAGAATATAAAAAATTGGCTTCTACAATTAAAGCGAAAACCAGCAAAACTTATTGCATATATTGTATGTATAGCATTTTTGCTTGCAGCCTTAATTTTTGGTAGGAGTGATATGGGCGGGAAAAGTATTTTGAATCCTTTACTATATAATGCAATTGTAGGAGCCTTTATTTTAATGTTTACGGTGCCAGACCTTTATTCATCAATAAACAATGGAGCAACTTTTTTTAGAAGTGCAGACATTAATCTAGTATTTACATCACCTATTAGTCCTCAAAAGGTTTTAATATATGGATTTCTAAAACAAATATATTCTTCATTTATAGCTGTGTTTTTCGTGCTATTTCAAGGATATACAATTAACCGATTTAGTAATATTAAGTCTTATGGCATGGCAGTAATTATCTTTGGATTATTCATTATGCTGATTTTTACCTCAATACTAAAGATGTTATTATATTCAGTGGCTTCTAAAAGCCAAAGAAATAAGGTTATTTTAAGAAACACCTTTAAATTTTTAGGGGTAGCTATAATTATTGTATACTTTATAGAACTATATATAACTAGGTCACCATTAAAAGCTGTTTCATCATTGCTAAATAGTTCGGTTATCCCATATATACCGGTGTATGGTTGGGCAAGGGAAATAATAATATCTTCAATGAATGGCATAAGCAGCATGTTTTTTGTTTATACAGGATTAATTGTAGCGTCTGGAGCGCTTTGTTGTTATGTGGTTTACTCTATGAAACTTGACTATTATGAAGATGTGTTAGCTTCAACAGAACTTAAAGAAACAGCTATCGCGTCAATGCGGACTGGTGAAAGATTTGTGCAAACTGGTAAAAAAACTAGAGTGCGCAAAGTAGAGTATATTAAAAAGGGAACTCTTGCATCTGCTATATTCTGGAGACAAATATTAGAGTATAAAAAGACTGGGTTTGCACTTATAAACGTAATGTCAGTTATTTACGCAGTTATAGCAATAACTGCTGGATTATTTAGTCCTATTAAGAATTTAACATTAGTTTTAGGAGTCATGATATATCTTCAATTAATTTTTAGTTTTAATAGTAAGTGGCAAAGGGATTTATCAAATCCATATATTTATATGATACCTGATCATGCATTTAAAAAAGTTATTTATGTAACAGCTGTTGATAACTTTAAAAATATTGTTGATGGAACTATAGTTTTTGTAATAACAGGTATATTATTTAAAAGCAGTATCCTTCTTATTATTCTTAATATAATTGCATTTGCATCAATAGGTTCACTTTTTATTTATGGTGGAATACTAACTAGAAGGATTATTGGCTCAGGTAATAACATAATGGTTACAGCTTTTATTAGAATAGCGATTTTAGTTTTAATAATCGCGCCTGCTATAATTCTTTTAGGGGTATTATATAGTTTATCTAATAGTCTTATTGGAATGCTATTAGCGTACGGTGCATTTATTACTTATAATCTTTTGTTTAGCGCTTTAATACTGTTTCTTGGCAGGGGAGTATTTGAAAATATTGAACTTTAAAAATTGGGATTCTGATTATGCATTTATACGTTATATAGAAATTAGGAGTGGAGAAAAAATGTTCAATAAGAAAGAACTCGATTAATGGATAAAATATAATACTTGTTAAAAATAAATGTGCATACTGTTTTTTTATCATTCAAAACCATAGAAGTTGTCTTTCTATGGTTTTGCTGTTATTAAAATTGATTTAGATGATGATTATTATTGCATATAAGTCGAATATTGAAAATACTTTTCCTTGCGTATCTTAATGTGTAATATTGAATTATATAGATATATATGTTGGAATATGAAGATAATTTAGCTAGAGTAACTATATGATGAAATTGTGATTATAAAAATATGATAGAATACTCCTTGTCGTCACCAGCGAGTGGCATAAAGGTAAAATGTTAATTGAATTTAACAAGTTTAAATGAAAATTTATTAAAAGAATTAGTTGACAAAACAAGAAATAACTAGTATTATAGTAGAAGTCGTCACTTGATGGCGTAGCGAGTTGGTCTTTGAAAATTAAACAGAGAAATAGGTAAACTTAGCAAAATAATATTTTGCTAAACCAGTCAATTACTATAGAAAAGTAATATTAGTCGTAAGACTAAAAGTATGTAATGAGCTT
>NZ_JBOITN010000026.1:0-5717 GCF_050717545.1 Clostridium sp.
AAAGGTAGAATCGCACATGGTATGCTTACTGCAGGTTTTGTATCAGCAGTACTAGGTACGAAATTACCTGGACCAGGCACAATTTATTTAGGACAAGAACTTAAATTTACAGCACCAGTTAGATTTGGCGATACAATAAAGGCTGAAGTTGAAGTTATAGAAAAGAAAGAAGAAAAAAATATTATGAAATTGAGTACAACATGTACTAATCAAGATGGGGTTATTGTTCTTAAAGGTGTTGCAACTGTTATGCCACCTAAATAATTTTCTTGAATCATTTAAAAACTCCAGAGATTTTTCTCTGGGGTTTTATTTTTGCGGTATTTTATCTTACATTCTTTGCTACTAGCTTAATAGCAAAATAAATTGTGTTCACAATTTGGTTGCGTTCCCCGGCAGACTGAGCATACCTATCAACCTAAGAATTGAGATATATACCATGTGGTGATGGCTATCATTATTTTATAAATGGAAGTTATAATATGGTTAAAAATAGTTTTTTTAAAATATTTAATGAATATTGGGAATTTTATGTACAGTAAATAAATCTGCAATTATTTTTGTAGATTATTTATATATATTTAAATAACATCAAGGATTAACTTATACACAGACTGGAAGTGAAGCGAACAAGCTGTGTTGCTAAGGAAATCTCAGAATTTGATTTTTCTGAAACACTAAAGATATAGGGTAAGGATGAAATAATACCAGCTTTTATAAAGTTGACAAAGCTAGAACACGTGAATATGGTGGTACTGGTCTTAGACTATCAATTGTTTAGGCAATACAGAAAGCTCATAAAAATGAGTATCGAGTAAATAATATTGAGGAAGGCGTAGAATTTTGGTTTGATGTAGATTTAGCAAAATAAAAAAGGCTTTCCAAAGCCTTAATTGTTCTTATATATTATTTTGCTTTGACTTCATAACTATCCAATTTGTAAGTTGAAATTTTGCCATCCATCTTATCATTATCATACTGAGTAACCTCTACCGTGTGGTTACCTATTTTCAGATCATTTTCCTTTAGGGTTATAGAGGTCTGTGTATCACCTAATTGATCTTTGAAATTCAAAATCCCATCTACAAATATATAGCTTAATTTAGCACCATCAAATTCCCATGCATTTAATCCGATTTGCGTTAAAACAGTTTCTTTATCTGCATAAATAAAAGGTACTACGCCATCATTACTATTACCTGAAGGTGTATCAATCTCTATTCTGCCTTTGCCTGTATCTTTTATACCTGCAGGCGTCTTTATCCTAATAACTTCTACTGTAGGCTCTGCTTTCTTTTCCACCACGGTTTTTTTATTAGTTATCTCTTCGTTTTTAGAGGGACTGGAACATCCTACAAAACTTAATGTTATGAGTATGATTGATAATATTGCTATTGATTTTTTCATTTAGTCCTGGTTTCTTAAACTTAAACATATGTGAATATTTAAATTTAAAAACCAGTCTTCACCTCCATTTATGTTTTTAAATTCATAAAAAACGTATATTATTTGGTCTTGAAATAAGTTTGAGATTTTTCAACTCATATGTTGTTAGTATAATATTATCTTTAGTTATCATATTAAACTATTTTCTATATGTATACAATGATGTTATATATGCAATATAACCTAATCAATTTCGCTTTGTATATTTAACATCCCTAATATTTATTCTTCGTCATATTCTAAATATTTATACTCTTAACTCGAAATTTGTAAGCAATATTTCTTAAAACCTAGCTGTGGAACTATTATAAATTTACGGATAGCTATCATTAGTACTTGATATTTTACCAGATAACAAAAACTGTTCCAGCTTTGGACAAGGGTCTGACCCCTTACACAGATTGGAAGTGAAGCGAACAAGCTGTGTTGCTAATTTTGATTTAGAAAGTATATTTAATAATCCAAACCAAATTATTACTCTTGATGCTAATTTTCTTATTCCGCCAGATAGAAGTAACTTTGGAATAAGATCCTTTGATTTTCACACGTTTGAGCGAATATGGCTAGAGCAAATATTTAAATCATTTCCTAATTTGGCTATTCATGAATCTGTATATGATGAATTAATATCACCATATGTTAAGGTTTATATTGACGCAAACATCAATGCTATGCCACCGAGGTTATCTATTCATAAAGATTCATCTCTGACATTAGAAGAACATATACTTAGAGATTCAATTGAAGCTATAATATCTCCTTATACCAAATATGACCCAATGTTAAATAATAAAGATGACCGAGGGGAAGTTAAATCTCTATCATATATAGCTGTAAAGGGATTGCTTTACTTTACTGCACATGATTACAATGCTATTCAGCTGGTAGAAAAATCAGACGAATGGAATATAGGTTTGGATAATGTGCAAGCCATACAGATGTATGAACTTATTTTCTATCTTTATAGGATAGGCAAAAGTGATAAAAAGGACCTGAGAATACTGTATAAATATCAATATTATCTAACTAAAAATGAGAAAAGTATAAATTTAGAATGGGGTAAATTTATTGAAATCATGGAAGCATTGTACCCCGTTAACTTAATACAAGAATAAGAGCTATTGGATAATATTTATCTAATAGCTCTTCACTACGTAAGGAGTCCTATTCGCTAGAATGTATTTTTAGGTGCCTCCTGTATAATTTTGATTAATTGTAGCAAAACAAATTGTGTTTACAATTTGTTTATGTCGCCCGGGGGTTTTTACATAGCCGTCAACCTAACGGAACCATTAAATGTGAATAGTGAAATATATTAATTAAACATCTTATATAGATATGAATAAAAACAGGGTAAAAATTATGATTTAAAATATTAATATTTATTTTAATAAAAGGTATGTTTTATACCTAATTATGGTATAAAATACACCTTATGTTTTTTGTTTTATTGTTAAATAATATATAATTAGTTTATATATAACTTTTATGTAACTATATATAAGTATAAGCGAAAGGATGTTATTTACGATGAATAGAGAAAAAATAAAGCGAATAATTCATAATTTAGAAAAGGTGTACAACCTTAATAAAATTAAACAGATTGTAAGAAAACATCAGTTTATTAGAAGAAAAGGTAAAATTTCTGCTAAATGCTTTTTGAATTTATACCTTTCTAGGGGAAGATTTATGCTAAATGTCCTTATCTAATTTGTGTGCGAAATTAGAATCTAATGAAAAGGTATCAATATCTTCTCAAGCATTAAGTAAAAGATTCAATAAGGAAGCTGTTAGTTTTCTTAAGAAGGTGTTTCATGAAATGTTAAATTTTCAAAATGAAGTTTTGAAAAATAACGAATCACTATTAAAAGGTTATTTTAATAGGATAACAATAGTTGATGCTACTGGATTTAAACTAGATGATAAGGATGAAAACAAATGTAAAGGTAGCGGTGTAAAATCATCTGTAAAAATGCAATTGCAGTATGATTTATTAACTGGCGAGTTCATTCATTGTGATCTTAAAGAAGGTTCTTATTCAGACGCTTCATATTTAGAAACATTGCAATCTACTATACAAAGACATGATTTAATTTTAAAGGATTTAGGGTATTTAAAAGCATTAGATTTGAAAGTTATTGATGAAATGGAAGCTTTCTATGTTTCTAGAGCTAAAGTTATTACTGTTCTTTATAGAAAAGAAGAGGTAACCGGATATGGAAAGAAACGGAATTTAGTAAAAACGGATTGGTATCTCCCTATAAATATCAAAGAACTCTTAGAACCTCTTGCCGAAGGCGAAACCATAGAGCTCAATGATATTTACATAGGAAACACTACAAAAAATAGAACTAAATGCAGACTCATTCTAACTAAATTAACGAAAGAATGCAAGCTAAAAAAACAAATTCGTAATAAAAATCCAAGTAATAGGTGCAGCACTAAAGTAATTGGAAAAAATAAATGGTGGCTTGAATTAAATTGTTATATGACTAATATTCCAAAAGAAGTATTATCTAAGGAAAAAATATATGAGACCTATTCTATGCGCTGGCAAATTGAAATAATGTTTAAGATATGGAAATCTCTTTTTAAAATCCATGATGTAAAAAAAGCTGGACTAGAAAGAATCCAATGTTTCATTTATGGTAGATTAATTATGTTATTGCTTACTTCATCAATAGTTTTTACAGCTCGCATAATAAATTATTCGAAATCTGGTGAAGAATTAAGTGAAATAAAGTCATTTGGAATAGTAAAACAATATTTTAATGAGTTATATAGAAATATTTTCAAAAGCAAAATGGCTTTATATCTAATATTCTGCCGTATATTAACCACCATTAAATTGCATGGCAAAAAATCCGTTAAAAAAGGTAAAAAGACTACTGTTTTAATATTGGAAGGAATCAAAATATCTCAACTGTCACTGGAAAAATTGGTAAGTTAATACTGGTATATAAATACTTGATTTAGAATCTTCTTACATTTATTTTGAAGGTATATTAAAGTCGCTTAATATATGATTAATTTGTAATTATCAAGCGAATTCTGATAAAGTTTATTACGTAACAATTCCAATCCTCGTGATAATAACTGTATCTTCACGTTGGAAGATACTTCAATTATTCAGTTGATGGCTATGGGGGGGTTTTATGAGTGGAGCGAATTTGCTATATACAAATGTATGAGGCGAAAAATTTATTTAATAAAAAATATTTTAACATGATCCAGAAGAAGTACAACTTGTTTTTAATGAGATTATGGGAAAAGAAATAAATACTGTAGAAAAGAAAAAAAATACTTTAGAAAAGAAAAAAAATCCAATAAGAAATTCAATTTTATCAATTAAGATAGAAACAGAAGTGAAGCAGTTTTATAGGAATAATTTATTATATGATCATAGTGATGAAAAAGAAAAGATAAAGTGTTTAAAAAAGTTTTCACTGAATGAATTAAAACATCTGTATAGTATAATATATATCTCCAATTAGAAATAATGCAAGAAAAGGAGAAGTAGTTGATTTGATTGAAAAATATTTTGAGAGCATTGATAGAGCAATTTCTATGAAACCCTAAGAAACAAATTGTTGATTTATTTTATAATAATAACAAATTTGTGTATAAAGATTAGCATAAAATGTAAAGGAATATATCTTTGATTCACAATTATGATTATTGTGTAAAGGTATAAATCTCAATATCTCTGCGACTCCCTTGACTTAAGGGGGTATATCTTTACGCAAGACACATTTTAATGCGTATTAGTATCATTTCACCGCAAAGCGCGCGTTGAGTGTGTTGTGAGGATAGAGAGGAAATAGCATGGTAGGAAAGGGGTTAGAGGATTTTAGGTGAATATTGAAGTGTGTTTTATGTTCCCTCAGACGAGAGCTTGAGGGGGTTTTTATTTTTGGGGGCCTAACAAATACGTAGAATTAAGTATATTTGCATTAAGGTTTAGGTTTTGCGTATTTGTTATTGAAGTTGATGGAAACGCCGCCTTTTAGATAGTTGAAGAAGTGAGGGTTAAACCACAGTAAAAGTTTTTCGGAATTTTGAGGGAGTATGAATTAAATAGTTGAAGGAAATATAATCTTTATACAAAACTTACATTTATTAGTTGGCTGGTACGACCCCGTTGTAAGTAAGCGTCAAATGCTACCCACATTCCTATGCACTTTAATTCATGAGATAATAACCTCAAAACAAGGAGGTTATTCTTATGTCAGAACCAAAAGTTAATTTCATGTGGCAACATCGAGTGAATG
>NZ_JBOITN010000027.1:0-5537 GCF_050717545.1 Clostridium sp.
AGCTCATTACATACTTTTTAGTCTTACGACTAATATTACTTTTCTATAGTAATTGACTGGTTTAGCAAAATATTATTTTGCTAAGTTTACCTATTTCTCTGTTTAATTTTCAAAGACCAATTCGCTACGCCATCAAGTGACGACAAGGAGTATTCTATCATATTAATAAACCCATGATTTAAACATATAAGACTCCTAAGTAGATTATCTCCATCATTCTACAAATATATTTATATAATTCAATATTACGCATTGTGACACGCATGGTTAGATTATACCCTGTGGAGCTAAAACATTTCATATGTAGAGAATTATATTAATTCTCTACATATGGTGTAAGCACTTTTACCACCTCAATATATCCTGGAGCATCTAAATGTAATCCATCATAAGTATAATCTATCTTTATTTGATTATTATCACCAATTAAATGGGAATAAACATCAATATATGTTATATTTTCAGACTTAGCTAGAACCTTAAGACCACCATTTATTTCAGTTATTATCTCATTTGTTCTCTTACCTACCATATAAGTATCAAATTTTTTATCCTTCATGCTATAGACAGGATATACAGATTCAAGATAAATCTTTGTTTCTGGACTATTACTCTTAATTCCTTCAATTATTCTACCAATGTTTGCAACTATATATTCAGGATTTCTATTTCCATTAACAATATCATTTGTTCCAATCATAAGAAATGCTTTAGATGGTTTGATATCATATACACTTTCCTTAATTCTTGCTAATAATTCATCAGTAGTATCCCCTACTATTCCACGATTAATTGCAGTCACATCTTCAAAAAACTCATCTACCTTAAAAAATTCAGTAATTGAATCTCCCACAAAAACAATACTCCTTTTTTTTAATGTTTTATTTGTCTCTTCCCAGCTTTCAACTTTCATAACTTTACTTGCTTCATTTGTTTTATTAGTAATATAACTAATTCCAATCTTTGCCCCTATTCCACCCCCAACTATTAATAGAATAATTATTCCTGCAAGAATATAAGATGTTTTTTTATAATTCATAAGTTGTCCTCCTTGAATAGTTAACATTTAATATCTATCTATATGTAAATATTAAGGGACTCACGTCGTAAATTCAAGTAAATGTGAAAAAAATTAAAAATATAACCAAAAGTTCTAAAATATTCAATTTCACTAAAAAAATATCATTTGATTTGTTCATATATATCATACTTTCCTCATTGCACATTTTGTATATTTATAGTATAATATGTTATATTTCGTTAATATAATATACTATAATATTTATTAAATGAAAAAAATCTATCAATAATCGCCACATTATTTATTGTAAAATTAGAAAAGTATAACAGTTTGAATAATTTATAATAAGTTGGACATATTTAAGTAGAGTATTTTAATAAAAATAGAACTTACAAAAAAATAAATCATTTTAATGGGAGATGTAAAATAATGGATCAAATATTTATAAAAATTAAAAAAGGTGATAATTTCTACAATAAAGACATGATGGAAACTAGCCCAGAAGAAAGAACTGATTGGTACAACACATTAAGCAAAGGTCAAATAATGGGTATGTTAGAACGTTTTGTAACTAATAAAATAACTAAAGAAAATAATTAGAATTACGAATTATTAGTAGTTTTTATATAATTCATAATACTAATGTCTATGTACCCTAGTTCCTTTTACAAAAAACAAATCAAACAGCAGTAGATTACTTTTGCTGTTTAATTTGTTTTTTTATTTTATATATTTATATTTTTTTCGTTTTATCATTTGCCCGCCCTATATTTTTGAATCTATTATAACTGACTTTAGAACCTTTGATGATTCCAACAGCTTATCGTTTTCCTCCATGCTAAGTTTAACTTCTAATATTTTTTTTACTCCCTCTCTACCTACAACTGTTGGGACACCCATGTAAATATCCTTAATTCCATATTCACCTTTAAGCAGTGATGATACTGTAAGAATAGAGTTCTCATTACTTAATATTGCCTCAACTATCCTTTTTATGGCCAGAGCAACAGCATAATATGTCGCTCCCTTTTTTTTAATGATAATGTAAGCTGATTCTTTTACTTCTTTATATATATCAAACTTCAGTTGACCACCACAATTTTTATCACAGATAGCGCAATACTCGTCAACGTTCATCCCTGCAATACTTGTTAAACTCCAAGTAGCAATTTCAGAGTCGCCATGTTCACCCATTATGTAGGTATGTATGTTTCTAGGGTCAATCTCAAAATGTTTACTAAGCAAGTATTTAAATCTTGAGGTATCCAGAACTGTTCCCGAACCTATTACCCTGTTACTTGGAAATCCTGAAAGCTTATACGTTATATAAGTCAATATATCCACAGGATTTGACACTACTAATAATATTGAATCTGGACTGTATTTTACAACCTGTGGGACTATACTTTTAAATATTTTTAAATTTTTCGAAATACAATCTAGTCTTGATTCCCCAGTTTTTTGACCAACTCCCGCTGTAATTATTACTATATCTGAATCTTTTGTATCTAAATAATCTCCTGAAGTTATTTCTATAGGCCTAACAAAGGATACACCATGTGATAAATCCATTGCTTCACCTTCAGCTTTCTCCTTATTTATATCTACAATTACAATTTCAGATGCTAGTGAACCAGTCATTAGGGCAAATGCCGTAGTAGAACCTACGAATCCCGCTCCAATTATAGATATCTTATTTACTTTTGTTCTCATATAAAACCTTCCTTTCTTAAACAACTTTTATTCTATAAAAGTTATTTTCCATATAAACTCACTTAAATATATGATTATAATAAAATTACTTAATTAATCCTCTGCTTTTCATAATAATTAAAGCAGTGTCCTCTATAGCTCTTTTAGTAACATCTATTATTAAACACCTTGTTCTTTTCATTATTTTTTCTGCGTAATCAAGTTCATCTAATATTCTTGCATCATTAGCATATTGAAAATTAGAATTAAGTCCATTAAATTTACCTATTCTAAGTTTTCTTATTTCAATAAGTTCAAAAGGATTTATTGTAAGTCCTATAATATTCTTTCCAGGAATATTGTATAACTCTTCTGGAACAGGAATCTCTGGCACTAAAGGTATATTTATTACTTTAATCCCTTTATTAGCTAAATACATACATAGTGGTGTTTTTGATGTTCTAGAAACACCAATAAGTACTACGTCTGCAAGCTTTATCCCGTTATAATCCTTGCTATCATCGTATTGCATAGCAAACTCCATAGCTTCTATTCTTTTATAATATTCTTTATCAACATTCCATATTGCCCCGGCAATATATTCTGGCTGTTTGTTTAATAACTTAGATGCTAGCCCTATTCCTGGTCCCAAAACATTTGTTACAAATATTCCTTTCTCAGCGCATCTTTGAACTAAAAATTCTTTTATGTCTACCATTATTATAGTTGAAATAATCATTGCCTTTGAATTACTATCTATTCTTCCAGTAAAGTTATTAACATCCTCAGCTGTCTTAACATGTGGGACTCTTTTTATTATTACATCACCTGGAAACTGACTTGCCACTGATTTAGCTACGAGTGCCGCTGTTTCACCTATCGAGTCTGATACTGCATATATTGTTAACACTTTTGCTCAACACCTGCCTTTTTATATTTTTAAACTCTTAAAATTTCAGTCTATCCATGTTAAGCATAGACCTATATTAAATTTTCTTTTTTTAATAAATTATATAATGTTGAATTTAAGTTAAACTGGTTCATTAAATTATTTACTTCTAACAAAGATTTTTCTTTTTTATCCTCTGCTATATTAGCTTTCGTAGCTCTAATTAAAATATTTTTAGGTGAATGTGATATATCTATAAATTCTAAAAGCTGAGTTTTATAACCTACACTTTCTAAAAGATTTGCCCGCAGCGCATCTGTCATAAGAGCAGCAACTCTTTCTTGTATTATCCCATACTTTGTTAATATTGACAAAGATTCCGTCTTAATTTGACTATTAAATTCATGTTGGCAACAAGGAACAGAGAAAATCATCCTACTATTCCACTTTATTGCATTATATAAAGCAAAGTCTGTAGCTGTATCACAGGCATGTAATGTAATGACCATATCAACTTTATTATCATACTTAAAACCATTAATATCTCCTAGCTCAAAATGTAAGTTTTGATAATTATACCTTGTAGCTATATCATTACACTTTTTAATAACATCCTCCTTAAGATCGAGTCCTATCATTTTTACATTAATCTTTTTAATTTCTACAAAGTAATAATATAATACAAATGTTAAATACGATTTACCACAGCCAAAATCTAATATAGTAAGCTGTTTAAAATCATTTTTTTTAATTTCATCATCAATAATTTCAACGAATTTATTTATTTGCTTATATTTGTCATATTTTGAATTAACAACTTTGCCCTCTTTTGTAAAAATACCTAAATCTATAAGTGGCTCTATAATCATGCCTTCCTTTAGGATGTAATTTTTTTCATTGTTATGGCTTTTATTAGCTAGGCCTATATTATCACTTTTTCTTTTGCCCAAATGGACTTTACCTTTTTTAGATATTTTAAGTTCATATGTAATTATATTTGACCAAGCATCAACTTGTTTATAACTAGATGATACATATTCTAATAGTTTTTCGCCTAAAATATCTACATCAATATTTTCATGAAATACTTGCTTATCGGTATATTTTTCTATTTGATAATATTGCTTTAAATCATTTTCTTTTAATACAAATATTATTTTATTATACTCAACATCATTATTAACTTTATTGCTAACAATAAATTTTATAATTTCATCTTTTGCTATTTCATTAATCGCGTTCTTTAGATCTTCCATTTCAACACACCTTATAATTTATTTTAAAGCTAATTTCTATCTTATAGTTTCTTCAATTGTACCTAAAAGTATCCTATAAATCAGACCTTTTTTCTGTTTACTTTATAAACTCTGTAATTAACTTTCTTATATCTCAGCAGTAGCAATTAGAACCGCACGTCCAAGTGTGTGGCTAAACATCTGTACTTATAACCTCAAAGGCTACTGCCTTTGGAAGTTTTTCAAATAAATCATTAGTCATAATCATCTCCTCCTAACTTGTCATACTTTAGTAAAAGATCAACGTATTTTTAGTTATATATTTAATTATACACCAAATAACCGATAGTATCTAACAATCGGTTATTTGGTGTATACTATATTTATTCCATTTATATATTTACGCAAAAAAAACACTAAGATAAACTTAGTGTTTTTTTATTACCTGGCGACAACCTACTCTTCCACAAGGTCACCCCTGCAGTACCATCGGCGCATTGAAGCTTAACCTTCGTGTTCGGTATGGGAACGGGTGTTACCTTCATGCCATAATTACCAGATTGAGAATATAAATATTCTCTGAAAATTGCACAGTGCTAGGCTTCTCGCTATGCTCGAAGCCTCTGCTTCATTCTTACGAATGAAGTATGTATCGCAAAATTAATATGTTTGTTACATTTATTTATCTTGGTCAAGCCCT
>NZ_JBOITN010000028.1:0-169851 GCF_050717545.1 Clostridium sp.
TCAGCCATTGTTGATGATGGTGTTATAGGGTAAATTGCTGCAACATCGGTAAACGCATAAGCAACGTGTGCTGCAGCTGTATTACCGTCCATAGTTTTAGTTTTTCTCATTTAATAAGCCTTCTTTCTTTAATGATATTCTAAAAATGTGTTTATAATTTTTTATTGAAATTGTAAGTAAGAGTATTGAATTAAAAACAACTTTACAATTAGGAACAATAACTTTCTAGTTAACTTCATGCAAGACTAGCTAACGCTTTTGACATTAGCTAATCATCATAGACTTTTATAGTCTATGTATTTAAATTTTATTTAACCAATTTTTTTCCCATTTCTTCAGCTAAAGCTAATTGTTCATTAGTAGGAGCTTCATTAACGGTTAAGCTTTGTGTAACATTAAATTCATAATCACCCATTAAACTTATCCATTTTTCCATAAATTCTCCATTATCCCAACCATATGATCCAAATAAACCTGTAACCATATTATTAACTGGGAGTAATTTAAATTTATCAATAAAAGGCTGCATTTCTTTTTGATCAATTCTATTATTATCCATTGATGGACTTCCAAATGCAACTACATCTGCACCAGTTACGTCTTCTACAGTAGCTTCGCTAACTAGTTTAACTAGAACTTCTGCACCTGCATCCTTTGCACCCTTAGCTATATGATTAGCTAAAACTTCAACATTCCCACCGTTGCTCAAATAAATTATCGTCAATTTTTTCATTGCTATCACCCCATACTTTCATATTTATAGATAGTTATTGTTACTACTTAATTATACATCAAAACAAAAAATATTCAAGTTTTTTGTTATAATTAATGTGAAATGATGTTATTTTGTTAATAGTCCTTATATTTCCCTTATATTCTAACAATTATTGGTCTAACTTCTATAAAATCATAAGGGTGTACTTTCTTTACCTTTTCCTGTATTTTTCTATTAAGTCTACTATCAAGTCAATACTTTTTGAAGTTTCACTGTGATTCATATTTTCAATATATTTGTTCCTTTGTTTATATAATTCTTTTATTTTTATTTCTAAATTTTCTGGTGTTAACTCCTCATCTTGAATAACCAAACTATATCCACTTTTTTCAAAAGATCTTGCATTAAGTATTTGGTCACCACGGCTTGCCTTAGCGGACAATGGTATTAGCAGATTAGGTTTTTTTAATGCTAGGAGTTCAAAAATCACATTTGCTCCAGCTCTTGACACCACAATATCTGCACTAGCCAATAAATGAGGTAATTCGTCTTTTGTATATTCAAACTGCTTGTAACCATTTTTACCTTGTAGTGATTTATCAATATTACCACTACCACAAATATGGATAATATTATAATCTAAATTTAATTTTTTAAGACTTGCCCTCACTACTTCATTTATAACTTTAGATCCTAAACTACCACCAATAATCATTAATATTGGTTTTTTATTTTTAAAGCCACATATTTCCATTGCTTTTACTTTACTTCCTTCGAATAATTCACGCCTTATAGGGTTACCAGTTACTACTCCTTTTCCATTTTTTATCTCATTTAATGCTTCTGGAAAAGTCACACATACTTTTGTACAATAAGGCGCTACTAATTTATTTGCAAGTCCCGGTGTAATATCACATTCATGCGCAATAACTGGAACTTTGTTAAAAAATGCAGCAAGCACAACAGGCACAGAAACAAACCCGCCCTTAGAAAATATAATATCCGGTTTTGATTCTTTAATTATTTTTTTTGCTTCAAAAATCCCTTTAATTACTTTTAAAGGATCAGTAAAATTTTTCACATCAAAATACCTTCGTAGTTTCCCACTAGATATAGGATAATATTTTATATGTTCATCCTCGATTATTTTCCTTTCAATTCCTTCTTTTGTACCAATATATTCAATTTCATAACCCAACATTTTAAGTTTTGGTACAAGTGCAAGATTCGGTGTTACATGCCCTGCAGAACCGCCACCAGTCATTATTATTTTGTGTTTTTCCACTTTAACACTCCTTTTAAAAAACATGTTTCTCTCAGTATATTCTACATCATTATATACTAACTTATATAAAAAGTTCTAGATTTATCAAAAAATACGTTTACAATAATATTATAAACCATATATAATTTTCAAAACTACCCTTCAATTCACTAAAATAAAAATATATTATCCGGATAAACTACTATCATCAAATAATTTTAAAATAAAAAGGAGGCAATTATTATGACAAGTAGAAATAGACAATTAGTACCAGAGGCAAGAGCAGGACTTAATAAATTTAAAATGGAGGCTGCTCAAGAAGTTGGCGTTGATTTAAAGGAAGGTTACAATGGTGACCTTACTTCAAGACAAAATGGATCAGTAGGCGGACAGATGGTTAAAAAAATGGTAGAACAATACGAGAAAAACCTATAATCTAAAATTAATTAAGAGGTATATGCTAGTCATATACCTCTTAATTTAGATATTTGGCCTAAGCAATAAAATAATCTAATTATTTATATTATATTAAAATATTAGAAAAATTGGTAATTTATAATTTATAATATTATATTTTCCTAATTATCCTCCAATACTCTATTATATATTTTTAATTTCTGCACATGATACTATCAGAACCAAAATATATCATAGAAGGAGTGATTGAAAATGTCAAATAAAACATTAGTACCACAAGCAAAAGCTGGACTTAACAAATTTAAAATGGAAGCTGCAAAAGAAGTTGGAGTTGATTTAAAGGAAGGTTACAATGGCGATCTTACTTCTAGACAAAACGGATCTGTTGGCGGACAAATGACTAAAAAAATGGTAGAACAATACGAAAAGAATTTATAAGTTAAAGTTTTAAACTAGTTAAAAAATAAATTATAAGAGGAGTGGTTTACAATGTCAAATAAAACACTAGTACCACAAGCAAAAGCTGGACTCAACAAATTTAAAATGGAAGCTGCAAAAGAAGTTGGAGTTAATTTAAGTGAAGGTTACAATGGTGATCTTACATCTAGAGAAAACGGATCTGTTGGCGGACAAATGACTAAAAAAATGGTAGAAGCTTACGAGAAAAACTTATAATATAAAATTCTAGCTTAGTTAAGAGGTATATGCTAGCCATATACCTCTTAACTTTTTTATTTTAGCTAAATTACATAGACGTACATTTTTTATTTATAATTATCAAATTGAATATATTTTGACTTATATTTTTAAACAAAATTTAGCTGCAAATTTGTCTGTTGGTGAATATTAGTATTCGATGTTCTACTTGGCTTATTTCCCTTAACTATTCTATTATATATATCTGATTTATGCACAAGATACTATCATGACCCAAATAAATTTATAGAGGAGTGATTAACAATGGCAAACAGACAATTAGTACCTGGAGCTAAAGCTGGATTATATTCATTCAAAATGGAAACTGCAAAAGAATTAGGGGTTAATTTTTCGGATTACAATGGTAACTTAACTTCAAGAGAATGTGGTTCTGTTGGTGGGCAAATGGTCAAAAAAATGGTAGAACAGTACGAAAGAAATTTATAATCTTTAAATAAAAAACAATGGCTCATAAATAATGTGAGCCATTGTTTTTTTAGCACCTAAGGTGCTGATTTAGCTAAGTTTAAATTCTAAAATCTTTAATTGAATAGATTTCCGTCCATTATATTCATTAATTTGAGGTGAGAAAATTAAGTCTAGTTTCATTCCCCTTGGACTTTGAAGATAGCTCAAATAATCCTCTGAGTACCTATCTTTGAGCATTTCTATAAATTCTTCTACTCTGTTAAAACAGATTCCATAAATCCATTTATTTAGGCCAGGCATTAGAAATTTTATTTTTAATGTATTAGCATTTTTGCCTAGGATATCTATTTTTAAAACACTTACATTTTTTTCTGCAAGCAGTGGAGACGGATTTCCTTTACCGAATGGCTCTAAAAGTTCTAATTCATTAACCAACTCGTAATTTATTTTGGCCAGTGACATTCTTTGATCTATTCTTACCTTAGGAATAATATCATCATAAGTAAGGATACAATTCTCATTTAACCTTTTCCTTAGTTTTTCTATGTTTTCTTCTTTTATAGAAAGACCTGCTGCCATTGGATGACCTCCAAATTTTTCAAGTAGCTCTTCACATTTTATTAATTCTTCAAACAGATTATATTCATTAATAGATCTTGCAGAACCTTTTGGATCTTTTTTCCCTTTAGTTAAAATAATTGTTGGCACGTTAAAAGCTTCTCTAACTCGGCCCGCTACAATGCCTGCAATACTCTCATGAATAGTGTCTTTGTAAATCACTAAAACTTTATCATTTTTAAAAGTAGAATGTTCAATGAGTTCTATAACCTCTTCGACATTTTTCGTTGTCATCTCTTGCCTTTTTTGATTAAGCTCAAATAATATTTTAGCGTAATCTTTTGCTCTATTTTCATCTTCGCATAATAGAAGTTCCACAGAGGTTGCCGCTGATTCCAGTCTACCAGTAGCATTTATACATGGTCCTATTTGAAAACCAACATGATAACATTTTATTTCTTTGTCATTTATACTTAAAATTTCCTTTAGATATTTTAATCCCATATTTTTTGTGTTTGTTAACATCGCTAAAGCATTTTTAGCAATTATTCTATTTTCATCTATTAAATCTACAACATCACAAATCGTACCTATTCCTGCAATTTCTATAAATTCGTTAACAAACTTCTTGTCAATACCAAATTTTAGATACAATGCTTCAACAAATTTAAAAGCAATTCCTGCACCACATAATTGTTTAAATGGATAATTACATTCTTTTTGTTTTGGATTAATAACCGCATCAGCGCATGGAATCTTAAAAATCCTTGTACCTAAAGTATTTTCTTCAAATTGAAGTTCGTGGTGATCAGTTATTATTACGATCATGCCTAGTTGTTTTGCAAGTTCAACTTGCTGGATGGCAGCAATTCCATTATCGCAAGTTAAAACTACGTTAAAACCTTCGTCATGTAGTTTTCTTATCCTATCGCTATTTATACCATAACCTTCATGTTCCCTATCCGGTACATGATATTTTACGTTTGCACCACATTTTTTTAATGCTTTGAACATTATAACAGTACTCGTAACACCATCTGCATCATAATCTCCATAAACCACAATTTTTTCTTTGTTTTCAATAGCTAGTTTAATTAAATCAGTCCCTTTATCCATATCTTTCATTAAAAATGGATCATATAAATCATCTAAACTAGCCCTCATAAACTTTTTTATATCTATTTCATTATGAAATCCTCTATTTACTAAAATTTTAGCAGTAACTTCACTTACTCCTGAGATTTTCGCTAAAGAACTTATGTCTCTAGTTGTATTCCGTAATAACCACTTTTTCTCCATATTTATAGCCTACTTCCTAGATTTGGCATCAGTACTTGTATCGTTGCATTTACTAAAACTTTATTTACTACTTCCATTATTTCATCTTCACTAATGCTATCCATCTCCTCAAATTCCGAGAATATTCCAATACTCCCTCTATACATAACTTCATATACACATAAATTCATGCTAGTTTGAATAGATTTTTCAAGGCCTAACATCTTTCTTAATTTATAACTTTTACATAACCTAAACATACATTTTTCATCAAAGACGCCCTTAAGCTCTTTAACTTTTTCTAGTTCTGTATTTATGATTCCTATAGCCCTGCTCACATTTTCCATAGAAGTTCCTAAAGATATTGTAAATAGTTTTATTCCAACTTCGTTTTTAATAATGCTTCCAATATCATATACTAGGCCTCTTTTAGTCCTAACCTCATCAAACAATATACTGCTTGTACCATCCCCGAAAACTAAATTAAATAATTTAAGAGCACTAATTTCTCTTGTATTTAATTCATGAATTGAAAAACAATATTGAATTTTGGCACCTTGAAGATCATCTCTATATTCAAAATAAGTACCCTGTTTGTTATTTTCATATGTATATTCTTTATCTTCATTTTTACTATCTAAATTAGAATTTAAATTGCCCATATACTTCTCAACCATTTGTGAAACTTCGCCTATATTCATAGGTGATATTATACTTATAACGCAATTATTTAATCTGTAATATTTTTCATAAAAGTTTTTAATTTGTTTTATTGTTATGTTTCGTACGCTTTCCTCCGTCCCTATTATTAAATTCTTTAACCTTCTATTTTCAAATCCATTATAAAACATGGTATCTTCACAGAACTGCGCCGAATCGTCCTTCCATTCTTTTAATTCTTCGCAAATCACTTCTATTTCCTCTTTAAATCCATTATCAGAAAATAAAGGGTTAACAAGTATATCTGCGTAAATTTCAAGACCCTTCTCAAAATCCACATCTAAGGTGGTGCCATAATATACAACGTATGGATAGTTTGTCATAGCATTGCATTGCCCAAAAGTTTCATCGCATAATTTGTTTATTTCATATTCGGTTCTTGAAGTAGTACCCTTAAAAAGCATATGTTCCACCACATGAGCAATTCCTAGCTGCTGGTTTTCCTCAACATTTGCCCCGGCATCAAATCCTATTGTAAAGGAAGTCAAATTATTTTTGGATTTCTCGTATAATAATTTAAGCCCATTTTCAAGTATTATTTTTTCCATATAATCACCTTCGTTTTATATTCTTTTTATATTTGTATGTTTTTGTTTTATTTTTTTTTGTTTTGGTATACACTATTATTAGTTTAAATATAATAATACAATCAAAATAAGAATTTTGACATAATTTTTTTTATGAAAAGGTGGTGGCTAGTTTCTTAAACATATTTCATTTAAGAATAATATTTTATGAATAATAAAAATAAAACATATAAATCCTTAACTCAATTTATTAAATATGCTTTTATTGGTGCTATTAACACCATAATAGACATTTTCATATTAAACATCCTGTCCTTTTCAACAGGTATAACTCATGGAAAAATGTTATTTGTTTTTAACATCATTGCATTTAGTGTTTATTCCGTTTGCGGTTATTGCTTAAATAAAAAGTTCACTTTTGCAGAAAATTCCCATAATTCGACTTACTTTGAATATGCCTCAGTGTTACTATTTGGCATGATTCTTAATAGCTGTATGCTAGTAATACTAACAAGTAAAAATCCTTTAATACATTTTTTCCCAACAGGAGTTAACATAATAAAATTAAATCACTTGTGGTTTAACATATGTATTTTAACAGATTCTATTACCATAGGATTTTTCGGATTTTTAATTAACAAGTTTTTTGTTTTTAATGAAAATAAGACACGCTAAAGTTAAGTTTTATTTAACTTTAAGTACATGTCTTTTTTTATTTGCAAATATGTTTTACTTGTGATTTTTTTCAGATACCAATATAACATTTTCCACATAATCGTCAAGTAACGCACTTGTTAAGTTTTTACCTCTGCCAGCTCTATTTTGAACGTTTATTTCACCCAGTTTTATAGTCTTTTTTTCACCTTTAAATGAACAAACTATTAAACTTAGATCATCCATAGTATTCTCAATTGTTTTATCAGGACAATCTCCATTTTTAACCTTAGCTCCTACTAAATCTACAAATATAATTTCATCATTTTCTTTTAAACTTATTCCTGTTACCCCTGATGCACCTTTGCCCATAAAATTAATGGAATTCACATTAAATCTTATGCACATTGCTTTTTTTGTAACAATTACTACATCTTTTTCCACATTATCTTTATTGATTTTTACAAAAGCTAATTTATCTTCTTCCGTTTTAAGTTTATAAACTAGAGACGATCGGAAATCTCCGTCTATTTCACTAAGTTTTAACCTTTTTGCAATCCCTCTCTTTGTAAAGAAGTATATACTTTCGTCTCGTGCAAAATCATCAATAGATATTATTTCAACTATTTTATCATCGATATCAAAATTATCAAGCAAATTACTAATATCTGTACCTTTTTTATCGATATTCTCAATCATATAGCTAGGTAATTTATGAACAATTCCTTTCCAAGTAAATATAAGTAACATAGAAGATGATTTGGTATATGTGCTCAACTTAGCCGCACTCTTTCTACTAGAAACTTTTATAACACCTTTAGGATTTATACTGATATTAAATATTTTATAATCATGTTCTTTTGTAAATTCTAATTTTATTACTTGGTCAGTTTGATTAAGATTAAATAGTTGCGTTCCTACTACATTTCTATCTACATTTAAAAGTTTTGGCTCATCTAAAGAAAATTCTAACCCTTCTTTTGTAGATATATTTATATACGCTTGTTTTCTTTTTGCGGTGTTTAACCTAACATCGAAAAGTTTTTCATTTTCTCTTAACCTTAAAGCTGATAATTTAGAATAACTTGTACTGTATTTATCTAAACTAGTCTTCTTTATATTACCCTTATTTGTAAAGAAAATAAATTCTTTCCCAGGGGTTAAATCTGTGGATAGAAAAGCAGCTATAATTCTTTCCTTAATTAAATCAATTCCGCGAATAAGCGTATCAATCCTCTCACCTTTTTCTTTCCACTTATATTCTGGCACTAAATCTGCTTTTACTTGATACATATTTCCGTTCTCAGTAAAGATCATTAACGTATCTTTAGTATTGGTCTGTAGTAAATATGTATTAAAATCTCCTTCTCTATACTCTATATCCTCTATGTTGATATTAGACCTATTATAAGATTTCATTGGAATTCTTTTTATATAACCATCGTTAGATAAAGTAATCATGATATCCTCTACTACTATTAAGTCATCTACCTCTATTTTAGCTTCGTTATCATCTTCAATGATTTTTGTTCGCCTAGGATCATTATATTTTTCTTTTATCTCCATGATTTCTGATTTTATTATTTTTAAAAGTTCTTTCTCATTTCCAAGAATTTTTTTATAGCCGGCAATTAAAAGTTCTAGTTTTCTATATTCCTTCATAAATATCTTCAGTTCAAGACCCGTTAACCTGTATAACATAAGTTCAAGTATTGCTTCAGTTTGAATAACTGAAAATTTAAACTTCTCAATAAGGTTAAGGCCTGCATCTTTTTTAGATTTTGAAGCCCTTATTGTTTTTATAATTTCATCCATTACGTCGATTGCTTTAATAAAACCTTCTACAATATGAAATCTATTTTCTGCAACTTCAAGTTCTTTTTGGGTTCTTTTAGTTACTACATCCTTTTGATGATTTAAGTAATGCATAAGTATTGTTTTAAGCGACATAGTTTGAGGTTTACCATTTGCTAGTGCTACCATATTAAAAGGTATATTACATTGAAGTTCTGTTTTCTTCATTAGATATTTAAGTACCTTAGTTGCAACTTCTTTACTTGTGGATTTCTTAAATTCAATTACAGACCTAAGCCCAGTTCTATCAGATTCATCTCTAATATCAACAATTGACTCTAGAGATCTTGAATGTCTTTTATCTGCGGTCATATCAGAAATAGATTGTAATAATTTCGCCTTATTTTTTCTATATGGAAACTCTGTAATGACTATGCCAAAACGTCCATTTTCTAGAACATCAATACTCATTTTAGATCGTAACGTTACCTTACCTTCTCCAGTCTCATAAGCACTTTCTATAGCATTTTTACCAATTAAAATGCCCCCTGTTGGCAAATCTGGTCCTTTTATGTGTTTCATAAGCTGTTTTGTTGTAATTTCAGTGTTATCCGCATAAGCCAGTAGTCCATCAATTACCTCACCAAGATTGTGAGGTGGTATATTAGTTGCTATTCCTACAGCAATACCAAATGTTCCGTTTACTAGCAAATTAGGATACCTTGATGGAAGAACAGATGGCTCCTTTTCTGCACCCGAATAATTATCTACCATTTCCACAACGCCTTTATCTATATCCCTTATCATTTCAAGGGCAATAGGTGAAAGCCGTGCTTCTGTATACCTCATAGCAGCTGCATTGTCGCCATCTTGACTTCCCCAATTTCCATGTCCATCTATTAATGGTTTTCTCGTTGCAAAAGATTGCGCAAGTATTACCATAGCCCCATAAACTGAAGAATCTCCATGTGGATGATACTTACCAAGAATATCTCCAACTATTCTTGCTGATTTAAAATAAGGCTTGTCCGGAAAGGCCCTTAACATATATGCTCCAAAAAGAATTCTTCTATGTACTGGTTTTAATCCATCACGTACATCTGGTAGTGCACGTTCTCGGGCAACCTCTACAGCATATGGAAGATAATTATCTGGCATTGCTTCTTCTATTGGTGTCATTATTATATTATTATCTTTTGGTACTTCAACTTTTTTTGCCATTTAATAAATCCCTCCTAAATTATCGTTAGAACTCAGCATATTTATACATGTAACTTTTTCTAGGTGCGACTACATCTCCCATTAGAAGTGAAACCATCTTCTCTGCTTTTGCTGCATCTTCTATAGTCACCTGCTGAAGGGTCCTAGTAGTTGGATTTAGCGTAGTTTCCCAAAGTTGATCTGGATTCATTTCTCCAAGACCTTTGTATCTTTGGATTAAAGCTCCTTTTCCAATTTCTTTTTTTGTCTTTTCTAATTGTTCATCGCTATATGCATAACTTGCTACTTCGCCGTTTTTAGTCTGCTTATAGACCTTATAAAGTGGAGGCATTCCCATATACAGATGCCCATTTGCAATTAGCGGCCTCATATATCTATAAATAAAAGTCATCCATAATGTTCTAATGTGATATCCATCAACATCCGCATCACTTAATATAATTATCTTATCATACTTCAAATCTTTTTCATGATAATTCTCAAGAACTCCCGTCCCAATTGCGGTATTGAATATTTTAAGTTCTTCACTAGCTAAAACATTCTCTAGCTTTTGTTTCTCAGTATTCATAATTTTACCTTTAGAGGGCATTATAGATTGAAACCTTCTATCGCGAGCTTGCTTAGCACTTCCACCAGCTGAATCCCCTTCAACCACTATAAATTCTGTAACTTCCGTATCCTTTAACGTACATACCGCAATTTTACCTGCAAGCGGTGATGCTCCCTTACCTATTTTTTTTCTCTCAGCTTCATTAATTTTTTTAATCTTATCTCTCCTTGATGCTGAAGAAATAGCATTATTTATTATGTTAGTAGCCATCTCTTTGTTGTCTTCTATCCATTCTAAAATTTTAACAAAACATAATTCATTCATCATGCTATATGCTTCATTGTTTCCTAATTTACTTTTAGTTTGGCCTTCAAATATTGGATTACTAATTTTTATTCTTACTATTGCTGTCATTCCTTCTCTTAAATCGGCACCTTCAAATTCTTTATCTTTCTCTTTTAAAAGATTAAGTTTCTTAGCTCCTTCTTTAAAAGCCCTTGTCATACCTGTTTTAAATCCAGTTTCATGAGTTCCTGATTCTGTTGTTGGTATATTGTTAACATAACTTGCAATGTACTCTGTAGTAGAATCAGTAAATTGCATACAAATTTCTCCGTATAATTGGATGCCGTTTATTTCTTTCTCACCTTGGAAATACACGGGAGCTTTATGAAGCAAAGTTTTACTCTCATTAAGATAATCAATAAAATCTAAAAGGCCTCTGTCAGAATGATACTCTTTTACTTCATTTCCTTCGTTTCGGTTATCAATAAATACTAAAGTAATTCCTTTATTTTGAAACGCAAGTTCTTGTAATCTTTCATCAATAAAATCAGAATTAAATTCTAAAGTGGTGAATACATCCTTATCTGGCATAAAGGTAACTTTACTACCTGTATCTTTTGTTTCACCAACTATATCAAGCGTGCTCACTGCAGTACCAGGCATAAGCCTTTTAAGCTCATCATCATAAGCATATTCAAACCTTTGAGTAAAAACTTTTCCTTTTTGCTTTATCTCAACTTGTAACCACTCTGATAATGCATTTACAACTGCAGCTCCAACGCCATGAAGACCGCCGGATATTTTATAATTTTTATTATTAAACTTTCCCCCAGTATGAAGCTCGGTAAATACCATTTCCACTCCAGATTTATGTTTTATAGGGTGTATTCCTGTAGGAATTCCCCTACCATTATCAACAATAGTAACACTTTTATCTATATTTAATATTATTTCAGCTCTATCGCCATAACCATTAGCTATCTCATCTATAGAGTTATCTAAAATTTCCCATATACAATGATGTAGACCTTTGCTTCCTGTAGACCCTATATACATACCTGGTCTTATTCTTACAGGCTCTAACTTTTCTAGAGAAGTTAGGTCGGTTACATCATATGTTTGAATTTCCTCATTGTCTAAACTCGTAAATTTCCCTAAAATCATAAAAATCCTCCAGTAAAATTTTATCACACATTTGTTATTCTATATGTTCTTTGGCAAAAGGTAAAGAGATTTAAATAAAAAAATAGAACGTTAGTTTCTATTTATGATGATATTTTAGTTTTTTTATAGCGTTTTAACCTACTTATTTACAAAGTTATTGACCGGCGAAGTAACTTTCTCCTGCCGGCCATTCATTTAATTACCTATAATTTTGGTGCCAAAGTTTCTATTATTATTGGTTTATTAGTTGGTGGCAATAATGCCGCTGCGATTCTCACCAAATATTTTAAACTTTCATCATCCACATTAATTTGAAAGTTTAACGAGGTAGTCCAACCTTTTGCTATCTTAATAGCTTCTTTTTCCTTAAATGTATTCTCGCTATTTCTATAGTTATTTTCTACAAACTGCACTGCCTTTGAAACAATTCTAATAATTTTCTTCGCATTTTCAGGTGTGGATTCATTAGTTGCAAGCGAACCAAGTATTATATAAGCAAGACCAAAGTAATCTTCTTTTAGATTAATGTCTTTATCTTTTAACAAATAAGCTAAATAAGCAAGACCTGCTACTAAAAGAATAATTAACACATATTGTATAATTATTTCTACCATAACGTACCCTCCTTAATTGAATTTATACTACTTAAGTATGCGATTCAAATAAAAAAGGGTACATTTATTAAGAAAATTGTTGAAATATTAAGTTGTAGCCTTACGTTCTAATGTTAAAAAACTATATGGTATTGTTTGGTTCTCATCAATATATCCGATTTCCTCAAGTTCACTGCTCCACTCCAAATAATTCAGCTTTGGGAAAAATGTATCTGCATCATATGTTTTTTCTACTTTCGTTAAGTGTATTTTATTACAATAAGGAAGTAATAACTTATAAATCTCTCCTCCACCTATAAGAAAGTATTCTTTATCATCCTTTAAAGATGATAATAATTCCTCCTTAGAATGTAAGACAGTCACCCTATCATCATCTACTACAAAATTCTTATTTTGAGTAATAACTATATGATGCCTGCCAGGCAGTATACCAGGAAGCGATTCGAATGTTTTCCTTCCCATTATTATGGTATGTCCAGTTGTAATTTGTTTAAATCTTTTTAGATCCTTTGAAAAATGCCAAAGCAGGTTACTCTCTTTACCTATAGCAAAATCTTCTCCAATTGCAACAATACATGTAAGCATTATACAGCCACGCTCCCCATATTTATTTTTCCAAGGTGCTTATAATCTATAAGTTTAACATCCTCAGGGGTAAAATCATAGAAATCCTTAATTTCCGGATTAATCCAAAACTTAGGTGCCTCTAGCGCTTCTTCTTTTCTTGAAAGTTGTACTTTTAAACCTTCAATATGATTTTCATATATGTGTGCATTGTTTATAACGTGAGTAAATAGTCCCGCCTTAAGGCCCGTAACTTGAGCTATCATATGAACCAAAACAGCATATTGACTTGTATTAAATGGTACTCCAAGAGCCATATCTCCAGACCTTTGTACTAACATGCAATTTAGTTTTCCGCCGGTTACATCCCACAAAGTTAAAAAGCAGCAAGGTTGAAGTGCCATCTCAGGAAGATCCTCTATATTCCATAAGTTCATCATCATTCTTCTGTCTTGAGGATTATTTTTTAAAGCCTCAATAAGAAGATCAATTTGGTGGTATTTAGCTATTTGATATCCATAAGCTTTGCCTATAGTTCCGTCACCGTCTGCCCACTCGTCCCATATATGTACATTTTGATCTTGAAGTTTTTTAACGTCATTTGATTGGTCTTTAAATATCCAAAGTAATTCTTTTACTGCGGTTTTAAATGCAACAAATTTAGTTGTAAGTATTGGGAATTCTTCTTCTAAGTCAAATTGCATAATCTGATGAGGAAGTTTATACGTTGCAACTCCCGTACGATTTTGATCATAATATCCTTTTTTAATAATTTTATCAGCTATCTTAAGGTATTGTCTATCCATTTCATTTAACATATTTATCATTAGTGAGAATTGGCACGTGTTGCGTCCCCCTTCTCACTAAATATTCACATCCTCTCTAAACCTTGTATATCATATTAATGCTCTAATTTTAATTTTACGTACACATATTACATATTAACACACAAATGGCTAACCTCATACTTATTAATTCGAATCTAGTTAATCCATTTGCTTAAACTGCATTATAGTAACCCCTTATTCTAAAAAATATAGCTAAGGAAACTCTTTCCTTAGCTATACAATGGTTTATTAAAATTAAATTTTTACTATATCCACAAGAGTCTCAATGTGTGGTGTGTGCGGGAACATATCCATTAATATTACCTTATTAACCTTATATCCTCTGTCAATCATTTCTTTCAAATCAACTACAAGGCTTTTAGGGTTACAAGAAACATAAACGATATGTTTTGCATCAAATTTTATTACATAATCAAGTGCTGTAGGATGAACTCCTGCTCTTGGAGGATCTAAAATAATACTATCCGGCTTATATTTTACCTCTTTTATAACTTTTGCAATGTCACCAGCTATAAACTCACAATTATCTAATCCATTAATTTTGGCATTTTCATTAGCCGCTGCAACCGCTTCTTCTATTAATTCAATTCCCAAAACTTTTTTAGCTTTAGCTGCAACAATTTGCCCTATAGTCCCAGTTCCACAATATAAATCAAATACTACCTTATCGCTAGAATCACCTAAAAAGTCTCTAACTAAGCTATAAAGCTTTTCTGCTCCTTTTGTATTGGTTTGAAAAAAAGCAAAAGGATTAATTTTAAATTTAAGATCTAATAATTTTTCAATAATATAATCTCTTCCAAATAATATTTCAGTTTTATCAGATTGAACAATATCCGATAAACAATCATTAGATGTATGTATTATTCCTGTAATAGTTCCATCACATTTTAATTCTTTGAGAAAATTTGTTATTTCACTTAGATCAAAATCTATCTGAGTTGTAGTTACAATATTCACTAAAATCTCACCAGTGTTTTTTGCCTTTCTAACAACTAAGTTCCTTAAATAACCCTCATGCTCCATTACTTTATAATGTGGCAATTTTAGTTCTTTAAAATAACCTAATACTAGTTTTAAAATTTCTCTAAAATCCACATCCACAATTCTACAATCATCAACAGTAACAATGCTAAAGCTTCTGCCTTTTGTATGCATACCTAAAGTTAGTTCGCCATTTTTTAGAAAATCTCCAAATGTGAATTCCATCTTATTTCTATATTCAAATACTTCAGGACTTCTTTCTATACCTAAAAATTCGAAATCTTCTATTTCTGCTTCTTCAAACAGCTTTAATACCTGTTGTTTTTTGAAGTCCAATTGTTTTTCATAAGAAAGGAATTGATGACTACAACCACCACAAAATTCTGTAATAGTACACTTAGGCTCAATTTTATAGTCTACATCCTCAAGTATTTTTACAAGTTTTGCTTCAACACCTATTTTTTTCTTTTTTGATACTTTAGCAATTACCTTTTGTCCTGGCAATGTGTTTTTTATCAAAACTTTTTCACCTTCGTGATATGCTATTCCTTGTGATGGGAATTCTAAGTTTTCTATATAAAATTCGTATTCTTTTCTTTTTTGCATATTATTTACTCAAACTCCTATCTTCTTGTAATAATTAACCCAGCTATTTTTTTACCAATTGTGGCAGACTTTTTTGAACTTTCCATGATACTCATGTATAGTAACATAACAACTACAAAAACTATAAATGACATTTGAAATTTCTGAGTTATAGAAAATCCTGATAATTTAAGCAACATATCAGCCGCGTACACTCCTGCAGTTGTTATAACCCCTACAAGTATTATATCTATGAAACTAGCTTTAAATGCATCTATAAATCTAGGCTTTATCCCTTTATTACCCTTTGATTCCATAAGTTCTTCACCTCTCCTTGAGTATTTATCGTCTATATTATTTAAATCTTCAATAGTTTTCCCATTTTCCGTTTTTTCGTTTTGTTCTAGCATGTCAAATCCTCCTAACATCGTTATTTATAATAACGTTTATTTTATTAACTCCTTAATGGTGGAAATTTTATAATTTTTTACTCCCACTATACATAATACGTATTTATGTCCTATAAATCAATAGCTTATTGAATGCTCACAGAATTATTTTAAATGACACTAATTAAAGAAAGAAGAAAACCAGTATTTATAAGGTTTTCTTCTTTCTTTAATTAGATATTTGATCTCATTTCACTTGTATTATTCCAAACTTCCTAGGTTATAGTATTTAGATAATGTATTAAACCCTGATTTCTCTAATTTAGCCAGCACTAATTCATGAATAACATCAAAACTAATAGTATCCTTTTGAAGAGCTTTAATACTTATTTCAACATCTTCAGCAATATTATCAATATCTGACTCATTTAAAGGTTGATCGGCATCATCGGAAGCCCTATATATACTAGTTTTTATTTTACTTAAATCAAAATCTTGAACTCTACCATCTCTTTTTAAAACTTTCACACTTATCATCTCCTATTCAATAAATATCCTTTACAATTAAATGTTATATTATTACCTTTTTCTATGTTCATTCCTAAAATTTACTAATATATTACTATCATATAGAATGTACTCACAATATTCAAGTTATTTTAATAAATACTGTGCCAAAAATATGACACTCACATTTTAAAAGATAATTTATTACCTAAGGAGAGAACTCGCCTTCACTTATAATCTATATTTTCTTAATTCTATTTTCCTATATCATTTCTATAATACATTCCATCAAATTTAATTTTTTTCATGTCAACATAAGCCGTTTCTCTTGCCTCTTCTAGTGTTCCACCAAACCCCGTTATTCCTAGTACTCTTCCACCATTTGTTCTCATAGTTCCTTCATCACAAATCGCTCCTGCTAGAAATAACTTGCCTTCTAATTTGTCTATTTCACATATTTCAATTCCTTTATTGTAACTACCTGGATACCCTTTTGATGCTGCAATTAGGCAACAAGAGAACCCATCATTCCATTGTAAATTAAAGTTTTTAAGGTCTCCTTTTAAAGCGCAAATTACGAGCTCTATAAAATCACTGTTCATAAGTGGAAGAACTGCTTGTGTTTCAGGGTCTCCAAATCTTACATTATATTCAAGCAAATATACACCTTTTTTAGTTATCATTATTCCAAAAAATATTATGCCCGTATAGTCCATCTCTTCCTCTTGAATTCCAATAAGCGTAGGAGTTAGTATATTTTTGTAAAATTCATCTAATACTTCTTTATTGCAATATGGATTTGGAGCTATTGCTCCCATGCCACCAGTATTAGGTCCTTTATCATTATTAAATATCTGTTTATGATCTTTTGAAGATACAAAAGGAATTATAACCTTGCCATCTGTTATAGAGAGAATTGATGCTTCTACACCTTCTAAAAACTCTTCAATCACAATTTTCTTACCACTGCCTTTAAATATATCTAATACCATAAAATCATTTATACTTTTTTTAGCTGTGGCAAACTCATTACAGATTATTACTCCTTTACCTGCAGCTAAGCCATCTGCTTTAATTACTACAGGATACTTACAGTTTTTCAAATATTCTATAGCTTCATCTTCTTTCTCAAAAACTTCATATTCAGCTGTTTTTATGCCGTATTTTTTCATGAATTCTTTAGAATAAGATTTACTTCCCTCAAGTTGTGCAGCTTTTTTACTTGGTCCCAATATGTTTAGTCCGTTTTCTTTAAACTTATCTACAATCCCTTGTACAAGCCATTCCTCTGATCCAACTATTGTAATATCTATCTTATTATCTATAGCGAACGCTAATAATTCATCCATTTTTGTAATATTAATGTTCTCACACTTTTCCTCGCGACTAGTTCCACCATTACCAGGAGCGCAATAAACTTTCGAAACAGTAGAATTCTCTAATGTCTTTACGACTAAAGCATGTTCGCGTCCACCTGACCCAATAATTAACACTTTCATATAAATCCATCCCCTTTATCTATATAAATTAAAATTGATGGAATAACTAAGTTATTCCATCATGAACTTAAGCCGTTAAAATTCTATTTTAACGACTAATTTATCTTAATGTTTAAAATGTCTTATTCCAGTAAACACCATAGAAATATCATTTTTATCACACGCATCTATTGATTGTATATCTTTAATAGAACCACCGGGTTGAATAATCGCTTTTATATTATATTTTGCAGCAAGCTCAACAACATCTCCAAATGGAAAGAATGCATCTGATGCAAGGATTGTACCATCTCCTGCTCTTTCTAATGCTTGCTCTGCTGCCCATATTCTATTTACCTGCCCAGCGCCAATGCCCCTAGTTACTCCATCCTTAACCACTACTATAGCGTTTGATTTAACATATTTCACTACTATCATAGCAAATATCATATCTTTCATTTCATTATCTGTTGGGCTTTTCTTAGTAACTATTTTTATATCTTCCATTAATTTATTATCTGCACTTTGCACTAATATTCCGCCATCCACATTAACTATATTCTTTGTGCCAACTGCTTTGCTTAAACATTTTATAATTCTTATGTTTTTCTTTTTTTCTAGAACCTCTAGTGCGTCATCGTCAAAATCTGGAGCTATGACTACCTCTAGAAATATTTTTGCAAGTTCTTGCGCTACTACTTTATCTACCTTTTTATTAAATGCAACAATACCTCCAAAAATAGACATTGGATCGCAATCATGTGCCTTTTTATAACAATCAAGTACGCTTGTACCTGTGGCTACTCCACAAGGTGTGTTGTGTTTTAACGCGCAACAAGCAGTTTCTTCAAATTCACATACTACCTTCCATGCAATATCCATATCTTTTATATTATTATAAGATAATTCTTTGCCATGCAGTTGCTGGATATCCTTCATTGCACCACTTCCCGCAGCAGATACATAATAAGCTGCACTTTGATGAGGATTTTCGCCATATCTCAGATCCATTTGTTTTTTATATGATATAGAAAGATAGTCTGTATATGAATCTTCTCCAAGTAAGAAATTACTAATAGCTGAGTCATATGCTGATATTAAATTAAACACTTTGCCTGCTAGGTGTTTTCTAGTGTCAAAATCTACTTTTTCTTTAGCATCCATCTTTTCTATAATGTTTTTATAATCATGAGTGTCACTAAGTACAATAACATCCTTAAAGTTTTTCGCTGCTGCTCTGAGCATTGTTGGTCCACCGATATCGATAAATTCAACTTTTTCCTCAAAACTTATATCTTGCGAAACCTTATCAAAAAAAGGATAAAGATTAACTACTACCATATCAATAGTGTTTATACCTTTAGCTTTAATTGTTGCCATGTGCTGCTTATTATCACGAATTGCCAGTATTCCACTATGAATAATTGGATGTAATGTTTTAACTCTCCCATCTAATATTTCTTCGAATCCTGTAACATCAGAAATTTCCGAAACTTTTATTCCATTTTCTTTTAAATATTTAAAAGTTCCACCTGTAGATATAATTTCCACACCGTTATTTTGAAGTGATATTGCAAGTTCTAAAACATTATTTTTATCAAAAACACTAATAAGTGCTGTTTTAATCATTATTATTCCACCTTTCCAATAGCTAATACTTTTCTTCCATCAATTTTTATTGCTTTCTCACTAATTAACTTAATAGCTTCTGGTAATGCCTTATGTTCCTGAGCAAGTACCCTTTGTTGTAAATCTTTTGCATCATCCGCAGCATAAACGTCCACAACCTTTTGGATTATAATCGGACCTGAATCTGTACCTTCATCTACAAAATGTACAGTGCACCCAGAAAATTTAACGCCTATCTCTATAGCTTTTTCATGAACTTTTAATCCATACATCCCACCACCACAAAAAGATGGTATAAGGGATGGATGAATATTAATAATTTTATTTTTGAAAACCCCTAGAAGTTCCCCTTGAAGTATAGATAAAAATCCAGCAAGCACTATTAAGTCTACTTTTCCGTCAACAATCCTTAATATTTCATCTGAAAGCCCAGTGCCTAATTGTTTTCTATCTAATATATAAGTATTTATATTTTTAGATTTTGCTCTTTCAACTCCATAAGCATTTTTTTTATCGCTGATTACTGCTTCTATGGAGCAATCGAGGTTTCCGCTTTCAATATTATCTATTATAGCTTGAAGATTGCTTCCGCTTCCTGATACCAGTACGGCTATTTTAAGCAAACTCCGCCACCTCCAGCTTCAACATGACCAATTTTATATGCTCTATCACCTAAATCATCAATAGTTTTTATAACTTTTTGAGCATCTTTATCTTCAACGCATAATACATATCCAATTCCCATATTATAAGTATTAAACATATGTTCTTCTGTTACACCAAGTGAAATAAGATGATTAAATATATCTGGTCTATTAAAACTATTTTTATCTACTACTGCTGTGAAATCACCATTAAACATTCTTGGTATGTTTTCATAAAAACCACCACCTGTTATGTGTGCCATTCCTTTTATATCAAATTTATCCAAAAGATTTAATATAGTTTTCACATAAATTCTTGTTGGAGTTAAGAGTGTTTTACCTATTTTTTCTCCATTAAAATCTTTATCTAAATCTGGTATTAATTTTCTAACTAGTGAGTACCCATTGCTATGAAGGCCTGAAGACTCAATTCCAATAAGTGAATAACCGTCTTTAATAGCAGACCCATCAATAATTTTGTGCTTATCAACTATACCAACAGTAAACCCTGCCATATCATATTCGCCATCTCTATAAAACCCTGGCATTTCAGCAGTTTCGCCGCCTATTAACGCGCAATTAGATTGAATGCATCCATCAGATACGCCTTTAACAAGCTCTGATGATACATTAGAATCTAATTTACCACAAGCTATGTAATCTAAAAAGAAAAGGGGTTTTGCACCATGACAAAGGACATCATTAACACACATAGCAACGCAATCAATTCCTACAGTGTCATATTTTTTCATTCTAAAAGCTATATCAAGTTTTGTTCCTACTCCATCAGTACCTGAAACTAAAATAGGATTTTTATAACCTTCTCCTATTTCAAACATACCAGCAAAACTTCCTAAATGATTTAAAACACCTTTTGTAAATGTTGCCGCTGCATATTCTTTAATAAGTTTTACTGATTTATATCCTTCTTCAATATTAACACCTGCATCTTTATAAGTTATCATAAATATCCCCTACCTTTCTATTCTCTCTTGTTCATCTTCATATGGAGCTGATACTGGATATGTACCATTAAAACAGCCTAAGCAAAATTCAGTATGTCCTAATGTACTAAGTAATCCATCTATACTTAGATACCCTAGGCTATCTGCACATATATCTTGCCTTATTTCCTCAACTGTGGTATTAGATCCAATTAAATCTTTTCTATAAGGTGTATCAATTCCAAAATAACATGGATATTTTACTACTGGTGAACAAACCCTAAAATGAACTTCTTTTGCTCCAGCTTTGCGCAGAATATCAACTAATCTTTTGCTAGTAGTTCCGCGAACTATTGAATCATCTATAAGTATAACTCGCTTGCCTTCTACATTTATCTTTAACGCATTTAATTTTACTGAAACTGCACGTTCGCGAATTTCTTGAGTCGGGCTTATAAATGTTCTACCTACATATCTGTTTTTTATAAGGCCTATGCCAAAAGGTATTCCAGATATCTCAGAATATCCAATCGCTGCCGCAAGGCCTGAATCTGGAACTCCTATAACCATATCTGCATCTACTGGAGATTCTTTATACAGCTGCTTTCCAGCTGCCACTCTTGAAGTGTACACATTAATTCCATCAATTGTACTGTCTGGTCTTGCAAAATATATATATTCAAATGAACAAGTTCCATTTTTAGTTTTCTCAGCAAAATTAATGGATTGAAGTCCGTTTTTATCAATTATTACTATCTCACCAGGTTTAACATCTCTTAAAAATTCAGCACCTACCGCATCAAGTGCGCAACTCTCGGATGCAATAACATAACTGTTGCCTATAGTTCCTATGCAAAGAGGTCTAATACCGTTTTGATCTCTAACACCTATTAGTTTATCCCTTGTAAGCATAACTATTCCATAAGAACCCTTAACTGCTTGTATTGCATCCACTACAGCTTTTTCCATACCTCTTTTTGCGCCTCTAGCAATTAAGTTTAATATTACTTCTGAATCTATTGACGTTTGAAACATATAGCCACAATCTTCAAGCAAATCTCTTATTACCTCAGCGTTTACTAAATTACCATTATGAGCTATAGCAATGTCTCCAAGTTTAGATTTACTTAAAAGTGGCTGTGCATTTTTAACTTCACTACATCCAGATGTTGAATATCTAACATGACCAATAGCTGAGTAACCCTTCATTTCTTTAAGTTTTTTCTCATTAAAAACATCACATACAAGTCCCATGGCCTTTTCACAAGTAAGACTTACCCCATTAGACAAAACTATTCCAGCACTTTCTTCTCCTCTATGTTGGAGAGCATAAAGTCCATAATAAGTTAGAGTAGCGACGTCTAAGTCTTTATCAGTTGCAAAAATCCCAAAAACACCACATTCGTCTTTAAACTTGTCTTCATCATTTATAATTACTTCGTTTAATCCTACAGCTTTATTCAAAGAAATACCTCCTCTTTATTCTTTTATAAACATCACTTAGCTTTGCTTAATTCTGCTTAATATTTCCTCGTAAGCCTCTGTAACATTTCCTAAATCTCTTCTGAATCTATCTTTATCTAGTTTTTCTCCAGTTTTAACATCCCAAAATCTGCAAGTATCTGGTGATATCTCATCTGCCAAAATTATTTCTCCTTTATATCTTCCAAATTCTACTTTAAAATCTATTAAATCAATTCCTTGTTTAAGGAAAACTTCCTTTAAAATATCATTTATTGCGAAAGCCATTTTATATATTTGTCCGAGTTCCTCGAAAGTAATAAGATCCATAGCTACTGCATGATAATCATTTATAAGTGGATCTCCTAACTCATCATTTTTATAACTTAATTCAATTACTGATATTTTAAGCTTCGTTCCTTCTGCTATACCATACCTTTTTGCCATACTACCAGCTGCTACATTTCTTATTATTACTTCTAAAGGTATTATTTCAACTTTTTTGCAAAGTTGTTCTCTTTCGCTTATTTTTTTAATAAAATGAGTTTTTACGCCCTTTTTCTCTAATATTTCAAATAACATAGTAGTTATACTGTTATTTAAAACTCCTTTTTTCTCAATTTGTGATTTTTTAACACCATTAAATGCTGTTGCATCATCTTTGTAGTATACTCTAATCTCGTCTTTATTGTCTGTGCTGAATATTTGTTTAGCCTTTCCCTCATATAATAATACTGATTCTCCCATTTACAACCACTCCTTAATATTTAATTTTTATGATTTATTTTTATAATTTCATTTTATAATTCGATATGTTCTTCATTTTCTGCTATAAATTTTTCTTTCATTTCCGTTCTATATGTAATTAATTTATCTTTAAGATCCACATATTTAAGAGACAAGATTTGAACTGCAAGCATTCCGGCATTATAACTGTTGTTGATTCCAACAGTAGCTACGGGAATAGCTTTTGGCATTTGAACAATTGAAAGTAATGAGTCTATGCCTCCAAGAGCCGCCTTAATTGGAACTCCAATCACTGGAAGTACTGTTTGAGATGCGATTACTCCTGGAAGATGCGCTGCAAGTCCTGCCCCTGCAATTATGCATTCAACGCCTTCATTTTCCATTTCCCTTATTACCTGTGATAATCTTTCAGGTACTCTGTGAGCTGACAGTATATGCACTTCATACTCTACTTCAAATTCTTTAAGTGCCGCTGCCGCATTTTTCATTATATCTATATCAGATTTACTTCCAAAAATAATTCCTACCTTCATTAGTTTGCCTCCCTAAATATACAAATTATTCAACTTTTATAAAAAACAATAAAAAAAGATTACGCCACAAAAAAACTTTTTTTATGGCGTAATCTTGAACTAAGGACAAAATACCTGCCCTTTTATAAGGTCAATTCAAGATCCACCAATAGTGAGAAGCGAGCGGCCTCTCGTAGAAACTTCTAAGCCTTATTCCTAGAAATATATCGATGAACTAATTATTTATATTTTATATGTTTAATATGTTTTAATGGTAACATTTATACATTATTAAGTCAATACATTAATATTCTCTCCAGTAATATTGTTCGTGTTTATTTATATAAATAAAGGTTTAACTACTTTTTTAAAATGTATTGTTCGTATTTTACTTAAAATAATTTACTCCAGCCTCAAATATTTTTTGATCCTTATTACCAAGTATATTAATTCCAATATTTTTACCAACTCTTTCAGAGTGACCCATTTTACCAAAAACTCTTCCGTCTAAGCTAGTAATACCTTCAATAGCATGCATTGAACCATTTGGATTAAAGTTTATATCATAACTTGGTGTGCCCTCAAAGTCTACATATTGAGTAGCGACTTGACCCATTTCAAATAATTTTTTAATAACATCATCATTTGCTACAAATCTACCTTCACCATGTGATACTGGGATTGAGTGTATATCTCCAACTTTTAAATTACTAAACCAAGGAGACGAAGTTGAAACTACTTTAGTTTGTACCATGCAAGATACATGTCTGCCAATTTCATTATAAGTTAATGTTGGGCTGTCGGTTGTTATATCAGTTATTTTCCCATAAGGCAAAAGTCCAAGTTTTATAAGTGCTTGGAATCCATTGCATATTCCTAGCATTAATCCATCTCTATTTTCTAATAACTGATTTATGCTTTCGCGTATAATAGGATTTCTAAAAAATGTTGCTATAAATTTACCAGAACCATCTGGTTCATCTCCAGCACTAAATCCACCTGGAAGCATAACAATTTGAGAATTTTTTATTTTATCTGCTATTACCTTTATAGATTCTTCAATATGACTTGACGATAAATTATTTAACACCATAACTTCCACCTGTGCGCCAGCTTTTTCAAAAGCTCTCATAGAATCATATTCACAATTGGTACCCGGGAACACAGGAATTATAACTCTAGGTTTTGCTATCTTAATACTAGGTGCATATATAGTTTTTTGATTTTTATCATTATTATAACTTTTAATGGCTATATCATCTTTTGATATAGCGACTTCTTTTTTGACATCTTCTTTTAAGCGACTAACTTTTGTATTAAATACGCTTTCTAGAGGACCTTCCCAGCTACTTAGTGCTTCTTCTAAACTAATAGTTTCTCCCAGTAACTTAATAAATGGTTTAGCATCAGTAATTCCTAACAACTTAATATTTGAGTTTTCTTTAATTAAATTTTCAACACTATCACTATCTATTTCCATTATTATGCTTCCATAATCCTCTTTAAATATACTCTCTACATCAATATCGTTCTCAAAAGTGAACCCTATATTATTACCAAAACACATTTTAGATATAGCGGCTACCTCTCCACCCGTTCCAACAGCATAAGTTGATAATGCCTTTCCATCATCTAGTAACTTCTTTACTAATTTATAGTTCTGCCTTAGTTCTTCAAAATCAGGTAATCCATCGTCGCTTGTGTTAGCACTAGCTAAAATAACCTTACTACCTACTTTTTTAAACTCTGGAGATATAACCTTGTCTGTGTTTATAACGTCTACCGCAAAGGAAACCAAAGTTGGTGGTACATTCATATCATTAAAAGTGCCTGACATACTATCTTTTCCACCAATAGCTGCTATGCTAAATTCTTTTTGTGCGCGAAAAGCTCCTAAAAGTGCTGAAAATGGTTTGCCCCACTTTTGAGGATCTTTAGATAATTTTTCAAAATACTCTTGGAATGTAAGTTTAACATTTTCATAATCTGCTCCACTTGCTACGACCTTTGTTACAGAATCTATTACGGCATATGCTGCTCCATGAAATGGACTCCATGTTGATAATTTAGGATTATATCCATAAGCCATTATTGTACCCGTATTTGTGTCCCCTCTAAGTACAGGAAGTTTTGCAACCATAGATTGAATTGGTGTTTTCTGAAATTTTCCACCAAATGGCATTAGTACTGATCCTGCCCCTATAGTGCTATCAAATCTTTCTGATAATCCCTTGTTACTACAAACATTTAAATCTGATAAGGTATCATTCCATAAAGTTTTTATTGATTTTGACTCTCCTATATTATATGTATCATCCTTTGAAAAGTAATATTCACTTTCTTTTGGGGCAGGCACCTTAACATCTGCACGCTGCTTCACTCCATTGGTCTCTAAGAAACTTCTACTTACATCAACAATAGTTTCTCCCTTCCATACCATTTTTAGCCTGTTATCATCAGTTATTTGCGCGACTTCTACAGCCTCTAAATTTTCTTTCTCTGCAAGTTTTATAAATATATTAGCATCTTGTTTTCTAACAACAACAGCCATACGTTCTTGTGATTCGGAGATTGCAAGCTCAGTACCATCAAGTCCATCGTATTTCTTAGTAATTTTATCTAGATTTATTACAAGGGCATCTGCAAGTTCACCAATTGCTACTGATACTCCACCTGCACCAAAATCATTACATCTTTTTATAAGTCTTGTAACATTAGCATTTCTAAATAATCTTTGAATTTTTCTCTCTGTAGGTGCATTCCCCTTTTGAACTTCTGCACCTGATGTTAGTATTGAACTCTCACTGTGGGTTTTCGATGACCCTGTAGCTCCACCGCACCCATCACGACCTGTCTTTCCTCCTAGAAGTATAACAACGTCGGATGCTAACGGTTGCTCCCTTATTACATTTTTATACGGCGCCGCTCCAATAACCGCTCCAACTTCCATTCTTTTAGCTACAAATCCTTCATCATAAATTTCAGAAACAAGTCCTGTTGCAAGTCCTATTTGATTCCCATAAGAACTAAATCCATGGGCAGCTTCAAGCGTTATTTTTCTTTGAGGAAGTTTACCTTTTATAGTATCTGAAATTCTCGCTCTAGGATCCCCTGAACCTGTAACACGCATTGCTTGATATACATAACTTCTACCTGATAATGGATCTCTTATTGATCCACCAAGGCATGTTGCCGCGCCACCAAAAGGTTCTATTTCAGTAGGATGATTGTGGGTTTCATTTTTAAACATTACAAGCCACTTTTCTTTTTCTCCATCAATATTTGCATCAATAACTATACTACAAGCATTTATTTCGTCTGAAACATCAAGATCTTGTAATTTCCCTTGTTTTCTTAAATCTTTCATTCCGATAACAGCCATATCCATAAGTGTTACATCACGACTTGTAGAAGTACCATAAACAAACTCTCTAGTATCCAAATACTGCTGATAAGCCGCCTGAATTGGTTTAGAATATTTCCCTTCTTCAATACTAACGTCCTCAATTACAGTATTAAAAGTAGTATGTCTACAGTGATCTGACCAATATGTATCTATAACTTTTATCTCTGTTATAGTTGGGTTTCTCTTCTGGGTTTCTCTAAAATAATCGCTGCAATATTTGAGATCCTCAAAACTCATAGCAAGCCCATTAATTTTCAAGAATTCCTCAAGTTCTATATCGCTTTTATTAATAAAAGATTCTAATATCTTAACTTGCTTTGGCTCATCAAAAATTTGCTCTAAATCTTTTTGCTTTTCCAAATTTGCTTCTCTAGAATCTACGGAATTTATGCAATATTCTTTAATTTTATTTAATTCAACTTTAGTTATCTTTCCACTTAATACAATAACTCTCGCAGTTTTAACTATATGTTTATCCTTTTGGGTTAAAATTTGTATACATTGCGATGCAGAATCTGCCCTTTGATCATATTGACCAGGCAAAAATTCAATAGCAAACATTGTTTCTCCATTTTGAATATCTAATTCTTCTTCATACACATTATCTACCGTAGGTTCTGAAAAAATTGTGTTTATTGATAAATGATACTGCTGATCTGATATTCCCATAATGTCATATCTATTAACTAGTCTAAGACCATCAAGACCCGTTATACCTAGATTAACTTTTATATCTCTTAATATTTTTTTACCTTCAATATCATAGTTCGCTTTTTTCTCTACATATAACCTATATATCTTATTTTCCATGATTAATACCTCCAAAAATTAAAATTTATACGAATATTACTCATTAAATATATTTTATAATTCGTTATATTAAGATTATAGTATAGTTTACTCAATTATAAAAGTCTATTTTATAAATAAAGCATATTTAATTTTCCTTGCATACCATAAAACTTCTAAATTCAACTTTTTACACGCAAAAAAAACATTCACTATAAAGTGAATGTTTTTTGGTACAAGTAAATCTATACGCCGAGTTCTGTATTAGACAATCATCTATCTAGGCCTATTGTTACCAATAGGCTCAAGCGATACACCCGAGAACGGGACGAGCAGCCCCATAATGTTCTCCTATTCGATCTTGCTCCAAGTGGGGTTTACATAGCCGCAAAGTCGCCAGTGCGCTGGTGAGCTCTTACCTCACCTTTCCATCCTTGCTAGTATATTTTAAAACTTAGTAAACTAAACTTTAAAATACCTTTAGCGGTATATCTCTGTTGCACTTTCCTTAAAGTCGCCTTCACTGGGGGTTACCCAGCACCCTGCTCTATGGAGCTCGGACGTTCCTCTCCTAAAATACTGCATGCAATACTTTAGCAGCGATTGTCTGACTTACTCGCAAAACCTATGATATCATACTATTTAATCAAAAGCAATTACAATTTCAGTATTACTTGATTTTATATGGGTCAAAAGTTTTCTCAGAAAATACAACTTCATTATTATATCCATTTTTCAATAATATATTTTTAAACTTTTCTCCAAATATTTTAAATGGCGTCCACTCCGATGCAAAATGTCCAGCATCTATTATCGCTACCTTTTCCTCTAACAAATTACAAGCAGCGTGGTATTTAGTGTCGCCAGTAATAATACAATTTGCACCCATTTCTATGCTCTTTTCAAAAAAGTCTTCTCCACTACCATTTATTATAGCAATAGTTTTTATTAAATCATCACCCTTTCCTACATACCGTATATATTTGGTATTATAGGCTTTCTTAACATTATCGCATAAAACATCAAGACTTATAGGCTCATCCAACATCACTAGTCTACCCAAACCAAAATGAGGAATTCCATTATTACAATTTCCCACTGGTTCAATAATAGTATATTTATCAAATCCTAAGATTTCAGTTGCAATATCATTAATCCCACCCTTAGTTGAATCTAAATTTGTATGGCTAGCATATACATTTATATCATTTTTAATTAGGTTTATAATTTTTTCCCCAACTAAAGTATTCATTGTAATAGTTTTAGGTTTAATAAAAAGAAGCGGATGATGATTTAGTATAAAATTACATCCTTTTTCCTTTGCCTCATCAATTATATCCATTGTACAATCTAAAGCGATTAAGATTTTTGTAACTATGGCCTCTTTATCTCCAACCATAAGTCCTACATTATCATAATCTTCTTTTAAGAACTCCGGTGCGTAATCCTCCATAATATCCTCAATATCCTTAACTTTTAAAAACATTTTAAAAACTCCTTAAGTTTGATAGAAATATTATAAACTTGTTCTTTTCTGTTTTTCGACGATATGGTTTCTTCATTTAAAGTGTCATATATTTTAAAATATTTTTGCAATTTATATTCTATAAACTTTTGCATTACTGGCTGCTTTTTATTTAATAATACCTCACTTATCTCATAATATATCTTCTCCACCACTTTAGGTTTATTGTTATATCTTACTTTAATAATTTCATAAAACCTTCCATCCTCAACGCAAATTTCCTCATTAAGAATATTATATCCAGTAGTATATAAATATTCTCTAAGCACCTCAGCATTTTGAACTGGTTGAAGTATCATATATTTAAATTCTTTAACAATATCTAAGTCATTTTCCATGATATCTCTTATTAAATTACCACCCATTCCTGCAATAATTGCTACCTGGACTTCCCCAATTTTAACTGTGGAGAGACCACCTCCAAGTCTGCAACTAATTTGCCTGAATGTTTTATTAAGTATTATATTGTGTTTAGCCTTCTGAACTGGCCCTCTATTTATATCAGACGCAATAGCTTTTTTTATCACGCCTCTCTTAACTAAATAAATAGGAACATACCCATGATCCGTGCCTACATCCACAATAGTATCACAATCTTCTATCATATTTGCAATTTTTTTTAATCTTTCGCTAATGTCCATACTCTTCATCCTTATCTAAAATTAATTAATATTCTAAATTGTAAAATTAAAAATATTATCGCCACAAATAGAGATAAATAAATATATTTATATGCCGATTTCCTATCATATTTTGCGCAAAAATAACTTGCATAATACATACAAAAGAGCAATGCCATATTTAATACTCCATAAACCATTTGTGTAAATGCAAATTGCTTACCTGTACCCATTTTTATGGGATTGAATTTTTCGTCAAAACTTAATGGCATAATAGTAGGTATAACATCTTTTAAATATAATATAAGTGGATTAAGTGTTAATATTAGTATTACTATACTTACTAAAGTTAAAGGTATTATAAAGTGTTTATCCTTATGAAGATTGTAACTATTATTCATTTTATATTCACACTCTACGCTATTTATATGATTAGCTATTAATTTCTCTTCAAACTTTTTATAATTTAGCGGTGATACTGCATAACTTATTTGTTTAGTTTTTATGTAAAAAACATTTTTGTTATCTGTGACTAACATTTTAGATAACCCAATTTTGTCAATTACAAATTTGCCCATGGCAAAACCATTCGCAGATAACCCATAAAGTTTAACTCCTTTAATTGTACCTGTTGACAATGTGTATCCTTCAATTTCACTCAATGGAATAATTACTTTTCTTAATGTCCAAATAGCATAAATTCCAAGATTTTCTCCATCAATAGTGCATTTAAGTGAAACAAACAGAGCTATGTAATATACCTGATATACATTACAGAACACTAATAAAATCTTTAATAAAATCCCTACAATATATGAGTTCGTAAAATTAAGTAAAAATAAGATTAATATATTATATAATACCGTCATTAGAATTATAAACCATAAACCGTGACCTCGCCTTGTTACATAACTATCCATTTAATCACCTTCTAACGCATATTATATCATATTTAAGTAAGCCTTGTAAATGTTATTCCATATTTACAAGGATCTTTACAGTGATCTAAAAAACAGAAAGACTGCCAAAGATATAATAATCTTTGACAGTCTATTTTTAACGACATTTCAGCTTCGCAGGAGATTATTTAATCTAAATAATCTTTTAGTTTTTTACTTCTGCTTGGGTGCCTTAATTTACGTAGAGCTTTGGCTTCAATTTGTCTAATTCTCTCACGAGTTACATTAAACTCTTTACCAACTTCCTCAAGAGTTCGCGCGCGACCATCATCAAGTCCAAATCTTAATCTTAGAACCTTTTCTTCTCTAGGGGTAAGTGTGTCTAAAACGTTAATTAATTGTTCCTTTAGCATTGTAAATGCAGCAGCCTCTGCAGGCGCTAAGGCATCATCATCAGGAATAAAATCACCTAAATGACTATCTTCTTCTTCACCAATAGGAGTCTCAAGAGATACTGGTTCTTGTGCAATTTTCATAATTTCTCTAACTTTCGCAACTGGCATTTCCATTTTTTCAGCAACCTCATCTGGTTGAGGTTCACGTCCAAGTTCTTGTAGCAATTGCCTTGAAACCCTAATAAGCTTATTTATAGTTTCAACCATATGCACAGGTATTCTAATTGTCCTTGCTTGATCGGCTATTGCTCTAGTTATTGCTTGCCTAATCCACCAAGTTGCATAAGTACTGAATTTAAAACCTTTTCTATAATCATATTTTTCTACAGCTTTGATTAGGCCTAAATTACCTTCTTGAATAAGATCTAGAAATAACATTCCTCGTCCAACATATCTCTTAGCTATGCTTACTACAAGTCTTAAGTTAGCTTCTGCAAGTTTCTTCTTAGCAGCAAGGTCTCCCTCTTCATTCCTTTTTGCAAGATCAATTTCTTCTGCCGACGATAATAAAGAAACTTTTCCAATTTCTTTTAAATACATACGAACTGGGTCATCTATAGAAATACCCTCTGGGATACTAACATCAAGTTCTTCAACTTCTGGTTCAGCTTCTGCTTGAGCTCCTGTAGCAGGCGCCGTTGCTTCATGCACATTCCCTATAATATCAATTTCCATTGATTCTAAAACTTCATAAACTTTTTCTATTTGTTCTGGGCTTAAATCTATTTCATAAAGTTCATCCATTACTTCTTTATAAGTTAAGGATCCCTTTTTTTTGCCTTTTTCAATAAGTTTTTTGACTATAGTCATTTTTGAACTTTTATCCTTCATCATATTACCTCCTTTCTTAATACTATATTTCTTTTAATTTTCTTTGTAATTCTACAAGTTCTTGAGCAAGTTTTATAGATTCTTCTAATAATCCTTTTGATTCATACTCTTTAATTTTATTCATAATTTGTTTTTTCGACTCCTCTAACTTGAATTTTTTCAGTTGTTTAATGCAATCATTTATAAGCTTTTTATGATATTCTTCATTTCCAGAAAACTCAACTTCCATAGTATTTATCCATTCTTTTGTACACTCTATATCATTGCACATAAACTCTATATTTTTAATTTTTTCAGTATTTGTTAAACTTTTATATTCAACAATTAAACTATATATACTTTTATGACTTTGAAGTACTAATTGCTCTAAATCCATATTGCTAGTAACATAATCACAATTTTCTTCACTAATAAACATAAATTTCAATAAATTTCTTTCAGCCTTAATATAAGCAGGCTCTAAATATAATTTTTGTCCAAAATCCTGTTGTATATTCAATTTTCTTGTTTTTTTTGAATTTTTATTCATTTCTTCACTTAATAAGTCATATATTGCTTGTTCTTTGATCCCTGTCTCCTCAGATGCCTTTTTTATATATACATCCTTTTCCACAGGATCCAACTCTATAATTATCTCAGTGACCTTTTTTACATACTGTATTATCATTTCACTATTTGTAAAATTTATTCCATCAGTTGCTCTTTTAATCCTATAATCTATTAAAGGAAGAGCATTATCTACCAGTTTTTGAAAGGCCTGCTTTCCGTTTTTTATTATATATTCGTCAGGATCTTTACCCTTTGGAACTATAAGAATTCTTAAATCAAACCCTTCACCCTTTAATATTTCAAGTCCCCTTAAAGTTGCGGCTTGACCAGCAAAATCAGCATCAAAAGAAATTATAACTGTGTCTACATGTCTCTTTAATAATTTTGCTTGGTTAATAGTAAGTGCCGTCCCAAGCGACGCAACAACATTAGAAAACCCATGTTGATGAAGTGATATACAATCCATATACCCCTCTACAATTATTATTATTCGAGTTTTACTGTTTTTGAGTGCAAAATTGAGTCCATAAAGATTTAACCCTTTATGAAATAAAGGCGTTTCTGGTGAATTTAAATATTTAGGTTTTGAATCATCTAAAACCCTTCCTCCAAATCCAATGACACTACCTTTATAATCAAACACAGGAAACATTATCCTGTTTCTAAATCTATCATAATATGACCCTTTTGGACTTTTGGTAATTAACCCTATATTAAATAAATCAAGTTCCGAATAACCTTTCTTTTTTAGGTATAATAACAATCCATCCCATTTATCGAAAGAAAACCCTAAACCAAATTTTCTCATAGTAGCTTGCGTAATACCGCGAGAAGCGAAATATGTTTCAGCTTTCTTATCCTTTCTCAAATTGTCATAATAATACCTAGCAGCTTCCACATTAATTTTGTACATTTTATCGTACATGGCTTTTTGCGCACTATTCTCATCACTGTCTACCCCTATACTAATATTAGCCTTCTCGGCTAGTATCCTTGCAGCTTCCGGGAAAGTTACATTCCTATCCTTCATAATATAACTAATTACATTCCCAGCTTCCCCACATCCAAAACATTTATAAATTTGTTTTTCGGGAGATACAGTAAACGACGGACTCTTCTCATTATGAAAAGGACAAAGCCCAGTATAATTTCTTCCTGTTTTTTTTAGTTTAACTCTTTCAGATATTACATCCACAATATCATTTTGTTCCTTTATTTTTCGGATGACATCTTCAGCAATCAATAGATTATTACCACCTTACTTATATAAATTCACATTATACTTTTATTCGACAAAAATCTTAATTATCCTTCTTTTTTTTATTTTTCATTTTCTTTCATAATAATTTTGTTCGCTTATACTATATTCTTTATAAAATGCAAATTTCCTTCATTATTTTTGTTTTTTATTTTTTTTCTTTGTTTTTTTTTATAAATATAGCTTAAACCCTCAATATCTATCCTTATATTTTAATATATAACAAATTTTGGAACATACAAATTATTAAAAAGCATTAAACAATAATCATCACTCATACCAGAAATATAATCCGCTACTCCTGCATATAAACCTTCATTCTCAACTATAGTTTTGTAAAATTCAGGCATAGAATGTGGATTATTGTAGTAATATGTAAATACATTAGTAATTACAAATTGTGCTTTTTGCCTTTCTTCCTTTAACATTTCACCTTTGTATATATTATCGAACATAAAGTTTCTTAAAATTCCTAATGCACTTCCAACTTCTGGGCTAAGCGATATACTTATATCTCCTCTATCTAAGTTATTTATGGTGTTATATATACAATCTTTAACTAAAGTATCTATCCTCTTTCCATGTTTTGATCCCAGTATTTTAATTGCAGTCACTGGCAACATTGAATTTGTTAATAATCCAGCTCTTATAGAATCATCTATGTCATGATTTACGTATGCAATTTTGTCGCTATATCTAACAACTTGCCCTTCTAAAGTAGCAGCCTTTAGACTTTCAGAAGAAAATCCACTATGATTAAGAATTCCATCTAATACTTCCAAACTTAAATTAAGCCCTGCCCCCAATTTTTCTATTTTTGTAAGCACTCTAATACTGTTTTCATTATGCCTAAATCCTTGTGGCAAAATATTATTAAGCACTTCTTCCCCATTATGTGCGAAAGGTACATGCCCTATGTCATGCCCCATTGCTATAGCTTCTATTAGGTCTTCATTGAGTCCTATGCCTCGCCCTATAGTTTTGGCAATCTGCGCAACTTCTAAAGTATGTGTAAGTCTCGTCCTATAATGATCACTACTAGTCTTTATGTATACTTGAGTCTTATGTTTAAGTCTACGAAATGATTTACTGTATATTATCCTATCTTTGTCAACCATATAACATGTTCTTATATCATCTCTATCTTCTAATTTATCCCTACCCTTTGAATTTAAGGATAACGCCCCATATCCTATAATGCTATTATTTTCATTATTTTCTATCTTTTGGCGAATGTTCATAAATTTCCTCCTAAGTTAAATCATCTCCTGCGGAGCTACAGTATAACGACTTCAGAAGGAGATTTAAATTCCCACTGAGTTTTATTTTTTAAAGCTACCATAGTTAATATTCTACATGTTAAATTAATTTCCCTTTTTTTCTTATAGACGTATAATATTAATATTTTATTAATATTATTATAATGTAATAATTTTTAGGAGTGTTAAGATGCCCTCTACGGCTAAAAACTTTAATAACATAGATTTATTATCTGAAGAAAATGTAAAAAAATACATTCTACCTCAATATAATTTAACAAATGCTGATATATCTCAAATAAAATTTAAAGATACTGATAAACAAAGGGCTGTATACAAAGTAGATTACTACGGTGAATCTTATTGTTTGAAAAAAGTTTATTATTCAATAAAAGATTTGTTATTTGTATACTCAGCTATAGAATGGCTGCACAGAAATAATATTCACGTACCTAGGATACTTAAAACAAACAATAATAACAGGTTTGTAAACTATAATAATATGCTATTTATACTTACCCCCTGGATTGTTGGAGTAAAATGTGATTATAATAATATCAATCATATTTTAGTATGCAGTACTAATCTTGCAAATATGCATAAAGTAAGTATTAACTTTATGCCTATATGCGGTAGTTCCATGAAAGAAGACTACAGTTCTTTAAGTACATCCATGTATAAACACTATATAAGCCTTCTTAATTTTTCTAATTTAGCTTATAACTATAATGATGCTTTTTCAAAACTATATCTTGAACATTTTGAAACAAGTAGCACTCTCGCTAAGTGTTCAACGGACATTGCTTATGACATAAATTTAAATAACCTTACAAAATCACTATGCCACCTTGATTATGTTAATAAGAATATTATCTTTGACACTAATAATGAAATATGGGTAATTGATTTTGATAAATGTAGAAATGACTATTGTGCCCATGATATTTCCTATTCTCTGCGTCGTCTACTTAAAAGAGACAGTACAAAATGGGATTTAGAGCTTGCAATAAGTTTTTTAGAATTGTATGATAAAATATTACCTTTAACCTTGGATGATTATAAATATATTCTTGTTTATTTAGCTTTCCCTCAAAGATATTGGAAAATATCAAGAGATTATTATGGAAATATTAATAAATGTAATAAAAAAGCATTCTTAAATTTATTGAATAATGCAACAAACAAAAATCAATACCAGTTAGATTTTATTGAAAAATTTAAAAGTTATATTGAAAATAAGTTTAAAATAACTTTAGATCAACATAAATAATTCAAAATAAAAAGCCGCCATAAGGGCGGCTTTTTATTTTGAAATTATTTATTATATTCCATTGTTATAATTATTTTTTTCTAGGGTTCTTTATTTCCGCTTGAGCAGCTGCAAGTCTTGCAACTGGAACTCTAAATGGTGAACATGATACATAATCAAGTCCGACATCGTGACAGAATTCAACGGAAGATGGGTCTCCACCATGTTCTCCACATATTCCTAATTTTATATTTGGCCTAGCCTCTCTTCCAAGTCGTGCTGCCATTTCAATAAGCTTACCTACACCCTCCTGATCTATTTTTTGGAATGGATCAAACTCGTAAACTTTCTTTTCATAATAATCTTTTAAGAAACTTCCAGCATCATCTCTAGAAAATCCAAAAGTCATTTGGGTTAAATCATTTGTTCCAAATGAGAAGAATTCAGCTTCTTTTGCTATTAAGTCAGCCGTAAGTGCTGCTCTAGGTATTTCAATCATTGTACCTACCATGTATTTTAAATCACTACCTGCCTTTGCTATAATTTCATCAGCAACTCTTACTACTATATCTTTAACATATTTTAATTCTTTAACTTCCCCAACTAAAGGAATCATTATTTCAGGAACAATATTATATCCTTTCCTAGCCTTAACATCTATAGCTGCTTCAATAACCGCTCTAGTTTGTATCTCAGCTATCTCAGGATACGACACTGCAAGTCTACATCCTCTGTGTCCCATCATTGGGTTAACTTCATGTAATGATTCAACAGTAGATTTTAATTCTTCAAAAGTTATTCCCATGTCACTAGCGAGTTCCTTTATATCTTCATCAGCATGCGGCAAAAATTCATGAAGTGGTGGATCTAAGAACCTTATTGTAGCTGGTCTTTCCTTAAGTTCTTCGTAGATTCCTATAAAATCTCCTCTTTGTATTGGCAATAGCTTTTCTAACGCTACCCTTCTTGAATACACGTCTTTAGCAACAATCATTTCTCTAATAATCATTATTCTATCAGCATCAAAGAACATATGCTCTGTTCTACATAATCCTACACCTTCAGCCCCATATTTAACTGCTTGTGCTGTATCTTTTGGAGTATCAGCATTGGTTCTAACTTTTAAACTTCTTATTTCATCAGCCCAACTCATAAATATTTCAAAGTAACCATTTATTTCAGGCTCAACTGTCTTAATTGCTCCTGCATATACATTTCCTGTACTTCCATCCATTGAAATAAAATCACCTTCATGATACACCGTTTGTCCAATTTGAAAACTCTTAGTTTCTTCATTAACTTTTAACTCAGAACAACCAGCAACGCAGCAAGTACCCATTCCTCTTGCAACAACCGCAGCGTGTGATGTCATTCCTCCTCTAACTGTTAATATACCTTCTGCAGCAACCATGCCTTCAATGTCCTCTGGTGAGGTTTCAAGCCTAACAAGAATAACCTTATCTCCAGTTTCATGTTTAGCTTTTGCATCTTCTGCTGTAAAATAAACTTTTCCACAAGCGGCTCCAGGAGATGCTGGTAACCCTTTAACAATTACTATAGACTTCTTTAATTCATCTATATCAAAGTTAGGGTGAAGTAGTGAATCAAGTTGTTTTGGCTCAACCTTCATTATTGCTTCTCGTTTTGTGAGCATGCCTTCTTCAACTAGTTCTACAGCAATTTTAAGTGCAGCTTGAACCGTTCTCTTTCCGTTTCTTGTTTGCAAAAAGTATAATTTTCCATCTTCAATTGTAAACTCCATATCCTGCATATCTTTGTTGTGTGTTTCAAGTGTATTAACTATTTTAATAAACTGGTCATATACTTTTGGCATATCTTTTTCAAGCATAGATATATCTTGTGGCGTTCTTATCCCTGCAACAACATCTTCACCTTGTGCATTCATTAAGTACTCAGCATATATTTTATTTTCCCCTGTGGATGGGTTTCTTGAAAAAGCAACACCCGTTCCTGATGTTTCGCCTTTGTTACCAAATACCATTTCTTGAACGCTTACGGCTGTCCCCCATTCACTTGGAATATCGTTTAATCTTCTATATACATTAGCGCGCGGATTATCCCATGACCTAAATACTGCAGAAATTGCCTCTATTAATTGCCTTTCTGGGTCACTTGGGAATTCTTCACCTTTATTTTCTTTATAAAATTCTTTAAATTTTTTAACTAATATTTTTAAATCATCACCATCTAATTCTGTATCAAATTTTACACCTTTTTCTTCTTTCATCTTATCCATTATATTTTCAAAATTTCTTTTTTCTACATTCATAACAACATCAGCAAACATTTGAATAAATCTTCTATAAGAATCGTAAGCAAATCTTGTATTATTTGTTGCCTTTGCCAGAACTTCTACAGTATTATCATTTAATCCAAGATTTAATATTGTATCCATCATACCAGGCATTGATGCTCTCGCTCCAGATCTAACTGATACAAGTAATGGATTTTGCATGCTTCCAAACTTTTTCCCTGTAATGTTTTCAAGTTCAGTCATTTTAGCATGAATTTCACAAACGATTTCCGGTGTTATTAATTTACTATCTTCATAGTATTTGTTACAAGCTTCAGTAGTAACTGTAAATCCCTGTGGAACTGGAATTCCAAGGCTCGTCATATCTGCAAGATTTGCTCCTTTTCCACCCAGAAGATTTTTCATTGATTGACTACCTTCACTAAAAAGGTATACATACTTTTTATTTTCCATTTGCACACAACTCCTCCATCCTAGATTATATATAATAGGTTATAATGGTATATGTTATAAACGTTTCCATTAATGTTACAATATGATTTGCCTACCATTCATAGTATTATATCACGTTTTTCCAATAAAATGTATGACTTTTCAACACTTCCTTTATTTCCCTTTATTTTATTGACCCCGAAAAGCCAGCAACTAATAGTTGCTGGCTTTTCGTTAGTTAAATTATCTCCTGCGGAGCTTTAAATCATCTCCTGCGGAGCTACATATTATTTTTCTTGTTTATCTGCTTGTTTTTCTTCTTGCTCTTGTTTTTCTTTTTCTTCAAACTTTACAGTATATTGATATACATTTTCATTATTGCTATCTTTGCTATCTTTACTACCTTTACTAAAACTGTCTTTTGTTTCATTAAACTTTTCTTTTACTTCTTCACTCATATTGTTCATTTTACCTTTTACATCTTGAACTGTATTTTTGATTATAGTATTAACAACTTCTACAGTTCCATCTGCTTTCGTTATTTCAATTGTAACCTTTGTGATTACTGCTGCAAATACTCCTATAGCGAGAAGTGTAGGCATGATGAAATATCCAACAATTCCTACTGCAATACCTGCGTTAACAGGAATATCCATAATAACTGTTTGGTCTTTTTTGATTTTTATTCTAGTTACATTTCCTTTTTTTAAAGTTTCTTTCATCCATGTTAAAAATTCTTCTTTAGTAGTATACATATCATCCATATTAAATTTATTTGCTATTTTCTGTTTTGCTTCAATATAAATTAAAGCGTTAACTACGTCACCATTACATTCTTCTAACGCCTCTTTAGCATCAGTATATGAAACTCCTGTTCTCTCTTTGACAATATCAATCTTCTCCAACGTAATTGTTTCCATTTAAAATCATCCTCCTTATAATTTGCCTAAGAGCACATATCAATTACTCATTGCTATATTCCCTTAATCATCATCTTGATAGCATTACAACTCTAGAGGGAGTTTTGTACTCCCTCTAGAATTATTTTATAATGTTGCTTGTAGCTTTAAATTTCTTAAAGCACGTTTTTTTCATTTTGAAATGTCGTTAAAAATCCAAACATTTCTAAACTTTTTGGCTTTCTAGTATAATTTTCTGAAATAATAAAAGCTAAAATTTTATACAATTCCAGTTTGGTAGACTCTGAAACAATAAGTCTATTAATTTTATCCATACCGAAATTGTTTAAGAATTTTAATGTATTATATGTAGGATTTGATATATATATACTATTTAGCATTTCGCAATCTTTACAAATTGGTCCATATAATGTCAAATCAATATTGTTAGACATAGTGATTTTGTTTCCACATTTAACACATCTGCTAAAATTTAAACCGTACCCCGTTGCCTTTAGAATCCTGATTTCAAAGGCTCTAGCTAAAACCTCTATATCCATAACATCATTTTTTATAAAATAAAATGCTGTAACTAATTCTTTAAAAAGTTCCTTATTAACCTCATCATTTTCAATTGCTATATCGATTAATTCATTAAAATAAGAGGCATAAGTAATTGTGTCCAGGTTCCTTAATAATTGTTGAAAAGAATCTATAATCGTAATCTCATTTATTGTGTATAGATTTTTGCCTTTAAAAAGGACAAACTCAGCATAACAGCAAGGTAATGTTGATGCTGCATATTTACTTTTATTTTTTCTTGCACCTTTAGCTATAGCTGTTATTTTGCCCAACTCTTCAGTAAACAACCAAACTAGCTTGTCGTTTTCCTTAAACTCTTGTGTTTTTATAACTATTGCTCTAGTTTTTAAGACTGCCACAAGATCATCCCCTACTTATATCCAAGCTCTTTCAAGAGACTTGAAGTATCTCTCCACTCTTTCTTTACCTTGACCCATAATCTTAAATATACCTTTTCTTCTAAAAATTTCATTATATCCTGTCTTGCATAAGTAGAAATTTGTTTTAAAGTTTTTCCACCTTTCCCAATTATTATACCCTTATGAGAATCCTTTTCGCAAAGCAAATTAACTTCAATATTGTAAATGTTATTTTTATCCCTTTTCATAGAAATAATTTCAATTGCTATTCCATGAGGTACTTCTTGAGATAATAATTTCAGAGCTTTTTCTCTTATAATTTCAGTGATGATAAATCTTTCTTGTTGATCTGTTATCATATCTTCTGGGTAATATAAAGGTCCCTCTGGTATATTTTCCGCTACAAGTTCAGTAACAATGTTGACATTTTTACCCTTTATAGCAGCTATTGGTATTATTTCTTTAAAATCAAAGTACTCTGAATAACTCTTAATAGTTTTAGCTACCCTCGCTTGAGTATTTTCATCAATCTTGTTAACTAATAAAAACACTGGTATCTTACTACCAGTAAACTGTTCAAGAATAAGTTTATCTCCCATTTCAATTTCATCACCAGGTGTAGTTATAAATAATATAACATCTACTTCATCCGCAGACTGTTTTGCTACTTTAACCATATATTCTCCTAGTTTATGCCTAGGTTTGTGAATTCCTGGAGTATCTACAAATATTATTTGAGATTCTTTAGTTGTTAAAATAGTTTGTATGTTATTTCTTGTAGTTTGGGGTCTATTAGACACAATTGATAATTTTTCCCCCATAATATAATTTATTAATGTAGATTTACCTACATTTGGCCTTCCAATAATAGTTACGAACCCTGATTTAAACATATTTCCTCCTCTTGGTTTATCTTAAGTAAATAGTTTACATTTTCTATCCTACTTTAATAAATCTCCTTTAGTAAAAGCACCTGGTAATATCTCTTCCATAGTTTTAATTATATAATTTTCTTCATTTTTCACTAATATAATATCAATATCTTTTGAGGCAAATTCTACTATAACTTGTCTGCAGATGCCACAAGGATAAGTATTCGTTGACATATCACCAACTATGGCGATAGCTTTGATTTCTTTATGCCCTTCAGACACAGCTTTAAAAATTGCAGTTCTTTCAGCGCAATTAGTAGCACCATATGACGCATTTTCTATATTGCAGCCAGTATATATTGATCCATCAGCCATCAAAACTGCTGCCCCTACCTTAAATTTCGAATAAGGAACGTATGCATTTTCTCTAGCGTCTATTGCAATTTTAGCAAGTTTTCTATAATCCATTAATACACCCCTATGAAAATAATTTAACAATGAAAATTACATGCATATAAAAATTACATTTACGTTAGTCACGTAAAGTCACGTAAAATCACGTATAACAATTATAACATTAAATAATAATATTTCAATAATATTTAGCGTTATTTAGACCTTTTAAAATTTCAAAAAATTAATCATCCTAAAACATTAAAAAGTAATAACGTTAAAAGAGTTCCAAAAACAGCACCAAAAACAACTTCTATAGTAGAATGGACTTCTGAATCAACCCTACTCTGAGCAACAATTGCGGCAATAATATATGATAACACCATAATTAAAGGCTCATTACTAAGTAATGTTATTGTTGTTGCCAGAGAAAATGCTATGGTACTGTGACCACTTGGCATTCCACCACGAAGCGGCGTTCCTTCCCCATAAATTGCTTTAACTACAACTGTGGCAATACAAACTATAACCAGTACAAAAAATATCATGTCAGGATCAGATTTTTTAAGTTTTAACATCACCGACTTGTTAAATGGAGTTATTCTACCCCAAAATATTACATATCCCACCAAAACTGAATTTATAGCTGTTACAAGTACCGCACCAGCAGCAACATTTTTAGCAATTTTGGCTAATGGGTGATAAAAATTTGTTGTTGCATCTATGGCACATTCTACTGCTGTATTTATCATTTCAGCAACTATTACTAATGTTATAGTCATTGTTATAATTAAAAGTTCTATTTTTGACAAGTCATAAAAAAATGTGGCAGTAAGTACTAGTAATGTGGTAAACATATGTATTTTCATGTTTCTTTGTGTACGAATGGAATATATAATTCCTTCTATAGCAAAATTAAAACTATCAACTAATTTTTTAACCTTCATACTTTAACCACCTCTAAAAATATTCTCGAGCAACTTGGCAAATTTTCATAACCATAAATATATTTCACCTAGATATTTTAAAATTACTTAATATCTCCTCTTCCCTTTCCCTCATAACATTTTTTGGAGTTTCCTCAATATGATCATATCCTAGCAGATGTAAAATCGAATGAACTGTAAGATAAGCACATTCACGAATAAATGTATGCCCAAACTCCGCACTTTGCTCCATAGCTTTTTCTAGTGATAATGCCACATCACCAATTACTAGTTTATTATCATATAAATCACTTTGATCAAATTTATAATTTACATAAATATCTTTAAACACCTTATTACCCTGATAATTGAGCATCGGAAATGATAATACATCTGTAACTTTATCTATTCCCCTGTGTTTTAAATTTATTTCCCTTATTTCTTCGTTGTCAATAAATATGACACTAACTTCATTATCTATAATAAGTTTTTCTTCTTTTAGCGTATACTCTATAACATCTTTTATAGTAGTTTCAAGTTCTGACGTAACTTCAATTTTATTTTGCCTATTATCTATAAAAATCATACTTGCTATTACTCCTCTACTAGATAAATCAAAACAAATAAAAGATTCATCCTTTATTTGTTTTGAGTGTCATCTTCTTTTTCCTTTTGCCATTTATCCAAAGGATACTCTATTCTCTCATGGTATATTCCTGAAAGCACTTTTAAAAATGCCTTACGTATTTTTTCTAGATCTTTTAAAGTTAGATCACAATTGTCTAATTGTCCATCATTAAGCCTATCTTTTATTAAATTATTAACCATTTCCTCAATTTTACCTTTTGTATGATTTGGAATTGATCTTACCGCAGCTTCCACTGCATCTGCCAGCATTATAATTGCGGTCTCCTTACTCTCTGGAGTTGGACCTGAATATCTAAAATCTTCTTCTTTAATTTCATCTGGATTGTCACTTAAGTTTTTCATAGTAACGTAAAAATACTTAACTAAAGTTGTTCCATGATGTTGCACAATAGAATTTTGAATAACCTTAGGTATTTTATATTCTTTTGCTAGCTCAAGTCCATCCTTTGCATGTGAAATAATTATAAGTGTACTCAAATTTGGCGTTATTTTATCATGTGGATTATCATTTCCTACTTGATTCTCTTTAAAGAAATAAGGTCTCTTAATCTTACCAATATCATGATAATACGCTGTTGTCCTTGCAAGGACAGGATTGGCACCAATTGCCTCAGCTGCAAACTCTGCAAGGTTTGCTACAAGTACAGAGTGATGATAACTTCCTGGCGCTTCTAAAAGTAACCTTTTAAGTAGCGGATGATTAGGGTTTGACAATTCTAGAAGTTTTACTGTAGTGACAACATCAAAGAAGCTTTCGAAAATCGGTAAAAATCCTATAGTTAAGACCCCAGATATAGCACCAGCAAGATACACCAACCCTGCCCTTTTTAATACATCAATTATACTATTACTTAGCAAAAATCCCATAGAAAGATACACCATAACGTTAATCATTGCAATATATATGGCTGAATATAAAATATCGTTTCTTTGCTGCATTTTCTTGACAACAATTACCCCTACAATAGAATTTAGTACTGCCAGCATTGTAATTTCAAAATTAAAATTAACTGCAACACTTATTAGAATACAACTCAAAACATTAAGTGATATAGATACTTCATCATTAATTAAAATAGTCATAAGCATTGGCACGCAAGCTAGTGGAATTACAAATAAAGAAATTATACCTAGTGTTCTAGCAAGTAATATAGATATTATAGTAAGGATGTTAATCATAATTAATTTTTTAACATCCTTAAATATTTCTATATGATACTTGTACAAATAAAACCATTGAAGCATTACTACTAAGCATACAAGTGATGCTAAGCTTAGATATAATGACCACTCAAACTTATTTGTATTGTCTAGGAGGCCTAATGACTCTAAAAGCACCTTTTGCTCAGAGGTTACCGGCTCACCATCTTTTACTATTATTTGATCCTTTTTTATCATAACAGGTTTAACACTTTTCTTTGCTGCATCTATTGCTGCATCTGTACTTACCTTATCATAAATTGTATTAGGACGAATTTGTGAATATGCAATAGATACACCTATATCTCTTATATCTTTAGTTAAATTTGAATTAGTAAAAGCTGACGAAATAATGCCTTGCGCCACGTTAATTTCTTCAGGCTTATTTTCATTTATTGTGGCTACATCATATAAGACCTTTACCTTTTCCTCAAGAAAAGTTTCTAGCTCAGTCGCTTGATTTGTTTCTAAGTTTATTAAGAATTGATATTTTTCATATGTAAAATTAGTAATTGGATTGTTCTTTTTAAGCAAGGTTATCTTTTCCTTTTCTGTTAACAGCTTTTCTGGAGTTTCTTTACTAGTATTTGTAGGTGATTCACTAGTCCCAATAATATTTAACGCACTCACTGCACCAAACAATTTTTTAATATTATTTACAGCTTCATCACCTACTGGAACCTCAATTGTTTTTTCTCCTACGCTGTCTACAGCCTTAGTTATATTCCTTTGAGTAGATGCTTCATCTTCAACTTCTCTAGAAGCTTTTATATCCACATTTGCAATGTCCCCCACATTTAAGGAGTACTTCTTTTGAACAAGTGTTGTTACTAAAATAGAATATAACACAATTACTGTAACTATAAAAATCAGGTATGGTTTAGCTTTATTAATATTTAAAAGTCCCCTAATTTTTTTCATGACCCGCCCCCACTTTTTTTCTTGTGTAAATTACAAATATATTAATTTTGCTTTTTATCCTCAGATACACTATTTTCCTGCGCTACAATAGCCCCCTCAGAAGCAATATCTTCTTGTGCAACAACCACTACTTTTATTATATATTTGTCCTTATCCTTTTTTACATTATAAATTTTGTCTATAACCTTTACACTTTTGTCTAGATTTTTTAATATGTCAGCATATATTTCTTCTTTAGCCTTAACTTCATCGCCAGGTATATTTTTTTCCTCGGTCTCATTATATGTTTCCTTTTTTATAATTTTATCGTTATTTTCTATTTTATCATAATTACTATACGGAATAACGGTATTTTTGAGATAAATTTTTTTATTTCCAATTTTAAGGTATAAATTGCTTATACTATGTCCGGTTTTCACCTTTGATATATTATTAAATAGAACTTCTTTAGTCTCCTCATAAAAAGTTTTTACTATAACCTGCCCGCGGGCATGTACTGGGTAAACACTTTCTTCCTTGCCTTGTTCACCCTTAACTAGTATGTCCCCTTTTTGCACTACATCCCCTTCAAGCACTATAGCTGTACCCTCAGTAGTAAATACCCTAGTTACTATGCCATCTTTACTAGCAACTAAATTACAAGGTGTTTGGTTCGTAACTATAATAGGTGGTGATTGTCTTTCTATTATATCAATTTTCAGCTTAACACCGTCAATCCTTACTTTTATCCACATAATTTCATCATTTGCTCTTGTGATTTTGTTTTCAAGCTCGTAAACATTAATATTTTTCTTTGGCTGGCCTGGTCTTATCCCAAAAGCTTTTATTTGATTACGCAGTTCGTATGGGCTTATATAATTTTCAGTATTAATTTCTATATTCCATACAAATGTAGACAAATAATATATTATGCTACCAAATAAAACAACTCCGAGTAAAAGTGAAAATCTACTTTTTAATTTTATTAAAAAAAATGACATTCCACTTCTTCTTATAATTTTAACCCTTGTACTAGTACGTTTTGCTATTTTGCTAATTTCGCCATATTGACTTAGTTTCACTTCTAAAACTACAGTTGTTATATTGATTTTTTTTATATTCGTAGCTATAATACCATTTTTCCATAACAAATTTATAAATTTTTCTGGTATTAATGATTGAATTTCCATTGTGATAATACCTTTTTTATATTTTTTTAAATTATTCATAGCTTTCATACACGATTGACTTAAAGTTTCCGCTTAAAGTTATTGTGTTTCCTCCTATAAATAATATTTTAAAGTTTTTTCCATATATCGATATTGGACCTGCATTTGAATTTATTTTTATTTCTTCTTCTTCAAAAATCACTACACCCTTATGATTTTCTATATTTATTTCATTATTAGATAAAATAGTAATCTTGGGTAAATCTAATAAAATATCTCTTGGCAATTCTAGCTTGCTGGCTATAATTTCTTTTGCTTTATAAAACTTATTATCCATAATACTCACCTCACAAAATACTTCATATTAAATTTATGAGAAAAAGCCCTGATAAATTACAGTTTTTAAATTTAATAAGTTTTTCATAAAAAAAAGGCCCAGCAAAAGCTGAGTCTTTTATTTATTCAAATATTATTTACTTTTTCATTAACAAATTTGTCATTGCTTTTCCCATAATCATTGCAATAAGACAAATGTTATTTTTCATACACTCCATGCCACTATTTCTAGGTCCTAACACTGCTTTTCTGAATAGCTCTATAATTTATGATTTTATCTACTGCTGAGGAAGGTATTCTACAAGATTTTATTATTTAAAAAGATAAAATGGATCTTGCATCATTCCATTATAAAAATTTTATTTAAATTTTCTCTTTCTTGCAGCTTCTGATTTCAACTTCTTCTTAACACTTGGTTTTTCATAGTGCTCTCTTTTTCTTACTTCTCCAAGCACTCCACTTCTAGCGCATTTCTTCTTGAACCTTCTTAAGGCATTTTCTATTGTCTCATCTGATCCAACTTTAATTTCTGACATTATTATCCCTCCCTCCGCTAGCTTAATTCAATTTAAAAACAGCTAATACGGGACCTAAATAGCACATTTTTTATTATACAACACAATTTTACATAATGTCAACATTTTCATTGCTAATATGTTATTTAAATCCCCTTTTTAATTGTATTATTTTGTAAAATTTTTAACATTTTATAAAATTTATTATGCTTTAACCAGGTGGCCATTTAAGCATCCTGCCTCCCAATAAATGAAAATGTAGATGCCCAACAGTTTGCCCACCTTGCCTACCGCAATTGTTAACAATTCTATATCCATCCTCAGCTACCCCTAGTGTTTTCGCAATTTGCCTTGCAACCATAAATATATGCCCAATTATTTCTGATTCATATTTTTCTAAGCAGTTTAAGTCTGCTATATGTTTTTTTGGAATAATTACAACATGTACAGGTGCTTCAGGACTTATATCTTTAAACCCTATAACTTTGTCATCTTCATAAACGATATCACTAGGAATTTGTTTTTTTATTATTTTACAGAAAATACATTCATCTTTTTCCACATGCTCACCCCCTTTTCATCCTATAATATAATATTCAACATTTAATTTCATTATCCTGTATATTTATTAAACTTTACCAATCATATGGTCATCTCTACATTCAATCAGTTTAGTTTTGTGAAATTCACACTCTAAGTTTTTACTAGACTTTACCCTAACTTTTATATAGTTATTTGTGTAACCTTCATATTCATCATCGTCAGCTGCGGATTTTAGCTCGTATAAAACATTCATATCTTTGCCTCTAAACTTATTCATAAATTTTTCTTCTAGCATATTATTAAGTCTTATAAGAATATGACTCCGTTCTTCTTTTATATTTCCATTAATCTGCTCTTTTATTAGAGCAGCTTTAGTCCCTTTTCTTGGGCTATATTTGAAAATATGCATTTTCGATAATTCTATTTCTTTTAAAAAATCATAAGTAGCATTAAATTCCTTCTGAGTTTCTCCAGGAAATCCTACAATTACATCTGTAGTTATACATACACCATCAATATTTTTTCTCAGATTTTCTACTAAGGTTTTATATTCTCCTGCAGTATACCTTCTATTCATCCTTTTAAGGGTTTCATCACACCCACTTTGTAGAGAAAGATGAAAATGATGACATAACTTATTAAGAGACTTTATTTTGTCAATAACTCCATTAGTAAAGAAAGTCGGATCTATTGACCCTATTCTTATTCTCTCGATACCAGGGACCTTATCAATTTCCTCTAAAACCCTAACTAAATTCCATTCACCTTCTAAATCTAATCCAAAAGATGCTATATGTATACCAGATAATAAAATCTCTTTGAAGCCGTTTGCAGCAAGTTCGTGAACTTCTGATATTATTTTTTGTGGATTTTTACTACATACTGCTCCCCTTGCATATGGAATTAAACAATAAGAACAAAATCTATTACACCCGTCTTGAATTTTTATAAAGGCTCGTGTTCTATGTTTATATTCTTTAATGTTTAAATCTTCAAATTGTTGATTCTTTAATACATCACGAACTTCAATAATTTGTTTCTTTTCATCTAAATATCTATTTATCCAGTAAACAATATCACCTTTATTTCTGCTACCTAAAACAACATCAACGCCATCTATACTTGCAACCTCAGTCGCTGCTATTTGTGCATAACATCCAACTACCGCAATAACAGCTAAGCTATTGGCCCTTCTTGCCCGCCCTATCATTTGCCTTGATTTCTTATCGCCCATATTAGTAACCGTACATGTGTTAATGATATACACATCAGAAACTTCATTGAACTCTACTACTTCATACCCCTGCCTACTGAATTTTTCTACCATCGCTTCTGATTCGTACTGATTGACTCTACACCCTAATGTAGCGATTGCAACTTTCATAGTGCATTTCCTCCTAGATCCCCGAGTTCATACATTATAAGACTTAAACATACAAAACCTGCAGTCTCAGTTCTTAATATTCGTGGTCCCAAAGTAACTATTTCGGCTCCAATTTCCTTAAGTTTTAAAATCTCATCTTCCTCGAATCCACCCTCAGGGCCTATCACAATAGCAACATTATTGATATTCTTTTTTTCTATGTTTTGAGTTAATTTCTTTATACCATACCCTTCCTGATTTTCATATGGAACTACAACCAAATCCATGTGTTCTAATTGCTGAATCAATAACTCAAATTCTATAGGAGCATTAATTTGAGGCACCAAACTCCGCTTGCTTTGTTTGGATGCTTCAAGGGCTATCTTGTTCCACCTATCCACCTTTTTAAAATCTTTAAGTTCAGTTTTACCCTCTACTCGTTTTGTAATGATAGGCGTTATTGCTTTAATTCCTATTTCAGTATTTTTTTGAACTATTAAATCCATTTTTGTTGATTTAGGTAGCCCTTGAAATAGGTATACTTCTACAGGACTTTCATTATTTATAGCACTTTCTTCTAATATATTTATATTTACTTCTTTTTTATCTATAGAAGTTATCTCACCTAAGTACTCTTTGCCCTCAGAGTTGTTAACACTAATTTTATCACCAACCTGAAGCCTTAATACTCTGTATATATGTTTTACATCCTCGCTATTAATTACAGCATGTTTGCCATCTATATTACCTTTTGGTACAAAAAATTTATGCATTATTTATTTTCTCCTTAAGCCTTGGCACATTCAAACAATTATTATATTATATTTTTCATGTACCTTATTTTACTATAATTTTGCAACTATACAAACCCATTCTCCCTCTATATTTATCTCCTCAACTTTAAACCCGCACTGAGTTAACTTATTTATTACTTCATTTTGTTTACTTAAAATTATTCCTGAGGATATAAAATATCCTCCGGGCTCTATAACCGATTTAACTCCATCTGCTAAAAACATAATTATATCTGCCATAATATTTGCTACAACTATATCTGCCTTGCCTTTTACAACTTCTATTAAGTCTCCGTATAGTATATCAATGTTAGCAATATCATTGTAACTAACATTTTGTTTTGCAGAATCTACCGCTACTGGATCCAAATCAACTCCTATAGTCTTCTTAGCCCCTAATTTAGCCGCAGCAATAGCCAATATCCCAGAACCTGTTCCTATATCAAAAACTGTTGAAGTATTGTCTACGTATCGTTCAAGCGCTTTAATACACATTCTAGTAGTTTCATGAGAACCAGTTCCAAACGCCATACCCGGATCTAACTCTACAATTATTTCATCTTGGTTTTTATTATACTCTTCCCATATAGGTTTTATAATTATCTTTTCTCCAACTTTTATTGGTTTATAATACTTTTTCCAATTATTTTCCCAATCCTCTTCATTTACCTTTTCTGCCGCAACAGATCCAACGCCTTTGTCTAGTCCAAAACTTGGTAAATTATTTACACCTATCTTAATTTCTTTTAGGTGATCTTCAAATTTTTCATCTTTTTTATAATATCCCTTAATTACAACGCCACTATTTGTATCTATAATAGTTTCATCAAAATAGTCCCAATCTGTAGTGTGATCACGCCTATAAATTAAATCTAAAGGATCCAAAATAGAAACACCCTCAACGCCTGTATTGTATAGCATTGCAGATACCGCCTCAACCGCTTCACTGCTAGTGATTATAGTTACTTCAATCCAATCTTTATCCATTGTTATTCTCCTTATTTATAATAAAAAACTCCGTTTTACAAAACGGAGTTTTTTATTATTATTTTCGTAGTATTTTATCTACAAAAGATTTTCTATTATCATCAAAATCATCTACATTCTCACCGCATGCCTCCATAAATAATTTCAGTGCATCTTTTTGCTTATCATTTAATGATTTAGGAATATCAACAAGAACCTTAACATATTGATCTCCTCTTCCATGTCCATTTACTCTAGGTATACCCTTACCCTTAAGTCTAAACACAGTACCAGATTGCGTACCTCCGGGAACTTTGTACTTAACGTCTCCATCTACTGTCGGAACTTTAATTTCAGTTCCCATTGCGGCATTACCAAAGCTTATATGTGATTCTATATGAATATCAATACCATTTCTCTTAAAACTTTTATGAGAAGCTACTCTAATATTTATATATAAATCACCTGCTGGGCCGCCTTTTTCACCCTGTTCTCCTTGGCCTCTTAAAGGCATAACATTTCCAGTATCAACTCCACCAGGAATATTAACATTAATTTTCCTGTTTTTCCTCTGTTTTCCAGAGCCATGACAAGTTTTACAAGGTTCTGAAATTATCTGACCATGACCTCCACATTTATCGCAAGTACTCATGCTAGCAAAACTTCCAAAAGCAGTGTTTCTCTGAACTTTTATCTGTCCACTTCCACCACACTTATCACATGTTTTAGGCGTTGTACCAGCTTTAGCGCCACTACCACTACAATCACTACATTTTTCATTTCTTGTAATGGATACCTCTTTTTCTATACCAAAAACAGACTCTTCAAAAGTAAGATTTAAATTATATTCTAAATCCGCACCTTTCCTAGGTCCATTCTGATTTCTTGAGGACCCACCACCAAATATGTCACCAAATATATCTCCAAAACCACCAAATCCAGAGAAATCAGAGCCACCACCAAATCCAGCTCCGTTATCATCTGCAGATCCATATTGATCATATCTTGCCTTTTTCTCAGGGCTAGATAAAACCTGGTATGCTTCATTCATCTCTTTAAATTTTTCTTCCGCTACTTTATTATCTGGATTTCTATCAGGATGATTTTTTAATGCACCCTTCCTAAAAGCCTTCTTAATTTCTTCTTCACTAGCGCCTCTTTCAACGCCAAGAATTTCATAATAATCTTTATTTGCCATACTGATTTTCACCGCCTAAAATATATATGCTTATATAATACTACTTTACTTAAAATAAGGGAAGGGTATTTACCCCTCCCTTATTAAATACATTGATAATCTTAATTATTTATCTTCGTTTTTTTCTTCTTCTTTTTTATCGTCTTCGTCTACTTTAAAGTCAGCATCTACTACATTATCATCTTGTGCCTCTTTAGCCTCGCCTTGATCTGATCCTTCGGCACCTTTTGCAGCTTCTGCTTCTGCTTGGTATATTTTTGTAGTTACTGCGTAGAAAGCCTCTGTTAATTCTTCAGTAGATTTCTTTGTAGCAGCTGTGTCTTCTCCATCTTTAACTTTTTTAAGAGATTCTAATTTAGCTTCAATATCTTTCTTATCTTCTTCTGATACTTTTTCTCCAAGATCAGTTAAACTTTTTTCAGTTTGATATATTAACTGCTCTGCATTATTCTTAACTTCAATTTCTTCTTTTCTTGTTTTATCTTCTTCAGCAAATTTTTCTGCTTCTTTTACTGCCTTGTCAATTTCATCATCACTTAAATTAGTTGATGCTGTAATTGTTATCTTAGCTTCTTTTCCTGTTCCTTTATCTTTAGCTGATACATTAACAATTCCGTTAGCATCTATATCAAAAGTAACTTCTATTTGTGGAATTCCTCTTGGTGCTGATGCGATTCCTGAAAGAGTAACTCTTCCTAAACTCTTGTTACCTGCAGCCATTTGACGTTCACCTTGAACAATGTTAATTTCAACTGATGTTTGACCATCTGCAGCAGTTGAGAACACTTGACTCTTCTTAGCAGGAATAGTAGTATTTCTCTCAATTAAAGGAGTAGCTATTCCACCTAAAGTTTCAATTCCTAGTGTTAATGGAGTTACATCAAGAAGTAAAACATCTTTAACTTCTCCACTTAATACTCCGGCTTGAACTGCAGCGCCAAGAGCAACACATTCATCTGGATTTACACCCTTTGTAGGTTCCTTCCCAGTAAAGTTTTTAACTGCCTCTTGAACTGCTGGTGTTCTTGTTGAACCACCTACAAGTACAACTTTATCTATTTCACTAAGTGATAAACCTGCGTCTGCAAGTGCTTTTTTCATTGGTTCTATTGTAGAATTAACTAAATCATGAGTTAATTCATTAAATTTAGCTCTTGTTAAATTCATTTCTATATGCTTAGGGCCCGTTGCATCAGCAGTAATGAATGGTAAATTAATAGATGTTTGCATTGATGATGATAATTCTATTTTAGCTTTTTCAGCAGCTTCTTTTAATCTTTGAAGTGCCATTTTATCATTTCTTAAATCTATTCCATTATCTGATTTAAAAGTTTCAGCTATATGATTTACAACTTTTTCGTCAAAGTCATCTCCACCAAGTTTAGTATTACCATTAGTTGATTTAACTTCGAATAGTCCATCACCAAGTTCTAATATAGACACGTCGAAAGTACCGCCACCTAAATCATAAACTAATATTTTTTGGTTAACATCCATTTTATCTAAACCGTAAGCTAGCGCTGCTGCTGTTGGCTCATTAATTATTCTCTTAACTTCAAGTCCAGCTATTTTTCCTGCGTCTTTTGTTGCTTGTCTTTGGCTATCATTAAAATATGCAGGTACAGTTATAACAGCTTCAGTAACTGTTTCTCCTAAATAAGCTTCAGCATCAGCTTTGATTTTCTGCAAAACGTAAGCTGAGATTTCTTGTGGTGTATGTGCTTTTCCATCAATATTTACTTTATGATCTGTACCCATTTCTCTTTTAATAGACATTATTGTTTTATCTGGATTTGTAATTGCTTGTCTTTTAGCTACTTGGCCTACAAGTCTTTCTCCGTTTGCTTGGAATGAAACTACAGATGGTGTAGTTCTTGCACCTTCTGAATTAGAAATTACTGTAGGTTCTCCACCCTCCATAACTGCTACACATGAATTTGTTGTACCTAAATCTATTCCTATAATTTTTCCCATTATTATTTCCTCCTATATTCCTTTTTTAGTAACGCAATTATCATTGCTTTACTTATTATACTCTTTTATATTTCGAATCATTAATTCGCAACTTTTACCATGCTGTGTCTTAATACCTTATTTGCTCGTTTATACCCTTTTTGGAATACTTCAACTATTTCGTTAGGTCCGTACTTCTCATCTTCAACATGCATAACTGCATTATGCATGTTTGGATCAAACCCACCTTCTAAAGCTAATTCTTGCACGCCTAATTTGTTAAATGCATCGTTAAACAATCTTACTGTCATTTCAACGCCAGTTCTTAACTCCTCATCACATCCTTCAACTGAAAGTGCTCTTTCTAAGTTATCAAGTACTGGAAGAACCTCTTTTAGAACATCTGCGCAAGCATCAGTATATATGCCTTCTTTCTCTTTTACCGTTCTTCTTCTAAAGTTATCATATTCAGCAGCTGTCCTTAAATATTTATTTTTATAATCATCTACCTCACTGCGTAATAATGCATTCTCTTCTACTATTTTTTTAGTTTTTTTATTCATTTTTTTCTCTTTTTCACTTTCTAAAAGTTCTTCAGGCTCATCGCCTTTTAACTCTTCCTCTTCTTCTACTACCTCGGCTTCTACTGTTTCAGTTTCTTCAGGTTTTTCTCCCTGAGCAAAACTATCTACCCCTTCTACATTGCTTTGAGTTTCAATTGTTTCATCACATGAACTAACCTCATTATTAGGTATTGATGCATTTTCTTCTACTAAAATTTCCTCATTACTAGTATTCACTAAACTTTTCCTCCATTTCTGGCTCAAAATAAATCTGTTAATTTAAAACTTTATCAGTGATCATTATAAATTTGAGCTATATTATCATTTAATTCTTTAACTATTTCAGTTAAAACAGAAATAACTTTTCCATAAGGTATTCTTGTTGGCCCTATAACACCGATAGATCCAAGTGGAATCCCCGATGCACTATAAACAGCTGTTATAATACTACATTCACGAGCGCACTTAACAAAATTTTCCCCACCAATCTTAATTGTAATATTACCATTAATGTCGTTTGTGCCTAGTAAACTGTTTATACTCTCTTTATTGTCTACTAAAACTAAGAACTCTCGAGCTTTAGTAATATTGTTATATTCTGGGTAGTTAAATATATTTGCAGCACCCTGAATATAAACTTCTGAAGAATCAACATCAGATAAACTATCATATAAAGCCGGAATAATACCGTCAAAAATTTCTCCATAAAAAGCCAAATCACTTTTCAAATTGTTAATGACTTCCAAATTTATTTGATGAATTGTAAGCTTTCCTAATCTAAAATTAAGTATATTGGTAAGTTTTTCTATGGTAGCACTACCAATAGGTTTACTGATCTTAATAACATTATTTTTAATAATACCACTATCAGTAATGATTACGAACAAAATACTTCCAGCATCTAGAGTCATTAGCTGAATATATTTTATACAGCTTTTTTGAACTGAAGGTGCCTTTACTATAGATGTAAGGTTAGTAATCATAGCAAGCATCTGCGTTGCCTGCTTAACAATTTTATCAACCTCATATAGAGCAGCATTTATAAGATGATTTTTAATCATATATTCTTCCTCTGTAGATAACTTTGTAAGTTCCATAAGCCTATCAACATATAACCTATAACCCTTGTCTGATGGCTTTCTACCTGATGAAGTATGCAAATGTTCTATATATCCCATCTCTTCGAGGTCTGACATTTCATTTCTTATAGTAGCTGAGCTAATACCTAAATCATACTTTTTAGCTATGGTTCTGGACCCAACAGGCTCACCATTATTTATATAATCTGTAATTATAGCCTGAAGTATTTTAATTTTTCTTTCATCCATTTCCATAATATCACCTCTTTTATTAGCACTCCCTACCGCTGAGTGCTAACGGAGTATATAATAAAAGTATCATTTACTATGATATTTGTCAATAAGCCTCATTTTTCAATATAGCCATTTTATACTGTTTATATGAATCTACATGACTGTTTCTCCATATTTCTTTGATTTCCTAGTCACCTTCATTAAAAACAAACTTCTTTATTTCTATTTGAGCTCCAAAACCCTGTTTTACCTATTTATAAGCATTTAAATCACAAAATAAATTCTGCCATAATTACGTTAGATACCTCTATACCTTCATATGATAAAGAAATATTATCGTTATCCTCTTTCATAAAACCTTTGCTTACATATTTATCTATTACTATTTTATAAACATCTTCTATATTTTTATGGAATCTTTGCTTAAATTCATTTTTACTTATACCTTTAATTTTTCTAAGACCCATAAACATAAACTCTTCCATATCGTCATTATAAGAGTTTTTTGTATTTTCTACTATAGCACAATTATCCACATTTATTTTTTCTATATATTTTTCTATATTTTCTTCATTTCTATACCGATAGCCTTCACTAAATGAATGAGAAGCTGATCCACACCCAATGTATTCTCCCATTTCCCAATATACTAAGTTGTGTTTACATAATTTGTTATCCTTTGCAAAATTAGAAATTTCATATTGCGAGTATCCCTTTTTACCTAAATATTCTATTGTCTTTGCATACATAGTTCTTTCTAATTCCTCATCAGGCAGATTAAGTTTGCCCGCCTCATATCTTTTATAAAACTCTGTTCCTTCTTCAACTATTAGGCTATAACAAGATAAATGCTCTGGACTCATCTGAGTTACTTTCTGCAAGCTCTCCATCCACTGTTCTAGTGTTTGACTAGGAAGTCCAAACATTAAATCTACATTTATATTATCAAAACCTACACTTCTAGCAAGCTTAAAACTTTTCTCAAAATCTTTTATAGTATGGATTCTCCCTAGCTTCTTTAAAAGCGAATCTTGATAAGCTTGAAGACCTATGCTAAGCCTATTTACTCCCATACTTTTTAAAAAGCTTAGTTTTTCTCTAGTAAATGTTCCTGGGTTTCCTTCTACTGTAAATTCTAAATCTTCGCATACATTTAATCTAATTATACTCTCTTTTATTACTGCCCAGCCCTCTAAAGACAAATAGGTGGGAGTTCCCCCACCTATAAATATAGTTTTTATTTTTTTATCTTTTATACTATCTATTTCTTTTCCAAGAGCCACGGCATAACCAAGCATACAATCCTCTTTACCAGCTAGTGACGGAAAATCACAATATAAACACTTTTGCTTGCAAAAAGGAATGTGTATATATAAAGCCACATTTGTCATATTTAATCCTCACTTATATCACATTCAAATAAACATAAGCTATTACACTAACTTTCTAATTATTTGAATACGCCTTCTATTAATCTACTTTAAGTATAGCCATAAATGCTTCTTGTGGAACTTCTACACTTCCAACTTGTCTCATTCTTTTTTTACCTTCTTTTTGCTTAGACAATAATTTTTTCTTTCTTGAAATATCCCCACCATAACATTTAGCTAAAACATCTTTTCTAAGTGCCTTTACTGTTTCTCTTGCAATTACCTTAGCGTTTATAGATGCTTGTATTGGAATCTCAAACATTTGTCTTGGTATATGTTCTTTTAATTTTTCAGCCATAATTCTTCCTCTATGGGTAGCTGATTCTTCGGGAACAATCATTGACAAAGCATCAACTTTTTCTCCTTTAAGCAAGATATCAAGCTTTACAAGATTTGCAGTTATATATCCCTTTAATTCATAATCAAAAGATGCATAACCCTTAGTTCTTGATTTTAATGCATCAAAAAAATCATAAACTATTTCATTAAGTGGCAAGTCATAATTTACTACCACTCTAGTGGTTTCTATATATTTCATATCAATGTATATGCCTCTTTTTTGTTGGCATAACTCCATAACTGATCCTAAATACTCTGATGGCGTTATTATAGACGCTTTAACTATTGGTTCTTCCATATAACTAATTTCTGTAGGTTCTGGAAGATTTGTAGGATTTGTTATTTCTATTAATTCTCCACTAGTTTTCATTACTTTATATATAACTGACGGTGCGGTGGTAATAATATCTAGATTAAATTCTCTTTCAATTCTTTCTTGTATTATTTCCATATGAAGAAGCCCTAAAAATCCGCATCTAAATCCAAAGCCTAATGCAATAGAAGTTTCTGGTTCAAAACTAAGCGCTGCATCATTTAATTGAAGTCTTTCTAACGCCTCTTTTAGTTCTCCATATCTAGCACCATCTATAGGGTAAATACCACTAAACACCATAGGTATAGCTGGTTTATATCCCTTAAGTGGTGTTAATGCTGGCCTTGCAGCTTCTGTTATAGTATCACCAACTCGTGCATCCCTAACATTTTTTATTGATGCAGTTATATAACCGACATCGCCAGCCCTGAGCTCTGATACTGGAAAATAATTTGGAACAAAAACTCCAACCTCTACTACATCATATATTTTACTTGTATTCATCAGTTTAATCTTTGTTCCTGCTTTAACTATACCATCTTTAATTCTAACATAACATACAACGCCTTTATAACTATCATATGAAGAATCAAAAATCAAAGCTTTAAGTGGAGCTTCTTCATCACCACTGGGTGGTGAAATCTTTTTAACTACAGCTTCAAGAACATCTTCTATGTTAAGTCCAGTTTTAGCTGAAATTCGTGGAGCATCTTGAGCTTCTATTCCTATTACGTCCTCTATTTCCTGAATTACCTCGTTTGGCCTTGCACTAGGAAGATCTATTTTATTTATAACTGGTGCAATATCAAGGTCATTGTCTAGGGCAAGGTAACAGTTTGCTAAGGTCTGAGCTTGAATTCCTTGTGATGCATCAACTACAAGCACAGCGCCTTCACAAGCAGCTAAGCTTCTTGAAACCTCATAATTAAAATCTACATGCCCTGGAGTATCTATAAGATTAAATATATATTCTTCTCCATTTTCCCTTTTATATACAAGTCTTGCTGGTTGAGATTTTATTGTAATTCCTCTTTCTCTTTCTAAATCCATATTATCAAGTACTTGTTCTTCCATTTCCCTTTTAGTTAAAGTACCTGTTTTCTCAAGTAACCTGTCTGCAAGAGTAGACTTACCGTGATCTATATGTGCAACTATTGAAAAGTTTCTTATGAATTTTTGTCTATTGCTCTGCATTAATTCTTACCCCCGTTATTGTTAACTATCGTTTAATCATAGTTTTTACATAATCTAGATACAAAATTCCTTAATTATACTAGTTTTATAATATCAAGTTAAATTATATCATAATATATGTAGTATAACACGCTGATTGTGATTTTACATTATACTTTATTTCGACAGAAGGATTAAATTTACACTACAGATGCTAAATTTGATTTACTTTGAAAAAACACCATTATAAATATTAATACATTTTTCTTTAATGTTATAAATAATGTCATTATTTATATAAAAAACATATTCCTTTGTCTCTATCCTGAAATCAACAGGTTTTAATTTAAAACTTATTGTAAATTTGGACTTATCTTTCACAAGTTCCGGCTTATTAATATTAATTTTAATAAATCCATAGGCGAATATAAGAAACCAAATAACAATTACAATAAAATATTTAATTCTTCCTCTTTTACGCATAAAAGGTGCCCCCATCCATTCGCCTTAATAAGTAACAATTATTAATTATTACCCTTTCCCTATTAAGGATGCACTTTTTATAATAAATTATTCACTTTTTGACATTTAATTACTATGTTATAATCCTAGATAAAGTTACTTAGTATAAAAAAAATAGTAATGCGGAAATACTCTCACATTACTACTGCACATTTATCCTAAAAAAAGCTAATTATTACTCTAATATATTTTTATTTTACCTTATACCATACATATGAAGAAAGTTCTAAGTTTTACTAGTTTAGATACTTGTTTATATCTTCTAAATTAAGAGCTGGTTGTAATGCTATATTTATGCCATTTGCAATAATTTTAGAAACTGAGTTTATAACTATATCAATCTCCTTAGGTGTAACAACAAGATTACCCACATACGGATTTAATACTTCCGAAATCATTTTCTGTTTTTCCACTTTATCAATAGACTTTAGCATATTATAAAACTCCTTGCCCTGGCTTGCAGATTTAATCATCTCATCAAGCACTAGATCAATAGTATCATTTGCAAGGGTCGCTGCATCTACTACTGTTGGAATACCTATAGCAATAACAGGCACCCCTAGAGTTTTTTCACTGATTTCCATCCGTCTATTCCCAATCCCTGCTCCTGGAGAAATCCCTGAAGTACCGATTTGTATAGTTCTATTTACCCTATCCATTTTTCTAGAAGCTAATGCATCAATACAAATTACTAAATTAGGTTTAATCCTCTCAACTATTCCACGAATAATTTCGCCAGTTTCCATACCAGTTATTCCAAGTACCCCAGGGGATATAGCGCATACTGGTCTAATTCCTTCATCTATCGAGTCTGGCACAAGCTCTTTCAAATGCCTTGTTACCATTATCTTTGAAACAACTTTTGGTCCTACAGCATCAGGAGTAACATTCCAATTACCAAGTCCAACTACTAAAGCTGTCATACTATCATCTAGTTTTATAAGCGGCGTTAGTACTTTACCCATCACAATACTAACTCTATCCATAGCATCACCATCATAATGAACAAATTCAGGAATATCAATTGTAATATAAGTACCTTTTGGTTTTCGCATCATTTTTTCGCCCACATCACTTACTATTCTAACATTAGTAATTTTAATGTCGCCATCACTGTACTCATCTACATCAACACCAGGCATCTCGCCATTGTTTTCTGACTTGTATATCTCTTTAGCTTCTACAGCTAAATCCGTTCTTACATTTATCATAGTTTCACCTCAACTAAATTTTTAATATTATCTTTTCCTAATAGTTGTTTTCTATTCTTATAATAATATTGCAGCTCCGCAGGAGATGATTTAACGACCTAATTAATGCATAAATTCAAATAAATTTTATACATATAACTTAATTTACTTGAAGTACTTAAATTTTAATGCTATAATACTAATTGATTAATTAAATAGATTCGTATGCAGTTTTCCCAAAGACTGTTAACCGTTATTAAAATAAAGGGTGGTGAAAATGAATGGCAAATATTAAATCAGCAAAAAAAAGAATTAAAGTTACTGCAGTTAAAACACTTAGAAATACTATGATTAAATCAGCTTTAAAAACTAAGGTAAAGAAATTTGAGACAGCTATCGTTACTGGTAATGTTGAAGATGCTAAGGTTACATATGCAACCGTTGTTAAAGCTTTAGATATGGCTGTAACAAAAGGAATACTTCACATTAACAAGGCAGCAAGAAGAAAATCAAGACTAGCTGCAAAATTAAACACTTTAAGTGTAACAGCATAATAAAAAAACCGGTGGTTTATACCGGTTTTTTATTTTTTGGGATTATAAAAATTTTATATTCTATTGCTACATAACTGTTTTTATCATAAAAACTTCAATATTTATCTTGTCGTCAGTAGATGTACTTTTTAACGTTTTTTCTAGCTCTACACATAATTCAATATTTCTTTTTAGCGTCTTTATTGTAAACTTCATACTTTGAGAAATCATTTTTTCACATATAAACGGATGAAGCCTTAATTCTCTTGCCAAAACATCTTTTGATTTTCCACTATCAATTCCTAATTTAATATTAAATAAAAGATTAAATTGTCGTCCTATCATAAATAATATAAGTGGAATCTTCTCCCCTTTATATATAAGTTCATTTAAAATATCTAGAGCCCTCTTAATATTTTTTTGAGACAAGTAATCAACTAAATTAAAAATATCATTGTCACTTTTTTGAGGTAACATTGCGAAAATATCTTCTTTAGTAATGTCCCTTCCGAATGCATATGATATCAATTTTTCTACTTCATTTTGTATAATCTCCATATTATTATCAACACTGCTACAAAATAAAGTTAGTTCTACCTTCCCTATTTTCGCGCCTGCACTTTCAAATAACCCCCTACACTTCTTTTGTAGTAATTCGCCTTTTAATTTATCAACCTTTATAACACATGCCTTTTTATCCAATTTTTTAATTTTATTGCTTGGTTTTTCTCTGTCACTTAAAAAAGTATAATATATAATCAAAATGCAATGGGGTGAGGGATTGCTTAAGTATTCATTTAGCATAACAAAATTCTTATTTTTTAAATCCCCTAATTTTTTAGTTCCAGAAGTATCATCTAAAAAGGAGGCTCTATATACAACTACTACCTTTTTATCACTCATAAACGGCATGGTTTCACAAGCATCACTAACTGTCTCAAAATCAGTTTTGCTACCATCAAATTTCGAATAGTTTAAATCAATAAAATCTTCCTTTAATACATTTTTAGTTATATATGCAACATTCTCTTTTATTAATTTTTCATCCGATCCGCAAAATATATAACAATTATCTATCTGATGTTTATTAATTTTTTTTTGAAGTTCAACATAGTTTATCAAAGTATTTCCTCCAGCCCTTGCGCAAATTTAAAAATCTTGTTGCCTATAATTATGTATTTATTTATTATTGTGCCCGCTGGCACATATGTTTCGTCATTTTTAAGTACTACATTCTCTACACGTGATAAAGTCTCTTGCATATCACTTACTAATATAGCATCATCATTATATCCCATGATTTGTTTTTTATTTAGTGCCTCTGAAAAACATACCTGAGCTTCTAATTTATTACCACGACTAATTAATTCAATAGCATATCCATCTGTTAGCCTTATAGTTGAATCACCAGAAAAATCTTGAAAAACTTTATCTATTCTAACAGGCACTTTTAAATCCTTAACATCAACATTACCTGTGGTAACTGCAATTGTAGTTTTTTTATATTGTATTAATACTATATTACACTTATTTACATTTATATAGCTAATTTCAGTAAAAACCTTATAATTTTGGAAAGCAATTACGAAAATAATTAAAAATGGAACATACCTAAATTGTCCATATCCTTTTTTAATTCCAACATAACATAAATATAGTGCAAATACAACTAAACCTTCTATATACGAAAAATAAATCATTTCTGGAAGCACCTGGTCAAGAATTTCTTGAATAAATTCTATAATCGTAAGCGTTGTATACAACCCGTAATTCACCAAACTAAACAATCCATGTATAGACCCAATCACCATGCCTATATTCCCTAGTACTACAACTATTGTGTAAAATGGCAATAACACCAAGTTACTAAAAAGGAATCCTAAACTAAACGTTTTAAGGGCTACAACTGCATATGGCATAGAAAATATTTGAGAACTCAAACTTAAACTAAAAGATTCATTTAGTTTAGAGGGTAATTTATATAACACCTTTTTCATTTTTTTATTATACACTACAATTCCCAGAACACAAAGAAAAGACAACATAAATCCTATGTCTAGAATATAAAAAGGTCTAAATATTAGTAGTATAATTGCGGCTAAACTAAGTGATGATAAGCTGTCATATTTTTTATAGACTTTACTTGATATCTTTAATATAAAAATCATTATAAATGCCCTCATTGTAGATGACTTGCCTCCTGTAAATATCATATATCCAAAGGAACATAATATAGCAATCTTATAACCAATAATACTTTCTAAAACTTTATATACTATTGACATATGTAGTCCTGATACGCTTATGACATGACTTATACCCAACTTTTTGAAATCTTCCTTTTGAGCTTTTTCTATGTATGTACTGTCTCCAAAACACACAGCCATAACTAAAGCTGCTTTTTCCTCTCCCAGTAACTTTAAAAATTTTTCATATAGACTGCTTCTAAAAACTTCAATCCTCGATGTTAGATCAACTTTACAGATTTCATAATTTTTAACTGTATATGATCCAACTATTCCGCGCTCATATTCTGGAACTTTTATAAAACTACCACTTAGATAAACATTTCTCCCCAAAATAAGTCCCTCAGAGTTCCCTTCCAATACAATTATCTTGTTACCATACTTTGCGGTACAATAATAAACACTTTTTTGTGATATTCGCACTTTTATTTTTTGCTGCGTTGGCATGTTAACATTAAAATAACAGTAATAATTTATTACTCCAATAAGAAAAAAACATAATACTATATAAAAAAAGTTCCTGCTTATATTAAAATACATAACAGTTAAAAATAACGTTGCTATAATAACACCAAAAATAGGATTATTTATTAAAATCAAACAAGTAAAACATCCTATAAATATTGTTACTGCATAATATACTAAAGGTCTAGCCATCTATGCACCCCCATAATAATATCTTATCCAATAAATATTTATATTAATCAGCTTGGCTAATTAAATAGGAGACTTTAACAAAACTTGCCAAAGTCTCCATAACTTTTATTATTAAATTTAATTTGTATATTAAAAATATATTATGATATTCTTAGTTACCACATACGTTTCTATTTCCCTTATGACATTTTTTGTGATGTTTTCTGTTATTAATAATAATAGTGTTGCAACAGCAATCATTGTTACAACATCTATTGTTACAGCAACCATTACCACCAAATCCATCATCTTCTACTGCAAGCAATAAAATTAACCACCAAAAGCACATATATATTTCCCCCCTTTCTCTCTCTTTGAAGGCAAATATTTTACATTTAAATCATTTTTCATAAGTTATTTCCATTATACTTCTTTTGTTAGTATATATTATTAAGCTTGTACTAAAAATGTTCCTATTATTGCGTATCTTTCATTTTATATTCCAATAACCAATAAATTTCCACAAAAATAAAACCTGTAGGAATAAATTCCTACAGGTAATTTTTCTAAGATAATATTATCTTTGAAATCCTCTATTGTTTTGTTGTTTTTTAGCTCTTCTACAATCAGGACATCTTTGTGGTTCATTTTCGAATCCTTTTTCTTTATAAAATTCTTGTTCACCCTCAGTGAATACGAATTCTTGTGAACAATCTTTACATACAATAGTTTTATCTGCCATGTTAAACATTTCTCCTTTTTATTTATATTAAGATTAAGATCTGATTTACTTTATATGCCTAAAAAGGTAATGTTTTAATCATATCAAATCTTGTTGTTGTTGATTTTGCAATCCCAACTCGTTAAGAATACCATAATTATTAATATTATGCAATACTTTTTTCAAAATACTTTTTAATAATTACTTTTAACCAATATGAATTACTTATTGTTTACATGCCCTAGCTAATGCTAAATTAATAGTACCTTTCACAAGATCAATAACCTCTAGTTTGCTATATCCCTTGTGTTTTATTTGCTCTTCTTCTTTTCTTGCTATCGCTTTATATGGATATTCTTTTTCATTGTTTTCTAGAACTTCTATTAGGTAACCCCTGTATTCTTCCATACTCCACCTCTTTTAATTTATTTAAATGCTACTTCTAATTATATATTTGACATATATTGCTTAAAACTAAACACTAATCTTATCTAACTTAAACCTTTACTTAACTTTATCATTTTACTATTATCTCTAAATCTAGTTACAACTCCCTTTGATTTCCTCCTCTTCTAAAATCATTATACCACATTTATAATAATTTGAATATTCTTTTAATCTTCTTTTTTATGTTTCTTTTTTACCACTTTTAACCTGAAAAAATCTTCTCTTTCTTTCTCTTCCAGAACCTCTGTAATAAATTTTACTATTTCTTTAAATTTAGGAATCTGTATATTTTGAAGAGCATTTGCTCTTTTTTGAGTTTTCTTTACTTCCATAGCCAATTTATAAACAGCATTTTCTACTTCTGCTAGCTCATAGGTTAAATATTTCACATCATTAAATCCTTTCATTGCTTCATCAATTGAAGCACTACTTCTGTAAAACCCATATTTCGGTTTTATTTCTTTTCTGTCAAATATAATTTTAGGGACTTCTACCCCCATTACACTTTTAAACAAAATTTCATAGTCTTTAGCTTCATCTACCGACATTGCTATGTCTTCTGTAATAGTTATTCCTGAATTAATATTTGCAGCTTCTAGGGCTTTATAAGCCTTTGTAAAAGTTACGTTTACCTCATCTTGAAGATGCCTTGCTTTAGATACGTAAGACATCATTTCTCTTATAAGTACATTCCTCTTTTTATCTAATAATTCAAATCCTTTTTGAGAAAAATCGAGTGAGCTTTTAGCCTCCATTAACGTAGATTTAGTTGGTGCAAATGTCTCCATATTATTTCACCACCGATTTATAATATTTTTCTAAAATCTTAGGAGACACTCTATCTAATTCATTTTTGGGCAATATGCTAAGAATTTCCCATGCTAAATCTAAAGTTTCTTCCATATCCCTATTTTCATCATAATCCTGTTTTAAAAATTCCCCTTCAAAAGCGCGACCAAAATCCATATATATTTTATCTGCCTCAGATAGCTCATCTTCACCTATAACCTGTGCTAGTGCTATTACATCTTGCACCCTAGAATAGGCTGCAAATATTTGATTCGAAACGTCCGCATGATCTTCCCTTGTAAATCCCGCGCCTATTCCATCTTTCATAAGCCTTGACAGAGACGGAAGTATGTTAACTGGTGGGTAATAACCCCTTTGCTGTATCCCCCGACTCAAAACAATTTGTCCCTCAGTTATGAACCCTGTAAGATCCGGCACTGGGTGCGTTATATCATCATTAGGCATAGTGAGTATTGGTATTTGCGTTATACTGCCTTTTTTACCTTTCATCATTCCAGCTCTTTCATATAACGAAGCTAGATCCGAATATAAATATCCTGGGTAGCCCTTTCTACTTGGAACCTCTTCTTTTAATGATGAAAGTTCTCTTAATGCTTCACAATAATTAGTCATATCTGTAAGAATTACGAGTACATGCATATCCTCTTCAAATGCTAAATATTCAGCAGCACTTAGTGCACATCTTGGAGTTATTATTCTTTCAACTATGGGATCATCAGCTAAGTTGGTAAACATAACCACCTTTTCTAGCACCCCCGCTTCTTCAAAGCTTTTTTTGAAGAAGTTAGCATCATCATATTTAATACCCATAGCTGCAAACACAATGCAAAATTCTTCTGACGCAAAACTAGATATTTTGGCCTGACGCACGATTTGAGCCGCTAGTTCATTATGCGGCATTCCATTTCCAGAAAATATAGGTAGCTTTTGTCCCCTTATTAATGTTGCAAGGCAGTCAATAGATGATATCCCTGTTTGTATATAGTTTCTAGGATATCTTCTAGCTACCGGATTAATAGGCCTTCCATTTACATCATATTTTTTTAGTGAATAAACTTCCCCACCATTATCTTTTGGATCGCCTATCCCATTAAATTCTCTTCCTAATATATCTTTATTAAGCGCAATTTTAAATGATTCACCTCTAAAATGAACTGATGTATTGTCTACAGACATCCCAGTTGTTGTCTCAAAAACTTGAATTATGGCCTTATCTTTATAAATTTGAACAACCTTTCCTCTTTTGTTATACTTTCCATCCACTACTATGTCAACAATTTCATCATAAGCTACATCTTCCACATTAGAAAGTATAACTAAAGGTCCTTGAATTTTATTTAACATTAAATATTCTTTTTTCATATTGGTCCTCCCAACTTGTAAAATTAAGGTAGATAATTATTATTATCTACCTTGCTTATATTTTTCTATAAGTTTCTTGAAATGATTTTCTAATTCCTTCTCTAAATCATCTATTATTGAAAGTTTATCATTTGGTACATTATATTTCATTTTGTATAGTTTTTCCATTAATTCTTTGTCTATTATTACAGAAATAGGTATTCCATATTTTACAGCGACGCTTCCATTGTCATAAAGCGATTCTATAACTTTAAGCATCTTATATTGTTTATCAAGTGGTGCATAGGTATCTATATCATTATAGGCATTTTGTTGAAGAAACGCTATTTTAAGACATTTAGACACTTCTATAATTAACCGTTGCGAGTCTGGCAGAACATCTTCGCCCACCAATTTAACTATTTCTAAAAGTTTACTCTCCTCATACAAAAGCTTAAGCATCTTTGCTCTTAAATCTATTATTCCCTCAGCAACATTTTCCTCATACCACTCTTTCAAAAGTGATAAGTACCCACTATAACTATTTAGCCAGTTTATTGCAGGATAATGCCTTGCATAAGCCAAGTTTTTATCAAGTCCTAAAAATACAGATACAAATCTTTTAGTATTTTGAGTAACTGGTTCTGAAAAATCTCCACCCGCAGGTGACACTGCTCCAATTACAGTAACAGAACCTTCCTCTGAGTTTAGAGTTTCTACATAACCTGCTCTTTCATAGAACTCCGCAATTCTTGATGGAAGATATGCTGGATACCCCTCTTCTGCAGGCATCTCTTCAAGTCTTCCAGAAATTTCACGTAGTGCCTCTGCCCATCTAGAAGTGGAATCTGCCATTATAGCAACATGATATCCCATATCTCTAAAATATTCGGCTATTGTTATGCCAGTATAAATACTTGCTTCCCTTGCAGCTACGGGCATATTAGATGTATTTGCTATAAGCACAGTCCTATTCATAAGTGGCAAATTTGTTCTAGGATCTATAAGTTTAGGGAAATCTTCTAGAACTTCAGTCATTTCATTCCCCCGCTCACCGCAACCTATGTATACTATAATGTCTGCATCAGACCACTTTGCAAGTTGATGTTGGGTTATAGTCTTTCCAGTACCGAACCCACCAGGAATGGCACAGGTTCCTCCTTTAGCCAGTGGAAAAAATATGTCTATTATTCTTTGCCCCGTAATAAGAGGTTTAAAAATAGTTTTTTTATCCTTAATAGGTCTTGGCGTTCTTACTGGCCATTCTTGATAAAGTTTAAGTTCGTATTCGGTTACGCCTTTCTTTAGTTTAACTATTATGGTTTCTATATTATATTCTGCATTTTCGTTTGTCCATGTTACAACTCCAGATACACCTGGTGGAACCATTATTTTATGTTTAATAGATTCGGTTTCTTGCACACTTGCATATACATTCCCTTCTTTTAGTTCATCACCAATCTTTACATTAATATCTACATCCCAAAGTTTTTCCTCGTCAAGAGAAATTAGGCCTATGCCTTCTGGTAAAAATCCATATGACATTTTATTTATTTTTTCAAGAGGCCTTTCAATTCCATCGAATATATTTCCAAGTATTCCTGGTCCAAGTTTAAGTGATAATGGACTACCAGTTGATGTTACACTCTCACCTATTTTAAGCCCACTTGTTTCTTCATAAACTTGAATAGTTGCGTAATCTTCTTCGAGTATTATAATTTCACCGATAAGTTTTTTAAAACCTACCATAACCATTTCTCTCATTTTAAAGCCGCGCATATTCTCAGCTTTTATAACAGGGCCGTTTACTCCGATTATGCTTCCTTCCATGTTTTCCTCCCTCTAAATTATGCTACATAGCAACTCCACTCTATTTGTTAAGATAGCATTTCCATAACTCTAACACCGATTTTTTCTTTATTTGCTTGTAATGCAGAATAAATACTACTATCTATTCTAAATTTACCTTCATGATCTTTTAGCACATGACCGCCTATAAAATCATCGTCTAAGATCTTTATTTCTATATTATAATCAATGCACCCTCTTAAAATAACTTCCATTTCACTTTTAAATTTATCATAATCTTTTTTTAATACTTCAATATAATAGCTCCCCTTATCTACAGCCTTTAAAGTTTTTTCTATACTGCTTATGAAGTACTCTTTATACTCAATCGTGCTAGTAAATTTTACTAATCTTTCGCGTACACTTTCTAAAGCATCTTTTATTAGATTATCTTTAAGTGCGAGCACTTCTCTTTGCTTATTAAGATTTTCTTTTGCAACTATTGCATTTGATTTAATATTTGATTTTTTTTTAGCTTCCTTTTGTAAACTTTTCTTTAAATCATCTAATCTTGTTTTTTCAAAAGTTATTTTTTTCTTGGCATCTAAGTTAAAGGCATCTAACCTTTGTTTTTTTTCTTCATTTACTTTGTCATATATTATTTTTGAAAACAAATTTATTTTATCTTCAATAGTGGTCATAACTAATCCTCCTGCACTTTCTTCTCATTACTAATATACTGATTATAATTTTAGTCCTATCGCCTCTTTAACATATTTTAAAATAGAATCACTACCCTTACTCCATCCATGCCTATCAGGAATTTCTACTATAAGCGGACTCTCCTTTGATAATTTTATACTATCAACCTCATCAGGTATTAACAGAGCTATTGCTTCTGTTAATATTATTATTCCTATTTCCGGATCTTTTTTTATTTTCCTAATCGTTTCAATTATTTCTTCTTTTTGATGAAGAACAATACTTTCGATACCTACCATTTTCATACCTACAAATGTATCTATATTATCACTTATTAAATAACTTCTCATGTACCTCTCCCTTAAAAAATTATAATTTTGAAAGTATCATTATAGATATAATAAGGCCATATATAGCAATTCCTTCTCCAAGTCCAACAAATATAAGAGTTTTTCCTAAAATCTTAGGATTTTCAGATACTGCGCCCAGGGCTGAGGACCCAACAGAGCCTACAGCAAACCCTGCCCCAATAGTTGCAAGTCCTGTTGAAAGTCCAGCTGCTAAATATCCAAGCCCAGCAGCTGGATTTGTGGAAACCTCCACTGCACCACGTGCTACACTTGGTATATTTACAATTAAAGCACCCATCATAACCGGTATAAACACACTTAAATTTATTTTAAGTGCCTTTTTAATTTTTTGTTTTCCTAATAGTTCTATTCTACTTTGGACTACTACTCCATAAGTAATAGTAACTATAACAACGCAAAATGTTAACATTAATAACATAGTCATAATATTTATTCCTCCTTCTAATAAGTGATATACATTTTACTTGAATTTAACCCTTACAGGTTCATAACTAACCCCTGCTCCTTCATAATACTTACTAAATAATTCATAATACTGCAGCCTTAATCCTTGTATAAACACAATCAATCCTTCAAGGGCTATGATTACTATATTACCAATTACTAATATTAATACTGAAGCAGTCCCGCTTTTAGTCATAGAGGCCATAGATGCAAATGCAACAAATAAACCTACATGGTTTAAGGCAAATGCTCCCACTCTTATAAATGAGAGTGTATTTGAAAACATTGATAGTAACGTTTCTACTACTTCAAAACCTGATTCTATAAAATAATCCTTAGCTCCCTCTTCAAATAATATTTTATTGCCTTTTATACTATTAGCTAACGGCTGCTTTAGTAGTATTAGTAATAACCAGAAAATAAAATATATCATCCAAATAGCTATTGGCAACAATGGTTTTTTATATATTATCGAGACTATTAGTATTATAGCTCCAATATAAAACATAAATCCGGCTAGCCCATCTTTTCCAAAAAATCCTCGCTCTATATCTTTTCTTCTTAAACTATTAGTAATTCCTAATATAAAACCAAAAATCAAGAACCCACATCCAAATATTATAGCTCCAATAAGAACATCATTTATATTTTCCATAGGTCTAATAAGTAACGCATTAATTACAGTCTCCGATCCAAATACACTTCCATATAAAAATCCAAATACTATTGAACTTATACCAAGCGTTTCTAGCACTCCACCTAAATTAACTCTACCTGCCTTATTCTTAAGCAAAAATCCTACTAAAAGAATCACTAGCCCCTGTCCCACATCTCCAAACATAGCACCAAACATTAGAGTATATGTTATTGCCAAAAATATGGTAGGATCGATTTCATCGTAGCTAGGAACCCCATACATTAGAACCATACTTTCAAAAGGTTTAAATAATCTATTATTTAAAATCATAGTTGGTGGAGTAATTGCTTTATTAGTTATTTCATTAGCTTCTTTTTTAATAATTAATATTCTATCGTCAAAACTTAAAAGCAAATTGTCTAAAGTCTCCATAAAACTTATAGGTATCCAACCAGAAAGATAAAAGAATTCATTAGTGCAAGCTGAACTTTTTTTAATCTCCTCAGATTTTTGTTCTAGATCATAACTATTTATTATGTTTTTTATAGTTTTATAATTTACCCTTAAAAAAACATTAAGTTCAACTTGAATATTCATCAGCAACTTTTGTATCTCATTTATTTCAGAACGAATAACACCTGCCACATCCTTTGGTAACCCAATATAATGGTCAGGCACTAATATTTTTTCGCAATTTGCAGATTTAAAAATCCTCTCAGTTTCTGTTAGCAAAAGCAAAGGCGTAAATGATAAAAATATTACAAAATCATCTTTAGTGTATACAGATTCAATTATTGAGGGTATATTTTCATAATTTGCTTTTAATTTAATCATGCTTTGCTCAGTCACTTTGTATAGATCAACTCGAAAATTTTTCATAGCAGTAAATTCTTCCATAGGGACAGTTACATTCTTTAAGAACCCCAATGCCTCATAGGTATTTTTAAGATACTCTTCTTTTTCTTGTAACTCCTCCATCTTTTTATTCATTACCATATATTCATCATAAACCCTTGATAGTTCTTTTTCGGAGCATTCAAAATCAAAAATAGTTTCTTTAATATATTCACCTTTTATACCAATGAGGTTCTGAGCTCCTTCAAGCACATCAATATGTTTTAAACTTATATTATAATCTTTATCTGATACGTAAGGTCTTATATAGTTTACATCCATTAAAGCTTCTATATTATCATCCGTGGTTTTTAATACAAAATCAGACGAATTTATTTCTTGAAGAGCATTTACTGGCTGCATGCATCCGTTTAAAGCAAGCATTTTAGTTATCTTATCAAAATCAGACATTACTCCTACTAAATTAATCATATTCATCTTTTCTATAGACAAAAAATCACCTCCTGCAATCAATTTGTAAATAATAAATTATAATGTAAGTGAAATATACTTTGTACCTTCTTTTATATCAATAGAATACCGTTTTTGTTCTATTATAGATATAATATCGCTTATTTCAATCCTATAAATCATAAAAAAGCTCATAACCAAACTTATATTATTTTTATTTTCTTTAATAATTTTCTTGAAATATATTTTTCGAAATTCACGTTCGTGTTTTTCAATAATTATTGAGTCATCCTTTTCGTATATATATGCATAAGGAGTGTTTTCTATTAGATCTCGAAAGTCTGCCATATCTCTTACATAACAAAGTTTTCTAATCGTTTGCTTTGAAAGCTTATGACCATTATATATAGTATAATTAAATAATTCTTCAGGAGATATCTTATAAAAAGTCTTCCCCCTATATATCCACCCTAAATTTAAAATATCAACTCCCATACCTATAATATTTTGAACCACTTCTTTATTTTCAGTATTTAAATGTTTAAGTTCACTCCTAATAGATGTAAAATAGACAAAATCAAGTTCTGTTTCAATTCTAAACAAACCTTTTTCACTTATGTCCTTAGCTAAATTTTTTAGATACTTATAATATATACTTCCTTTGAGACCATCTATTACTTCTTCTACATTTTTAAATGCTAATAAATAATCATAGTTTATTGTATTTAATGAACTTCTGGCTATTAATCTGCTGTTTATTTCCTCACTACTTCGATTAAGATATTTGCCTCTAATAATCACTTTTAAATCTTCTATCTCCCATCTTAGAAACAGAACCTTTATAAGTTTCCTATATTCACCTGAAAAATATTTTATAAATGTGTTATAAGTACTTATGTAGTGCTTATGTAGAATGTTTTCTAAGTTACTTCGATGCAGTTTATCTAAGTTGCAATCGCGTAGAAGTTCACTATAACTCGTTTCATCTTTTAATACCTTAACAGTGCTTATAAAGTCTTTACAATTTAATAGCTTAATATATTGATCTTGACTTAGCATCTTTCCAATCAAAGCCTTTATTTTTGAATTTATAGCACTAAACTCAACAATACTTCCCATATAACTCCACTCCTATTATAGCTTTATTACCCTATTAAATCATCTCCTGCGGATCTGAAATGTCATTAAATATTTCATCAACTATAGCTAATTTATTAGCTTTATATTTGGTATTAATCTTATCTAACTCCTTTTCTTTTTCTTTTTTTATGTTTTCAGCTAAATTTTGAGCTTCCATTATTTTTTCATTACCTATAACTTGCTTAATATTTTTGCAATCTTCGTTAAATCTGTTCGTTAAATTATTTATCTCAGCTTCAAGCTCATCTTGTTTTTCACTAAGTAGTTCATCAATGTTCTTTCTAAAGTTTTGAGCATCTTTGTCTATACTCATTATTTTGTTCATTACAAATTTCAAAGCATCACCCCCAATATTTTAGAAATAATATATTATTTTGAATTTTACTTATAATTGTACATAATAATTATTCTCTTATTATATTACCCTTAGTCCATAATGTCGAAAGCGATTTTCGACATTATATTCGTGTGTACAATAAATATTTTTTCTTTTTTTTCTTTAACTCATGTAGTATACTTATAGACTATGGTTAAATATATTATTAAAGGAGGATCCCCATGAAAGATGACATCAAAGAAATTGAAGATAACATAATAAAGTATCTTTATGAAAATAGAACATCATCCCCACAAAGCATTGCCAAAATAAAGCTTGCTATTAATTTAGGAAATGGTAAAGGTAATCTTAGATTATTAAAATCATCCCTTGAATCTCTAATGAAAAAGAGATTTATAACTAAACAAGCAGTCAGAGGAAATTATAAAATTGAACCTAGCGGAATAGAATTTATCGAAGAAAATGAAAAAAAAGAGCTTTAGGCTCTTTTTTTATGTGAATTAATATAAAAAAGCGGCTCAGATAACATAAAAATATGTATCTAAGCCGCAATATGTCTATTTAATTGTAAAACATGTTTAATTATAATTCATTATGGTCCATTGAGGCAATAAAATTTAAAAAAAATAAAAAATATCATTACCTACCTGAACCCCGTAAACAATTATGATTATAACATATTTCAATGCTCTATTCAATAATAATATAGATAATTTTGTCGAATTCTTTATTCCTAGGTTTCATAATTTAAATTGTTGTTCCTCATTTATATATCTTATCCTAAATTTATATAAATATACAATTTCCCCATATCATTTCAGTATATTATTTACTTTATATCTATTTTATCTATAAACTTACTTAATGTCTTTTCACCGATGCCACCTACTTTCGTCAATTCATCTACAGACTTAAATCCTCCATTTTGCTCTCTATACTCAATTATAACACCTGCTTTTGCCTCTCCTATGCCTGTAAGAGTCATAAGTTCTTCCTCACTTGCAGTATTTATATTAATGATAGAGTCCTTCTCATTTGTTTTAGAGGTTGAAGTAGCTCCACCTCCAGGACTATTCTGAATAATTTGTGTTTTAGCTTCCTCACCTTTTCGTGCAATAACAATGCAGTCCTCATCATTTAGTTTTGCGGAAAGGTTTGTAGCATCAAGATCTGCGTCACTAGTTCCCCCACCTGCTAGTTCTATAAGATCAGTTACTCTGCTTCCTTGTTTTATTTCATAAACACCAGGATTTTTTACTGCACCTTTTATATCCACCTTAATATTAATTTCTTCCACGAAAGCATTATTACTTTTCTTAGATTCAACCTGCGACTGTACTGCTGCAACTTTTGTTTCTGGTGTTTTAGCAGTTTCTACAAACATATTCTCATAATCAGTAACATTAATATTTTCTTTTGGCTTTGACATAACATATCCAACAATTAAAAATACAATAATTACGAACAAAATAACTATAGATCCAATTATTTTTTCTTTATTTTTCATAAATCCTCCTTGCTAATCTTCGTGACATTCATACACTTACTAATTATTCATCTATATATAGAATTATTGACAACTTTACATAAATACTATCGCTAAGAAAGGATTTTTTTGATATACTATAGATGTTGAAAACTTGGAGGTACTACATGAAGAAGTTAATTACACTAATACTAACGTCACTTTTTTTAATTTTTAACACATTCCCAGCAGTCAGGGCCCTCGAAGCCGCGCCTACAGTCTCCGCTGATAGTGTAGCACTAATAGATGCCACTACTGGTAGAATACTTTATGAGAAAAACAAAGATACTGCTTACCCCCCTGCTTCCACCACTAAGATAATGACTATCCTTCTAGTCTTAGAAAACTCTAATTTAGACGATGTGGTAACCGTAAGCAAAAATGCAGAAATTACTGATGGTTCAAAAATATATATTTTTGAGGGTGAAAAAATAACTGTAAAAGAATTATTATATGGACTAATATTACCTTCAGCTAACGACTGTGCCGTCGCTCTAGCTGAATATATAAGTGGTTCAACAGATAAGTTTGCAGATCTTATGAATAAAAGAGCAGCTTCTTTAGGTTGCAAAAACACTAATTTTGTGAACCCTAATGGTCTATATGATGTTAATCATAAAACTTCTGCCTATGATTTAGCTTTAATTATGCAGGAACTTACAAAACATGATGAGTACAGGGTAATAGCAACAACTCCTACATATTTAATGGCGGCAACAAATAAATCCAAGCTTCAGCGACCTCTTTGGAATGAGAATAGACTAATACAAAAATCCGACCCGTACTATTATCCTTATAGCATCGGTGGCAAGACAGGCTATACTATACAGTCAAAACATTCTTATATCGCTGTAGCTCATAAAAATGGTCAAAAAATCATAGTTTCGCTTATACATGACTCTAAAAAAACATTTTTTCCAGACAGTATAAAATTACTTAATTATGGATTTGATAATTTTAAGCTTATGAAACAGTTTAAAAAGAATGATGTTGTATCAAACTTAACCTTAGACGATGGCACGGTGCTTCCACTACTAGCCTCAAAAGATCTGTATATAGTTAAAGAAAAAAATTCTACTTTGACCCCAGATGTTAAAACTGAGCAAATAGTGCCAAACATATCGTCAGTTAAAAAAGGTGATTTAATAAGTAAGGCTGTAATCGCTTTAGGCGATGATTCCTACAATTTAGATTTAGCTAGTGGGATAGATTATACTAAAAAGATTGTTCCACTAAGTAATACATTTAAAAATGGCTCAAAACCATTTTTTAATATACTAAAATATCTTGCGATTATCTTAGTATTATTATTCTTTTTTATAAGAGGAATAAAGAAGAAAAGAAGAAGGAAAAAAAGACTTAATAGATTTGTACGTAACTTAAATAATAAAAGATAGTAAACGTCGATATTTGTAACACCTTGATTAAATCATCTCCTGCGGAGCTGCAATTAAAAAGCATGGAATATAAACTAAATTTAGTTTATATTCCATGCTTTTTTATATGTTACTTTCAGCTTTTAGGTTGCTAACCAAATCTTCTATATCATTAGGAAGTTTTGATTCTAATATAAGCGAATCACCTGTCCTAGGGTGTGGGATGATTAATTTATAAGCATGTAGTGCCTGCCTATCTATATACTCCCCCTCACAAGTTCCATAAAGACTGTCCCCATAAAGCGGATGACCAATATGACTTAAATGAACACGAATTTGATGAGTTCTACCAGTTTCTAAAGTAACTTTTAGTAAATCCCCATTTTCAAAAGAATCAATAACCTCATAATGAGTTATACTTCTTTGTCCATCTTCCCAAACTTCTCTTTTTGCACTATCTTTATTTGGGTTTCCAATAGGTAGATCTATAGTCCCTGTCTTATTTTCCATATTACCATGTACAACAGCCATATAACTTTTTTCAAATATTTTGCCTTTATCATTGTTTTTCATATTGCTACTAATATTTACATCGTTTCCATGCATGTCTCTAGCTAACGCCATATGTGAAAATTGGTTTTTTGCAATTATTATAAGACCTGAAGTGTCTCTATCTAGTCTACTAACTAATCTAACAATGCAATTTTCCCCTTTTTCCTTAAAATAATATAAAACTCCATTTGCCAGAGTTCCATAAGGATGACCATGAGTCGGATGAACCACTATGCCAGGACTCTTATTAATAACAATAAGATCTATATCCTCATATACAATGTCTAATTCCATCTTCTCTGGCTCGATGTTTTGATGTTCATCCCGCTTCATGTCAATTTCTATTTTATCTCCGGAATTTATTCTCAAATTTAACTTAGCTAGCTTATCATTTACATTTATTTTACCACTAAGCCCTGAACTTTTTATAAATCTACCAGATAAGTTTTCTGAATATTTTAAATAATCCCGTATTTTTACATCAGAAACATCTGCTCCAACTATATAGGTTAATTTATCATTAAGCAATAGCAATTACTTCTATTTCAATTAAAGCATCCTTAGGAAGTTTAGCTGCCTGGACACAAGATCTAGCTGGAGGATTTATGCTAAAATATTTAGCATACACTTCATTCATAAGATCAAAATCATTAATATCCTTTAAAAATACTAAAGTTTTCACTACCTTATCCATAGTTGTTCCAGCTTCTTCTAATACAGCCTTTACATTCTCTAAAGATAACGCAGTAGCTTTTTTTATATTATCATTTATAAATTCACCAGTAACCACATTTATCGCTAGTTGCCCCGATGTATATATTAAATTACCTACTTTTACAGCCTGAGAATATGGCCCAAGCGCTGCTGGTGCATTTTTAGTGCTTATTATTTGTTTTTCCATTTTTATCTCTCCCTTATAAGTCCTTATAATTAATGCATGAGTTCATGATCTTCACCTAATAAAACTATTATATCAAATTCTTTATTACTAGATTCTAGAAATTCAATATTATCTATTTTAAAATCTTTTTGTAGATCATCTTTCATGCTTTCATCTCCATTATATACCGTAATTTTACTTTTGCTAGTTGCCTCACCATTTCCCGTTATAGCTTTACTATAGTCATTTTCCATAAGATAAGTGTTAAAATCACTTGCAAGTCCTGATATTTTTGTACCGTTATTAACCTTTATCTTTAGTTTTGATTTATTAATAGTAACATGACCATTATTTAATTCTGAAATAATTTTCTCGTTTTTGGCATCTTCATATACTACATATGATATACCTTTTATATCCTTTAAGTCACCTTTAATAGTCTCCATAGTAAGTTTACCATCACCAATAGTTGCAAATATATAACCATATTTAATTATTTCATTAGCATCCATATTAGTTTCTACAGAACTTTTAATTGCTGATAAAATACTTGGAATTTTAATTACTATAATAGGACTTTTTACTTTATCCATCACTTTAGATATAAATAAATGTTGATTTTCTATTCTACCAAGGTCACCATTTTCAAAACCAGAACCATCTGTATTTTTTCTCCACCTAAAAAATTCCTCAGCTTTTTTACCATCTAAGTGAACTGTTGTACCTTTGTCAAAATGAATGCTTAAGTCTTGAGTAGGATCCTCATAATCCATTTGCCTTGTTATCTCCATATCCACTCCACCAATAGCATTAATTACCTTATCAAATCCCTCATAATTAATTTTGCCATAATAATCAATATGTACGTCCAAGATAGTTTCGACTGCAGCAACAGCATAATCAACCCCACCTATAGCATGAGCAGCATTAATCTTTTGATTTTTCCCATTAACACTAACTAAGGTATCTCTAGGAATGGATACCATACTAATTTTTTTGTCATCTGCATTATAATGTGCAAGTATCATTGTATCTGTCCTCGCACGATTATCAGCACTGGTAGAACCAACAGTCCCCACATCCACACCCATAACCAGTATGTTGCATGATTCACCATTTTTTTTAATATTTTCAAGCTGCTCTGCACTAAGTCCAGATGTTGTGTCATGTTTTGATAAATCTACTGCATCGTTATTTAAATTAGCTAAATAGAAATAAAAGCACCCAAAAACTAATAGAAAAGTCGCCACTATAACAGTAGTTGTAACAATTACAAATCTTTTATAGTTTACTATTCTTTTGTGTTTTTTATTATTACTCATAATCTCACCTTCTGCTTTTACTTAATAAATAATTTCTTGCATCTATTGTATTCATATGCAATAATCCACTTTTACTTATAATATATTTTATGGTGTTGTCAAATGATTTTAATATAGCAGCATCTAAATCTATTTGAGTTAAACTTCGCAGCTCTTCTACCCCACTAAATGCCCTTAAAGGTTCTATATAATCTGCAATGTAAATTATCTTCTCTAAAGTGCTCATATTTTTCCTGCCAGTAGTATGATATCTAATTGACATTAAAATATCCTCATCATTTATTCCCATTTCATCTTTAGCTATTATGCTTGCCACTAGTCCATGCAAAATAGATGGATTTTGAATTTCTATATCACTTATCTCTATTTTATGATCACTCACAACTTTTATAAGCTGGATATTTGTCAAATTCTTAGCACAATCATGTACTAAACCTGCTATATGCGCTTTTTCTATATTCTGATGGTATCTTTTCGCAAGTAGTGCCGCAGTATCACTAACGCTTAAACTATGATTAAATCTACTTTCTTTTAAATTCACTTTTATATAATCAAGCATTTGTTTTTCATTCCACATTAAAATCCTCCTATACTTCTAAATCTTAGAAAATAGCTACGGATTATTTAGTTCCTATTTATACAAATGATTTTTGTCAATGATTCCCTTTACGCCTCTAGGAAGAAGATAATCAACTTTTCTACCTTGTTTTATGTTACTTCGAATATTAGTAGATGATATATCTATAATTGGCATATTCAAAAAAAATATTTTATTATTAAATTTTTCTTCTAAATATTTTTTCTGTCTTAACACTTTTTTTACTTCGAATCCTGCCCTGTTGTAAACTACTAGTTTACAATTATCAAGTATTCTTTCTACATTTTTCCAATTTCTTAAATCCATTAAGCTATCTGTACCAATTAAAAAATACCATTCTACATCACTTTGCAAATTATTAAAAAGCTCCAGAGTTTCATAGGTATAACTATTTTCTTTTTTATTTATTTCATAATCACTTATTTCAAATTTTTCTTCGTTTATCACAGCCTTTTCAACTAGATCATATCTAATTTGAGCATCTGTAATATTTTTATTGAGTTTATTAGGTGGATTACCCGCTGGCATAAATATAACTTTATCCAAATGTAGATTATATAATGCTTCATAGGCAATGTGAACATGACCTATATGAATAGGGTCAAATGTTCCTCCAAAAATAGCCTTTTTCACTATAACACCTTCTTTATATTATAATACCCCCCAAAGAAAAAAACAGAACAATTTCTAATTTGTATAGAGGAAAAAGCATGTAAGATTACATGCTTTTATGGTAATTCAATTCTAGGCTTATTTATTGACCTTTTATATAGTACACATTTACTTCCGATAGATTGAACTCCCTCTGCTCCTATTGCTTCACAAATTATATCTGAAGCTTCTCTCGCAGTTATCCCGCTATTGTTCAGTACTTTAATTTTAATTATCTCTCTAGATTCTAATGCTTCCCCTACTTGCTTTAAAAAATTTGATTCTACTCCCGCTTTCCCAAGCTGAAATATAGGTTGTAATGGGTTTGCAATAGTTCTTAAATAACTTCTTTGTTTACTTGTAATCATAATATCCTCCTAGCTACATGTTTGCCCCATGTAAATAAATAACAATCTGATGTTCCTGTATTTACATGCCTGGCAACTTATAAGAATTTTCACTACTTATATTTTATAATAAGAATTCAAATTCGAATTTCTGTAGTCTTACTAAATCACCATCTTGAATTCCTTTTGCAACTAAAGCATCAAATACGCCTTTATTCTTTAATACCTTGTGGAAATATTTGAGAGAATCTGGTTCGTTTATATTAACTGCATTAAGCAATCTTTCAACAAAACTTCCTTCAACAACAAAAGTTCCTTGGTCATCCACTTCAATAGTGTATGTAAATCTTTTCTCTTCTATTATGAATTTGTCTTCATCCGCAATTACTAGTTCTGTAACCGGAATGGTAGATAACATTCTAGCTGCTTCTTTCATCAAATCTTCTACACCCTGATTTGTAGCTGCCGATATTTTAAATATTTTGCTATCATCATATCCCAATTCATTCAATTTTTTCTTAAAGTTTTCAAATGCTTCATCATCAAATAGCAGATCACTTTTATTAGCAGCTATTATTTGAGGTCTATCCCATAACTTAACGCTATATTTCCTAAGTTCTTCATTTATTTTCATAAAATCATCTACAGGATCTCTGCCTTCAATTCCTGAAATATCAACTACATGAATAAGCATTCTAGTTCGCTCAATATGTCTTAAGAATCCTATTCCAAGACCTACTCCCTCAGCTGCTCCTTCAATTATTCCAGGTATATCAGCCATAACGAAATGTTGTGCACCCTTAACACTTACTACTCCTAAATTTGGTTTCAATGTAGTAAAATGATAATTAGCAATTTTAGGTCTTGCTTTTGACACTACTGAGAGCAATGTTGACTTTCCTACATTTGGAAAACCTAATAATCCAACATCAGCTAAAATCTTAAGTTCAAGCTTAATCCATCGCTCTTCTCCTGGCATTCCAGGTTCTGCAAAATTAGGTGCTTGCCTTGTAGGCGTACAAAATTTAACATTACCTTTTCCGCCTTGTCCAGCTTTGCATACTCTATAAGTTTCACCATCATGAGCTAAATCACACATTATTTTATTTGTTTCTAGATCACGTACAATAGTTCCCATTGGTACTTTAACATAAAGATGTTCTCCAGCTTTTCCATAGCACTTAGAACCTGAACCTGCTATTCCATTTTTTGCTACAAATTTTCTTGCATATGAAAAATCTAATAAAGTTGTCATACTCGCATCAACCACGAATGTTACATCTCCACCATTTCCACCATCTCCACCATCTGGTCCACCCAGTGGTATATACTTTTCTGTTCTAAAAGAAACGGCTCCATTACCACCATTCCCAGATTTAACAAAAATCCTAGCTGTATCAATAAACATATATTTCACCTTACCTTAGCGCATTTTCTATTTTTTTAACTTTAATTTTTTAAAATATAATTCTATAAGCTATGTTATTATCAAAACTGCATTTATAAATTCTTAAATCATCTATATCTCCATCTATTTGTTGCCATTCATCCATCCAACTCATATCGCCTACCATGGATTCATCATTAGCAATAAGTAGACTTTCACCTAGTTCATCTTCAAATATGTAAATATAAACAAAATTCTGATTAGTATCTTCAAGTTCCATAAATATAGCATTAACTAAATTATTTTTATTATTGTATTCATTTTGAAAAATTCTATTTCTAAAACTATCAATCTCGATATCTATTTCTACTTTTATATCATTTGACCATAATTTTTTAATGTTTGTTTCAAGGCATAATGAAAATCTATTATCTTTCAATTTGTAAATTTCACTAATAATCTCATTTTGCTTAGCTAATTTCTCTATATATTCTAAAGCACCTTTTGGCCTCTTTATTTGCAAATATCCATATATAACTTGTAAATCATTCATAAAATCATGTCTTTGTTTTCTTAGTAAAATTATATCTTTATCTAAGTCATTCTTACCTAATTTGTCCTTATCTAATACATTTTCATGTAATCTATCTGTATCTAATTTAACCATTATATCCTCCAAAAGAGAATTTTAAAAAAGCACCCTTTAAGGGTGCCTTAAATTATTCAGCAATAGACATTTCTACTTCAACAGGATAAACGCTTGCTTTTTTCTTCATTTTTCCCATTCTTTCGAATTTTACAATTCCATCAATTTTAGCAAAAAGAGTGTCATCTCCACCTATTCCAACATTGTTTCCTGGATGAATTTTTGTTCCTCTTTGTCTTACTAAGATATTACCTGAAAGAACAAATTGTCCATCTGCACGTTTTGTTCCAAGTCTTTTAGAATCACTATCTCTACCATTTCTTGAGCTACCTACTCCTTTTTTATGAGCAAATAACTGAAGGTTCATAACTAACATAGTATTACACCTCCTCTATTTCTACTTTTATATATTTACCGTAAGTAATTTCTAAACTCTTAAGTCCAAGTATCATTGTTTCAAGTAAAACTTGACATCTTTCGATATCTTCTAGAATTTGATCTTCTAAATTTAAATTTAAAAACCCATCATCTATAACATACTTTACCTTAATTTTTAAAACTTCCTCAATTCCAATAACTGTAGTTTGAGAAATTGTTGAAATAGCACAACATATTAAATCTATATCCAACTGTTTTTCCTTAGGCAATGCATGACCTTTTATTTTAAAAGAAATTATTTTACCAGACCTGCGGACAAATTTAACTTTGACCATAATTAAGCCTGTATCTTCTCAATTTGAATCTTAGTATATGCTTGTCTGTGTCCTTGTTTCTTTCTGTAATCTAACTTTCTCTTAAACTTAAAAACTACTACTTTTTTAGCTTTTCCTTGTGCTAATACTTTAGCAACAACTGTAGCTCCTTCAACTAGAGGTTTCCCAACTACTAAACCATCTTCTTTTCCTACTGCAAGAATTTCATTAAATTCAACAGTTGTTTCAACTTCAGCATTCAATTTTTCAACGAATAAAACGTCTCCTTCTTGAATTCTGTATTGTTTTCCACCAGTAACTAAAACTGCGTACATAAAATACACCTCCTTGATCCAGTCTCGCCATCCCAGGTACATACTTTTATGTATATCTATTTTAAAAGCAAATATGTTTTATAACCTTGTGTGTGCGGCCTACAAAAGCCATTCTACCATATATTTATATGTTTGTAAAGCACATTTACCCATATATCTTAAATGCTAACAAATTCCTTATTTGGTTTGCAAAAATTAGCGATTCCACCTTGAATTTTTCTAAATGAGGAACATATTTTACATAAATTTTACTATCTAGAGCTCCTATTTGTTTAACAAATTCTAAAATGTCCAGAGCAATATCATTTTGGTAAATCTGATCAATTTCAATATAAATATCTTTTAGTCCCTGTTCTTCTTGCATCTTAGCTATTTCGTTTTTAATTAAAAACTCTATATACGATAATTTAACCCTAGTACTCTTTCCCAAACAATGTTTGCATGGTTCCTCAATAAACTCATATATAGACTTTCCTCGTCTACGCCTTGCAATTTGAACTAAATTAAGTTGCGTAAAAGGATAAATTACAGTCTTATTTTTATCATCTGCAAAACCTTCTCTTAAAGCATCTAATATTTTTCTTCTCACATCTAAGTCTTCAATATCTATAAAATCTATTATAATAATACCGCTTAGATTTCGAAGCCTTATTTGTCTTGTTATCTCTTTTGCAGCATCAATATTTGTACTCTGGGCAGTTTTTTGTAATGAATGACTTTTTACATTTTTACCAGAGTTAACATCAATTACATACATTGCCTCAGTTTTCTCAATTACAATATTCCCACCACATTTTAGTGATATTCTATGATTACGAAGACTTAGTATTTCCTTTTCTATTCCATAATAGCCCATAAGATTTCTACTTTCATTATGGAGTTCAACTTTCACATCAATATCAGACCTGCTTTGCGTATATTTTTTAGCATATGCAAAATCACTTTCATCATTTAATACTATATTCGATGTACTTTTATCTAATATATCTCGCAAAGTTCTGTTAAGTGCCCCAGCATCACTATATAGCAACATAGGATTTAATGAATATTTAGCACGATTAATAATATCTTTATATATTTCATATAAAGCGCTAACTTCATCATTTAGAATATCAATGCTCACATCAAAGGCGTTTGTCCTAATCATAACCCCTATATCTAAGGGTTTATGTAACGTACTTACCACCATGTCCTCAAATTTTTTATTGTTTATTTTTTTAGAAAAGCTGATGTCTTTGTTTATATTTACAACCACGGAGTACGTTCCTGGAATGCCAAAAGCACTAGTAACTTTAGCACCTTTTTTATTTATTTCTTCTTTTAAAACTTCAACAATGATTTCATCGCCTTTTCTTATCTTAGTATTATTAAATCGCGCGTCAATATACATATAACAATCTTTATTATGTCCAATATCTACAAAAGCACACTTAATTGCAGGAACAATATTTTTTACTACACCTTTATATATTTCCCCGGGAATAGGGCCACTATACTCCTGTTCTATAAAACATTCCTTTAATTTATTATTTTCTTTTATAGCTATCCTTAAAAATTCCTCTTGTCTTTCAATATATATCTCTTTCACTTTAACCTACTCCTATTGTACTATTTTTTGAAAAACTCACTAAGAGTAACTAACTTAGCCTCTTTAGTTGCATAAAGTTCTTCCCTGTTTATATCAACAAAAGACTCCTTATTAATAGACTCTATATTTTCACTCATGTAATCTGCTAGAAGTCTCGCTGACAAATTGTCACGACTTCCACAAGCAATAAGAGTGGATATATTAAATATAGAATTATCTACGGTATAATCAAACTCATACACCAATGGTTTTATGTTGACCATCTTTTCTCCACTTTTAGTCTTCTTAATAATATTCCACTCGTCCTTGCTACAAATACCCTTAATAGATATTAAAATATCCTCTTCATCAAAACATTTTAATTTAATTGTGTATTTTGCTGCATCAATAATTGCCATAGCTTGCGATGGCTTCTTTACGCCTTCTACTGGAATAACTTTTACTACATCTAAAATCTTGATTCCACGTGGTGTATTTTCATTCATCTTTACCATAATGTAGTTTTCCTCTAACTCTCTTACTAAAACTACATCCATATATTCTCCATTTGAATGTGCTCCCACTGACAATGGTTGCGCAATGGACACTGCCATATGAGGATTAAATCCTTTTGAATATTCTATTGGAAGCTCAGATCTCTTAATTACCTTTTGTAGTGTTCTCATCAGGTCTAGATGAGCAACAAATTTAATCTCACTATCTTTAGTATACTTAATTAAATAACGCAACCCTTAAAACACGTCCCTTCTTTAAAATTAACATTAACTCCACACTCCGTACATCCTAGCATACAATTTTGAGTTAATTCTACTTTTTTTGCTTTTTCATTCTCGGAAATTAAATACTCTTTATTAACACCAATATCTATGAAGTCCCATGGAAGTATTTCATCGTAACTTCGCTCACGATAAGCATAAAATTCTCCTGAAACGCCACATTCCTCCATTGCTTCTTTCCATATTTCAAAATTAAAATATTCAGACCAACCATCAAATTTTGCACCCTTTTCAAATGCCCTAATTATAACATCACAAACTCTTCTATCTCCTCTAGCAATTACTGCCTCTAAAAATGAAACTACAGATTCATGATAGTTATAAATAACTGCCTTACTTGTTATAGCATACTTAACAGCTTTTATTTTTTCCACTACCTCTTCCATTGTTGCTTGCGGTGCCCATTGAAATGGAGTAAATGGTTTTGGTACAAATATAGCGGAACTTGAAGTAACTCTTAGTCCCCTTTTACGCGTTTCCTTAGGTATTTTAAAGTACTCTGCTACAACTTTATCAGAAAGCTCTGCAATACCTCGTACATCATCCATAGTTTCATAAGGAAGACCAACCATGAAATAAAGCTTTATAGTTGACCAACCTGAAGCAAAAACACTGCTGGCAGCTTCTAATATTTCCTCCTCTGTAACTCCCTTATTTATAATGTCGCGCATTCTTTGGGTGCCAGCTTCTGGTGCAAAAGTTATACCAGTTTTTTTAACCTTTTGTATTTCCTTAATTAAATCCACAGAGAAAGAATTTATTCTAATTGATGGTAGCGATACACTCACATGGTCTTCCTTATGTTTTTCAATTAGCGTCGTTATAAGGTTTCGTATATCTGAATAATCACATATGCTTAAAGAACTTAAAGATATTTCTCTATATCCTGTACTTTTTAATAATTTATCAGCATCATCAATAAGAGTCGCTGTACTCTTTTCTCTAACTGGTCTATATATCATGCCTGCTTGGCAAAATCTGCATCCATTTGTACATCCTCTAAATGTCTCAAGTATTACCCTATCATGTACTATTTCAGTATACGGAACTACCATTTTTTCTGGAAAAGCAACTTCGTCAAGATTGACTACGAATCTTTTTCGAATTTTACTCGGAACATCATCATATTTAGGACTAAATTCGCGAATAGTGTTATCCTCATTGTAAGATACTTCATACAATGAGGGTACGTATACTCCTCTTATTTTGGATATTTCACGTAAAAACTCTTTTTTACGTCCCTTGAATTTTTTATAAACATCTAATACATCATTCATTATTTCTTCACCTTCACCAAGCTCAAAAAAATCCACTATATCGTGCAAAGGTTCAGGATTATATGCACATGGGCCCCCTGCCATAATTATAGGTTCATTTTCGCCCCTTTGTGAGGCTCTTATAGTAATGCCAGACATATCAAGCATGTTGAGTATATTGGTGTAGCTCATCTCATATTGCAGAGTAAAACCTAAAATATCAAATTTCTTAAGTGAATCTTTGCTCTCAAGTGCATATAGTTCTATGTCATTATCTCTCATTTGTTTTTCCATATCTGGCCATGGAGCAAACGCTCTTTCGCAATAAGTATCACTTCTTTCATTCAATACATGATAAAGTATTCTACTACCTAAATGTGACATTCCCACTTCATACACATCTGGAAAGCAAAAAGCAAATCTTATATCAATTTTGTCTATTTCTTTATAACAACAATTAAGTTCTCCACCTATGTATCTAGCAGGCTTTTCGACCTTAAATAAGATATCATCGCAAATTTTATTCATAAAAACCACTCCTCATTTTTTCCTCTAGGATAAATACCAATCATTGACGCTTTGACCATTTCATATAACACATTATTTTATTTTACCACATGAACATTAAATTTCAAAATTAAAAATATCTTAAAACACATTTCAAAGCTAAAGTACTTTATATAGGATATATTTTATATAATAGAAAAAAACTTCAGCTGGAATGTAATTCCCCTCCGAAGTCATTAGTAGTATGCCATATTAAATATTTAATCATTACTGATCGTGATGTAATCATTTTAAATTCCTTTTAATTTTTTAATATTAATGTACTCAATTAAACTTATATTACCATATGCTTTTATTGCCTCTATAATTTCTTCCTCATACAAAGTTTCAAGCACACTCATATTTTCATCGAGTATTGTAAACAAATTATACTTGTTTTTATCAATTATTCCAAGTACTGATAATAAATTTTTTTCACAAAAAATAGATATACTTCTATTTTCAACATATCCTCTTTTAATAAATCTATATTTCTTCTTAATAATATAACCCATAATCAAATATACTATCCTTTCCTTCTCTTTAACTGAAGATATTAAAATAAATATAGAAATTAGTCCTAAATTAAAATTGCTTTTATTTGCGGAAACACTTACAAAATAAATAAACATAAAAATACTTCCAAGGACCATACTAACTCTAATAGAAATTTGATTAGCTTTTCTATATATAGTTTTAATACTCAGAATATCTCGCAATACCCTACCTCCATCTAGAGGAAAAGCTGGTATTAGATTGAAAATGCCTAAAGCTAAATTTGTTTTATAAATCAAATGTAAATAAGGCATATTATAAGCCATAAATAAAATATAAAAAATAACTGCTATCAATAAATTAAACATTGGGCCCGCTAAAGAAATTATCAAGTCCTCCATAGCGCTTGCCTCATCTAAATCTTTTACCTTAAGTACAGCTCCAATTGGAAGTATTTCTATATCAAAACCCGAAAATCCTAAGATTCTAGCAGCTAAATAATGCATTAACTCGTGTAAAAATACAAAAATAAAGGCTATGACTATTTCTCCCTTAAACCCTAATATTATTAATAAAATAATGTATGGTATAAATAACTTACTTATTCTTATCAATTAATCCTCCAAGCCATTGCTAAGTTGCTAGAAATTACTAAAGTTGTCCAAAATTACTTGAATTATTTAAAATTAATATCCGAGTTATTTATTCCATTTACATTAGAAATTGAGTTTTTGACTTTTTCAAAAAAATTACCAGTAATAACTCCTACCTCATTAAATTTAATGTCCTTTACCTTGCCATATAATTCATTATAATTATATTGTTTATTTATTACCTCTTTAGAATAATTATAGGCATATTGCGTTTTTGGTGTAACTACTACTTTAAGAATTAAAACGACAATAAACAATACCAATATCCCTATTAACTCTCTAGTTAATCTTTTTATATAAAAATTTGATATTTTATTTTGTTTATTACTTTCACTATAAAAACTATTTGAGCCCCTTTGTTTTTTAGCTAAATTATTATAATAGCTTTGATATTGCGTATTATAATTACCCATACTTTGCCTCCCATACATTCTTTTACTATCTATATATATTAAATTTTCCTCCTTTATATTACCTATAATAATAAAATATATATATTAATCGTAAAAGAAGCACTGCATAATATGCAGTGCTTCCAGTGTGCTTTTAATACAAAATATTAATATTCACGATCTTTAAGACTTCTCATTAAAACTTCTGCGGTCCCTAAGTTAGTAGCAAGCGGAACACAATGCACATCACATAATCTAAGAAGTGCAGAAATATCTGGTTCATGAGGTTGAGGTGTAAGTGGATCTCTTAAGAAAATTATCATATCCATTTCACCTTGTGCAAGTTTAGCACCTATTTGCTGATCACCACCAAGTGGACCTGATAGAAATCTAGTAACATTAAGCCCAACTTGTTCATTAATTAATTTTCCCGTAGTTCCCGTTCCATACAACTCATGTTTTTCTAAAATATTCTTATAACGTTTTGTAAAATCAATTATATCATCCTTTTTTTTATCATGTGCTACTAATGCTATTCTCATTTTTTTATCCCCCTATGTAATCTTAAACATAATTATATTATTTAAAGTTATCATTTAAAAATTTATTTTTTTTCTTCTCATACCCACATTAAGCACTAGTCCTAGCGCTATAAAACTTGTTAAAAGTGAACTTCCACCATAACTCATAAATGGAAGTGTTATTCCTGTAATAGGCATAAGTCCCAATGTCATACCAATATTTTGCATTATTGAAAATAATAAATTAGATACAAATCCCACACATAATACAGTTCCAAAAATATCTTTAGATTCTTTTGCAATTTTTATTAACCTGTATATAAGCAGTCCATATAATAATAATAATACTAATGCACCAATAAGTCCCCATTCTTCAGCTAAAACCGAGAAAATAAAATCTGTATGATTTTCTGGAACAGAATTAAATTGTGTTCCATGTCCAAATCCTCTTCCAAAAATTCCACCAGACCCTATGGAAAGCTTTGACTGAGCAAGTTGAAGACCAGATCCTAATTTATTTTTCTCAGGGTCTAGAAAAGATGTGAGTCTACCTTTCCAATAAGTTTGCATAATTGGTGAATTCCATACGCCTACAACTAAGATTAAAATCGAAGCCATGCCGCCAAGTATAATTTTATAATTTAGTCCCATACAATATAATACTCCTAGTACTATAAAAAAGCTTACCATTGTCATACCCATATCCGGTTGAATAACAATTAAAATCATTGGAATTGCTGCATAAAACAATAACTCAATCAGATTCCTGGAATCATTAATTTTCCCATCCATTTCATCTAACTTCTTAGCAAGCATTATTATCATCCCAATTTTGGCAAATTCAGATGGTTGCATTCCTATACTTCCAAATCTTATCCAAGAATTTGCACCATTAGTAGCCTGCCCAGTAATTCTTCCAATTATTAGCAGTGCAATTCCTGCCCAATATATTATTACAGCATAATTTTCTATTAACATATAGTCAAATACTAAAAGAAGATACACAGTAATAAGACCTAATATCATAAATGCGATTTGCATTTTAGGGTAGTAAATTCCACTCGAACTTTTTTTTGCACTATAGATGTTTAAACATCCGTAAATAACAATAATAATTGCAAATATAATTGCACTATAATCTAGTTCTCGTAAAAGTTTTTTATTAAGTCTTAGGTTTTGTAAAAATTTCATGTTCTAACCTACCTCCATATGCGTGTTGCTTCGCAACCCGTACCAAATATGATTATATCATATTAAGAAGAAAAAACTATGTTTAACTTATTAATTATACATAGCTTTTGAAATACTATCTTTTTATTTTCCTTATTGGTATGTTAGCTATTAGTGCTGGTGAATTTCCTTCATATTCTTCCGTTGTTGTTAATCTAACTTCAATTTCTCCGGTTTCTACCTCAGCATATTTTGAAATTACTTTTAATATGTCAGCCTTAATAAGTTCTAAGAAATCAGGTGAAAAGTCTGCTCTATCATGTATTAAAATTAGTTTCAATCTATCACTTGCAATATCTTTCGAGAAAATTTTATTCGAAAACATTTTAAATAAATTCATTACTTTACCCTCCTATAATCCTTTAAATATTCTTTTTATAGAAGCGAAGAATCCTCTATCACTAGCTGATGATCCATCTAGTGTTGCGTAAGATACTTCGTCTCCCATTATTCGCCTTGCAATGTTTTTAAATGCCATACCGGCTAGTGACTTGTCATCTAGCACAATTGGTTCACCCTTATTGGTAGATATTGTGACCTTTCTATCATTTGGAACAACCCCTATTAATTTAATTGCCAAACATTCTATAATATCATCTACAGATAACATATCTCCATTTCTTGTCATTTCATAATCCATTCTGTTTATTATAACCTCATGCCTTTCAATACCTTTAGAATCTAATTTTCCTATAACTCTATCAGCATCTCTAACAGACGTGAGCTCTGGATTAACAACTATTATAGCCCTATCTGCTCCCACTATAGCATTTTCAAATCCTTGTTCAATACCTGCAGGGCAGTCTATAATAACATAATCAAACTCTTCCTTTAACTCATTTACAACTAAAAGCATGTCCTTTATATTTATATCATTTTTATCTCTTGTTTGGGCTGTTGGTAACAAATATAAGTTACTAAATCTTTTATCCTTTATTAATGCTTGTTTTAATCTACATCTTTTTTCAATAACATCTACTAATGTAAATACCACCCTATTCTCAAGTCCCATCAAAACGTCCAGGTTACGAAGTCCCGTATCTCCATCAATAACTACTACCTTTTTATCCATAGATGCAATAGCTGTTCCAATATTTGCTGTGGTAGTTGTTTTACCTACTCCACCCTTGCCCGATGTTATAACTATAGATTCTCCCATGTTGAATTCCTCCATTATATATATTTGTTCGCTAAATATGGTTCTACAATAATATTGCCATTTTTAATTTTTGCTACCTCAGGATATCGAGGTTTATCTTCGTCTTCTGGAGACCTCGTCACAATACTTCCAATCTGAAGTATCTGAGGTTCTAGCTTAACTGCCGCAATTATGGCTTTTTCATTACCATTTGTTCCTGCATGAACAATCCCTCTAAGCGTACCCATTACAATTATGTTTCCTGCTGCATATATTTCGGATCCTGGATTCACATCACCAATTATCACTACATTACCTGGATAATTTATGCTTTGTCCACTTCTTATGGTTTTTCTTAAAAATTTTGTTTTACCCTCATATATGCCATTAAATACTTTTGCAGATGATTCTTCAGTATTTTGGAAAATACAATCACTAATTAAAAATTCATCAAATAATATTTCCTTTAATTTCCTACTTTCTCGTTCATTTATGTATTTAAGTTCTGTAGTAATTTTAAGTGTGCTACCTTTATAAAATCGTCTTCCTTGCGCAAGCTTTTCAATTAAAGACTCTAACATATCATCAAAATCACTGAAATGATTCATATTTATAACTACATTTAATCCCTCTTTATTTCCCTTAACGATTATTTTATCTGCAACCATTTTTTTACCTCCTAGCTCTCCTCTGGGGTGAAAAGCAATTATTAATTGTTTTGCTCCATAATTGAACTTAAGGCACCTTCAAATTTTGAAAGTGACTAAACTACTATTTCAACATATTATATGTAAATTCCTGCTTAATTTCAATATAATTTTTTTTATTTTTACAATTAGCCAAAAATAACTAAATAAACTCTAACAAATAAATTTGCCAGAGTTTATTTAACATTCTTATTTATTTAGTATTTTAACATAAATACGCTTTACTAAAATTTCCAATTTGTCTTCATGTATTCCTTTTGAGAAAGTTTGTATGTAAATCTATACATAAAAAGACAGACTATTAAGTTATATATTCCTTGATAAAATATTGTCCCAATGTCTGTATATCGTTTTACCAAAAACAATAGACAAAATACTGATAACCCTTTTACAACACTTAATATAAAAGATGATATTATTGGCAAAAATGATTTTTCAATAAATATATTTTTACCAATATTAGCAGCTATTAAACATATAAGCATATTGCTTAAAGTATTAATTCCAAACCCATTAAAAAAATACAAATCTTGAAGTGCACCAGTAAAAATTCCAACTATTATTGCGTTTTTTGGTGAACTTACAATTGAATAACATATTGCAAATATAAATAATAAACTTGGATATGTGCCGAAAATCTTAAATAAAGGCATTAGAGTATTATCCAATATTAAAAATAGAATACATAAAAACACTATGGTTAATATTTTCTTCATAATACAGCTCCTAATATTTTACTTCACTTGTATTTTACTTCGCTTGTGTCTTTTGGCACTACTATAAAAACTTCTTCAATCTTTGAGAAGTTGACGTAAGGCTCTATTATAGCACTTTTCATTACCTTACTTTTATCCTCATGAACACTTAGTACCTTTCCTATTTGAATATCAGCAGGATAATTGCCTCCAAGACCCGATGTTAATATTACGTCACCTTTTTTTATATCCGAATCTAAAGACAGATTCTCTATTTGTGCCAGCAATTTATTGTTTTCATCTTTATACCCTTTAACAATACCATTATTGTCTCTCGAACTTTTAACAAGTGCTGCAACTGCAATATTTTCGTTAGATAAACAATAAACTATAGCAGAGTTATCACCAACAGATGTAACCTGACCTACAAGCCCATCCCCAGTCATAGCTATCATACCTTTTTTTATGCCTTTATTTTCACCCTTGTTGATTATAAATCCGTCCAAAAAGCTGGTTCCACTAATTCCTTTTATGTTAGCCCCAACATAATTGTATTCGTCTCTTTGCTCTGAAAAGTTTACAATTTTTCTTAACCTTACATTTTCTTTTATAGAGGTATCATAATCTAATGCCTTACTTTTATATTCGCTATTTTCTTTTTTAAGCTTTTCATTTTCTATCTTGACATCTGAAATATTTGTTATAAATTTTAAAGAATTTGTTATTTTATAAAAGCCGTTATAAAGTACACCCTGCACTGAATTTATTGTTACACCCACACCATTCTCCACGAAAGACATTTTTTCTCGATTAGCACTATACCCAATTAATGATAAAAAGGCAACTGACAGTATTATGATAACTACTGCCAGTTTGTTTTTTATAAATTTCATATTATCTTCTCTTACTCATAACGTCTATATTCCCGAGAGCTTTGCCTGCACCTATAGCAACACAATCAAGTGGGTTCTCAGATATATGCACTGGCATATGAGTTTCGCGGTTTATAAGTGAATCTATTCCTTTTAGAAGTGCTCCGCCTCCAGTTAACATAATACCTTTTTCCATTATATCTGATGCGAGCTCAGGTGGAGTTTTTTCAAGGGTTGTTATTATTGCTTCAATTATTGATTGAACTGGCTCACTTAGTGCTTCTCTTACTTCTTTTTGCGAAACTTCAATAACTTTTGGTAACCCAGTTATTAAATCTCTACCTGTTATTTCCATGCTCATTTCATCATCTTCTAGTACAAATACTGACCCAAGCTCCATTTTAATGTTTTCTGCCGTTCTCTCTCCAATCATTAGGCTGTGTTGTTTTTTAACAAATGCTATTATTGATTGATCAAACTCATCCCCTGCAACTCTTAGCGACTTGCATGTAACAATACCGCCTAATGATATTATTGCAACCTCTGTAGTTCCACCTCCGATATCAACTATCATGCTTCCAGTTGGCTCATCTACAGGAAGCCCAGCGCCAATTGCTGCTGCCATTGGTTCTTCCATTAGGTATGCATCCCTTGCACCTGCACTTTTAGTCGCTCCCTCGATTGCTCTTTTCTCAACTTCAGTTACCCCAGATGGATATCCAACTACAATTCTTGGACTTGTAAAACCTTTTGGACTAACTTTATTTATAAAGTGTCTAAGCATCTTTTCAGTAATATCAAAATCTGCAATCACACCATCTTTCATAGGACGAATTGCAATAATATTCCCAGGTGTTCTACCTATCATCTGCTTTGCTTCTTCACCAACAGCTAATACCTTATTAGTATTTATATTTATAGCTACAACCGAAGGTTCTCTTAGTACAATTCCTTTCCCCTTCAAGTAAATTAACGTATTTGCTGTTCCTAAATCTATTCCCATATCACGAGACGTTCCGAATATTCCCATTATAATTTCTCCTTTCGTATCTAAAGCATTCCTTTTTCTTTTAAACTCGTATAAGTACCATTACCAATAATTATATGATCAAGCACTTCTATTCCTAGTAATTTGCCACATTCTTTAAGTCTTATAGTGATATTTATATCTTCCTTGCTAGGAGTTGGATCTCCAGAAGGGTGATTGTGACAAATAACCACGGAAGCACTACACTTCTTAATCGCTTCGTAAAAAACTTCTCTTGGATGAACTATCGATGTATTTAAATTGCCTATAGATATATCTTTTATACTTATAATTACGTTTTTTGTATTTAGCATAATTAACTTTAGATATTCTTTTTTTAAGTATCTCATTTCTTCCATTAGATACTGTGCAATATCTTTTGGTGAAGTAATTTTATACTCTTCACCTGATTTAAAACTTCTAAATCTTTTTGAAATTTCTATAAGAGCTAAAAGTTGTGTTGCTTTGGCATTTCCAACACCCTTAAGCTGCATAAATTCTTCTGCACTTGAGCTGTAAAGTCCATTAAGACCGCCACACTCAGAAATTATTCTGCTGCAAAGATTTATGATATTTTCGTTTTTTGAGCCAATTCTAAGTATTATAGCCAATAATTCATTGTTGGATAAATTCTCAGCTCCATATCTTAATAATTTTTCTCTTGGTCTTTCATTTTGGGGTAAATCCATAATTTTATAAGTCATAACTATAAGCAACTCCTTTATAGATTGACCCCCATCTCCCTTAACATGTAATACAATTTGTTCACTGGTAGCCCCACAACACTATAATAGCAACCTCTTAATTCTTCAACAAATAAAGATGCTGCTCCTTGTATTCCATAAGCTCCAGCCATTCCACGCGCTTCTCCTGTTTCTATGTAATTATTTATTTCTTTTTCTGATAATTTTGAAAATTTCACATGTGTACAAACATATTCAGTACTAATTTCTTGAGTTACAGTATTTATTAAAGCAATCCCGGTATATACCTCATGCGTATTCCCACTTAAATCACTAAGCATTTTAAAAGCTTCAAGATTATCTTTAGGCTTCCCAAGCACTTTGCCTCGCAAGTAAACAATAGTATCGCACCCTATTATAATAGATGCTTTTTTTACGTTACTACTAATAGCCCAAGCTTTTCCTTTTGCTAAAGTCATAACATAATCTCCACAATTTCCAGAAAATATTATGTCACTCTCTTCAAAATCACTTGCCATTACCTTAAAATTACTAGTTATTCTTTTTAAAAGTTCAGCTCTTTGCTGCGATGCAGAAGCTAAAATTATATCCACTACATCACTCCTAATATTTCTTATATAATATTATTGCCAAAATAATACCTATTATAGACATAATATTAATATTAAAATTTATACCGAAATTTATTGCAAGCACTTTCAGATCTATAAGCATAGGATTACTCATCCCTATGGTAAAGGTACTCTTTAAAAATTTGAGTGCACCGATATTATTCCCCACTAGTTCCCCTATAAAACTTCCAGAAATAGCTCCTATCATTATAAAAAAAATAAAATACGGATTTCTTTTTTCTGCACTTTTCAATTTGTACCCCCCACTTTACTTATATATCTTATACATTTTAACATTTAATAAATTGTTGCACAAGTGTATAAAATTATTATTCAAAAAAAGTTAATAATTTAATTTCATGAAATTATTAAGGTAATATCTATTTTTTCAATACACAAAATGCAAATAGATTAAAATAATCTATTTGCATTTTTATGAATTTGAAGAATTCTATGTCATTTACCATCAATTTCAATCATAATTAAATTAATTTGAAAATTATTATAAAAAATAAAAGATTTTCTATGTTTTCACTAGTTTTTTTACAAAATTATAAATGTAAATATATCCCTCTTCTGTTTTTCCCTTTTCAATTTTCACAGGAAGTGCCGTTAAATATACTTTTAGCTCGTTCATATTACTATAATTCCCACTTTTTTCATCAGCACCTTTTAGCGTTAGCATCCACTTTTTAAGTGCATCGGTTGTATACGCTCCAGTGTTTTTCTCTGAAAGTTTGTTTAATATTTTTATGTCTGCACTTATAAGTTCATTGGTTAAAGCACTAGTTGAATCAGCAGCACTTAATTTATAATTAATTTTAGCAAAACTTATTTTTTTTGCGTTAAGTTCCTTAACCACGCTATCTATACCATCTTTTGGGTAAATACCCAATATAACTCTACTCATATTATTTTCCTCAATTATAAATGGTGTACCAAATTCCGTTAAGCTATTTTTTAGTAACACCGCGCTAGCTTTAACGCTAAAAACGCCACATTGCAAGGCTACATAATCTTTTACATTAGTGGTCGCCGTTTTAGAATCATCTACACTGTCATTTTCCAAACTTACTTTGGTACTATTTCCCTCGGCACTTGTTGCGTTATTAGGTAGTAGTTTAGAAAAAATCGTTCCCAACGCAATAGCTACTATTAATGTTAATGTAATAATAATTATAAAATTATTATTTCTTTTTTTAGGTGCCTTATAATTATATCTAGTATATCTCACTTTATCATCCCCTAACTTAATAGATCTCTATTTAGAATATTATTGCTAATAAAGACATTTTAGAATGAAAAATCAAAAATATATTATATTTGAGTCAAATTATTTTCTTTAATATTAACAGGTCCTTATTTTTGCTATCTATCTCTAAAAAGTTACTTGTGACCCTGCTTATTTTGAAATTATTATTTTTCCATAATTTTAGCATTTCATTATTATTAACTTTTTCAAAAGCATAGAAATTATACATCCCATAATTATTATATAAATGCCTTGAAAATTCATTAATGATTCTACTTGATACATCAGCCTCATGCATTCTAGGTTCTATCAAATAACACATAATCCAAACTTCATTGGGATTTTTAAACTCTATCCTGCCTTTTATAATTCCTACAAGTTCACCAGTAAATAGTACTTTAAGAAAAAATTCGCCTTCACTTACATAATATTCGAGATATCTTTCATAAAATTCATGAATATCATATTTTAGCCCATCATCTATGTTATGTACATATTGATTATTAATCCAATTTTTAATTTTAACCACATCTTCTTTTTCAACATTTACTATACTAATATCGTCAAACTTAATATCTATGTTAAACATGTTTACACCTCTTTATTTTTGCTCCTTCTAAAATTTTCTTCTTTTGTTACTATTAAATTATATCCTGCGGAGCTACAATATTAATACTCAGCCTTATAAGTAATTAGATTCTACGTTTGTTCTAAATTTCCTTCAATATTATAATTAAATAACCCCATAAGTTTATAGGGTTATTTAATAAATGCTTTGTGTATTTTTTTTATGTTGTTCACAGACTACTTTTTATTCATCTCTATGCATAAGTGATAATTTAACAATTCTTCTAACTATCTGTTTCACCTCTGTATATGGTATACCACATCTAGTCAAACGTTTAAATATTATTGGATTATATTTTTCAATTCTAAATACTATGGATTCGACATCATTATATTGACCCTGCACAGGTACTCTATTTTGATACTTATCTAGTTGCATGGAATCTTCACTCTCATATTCGTAGTCACTTTCAGTTTTCTCATCATAAATCGTTCCCATTGGATTAAAACCACTTTCAAACATTTCATTATCAAATTGACTCACTCTCGCCCATGGATCTACTGGTGCACTTTGATTCATCCCCCAACATGAGTTCCTCATACCGAAATTCGAATCCTGCCTACCCATTTCCATATTTGGCATCATATTCATTTGACCACATCCATACATCATAGGTTCTAGTGGAACCATATCATATTCATCCTCCATGTCTATATCTTCAATATTTCCATCCTCTAGCTTCATAATTGCCCTCCCTATTCTGATATTACTAATACATTATCAATTTATGCTAGAAGTCGTGTTTTGATACTAATTTTTACAAGTAAATATTAGAAAGGGACTGACCCTAAATGATTATAAAATCATTTTAAGAGACAACCCCTTTATAACTCTCGCTATTTATAATTCTAACTACTTTAATCCTCTTACCGGTTTTCTCATGTTACTGTCACCATTCATAATTACTGGATTGCTTTCTTTGCTCTTTTTATTCTTAATTGACTCATCCTGCTTATCATTAACATTAACATTTTTGTTTTTCATAAATAACACCTCTTTAAATGTTATTTTCCCCGTATTCCTTTTAAACATTCATATTTTTAATAATAAATCTAGCTAACTAAAAAAAGGCGTTCCCGCCTTTGCTTAATTATCCAAAAATAAAAATCTTTGGTGCGACAGACGGGACTTGAACCCGTATGGTCTCCCACACGTCCCTTAAACGTGCGCGTCTGCCATTCCGCCACTATCGCATATATGTTTTTTTACTACAAGGGATTAATCTCATAGTCATATGTATTTGCAACCCTTATGACTACAAGATTGATTATATATCAGTTTAATATAAATTGTCAATATTTTTATACACTATTGCTACTTAACTTGTAGATTATTTAACTTCTCACCATATATTTTCACATAAACATTATAATTTGTTTTAACTTTCTTAACATATTTATCTGTTTCTTCATAAGGTATTGTATTTAATGTTTTTCCATCACTTGAGTACTCTGCATTTTTAAGCCACTTTTGAACATTACCACGCCCTCCATTATAAGCTGCAAGTACCAAGTCTATATTACCATTAAATTCAGTATTTAAATTGTTAATGTACCAACATCCCATATCTACATTAATTTCCTTATCATGTAATTCTTCAACATTAAAATCTTTTAATTTCATACTTTCTGCAATCCAAGTTGCAGTATCAGGCATTATCTGCATAAGCCCATATGCCCCTCTATGAGAAGTGGCTTTTTCATCAAAATTGCTTTCTGCTCTTATTACAGCTATAACCAATGCAGGGTCTACATTATACTTCTCTGAATACTTGAATATCTGCTCTTCATATTTTACTGGGTAAAACATTTTAAAAATAGTTTTTATATTAATTAAAACAAGAGCCAAAATAACTATACATAAAACACTTATTACTTTTTTAAACATAATTTTCCACATCTAACCTTTCTAGTTGCGTAATAATTGAATCTAACTGTGACATTGTATTTTGAATACTTCCATCATTATCAATAATCAAATCAACAAACTTCTTTTTTTCATCCATTGGCATTTGAGCTCTTATTCTATCCATTGTTTCATCTAGGCTTAATTTATCCCTGTCCATGACCCTTTTTATTTGAACTTCTTTGCTCGCCCAAACTAATATAGTTATATCCATACTAGTTTGAAAATTGTTTTCTATTAAAGTAGGAGCATCTAAAAAACAAAGCCTTAAACTTTCATCCTCACATATTTTCATTCTATGATTTATTTCTCGTCTTATGTAAGGCATCATAATATTTTCAAGCTTTTTCCTTAAAATCTCACACTTAAATATATAATTTCCAAATTCTTTCCTATTAAGTTCTCCACTTTTATCAAAAAACTCACAACCGAATTCTTTTTTAATTGCGCTAACCATCTCAGGGTAGATTTCAAAAACCTCTCTTGCTACAATATCTGCATCAACTATAGGAAAACATTTTTCTTTTAACATATTTGTTATAGTGCTCTTTCCACTACCTATTCCACCAGTTATTCCAACCTTTAACATTTTCTTATCCTCCACTTTTATAGTTGATTTTAAAAATGTCAACACTAAGTTATTTAGCATCATACCAAGTTTCTCCAGTACTTATCTCTACCTCTAAAGGTACTAAAAGCTTAATAACATTTTCCATTTGATCCTTTACTAAATCCTCAACTTGCTTAAGTTCATCTTTATACACGTTTAATATTAGTTCATCGTGTACTTGCAAAATCAAGGTACTTTTAAGTCCCTCATCCTTTAATTTATCAAATACATTTAGCATAGCAAGTTTTATAATATCTGCTGCACTACCTTGTATAGGTGTGTTCATCGCAAGTCTTACCCCAAACGCCTTCACCATTTTATTTGTTGATACTATTTCAGGGATAAATCTACGCCTATTCAATATTGTAGTCACGCTACTGTTTTCCTCAGCTTGAGTTACTATATCTTTCATGTATTTTTTAACATTCGGATACCTTTCAAAATAGGTCTCTATATATGTTTTAGCTTCTTTCCTAGATATATTTAAATCCTTTGCCAAACTAAATTCTCCAATACCATATACTATTCCAAAGTTTACAGCTTTAGCATTACTTCTCATCTGCTTTGTAACCTCATCTATAGGAACGTTAAACACCTCAGATGCTGTTTTAGTATGAATATCACTATGCTCTATAAAAGCTTCAATTAAATTGTCATCCTTAGCTATATGAGCTAGTACTCTAAGTTCTATTTGTGAATAATCTGCAGACAAAATAACGCACTGATCATTATGTGGGATAAATACATGTCTTATAGCTCTGCCCATTTCATTTCTTATGGGTATATTTTGCAAATTAGGTTCTGTACTTGAGAGTCTTCCCGTTGTGGTGACTGTTTGTGTAAAGTTTGAATGTATTCTACAATCTGTATCAATAACCGCTTGTAGACCCTCAATATACGTAGAAAAAATCTTTGTGAGTCCTCTATACCTAGTAATTTCTGTGATAATGGGATGTTTATCTACTAGTGCCTCTAAAACTTCAGCATTAGTTGAATATCCTGTCTTTGTCTTCTTTATTACAGGTAAATCTAACTTTTCAAATAATATTTTCCCTAATTGCTTTGGAGATTTTATATTAAATTCTTCTCCAGCTAAATCAAAAATAGTGCTTTCCATTTCTTTTATATCGACTGCAAATTTAACGCCAAGTTCTGCTAGTTTATCTTTGTCAATTGTGAACCCTTCAGCCTCCATATATGAAATAGCTTCTGTTAAAGGCTGTTCAACCTTGTATAAAAGTTCTTCCATTTCATACTCTTTAATTTTCCCCTCTAATATCTCATAAAGTCTTTTTAGTAATGCTACTTTATTAATTTCTTTTTCAAATCCCTCTCCCTTAATACTAATTCTAAGATTAGTATCAATAAGAGTTTCTAGGCTATACTCTTTTTTAGCAGAGTCCAGCAAATAAGCTGCGAGCTCCGTATCAAATTGCATTCCATGCAATTTAATTCCCTTTTTATTAAGAGCAGTATAAGCACTTTTTACGTTATGAGTCACTTTTTTAATATCAGTGCTCTCAAATATTGCTTTTAAATTATTTATAGTTTTTTCTTCATTTTCTTCAAATAATTCATTAACCTTTACAATATAGTTTTTTTCCTTGTAATTAATATATATGTTATCTACACACATTTTAGAAAACACATTGGCAAAAGATATATCAAAAATTATATAAATAGTGTCCTTAATATCGCGAGTTATGGCCTCGAGGCCCTCTAACTTATCTATTACTTCAAAATCCGCAGAAAACACCTCCTCTGTGGAATTTTCATCATCTGCTATTTTATCTATCAAAGATTTAAATTGTAATCTATAAAACAAATCTTTTACAGCTCGCACATCGTAATTTTCTTTTGATTTAATTGACTCTAAATCTATTTCCATAGGAACACATGTAATAATAGTAGCTAATTTTTTACTAAAAATAGCCTGTTCACTGTAAGTTGTTAAATTCTCCACAAGTTTTTTGCCCTTAATTTTATTAATATTCATAAGAACATTTTCTATACTCTTATATTCTTTAATAAGCTTATAAGCAGTTTTTTCACCCACTCCTGGTACCCCTGGAATATTGTCTGAAGCATCTCCCATTAATCCTTTTACATCAATAAATTCTGAAGGAGTTACTCCAAATTCATCTATCATTCGTTTTCTATCATATATTTCTTTCTCAGACATTCCTTTTTTATTTATTACAACTTTAACATTATCTGTAGCAAGCTGAAGCGCATCTCGATCTCCTGTTACTATATAAACCTCAAGGCCTTCTTTTTCTGCAATTACAGATAATGTACCTATTAAATCATCTGCCTCGTAACCATCTAATTCAAAAATATCTATAGCCATTTTCTCTAAAAGTTCCCTAACTAGAGCGAACTGTCCTTGCAATTCATCAGGCATTTTTTTCCTGCCTGCCTTATATTCTGTGTATTCCTCATGACGAAATGTAGGTGCTCGCCTATCAAATGTTGTAACAATATAGTCTGGCTCAAATTCCTCTTTCATCTTTAAAAGCATAGATGTAAACCCATAAACTGCATTAGTATATATTCCATCCGAATTTGTTAAAGCTGGTAATGCATAAAAGGCTCTATACATAAGACTATGACCATCTAAAATTAAAAGTCTTTCTTTAGACATTGTAAATCCCTTCTTTCTGCTATGTTTATAATTTTATATTTAACGTTATGTTCTATTTTATAATATACTGGGTAATTAAAAATATCAACTTCCGTGTTACTTACATGTTGCCTTTTATTCTAACTTTTATGCCAGTCTAGGCTCTTTTATGAGACTTTCCCCATTTAAAAATTTTAGCATATTATATCCTTAATTTCTAGTAAAATTTACCCTTATTTTCATTTAAAAATGATTCTACTATATTATGCCCATATTACGACCTAAAAACTAACAAACCTTTTAAATAATTTTACAAGTAAAAAAGAACCATAAAATCTTAAAATATACACATTTATAATAAATATATATATTTCTATTGCATTAATTATAAATATATGGTAAAATATTTTTTGTCAGGCATGCCGAAGTGGTGGAACTGGCAGACGCGCTGGACTCAAAATCCAGAGGTAGCAATACCGTGCGGGTTCGATTCCCGCCTTCGGCACCATATAGTTTAAAGAAAGACTGTATCACTTAGTTTAACAGCTATGTGATACAGTCTTTTTTATTGTTTTGGTACTATAATTGGTACTACTAGATTAAATCATCTCCGGCATGTTTACTATTTCAAAAAATATATAAATAAAAAACAAGACATTAATTTTCAACAATGCCTTGTATCGATATTATTGTAATGATTGTAGCCCTTTAGTCAAGTTTGTCATGTAATACTATATGACAAACTCGCTAATATTAAAATTCAGGATTTAAGTTCTAAAATATAAACTATTTACCTAATTTTTCAAGGGTTCTAACATAGTATCTATTTATACCCTTGCCTGATATTTCTTCTTTTATTATTTCATTCATATTCTCACCTCTTCAACAAATATTCTTCACTTATTTTAAGATGCAGTATATGTGTTAAAGCAATTATACGTTATTTTAAATTTTTTTCAACTATCTATTTTACTAGTATAGTTAAATCGTAAATGTTGGCTCTACGCCAAATACAAAAAAATAAAATATCCATCTTTAATTATTTGTAAGATTATAAATTAATTTCTACAAAAACCCTAAAGATTTGACCTTTTAGTTTCGATAATATAAATGAAACAGTTTAAGAATGAGAGGAGCTGTATTAATTTAAGTTATTGTTATCAATTAATCGGATAGAAGCATTGATAACAGGTTACTGATTACTAAATTAGCAATAGGTCCAATGCTCATACCCAAATATAATATAATCTATTTCGCTTTTTACATAATTGTTAAAGTTATAATTTGTTTTTAAAAAATTATGGGGGGATTAATATGAAAAAAATCAGTACAAAGATAATATTAATGACTGTATCTATAGTAATTTTAACAGCAGCAATTATAGGTACCTACGTAATAATACAAAATAACAATACCAATAAAGCTATGGTGTCAAGTTTAGATAAAACACTGAGGGATAACTTTGATTCCCAAATTAAGTATCAAGTTCAAAATGCAATTTCAATGCTCGAGGGCATAAATAAAAGAGTTACTAACAAAGAGATCACCATTGATCAAGCTAAAAAACTTGGAGCAAATCAATTAAGAGGATTAAGCTTTGGTACTGATGGATATTTTTGGGCAGATACTGAAGATGGTATAAATGTTGTTTTAAATGGTACTAGTACAGAAGGAACAAATAGATACAATACTAAAGATGTAAAGGGTAAATTTCTCATAAAAGATATTATCTCAAATGGCATGAAAGATGGCGGAGGATTTACTGATTTCTGGTATCCTAAAAAAGGTGAAACTATTGCACTCCCTAAAAGGGGTTATAGTTTAGAATTTAAACCTTTCAAGTGGATTGTTGGTACAGGAAATTATACTAATGATATTGATAATGTTGTAAATGCAAAACAAAACGACCTTAATGATCAATTTATAAAAAGCTTAATTTTACTTCTAGGCATTATCATATTTCTAGTAGTTATTTCTTCAGCTTTTGCATGGTATTTTAGTAGAAAGATAACAAAACCCATTTTACTTATTACAAAACTTTTAGATAAAATGGCAAATCTTGATTTAGTTATCGATAAAGAATTATCTGAACAAATTAATTCATATAAAGACGAAACTGGCCAGATAGGAAAATCTGTAACTAACTTAAGAGAAGACCTTAGAAATATTATTACACTTATTAAAAACAACTCAAATGAGATATTAACTTTTACAGACCAGTTGTCTCAATCTACAGGAGAGACTGTTATTTCAATTGAAGCTGTTACACAAACTGTAGAAGAATTAGCTAAAGGTTCTGTAACACAAGCAAGTGATTCTCAAGAAATAGCAGAAAATCTATCTAGCCTCGCAAATGAAATAGATATCTCAGTAGAAAGCTCTTCGCAGGTAAAAAAGTTTTCTAAAGAGGTAAAATTAGTGAATCAAAGTAGTGAGGCTACTTTTAAAGTTTTAAAAAATAAACTTGAAAAGAATAATGCAGCATCGCAGGAAGTCTCAAGGAATATTGGTACTCTTTCAACAAAATCAAGTTCAATTGGTAAAATTGTAAGTTCTATTCAAGCAATAGCAGCACAGACTAACCTTTTGGCATTAAATGCAGCTATAGAAGCAGCCAGGGCTGGAGAGTCTGGAAGAGGATTTGCAGTAGTTGCAGACGAAGTAAGAAAACTTGCTGAACAAACTGCTATTTCAGCTCAGGAAATAGGTAAGGTAATTGATGAAATTCAAAATGAGATAGATAGCGCAACAAGTAACATGAATATCGGAAATCAAATAGTCAAAGAGGTAGAAGAAGCTTTAAAGGAAACAGATCAATCGTTTAAGATTATTGAAACCTCTATTGATAATACATTAGTAAAGATCAGCGAACTAACTGAGAATATTTCAAAAGTAGATGGGGATAAGAATAAAATTGTTATTTCGTTTGAATCTATTTCAGCAGTATCACAAGAAGCCGCTGCTGCTACGCAAGAGGTTTCAGCATCTATGGATGAACAACTTGAAAGTATGAAGGGTGTATCCACTTCTAGTGAAGAACTTAAGGATATATCATATGGGCTTGAAGCATTGGTAAACAAATTTAAAATGTAACTTGTAAGAACCTTATTAAAGCAATTAGAGCAATAAAATAAGTCTACACTCCTTTTATATTAATTAAGGAAATGTAGACTTATTTTTTCTGGCCTGTCATAAACTTTTGATAGCCACAAATGCTACCAATACCAATGCTAGAGTTCCCTGAACCAATTTTACTTTTTTCCTTAATTTCATTTTTTTCCTCCGTTTAAATTTATAAATACTACCTTTAATTAATAATTTTAAAAGTATTTCTATTATATTATCTATCTTTAATAAAATAACTTTAGCTTTTTTGATGAAACTTGTCAGTTTTTATTATATGTTAAAAGTATAAAAAAATAGATCCTATATTAATAGACTTTTTTAGTTTCTATCATATATGATCATACCTGCTAATTTATACTTAAATAATACCGTAAAATAAGCTTGTCCAATTCTTGACTTAAAGAAATTACTTCACTATCGATAAGACTTTCTGTAACTTCTATTAATTTTTCTAATTTATTTCTAAGTAATTCAATTTGTGTACTCAACAAAGGTGCAATACTGCTCTTAGTGTTCCTTACAAATATAACCTCAATTGGTTTTACTACAATTTTCATACTACCCCTCCAAAACATATGTTCGTATCTACATTATACATCATTTTACTCAAATTGGAAGGGTTAATTTTATATTTCAATAATAAATATATTATACACAGAAAAATATTCCTATTAAAATTAAACTTAATACACCGGTAATGATAATTCATCTGACAAACTTAATATACTATAGTAAACTGTATATGGAGCGAAAAACTTGAAGTAATTCATATGTAAAGGAAGTATACAATGGGGAAAATTATAAAAATGAAATATCCAGGATATCTTAAAGAATTTAAATGTATAGGTGGAACTTGCACTGACAGCTGTTGCATTGGATGGGATATCGATATTGATAAGACTACATTTAGACAGTATTATAAAGTTCAGGACAAAGAAATGAAGCGTATGTTTCAAAAAAACGTCCATAATAATGAAGATTACCTAAGTGCCGATGTAGATTACGGAAAAGTAAAATTAAAGAAAGGAACGAGAAGATGTCCTTTTTTAGATGAAGAAAATTATTGTATAATTTATTCTAAGCTGGGAGAAGAATATCTATCAAATGTTTGCACATCTTTTCCTAGAATAACAAATAAAATAGATGGATGGTATGAAATATCCCTAGACGTTGCTTGTCCTGAAGCTGCACGAATTCTTTTGTTAAAAGAAGAAGGAATAGAATTTAAAGAAAGTGTTGAACCTTTAGGAAAACATATAATATCAAGTGATATCGATACTAAATCTAAAAAATATAGTAATTCACCTGTAAAATATTTTAAAGAAATTAGAGATTTAAGTATTAAAATAATACAAAACAGAAAATTCGATTTAAATCAAAGACTTTATATATTAGGTGATTTTTTAAAAATATTAGAAAAAGAACTTAAAAATAAGAATAATAATATCCCTAAATTTATTAAGGAATATAACATGAATTCGTTTAGTCATTCTTATAAAAAGAATAAATTAGATTATATTTCTCAAATAGATTTTTTCAAAATAATGATGGGTTTATTAAATGTATCTAAAGAAGTGGATAGTCCCTCTTTTAAAGAATATACTAATCAAATTATAACTGCATTCAAGTTTGATGAAGGAGAGGACCGAAATATTAATTCAGAATTATACATAAAAGCATTTGAGAATTATACTGAAAATCCCATGAATAAATATAGCTATATTTTCGAAAATTATTTGGTGAATTTCATCTATAACAATATGTTTCCATTTTCTGAAACAGAATCTATATTTGATGGGTATATTATGCTTTTAACAAGATATTCATTTATTAGATTTTATTTAACTGGGATGTGTCTATATAATAAAAATGATAGCCGCGAAAATATAGTTGAATTTATCCAATCCTTCTCAAAGACCATAGAACATCACAAAACTTATTTAGTTAACTCTCTAGATTATATTAAAAAAAATAAATTGGATAATCTGGAATTTGCTAAAATACTTATATAAAGTACAAAATCCTTAATAGATCTTAATCTACTAAGGATTTTAATTTTATATAGTTATACAACACTTCCTATTAAACCATTTACAATAGCATCTGCAATGTTCCCAGCATTAAATCTCTCCATATCTTCTTTAGAATCTAAAAATCCACCTTCAACAAGAATTGCAGGCATTTTTGTATTTTTTAGCACATATAAAAAGCTGCCGTTCTTTACCCCTCGATTATTATAACCTAATTTTGCAATCTCTATGGCAACTCTTTTAGCAATTGCTCTGCTCTCTTTTGATATTGCAAATACTTCCGTTCCGTGTCCTCGTCCGCCGCTAAAATGGATAGATACATAAACATCTACTTCTTCTTCATTTGCACTCATTACTCTCCTATAAAGAGAATTAGTCAAACTAGAATCACCTCTAGGAGTACACTTAACAACCTGGTGCTTAAGTAATTTTAGCTTTTCCATAACCATCGTTCCAACTTCTCTATTTAACTCATCTTCTTTTTTAATGCCAACATATCCCATGTCTGCTGGTGGACAGTTATGACCAATATCAATTCCATATTTCAAAATAATCCCTCCTCTACTTTAACCATTAATTGTAAGCAGATTTTTGGCTCTTACTTTAAAATATGCAAATGTGGTGATTTTGTGTACTAAAAATTAATTATTCAACATATTTTATTTACAAGAGCTGTCAATCATCTGCTGTGTTATTCATTGTTTGCAGAGCTACAGATTACCTGCAGATTTGCAATGTTGTTAAAGGATGTGTTTGTTTGAATATTAATAAAAATAAATTTATTTTGCTTATAATGTGTATGCTTTTTTCTATAAGTCTTTTCGGTTGTAACTACAATTTAAATAAAAGTAATTTAAAGAGTAATATTTTCAATAAAAGTAAACCAACGAATTATTATTACACTCAACTATTAATGAAAGATTTATCCCTTGAAACACCTACGCAGCTTTATGCCTTATATATGAATTTTTATAGAAAAGAAGATTTTTCAAAAGAAGATTTAACTACTGTATCACAATTTTTCAATTCATTAACTAATGAAAGTTTTATAACTAAACCGGAAGGAATTCCAGCTAAACCAATATATAAAATATTCATAACCTTTAGCGAAAACAAATATGTGGTAAATATTTATGATGAAAAATATATATCTATATCTCCTTGGGATGGTGACTTCATTATAGATTACATTGACACAAGTAAAATGTACAAAGCCTATAATCTTTATGGCCTTTGTAAATATCTTATGCCTGAATAAGTTATAATTTAGAAGTCTTAATGTATATTTAATTCCTTGTTTCCTTAAATCTCTTTGTTTAGAATTTTAAAAGGAGATAAAAGCATGATGCGCTTTTATCTCCTTTCATTCATCTTCAAAACTAGTTCGAAGATGTTATTATTTTATTAAAGCTTCCTTCAATTGAATTATAGTTTTATTTAAAATTGGATGAATAACATATGGAGCTATATCGCTAAGTGGTTGTAACACAAACATCCGCTCATGCATTCTTGGATGAGGCAATATTATCTCGTCTATTGAACTAATAACATTATCGTATAATAGCACATCCACATCAACTGTTCTAGGACCCCATCTTATGACCCTCTCACGTTTCAAATCCTTTTCTATAGATAACAGAAATCTTACAAGCTCTAATGAACTCAAAAGTGTTTTCACCTTCGCTGCGCAATTTAAAAAATCATCCTGTTCTAAATATCCTACTGGCTTAGTTTCATAAAGTTTTGATATTTTTGTTATTTTGCTATGATATGAATTGCTTATAAGTTCTAAGGCCATTTTAACATTCTTCTCCTTGTCACCCATATTTCCACCTATACCAATATATGCAACGTGCCAACCTCTATCAATTTCTACCGCGGCGTATTGCAAGGGCCTACCAATAGGAGCCCAAGGTTTTTTTATTTTAACTTTTACTCTTTGAACTAAATCATAATTTAGAAGTATAAATTCGGCTACTTTTTCTGTAGCTTTTTCTATTAAATCATAACTTTCCTTTTTAAATTCTTCCTCTACCTTATGGCAAAGTTCACCATAATGAACAGTTTTAGTTATGTTATCAGTGATTCCTGCTTCTCTTAAACTTACGAAAAGTTCCAGTGAAATTAAGAAACGTTGTCCTAAGGTCTTTTCCTCTTGAAAAACACCATGGTTAGCGTAAACTTCTAAATCTTTTATGTACATTTTGTCCATAGTATTCTCTCCTTTTTACAAATAAGGTATTTTCTTAGGTTCTCTTCTAAAAATAGCATCTGTTAAGACGCAAACCCTTTTATTCTCTTTAATATCATGTACCCTTATAAATTGACATCCCTTCATTATTCCAATAGTCGTAGTTGCGAGTGTTCCCTCAAGCCTTTCGCTAGTATCTAGTCCCTGTGCAATTCCTATCATGGATTTTCTTGAAGTTCCAAGTAATATCGGGAACCCAAAAGTATTTAGCTGTTCTAAGTTGTTCATAGTTTTTAAATTATCCTCATAGCTTTTTGCAAACCCAATACCTGGATCTAACATTATATTTTCTCTTTTAACTCCTGCATCTAATGCAATTATTATACTTTCCTCTAAATCCTTTAACACATCTTCTATTAGGTTATTATAATTTTTATTATCTCTATTGTGCATTAAGCAACAAGGTACATTGTACTTAGCTGCAACCTTTGCAATATATGCGTCCTTCTTAAATCCCCAGATATCATTAATCATATCTGCCCCTGCCTCTAAGGCAAGCTCTGCAACTCTGCCTTTATATGTATCAACAGAAATTGGAACGCTTATTTCCCTCTTTAAAGCCTCTATAACCGGGATTACTCTTTTAATTTCTTCTTCCTCGCTAACTACATCATGTCCTGGTCTTGTAGATTCCCCACCAATATCAATAATGTCTGCGCCCTCTGCAACCATTAGCTTCGCGTGATTTACCGCTAAAATAATATCATTGAATTTCCCACCATCTGAAAAAGAATCAGGTGTAACATTTAAAATACCCATTATGTAAGTTCTTTTACCTATCTCAAACTCCTTGCTGCCTATTCTCATATATTTTGTCCTCTCTATGTCATTTTTTATTTTATGTAACTTAAAACTTTCAGTATGTTATTTTAGAATTTCTCTTCTCCATGGACCATTTACATTTATCTGTAGCACCACAGTAAATACAATTTCTTGAAAGCTTATCACACTTATATAATACATCACTTAAAGTATTAAGCTCTCCATTATCATTTCTATGGTCACCTATAGCCTTCAAAATTTCATCTATTTCACTTACATCATATTCGCACTCTAGTAATATTTTTTTAGCAATGTGCACACTAGCTATATTGTGATCAATCCCATTTTCATACTCTTCTCCACGACCTATATCATGCAAAAGCGCCGCAGTATAAATTATGTATTTAGGCAAACCTAAATTATTTTCTAAATTTATTATGTACATGAGCCTTGCCACATCTAAAAAATGCTGCATATCATGTTTGCAAAATTCTCTATTTATTTCTAATGTTTCAATCTTCCTTAAATTATACTGGAAGCTATGGTTTTCTATAATGAAATCTATTTTATTATTCATCGGATTTTTGTTTCCACCCCTTTAGAGTAATCTCTATTCGTCTTCCTTATAATTTTCTACATATCTATCATAATACCTTTTTATTTGTGATATCATCTGACTTTGTCTATCTAAATATATTTTTTCCTGACTTAAGTTACCATTCAACAATATCATAATACCCTCCCAGATGCACCCTCATCGCAATTGTAAAACTTCGCGATGAATTATATAGATTTATTTACCATCTTATAGAACTCGTATAAGTGCCCTTGCTTTGTCTAAGGTCTCGTCATATTCAAAGTCTTTTTTTGAATCCCAAGTTATCCCACCACCTACCCTTAAATCTTAACTTCATTAATAAAATTTTTAAGAAGTTCATGTCCATGTTCTGTAAGTCCTGCTTCAGGATGGAATTATACCCCTTCAAGCAAATAACCTTAACAAAATCATTAAAATTAAATCGTTGAAAGTTACTATAACCATCTATATCAAATTTCTTTATTATTTAATAATTAGCTATTAATAATAACTATTTATTGAAAAGCCTTTATATGTTAGCCATTATTGGTTAAAATAGTATTAGACACATAAACGTAAACTAGCATATTGGCATGATAAATGCTTAATATGTTCCAGTTAAACATTAAATTTGAGGTGATTATATGTACAACAAAGGTGATTTCCATCTTCATACAAATGCTTCTGATGGAAAACTAAGTCCTAAAGAACTAATTCATGAGGCTTCTTTAAGTGGTTTGGATATTATTGCAATAACTGACCATGATACTACAATGAATGTTGAAGAAGGAATTAGAGAAGGTTTAAACGAAAATATAAGGGTAATCCCTGGTATAGAACTATCTACTATTCACAATAATGAAACCATTCACATTTTAGGTTATTTTAAAGATGATAAATATAAAGATGTTGAATTTCAGAAATTTCTAAAGGATATCGATGATTTTAGAATACTGAGAGCTAAAAAAATAGTTGAAAATTTAGATACATTTTTCAAACTAAAAATAGATTATCAAAAGGTTCTAGATTTAGCTCAAGGAGTAATAGCAAGGCCACATATAGCCAAGTCAATAATTGATGCTGGTTATAAATATGATTGGAACTATATTTTTGATAACTTCCTCTCAAACGACAGCCCTGCATATGTTCACATTAAGAGAATTTCAACAGCTAATGGCATAAGCGTTTTAAAAAAAGTTAATGCATTAGTTGTACTTGCACACCCTGTACTCATCAAGAAATCTTCTATAGATGAAATGTTAAATCTTGATTTTGACGGTGTTGAAGCAGTTTATCCAATAAATACAAAAAAGCAAAAATCTCTGTTAAAATCGAAATCTAAAGAATATGATAAATTTATTACTGCCGGTTCTGATTTTCATGGAATTTCAGAATCAGACACAGGTCATGGTCATGGTCAAGTTGGCTCAGTTTCCTTAAGCACTGATGATTTAAAAAAGTTTGTAAAAAAATTAGATTCATAAAAGGGGATGTTTTCACATCCCCTTTTTTTCTATCATTATGCTTTATTTCTTTATATTTCTAGTAAAAATGCTTGATAAGCCCTGAGTGCTTCATAAATATCTGCCTTACTTGCAACTTCCAATGGCGCATGCATATTATGAAGAGCAACTCCTGAATCAATTACCTGCATACCATACTCAGCTAATATATAAGCAATAGTACCCCCGCCGCCTTGATCCACTTTACCAAGTTCTGATGTCTGCCAAGAAACATTGTGTTTATCCATTATAGTTCTAAGCTCAGCAATAAATTCTGGATTTGCATCATTACATCCACTTTTTCCACGAGCTCCAGTATATTTGTTTAAAACTATTCCTTTTCCAAAATATGCTGCATTGCGTTTTTCCATAACAGATGGGAAGTTTGGATCATATGCTGCACTTACATCTGACGATAACATTTTTGAATTTGCTAATGCTCTTCGCACTTTTAAATCACTATACTCACCCATTAAATCAACAATCTCAGCTACTGTGTTTTCAAAGAATTTTGATTGCATTCCTGTTGCTCCAATACTTCCAACTTCTTCTTTATCAACAAGTATAACAATACAAGTTTTGTCTGTTTCCTTAATGTTCATCAATGCTTGATAAGAAGTATATGCACACACTCTATCATCATGTCCATAAGCCATAATCATACTACTGTCTAAACCATAACTTCTAGCTCTTCCTGCAGGTACTACTTCTAGCTCTGATGATACAAAATCTTCTTCATCTATTCCATATTTATCATTTAAGAGTCTTAATATATTTAACTTAACTCTATTTTTAGCTTCCTTGTCTTCTACTGGAATACTTCCCATAAACACGTTTAAATCTTCGCCTTCAATGCCTTTGTCCATAGTCTTTTTCATTTGATCTGCTGATAAATGAATTAAAAGGTCTGAAATTCCAACTACTGGTTCTTTTTCATCTTCTCCAATTACTACATTTACAACAGTACCATCTTTTTTAACAATAACTCCATGTATAGCTAAAGGAATTGTAACCCATTGATACTTCTTAACTCCACCATAATAATGTGTTTTAACTAATGCTAAATCTGAATCCTCATAAAGTGGATTTTGTTTTAAATCAAGTCTAGGAGAATCAATATGTGCCCCTAAAATTTTAAAACCCTTATCAATAGGTTCAGAACCAATTAAGAATAACGCCAAAGTTTTTCCCATACTATTTACATAAACTTTGTCACCAGCTTTGAGCTTTGTTCCTGCCTCTATATATGTGTCAATATTTTTATAACCATTTTTTTTAGCAAGTGAAATAAACTCTGTTACACATTCTCTTTCAGTTTTACATTTTGACATAAAATCTATATAATCATCTGATAATGAAAACACTTTTTTTAAGTCACTTTTAGAATATTTATCCCAAGCTAATTCATATTTTTTTTCTAAACTTTTAACATCAGACATTTTTATAACCTCCATAGTACAAATATTTTCCGCATTTACTATTCTACTAAATATTACCTTAAATTACAAATACAAAACCTATCACAAAATAACAATTAAATCAGTTCCAGTCTGTTTGTTACCTATTCATTTTTACGTGCAGCATTTACTTCTTCTATTCTCATATTAATAGTTTCAACAGGCGTGATCTTAGAATTAAGACTATACCTATAGTTAGCTGCAGCTGCTTCAATAATAACTGCAATATTTCTACCCGGTCTAACTGGAATTGTTATTTTTCTTAAATGTACATTTAGAATATCCATATATTGATTATCTATACCAAGTCTATCATATTCTTCACCCTCATTCCATTGAGTAAGTGAGAGGTACAAACTAATAGTTTTTGTATTTAAAACAGAACTCATACCATAAATTGCAGGAACATCTATTATTCCCATTCCCCTAACTTCTAACATCCCGGAGGTTATGTATGGACAATGTCCTAGTAAGACTCCATCAATTTCTTTAATGTCTACTGCGTCGTCCGCAATCAACCTATGACCTCTCTTTATGAGTTCTAATGCGCACTCACTCTTACCTATACCACTTTCTCCACTTAATAATATTCCTATACCGTAAACATCCACCAAAACACCATGAAGCCTAGTTTCTGGTGCTAATTTCGTATCTAAGTAATTCGTAAGTTTACTAATAAATCTTGTAGAGATTAATTTCGTTCTTAAAAGCCATCGTCCATTTTCTTGTGCAGCCTCAAGGATTTCTTTATGAAGTTCCAAATCCCTAGTGATAATAACACAAGGCGTATCTAATTTAAAATATTTCTTTACTCGTTTCTTTCTAAGGTCTACCTCCATACAATCCAAAAAACTCCACTCTGCCATACCTATTAATTGAACTCGTTTATTACCAAAATACTCATAAAACCCTGCAATTTGAAGCCCTGGTCTGTTAATATCACTAACATCAATTTGTTTACCCTTTTCTCCACGTGCTAAAACCTCTAACTTAAAATGCTCTATTAAATCCTCTATAGTAACAGCCATTAGAATTCCTCATTTCTACTAATTAGTAAATCTATTATTTACCGTCGTTTATTTATTATTTATTATTAAAAACAAGTTACACTTTTTTTATGGTATTTAATTGAGATCTGAAATTGTTTTTAACATTGTCTATATATTTTTGTCTTAATTCTTGTTGTTCCAATTTTTCTTCCTCCGTAAGTCCTTCTTCTTTACTTTTCTTATAAAGGTAATTTATCCTACTTGTCAATTCGTCTACACTCATAATAACACTCCCATATTAATTCAACTTTTTTTATATTCTTTATTTACTTTTTTATATCCATCTTTTTAATTATACCAAAGTATTGTATTCATAAATAGTAAAAACTAAACATATGCTACTTAATATAAATATATTACAAGAGAATTAAGACTTTTTTCGCCTTTTACATATTATACCAAATAGCTTTTTTAAACATCTACATGGGATTTCGTGTAATATTTTACCATTTATTTTTTATATTTTATTAGATGTTATGGTTTATTTTGTATATTTTTAAGTTTTAATGAGTATTTAAAAATTTAACATTCATAGAATAATATGGTATCATATGTTTACTCCACAAAAACAAAAATAAGGAGATGAGGGATAAATAATATGAATCTAAAATTAAACATTATAGAAAAGGAATTAGAGTCATTAAGAATGGTATTACATTTTCTTTTAACTTTCAGAAAACCTACAGATAAAATGGTTATAACTTGTAGTCAACAATTAGATGAAGTTATAGTGAAATATCAGAAAGTCAAAGCCACTTACAAACAAGTGGCTTGATTTATCTATTTGTCAACATAAATATACATTTAAATATAATTTTATATATCTAATTCAATTAAGATATCATCTGTATCAATATTTGAATCTTTATCATAAAACACTACAGCGAATTCATTAAATTTATAAGCCTCTTGGGAAATATCACAACCAATGAATTCGTATTCAATTTCCATTTTCTCAGCACACTCTTCCATGATATCTTCAACATTATCAGCAGCAATATCACTAAGATAAATCAGGAAAAATTCTTCATACCATTCTTCTTTATTTTGTTTAATATCCCCTTCTTCATTTGCATAAGACGATGCAGCTTCCATTTCTACATCATCATAAATATATTTAAATTTTAATGCTATAGTTTCTTTTTTATATTCAATTTCAACTATATCTTTTAAATCATTTTGATTTAAGAAATTAATTATATATTGTTTATTCAAATATATCGCCTCCATACATCATTAGTAAGTCCTCATTTACAAACTCTACTTATTCTATTTTAGCTTTCTTTTATTTCCTATAAAAAAAAAGAAAAATTTCACATAAAGTGATATTTCCTTTTTTATTATTTAACTTGCGTAACCAAATATAAATTTTTTACATTTGATTAATTACTTTTAAATATTTAATTTAAAAGTTTTAAATAGTCTTCAACAAATTTATCAGCCAATTCATATTCTTTAGTGTCAGGAACAAATTTAAATCTAAATCCTTCCTCAATTACTTTGAATTTTAAAGACTTTAATCTATGTGTAAGCATCGGAACACCTTCTCCACTCCATCCAAATGAACCAAAGGCTGATGCTACTTTACCTCTATTAGTAATTGGACATACAAGTGATAGAACGTCCCAAGCAGGCTTAACAGCATCTTGATTAATAGTTGGTGAACCAATCATTATCCCAGACGCCTTTTCAATGAGTTCTACAATATCACCTATATCCATAGATGTTATTTCATGAGCCTCTGCCTTTACTCCACTATCATTAATTTTCTTAGCTATATATTCTCCCATAGTTTCGGTGTTATGATATGCTGAAACATAGAATATTTGTATATTTTTTTCTTTAATTTCGTAAACTTTAGCCCATTGTCTATATAGATCTATATACATCTTAATATCATTCATATGTATAGGGCCATGGCTTGGTGCTACTATATCTAGCTCTAAATTTTTAATTTTATCTAAGCCCATATTTACAAACTTTTTAAAAGGTCCCATTATAACTTCAAAATAATATTTCATTTCATCAAAATACTCACCAGAGCAATTATCAGTTATGCACTCTTTTGGTGAATAATGACAACCCATTACATCACAAGTAAATAATATTTTTTCTTCCTTAACATATGTAAACATAGTATCAGGCCAATGTAGATTTGGAGCTGAAATAAATTGTAATGTATTTTTACCAAGTGATAACTCACCTACTGCTGGTATGCTATTAAAGTCTTTGTTAATAATCTCTTTTAAATACATTATAGCAGCTTTTGAAGCAATAATAACCACTTCTGGATAAACTTCTAAAAGCTTTCCTATAGAACCACTATGATCGAGTTCAGTATGTTGTACAATTAAGTAATCTACTTTTTTCTCTCCAATAACACCTTTTACTTTACCTAAAAACTCATCAAAAAAACCAGTTTTAACACAATCTATTATAGCGATTTTTTCGTCATCGATTAAATATGAATTATAGGTAGTTCCCTTTTTTGTTTCCATTATAATATCAAATACTCTTAGCTTTGCATCATTCACTCCAACCCAATATATATTATCTTTAAGTTTTGTTGTTTTCATTATAAAATCCTCCTTGTAGTCTCCTTAGTAAATACCATTATTATTACCATCTACTATAAACATATACGATATTGTTGTTTTTCCATATAGTACATTTTACCACATTTAAGAAATGTGTTCAACTAATGAATAATAAGGGACGGTTAACTTTTTTAAGCCATTGTTTTTTTATAGTCATCTTGTAAAACTTTTATCTTTTTGCCTTTACTTTTAGTTAACAATCTTATATTTTTATTATCTATATGTTAAATCTTAAAATAAACTTATTTTCCCATATGCTTGTCCAATTTATTCAGTTAAAAATATTTTTTATTATTAAATTATTTTTTTCAATTTTCATGTATAAAAAAGCGCTCTAAATAACTCTAATTACTCTGCTTAAACTAAATCTATTATGCATAGCATTTAATAAATTCCTCGATAATATTTTTATGTTTTTCTTTATTATCAATAAATCCAATACCTATACTACTCAATTTAGATACTCTCGCCTGTGTAATATTACCAAGCACTTTACATATATCTCTTACTCTAAAATTGCAGAGACTTCTCATTAACACAACTATTAGTGCCTTAGCTTCAACAATATCTCTACTATATTTAATAGAAATTTTACTCTTTGATATATTCATCCTTAATGCTACAAATTCTACTACGTCTTCTGGCTTAAAGTTTCTTATAATTATCGTTCTTTCACTTCTATATTCTGTTTTTTCATGTTCAAATTCAAATTCTTCTTTAAATTCTTCTATAAACTCTTCTCTAAATGCATATTCATCATCTGATTTGTTTTCATTACACCCAAAAATAATATCATGATAGTTTTTTCTTGCACTTTTGATGTCACTACCAAAAAGATTTAAAACAAATCCATAATCCACTAAATTAAAGGAGTCTCGTCGTTTCCCTAAAAATATTGAAAGGCTAGAAAACCCATACTTATCCGGACATTTTTTATATTCGCCAATATCAGTAGGATTATTATGTATATATAGAGATACTGTCTTTAAGTACTTATCATTATCAACTATTTTGCTCTTAAATCTCTCTTTAAAAAGATGTCCTTCTCTCTCATATTTTCTATTAAAATACATAGCATATGAAAGATTTATTCCATGCATAACCTTTGAAATATCTGAACCATTAGCATCAATTACCAAGTGGTAATGATTATCCATAATGCAATATCCGTAAATTTTAAATTTGTACAATTCTTTATACTTCTTTACAAGAGATAAGTACTTTTTCTTATCTTCCCCATCCCTAAATAGCTGCACCTCACTAATGCTTTTGCACATAATATGAAATACAGACTCTTCTGTTTTTACTCTTGCCATTCTTGGCATAAAAATCACCTCTCCTCTCAGACTTTTTTATATTCTTGCCTTTAAAATGAGATGATATTCATGTATCTTCATACTTGCATGGAATAGTCTAATAATTGTTAACTGTCCCCAATATTCAGATGTTTGATTCTCTTATCAATTAGAACTGTCCCCAATCATTACCTACCTATCTAACTAATTACCTCATTACCCTCACCCACCTCACAAAATTTGAAATTTCTTTAATAATAAACATACTCCATCATATACTTTAATATCATGAACTTTTAGGAGGTATCTATGAATATTTTAATAACTGGTGCAAAAGGCAATGTTGGAACTTATTTTTCCTCCGAATTGTCAAAATCACATACTGTATATGGGTTAGATAAAGCGGAACTTGACGTAACTGATAAAATATCTACTGAGAAGACTCTAAATATATTAAAACCTGACGTTGTTATTCATACCGCAGCTATAACAAATAAATATATATGCGAGTATAATGAGACTTTAGCTTATGACGTAAACACTGTCGGAACTTTAAACATAGCCACTTGTTGCAACAGGCTTAACATACCTTTAGTTTATCTGTCTAGCACTGATGTATACGGTGATAAAAGTTCATCCCCCTATAATGAAATTGATGAATGTATTCCTATAAATGCATATAGCACGAGTAAACTAGGGGGTGAAGAATTAATACAAACAATTTGTGAAAAGTATTTTATTGTCCGGACTTCAACTATATTTGGAGGTAATGATTGTTTTGTTAGAAAACTCATAAAAGGCAACCACACAGCAGTCTATCTATTTTCAAATCCTACCCTATGTGTAACTTATATTGAAGACTTGACCCTAGTAATTAAAGAACTGTTAGCAACCAACAAATATGGGGTATATAACTATACTAGTGAAGGTTGTTTATCAAAGTCAACACTTATTAATAGTATAATTGAATTTAGCAATCTAAATATCCCTCTAATTGTAAGCTCTGATAAACTTTTATCCAACATCATAAAAGAACCTAAGTACACATGCTCTAATAATTCTCATATTAAAAAATCTTTAGGGATTAAAATTCCTGAATGGAATGATAGGTTGAAATATTACATCGATAAATGCATTCAATAACAAAAAAAGACTAGCCTTATAGCTAGTCTTTTTTTGATGCCAAGTTAATCATTAACTAAATTTCTCATACTTAAATCTAATATTCTACAAGAATGGGTCAATGCTCCTACAGATATATAATCAACTCCACAGCTTGCAACTCCTTCAATATTATCTAGTGTTATATTCCCAGATGCCTCAATCAATGCTTTTTTATCAATTATCACAACTGCTTTTTTCATAGTTTCAGTGTCCATATTATCAAGCATTATAATGTCTACTCCAGCTTCTAACGTCTCGCTAATTTGCTCTAGAGATTCTACTTCAACTTCTATTTTTTTAACAAATGAAACATTATTACGTATAATTTCGACTGCTTCTTTTATTCCTCCAGCTGCGCTTATATGATTTTCCTTTATTAAGACACCATCTGAGAGATTATATCTATGATTACACCCTCCTCCAATTTTTACAGCATATTTTTCAAATATCCTCATGTTAGGTGTGGTTTTTCTTGTATCCAAAATCTTTACGCCACTTCCTTCTAATTGGTCAACATAAGTTTTAGTTAATGTAGCTATGCCACTCATTCTTTGAAGATAATTTAGTGCAGTTCTCTCCCCTGTCAATATGTGTTTTGTATTCCCACTAAGTTTTGCAATGCATTCCCCCTGGATAACTTCATCTCCATCATGCCTAAAAAACTCTATTTTAACCTCTCCAAGCAATTTAAAAACCCGTTCAAATACAAGCAATCCCGCCATTACTCCATCCTCTTTAGCTATTAAATCAAGGCTACAACTGCAATCATCACCAATAATAAATTCCGTTGTAATATCTGTTTGTGGTACATCTTCTTTTATTGCATCTTTAATGAGCTTATCAATAATTAACCAATTCATTCCTTATACCCTCTCCAATTTTCTTAAATTTGTTTATAATTATAGTTTTATTAATTTCACTATAATTTCTAAAAGTTTTTATATCCTGTACGTCTTCATAACTTAAATTAGTAATCCCACTTATAGACTTATTTATAAACTCGGCAGCTCGTCTTGAGAATACCAAGGCCTCTAGAAGCGAGTTACTTGCCAGCCTATTTGCTCCATGTACACCTGTACAACTTACTTCACCACAGGCATATAAATGTTCCATGGATGTTCTAGAAAATAGATCTACAGCGATCCCTCCCATATGATAATGTTCTACTGGTGTTACTGGAATTTTATCTTTGGTGATATCTATGCCACTTTCCAAACATCTTTTATAAATGCCTGGAAATCTGTTTACAATATACTCTTTATCTTTAAATGAAATATCTAAAAACACATACGGTTTGCTGCTCTTTTCCTCTTCATCATAAACTGCTCTTGCTACTATATCTCTTGGTAAAAGTTCATCAACAAATCTCTTCCCCTGTTGATTTAAAAGTTTTGCGCCTTCCCCTCTGAGAGATTCCGTTATCAGGAATTTTTCGCAGTTCTCGTTTTCGTCATATAAAGCAGTCGGATGAAATTGAACATATTCTAAATTAGCGGTTTTAATATTATGCCTTAAAGCAATAGCAATTCCATCCCCAGTTAATCCTCTTCTATTAGTTGAATTTTTAAATAAACCTCCAATTCCACCTGTCGCTAAAATTATCTCCTTAGAATATACATTTATTCTTAACTGTCCCTCTGTTAACTCTCCTGTTAACTCTTTTGTTGTTAACCGTCCCCTCGTTAACTGCCCCCTTGTAATAATTGCTCCAACGCATTTATCATTATCTGTAATGATATCAAGCAAAGTAGTATTTTCAAATATTTTTACATTTTTCTTAGTTTTAACTTCTTTTAATAAAACTTCAAAAAGCTCTCTTCCAGTTTCATCATTATGATGCACAATTCTATTGATACTATGAGCACCCTCCTTTGTATACTGGAATTTTCCATTTTCTAGATCAAAGCTGACTCCATAACCCTTTACTTTATCAATATTATCAATAGATTCATGTACTAGAGTTTTTACTGCTTGCCGTGAATTTTTGAATTTCCCTGCCTTTAATGTGTCTTGGATAAATAGCTCATAATCTTTTTCATCTCTAGCTACTGATATCCCACCCTGAGCCAAAGAGGTATTACATTTATCTACAGTGTCTTTAGTTATTAAAAGTACATTTAAGTTCTTATCTAAATTTAATGCGCAGTACAACCCTGCTGCGCCAGTTCCAACTATTAATACATCTACAAAAGTATCCATAATATCATATCACCTAGCCATTTCATGCATAGTACTTAGACACTTATGAGCAGCAAGTCTTATTTTTTCATCTAATGTTATTTCATTTTGGTTATAAAGGAGACTATTATATACATCCTCTAGGGTATTTCTCTTCATACTACAGCAAGTCATTGGGGACTTCGGCGTTATAAACATTTTATTAGGGTTTTTATTCTTTAAATCATAAAGCACACCCTCTTCTGTTACAATCATATATTTTTCCCCTGGATCATTTTTAACAAAATCAATTATTTCTCCAGTGCTTCCTATAAAATCAGCAAGCTTTCTAATTTCTCTGTTACACTCAGGATGAACTAAAACTTTTACACGTTCATCTTCATTTTTAACATCCAATATTTCTTGTGGATTTACAAATTCATGAACACGGCAAAATCCATTCCAAAATATCATTTTCTTAACATTTGCTTTTTCATTTATATACTCACCTAAATTTTTATCTGGTATAAATATTATTTCATCCACATTTAATTTATTAATTATTTTTAAAGCATTTGAAGAAGTACAACATATATCACTTTCAGCTTTAACCTGCGCTGTTGAATTTATATAACACACAACTGTTGCCCCGGGGTGTTCTTTTTTAAGCTCGCGTACATCTTCTCCATTAATCATATCTGCCATAGCACATCCAGACTCTATATTGGGTAGTAACACTGTTTTTTCTGGTGATAATATTTTTGCACTTTGGGCCATAAATTCTACTCCACAAAAAACTATAGTCTGCTGGCTACATTCTTTTGCCATTTTACTAAGATAATAAGAATCTCCTACAAAATCAGCTATCTCTTGTATATCATCGTTTTGATAATAATGTGCTAAAATTAAAGCATTCTTCTCAACCTTTAATTTCTTAATCTTTTCTTTCAAATCTTGCATTTACTTATACACCTCTCCGCTTTATGTATATACTACTGTATATACACTTTCTTTTTATATTATATTACCATTTATATGGTAACAAATCAATATATTCAAAAAATAAAAAAAAACATGCCCTATGATATTAATAATCAAAGGATATGTTCTTTTTTTAAAAAATTATTCCTCGGTTAATTCGTACATTTCCTCAGCTCTAGACATATACAATACTCCATCTAAATGATCGATTTCATGACAGAACGCTCTTGCAAGTAACCCCTCAGCCTCATATTTTACTGGTTTACCTTTAATATTAATTCCTACAACTGTAACATTTGTAGGTCTGAACACTTCACCTTCATATCCCGAATAACTTAAACAGCCCTCAAAATCCTTTTCATTACCAGATTGTGCTGTTATTTTAGGGTTTATAATTATTATTGGCTCATCTTCTTCAGATCCTAAGTCAATTAATGCAATCCTCTTTAAAATACCTATTTGAGGAGCGGCAAGACCTATACCAGTGCCTTCATAAAGTGTATCCATCATATCATCAACTAAGTTTAATATTTTTTTATCTATTTTCTCAACCTTTGTGCAAATCGTATTAAGACGTTCATCCCCATATTGCAAAATTTTTCTAACTGCCATAACCATTCTCCTTTTCTTTATGTTAACGATATTTCCAAGTGAAAATTCTCATTTATACTTTAATAGATTTTAACCAATTCATCTTATATTCTATTCTAAATATAAGTATACATCAACTAAAATTTAAACAAAAAAATTAAGGCATCAAAAAAATACCTTAATTCCTTAATAATTTACTTGCTAATTCTTTTTGCATCAGCTATCTCTTGAGCCTTCTCCATCATACTTTTAACCTTCATAAGTCTAGTTAAAGCTCCACGCTCATTTTCCTCAAGCTTCATTCTTATATATTTTATAGTGTCATTAAGCTGAGGTATTGTCATGTATTCAAGTGCATTAACAGTTCTTCTAGTTTTTTCAATCTCATCTGCCATTAGCTGACAAGTTTTTTCTACTTCTGCAAGTTCTAAAAGCTCAGGCAATGCTAAATACAACTTTTCTATTGCTCCATCAAGATCCGCAGAAGTACTGGCAAATCCATATGGGTATATACTTCCTGGGTCATCTTCTAATTTTCTTTTAAACTTCATAATCGGAACATTAACACTCATAAGATTTTTTGTCTCAACTTCTACAGAAATTTTTTCTTTAGGATATGAAATTGCTTCCTCTAGAAATTCTGATGACATTAAGGCACTTGCCATAACAAAATCCTTAAAAGAGTTTTGTAATTCTTCTTCAACCCTTTTTCTAAGTTCATTGTTATGTTTTATAAGATCAATGAATCTTCTCATAAGTTCATCTTGCTTATCTTTTAACAATTTATGTCCACGAGTAGCTGTACCTAATCTTTTTTTAAGTTTAGTAAGCTCCATTCTAGTTGGACTAACATTTAGCCTTGCCACGTTTACTCACCCTCTTTTTTTGGTAAGTATTTTTCTACATACTCATCTCTAATTCTCTTAAGTTCATTTCTTGGGAGAATAGATAGAAGCTCCCATCCTAAATTTAAAGTTTCCTCAATAGATCTGTTAACTTCAAATCCTTGGGCAACATACCGTTTTTCAAAAGCATCTGCAAATGTTGCATATTTTTTATCTGCTTCAGATAATGCTGATTCTCCTAATATAACTGCAAGCTCTTTTGCTTGTTTACCTTGAGCATATGCAGCAAATAGTTGATTCATTGTATCAGCATGATCTTCTCTAGTTTTTCCTTTTCCTATACCTTTATCTTTAAGTCTTGATAATGATGGCAAAACATCTATTGGTGGCATAATACCTTTTTTATAAATTTCTCGACTTAAAATGATCTGACCTTCAGTTATATAACCAGTTAAATCAGGGATTGGATGCGTTATATCATCTTCTGGCATTGTAAGTATTGGTATTTGAGTTATTGAACCTTCAAGTCCCTTAATTCTACCAGCTCTCTCATATAACGTTGATAAATCAGTATAAAGATATCCAGGATATCCACGTCTACCTGGAACTTCTTTTCTTGCAGCTGAAACCTCACGCAAGGCCTCACAATAATTTGTAATATCTGTCATGATTACAAGAACTTGATATCCTTTTTCATAAGCAAGAAATTCAGCTGTAGTTAAAGCCATTCTAGGCGTTGCTATTCTCTCTACAGCTGGGTCATCCGCAAGATTCATAAATAATACTGTTCTGTCTATTGCACCAGTTTTTGTGAAATCATCTACAAAAAACTGTGCTTCTTGAAAAGTTATTCCTATTGCTGCAAATACAACAACGAACTTTGTATCTGAATTTAACACCTTTGATTGCCTTGCTATTTGAGCTGCAAGTTGCGCATGTGGAAGACCTGAACCTGAAAATACTGGTAATTTTTGCCCACGAACTAAAGTATTAAGTCCATCAATAGCTGAAATCCCTGTTTGTATAAACTCTGATGGATAATCCCTTGCAACTGGGTTTAATGCCTCTCCATTTATATCTAATCTCTTATCAGGGATAATCTTAGGTCCACCATCTTTAGGCCTACCTAATCCATCAAAAACTCTTCCCAGCATATCTTCTGAAACACCAAGTTCTAGCGGTCTTCCTAAAAATTTAGCTTTACTACCTTTTAAGTTAATTCCTGTAGAACTTTCAAATAACTGAACCATTGCTTTATCTTCATTTATTTCAAGCACTTTTCCGCTACGAATTTCACCAGTCTGTAATTGTATTTCTACAAGTTCATCATACCTAACGCCTTCTACCTTTTCTACAACCATAAGTGGTCCTACAACTTCTGTTATAGTTTTATATTCCTTAATCATTCACAACTCCTCCTTCCGTTATTAATTTTTCCATATCGTCAGATAGGATCGTAAATATATCATCAATTTTCGACATCTCAGTTTCTGCAATATATTTTGCTCTAGCTATTTTATCTCGCGCTGTCATTTCTAATATCTTTTTCAAATAAACTCCTGCGCCTAATGCTTTTTCACCCTCAACATAAAATTCTAAAATTAGCTTTAACATTTTATATTGTTTTGAAAGAGATGTAAAAGTATCCACTTCATGGAATGCATTTTGTTGTAGATAATCTTCCCTAATTGATTTAGCAACTTCAAGTTTCAATCTATCTTTTTCAGAAAGAGCCTCTACACCTACAAGTCTAACTATTTCATCAAGTTTTGCTTCATCTTGCAATATAGCCATAGCTTTAATTCTAATTTCAGTCCAATCGCTTGCAACATTCTCATTCATCCACTTAGCTAATTGGTCTACATAAAGTGAATAAGATCCTAACCAATCTATTGAAGGGAAATGTCTTTTATGAGCAAGATCAGCATCTAGTCCCCAAAACACCTTTACTATTCTAAGGGTTGATTGAGTTACTGGCTCTGATAGATCTCCACCTGGAGGTGAAACTGCGCCTATAACCGTAATTGCTCCGATTCTTTTATCGTCTCCCATACAAACTACTTTTCCAGATCTCTCATAAAAATCAGCTACACGTGAACCTAGATATGCTGGATATCCTTCATCACCTGGCATTTCCTCAAGTCTACCTGACATTTCACGTAATGCCTCTGCCCAACGAGATGTAGAATCTGCCATAAGTGCTACAGCAAAACCCATGTCTCTAAAGTACTCGGCTATTGTTATTCCGGTATATACAGACGCTTCTCTAGCTGCAACTGGCATATTAGAGGTATTAGCAATTAGTACAGTTCTTTTCATTAAAGATTCACCTGTTTTTGGATCTTTAAGTTCTGGGAACTCATTCAAAACATCTGTCATCTCGTTGCCACGTTCCCCGCATCCTATGTAAACAACTATTTCTGCATCTGCCCATTTAGCAAATTGATGTTGAACTACAGTTTTTCCACTACCAAAGGGTCCTGGAACGCAAGCTGTACCACCTTTAGTTACTGGAAAGAAGGTATCTATTACTCTTTGACCTGTAACTAATGGTTCTACTGGGTTTAATTTATCAGCATAAGGCCTACCACGTCTTACTGGCCACTTTTGCATTAATGTAATTTGTTTAATGCCACTGGCTGTTTGCACCTCAGCTACCGTATCTTCTACAGTATACTCTCCTGCAGTTATAGAAGTAATAGTTCCTTCTATTCCTTTAGGCACCATTATAGTTTGAACGACAACCGTAGTCTCTTGTACTGTTCCTATTGCCACGCCATATGAAACTTCATCTCCAACTTTAGCAGTAGGCACAAATCCCCATTTTCTTTCTCTATCTAGTGGTGAAACATTTACACCTTTTGTTAAGTAATTACCAGCTATTGCTCTTATTTTATCAAGAGGTCTTTGAATACCATCAAACATTGATTCAATAAGGCCAGGTCCAAGTTCAACACTTAATGGTTCACCAGTAGAAACTACTGGATCTCCAGGTCCTAAACCTGATGTTTCTTCATATACTTGAATAGAGGCTCTATCCCCTCTCATTTCAATAATTTCGCCTATAAGACCTTTTTCTCCAACCCTAACTACGTCATATATATTAGCTTCATCCATGTCTTTTGCAACAACTAATGGTCCTGAAACTTTTACAATTTTACCTATTTTCAAGTTATATCCCTACCTTCCTATAAAATATTTACGCCCACTGCTTTTTCTACATTATCTTTAATTTTTTGCATTCCTATATTTAGTGAGCCTTGATTACTTGGTATTAGTATAATGGCAGGAATCATCTGTTTACTGTACCTTGCTATAGTTTCATCTAAGTGTTGAGCTATCTGCTCAGTTACAAATATAACGGCATAATTACTTGACGCCATTTTGTCTATAGCTTTTTTAGCTTCATCCACCTCGATAACAGGATATACGTCAATTCCAAGAGCTTTAAAAGCAAGTACTGAATCTTTGTCTCCAACTACTCCTACTTTATGCATAAACTTCACGCACCCTTTCTCTTATAACAGTTGTATCAACATTATTTAATTTCCCAACCATAATTATTCTGATTATTTTTATTTCTGTTTCCTTTGCTACGATATATGCAAATATTGGATCAGCTCCAAAAGCAACATACTTAGCAACTTTTAGATTCTCCATAATAAAGTTTTCTGATAACTTTTCTAAAATAGAAAGTTTACCAGTTTTTATATATTCATCTAGTCCAATTCGTACAACTTCTCCATACTTTGTTGAAGAAAATTTAGCTGCCATATTTTCAATTGGTTCGTTAAACGCTCTAAGTAAAACATCGTTATCTATATCTCCACCACTAAGAATAACCTCATTAAAAAAATCAACATCTTTTTCTTGTTTTTTCAATCTAATAATTGATTTAATATTAGTGAAATCCATACTTCTTTTAACATAATTAATTATAAACTCTATCTTTGTTTCCTTTGCCTTAGTTAACATGTCTAGATACATATATTTATCTAATATAATATCTATTTTTTGTGGATCATTAGTTTCCTTAAAGACCTCTTCAGCCTCAATTATAGCTTCCCTCATAATAGGGTTTAATTCCTTATATTCCATAGACTTCATATAAAACTTTAATTTTTCGCTATTTACTGTACCTACTGGTATTAGCATATGAGATAAATCCTTATCAAGCGCTCTTCCCTTTAGTATCACCTTTATATTATGATAATCGTATTTCAAACTCATAATATCTACTATAATGGATTCCGGGGAAATTTCGTACATAAGTAAATATACTCTTTTTAACTCCTCTTTAAGTAGTATGTTGTAGTCCTCTGCCCTCTTTACATTTCCCATCAAACTCGCATATTCATTTTCCTGCAAGATTTTAAGTACATCATCTGCCGAGTCACTATCAATCATTCTCTCAATCTTTATTTTATTAAGGAGTCTTGTTTCTAATACCCTTAGCCTAGCCACAGCTTGTGTAAAATCCATCTTATCCATATATGGCTATCCTCCTTATATTAATCATGAGAAGATAACAATTATCACTTGTTATCTTCTTTATATTTATTTAAATAGTTCATTAACTATTTCAGGTTCAAGCTCATCTCTTAATGAATTAACTAAACTTTCAAAAGTATTATTAACTTCTATACCATCTTTTATTACTAGAAATCCGCTTTGAATATCTCGATCATCGGAGCTTAGCTTTAATTTACCTAATTTTCCATTAGTTTTTAATAAAAAATTAATTCCAGATAAATACTCATTGCTTATAATACTCTTATATTTCCCAGGAAGTATTATTTCTTCATCTCCTGCTATTGGCATTGATAAAAGGTATCTTTTTACAATGTCAAAATATTCCTGATCACTTATTTGTAATAGATTTTCTAAAGCAACCGTAAACACCTTACCTATCATTTTTTGCATAGCAACTAACTTATCGTTTCTTACAGTTAACTTAGAATTTGATATAATTCTCTTAGTTACCGTAATAGCTTCAATTTTTGCTTTTTCTAGCATTTGGTGTTTAAGCACTTCTACTTCTTTTATTTTGTTTTCAATCAATAAACTCTCATTATCCTTAGCTTCCTTCAATATAGCTTTTGCTTTAATATTAGCATCGTCTATTATTTTAGCAGATAAGTTTTCTAAATTCGACATATATTCACATCCTTTAACTGCTTAATTTTAAACTTAGAATGTCTTTGTTACTAATATTATAGAGTTTTAGTAACTAAAATTATTGAAATAACAAATGCTAAAATCGCATATGTTTCAACCATTACTGCAAATATTATAGCTTTCGCCATATGTTCTGGTTTTTTAGCTAATATTGCAATACCAGCTGCTGAAGTTTTTGCCTGAGCTATTGCTGAATAATATCCTACAACTGCTATCGGTAAACATGCCATAAACAAATATAATCCCGTACCAAGTGTCATAGTCACATCTAATTTAAGTAACACAAATATTGCTATAACGAAACCATAAAGCCCTTGTGTACCTGGTAATAATTGAATAATAAGTGCTTTACCAAATTTATCTGGTTCTTCAGTCGTGAGTCCTGCACCCGCTTCACCAACTAAACCTACACCTTTTGCTGATCCCATTCCAGGTAAAATAACCGCCAAAGCCATACCCACTACAGCGAATACAATTCCACCATTTTTAATTATAAATTCCATAAATGTCATTATTAATTCCTCCTTAAATTTGCTTTCCTTTAATTACAGTAATATACTTATTTGCTGATTTAAACACTTTGAAGGCCTTGCCTCCACCTTCGTAAAATTTACCAAAAAATTCTACATATTGAAGCCTAGCACTATGAACAAAAGCTGATAATCCACTTAATAATAAATTAAACGTTTGTGTAAGCACAAATATGAATATACCTATAATAATATTAAAAGGTGATGGCATCATTTTAATAAGCATATTAAATGATATTGCTATGAATCCACCCGCAAGCCCGATTGCCATAATTCTTGAATACGAAACCAAGTCACCTACATATCCAGATATACCATATAAGCCATATACTCCTCCAGCAAGTTTTGCACCAATCCCTTTATTTGCTCTTCCTTGCGTTAATACTAATGCAACCATACCAGTTATCATAACCCATTTACCAATGGAAATTACAGTTAGACTTAAACCTAGTGATGATCCACCTAATAATAAAAATGCTCCAGTTAATGCAGCATACCATGTTAGTACATCGTAAACAGCATCCATTGGTTTACCATCGCGGATAAGCAGATATCCTTTGACCCCAAGGCCAAAATAAATATGGAATGCACCCATTATAATAGATATTATAAGTAATGTCATTATATCTTCTGCTGGATTTATTATAGACTTAAATTTAATTAAATCTCCAAAGAAACTTCCATAAACAATTCCTGCCCCTATTGTTGGTATACTTAAAAACAAGAAAAACTTAGCGAACCTTCGCTGAGCTTCATCTAAATTGAACTTTTTTAGTGCAAAAGCTGTCACTATCAATATTACTAACCCGTATCCAATATCAGCAAGCATCATTCCAAAGAATACCATGTAAAAAGGTGTCAATAGCGGTGTCGGATCTATCTCTGAGTATTTAGGCAAACTATACATTGATGTTATTAACTCAAAAGGTTCAACAACTGAACTATTCTTTAAAAGTATAGGCACCTCATTATCTTCCTTATCTGCTCCTTCAAACTCTAGATAAAAATTTTCTTTAGTTATAGCCTTTATTACATCTTCTAAATCTTTTGATAAAGCTGTTGGAACCCATCCCTCGATAGCAACTACATTTTCAGTTTTCAAGAAATTTTGACATGCCATGGCTTTTATATTTTTATTAGATAAATATTCATATACTATTTTAAAATCATCTAAATATTTACAGTCACTTTTTATTTCAACATTTATTCTTTCTTCCTCATTAGATATAACTTCTAACCTTTTCTTGAATATGCTTACTTCCTGTGATGCAATTCCTTCATACCTAAAATTTATACTATTAAAGCCGTGAAGCTTTAGTAATTCTTTTGCTTTATCTTCATAATCTTTATGTACTAAAGCAATTATATTTATTTCATCCTTTACTTCACTAATAACTTCTAAGTAGGCATATGGAATTTCACTTTCAAACTTTTCTCTAAAAATATCTTTAAAAGCTTTTGGTAATGATCCCATTAAGAATATTGAAGAGTTTAATGATTTTAAATCGTTAAACGCTGAATCTAATGTTATCCATGGAGTTAAACCCTCAATTTCAGAATTAATTTTAGTTTTTTCATTCTTAATTTTCAGTAATTCATCATCTTTTTCTTTCAGCTTTTTATAGTTTACCTTATAATTTGATTTTTTAGCTAAATCTTCTAACTCCTCGTAATTGAAACTACTTTTACCTTTGGCTAAAGATTTTATAGCACTTTCCTTTTCGGTACGACTTATTAAAAGGTCAATGGAAAATTTTACTTTAGCTAACTCACCTTCTAAATAAGAAACTCTTTCATTTTCGGAATCCTTTTGAAGTGATTGCAAATGTTCTTCCGCACTTTCTTGTAAATTTACAAATTGAACATTTTCAAATCTGTGGAGATCATCTATCAAAGCTTCTTTTTGTGATTCAAAGGCAAACAATGTGAATTTACTCATTTTAACTATTGCCATTATCTTTCACTATCCTCTCAACCACCATGTTAACCGCCTTATCAAATCTTTCTTTTCCTAAATTAAGTATGTTGTTAACCTCTGTTTTACCTGTTTCAATTATTGGTTCAGATTTAATTCTACCATCTTCTTTAGCATCTTCAATAATTTTATTAGTTTCTTCTTTTGCCACATCCAAACCTTTTTTGAATTGATCTCCAGCGTAAATCTCAGATTTTTTTAATATATCCTTACTATCAGAAACTGCTTTATTTATGATATCTGTTGCTTTCCTTTCTGCACCTTCTATAACTTTTATTGCTTCTAATGCCAAAATATCACCACCTTTTTTTTAAATAGAGTAAATTTTAATAATCAATCCATAACTTATAATAACCACAAGTGTGTTAGGTATATATTGTTATACTTTAAATAATATTTAATATACCTTAATTATACTAACAATTAGTACAAATTTCAACATTTTTTTAATATTGAAAATATTTAAACTAATAAGACTATTTTATAATTCAAATATTAAAATATATTTAACAATTTCATCTGATTTAATAATAATCCATAGATTTTAATTACAATTTCTCATCTAAAATATAAGTTATATCTCTTATGTTCTCCTCGTCATTAATATTATATACTAAATAACTATATTCTCTATCTATAATATTATTATCTATAAATCTCAGAATATTAATCATAAATTTTTCAACATGGACATTAGATGTATTATCTATGACATTGTTTTTTAATAATTTTTCTTTAATAGTTCTTTCTAATTCCTTATCTACATCTCTAATTAGAAAACTTGGAAGCCACTTCTTTTTGTTATATTTAAGGTAGTCGTATTTAACAATCTCCCTTAAATCAAAATTATCTTGCTTAAGCTTTTCATCATTAAATTCAATGAATATTTTATAATAATCTACTGAGGAAATACTTCTGCCTAAATATCCTTTTTCATAAAAAAATAACCCAAGCTCATAATAAAAGTCAAATGGGGATTGAAATTTTTCAATGAAATATTTCAATATATTATAAAATTTTTGTGAATTATGATATTTATCTACCATTTTTTCTACCCTTTTTAATTTTACAAGTTCATCATAACTTATATCCTTTGTCTTCAAAATTTCATAAGGTGGATAAGGTGCATAAACCATACCCCACATTGAAACCTCATTCATCATATTGGACCCCTTAAGTAGTTTTAAAAATCCTAGCTGTATTACTTCAATACCAATTTTATAAACATCATCAAATGATTTTCTAAATGAATCATAATTTTCTCCTGGAAGACCTGCTATTAAATCTAAATGTTGATTAATAGTACCTATGTTGTTTACCTGCAATACCTTTTCTTTTATCTCTTCAAATTTAACAAATCTGCTTATATTATCAAGAACTATAGGATTTGTTGTTTGTACTCCAACTTCAAACTGAAATCTTCCCCTAGGCGCTTTCGACAACACTTCTATTTCGTTATCATTTAGCAAATCTGCTGATATTTCAAAGTGAAACATCGTTTCACACTCTAGATTTATTAAAAATTTCCAAATTTCTATGGAATACTGAGGATTACAATTAAATGTTCTATCAACAAACTTTACTAATCTTGTTTTTTTATCTGCAAGAAACTTAAGTTCCATTTTCACCCTTTCGGCATTTAAAAATCTAACTCCATGAGTTGTGGATGAAAGACAATATTTGCAACTAAAAGGACATCCTCTTGAGGCTTCATAATAAACTATTTTATTTGTAAATTCTTCTTCTCCATATGGAAATACGACCTCACTTATATCCATTAATTCTCTCTTACCATAATATTCAATTTCGCCTTTATTCTTATGATAAAGACCTAATATGTTTGGCATATTAGCCTTGACTACAATGGTCATAACATCACTAGGATTATTTTTTGAATTTTCTGTGCATTTAATCTTCCAATTAATAAACTCTTTATACGTAACTTCGCCTTCACCTTCAATGACATAATCCCCTACGTTTTCTTTAAGAAAAGCTTCACAGTCATAACTAACCTCAGGTCCACCATAAAGGATTTCAATTCTACTATCTACAAGCTTTATTAAAGATGCAACAGCCCTAACGTAATCAATGTTCCATATGTAACAAGAAAATGCTACAAGATCTGGCTTGCCAATTAAAATTTCTTCTAATATTCTTTCAATTTGATCATTTATAGAAAACTCCATAATATTACATTCATAGTTTAAATCTTCTGTATACGCTTTTAAATATCTTACTGCCAAGTTAGTGTGAATAAATTTTGCATTAATACCTACTAGTGTTACTTTCATCTTTTGATTTCCCTTTCTTTTTACATATCATGTAATAAACATCGTCTGAATTTTTAAGCGTTGTTATTTCAAAATACGGTTGTAAAATTTTTATTGTATTTTCTTTAGAGCTATTCTTAAATATATTTAAATCCCTTTGATAAATTTGTTTTGTATTTTTATCTGGCAATACAATCTTTATTTTAGAATTAAAGATTTTTGCATAGCCCTTGTCTATATCCCATATATATAAAAGCCCATCAATTTTTAAATACTTATATATATCTTGTATTAATTTCTTTTTGCTTTGTGAGAATGTTATATCACCCAATGTAAAAAATAGTACGCAAAGATCATATACGCCTTCTTCAATGGCTGCCTTCTCCTCTTTTCCCTCAACGTAATCCACTCTACTACTATCGTCAATATATTGTTTATAGATATTATATATAATTCCATGGTTAGAAAAACCTATATCTAATATATTTCCTTTGAAAATTTCTTTTTCTAGATTTATAAAAACCTCCTTTTTCAATTGTTTCACCCCTCTTTGAAGATAACTTCATATATTTTTACCTATTTCTATTTATTCTTCAAAAACAAAATAATTCCTCTAAAATAAAGGAATTATTTCTTAATCTTATTGTAAAAATTCAACATTAACCCTGCAGTGGTCTTTTGGGCTCTTTGAATTATAATCAAAGATACTTTATTATATCTATCTTCTTTTTCTTTTATATTTACGTTAGCATTATAAGTTTTGTTAGCAAATAATGCATTATTTTTTACATAGTCCTCTACATTATCCTCTTTTATTATCTCATTAGTAACGGGGAATGAATAATCACTCATTAATTTACCTATAATCCAAAGTTCAAAATTTCTGTGGTTTTTAAGTAACTTATTATTTACATGTTGAGGAACTGTGGCATCCTGAATTAAATGGCATGATGCCCCAAAATAAAAAAGTGCTTTTTTTGTATCACCTGCTTCTATAAATCTTAATGCTAATTTATAATATTTTTTAAATTCAACTAATGCATTTGAAAATCCATAAAGTCCAGTTCCTTTAATGTGATGGTAAAAATGATTTGTACTTTTAAAATCTTGATCTGCCCAAGTAACTCCTTTGTTTAGTTCTTTTATATATTTTTTATAAAAATTATGAGCTTCATTATATTCCTTGTTTTTCAATATTTCGATGGCTTGAATATTTATAAATTTATGAACAATACAATGAGTTTTCATTATTCTTTTTTTAACTGGGTTTACTGTTATCATTAACCCTTTTAAAGTTTTCCCATAAGTAAATTCAATTTTATTTTTCAAAATGTTCACCTCTTCATTAAGTATACGCCAAATATCCTTGTAAAACAGATTTAAATTTATTTAAAATAACATTTATTTATTATATTCTAGGTTTTCTCCTTAAATCAACAAGTATGGTCATTATTAAAATTATAACTATGGTTAATAAGTAGTAACTAATCCTTCCCTTTCCGCTAATTAAATCATTATTAACATTTTTTTTAATGCTAAGTAAAAATCCACTTTTACTGTCTAACACCAATAAATCATCAAAAAATTTCATACTAGAGATATACGCTCCGCCTTCAAACACTACTTTTTCTTTAAGTGCACCATTCTTGGTTAAACTATATATACTATTATCATTCTTTTCATAGAAATATATACAGTCTATATCCCCAAATACTCCTTTTTTATCAACGGTTAGACTTTCAAGGCTATCTACTGCTTTATGCTGATAAATAGGTGCAGGTGGGTTAGTTGTAGGGTGCTTAGCTAAAATAAACGGTATACCCTTGTTAAATTCATCTTCAAATTTAGGGGAACTTATTGGATCTCCACCAGTATAATCTGGAAAGCCATACCATGTGTTTTTTTTAATTTGATATATATAATCATTGTCTCCACTTACAGATCTTAGTCCTCTCTCCTCCATACCTCCAACTGTAACTAATATTTTACCCTCACTGTTAAAATCTATACCTTTCATATTCCTTATACCCCAAGCAAAGTTTCCTTTTGCCCCAGTCTTTAAATTATATATCATTATGGATGAATTCCCAATCACGTGCCCCGCTATAATTTCACCTTTTATGTTCTCGGTTTGATATGTAGCAAATGCTCCAGTCTTAATGTCCCCAAACACAGTTCCTTTTATAGTTATACTCTTAGGCGAAATATCATGATTCTGAGGATAATTGATCATCCACAAATTATCAGAGCCAACCACTCCCGAATTAGTTGCAGAGCCTATCGTGACAAATAAATAATCTCCATTAATTTTAATTAAGCTGCTATTATAATCTCCATAATTAGGTATACCCTTAATTATTTCTTTATTTTCCTTTGTTACTAAATTATATGAATAGACAAATGTTCCTGATGCATAATACAATACTTCATTATTGCAATCTAAACTAGTTATACTCAACCCTTTTTTTGCAAATATATTGTGTGCTTTACCTACCTTATCTATGTACTGTATTCTATCTTTAAACGCTACATAGTAATTTCCATCATTGTCTTTAGTAAAATCCACTGCAGTACTTAGTCCTTTAAATAAGATTTGCGATTTTAAAACTTCATCTTTCACGTCAACCTTATATTCTTTAAATGAACCTTTCAATGAAAACAGTGCAAAAGCCATTGCAGCTAAAATGACTATAAATCCAATGGTTTTTTTCATACTTGCCCCCTAAATTATAAATACTCTAACATATATATATTTATATAGATTAGAGTATATGTGTTAATAATTTACTTATTCAATTTCATGGCTAAATCCATCAGAAATTATTAATTTTATGATTGCAATAGAATATAATCCTTTAGGTTCACATATTAATTACTAATAACTGTTCCTAAGCTGCAAGAACAAGGAGGATTCTTTTATGATTAAAGATAGTTTTTACAAAGACTCAATAATACTGACAATCTCAAATCTAACTGCCGGAATATTAAGATTTATGTTTTCAATTGTACTTTCAAAGAAACTAGGTGCAGAAGGTATGGGGTTATACAGTCTTGTTATGCCCATCTATGACTTATTTATTTGCCTTATATGTGGTGGAATGGTCACCGCAATTTCAAAAGAAGCTTCCTCATACTACGGAATAAATGATTATGGTAACTTAAATAAATCTATACATACCGCCTTAGTTTTTGATTTCGGATTGTCTATACTTATAACAATATTTGTATTTATTTTTTCACCATTTATTAGTACATATATAATAAAAGACCAACGTACACTCTATTCCCTTTGGGTTATCTGCCCCGCTTTAATATTTGTTGCTCTTTCCTCTATATATAAGGGGTATTTTTATGGTATTTCCAATGTTAAAGTCCCCGCAATTATAGACATAGTTGAAAAAACCGTAAGAATGGCCATAATCCTTGGAATCATAAATTTCTTTGCATTAAAAAATGTAACTTCTACAGTAACTGCTACATATATATCCTTATCTGTTGGGGAACTTATAAGTTTTATACTACTATATATCTTCTATAAAAAAAGCAAAAATAAATTTAAGGGGTCTCTAAAAAAAACTGAGGGAAGGGCTCAACTCTTATTTAATATCCTAATTGTATCTTTACCTTTAAGTTTAAATGGTTTTTTAAACACTATAATTTCAGCACTCTCTACATTAATTGTACCAGGACGATTAGTTTCTGCTGGAATAGAATATACTCAAAGTTTAGCCTTAATCGGTAAGTTTTCAGGTATGGCTATGAGCATTGTGTTTTTCCCTTTTATTGTAGTAATGTCCATGGCAACCATATTAACCCCAGATATTTCTAAAAGTATTAGTAAGAATGATTATAACAGTTTAGAAAGCAGAGTTCGGGAAGTTATAAAAATCTCATTTTTACTAGGTATTTCAACTATGATAATATGTTTATGTGCTGGAGATTCGCTTGGAAAATTGTTTTTCGACAGGTATGACCTAGGTATCTACATAAAACTTGCTGCTTTAAGTGCTCCCTTTATGTACATGTCTGGTTCCACTTATGGAATCTTAAATGGGCTTGGAAAACAAAAGGACCTTTTAATTAATTCTATAGTTACCTCTGTTCTCGAACTTGCACTGCTATATGTATTATTAGGCATTCCAAGTCTAAATATTTTAGGCTACGGAATAGCTCTACTTGTAACATCTATTTTAAGCTTTATATTGAACATACTCTCAATCAAGAAGGCCTGTTATTTGGAATTTTCCATAGGTAATTTTATAATTGACATTAGCCTTAGCATATTATTATATTTCACATTAAAAATCTTAAACAGCACATTACCAAATTCTATTTTTATTACTAAAAACATAATAATTATTATTGTTGGTTTTTCGCTATTGTTATTTTCATTTATTCTTACTCAAAAAAGAAATAAGGTTAAAGCATAAATAAAATCTTCTGTGATTATTAACATTACAGAAGATTTTATTTATTACCTTAACCTTAACTTTATTTCTATCTAATTCTATTTATAATAGAATTAGGTATAAGTTTTGTAATTTTACGCGGAAATACATCTAAATCATCCTTAGTTATACCACCTATAAAGATTAATGTGATGAAATAAGTCAATATAGCAAGGCTCATAGCAATAATTACAGCTATAGCTTTAGCAAAAAATCCTTCACTTATAACGCTGAAAACATAACTTAAGCTACTATACGTAAATATTGTAATTATTGCCATAACACATGAAGCGATTAAAGGTTTTATAACATGCCTTAGTAAATTAATTTTAATTCTCAGAGCTTTGTTCATAGTAAAATAGTTAAGAGTTAAAAGTATTGCAAAACTCACACCATTCGCCATAACCGCCCCTAATATATTAAAACTTGGAATTGCTACAAAAATATAATTAATAATGATTTTTCCTATTAATGCTAGTACTGCATAAAGTGTAACTAAGTAAAGTTTCCCAATGCCTTGAAGGATTGAGGTCTGTATACTAACTGCAGCCATAAGAACTATCACAACCGATCCATATATGAGTAATCTTGAAACCCTAGGATCATAATGAAGCAGATATATTATTGGTTTAGCTAAAACACCAAGTCCAACTGCAGATGGCACCGCCACTAGAAAACATAACCTAAATGCATAATTAATTTTATTTCTTACTGCTTTTTTATTTTTAAGTGCTATTAAACTAGAAATAGAGGGTAGAATAGTTATAGCAAGTGAGGAAATGATAGCTATAGGCATATTTATAAGCGTTGTATATTGGCTTAGCACGCCCCATAAAATAGTAACCTGCACTTTATCAATTCCTGAATCTAACATCCTAGCCTGAACTAATAATAAGTCAACTAATGTCCCCGCTTGTTGCAGACCTAAACATATTGTCATTGGCACTGCATAACTTAGTAGTCTTTTTATTATTTTTTTAGTAGTAAATCTTTTTATATTTAACTGACTATACCCTTTTGGAACTCTAAAAACTTTATTTTTTTCATAGAAATAAATCATATATATTACTGCAACCAATGCTCCTACAGATGTGCCTATGGTTCCACCTGCTGCACCTGCTGCTAGTCCATATTTTATAAAAATTGCTGCAAAAATCAAACTAAATATAGTATTTGCAATTTGTTCTAATACTTGAGACACCGCAGTTGGAGTCATATTCCCTCTTCCTTGAAAATAACCTCTATAAGCTGATAACACTGATGATATTAAAATAGTTGGAGCAAGTGCCATAATCGCAAGTTTTGCAGTAGGATCTGCTGTTCTATTAGCTAAAGGACCTGCAAAAAAAAGCATTACGATTGACATAACCATTCCTAATATCAAAAGCAAAAATCTAGCTATTTTAAAAGTTCTCACTGCATCTTTATAATTTCCTATAGCTATAAGTTCCGATACCATCTTAGAAATTGCCACAGGAATACCTGCATTTGTTAATACATACATATATACAAATATAACGTAAGCTGATGAATATATGCCATACCCCTCTATTCCTAATATATGGCTTAAAAATGGTACGTAAAGCAAGGATAAAAGCTTAACAATTAAAGTTGCCGAAGATAATATGGCAAAGCCTTTTGAGGTAGATTGTTTTTTTGAACTTTCATGTTCACTCATTAAATTCACCCTCTAAAATTTAAATACGTCTCTTTTAATCTTCTTCAATACTGGTGGTAAACTCTCAGCAATAGTTTTATTCTCCATATACTCAAGTCCCTCAGGGCAATTCTTAAACATCGCCTTATATGCGTAAAGATATTGATAATCTAAACCATATTTATTGTTAAAGAAACTATTCATTTTTTTATCTCCATATTTTGGATCACCAACTATAGCATTACCTAAATGGCTTAAATGCGCTCTAAGCTGATGGCTTCTGCCTGTTAAAAGGTTAATATCTATTATAGAAAATGTACCACAACTCTGAATAGTTTTAACTTCCATTGCTATTCTTTTTGTATCTGGCATCTGGGTGTCAAAAACCTTAGATATATTTGCATCCTCATTTTTATATATATACCCTTCATAAACTCCATCTTTAATCCGATTTCTAACTAAAGCCATATAATATTTTTCAATATTTCTTTCTCTTATCATCTCATTTAAAAGTTTAAGAGATTTAAAGTTTTTACCAAACATAACTATTCCCGAAGTATTTCTGTCTAGTCTATTACAAGGTGCTGGCGTAAATGTTATTTCACTTTCCGGTTGATAATCTCCTTTATCAAACAAATATGAAAGTACATAATCTGTTAAAGTAGCTTCACCATCTTTTTGGTCAGCATGAACTAAAACTCCTGGCCATTTTTCCACCATTAATATATTTGCATCTTCAAATGTAATTTTCAAATTATTATCAATCCTGTGAAACTCCTCTTTTTTAAACTCACTAGTAATATATTTTGTTTCAACAATATCTCCTATTACTAAAGAGTGTTTTTCCTTGATTTTATTTCCATTAACTCTAATATCACCTTTTCTAAAAGCTTTATATATTTTACTAAGTGGCACATCTCCAAGTACTTTCCTCATAAATTTATCTGTTCTTTGACCCGCTTCATTTGCTCCAATTTCGATCCTCATACATATCCTCCTACGTTCTATTTATCTATTGGCGAATTTCACACATACTCTAATTTATTTTATAATAGATAACTTTTTTATTTAAAAAGCCCCTTTTTATTTTATAATAAACATTTTATTCTATAACAAACCATCATATATTTTAAAAATTCACATCGAATACCTATTATATACTAAATTGTGCTATGAATTCAATAAAAATTCGTAAGCTAATTTACATTGCATAGCTACACCTATTGCAATGCAACTCTCATCCACATCAAATAAACTTCCGTGAGCAGGATTTATTATACCTTTTTCCTTGTTTCTACTTCCTAAAAAATAAAATAATGATGGTCTTTCCATAGAAAAATAAGCAAAACTTTCCACTCCCATTGTTGGTTGATCTAGTTTTTGAACATTAATCTCAGAGAGGAGTTCACTTGCCTTATTTTCAAACAAATCTGCAAGTTTATCATTATTATATAAACAAGGATAACTTTCTTCAATTTTAATTTCACATGTCCCTCTCATAGAATGAACTATGCCTTCAACTACCTGTACTAATCTTGTTTTTATATATTCCCTATGTTCGCTTTTCATAGTTCTAATTATTCCCGTTATTGTCACGTCTTCCGGTATTATATTTTGAGCTGTTCCTCCATGAATTGATCCTATTGTAATTACAGCAGGATCTGTAGGTGGAATTTCTCGACTCACAATACTTTGAAGTGTTGTAATAACATTACTCGCAATTACTATAGGATCAATAGTCATATGTGGACTTGCACCATGTCCTCCTTTACCTGTTATTTTTATAGTAAATGGATTTGATGCCGCATAAGCTACGTCTCTTTTTAAACCAACAGTACCAACATCTAGAAACTCTTCAACATGAAGCCCAATAACAGCATCTACATAAGGATTTTCAAGTACTCCAGCTTTAATCATAAGTGGTGATCCCCCAGTAGTTTCCTCTGCTGGTTCAAAAAACAATTTAACATTCCCTGGCAATTCATCCCTCATACTATTTAATATTTTTGCTGCACCTAAAAGTATAGTAGTATGTGCATCATGTCCACAAGCATGCATTTTACCATTAATTTTAGAGGAGTAACTACATGTCTTCATGTCTTGCAGTGGAAGTGCATCCATATCCGCTCTTAACGCAATGGTCTTATCGCCATTACCGCGAATAATAGCGCAGATTCCTGTTTTAGCTACCTCGCAGAATTCAATGTTTTCTTTTTGCAGAAAATCTTTCACCTTTTGTGAAGTTCGAAATAAATCAAACCCCAATTCTGGATTCTCATGTAAGTCACGCCTTATGAAAATCAACTCTTTTTCAATGGTTTTTGATTCAACTAAAAAATTCAATATATACACCTCTTCGCTTATTGTTTTTCCCAATATATTTCAATTATATCTCCATCGTTTAGAGGCTGATAATAACTAGCTTTACTCTTATTGAGCGTTAGTATTAGGTTCCCTTTTGAGACAGACAAATCAAATTCCACATAATTAAATATATCCACAAATACATATTTCTCTTTGTTTTTTAGAATTATATTTTTTTTATTAACTTCAACTTTAATGTTCCTATATTCATCATTAATTGTTTCCACCTTTTTTTTACAGTCATTATATTCTTCTTTTTCATAAATGACATTATTAGTTTTTACTTCTTCTAAATATATCCTGTCACCTTCTTTTATAATATAATCCTCCATAAGTTTCTTATTATTCATTATAAAGGTTAACCCAATTAACTTATCATCAAAATACTTTGCATATTCACAAATTGTATTAGGATATTTTATCACAACATCATCATTTTCTTTTATTATAGCGTTTATTAAAACTCTTTGCTCATTAATAAATAGTACTGGCTCAATATTACTAATAACATCCTCAATATAAAAACTTACAACTTGAATATTTTTTACATAATCTATAATAGTAGGCTTAGCATTTTTCCCATCTTTGCTGAAAATAACTTCAATAATATCACCTTCTACTACTTCCGAATCAATATTACAAATAAGATCGTTAATCTTAATTTGTGCACCTTTAGCTAAGGTTCCAAATGATATTCTTTTTATCCCATCAAAGTTAAATCTTATATTGCGTCCATTTTTACCAATCAATATCTTTGGATTTATACCTTCTTGCATCATTACATCCGCAACTGTATGTTTATGTGCATTAAATAGACTTATAATCTTATCATTTATAGTTACATCAACAAAATCATGTCCTAGTCTCTTAATTGATATTAATGCTATACCCAAAACTGTAACCCCAGTACTTCCAAGCGTTGCATCACAAATACATTCAACAACAGATTCACGACCTTTTATAGCAACCCTCGAAGCTTGCAAGTTTAAAATTTTAGCAATATTTTCTCTAATGAAAGGTGTATGTGCTCCCCCTCCTACTAAAAATACTGCATTCGGAGCTTTTCCCCCATTTAATTCAATAATTCTATTTCCTATCTCTTCAGAGACTTTCATAACTATAGGTTTAATTGTTTTTAAAATTCCTTGTGGTTCTATCTCATTTTCAAAACCTAAAACATCTATGTATTTAATTTTGTCTTCTCCGCTGCATTCCTTTTTTATTTTTTCAGCAGTGTTGAAATCAACTAAATATTCTTGTGCTATCATTTCAGTTACCTCATCACCTGCAATAGACACCATCCCATATGCACTAATACTATCATTACTACTTATAGCAATATCAGAAGTACCTGCACCAATATCAACTAAAGCTAAGTTTAAAAGTCTAAGTTTTTGTGGCACTGCAGCTTCCATTGCAGCTATTGGCTCAAGTGTTAAACTTACAACCTCAAGTCCAGCTTTATTCATAACGGCGTAGAGGCTATCAACAACAGAGCGTGGAAGGAATGTTGCAATTATTTCTACTGCAATCTTCTCTCCTTTGTGGGAATTTAGATTAGTTATTATGTATCCATTTAAATAATAATTTTTCACGCTATACCCCACGCAATAAAGTTTTCCTTTTGTGGACAGTGCAACTTCATGCTCAGCCATTTTAACTGCAGTGAGTTCCAAACTTCTAATAACTTCTCTATCGATTTCTTTGTCCTCATCTACTTCAAGCTCTGATTTAATTGAACTTGTTTTTAAGAACCTACCAGCAGCCGCAATAGCTACTTTAGTTAATGAAACATTTAAACTTGCCTCTAATTCTTTCTTCACCTTTATTACTCCACCAGCAACCAATTTAATGTCATGAATTTGGCCATCAATCATAGCTCTTTCTTCATGTTCCATATAACTTTCAGCAAGAACTTGGAATTTTTTTTCAAAAGTCACTCCAACCGTTCCTATTATAGATCTTGTCCCTATATCTAAAGCAAATATCATTTCCTCCGGTTTAACATTTGTGATCTCCATTTTTCTATACCTCTTCCTCGCAAAATTATATGAACATATTTATAAATACAATTTAAATCAATATGAATTAAGCTCATATTCATAGAATATGAGCTTAATAAAATTATATAACATTATATAACAACATTCAATAAATCCATCATAATAAATCTACTGCAATAACTTAATTACTCCAGAGTTTTCTGATATATATGGTAGTTTTTTTATAATAGTGTAAATATATTTTAGTTTTGATTTATCCTCTTGTAAAACCTGTTCTAATGATAATTCATTATAATACAGTAGTTTGCACCAAAAATCAACAAAATCATCTCTTGTAATAAAGATTATATTCTCACTCTCTTTAACTGTAAATCCAAATTTAAATTTCTCTAAAATTTGTATATCCTCATATTCTTCATTTGACAAAATTAAACGAACATCATCCCACATTTTCTTAAATGCTACCATTAAATCCTCTCCTCAAGTAAACGATTCACTAAAAATAGTATATTTTCATGATACCCCATATCCAAGCACTTTGTCAATAATTGCTTTCCATTACAATATATGTTTTTTATTATACTTTCGCTATTAAAGAGTTGTTAAAAAGTATATTTGTATCAAATTTCCGAGTAACATCCCCTTCAAACTTAAGTTCTAAATCTTTACTGGTAATTGAAATTACCACTCCTGTACCAAAACTTTTGTGCACTACCGTGTCCCCTTCTTTAAAAGGCAAATCCGAACCATCAACTCCTAGAATCAAACATTCTTTAATGAACCTAGATGTTTCTTTTGCTTTTCCTTTCACATTTTTAGAGATGCATAACCAAACATTATCTATGGCTCTTGTAATTCCTACATAGAACAGTCTTCTTTCTTCTTCTAGGTTAGTATCTATACTATTTATATGTGGGATATTCTCCTCATTACAATTAATTAAATATACATTTTTAAATTCCATTCCCTTTACGCCATGAATTGTACTAAGTATTACTGCATCATCATCGAGATTTTTCTTATGTTTTCCGATTTCCTCTTTAACTTCTTCGACATGAGATAAAAATGCTATTATAGACCTATATTCCTCTGTTGATTGTCTAAACTCGTCAATAACATCTTCCATCTCCGCTAAATCAATTTTAAATTTTGTGCAATATTCTCTAATGTAATCATGATAACCAATACTTAAAACTAGATTATCTATAGCACTTGCAAGTGAAGTTTTGTTTAAAAACAGTATATCCTTCCTTAACTTATCAAGCATCTTCATTTGAAATATAGGTACACCCTCGATATCTTTTACCATTTCAAAGCAGTCTTCACGTTCACGATTTCTTTTTAATTTTTCTAAATTTAATTTACTTATATATCTAAATGGCTTATTAATTATTCTAAGAAAACTCTGTTTATCACTATTATCAATACTTAATCTAAGATAAGCAATTATATCTTTACAAATAAAATGTTGGAAAAAGTCATACTCCTTATCTAATAGCTTAAATGGGATTCTTTTTTTTATAAAAACGTCTATTAAACTTCTAGACTCAACATTTGTTCTGTAAAGCACAGCATTATCCCTATAACTACTATCAGGATTTACCTTATGTTTTTGTATAATATTACTAACTTCATCTGCTTGTGCATTTTCATTTACATTGTTAAGTACTGCAATGATACCATCTTGCTGCTTAAATGCCGTGATATATTTATCATTTCTCATACTATTGTTTTTTATAATATTCATTGATATTTCAACTATATTCTTTGGACATCTATAATTAGTAGAAAGAGGTAACTTTCCTCCGCCTTCAAAATGGTTTGAAAACCCAACCATACACTCAGGGTTTGATCCTCTAAAACCATAAATACACTGGTCTTCATCCCCAACTGCGAAAATAGAATTCTCCTCATTTAAAAGTTTTAGTATTGCTACTTGCATAGGATCACAATCTTGAAATTCATCAACTAAAATATGTTTGAATAGTTTTTTATACCCCTCAAGTATTGTATAATTTTTTATGAATAAATCTTTGCATCCTATTTGAAGATCATCAAAATCAAATAAGTTCTTTTCTTTCCTATACTGCTCATAAATATTATATGCTGCCGTAAATATACCCTTATCAATGCTTGGAGAGAAATTTTCCATAACATCACCACTTATTTTAAATAACGAGATATTATTTATAACTTCCTTTACTTTGTCATCCCCTACCTCATCTAAATAGGACATTAGTACATTTTTAATAAGTTTGTATACCTCTAATGTATCAATTATATTTATTTGTCCATAATAATTCTTAAGAATTTTATAAAACAAGCCATGGAAAGTTCCAAAGAATGGTACTTTATCTTTTCCGTTAATAGCTATGTATCTATTTTTCATATTAATAGATGCAGCTCTTGTAAAAGTAATTACTATAATGTTTTTAGGATTAATGTTTTGATCATTTATTAAATGAACAATCCTGTTAACAATAACTACTGTTTTACCACTTCCCGGACCTGCTGTAACCAACAAATTTCTGCTACTGAAAAACACAGCGTCCCTTTGCTCCTGACTTAATCTTGCATTTACTTTACTTTGACCTACTTTATTATCATTATTATGTTTAGTATTCAATATCATCCACCTACTTTAACCCAATCATATATTATTTTTATACACAGTTTACTATTGTAATAATTCTTCTATTACATTAAAATGTAAATGTGCAATAACTCTATTATATACTTTTATTAAATTTCAAAGGGGAAAAAATTATGATATACTCAAAAGATTTTAATGTGAGGAATGAAAGAAACCTAACAATGCTAGTAGATTTTTATGAATTAACTATGGCAAACGGTTATCTTGACAATAATGTTCAAGATAAAATTGCCTATTTCGATATGTTTTTTAGACGAATACCAGATGCCGGCGGATATTGTATTATGGGTGGAGTGCAACAATTAATTGAATATCTATCAAATTTAAAGTTTACAAATGATGATATAGCTTATCTGGAAAATAAAAATATTTTTTCAGATAAATTTATAAATTACTTAAAAGATTTTAAATTTTCTTGTGATGTATGGGCTGTACCTGAAGGCTACCCTGTTTTTCCAGGTGAACCTTTAGTTATTGTTAAAGGACCTGTTATTCAGGCTCAATTTGTTGAAACAATGACACTACTTACAATAAATCATCAGACTCTAATTGCTACTAAAGCAAGTAGAATATGTAGAGCAGCAAAAGGCAGACCAGTTATGGAATTTGGTTCAAGACGTGCCCAAGGCTATGATGGTGCTATATATGGAGCTAGAGCTGCTGTTATTGGTGGTTGTGTTGGTACCGCCTGCACAATGGCTGAAGAAATGTTTGATATTCCAGCCCTTGGAACTATGGCACATAGTTGGGTACAATTATTTGATACTGAATATGCTGCATTTAAATCTTGGACGAAGACCTACCCTGATAACTGCGTACTGCTTATCGACACTTATAATGTATTACGCTCTGGTGTTCCAAACGCCATAAAAGTATTTAATGAAGTACTTAAACCTTTGGGAAAAAGGCCTGTAGGAATCCGAATCGATAGCGGAGATATTACCTACTTAACTAAAAGGGTTAGAATTATGCTAGATGAAGCTGGATATGAAGATGTTAAAATTACTGTTTCAAACTCCCTTGATGAATATATTATTAGAGGTGTTTTAGAAAGTGGAGCTCAAATTGATAATTTTGGTGTTGGTGAAAGACTAATAACTGCAAGATCTGAGCCAGTGTTTGGTGGTGTTTATAAACTTGTTGCTGTTGAGAATGATGGACAAATAATACCAAAAATTAAAATCAGTGAAAATGCTGAAAAAATTATAAATCCTGCTTTCAAAAAATTATATAGAATTTTTGATAAAACAACGCACAAAGCAATTGCAGATTTAATTACCTTGCATGACGAGGTAATTGATGAATCTAAACCACTTGAAATATTTAATCCAACTTATACTTGGAAAAAGAAAAACCTTAAACATTACTATATTAAAGAACTATTGGTTAAACTATTTGAGAACGGGAAACAAATTTATGAATCACCAACTGTTATGGAAATAAAAACTTTTTCAGAAAACGAGGTATCTAAATTATGGACCGAAGTTTTAAGGCTCGATAATCCCCATGCGTATTCAGTTGATCTTTCATGGAATTTATGGAACCTAAAGCAAAGTTTATTAAATCATTATTCTGAAATTCTTGAAGATTAGCAAAAGATAATCATTAAACACGCAAGCAGCACTAGGAGGGCCTATGATACAACCTTTAAAAATCAAACTTTCAAAAGTTGCTTTATCTGAGTTTACGGAAATGATTAAACATGACCAGGCGTTTGATAGTGTACGATTTGTGTACGTCAGTGGATGTTGTAAATCTGCCAAAGTTGATATTTCCCTCGACAATTTTAAAACAGGAGACATCAAAAGTAATATTGCAGATTTAAACATATTATATGATGATACTCTAATGGACAATATTTCAGAACTCACAATCGCCTATAAAGATTCTAGGTTTTGGATTAAAACAATACCTACTAAAAAAGATTGCAAAAGCGGCGATAACAAATCCTGCACTGGATGTTCTGGGCATTGCGATTCTCATTAATAAAAAAGCTAGCCAAAATATAAATTGGTTAGCTTTTTTTATGTTAGTTACACATTTATTAATGGACCTTGGTTTTTTGCAAACAAATCCTTTGCTATTTTAAACTTATAATCTTCATTGAGCTCCGGAAACCAAATTGAAATTTCACGTTCTGCACTGTCTGTGCTATCAGATGCATGAACTAAATTTTGGGTTTTATCTATTGCAAATCTTCCTCTAATACTTCCTAGTTCTGCTTTTATTGGATCCTTATTCCCATTTATTTTTCGTGCTAACTCAATTGCTCCTTCACCCATTAAAATCATTGCACATATTTTGCCACAAGTAATATAACCTATTAACTCTTCGAAGAAATCTTTCTGCACATGTTCAATATAATGTTTTTTTGCGTCATCTATTGTAGCCGTAATCATTTTGAGTGCTACAATTTCTAGTGATTTTTCCTCATACTGATTAATAATCTTTCCAATTAATTCACGTTTAACTCCGTCAGGTTTAATCAAAATCAAGGTTCTTTCCATTTAAATTCACTCCTTGCTTTTTTAAATTATTATCTCAATACATAAATTGGATTTACTAAAATTTAAAAATGATACATAACCATTTTGTAACAATCTTGTAAGTTTTTATTGTTATATATTATTATAAAACATTTTTACAATAAATTAAAGTATTTTATTTTTAACATCCAAAAATTGGGGATATACATAGAATTATTGTATATAAATTATATCAATGATATAATTGTATAAACTAAAGGTTTTTTAATCAAGTACTAACTTATAAGTAACTAAGTATCTTAATAACTTTAAGTTTGATCAAAATTTGTTGTAAGTGTAAACCTAGGAGGTAATTATGAGCGATAAAATTATGAAAATAAATAATAAAGAATATAACTGCGCCATCGAGTTAACACTGGATATTATAGGTGGTAAATGGAAACCAATTATCCTTTGGAAATTAGCCCAAAATGGTGTATTAAGATTTAGCGAACTTAAACGTTCTATGGGTGTAATAACGCAAAAAATGTTAACACAACAACTTCGAGAATTAGAAGCATATGAGATGGTCCATAGAAAAGTATATGCAGAAGTTCCTCCTAAAGTAGAATATTCTTTAACAAAACAAGGCAAAAGTGTAATGCCAATACTTGACATTATGTGTAAATGGGGAACAGATTATTATGAAGGCATTATTTCTGATAAAAAAGAATAGTGTTATTTCATAACTTTTAGGGCATAATAACTCCTAAAAGGAGTGATTTTTTTGAATATAACCAGTTTATCTTTGTCATATATGTTTCTTGCAGTTTCTATAGTAGAATTTATATTCTTTTTATATTACAAATTTGTAGTAATTAATACTGGATCTAAAAGCAAAAAACGCGATAAAATTATTGGCACTATGAAAGACCCCGAGCATTGGAGATCGAGAAATAACAAGATAGCATTTATTTCTCTATTCTGGTCACTTATATCGATATTTGCTTTTATTTATTTGAAATTTTTCTATACTGCGGGATTACTCTCAATTATATATATTTTTATCTATGCGGCACTTATCGTAATAAGTGTTTCATTATTCATGAGGAAAAATAAAGTTGTACCTAGTAAATAGCATGACATAAAAAGCAGTAATAATTTAAATATTATTACTGCTTTTTAAAACGGTATTTTTCCAGTACTTTATTTTTTATAAATATTATTTTTAGAAATATCATTTTTGTAATATATTATCCCCTAAAACGTCAACAAAACTTTTAATAATTTGAGCTGTGAAACCCCATATTACATAATTATTATATTCATAAAAATATTGCCCTAAATTTCCTTTCCTAAACTTGTAATCTTTACCTCCATTAATCAAATGAAACGGAAACCCTTCTTGGCTTAATGGCCCTATATTCATATTGTAAAGTAGTGGTTTTGTTTCCAAAAAGAATTTTAATGGAACTTTAAATATATGATCAACTTCATCTCTACTTGGGTTTATTTCTCCATATTTTAGATTACCTACAAATGAATACAATATATTTCCATAAGGACTAATATAATAATCCATATCTCCTATTACTTCAATTTGATTTCTTTTTAAATTTAGTTCTTCCATTGTCTCTCTTATAGCTGTTTCCTTTGGGTTTTCACCCGGTTCCACTCTTCCACCTGGTAAGCAAACATCCCCTGGCTGGCTTCTTAAGTTAAAAGCACGTACTTCAAATACAATAGATAATCCCTCTACGTCCTCTACTAATAATATCATAACCGCACTTTCATCTAACTTTCCTATTACTTTAGGAAGTCTATCCTTAAACATTTGTTCTATTTTATCTATCACTTTAATCACAACCTTTCTTGTGCCGAAATCATGGCAAGTGGCAACTTATTAATAAACTCTATTTATTAACTTACAATAATATTTTATACATTATTTTTTTACAAAACTATACTCTATTCTATCATAAAAACCCTTTTATGGTTCCATCCAAGTAGCAGTATCACTTCTAATTCTTCTCCACCACTATATCAGCTTACAATGACTATTATTAATAAGAATTAATTATAATCTAAGAATTTATTGACAATTAACTGTGTCTATCATATAATAACAGTAGATAAGGAGGTGAATTGTACGAATATTCTTATATCTGCCCTCTCACAAACACCTATATACGAGCAAATACAAAATCAAATAAAAGAAATGGTACTGAGTGAAAATATAAAATCTAAGGAGCAATTACCTTCAATAAGACTTATGGCAAAAGATTTAAAGGTAGGTATCATAACCGTAAAACGAGCTTATGAGGAACTTGAAAAAGAAGGTATTGTAATCAATTTACAAGGACGAGGATGTTTTGTAGCAGAGATTGATAGAAATAAAATTAAAGCAATACACATTGGCATGCTTGCCGAAAGACTTCTAGAAATTAAAGAATTTGCAGACACTTCTGGGATATCCCCCGAGGAAATGCTTAAAGTTATAAATGAAATATTTGGAGGTAATAAATATGACAAATAATGCTTTGGAAATTAATAACTTGACTTCTCGAATAGGAGATTTTTCTCTAAGGGACATAAATTTTTCAATAGAAAAAGGAACCATTATGGGGTTCATAGGAAAAAATGGATCAGGCAAAACCACCCTTATTAAAACAATACTCAATATGATTCAAAAAAAATCAGGAGAAGTCTTGTTCGATAGTATCCCAATGCTAGAAAATGAAGAAATAGTAAAAGCAAAAATAGGCATTGTGTTTGACAGTCTAATTTATCCTCTCCATTTTAAGCCTTATAAAATTAAAAAGATGATATCACCCTTTTATAAAACCTTTGATGACGAAAAATTTGACGAACTAATGAAACGCTTTGAACTTGACCCAAATAAAAAGCTCTCCGCGTATTCAAAAGGTATGCAAATGAAATTCGGAGTTGTAATGGCCTTAAGTCATAACCCAGAATTAATAATACTTGATGAGCCTACAGCAGGACTTGATCCAATTGCAAGAGCGGACGTACTTGATTTACTCCTAGAACTTATGCAAAATGAGGAAAGGTCAATATTATTTTCAACGCATATTACAAGTGACCTTGAAAAAATTGCTGATTATATAACCATGATTGATAATGGTAAAATTGTTTTTACAAAAGCTAAAGATGAAATGCTTGATAACTATATGCTGGCACAAATTGAAAAAGAAGCCATGACCCATGAAATGAAATTAATTCTTATAGGATTAAAAGAGACAACTTTCGGCTATCAGGGATTATGTCCAAGTGAGTTTAAAATAAAAAATAAAGTGGGAGTTAAAACCGCAAGACCTACAATTGAAGATATTATGATTTATATGGGTTCAAATTACGGAAAATTTTACAAGGAGGTTAAATAATGCTAACGTGTTTTTGGAGTTATCAACAATTTTTAAGTAGTTCACTAGGTTTTCCCAATACAAAACAGTCTTTAAAGTTCATGTTAATATCCTATAAACTTTATAAAGGAAAAGAGGGCTTAATATGTTAAAAAAACTCATTACTTATCAGAGGGTATTACTTAATTCAATGCCACCACTCAATATGACTTCCCCAAATCCTTTAACAACAACGACTTATATTGTCGCTATTTTTGTGATGATTTTTATGAATTTTTTTATATTTATGGGAACTAGATTATCTGCAAATACTACCTTAGCTATTGTTTTACCTGCAGTAAGTGTTTGGATGATTAACAGAATACTTTACGGTGACCACAAACTGTTTGATACTTTACCTGTAAGTAAAAAATATACACTGTTAAATATATACCTGCTGTCAATAGTAATTTCAACTATAGGTTATTTGACGGTTTGCATTTCTTTTATAGCCTTTATATGGCTTTTAGTTGGGCTTCTTACTATTTTCAGCCCACAAAACATGACAACCCCTGCGCAAGATGTGGCGCTAAATATAATAGATATAACAAAAGGTAACAATTTAATACTATGCTTATTAGTTATACTAATTTTTGGAGGAGTTGCAATTACTTTTATTAAACGTAAAAAACTAAGACTTCTAAGCTTTTTAGGCTTTGCCACCATAACTTACGCATTTTTATTTTTACTAAAAATCAATTTACCAATATCCCCCACCACTGGTCAAGTAGAATTTCTTGAGAGTTTCTCCATCATGCCCTCTGGAAATATAATTTTGATTTGCGTATTTATAGCAACTATTATAATTATCATAACTTCAATTTTCATGGGATTTAAACTTTATGTTGGCAAATTACCTTCTAGAAATCACGATAATTAAATCAGCTCCTGAGGAGCTGAAATGTTTTTAAATGTTATCATTCTATAAATTCCCATCTAAATCCATCTTCATTAATTAATTCACCTTGTTCTTAATAAATTAAAATGATATACTTGGTCTGTATTTGTCACAAAATTAATACAAAATTTAATTAAGATGGAGAGATGAAAATTGAAAAGAAGAAACCGACTTTTATTATTTACACTAATATTTACTTTAGTCTTTTCTACAACCGTTTTGGCAGCTGCTACTACTCCCCCAGAACTAATCGGTAAAGCTGCTATTTCTGTAGATATGGATACAAACGAGATTATTTACACTAAAAATATTGATAATAAAATGCAACCAGCAAGTATTACAAAACTTCTTACAGGATTATTACTTGCTGAAAATAAAAAATCAACTGATAATTTGGTCTATACAGAATCCGCAAAAAAACAACCAGCTTTTTCATATAACTTAAATTTACATCCAGTAACAATTGGTGATACTATGTCCGCCGACAACGTGATGGATGCTCTTCTTCTTTACTCTGGAAATGATATCGCATCTATGGTTGCTGATAACGTTGCTGGTGATACAGAAAAGTTTGCTAAACTTATGAATGAGAAAGCAGTCTCACTAGGTATGAAAGGCTCTCATTTTGTCACCCCTAATGGTTTGGATGACGTAACTAAAGAACATTATACAACTGCTTATGATCTAACACTTTTAGGTAGAGCTGTATATAAAAACGATTGGGTAAAAAAAACTATAGCTAAAAAAACAAGTGTAATTAAATTTTCCAATGGTCCACAGGTAACCGTTGAAAATAGGAATAAGCTTCTTGGCATCGATGGTAACGTAGGTGGTAAAACTGGTGTTACAAACAAATCCGGGAGATGTTTAGTTTCTATATACGAACGTAATGGTCGTAAAATTATAGGTGTTGTTATGGATTCTGAGTATGATGCAAAAGACACAAAAGTATTTGAAGATATGACATCACTAATTAACTATAGTTATGCTGCTCAGAAAGAGGTACTTAAAAAGAAGAATACCGCAATCAAAACAATTTCAGTTCCTTATAAGGTTATTCCCTTTATAGGACCAAAAAGGACAATTAGTGTTCCTCTAGAATCTAAAGAAGATATTACTTATTATAATAATGATTTAAAACCAAAAAACATCGTTGATGTTTCTAGCGTAAATCCATGGAAGCTTGATAAAGATACTTCTGTCGGAACTATGTCTATTACTCAAAAGGATTCAAATAAAAGCTACAAATTATATCCAATGATTTCGAAATCTACTCTTATTAAAGATAATATAATTATCTACGTTGCTGCTGCAGTTGTACTAATTATAATTATTGCATTAATTTTATTTTTAATTTCTTCTATTAATAAGCGCAAAAATCGCCATGGTAGACGAATTAGATACTAAGTAATTATATACAATCGCTTCATAAATTAACAGACTGTATTAACTCTTTAGTTAATACAGTCTCTTTTAGCATCTTTTACTATTATTATATTATTATATTAATTTATTGACATTCATATTGTAATATACTAATGTTAATTAGTATATATATTATTTATTTGATATACTTAAAACATAATTAAGAAATTTTTTTAAAGGAGATTATTATGAATAACGATATTATAAAAAACGATATTAACATTAGCGATATTAATATTAACGATATTAACCTTAACAATATTAAACAATATGAAGAAATTGCAGATTTATTAAAAGCTATTGCTCACCCTGCACGAATATGCATTATTAGAGGACTTATGAACAAAGGGAGTTGCAATGTTGGCTATATGCAAAATTGCTTAAACCTGCCTCAATCTACAGTCTCGCAACATCTCCAAAAATTAAAATCTTTAGGAATTATCAAAGGTGAAAGAGATGGTTTACAGATTAATTACAACATTTGTAATGAAACTATCGTAAACATAATAAATGCGATATTCCCTGTAGAGAGTTAGTTGACTCGTTTAGATAGTCCACTATAAACCCTCTGTGGAGGGTTTATTCGTTATATCCTCCTTCGCTTGTTAAACTTAAACCTACCATCTAAGCTAACTAATGATACACCCACTATTATAACAATGCATCCTAAGACCTGCCATACCCTAACAACCTCATGAAGCAATACACCCGCAGCTATTAGGCTCATAATAGGTTGTAAATTTATATATGTAGTAAGGACCGTTGCACCAAGATCTTTTAAGCAATGAACATACATGACATACCCAACGCAAGAACAAGCAATGGATAAAAATATTATATTTAATACAACTTTTGTAGAAGGTATTTGCAAAGCACTAAAAAATAATGAAGGACTTAAGAATAAAGATCCCCACATAATTTCATAAGTGGTTATAGTTATAACTTTATAATGGCCTTTAAAACTACTACAAACCATATTATAAATTATCCAAGAAAACACTGCTCCAAGAGCCATCAAATCTCCTATACTCCCTTTAGATAAAAAATCCACTCTTTCTTTAGATGCAATTACTATAATAATTCCAATTAAACTTAATGTAGCTCCAATCATTTTTCCATAAGTAAGTTTCTCTTTATAAAACAATCTTTGCGTAAATAATGTAAATACTGGTATAGATGCAATTAAAATTGCAACATTTGATGCAGATGTATATGCTACCGCATAATTTTCGAAAATAAAGTATATTGTTACTCCAAAGAACCCACCCAAGGCGAACTTGACCTTGTCCTCTTTTAAAACTTTTTCATCTGGGAATTTTACTTTTAATATTATAAATAAAATTATTGCTGCTAATACAAATCTATAAAATGCTGATAATACAGGACTTATTTCTGTAGATATTACCTTTATACTTAAATAGGATAAGCTCCATATAAACATTAAGATAATTGCCATTACATGAGATATTCTTTTATTTGTCAATATATCACTCCCTCTTCATACTATTGGGCTTCAAAAGCTTAATATATATTATATCTCAAAATTACCTAAGATTACAATAAACTTTATTATAATTATATGCTAAATTAATTAAATTATTATTTAATTTTATACTATTTAAACCCAACCAACACTATAATATTACAATGTATATTTTTACAATTATAGTATTGTTAACCTTTCACTTTTGGAGTATTATAGTATAGTATTCTAATATTTTATGCTACTTATGATAACATTTGTGCATAAAAATACAATTTATTAATAATTATATTTATTTATACATGGAGGTGCCAACTTGAAAAAAGAATTTTCTCTTAGTAACGAAAAGGTAATGATAAATTTCACTGCAAAATACTGTAATAGCCCTGTTCAATTATTAGAAAGTGATGGTTTCAGAAGAGTTTTTAACACTTATATTAAGAAAATCAAAAAGAAAAAATCGAATATTTATAAATATTTGGTTGAAAACACAGAAGCAGACAATGAGGGCCTAGATATTTACATTATACATTTATTTAAACTCCTAACCGTACTCGATGTAAATGAAATTATAAATTTAAATACTAAATATAGTTCCCTTATTAATAGTAAAAATAATTTTGTTGATTTTATAGAAGATTTTTATAGTTTTTGGAGAAAGCTTGAAAGATACACTGTAATTCACAATAATAAAATTAATGATGGTATTGAAAAAACAAGTTTTGTTGAGGCTAATAACAACTTTTCAATGCTTATTCTTAATTTATACAGAAAAATCGAAGAAAATGTAGTTGGCCATAAACCTAAGGTTTACAGGCAACTACCTGCAGGTGGTAATGCAGGTCTAATTGTTAATAATGTAAATTGGCCTTTGCCCTTTGGATATGAAGTATTAAAAAATGTTCCCTTTATTGATGCAATAATACTAGATTTGCCTTATATAAGCTATCCTAAAAAAAATACTCGAGATGGTATATTTGAGGAATGTTTTGAAAATCCATTGAAAAACTGTACAATATCCACGGATCATTGGTTTTGTTACCCTGCTAAAGTTGGTACATTACTTACATTTATTTATGTTCACAGAGATTTTATGGCTCATGCAATAACTCTATGTAACCTATTTGAAATGGCAAGTGAAGAAGAATATAGAGACGCTAAGCCAGATATAGTATTTATTTTTGGTGCTAAAGATTCTTTTGCAAAAGTTAAAACAGTGTTTTATGATGATAAAGAGAATCATCTTATGCTTGGCTATATAAGTTATGGCGACGAGATTGATTATTTCGGTTATGTAAAAAAGATGGCCTTAACTCTTCATAATCTAATAATGATTAAAAAAGGTTCGCTACCAATTCATGGTGCAATGGTAAATATTATTATGAATAATGGTAAAAGTGCAAATGTTATTATTATGGGCGATAGTGGTGCTGGTAAGTCTGAATCCTTAGAAGCATTTAGAAGCTTAAGCGAGGACTATATTAGCGATATGACCATTGTCTTTGATGACATGGGATACCTAACTCTTAAAGAAGGATCAAAACCATTAGCCTTCGGAACTGAAATAGGAGCTTTCGTAAGACTCGATGATTTAGATACAGGTTATGCTTTTAAAGAAATTGATAGAAGTATATTTATGAATCCTGATAAAATAAACGCAAGGCTTGTTATGCCAGTTGCAAGCTATAAAGCTATAATTAAAGGATATCCTATAGATTTATTCCTCTATGCAAACAATTATGAAGAAGTAAAAGATGGAGTAGAAGAAATTAATTTCTTTACAAATTCAGCTGATGCTATTGATGTTTGTAAAAGAGGCGCAAGAATGGCAAAAGGTACTACTACTGAACTAGGTTTAGTAACTTCATATTTTGCAAATCCTTTTGGACCTGTTCAAAAACAAGAACAAGTAGATGTACTTATAGATAGCTACTTTGAAGATTTCTTTAAAACAGGTGTAAAAGTTGGACAAATTAGAACTTCTCTAGGAGTAGCAGGACAAGAAAAAGATGGTCCTAAAAAAGCTGCTAAAAAACTATTCGAATTAATTATAGAATAAAGAAAAAAAGTATATATTACACGTATTGCAATACGATTAATATATACTTTTTTTGCGTATAAAAATATCTGTAAACTAATTAATATTATTTCGCCACTGCCTTTGGATTTTTATAAAATGCTTTTACCATGTCAAAATTCTTCTTAAGTCTTGATCCATTATTTAGCTTTAGTACCCTATCAGTATTTTTAATTATATAATTTTCAAGCTTACCCATGTATATGTCACCTTGGATTTCACTTTGAGTAACCATTGTTAGTCCCTTTTCCCAACTAGCTGTAAGTTCTGGATTTAACAGTGTAGGTATAGAATTTTTCACTACATCAAAGATAATTTCGCCAAGCAAAGTAGGCATAACCACTTGAGTTTTATTATTAGATTTAATATATTCTATTTTTTCAAGTTTTGTTAGAATTCCTGAACGCGTAGCACTTGTTCCAATTCCAGAACCTTTGATATGCTCTCTTAGTTCTTCATCTTCAATAAGTTTACCCGCATTCTCCATAGCTATAATTATTGATCCTGAGGTAAATCTTTTAGGAGCAGAAGTTTTACCTTCTTTCACAACTAAATCTTCAAGATCTACAATTTGACCTTTTTTGAGCATACTTAAAAATTTCATATTTGTACTTTCACGGTAAGCATTATCACTTTCAGGTTTTAAAACTTCCAAATAACCCAGTTCAAGACAAACCTTATCTGACGTAAAAAATCTCTCCGCACTAATTTTTGTAATAACTGCAACCTTGCTATAAACAGCAGGTGGATAAAAAATTGCCAAAAATCTTCTAATCACTAAATTATAAATTTTCTTTTGTACATCCTTAAGCGCTGCATAATTTTGCAGACCCTCGCCTGTTGGAATAATAGCATAATGGTCTGTAACTTTACTATCATCAACATACTTTGTTTTAGCTAAGTTATCATACCACTTGTTTTCAATGATTTTTGTGGCTATATTTTTTATTTCTGTATTCCCATTTAAATTCCTTAATTTTTTTATGTTGCTATCAATTTCCTTTGCCAACGCTGTAGTAAGTACTCTAGCATCTGTTCTTGGATATGTAAGCATTTTCTTCTCATATAAAGCTTGAATGTGACCAAGAGTTTGCTCTGGATTTATTTTAAATACTTTTGAGCATTCATTTTGTATTTCTGCTAAATTAAAGAGTAATGGTGCGTTTTTATTTTCTTTTTTCTTACTAATATTCTCAACTAAAACTTTACCCGTAATACTTGAATCTCTTAACTCTCCAATTAATTTTTCTGCTGTTTCCTTAGCTTTAAATCCACCCTCATTATAAAGCAGTGGTGATTCAAAATATTTAGACCCTTCTACTGATTTCCACTCTCCATCATAAGTGTTTTCCTCGCCCGATTTAAAAGTTCCTATAATCTTATAAAAAGGAGTCACAATAAAGTCCCTAACTTCTCTTTCCCTTTGAACCACCATTCCGAGTACACAAGACATTACGCGCCCAACAGCAATAACTATATAATTTTTACCAAGATAACTACTTACAGTTTTTCCATAGACCAAACTTAGAAGCCTTGAAAAATTAATTCCCATTAGATAATCTTCTTTTGCTCTTAAATAAGCAGCTTCCGATAGATTATCATATTCACTTAAATCTTTTGCTTCCTTAACGCCACGAATAATCTCTGATTCTGTTTGAGAATCTATCCAAACTCTTCGTTTTTGCTTATCAGGATTGCCTGCCATATCATCTACTAGTCTATATATATATTCGCCTTCACGCCCAGAATCTGTACAAACATAAACTCTATCAATATCCTCGCGAATTAATTGGCTCTTAACAATATTAAATTGTTTTTTTACCCCGTCTATAACTTCATACTTATATTCTTCTGGTAAAAATGGCAATGTATTTAAAGACCATTTTTTAAGTTTTTCATCATACTTTTCAGGGTAACTCATAGTAACAAGATGACCAACGCACCATGTTACTACCGCTTTGTCAGACTCTATATATCCATCAAACTTTTTACCATTTATTTTCAACGCTTTCGCAAATTCTGCAGCAACACTTGGTTTTTCTGTAATAAACAATGCCTTACTAATAGGAACCACTTCACTTTCGATTTTATAGCATTAACTCGCTTAGTCATAAATGCCTCTAATAATTGCCTTAAGTAATCATTATAACATTTTTAATACATGTATTCCAAAGAAAAATTTATTGAAGCCTATAATTCTCTTAGATATCCACTTAGATCTTCCACCACCTATATATATTACCATAAAATTCAAATTGTTTTCTAGTTCCTTATAGTATAATAAATCAAAAAAAGCATACAATAATGTTAGTAGATGATTTAAAATGGTTGAGTCTAGAGTGCTTGTAGGCTAAAATGGCTTTAGAGTATTCGGCCAAAGGTGTATACGAGATCTGCTAAGGTTTTTTATATGCCGGAGGGAAGAGTATTATGGGTTCTTAACAGCTGTATGTGTGCCTCACCGTATATATATGGTTCTCCCGGATGTGTAATATTCGAGCTAAGATGATATAGGTTGCCGCAGGTTACCTTAACAATAACTAGGGGTTATTCTTGGTCGAGAGATTTTTTTTGGCTCCCAAGGTGTTCTATATTGTCGAGCAAAGATGTATATATGTGCTGTAATGCTTTTAATATAGTCGAAAGATTACATATGGGTGTGTAGGGATGTATATGGGTTGTAGCGTAGATTGTTTTGAGTTGTCAAAGAATCCCTAGGGTTATGAGGCAAGTTATTTGGCACATATAAATAAATAACAAGTCAATAGCCTAGCATATAGACTTGTTGTTTGTTTATTTGTACCTTATATAAAACTTGCCTTTATTATTTTATGCTGATTTATAAATTTATTCACTTTATTATCATTTTCATATTTCCATTATAACAATTTCTTTATAATGCTTTGTTATTTGCACCCATCCTATTAAAAATTGAGTTGTTCAAAATGAACATACCATTTAGAATATGTATTCCCACGCTTATCTCTATAAGTTCCCTTACTGTCTTTAACCATAACTGTTGCTCTTTTATTTATTTTATAAACAAGTCCTTTATATTTAACACCCTCACTTATAAAACTTACCTTCTGACCCACATTAAGTCCATAATCTTTTAAAACTATTTCCTTTTGACTTGGTAATTGATGAACCACATCTGTATGTGCAAATATGTTTTCTACTATTATTTTAAACCTAATTTTTTTACAACTAGATTGTTTATACAGATGTAGTTCAACTAAATGACACAGTTCATGTTCAAATACTATTTGGAAAGCTTCAAGAGAATCCTTTGTATTTATCCCAGAAACTATCTTATCTCTTTCTACCTTGTAATACTGATAAAAGAATTTTATACCCATTCTAATTTCATAAATTTCCTCAGTTTCTGGTAGTGACTTTATCTGCCTACTATATATTGTTTTTCCTGCAGCAGATGTCATTCTTGTTGATAAAGAAAACATCAAAGTACCTTTGAAGTTTTCTTTAAAATAACCACTAAAAAAAACTTCATCATACAAATAAAACAACATTTCCAGATCGACCTTCGACATAAATTGTATATCTCCGGTCTTTACATTTTTAGATTTTATAATAAATCTATTTCTTATTTTATTTCTTTTTTCAAATATTTCTAAGCTACTATATTTTAGATATTTTATATTCTTAGTTAACATTCTTTTACTTCCTTTTACAAAAATCTATTAATATTTAGTGGTTTTTAAAATAGCAGCATCAATTATAAAATCAAGTGTGTTTTTAGATTCATTAGAAACCTTACTAAGTTCATTAATAAATTCCTTTTTAACTTCAACTACACCTACATTTTGCAAATTAAATTTTTCTTCTATTTCACTAATTTTCTTTACAAAATTTTCTTTGTGGAAAGATAATGTTATGCCTTTTTTAATATATAATTTTAAAACTAACAATAATCCTAGGTATTCTTTTCTATTTAAATTTAAATAATTATTAGCATCTATCTCATTATTATTATTTTCTAAATTACTTTTCTTGAATGTTTTATTTAAAAACTCTAAGGATTTATTTAATTGATTTGTGTACATTTTCATGTCTTCATTCCCTATAATAAATGCTAATATTGCTTTTATAGTATATTTTATATTACTCTCCAAGTCGCCTGAAACATTAGTTCCAAACGCGCCACTAGCAAATTGATTTGATGCTAAAAACCTTAACAACTCGTTTCTTTCATAATCAGCGTATTTACCATGAACTTCTTTTAGTTTTGATACATTTTTATAATAAAATGCTGATGACTGCGAGTCCCCATTTAAATTTTTATAAGAAATCTCTAATCTCTTAGTGGTTTTAACAGGTAAAAGTTCTCTTATTCTTATTCCAAGGATTGGATCCTCCATTTCTTCGTAAAGAATAAAAGCAGTTTCTTTGCAAATAATACCAACTTTTTTAGAAATTTCAATAATTTTGTTATTCATCGCTTCTCTAAGTTCTCCTCGTTCATATTTAACTCTATGTTGAAGAGATTCTATTCGTTTTTTATACCATATTTTTTCAATTAAATTAACGTTTTCTTCAAGTTCAAGATCATTTAACATGATTATTCTTTGGATTCTATTTCTGCCAACTTTTCCTTTTAAGATTACAACTCCGCCAACTTCTCCTTTGACTTTTGCGAAAATTGAAAATGGTTCTTTATCATACATATATTCAATAGTTCTTGGGAATGTTGTCTCTACATTCATTTTACCCCAGTCAATTTCAATGTCAGTAATCTGTGGATTTTTAATTCTGTTAAATTGTTTAAGCACCTTATCTTCAATTCGCTCATCAAGATTAATAACTTCTGCAGCGCCATAACTAATACGGGCTATTTTATTTAGAAAATAGCTGTTTGCTGAGGTATCTATTCCAAAAGGAAATATTCGACTTTCCTTAATATTGTCTTGTACAAAATCTAATATTTCTTTCTCATTTTGAACCTCATCATCGGTAAATAAGAATATTATATTTTCCTCTTTATCACTTTTACCAAGCAAAGCATATTTTATTGCATCAAAGATTACAGCTTCTTTTTCTGCTTTAAGTCCTTCAATCCATTCACTAGCGCTTTCTAAATTTTCTTCATTAAAATTAACCTTTGTACCCTTAGAAAAGTAATTAAGTTTGTCTCCAAAAGCTGCAATACTAAATGTATCCCCTATGCTTAGGTTTCTTAAACATAATTGGAGAGCATTTTTAGCCTCAATTAGCTTATCACCGACCATTGACTGTGAGATATCTAGAAGGAATATGTAACTTGATCTAGACTCTGTTTGCTCTATATCAATTTCAGGAATAAACCTTAAATATAAGATACCTTTATCGTCTCTTGGATAATCATAAATCATTCCTGTAGTTTCTACTTTCTCTTGCTCTTCTAATATTATTTCTAAATTCTTATCCATTTTTTGATTTTCTTGGTCTAATGTTACTTTATATAAATTATTCTCTTCATATTCAACCATTAATTTATGAGAGCTACACTTAAATTCTAATTTTGTTAAAGATTCAACTAATAAACTTAAAGTAAATTTGTAATTATAATCTTCACTTGTGCTACCCTTGCCACTCTCAATTAATTTATTATTATTATTATTATTATTATTAGAAATATTTATTGGTGTTATTATCGTTGGAATAACAAGTTTTAAATTTCTGTTTTCATAACTAAGTTCCTCTATATATGAAACTTTAATTTTAACAACTTCATTAGGAATTATTTTCCCAATAACTATTCTAATTATATTATCTCTAAATTCTTCTAGCAGAAACGTGTTGTTATCTTTATTTTTAAAATTTTCATATATCTTATTTGCTTCTTCCTTATTTTGTATTAGTCCCTTTATAGTCCTTCCACCAAGCACTGCCTCAAACCCCGATATAACCGCTTGCTCTGGAACTGGAAAAGTATAAACTGCTTCTACATCATTTATCCCTTTGTTCTCATATACATGATCAATAGTATACTCAGCGAATTCACCACATAAATTTCCTCTTATATTAACTTCTTTCAAAATTATGTTGCTTTTTAATTCTTTTTCATTGTTGATTTTATTAATTGCCATTGTATCCCTCCTGATTTTATATACCAAAACATGTAGAGCCTTTTAAATATTATATACATATTTTATCATTAATATATACATTAGTCTCTGAATTTTTTGCAACAATTTTATATTTAGTTAATATTCCTACAAATACTAACTGTGCGAACTTGTTATTTGTTTTTATCTACCTTATAATAATTAGTATGTCCTATGAATTGTATTATTAATTTAAGTAATATCGAAGATAGTGTTAACTAGCCTATGAAAAAACTAGATTAAAAATTTTCAGATTTAAATTGTACTTTGAAAAGTGAAAATATACCTTAAAGGAATGAAACATTAGTTTTGTTATCAACAAAACTTTTGGAT
>NZ_JBOITN010000029.1:0-160801 GCF_050717545.1 Clostridium sp.
ATCACATATTATAATAATTATAGGTATCAATGGAACTTAAAAAAAATGACTCCTGTGAAATACAGAAATCATCTTTTAGCTTCCTAACACTCTTTTTTATATTGTCCTTGACATAGGTACCAGTTTACTTAGTAGGATATTTGTTTATACTACCAGCATTAATAGGATTCTTTGGTTTTATATTAATACCGTTTATAGTTTCTTTTATATTAAGCTTTACAGAGTGGAATTTTATATCAGGTTTAAGCGGAATTAAATTTGTTGGATTATCTAATTTCAAAGAGTTATTTACAGATGTATGGTTTACAGATTCATTAAAAAATAACATCTTATTTACGGTTACAGTGGTTCCAATATCTTTAATAGCAGGACTTATAATAGCAGTGCTTATACAAAAGTACACGTATTTTGGCACTTGGATAAAAGTAATGATTTTTATGCCATATATTTCAAGTGTTGTGGCAATTGCAGTTGTTTGGATGGTTTTGCTTCAACCTGCATATGGACCGTTCAATCAATTTTTAGTTAGTATAGGAATCACCAGTCCTCCTCAATGGCTTGCTGATATGAAATGGTCGCTACCTACACTTATATTTATAACTATTTGGCAAGGAATAGGATATTATGTAATTATATTTATTGGAGGATTAAACTCAATATCTGAAAGTATATATGAATCTGCTGAAATAGATGGTGCGAATTTCTGGAAAAAACTTTGGAGCATATCTATACCATTAGTTTCACCAACCACATTTTTTCTAGCAATAACAGGAATTATACACTCATTCAAGGTGTTTGACCTTGTTAGTGTACTTACAGAGGGTGGACCGGGTACGTCAACTACAGTGCTTGCGTATTACATTTATAAAGCGGCATTTAAATATAACAGAATGGGATATGCAAGTGCAATAGCATGGATAGTATTTATAATAATATTTATAATAACTATTGTTCAGTGGAAAGGGCAAGATAAGTTAGTTACATATGAATAAACGGAATGAGGTGTAATAAATGTTTCAAATTAAAAAAAATAAAACTAGAATCATTATAACAATTTTAATTTTTATTTTGGCCATAACAATGGTTGTGCCTTTTGTGTGGATGATTTCTGCTTCGTTTAAGGTTGAGGCAGATGTTTTTAAATTTCCAATTCAATGGATACCTAAAAGATGGAATGCAATTTCTAATTATTCAACCGTTTGGGGTAGTGAGTACAATTTTGGATTGTATTATTTAAATTCTATTAAAGTAACGTTCCTAACTACTTTTTTTCAAGTTGTTGTTTCTGCAACAGCAGGTTTTGCTTTTGCAAAAATTGATTTTAAATTTAAAAACAGAATCTTCTTAGTTTTACTTGCTACAATGATGATACCAGAACAAGTAACTATAGTTCCTACATTTATGATTTTAAATAAACTGAATTTGTATAACACTCATGCAGGAATTATATTGATTTGTAGTTTTAGTATATTTGGAATATTCTTTTTAAGGCAGTATATGACAACTATCCCTGATTCGTTAATAGAGGCAGCGAAAATAGATGGTGCAAGTTATTTTACTATATTTTATAAAATCATATTGCCAATAAGTAAACCTGCAATATCAACATTAGTTATACTTAAATTTGTATGGACTTGGAATGATTATCAGCATCCATTGATATTTTTAAGTTCTCAAAAATTATTTACTATACAGCTTGGAATGAAATCGTTTGTGACAGACTATACAGCGGACTATGCTTTAATGATGGCAGCATCTGTATCTGCCATTCTTCCACTAATTATAATATTTATAATAGGTCAGAAGAATGTTATAGAAGGAATAACTGGAGGAGCAGTTAAAGGATAAAAGAATAAGTGTACTTATCACTGATTACTTTACTAGATTTATGTTCAAATTAAATATGTATCAGAATAATTTGCATTAATCTAGTATTTTATATAAACATATTTTAAGGGGGAAACTATATGACAAAGTTTAGTAAGCGAATAATATCATTATTAGCAGTTACGGTTATATGTACGGGAGTTTTATCAGGATGTAGTAGTGCTAAGGAAAAAAATACCTCGAAAACGGACACTGAAACAGTGACTCTAAATTTTTATACATGGGAAAAATCAGGATATACTGAGCAGCAGGACAATATTAAAAAGGCTTTTGAGGAGAAAAATAAAAATATAAAAATAAACTATATATATCCTACAGATAACAATAACAATGATTATGTCCAAAAGATGAATACAATTCTAATGGCAGGTAACAATGATGTTGATATTTTGGGATCTGCGGGAGAGGAGGAAATAGTAAATTGGAGTAATGCTGGTCTTATGGAGCCATTAGATGATCACTTCAAAAAAGAAGGAATTAAATATGAGGATAAATATAAATATCCATTAACAATAAAAGGTAAAATGTATACAATATCCACCTTCGAAACAGCCTGGTTTGTGCTTCTTAATAAAGATTTATTAGATAAAGCAGGACTTCCTGTTCCGCCTTTAGATTGGACTTGGGACGATTATAGGGAATATGCTAAAAAGCTTACAAGCGGTGAGGGGTCAAGCAAGGTGTTTGGTTCTTACATGCATACCTGGGTAGATTATAACAAAATGGGTATTTACTCTATGAATGATATTAATTTGTTATATGACAAAAGTGGTAAACTTTTAGTTGATAAGCCTATGTTTAAGGATTGGATGAAATACAGATTCGATTTAGAAAATAATGATAAAACACAAGTTCCTTATGCACAAGCAAAGTCAATGAATTTGGCTTATAGAAGCCTTTTCTTTAATGGAGAAGTTGCTATGCTCCCAACAGGAGAATGGATGACTTCAGAAATAAAAAATGTTGAAAAATACCCTCATGATTTTGTAACAGCTTTTGCTCCATTACCTAAATTTGAAGATGGCGTTGAGGGACAGACTACTTTAACTCGTCATTCTTTTGGTATAAGCGCAAAAAGTAAGCATAAAGATGAAGCATATAAATTTTTAAGTTTTTATGCAGAGAACCGTTCGAAAATAGGTCCAATGACGGGATTTACTTGTGCAGTTGATCAAGATAAGGGTAAAGTATCCGATGAAATCATTGGGGATGACAAAAAATATTATGATGTTGAATCTCTAAAAAAAGTTTTAAATAATCCTAAATTCAAAGGAAACTTTATAGAAAATGCTGATATTCTTATCAAAGAAAATGTACAAGTTTCAGATATGGTGAATGAAGAATGTGGAAAGTATTTAATAGGTTCTCAAAGTCTTGATAAATTAGTGGAAAATATTAATAATAGATATGATCAAATGAAAACTAAATAAACACAAGAAAGACTTTAAAGTTACCATTTACGTGGTAACTTTAAAGTCTTTCCATATAAAATATTAGAAAAAATATTATAAACTATTGCTTAATGTTATTTTGGGCTATAATAGAATGAATAGGCATTAATTTTATAAATATGGATGGTGTTTTTTAATATGATAAATACATTTACTAGAAAAATAAAATCATTAAATTTATTTAGTAAACTAATATTATGCTTTAGTATTATAATAGTGTTGCCACTTATGTTTACTTATTATATTTCTTATGATTCGATTAGAAATATAATGATAAATAATACATATAAAGATACAATAAATTCTTTGAATATAATATCAAAGGATGTAGACAATGTCTTCAATAACATGGTAGCTACGGCTATTCATACAAATGATGAGTTAGATGTATCAAATTTTTTATTATCTAAAAATGATAAGAGATATAATTTACAATCTAAAGATAAATTTGATAAGTTTTTTAAGAATATAATAGATATTAATTTTGGAACTAAAATATATTTTACCATACTAACTTCAAACGGGATAGAATATTCTAATTGGGAACAAAGTCTTTGGGAAGAAAATATGTATTTAAATGAGTATTATAAGAATAATATCACTTCGAATTATAAAATAGAGTGGATAAATATAGAGAAAAATTACATGGATTCAGAGAAGGCACAGTTTCCTTATGTAGTAACACTAAAAAAGGACCTCATTACAGGAGGGGGTAATAAATATGGAGTTTTTCTGGAAAGTATACCTGAAAAAGATATTAGACATATAATACTTGCAAATGAAGAAGATGCTAGAAGACTTATTATAAGTGAGGGTATTATAATTTCAGGTTACGATGATAAGTATATAGGTAAAAATTTTAAGGACATCTTTAAATGTGAAATACCACAAAGTAAAAAAGGGTATTTTATTAATGAGGAAATTAATAGTAAAAAGGAATTAATAACATATTACAAGTTATCAAATATGAACTACTTTTTAGTTGATATTAAGTCCTATAGTATGGTTAGCGGTCCTGTAATTAAGCAAAGGAATAAGCTACTCTTCATTTACTTTGGATGTATTTTAATATTTACAATTGCAGCTTGGATTATTAGTAAAAATATATCTACACCTCTAAATCAGTTGGTGGTAGAAATGAAAAATATTGATTTGGAGCCTTATGATAATAAAATTAAAATTAATAGAAAAGATGAAATAGGCATATTACAAAGAAGTTTTTCTAATATGAAAGTTGATATAAAAAATCTCGTAGATGAAAATATGGAGAAAGAAAAAAGGAAAAGATCTTGTGAATTGGATATGCTTCAGGCACAGATAAGCCCACATTTTTTATTTAATACGCTAAATTCTATAAGATGGGCTGCAATAAATAATAACAATGAAAAAGCTGCGGATATGGTACTTTCATTAGTTAAACTTTTAAGGATGACGGTGAATAAAGAGGGCGAACTAATTTCAATTAAGCAGGAAATTGACAATGTAACTAATTATTTATCAATTTTAAATATGAGGCATGCTATAGATATTAGTTTTAATTATAGTATATGCGATGAACTAGAAGATTATAAAATCCCCAGACTTTTATTTCAACCTATTGTAGAAAATTCAATAATACATGGTGCTGTTGGTCAAAAAAATAAAATTAATATAACGATACAGGTATCAAAGAGTAATAGCAAATGTGTTATTAGAATAATGGATAATGGTAAAGGTTTTAATAACACTTTAGGAATACATAAAGTGAAAACAAAGGGAATTAAGTTCTCAGGCATAGGGCTAAATAATGTAGATGAGAGGATTAAACTTTATTTTGGAGAAAACTATGGATTGGATGTTAACAGTGAGGTTGATAAGGGAACCGCCGTGAATATTTATTTGCCCTTATAAATATAGGGAGGCCATATGATTAAAGTTATTATTATAGATGATGATATAGAAATGCTAATTGGGCTTAAGGATATAATAGACTGGAAGCAATATGGATATACTGTTATTGGTGTAGCAGAAAATGGTGATAAAGCGCTAGATATTATAGAAGAGTATAAACCAGAAGTTATAATTACGGATATAACTATGCCAGAAATGGATGGGTTTGACTTAATAAACAAAGCTAAAGATATAGTCCCTGATATAAAGTATATAATATTAACTTGTCATGAAGACTTTAGTAATGCAAAACAAGCACTAAACATAAAAGCTTATGATTATATTGTTAAATATATGCTTACAAAAGAAAGTCTTATTGAAGTTTTATTAAGACTAAAAGAAAGTATTGAACATGAAAATAATTTAAATACAGAGATATTAAGAACTGATGAACTAATAAATGATAATAAGGAAACATTAAAACAAAATTTATTAATGGAAATAATAAATCATACTTGTGAAGAAAGTAATGATGTTTTACACATCTATAAAAAGGCACAAACTATGAAGATAAAATTACCAGATAATGTGTATGTTCTATTTAGTCTATATATAGATAATTTTAATCATAATATAATAAATTCAAAGATCCAAAATGAAAAGTTGCTATATTTTTCAATGCAAAATATTTTTGATGATATATTTAGAGACTATCATAATTATAGTTATTTTGATTATAGTAACGATACAAAACTCATATTATTTTGGAGGGATATAGCAAACAGTAGTTCAGTGGATAATTTTTTAAATTATAAGCTGCACCAATATCAAAAATGTATAAGTGATTATTTGAACATTGAAGTATCTATTTGCATAAGTGGTGAGTATAATAATTTATTCCAGATAAGTAAAGCCTTAAATGATTGTAAAATATTAAGAGACGAATATTTTTATACTGGTGATTCGAGCATAATAAGTGGAAAGTATAAAAAATGGAGTGAAGGTGACGCTTTATATAATAAATATAATAATGACTGGATTAATATATTATTTACAAATAATTATGAAAAGATGATGTGTTTCATTGATAGTATATCACTAGAATCAATAAAACTAAATTATTTACCCAGCACTGTTAAAAAACTTTTTAATGATTTAATTATTGATATAAAATCTGAAGCAAATAAAAGTGGAATAGTTATAAATTGTGTAAGTGAATTTGATACTATGGAAGGATGTATACAATCAGTAAAAAATGCCATACTAGTTTACACTCAGGAAATAAGTTGTAAATTTGATAATAATTTTAGACCTGATATAATAATTGTATTAAATTATATAGAGGTGAATTTGCAACGACACATCACTTGTGAGGGAATGTCTCAATATATAAATATGAATACAAGCTACTTTAGCAGGCTTTTTAAAAAGGAGACAGGGCTTACTTTTTCTGATTACCTTATTAGTAAGAGGATAGAAAAAGCAACATTACTCCTTAAACATTCACAAATATCTATAGAGGATATAGCAAGTTCAGTTGGTTTTGTCAATATTTCTTATTTTTATAAAGCTTACAAAAAAATAACGGGTAAAACTCCTGGAGAAACAAGAAATAATAAAGAAGCAACTAAGTAAGATATGTATTAAATGTAAACCTTTGTTAAGTGCTATCCATTATTCTTTATCCTCAGATTGTTGAGTAACATTAAAAAATATAATGAATAAAATAATCAAGAAGATAAATTACTTAATGGAGGAATAGGGATGCAATTAGATGGTAGTAAAACAGAAAGAAATCTTCTAAGAACCTTTGCAGGTGAGTCTAGAGCTAGAAATAAATACACATTTTATGCAGAAAAATCAGAAAAAGAAGGATATGAGTATGTAGCCTCTATATTCCAAGCTACGGCAAACAATGAAAAAGCTCATGCGAGGGTGGTTTTTGATAAGTTTCTTAAGATGAATAAAAGCACAGCCGACAATTTGATGGATTCTGCAAAAGTAGAGGCTTTTGAAAGTACTAAGCTATATAAACAATTTGAAAATGAGGCAAGAGTTGAAGGTTTTATGGAAATTGCAGATTTCTATAAAGAATTGCGAGAAGTAGAAGCAAGTCAAGACTATAATAACGAAGAAAACATAATGTATAACAGATACAGAAATATGAATACAGATAATTTTGAAGATATTGGTGAAAGACAGCAGACATTCACATTAGAGGAATTATCAAAATATAATGGTAAAGGTGGCAATGCTGCCTATGTAGCTGTAAATGGAATAGTATATGATGTAAGCTCAGTTTGGGCTGGTGGCATCCACAATGGTGTAGCGGCTGGAACTGAAGCAACGGAGAGTTTTAATACTTGTCATGGTGCTTCAAATATACTTAATAAATTACCTAAAGTGGGTGTAGTGACAGGGTAACAAATAGCTTCCTCTTTATTACTAAGGGGAAGCTATTTGTTTTAAAGGAATTATTTTTTAAAATAACATCTTTTAACAACTAATTAATGGAATTTATATTATTATTTATCATATAAATTAAATTTTATTTTGAATTGTTTAGGTGATATATTTTTATAATGTTTAAATTGTTGGATAAAATAGCTAGAAGATGTGAATCCAATTTCCATAGCAATCTCAGTGATATTTAAATTGCTTGAAAGTAACAATTTTTCTGCCTCTGTTATTCTTACATAGTTTATATATTTACTAAAAGATTTTCCAACTGAAGCCTTAAATAATCTTGAGAAATAGCTATAACTCATATTACAAGTAGATGCTACAGACTCTGCTGATATGCCAAACATGTAGTTTTTATCAACAAAATCAAAAATAAATTGTAATTTTTTTAAAGTGTTTTCATTTATATTAGTATTTATGTTTAAGTCAAGACCCTTATCATACCAAATACGAAGTATTAGTAAAAATACCCCGCCGATATTATTTCTAATTGCCATTTCAAAGCCATATTTTTTTTTATTATACTCTATAAAAATTCCATTAAGAAGTCTTGGAATATCAGTATCTTTTATTTCGTCTTTAGTAAAAACTTTTTGATGGGTGGATTTATTTAAAGTAAAAGGAAATACATATTTAGTTTCAAAAACAGTTATAGATGTTGAATATAAAACATTTGGATCGAATTTTACCACTATATATTCAACTGTATCCTCTGATGTTTTATAAACGGAATGTACTTCTCTTGAATTAATTAAAACCATATCACCTACATAAAAGTCATAACTTTTACCTGCAATGAACACTTGTGCTTTACCTGACACACAATACAGTAATTCTATATAATAATGATAATGGGCATTTGCGAGGGTGCCTCTACCTAAACCCTTTTGAATGTGGCATTCAAAAGGATATAGTATGCCCTCATTTAAACTAGTTTTTTCTTCATAAAATGTTTCCATATAAATTACCTCTTTTATTATGACAAATATTTAATACTTTTATTGCAAATTTATTATATCATATAATATGTAATTGTGGTAATTTATTATTATAAGAAAATAATAATTAGATGAGTTTTAGGAGGACAATATTATGACAAACGAAAAGAAAATAATAAGAATAGGAATTATAGGTTGCGGTGGTATTGCAAATGGAAAACATATGCCATCATTGAAAGCGTTATCAAATGTGGAAATGGTAGCATTTTGTGATTTAGTATTAGAAAAAGCAGAAAAGGCAGCAAAAGAATACGGTTGCCCTAATGCAAAGGTTTATACTGATTACAATGAACTATTACAAGATAAAACTATTGATGTTATTCATGTTCTTACTCCAAATAAATCACATGCAAAATTATCAATCTCTTCTTTAAAAGCAGGTAAACATGTTATGTGTGAAAAACCAATGGCTAAAACAGCAGCTGATGCATTAGAAATGGTTAATGTGGCGAAGGAAACAGGTAAAAAACTAACAATAGGATATCAACATAGACATAAAGCAGAAAGTACGTATTTAAAAAAAGCTATAGATCGTGGAGATTTAGGCGAAATATATTTTGCTAAAGCAACTGCGATAAGGCGTCGTGGTACACCTACCTGGGGAGTATTTTTAAATGAAGAAGAACAAGGTGGAGGACCTCTTATAGATATCGGTACTCATTCACTTGACCTTACACTCTGGATGATGAATAATTACAAACCCAAAATGGTTGTTGGTACAAAATATAAGAAAATACTAGATCCTGATTGTGGAAATCCTTGGGGACCATGGGACGTAAAAGAAAATACTGTAGAGGATTCTGCTTTTGGTTTTATTGTAATGGAAAATGGAGCTACAATTATACTTGAATCAAGTTGGGCACTTAATACCATAGAGCCTATCTCAGAGGGAACCACTGTTCTTTGCGGATCAAAAGCGGGAGCACAAATTAAAAACGGTCTTAGCATAAATAAAGATGAATTCGGTAAACTTATTGAAATTAAACCTGATTTGAGTGCTGGTGGAGTTGCTTTTTATGATGGCGTTGCTGAAACACCACCAATAGTTGAAGCTAAACGTTGGATTGACTCTATCATTAATGATACTGAGGTTGTTGTTAAACCATATGAAGCATATATTGTTTCTAAAATTCTTGAAGCGATATATGAATCAGCAAATACAGGTAAAGTTATATATTTTAATAATTAGGAGGATAAAAATATGTTAAATAAATTATCAGCACAGTTATGGTCTGTTCAAGATTATACAAGCAAAGATTTTTTTGGAGCACTTGATGAAATAGCTAAAATAGGTTATACAGGTGTCGAATTTGCAGGGTACAAAGATATTTTGGCAAAAGATATGAATAAAAAACTTAAAGAGCTTAATCTAACTGCTCTGTCAGCACATGTTGGAATAGACAGCCTTAAAGACAATCTAAACGCTGAACTTGATTATCTTAATACTTTAGGTGCAAAATATATCGTTTGCCCACATGCTGAAATAAATACAATCGAAAGTGCGCTTGAGCATGCAGAATTGTTCAATAAGATAGGAGAGCAAAGTGCAAAAGCTGGACTAATGTTTGCTTATCATAACCATGCTCACGAATTTAAGATGGATAATGGACAGTATCCACTAGAAGTTCTTTTCAATAATGTAGATTTAAGGTATGTAAAACAGCAGCCGGACGTGTTTTGGATTGCGTATGCGGGACTTGACGTTAATGATTATATGAAAAAAAATATATCTCGTTGTCCGGTAATACACCTAAAGCAATTAGAGAATAATGAAACAAGAAGAAATGTAGACGCAGGTAGTGGAATAATTGATTTCAAATATCTTATTGATTTAGCAAAAGAAACGGATTTTGTATATGAACAGGAAGAATTTATAGGTACAAGCATGAATAATATGCAAAAATCGTTCGAAAATATAATGAATAGGTAGGTGTATTAATAATGGTTAATTTAGGAATTATTGGTTTTGGAGGTATGGCTGAGTATCATTTTAAATCTCTTAAAGAATACGAACGACTTAATATAAAAGGCGTATTTGATATTAATCCAGAAAGATGTGAGTTTGCAGAAAAGCAAGGTCTTAAGGCATATAAATCAAAAGACGAGTTATTCTCTGATCCTGAAATTGATATAATTCTTGTTGCTACAACTAATGAGGTGCATAAAGAACTATTAATTGAGGCAATGAAAGCAGGAAAACATGTTATTAGTGAAAAACCTGTAACTCTAACTTCAATAGAACTTGAGGAAGTAATAGATGCATCTATTAAATATAAAAAAATATTTACTATTGATCAAAATAGACGAACAAATAAGGACTTCATTTTGATGAAAAGAAGTGTTGAAGAAGGTTTGCTCGGTGATGTGTACGCTATAGAATCAAGGGTTGAGGGATCAAGAGGAATGCCGACTGGGTGGAGAACTATTAAAAAACTTGGTGGAGGCATGATGGTAGATTGGGGAGTGCATTTAATTGATCAAATGCTGTATATGATTGATCAGAAGGTTACTAATGTATTTTGTAAAATGTATAATATTGAGTACAGTGATGTGGAAGATAACTTCCGTCTTACATTGACATTTGAAAGTGGATTAACGGCTCATATTGAGGTATCTACGAATAACTATATAACACATCCAAGATGGTATGTTCTTGGAAAAAAAGGAACACTTCAAATAGATAATTGGGATTGTGATGGAAAAATAGTAAGGTGTATAGATAAAGAAAGTGTTTGGGTGGATGAAATTGTTTATACCAAAGCTGGACCTACTAAAACTATGGCACCTAGAAACGCAAATTCCATAGAAGAAATAATTTTATCAGAACCTATGGATGTTGTAGATAATTTAACAGTTGTATATGATGGTCTACTAGATGCTATTGAAGGAAAAGCTCCACTTAAAATAACACCACAGCAAGCAATGCGTGTTATAAAGGTAATGGAAGCAGCATTTGTTTCTAGTGAAACTTCATCTGCGGTTCATGTTGAAATATAGAAAAGTTTTAATCTGAAAAGTGGGGTGAATAATATATGAAGATTGCAATGATAAGTTCTTGGCATGTGCATGCTAAAGACTATGCAAAACAAATTATGGAATTACCACAATGTGAAATAATAGCAGTGTGGGATGAAAATAAAGAAGCAGGACTTAAATGGGCAAATGAATTAAACTGCGAATTTATTGAAGATTATGATACGCTCTTGAAAGATGATTCTATTGAAGGTGTTGTTATCAATTCTCCAACAGTTATGCATACAGAGTTAATTATTAAGGCTGCTAATGCTAAGAAACATATTTTCACAGAAAAGGTTCTTGCACTTACAGTTGATGATTGTATAAAAATAAAAGAGGTAGTTGAAAGAAACAATGTTAAATTTTCAATTGCATTTGTTCATAAATGTAAGGGAGAAATGATTTTTGCAAAGCAAATGGTTGAAAGTGGAGCATTAGGTGATATAACATATGCAAGGGTACGAAATGCACATAATGGAAGCACCGCAAATTGGTTGCCTGAGAGTTTTTATAATAAAGAGAATTGTGGTGGGGGAGCAATGATTGACTTAGGAACTCACACTGTATATTTATTAGAATGGCTCTTAGGTAAAGCAAAAAATGTTAATGCGACTTTTACAAAAATAACTAATAGACAAGTTGAAGACAATGCAGTATCGGTATTTGAATTCCAAAATGGTGCTATTGGTGTAGCAGAAACAAGTTTTGTTTCTGTTTATACACCACTAACTCTTGAAGTTAGTGGGACTACCGGTTCCCTCATTGTAAGAGATGGTGTTAGTTATGCAAATGGTGATACAGATGGGAAGTGGGTTACCCAGAAAAATTTGCCTGATTCACTTCCTAGTCCACTAATTCAATGGGTTGAGGGAATTACACAAAAAAAGGCAATAACCTTAGGAATGGATGAAGCGATTTCGTTAACTCGGTTGTTACAGGCGGCATATAAATCAGAGGAAACCGGACAAAAAATTACTGTAAACTATTAAAAAGAAGGAGGTAGTTATGATGAAACTAGGATTTGTTAGCGCCATATTGGGAGATTTAGGTTTTGAGGAAGTAATTAATTATGCCTCTGAGAATGGATTTTCTTGTGTTGAAATGATGTGTTGGCCAGTAGGAAAGGCATAAAGAAGATATGCTGGTGTAACACATATTGATGTTGATGGTATGGATAAAAAAAGAGCGGCGTATATTAATGACTATACGAAATTAAAAGGAGTTGAGATTTCTGCACTTGGGTATTATCCTAACCCTTTAGACCCTGATGCTGAAAAGAGTACATTTTATGTAGAACATATTAAAAAGATAATTAAAGCAGCAAATATACTTGGAGTTAAAACTGTTACAACATTTATAGGTAGGGATAAAAATAAGACTGTAGAAGAAAATCTTATTAAATTCAAGGAAGTTTGGACTCCTATAATTAAGTTTGCAGAAGAAAATAATGTTCGAATAGCTATTGAAAACTGTCCTATGATTTTTACAAAGGATGAATGGCCTGGTGGATTGAATCTTGCTACAACTCCTGATATATGGAGAAAGATGTTTAAGTTAATACCAAGTCGTAATTTTGGATTGAATTATGACCCATCTCACTTTATATGGCAACAAATAGACTATATAAAACCTATATATGAATTCAAAGATAGAATATTCCATGTGCATTTCAAGGACATAAAAATATACAAAGATAAACTTGATGACGTGGGTATTATGGCTACGCCACTACAATACATCTCACCAAAACTTGTAGGACTCGGAGATGTAGATTGGGGTAAATATGTATCAGCTTTAACGGACATCGGGTATAAAGGATTTGCTTGTATAGAAGTAGAAGATAAGGCTTTTGAAGATTCGCTTGACTCAATAAAAGAATCAATAACTATAAGTAGAAATTATATGAGACAATTTAATTTTTTATATCCTTCTGAATAAATATATAGAAAGCCATTTTAGAGAAGTAGCTTAAGTTACTTCTCTAAAATGGCTACTAAATTTACCATTATATTTGTATAATTTGATTATTTTCTACTTTAAGTACTAAGATTAAATCGTTTTTTTATCATCTCAGCCAGAACCTGTGCTGTGCCGTGAACGCCAAGCAAACTACTATCAATCATTATATGTCTCTGCTTAGTAGATTCGTTAGAATAACCAGCATAACATCTATAATAGGAATCTCTTGCTTTGTCAACTTTTGTAATCATGCGTTCTGCTTCAGCTGGTTTCATATTCAATATGTTCACACAGTTTTTAAAACGTGCCTCTTTTGGAGCAAATGTGAATATATTTAAGCAGTCTTTATAATCTTTAAGAATGAAATCCGAACATCTACCAACAATAATGCATGATTCTTTATCAGCTAAATCTAGTATTATCCTCCTCTGGATATCAAATATCTTATTTTGATTAGCTGTTGAAATGTTACCTAAAGGAGACATCACATTGGAAAAACTTGATTTAGAACGTGTTTCTTCAATCATGCTGATAGTGGATATAGGAATATTCAACTTTTTTGACGTAGCCTCAACGATATACCTGTCATAATACTGTATTCCAAGTATTTCAGATATTTCTTTTGCAATTGATCTACCTAGACTTCCAAATTGTCGATTGATTGTTACACAATATCTTTTCATGCATTTTCATCTCCAATTATTCTTGAAAGGAAAGTTTTCGTTCGTTCATTTTTAGGATTTGTAAAAATTTCTTCTGGAATGTCTTCTTCAACAATGTATCCATCATCCATAAAAACAACTCTATCTGAAACTTCTTTTGCAAAGGTCATTTCATGAGTTACCACTATCATAGTCATACCATCATTGGCCAGGTTCTTCATTACTTCAAGAACCTCTCCAACAAGCTCCGGATCCAATGCAGATGTAGGTTCATCAAAAAGTAAAACCTTTGGCTCCATTGCAAGCGCTCTAGCTATTGCAACACGCTGTTGCTGACCACCAGACAGCGTAGAAGGCATTGAATGTGCTTTCTCTGCTAGCCCTACCTTTTCAAGTAATTCAAGTGCTTTTTCTTCAGCTTTACCTTTCGAATGTCTCTTGGTTAAAACTGGTGCAAGCATAACATTTTTTAGAACACTTTTCATAGGGAACAAGTTGAAATTTTGAAACGTCATACCAACTTCTTCACGATATTTTCTCAGATCATGACCATTATTACCAATATTTTTATCCTTGTAATATATATTTCCACCAGACTGTAACTCCAACTGGTTAATACAACGAAGCAAGGTGCTTTTACCTGAACCAGAAGGACCGATAATGCAAATAACCTCACCCTCGGTAACTTCTAGGTTAATATCTTTAAGAACTTCTAAATCACCAAAGTTTTTAGATAACTTATCTACTTTTAGTAAAACATTCATCATTTAATCCTCCTTTCAACTTGTTTTTGTATGATAATAAGAACTGAAATTATCATCATATAGAAGATAGCGCCGGCAGTATAAGCCTGTATAGTGTTAAAACTTAATGCTGCATAATTTTGGATTTGTTTTGTTATTTCATTTACAACAATTATTGAAAGTATTGCCGTGTCCTTAACAGAAATAATAAACTGATTGAATAAAGCTGGTAACATTGAGCGAAAAGCAGGAGGAACAATTATGTGCATTAGAGTCTGATAGTGTGTAAGACCAAGTGACAACCCTGCTTCTTCCTGACCAGGATCAATCCCTTCTAGAGCACCACGTACTATTTCAGCAATAAATGCTCCAGAATTCAAAAATATAACTATAATTCCTGAGGTATTGGGATCCAAATCTATACCTGTAATTTCTGGTATAACAAAGTATATATATAAAGCTTGCACAATTATAGGTGTAGAACGAATAATCCATATATATATATTAGCGATAAACTTTGCAAATTTATTTTTACACTGAAGTGCATAGCCAGAAATACAACCTAGCACAAATCCAATCACAATGCCGAATACTGAAATCATCAGCGTTATTTTAAATCCCCTAAGAAGCATAGGGAACAATACATTTAGAAAACTTAAATCCATAATATACCCCTTTCTTAACTATTAAAGCTATCTCGATTTTTATTAAAACAAAGGCTTCTTCAATTAATCCATGATTTGCAATGAAACTTAGGCATTTGCATGAATTTCTTGAAAAAGCCGATTTTCTAAATTTTATGTAGATACATTAATCAAGCCATTTTTTTTCTAATTTAGCAATTGTGCCATCATCTTTTAATTTTTTTACTGCTTGGTTCATAATACTTAATAACTTAGGATTTTCTTTAGAAGCATCAAAAGAAATTGCAATTGCATAAGGTGCTTGATCCTTTGCAAACAGATCTCCAACCAATTCAAGGTTTGAGTCTGTTTTATTTTTAATATAGTAGGAAGTACCAGGTGCATCATAAACCATTGCATCTACCTTGCCTTGTTCAAGTGATTGAAGGACTGTTGTAATAGAATCGTGTACTTGAATACTTCCTGCAGGTAAGTTAGCGGCAGTCAGGTACAGATGACTAGCATCTCCCTTTTGTACTGCAATTTTATATTTTCCACTCTTAAGGCTGTCAATTCCTGTTATTTTCTTTGGACTAGTTTTTTTATTAATAATTACAGACAGGCCTGCATTATAGTATGTATCAGTAAAATTCATTGCATTTTTTCTTTCGTCTGTTGCACAAAGTGCTGCCATAACAATATCAAGTTTACCTCCAGCAATGGATGTGGTAAGCGGACTATAGTCCATTGCTTGTGCCTTGCCATCTTGTATTTTAAAGCCTAAAAGATTTTGCAATTCATGAAGAAAATCCATGTCAAAACCTATTAAGGTTTTTCCGTCAGTATCAAAATAAGAAAATGGACCATATGTACCAGAAGTTCCTGTTTTATATGTATAATCTTTCAAGGCACCTTCAAGTGTTCCAGTATAAGTAGTATCTGTTTGGTCCTTTTTTGCGTTATTGTCACTACTACAGCCAACTAAAGATGCAGTAAAAATCGAAACTAACAATATTGAAAATAATTTTTTCTTTAACGTTTTTTTCATTAAGACTCCCCCTAAAATTTAATTAGTAATTTATTGATACGCTTATGTATGATACCATTCGGTTAATGATTTGTCAATTATCTGACAATTGCTTGTATTATTTACTTTTGTTTACATAAAATATAATACTATCATTATAAAATATGGTTATTGCGATAATATCATTTGATATTTTCTCATGCATTATAGCTATTCTCGTAGTTTGTTTTTTATAGTTATTATTATGTTTAACTATTTTATACAATAATATACCCCTTACTAAACTTTTAAATCTACCCTTATATTTATTAAAAGAAAGGTTTCTTCAATTCTTCCTTGATTTGCATTGTAACTTTAAGCATTTAAATTAATTGAAATAAATTACTACAACTTGTAATTTATTATCTTGAAGGAATGTTAATTATTATGTCGAATATATAAGGTATACTAAGTTTTTTTATTAAACGGAGGCGATTGTAAATGAAAAAATTAATTAACAATCCAGAATTTGTTGTAGAGGAAATGCTTGAGGGTATAGTAATGGCACATCCACAGTATGTTAGAAAACTTGAAAATGCAGATGTACTTGTTAGAAAAAATTCACCTATATCTGGAAAGGTTGCATTAGTTAGTGGTGGCGGAAGTGGACATGAACCAGCACATGGAGGATATGTAGGGATGGGAATGTTAAATGCAGCAGTGGCTGGAGCAGTATTTACATCTCCAACTCCGGATCCAATATATGAAGCTATAAAAGCAGTAAGTGCTGGATGCGGAGTTCTTTTAGTGGTTAAAAACTATACGGGAGATATAATGAATTTTGAAATGGCTAGTGAAATGGCTGAAATGGATGGAATAATAGTTGAAACTGTTGTGGTTAATGATGATGTAGCAGTTGAAAATAGTCTTTTTACGGCTGGAAGAAGAGGAATAGCCGGAACAGTACTTGTACATAAAATAGCTGGAGCAAAAGCAGAAACAGGAGCAAGTCTTAAGGAAGTTAAGGCAGTTGCACAAAAGGTAATAGCAAATGTACGAAGTATGGGAATGGCGTTGGCGCCCTGCACAGTTCCTGCAGCAGGTAAACCTAATTTTAGCTTAGGCCAAGATGAAGTTGAAATTGGTATAGGTATACATGGAGAGCCGGGAACCCATAGAGAAACTCTCAAACCTGTTGATGGGATAGTTGATCAACTTCTAATAAAAATATTAGCTGATATGCCATTAGAGGCAGGTGATGAAGTAGCAGTTATGGTTAATGGACTTGCATCTACACCTTTAATGGAGCTATATATTGCTAATAGAAAGGTTCATAAGATTTTAGAAGAAAAGGGAGTTAAAGTTTATAGAACTTTTGTTGGTGAATATATGACCGCTCTTGAAATGGCAGGATTTTCAATTACATTATTAAAACTTGATGATGAGTTAAAGGTTCTTTTAGATGCACCGGCTGATACACCTGCACTAAAAGTGTTATAGAGGAGGATGAAAATGAGCATTTCGGGATTACAAGTAATTTCAATATTAAATAAGATAGCAAGTGTAATTGAAGAAAATAAGGGTTATTTATGTGAATTAGATGCGGCTATAGGCGATGGAGATCATGGAATTAACATGAATAAAGGGTTCATTGCGGTTAAAGATAAACTAAAGGATAATAATGGATGTGATATTGGAGAGATTCTTAAAAAAACTGGAATGGCTTTAGTTTCAAATGTAGGGGGAGCATCAGGACCACTATATGGAACAGCATTTATGAAAGCTGCAGGAGAAGTTAATGGGAAAGAAAATATAGATATTGGAGATTTTATTAAAATATTGGAAGCTGCTTTAGGTGGAGTCATGATGCGCGGTAAAGCTGAAATAGGAGAAAAAACAATGATTGATGCCATTGCACCAGCTATTGATGCATTAAAAGAAACTCTAAAATCTGGTTTAACCTCAATGGATATGCTCAAGGCTTCGAAAGATGCAGCTTTAAAAGGCGTAGAATATACAAAAACCATAATTGCTACAAAGGGTAGGGCTAGTTATCTCGGGGAAAGAAGTATTGGTCACCAAGATGCAGGTGCAACTTCTAGCTATTTAATATTAAATACTATATACGAAGAAGTAAAAAGCATGAAGGAAGGACTGGTGTAGTATGGTAGGAATCGTAATAATCTCACATAGTAGCAAGGTGGCTGAAGGAGTAAAAGAGTTAGCACTTCAAATGGTTGACAATATTAATATTGTAGCTGCGGGAGGGACTAAAGAGAATGAAATTGGAACGGATATAGAAAAAATCATTTTAGCAATTAATAAAGTATATTCAGAAGATGGTGTAGTTATATTATTTGACCTTGGCAGTGCATATATGAATGCACAGATGGCTATTGAAACTCTTTCTGAACAAATGCAGACAAAAGTTAAAATTCTTGATTCAGCTTTAGTAGAGGGAGCTATTGTTGTAGCTGTGCAAAGTAGCATTGGCAAAAATTTAATAGAAATTCAAGAAGCGGTTAAGGGGTTATGTCTTCATAAAACACCATAAAAATGACACTATCAATTAACAATTTCTATATTTAAATTCTAAAAATATAAGAGTTTAAAAAAACTAAAAGCTACAAGAAAATTATGTTTTTATTGTAGCTTTTAGTAACTAAATATTATTAACCCTTAATTAAATATTTTTATCGTCCTCTAATTTCTTAATATGTTTCTTAAGTACATTTATTTGCGATTGTAAATCATTGTTGGTACTGTCTAAATCAATATCTAAATTATCTGGGTTTGCTATGAGATTTTCTTGAGTTGCAGTTATAGCAAGGACCTGAGCTATACCAGAAAGGAGACTGGCTACAACAAGTCTTTGGATAATATTTAATTTATGACTAATTAAAATTCCTATTGTTGATGTTAATGCAACCAATTCATCGGGGGTGTAATCCTCTATTTTTTTTATATAATACCCTCCCCTCGAATGGCGATTTGTGCTAAATAATTAATATACAATCTTTATTTACATAAAAAAATTATTTGATTTTTTTACGATTGATCTCATCAACTATTGACAGAAATCGTTTTTGGTAAAAATTTAATGCTTTTGATTGTTTTGATTTTACTTGTGTATTTATAGCTTCATAGTTGTCAAATAGTAATTCAACAATCCGCTTGTCCAATAATTTTTCGTCTGTTTGTTTTTTTATTATTTTATAAATTTCATCTTTATCCATTGCTTTTCTATAAGGCCTATCTTCGGATATTGCAGTAAATATATCGGCAACAGTCATTATTCTAGAGCCGGTCCCAATTTCTTCTTTAGTAAGATGAAAGGGGTAACCACTTCCATCTAATTTTTCATGGTGATAGGCAGCCCACTCAGCTATTCGACGCAATCCACCAATTGAATCTAACGTATTGAAGGTGTGATATGTATGGCATCTCATAATTGCAAATTCATCCACAGTTAATTTGCCAGGTTTCTCAAGGATACTGTTTGGTATAACCAATTTTCCTACATCATGAAAATTTCCTGCTATCCTCATTGACTTTACGTCAAATTCTGCTAGCCCAAATAATTCAGATAAATTTACAGCACATTCAGATACGCCTGATGTATGAGTAGCAGTAAATGGAGACTTAAAATCTATTAAATCTCGATATAAATTAGATATTAATGATACATCATTCAATTCTATTTGTATATTGTTAAATTGACCATTGTTTAATAGTAATGAATATAGACGTGGAGAAGTTAGATCTAACCAAAATTCCTCTCTTTTAGATAAATCAACGAAATAATCTACTATCTTTTTATTGATAATTGTTCCTTCTATTTTTTTTATTACTTCTACTATATCATTACTTTGATGCAAAATATATTTATTTATATCTATTAGCCTCTCCACATAATCAGATAACAAGATGATTTGGGATGAAAAAACTACTGGATTTTCTATGCCTTCTTCCCAATCATTCCAGTTTCTATGATGATTTCTTACTATTTTGGAAATCTTTCTTAACCATGGTATTTGTTCTAATAATAATTCTCCCCTTATGGTATGAATATTTTCATCTATATTTTGAAAATTATGAATAGCTATTTTTTCTTCAACTGTTATTGCACCAATATCGTGTAATAATGCAGCTGTAAAAATGTTTTCAGTGATTTCCGGTTTTAAATTGGAAAATTTCGCTAACTCAAGTGCAATAAATGCTGTTCTATGTTGATGCTGTGTAACCAAAGGATTTGCTGAATTTGTTACTTCTGATAAAGATAATAGCAAATTACCTAAGTTTACGGAAAATTGTTTCCTCATAAATACATCCCCTTTAAAAAAATCATATACTCTAAGTAATACCTGTAACTCCATAAAGTTTTTATTTTATTATTATAAAAAGTAATTGAAATATATTACCAATATGAAATAGCCTATTAACTATATTATACAATAAAGATATATATTCCTTTAATTTTACAAAAAGAACATAACATATCCAAAAAAATTATAAAAATACAAGTAAAGTAAATTAGATATTTCTTTAAAAAATACTGAATTTTGATTCTAAATAAAGGATGACGTTTTAGGGAGTTGGTGTTTGTGAGTAAACGGTGAAATATGAAGTAGTAAGGGTATGCAAAACAGGAATTATTATTACGAGTAGTAATACACTACATTATAAAATATAAATGAAATGGAGTATAACTATTCATAAATCAAATTTGCCATCACAGTATATTTATCATATAATCTTTGTAGTCCACTTATTTCACTATTTAATGAATCAACATATTCTTGTGATGAAGCAAACTTCAAAAATTCAGTATTGGTAATGATTTTATTTGACATCGCATTAGTAATAATACTCATTTCTTCCTTACTTATATCTACAATCATCGCTAATCCTCCTAATAATGTATATTCTTATATTATATGTATTCATTTCTAATAGTAGAATTAAAAAGAAAAATTTACAGTAAATAAAACACTTTAAAAAATATAAGACAAACCAAAAGTATTCTCTTATGCTTTCACTAATTCTGATTTTATTGGCGGATATATTTAGTTTTTTTTCATATTCATTTTACTACAGTATTTTAAGTTTGTCAGATGTCTCTTAAAAGAATAGATAGTTATGCAAATTTATACTATAATAATTATAAAGTGATAAAAAGCAAATTATAATGAAGCTAAACGAAAAGATAAGAATAAATATAAGATATATATATAAGGCTCTGTTTAAAATATAAAGATTGATTATAATGTAAGAGTTAAAATATAAATTTAAAATGGAGGAAGAATTATGCAAAAAAAATTATATAAGTCTACTACTGATAAACAAATAGATGGAGTTTGCGGTGGAATTGCCGAGTATTTTGATATAGATTCTACACTCGTCAGATTAGCATGGGTACTTTTAACATTATGTTTTGGTATGGGTATATTATTTTATATAATATGTTGTGTTGTTTTGCCAGTAAATAATAATACTCATATTGGTGATAGTAGTGACGCTTCTCATTTATATAAAGAATTATAAATGAGTTATCTAATTGAGCTTGAAATAGTAAATGATATTAATAATATTATTACATTTTTATCAAAACGTGATATAAACGATTTATCTCAAATCGAATTCCGAAATCTGTAATATTAATTCAAGATCCTACAATGCAATTAAGAAGTTATGCCTCTTTTTTAAAATTCTGGGAGCAAGAAAAAACATTGATTATAAGCTACTTTCCATTTATACCTACAGTAAAAGTAGCTGGCATCGATTATGAATATGCAAATGATAAAATAAAAGGATTATGGGATAAGGCTAGATTTATTGATTTAATTATGGGGGAAATTCCAAGATTAAGAGATGATGAAAATGGATATGGTCCAAAAGGAAAAGGATTTATAGCTCATGTAGATATTCCGCAGGAAGTGTTAGCTTCTTATGAAAGATTATTATCTTATTATACAGAATATAATGAAATTAAAAATAGAAAGTAAAATTATAAAGTTATGTATAATTATTAAGCTATATTTCTATATTCTGTAGGAATATAGCTTTGTAACATTACAATGTTATTTAGCCCTAAATATGGTTTTATTGCTATGGCGTCACAACCTTATTATTGGATATTTTAATTTATTGGAAATATCTAGTTTTAAAATCAAAAATTTAAACATATTATAAATTAGTTAATATATTTAAATTTTTGACGAAAGGGATAAATCCGTATGAAGAATGTTGATATAAAAAAGTTTTTTAATAGTAAGGGTACAGGAAATGTTATTATTTTAATAGCTTCAATCTTACTAATATATTTACTTGTTTCCTTATATTTTTCTAAACATTTCTTTTTTAATACAGTAATAAATGGAATAGATGTATCCTTAAAATCACATGAGGATACAGAGTATATAATTAGAAGTTATGTTAAAGGTTATAAGCTGATGCTCGCAGAAAGAAATGGCGAAATAGAAGAAATATTAGGAAAAGATATAGGGATGGAGTACAACGAAAAAAATAGCATTGATAAAGTTTATCTTAGAAAAAGTTCATTTAAATGGTTAAATTCAATATTTAAGGAGCGAGAATATAATGTTCCAAATTTATTTGTATACAATAAAAAGAAGTTACAAAATAAGATAAATGGATTAAATTGTTTAAATACAAAGATTATAGAACCTCAAAATGTAAACTTTAAGTATGCATTTGGGTCATATAAAGTTATTGAAGAAATTTGTGGAAATAAGATAATTAAAGATGAATTATATGAAGATATAGAAGAAGGCATATTAAAAGGAGTTAGAAAATTAGATTTAAATGAAAACCTTTGTTATGAAAATCCAATATTCACTTTAAGTTCTGATAAAACTCTTGAAACTAAAAATTCACTAAATCAGTATGTGAAAGCAAAAATTACTTATAAATTTGGAAGTGAAAAGCAAATATTAGATGGAAATGTAATAAAAGAGTGGCTTAGTATTGATAAAAATTTAGAACCGATTATAAGTGAAATAGCAGTTAGGAAATATGTTAGAGAATTGAGTAGAAAATATGATACCGTTGGAATAGCAAGAAGTTTTAAAACCTCTATGGGTAAAATAGTAGAAGTTAGTGGTGGACTTTATGGATGGCAAATTAATGGTGATGCTGAAACAGAAGCATTATTAGAAAATATAAAACTTGGTAATGTATTTGAAAAAGAACCTATATATACTCAGAAGGCTTTATATAGGGCAGAAAATGAAATAGGCAATACTTATGTAGAAGTTAATATAACAAGACAGTATTTATGGTTTTATAAAAAAGGAAAGCTTATTACACAAGGTTATGTAGTAACGGGAAATCCCAATAGAGGACATTCTACTGTCATTGGAACTTATATGCTCAATTATAAACAAAAGGGAGCAACATTAACTGGACCTGGGTATGAAGCTCCAGTAACTTATTGGATGCCTTTTTTTGGAAATATAGGAATACACGATGCAAGTTGGAGATATTCGTTTGGAGGAGAAATATATAAGACGAGAGGAAGCCATGGATGTATAAATGCTCCAATATATTTAGCTAAAATAATTTTTGATAATATAGAAGAAGGAACTCCTATTATCTGTTATGAAGAATAAAGCTTATTAGTAGCAAACTGAAATAATACAAACAATACTAATACTAAAAACAAATAATTAAATAATTTTCAAATAAGAGGTAGTGATCTACCTCTTATTTGTTATCTGGAGCTATATTAAGTATTGTAAATAATTCTGAAAATAGCTTGCGTGCTGCTGGTACAACTGTTTGTGCTGCATAATATTTTGAAGAGCTCGGTTCTTTTATAGTAACTATTAAGCTTACTTTTGGATTACTCGCAGGTGCCATGCCTACAAAAGATGATATATATTTACCCTTGCTATAACCTCCACTGACACTATCAACCTCATTAGCGGTTCCAGTCTTCCCAGCTATATGATAACCATCTATATATGTGGCAGTTCCAGTTCCTTCTTTAACAACTGTTTCCAAATAAGTTCTTAATTTTGCTGCTTTATCACTGCTCATTATACTTCTTTTGTTAAGATTAACAAATTGCTTGTCCACAACCTTTTTACCATCTACGTTATGAAACATTTGTTTCATAACGTGAGGTGTCATCCATGTACCTCCATTAGCAACTGCATTAAACGCGGCCATATATTGTATTTGTGTAACTGCAACACCTTGTCCGTATGACATCGTAGCAAGAGCAAGTGGTGTAATACTTTTTAAATCCTTTATTAATCCAGAACCCTCCCCAGGTAAGTCTATATTAGTTTTTTTACCAATTCCAGCATCACTTACAAACTTATAAAGATTCTCTTTTCCAATCATCTGGCCCAGCTTTATAAATCCAACATTGTCAGAGTTTTTTAATATATCTGAAATTGTTTCAGGACCATACTCTTCTTTATTATCGTTATACAGTGTTTGATTGCCTATCTTAATACTACCATTATTTAAAAAGCTGTCATTATCAGTTACAGAATTATATTGAAGAGCCGCTGCCGCCATTATAACCTTAAAGATTGATCCAGGCTCAAATATATCGCTTACCGCTTTATTCTTCCACGTTTCTGCAGTTTGACTATTTGTATTCCCTTCAACATAAGGATCATTTAAATTATAACCTGGTGAATTTGCCATTGCTAAAACCTCACCATTATTTGGGTCCATAATTGTTATACTTACAGACTTTGCACTATTTTCTGTTAATGTTTCCTTGGCCACTTTTTCAGCTAACGCTTGAATACGTCCATCTATAGTTAATGTCAAATTATTTCCATTTACAGGGTTAACCGTTACAGCCTCTGTATAAGGCAATAAATTACTAGCTCTATCTAGTTCAACTAATTTCACACCAGGGATACCTGCTAATTCGTTATTGTAACTTAGTTCTACTCCGTTAACTCCAGAACCATCTAACTTAGTGTGACCTATAACTTGAGATAAAAAATCATTATTTGGATATATCCTTGTAACATCACTTGAAATTATTATTCCTTTATATTTCAAATTATTAATAGAATCTATAATTCCCTGCTCAACATTTCTTTTCAATGATATAAATTGGAGCAATTGGCCATTACTGTTTTTGGTATTTAATATTTTTTTAACATCACTGTTTTTAACATTAAGAATATTTGACAATTTTTCACAGGCTTGTTCTTCAGGTATTTTATTATCAACTAAATACCTATTTAATACAATTAAATCAGCATCTACCCTATAAACATTAACACTTAATGCTAAGTCAAAACCATTTCTGTCCACAATTTTTCCTCTCAAGGGAGCAATTGCTATACTTTTATTTTGCTGCAGTAATGCTAGTGTTTTGTAATTAGTAGCATTAATAGCCATTACATAAACTAATCTTCCTACAAGGGTAATAAAGAATAAAGAAAACACTATACCTACGATGAAAAATTTTTTACCAAGCCGTTTATTTTTTTTCAATTCAACCACCAACCTTTAGTTTCAAATTGATTCATACTCATTAATTCTTCCATAATAAGTATAAATCATTTTGAAAAATTAAACAAGTTAGTAAAAATGTTTCATAAATAAAATTGTAATTATTATTTACCACTGGCGCCATAATTCGATAACATTCTGGCGCTAGGATCGGTTACGTTACAACCTTCCCATGCTTATTCTTTGTTTGGGTAACTGTGGCTTGGGAAAAATAGTAATTTATTATGAGAGTAGTTTTTAAATTACAACATTTTTTAATTGTAATATTGTTCATGATAATTGAATATACATTTATAGGGGGTGTTACTTATGGAAAAGTATAGAAAAAGTATTATAGCTACAATAGATAGAGCTAACAAAGATATCACTAGTATAAAAAGTGATATAGCATCAAATAAAAAAAATGTAGAAGAGATTAAGGATATAATTGACAGGTTAAAAAAGATTGAGCTAGAGTTAGACCCGAAACAAAAATGGATGAAAGCAAAGATGGATTCATTAGAGTCAACATTAAAAGAAGTATCAGAAATTAAATTTGATACCTTGTATTCCGTTGACCGGTGACTCTTGAATTTTAAAAATTATAGACCTGTACAGGATTCTGTATTAAAAGATGAAGTGAAGTTAAATCTGAATAGGTTTTTAATAGTACATAAAAGATAAAATAATATAATACAGAATCGTCAGGAATGATGGTTCTGTTTTGTTGCGTATGCAGAATAATTAAATAGTAAGGACATATATATATATATCAAAAATCCTTATATTAAGATAGAACAATTAGTTTATAAAAATGGTAAAATAAACAATGTCATACGGTTGACATAAATGATATATGTGTAGTATAATGAAATTGTAAGAAATGGTTTACAATAATTAAATGTACAAAACAATAAAATTTGAGGGGGAAAATATGAAAAAAATTTTAACTAGTATTTTGGCATGTTCACTTTCTTTGTCTTTAGTAGCTTGTAGTTCATCAACACCAGCACCAAATGATTCCAAAAGTACAGCAAAAGAGAAAGTTACAATTATTATGACCAATGGAAAAGGTGAGATAGCTAACCAGTTTGAACAGGCTACAAAGGATTTTATGGCCGCAAATCCTGATATTATTGTTGAACCTTATTCGGTGGCTGTTGGAGATACAGTAAATATCTTTGATAAACTTACAGCATCTGGTAAAGTAGTTACACTTGCTATGATGGAGCCAAATTCGGTTTTAGATAAATACAAGGATTTTGGTGCTGATTTAACAAATGAGAAATGGAATAAAGATACAGTATATAGTTTTAAAAATCCTCAAGGTCAGGTTGTAGGTTTTCCATTTGCAATAGAAGGATTTGGACTTGTTTACAATCAGAAAGTACTTGATAAAGCAGTAGGTGGTACTTTTGATCCTTCCACTATAAATACACGAGACAAGTTTAAGACACTCCTTGATAAAATTCAAGCTTCAGGTGTTAAATACCCAATAGCTTATCAAACAGAAGCTTGGTCTGTAGCTAATCACTACAGCACGCAATTTATCAATCAAGACAGTGATCCAAGCAAAGTAGAAGCTCAGATGGTTGATGGAAAGTTTGATTTTACTGGAAATGCAGCATGGAATGGGTATTATGATACCATGGATTTGTTAGCATCTAAGCAATATAATAAATATGGAGACCGTCCTCTTGGACAATACTATGATGATGCTCATTTGGCAGTAGGTAAGGGCGAAAGTGCTATACTGTTCAACGGAAACTGGGCATATGATTCACTTAAGGCAGTTGCAGGTGATAAATTTGGATTAATGCCTGTTCCTGTAGATAACAACGAAGACAATTCAATGAACAATAAACTCGTGGCCGGTCCAACACAAGTAATATTGATCAATAAAAAGGCTACTTCGGCTCAGCAAGAAGCAGCAAAGAAATTCCTAAACTGGTTGGTAGATGATAAAACAGGACAGGATTTTATAGTAAACAAGTCCCAAATAATTTCTGCTTTTAAGAGTAACCCTAACAAGGTAACCAATCCTTTAGGTATAGCTATATCTGATGCTATAGCAAATGACAAGACAATGCCTTTCAGTACAAACTACGTAAGCGCAGCTGAATATAGTGATGTAATTGCAGCACATGTTCAGAAGTATATTAGTAAGAAGGAAACCCGCGCAGAATTGGCAAAAGGCTTCGTAGACTATTATAAAACCAAGACGAAATAAAATATACAATTAAATAATAATTGTGAGTTAATGATATGGGTGAGTTTTAAACTCACCCATAAATTTTATAATTAAATTATATTTAGAAGTGGAGGTAAAACTAATGGTATCCGAAAAAAAACCTTTGAAAAAATTTGGTGAGCAGATGCTTTTTACTTTTCCAACCATGTTTGTTTTTTCTGTTGCTATATTGATTCCATTTGCATATGGAATTTATCTGACTTTTATGAATATGCCAACAGTTTTGAGTACACCAGAGTTCAATGGAATGGCTAATTATAAGGTTGCATTTAGTGATCCCCAATTTTGGACCTCAATGTGGTTAACGGTCAAGTACGTTATAGTTACAGTTATATGTGTTAATGCTATTGGATTTCTCCTAGCATATCTTGTTACTACAGGAATCAGGGCACAGAGTTTTTTTAGAACGTCCTTCTTCACACCGAATCTAATCGGGGGATTAGTTCTTGGTTATATATGGCAGTTTATATTTGTTCAGACCTTACCAACCTTAGGAGCAAAGTTAGGAATTGAATCTCTTAGGTTAGGTTGGCTTGGCGATGAGAAAATGGCTTTCTGGTCTATAGTTATAGTTACCGTCTGGCAGCTGTCCGGATACATGATGCTTATTTTTATTGCAGGCTTGGTAAATGTTCCAAAAGACGTAATTGAAGCCTCAACTATTGATGGTGCAAATGCTTGGCAGAGGCTTATAAAAGTTACATTGCCATTAATGAGGCCAGCCTTTGTAATTACTCTATTTATGACCTTAAAGAGTGGGTTTATGGTCTACGATATAAATTATTCCCTAACAGCGGGTGGTCCATACAATAGCACAGTGATGGTCTCAATGAATATCGTTAAGAAAGCATTTGTTGAAAATAACTATGGTGTGGGGCAAGCGGAAGCAATCATGTTATTTTTAATAGTCGCTATAATTTCTGGTATACAGGTGTATATTGGTAAGAAAGGGGAGGTAGAAGCGTAATGGCAAATAGAAAATTAATAAGTAAAATTATAACTTATGTATTTTTAATTCTTGCTTTTGCAATTTTTGTATTTCCATTTTTCTTAATTATTGTAAATTCCTTTAAAAATAATGGAGAAATACTGCAAAGCCCATTTTCCTTTCCTAAAACATTAAATTTAGACCATTTTAAAGAAGCAATAAAACAAATGGATTTCTTAGTTACTTTTTCAAACAGCCTTCTGATAACAGTTGCAAGTACAATATTAATATTGTTATTTTCATCTATGTGTTCCTACTATCTGGTAAGAAACAATAGCACTTTAAGCAAGGTATTTTTTTCACTGCTAGTGGCTTCAATGATAATTCCTTTTCAGTCTGTCATGATTCCCCTAATGTATATATATGGGGCCAAATTAAACTTAATTGAAACGGTGCCGTTCCCTTTGTTGATTGTTTTTTATGCGGGATTCGGCAGCGCACTTTCAGTTTTTATTTATCATGGCTTCATTAAGTCTATTCCCGTTGAACTAGAAGAAGCTGCATTAATTGACGGGTGTAATCGCATTAAGACATTTTTTAAAATCGTGTTTCCAATACTTACTCCAACATCAACGACTATTGGAATACTAAATGTAATGTGGATATGGAATGATTATCTATTGCCTTCACTTATCCTAAACAAAAATAATCTTTATACTATGCCCATAAAAATGAAGGTATTCAACGGAACTTACATGAATAATTGGGAGCTTCTAATACCAGCACTGTTACTTACAATCTTACCACTACTCATAGTGTATTCATTTGCACAGAAACATATAATTAGTGGCGTAATGCAGGGGTCAATCAAGTAATTGATAAAAAGATGTGGCTAAAGTAGATAGAGTAACTGCTACAACTGCTTTAAAGTTTTAAATAATAGAGGATATGAGAGGGCTTGACTATCATTCTAATGAAATAGCTCGTTCATTATTTAGAAGAAAGTCTAACCTGATTGGGCTTATTCTATTTGAAGATATAACATAGGAAAAGGGTATATCTAATTTGATATATCCTTTTCCTATGTTTATTAAATTGAAAAATTCTCGTAATGAATTTTTTTATTTGGTACGTCTAGAGCCTTAAGGTTTTTAATTTGAGCATCTAGCATTATAGGAGGACCACATATAAAGAAGTCGTAATCATCTATGTTCTTAACGTACTTTTTTATTTTTTCTATATCTATGAAGCCTGTCTCGCCACTATAATTTGGAGTATTGGATAGCACTGGTATTAATTCAAAATCATTTATAGTATTGCTTAAGTCTCTAAATTCTTCATTACAAATAATCTCGGATTCATCTCTCACGCCCCATAATAGCTTAACTGATATGTCTTTATCTTTTACATTAATATAACGAAGCATCCCTAGAAAAGGAGTAATTCCTATACCGCCAGCTAAGAAACAAAGCTTATTAATGTTATTTTTCTTAAGATAAGAAAAGCTGCCATAACTGCCATCAATATAAGCTCTATCGCCAATTTTAATTTTGTGTACTTTATTTGAAAAATCACCTAGCTGTTTAATTGTAATAGCAACGCAAGATTCTTCCAAGGGAGAAGATGATATAGTAAAAGGATGTTCATCTCCAGGAACCTCATGATTACTTACTCTTACATAAAGAAATTGACCAGGCACATAATCGAATATTTTTCCGGATTTAGGTTTGAATTTCAAAGTTATTATATTGTTTGCTTCCTTAATAACTTCAGAAACCTCATATTTATGTTTTTTACTAAAATATATCTTTCCTATTTTGTTATACAAATAAGAAATAAAAGGCACTACAAAATAAATTATTAAAGTAAGTTCTAATGCTAAATTTGATTTAACTGAATCCACAAGCAATATATGAGCTATAAGCATTATTAAGGCAATTACCATTATGTTATGCAAAAATACCTTATGTTCATATTTAATTTTAAGAGTATTATTTAAAAATATTCTTAACTTTTCTGCTAGATGAATTTTGAAAAACAGCTTATTTATCATCATAAGTATACTGAATATGGCAACTGATATAAAAATTACAAGTGATATATCTCCTAATTGTGTTTTAAAAGATTCTGAGAATAATTCTTCTTTTAAAATTTTGTGTAAATAAGATAAAATTAAAGCTATTACTGCAATAAACATATGGAATCTATATAATTTGTCCAAGCCGAAATGTTTATCCAGAAATTTATTTTTTGAAACTAACAAAAGTTCGAAATTAAAAAGAGTATATGCTGTTAAGCCAAAGAAAGCTGGCAAAGCATATTGAATATCAATGCCGCCGGTAGAATTATTTCTAAGATATAAGGCAAAGGGTAAAATAATTAATAATATATAAAATATAATAATAAGAGAACGTTTCTGTTTCATTAATAACACACCTCTTTTAATAATTTTATCATTTCTTTTTATATTATGATATATTTATGTTAAATAATATAAATATATCATAAAAATTTCACTAAATTCTAATTAACAATTCCTGTTATGAATTATACACAAAATGTGAAGATAATGTCAATAATAGAAAGTGAAATTGGATATGAATTCAAAAATATTTAGAAGTTGTAACATATAAATAATAAATTTGGTTAAAATAGAATTGATAGGAGTGGTAATAGTGAATGAAGGTCTAATAGTGCTAGTAAGAGGGATAATCGGATTTTTTACTTTATTAATATTTACTCGTATTCTCGGAAAGCAGCAGATTAGTCAGCTAACTTTTTTTGATTATGTAGTTGGTATAACTATAGGCTCCACTGCATCTACTCTAACTACTGATTTAACCAGTACAGCATGGTCTCATTGGGTAGGATTAATTACCTGGACTGCCTTATGCTATATTCTGCAATTAATTACGCTTAAATCAAAGGCTGCTGAAAAATTTCTAGATGGTGAACCCACAATCGTTATTTCAAATGGAAAAATACTTGAAAAATCTATGAAAAAATATCGTTATACAATAGGTGATCTCCTAGCGCAATTAAGAGATAAGGATGTTTTTGATTTGTCAGATGTATCTTATGCAGTACTTGAGAAAGATGGTCAATTGTCCATATTAAAGAAGCCTGAATGTGAGCCGGTTACGCCAAAGGATTTAAATATCGAAACATCAACTGCAAGTATTGATGTTGAAATAATCTACGACGGATTTATTGTGCAAGATAACTTATCTAGCATTAATAGAAATGAAAGGTGGATAATTAATAATTTAAAGAAGAGAGGTATTAATGATACTTCTGATGTTTTTTTAGCAATTTATAATGCAGAGAGTGGTTTACATATAGATCTTTATAAAGATCACATAAAGCAAAAAAAATAGAAAAAAATAAAGGAGTAACTTAAACTTATGAAAAAATTTATATCATTTGTTATACCAATTGTTACATTGACAGCCTTTATATTATTAATGTTAGGAGGTAATTATTTTAAAAAACCTCTGAATTCCTCAGAAGATGTAGTTGCTTATACAAAGTTATCTATAGAACATGCAAAAGTTGAAAAATGGGATATGCTTGAGCAGGATGTCCTTAATATTGATAATGCCTGGAAAAAGATTATTCCTAGAATTCAATTTAGCGTTGAAAGAGATGAATTGTATAATATAAATTTAAATATTGCTAGACTTAAAGGTGCAATAGTTAGTGAAGATAAAAGTAGCACAATAATAGAATTAAATGAAATTATTGAAAATTGGGATGAACTAACAAGATAATAATAATTCCTCATACTATAAATTTGTATGAGGAATTATTATGAATCTATTTCACATGTATTAAGTAGAATTTAATGTTTTTATCTCCCCATCCTAAATCCCATGGAACATGATATCTATCAATAGTATGTGTATCAACAAGAGGATAGCCATGAGAATCAAACCCTGTGACAATAGCAAAATGATCTATATCATTACCTTTGGCATAACATATAAGATCTCCTATATCTAGTTTTTGTATGGCACCATATGGATACCCTGGTAAGGGAGAAATTAATTCCTTAAATGTGCCTTTTGCCATTATTTTTCCTCTACCACTATAAGTTAAATAATTTTTAAAGGCATCAGCATTAACCCATGCTGAACTTCCGTCTGCACCATCATATTTTTTGTAAGTACAGTTCCAAGCACTATCAAATTTTAGACCTCCACCTTCTTTATCTCCCATCGATTGTGATACGTAATTAGTACAATCTCCACCAATGCCAGTATAGTTGGTATATCTTTTATTATATTTTGTCGAATTTCCACTTGCCCATGGTATTCCACAATATTTATCAGCATATTTAACTGCATTTGTTTTGTCATAATGACCTTTGGCAACAATCTTAATTTCAGATGCTATTTTAGGCTTATTTCCAAGTTTATAAATAGAATTATTATCATCAGGTAATTTGAACCCTTTTATTTCTCCAGAGTAAGATTTTAATGCATCTTCAAAGCAATCTAAATACCAATCAGAAAAAATTATCCAGTTATCATCTTTTTTAATTATTTCCATAGAGTGTGTCAATCCAACTCCAAAACTATTTATAGTAGGCTTTATATCATTTTTATAAGAATATTCGAATTTATAATATTCATCCACTAACAATCTAAGACCTCTTTGAGTACTAGTGATTTTTCGAACTTTAGGAGTAGATTCAACTTTTATAAAATTCATACCCCTTTGATTTGACCACTCATTAAAATAACTAAATCTTTTAACTTCATGCTCCAAGCTCCACTTTCCAAGCTTTTGGGAGGTATCATAGTAACAAGAGAGATTAGTAATATCTTTAGTAATAAACATGGAGCATCTATCTTTATAAATACCCTGGAGTACTTTTGTTATTTCAGTTTTATCAGGAGTTAAGGAAGCTATCATGGGAATAGTTGTATATTTACTGATATTAAGAGTATTAGATTTATAACAAAAGGAACATACCGATAAGATAAAACACAAAGTAATAATTGAAATTCCAATTTTGTGAATATATTTTTTCATGAAATTATACACCTCCTTTCTATATCATAAAATACTCCTTGTATTTTTATTAAAAAATAATATTAATTTTAGTATTCCACATTAATAGAATTTCTTGCAAAAATAAAAGAAAAGTTAATTTGAAATTTTAAGAAATTGTTCATAAAATTGAAAAGTTCAATTAGTGGATAGCATCATCAATAAGATATATGGAGGCATTTGAGGGAATATTATAGGGTACAGCAACTATTTATTTAAAAATGGTTGCTGTACCCTTAAAGGTCTTTAATATAGTAAGCATCTAAGTTATTCCCAATATATAGAACTTATTTAAGATAATTTTTGTTGAATTACAGTATCTGGTGCCTCGTTATAAACAAATTTTAAAAATAGAGGTGTTAAAAGGGTTGTTGCTATGACTACAATAACGATTGGAACAAAAATTGTTTCACTCATCAAACCAGCGTCAGCTCCTTTGTCAGCTAATATAAGAGCTACCTCACCTCTTGAAATCATACCAATGCCAATTTTAAAAGAATCCTTTTTATTAAAACCGGACAGTTTGGCGCCGAGTCCACACCCAATAACCTTAGATAATATAGCTACCACTAGCAAAACAGCAGTGAAAAATAAAAGTGAATTTGAAATGCCAATAATATGTGTTTTTATCCCTATGCTTGCAAAAAATACAGGTGACAGAAGCATATAGGATAGTACTTCGAACTTACTTGTGATGTAATCCGCTTGTTTAACATTTGATATAATAATACCTGCCAAATAGGCCCCTGTTATATCCGTTATACCAAAGAATCTTTCAGCTACATAGGATAAAAGTAAGCAAAAAACTAATCCGTAAATAGGTACTCTTCTCTTTTGTCCATGTTTATTACTGAGGCGCTTAAATACAAAATTAAATACAATCGCTATAATAATTGCAAATACAAAGAAGATGAGGATTCTGATTAATACAGTTATTATACCAACAGATTTATCTGCAAAACCTAAAATAATAGTGAAAATGATTATACCAAGAATATCATCAATGACTGCTGCTCCTAAAATAGCTGTACCTGTTGGCGTTTTTAGTTTTCCCATTTCTCTTAAAGTCTCGACTGTAATACTCACTGACGTTGCTGTAAGAATGACACCAATGAAAATATTTTTTAATAATTCTAGTTCAGACATGTCAGTAAGCGGCTTATTTGAAAAAGCAATAGACACAAGAAAACCAAAGGTTAAAGGTACTAAAACACCTGAAAGTGCAATAATAAGAGATGCTTTCCCGCATTTCTTCATTTCTTTTACATCTGTTTCCAAGCCTGCAATAAACATCAAACCGATTACACCTAGCTCGGCCATTTTATCAATAAAAGCTGTTTCATGTACGATGTTTAATAGTGTGGGGCCAAGTATTAAGCCAGCAATTAAAGCGCCGATAACCTGTGGCATCTGAATTTTTTTAGTCAAAAGTCCTAATACTTTTGTGCTCATTAAAATAATCGCTAAATCCAATAAAAAATTAATATCTAACAAATTTGTTACCTTCTTTCGAATATATTCATTTTGAAAAATTTGACTATTATTACAAATTTAATTATACACTATTTAACTAATAAATAATACTTAACATTTAACTGAAAAATTCAGTTGCTATTAATTTATGTTTAATAATTACTAAATAGAGCAGACTTTAAGTATTAATGAGACTGTAGATGACATAGTATATCATCTAAGACTTCTTATAAAATATATTGTATTTTAGAAAATTATAGGTATAATTTTATATAGATGATTCGGTCACGTTAGGGAAACAAACTTTGATTTGAGCATATGATAACGTGGACGTGAAAATTTTGAGAACAGTTGGAAGGGGCGAGTTGAATCTATGAGAAACATAATAGAAGTTAAGAATTTTGTAAAGAAATATGATAAATTTACAGCAGTAGACAATGTTTCTTTTGATGTAGAAGAAGGAAGCATTTTTGCGTTTTTAGGACCAAATGGAGCAGGTAAAAGCACAACCATCAATACACTATGTACCATATTTGATAAGACATCAGGAACCCTGACTATTGACGGAAAAGACGTTTCGCATGATAAGGATGCTGTTAGAGGTGTTATTGGTGTTGTTTTTCAGGAGCCGACATTGGATAATAAAATGACCGTTCTTGAAAATTTGATTATGCATTGTCATTTTTATGCTATACCCAAAAGTGAAGTCGCAGAGCGTATCCAATTTGTCTTAAATTTAGTGGAGCTACTAGATTGGGAAAAAGCAATGGTAAGCAGTTTATCCGGCGGCATGAAACGACGTGTGGAAATAGCCAGATCGCTACTACATTACCCAAAAGTATTGTTCTTAGATGAGCCAACAACAGGTCTTGACCCTCAGACGAGGGCTCACATGTGGGATTATATTGTAAAGCTACAAAAGGAGAAGAATATCACTATTTTTTTAACTACTCATTATATGGATGAGGCAGAGATTTGCAGCAAAGTTGCAATTATGGACGGAGGCAAGATTGTTGCAATGGACACACCATATCGTTTAAAACAACAATATACAAAAGATAAAGCGAATATCACAACTGTCGACGAGCAAGGGCTGGAGTCACTGCTAGATGCTGAAGGGTTTATTTACAAGAAAAAAACTGGTTATTATTCTATTGAAGTTGATAGTATACCAAAATTGATGGAGATATTAAGTGAGCAAAAAGATTCGATAACAGATTTGGAAATTAAAAAAGGTACATTGAATGATGTATTTTTAGCAATTACCGGAAAAGATATAAGGAAGTGATAGATTTATGGATATTATATTAGCTTTATGGTCTAGGAACATTAAGATTTTCGCTCGAAATCGTGTTCAGCTTGTTTTCACGATTATCATGCCATTTTTCTTTTTATATGTGTTTAGTTCGATATTTAAAAATGATAGTATTCAAAATCCAGTAAACTATATGCTTGCAGGTGTTGTTATAACTACAGTATTTCAAACCTCCCTTACTATTGCGACCAGTACAATTGAAGATATTGTTTCAGGATTTATGAAGGAAGTGTTAGTAAGTCCCGTTAAACGAATTCAGATTGCCGCTGGTCAGTTATTATCAGCAGCAACAATAGCAACATTGCAAGGCATTATTATTTTAATAATTGGTTATTTTATAGGTCTTAAATTCACATCATGGATAACACCATTTGCTGTAATAGGAGTGATGATTGTTGTAGGACTTGTGTTTTCGGGGTTAGGACTTTTTCTAGCAACTTTAGTAAAGAATTCACAAACATTTCAAATAGTGGTAACTGCAATAACAATGCCGATGACATTCCTTTGTGGCGCATATATTCCGCTTTCAATGTTACCAAAAACATTGCAATATATTGCTTATTTCAATCCCATGACATATACAACAGCGTTTTTTAGAACTATCATACTGGAAAAGACCTCTTTAACAACCGCTCAAATGGTTGCAGAACAGCTTGCTTTTAAAATAGGAAACTTTGTGATTACGCCTGTTATCAGCATGACAATTGTAATTATTTTTGGACTTGTATTTTTGTTATTATCAACTTATGTTTTCTCGAAGGTTGATTTTTCAAGAATTAATCGTTCAAAAAGTAAGGAAGCTGATATATTTAGTTAGCAATAATAAAAATAACACACTGTATAAGAAATCTTATATAGTGTGTTGTTTTTTTCAAAGTTCATGTAAAATTTGAATATAATAATCGTAGAATATAGATTTTATATAGACCAATGGTTCTAATATTGCAATATTACGCTTTTAGCTATTATAGTAGATTATTGAAAGGTAGAAATGAACATGCTTCTTGTATTTGCTTTTATAAGGTAGTATTCTAAAATTAACAATACAATAAATAAAAGTTTTACCTTCGTTATATTTTACAATAATATTAATTGATGAAAGTGAGTAAATAAATACATCAGCATCTAAAACGCATTAATAAAAAAACATTTTAAAAATAGTTTAAAAAGTTTGTATGAAAGGATATAATTTATATAGAGGATAAATTTAAAAAAAGGGGATGATGATTTATATGACAGATTCACAATTGTATAAAAATGAAAATTTAAGTTTTGATGAACGTGCTAAGGATTTGGTGTCAAAAATGACAATATTAGAAAAAGTTAGCCAAATGACTTATAATTCTGCTGCAATAAAAAGGCTTGATATACCATCTTATAATTGGTGGAATGAAGCATTACATGGTGTTGCTAGAGCTGGTGTTGCTACAATATTCCCACAGGCTATTGGAATGGCTGCAACATTTGATGAAAACTTACTAGATAAAGTTGCCCAGGTTATTTCAACCGAGGGAAGAGCTAAATACCATGAATCTCAGAGAAAAGGTGACCATGATATATATAAGGGGTTAACTTTCTGGTCTCCGAATATTAATATATTTAGAGATCCGAGATGGGGTCGTGGTCATGAAACCTATGGAGAAGATCCTTATTTAACAGGAAGACTCGGGGTAGCCTTTATAAAAGGATTGCAAGGAAATGATAAAAAATATATGAAGACAGCTGCTTGCGCAAAACATTTTGCGGTTCATAGTGGACCAGAAGCAGATCGTCATAGCTTTAACGCAGTAGTTTCTAAAAAAGATCTTCGTGAAACTTACTTACCAGCATTTAAGGAGGCTGTTAAGGAAGCTAAAGTAGAATCAGTAATGGGGGCTTATAACAGAACAAACGATGAGCCTTGTTGTGGAAGTAAAACACTGTTAAATGATATTCTTCGCGAGGAATGGGATTTTAAAGGACATGTAACTTCAGATTGCTGGGCTATAAAAGACTTTCACGAACATCATAGAATTACTAGCAATGCTGTGGAATCGGTTGCATTGGCTGTGAATAATGGTTGTGATTTAAATTGTGGTAATATGTATTTGAATGTTTTACTTGCAAACAAAGAAGGGCTTGTATCAGAAGAAACAATTGATAAATCAGTTATAAGACTAATAACTACTAGAATGAAGCTTGGTATGTTTGATAATCCAGTAAACGTTCCCTACACAAGCATTCCTTATGAAGAAAATGATTCGAAAGAGCATAGAGAATTTGCATTAAAAGTATCAGAAAAAACATTAGTTCTTTTAAAGAATGAAAATAATATATTACCACTTAATAAAGACAAAATTAATTCTATAGCGGTAATTGGACCAAATGCAAATAGTAGAGAGGCATTGATTGGAAATTATTTTGGCAGTGCATCAAAATATGTAACAGTACTAGAGGGTATTCAAGAGGCTGTAAATCCGAATACTAGAGTTTATTATTCAGAGGGTTGTCATTTATACAAAGATAAGGTGGAGGGCCTTGCATTGAAAAATGACAGAATATCAGAAGCAATTTCAGTGGCAGAGATGTCTGATTTGGTAATTATGTGTCTTGGGCTTGACGCAACTATTGAAGGAGAAGAAGGTGATGATTCCAATATATACGCAGCTGGTGATAAGCATAATTTGAATCTGCCAGGACTACAACAGCAATTATTAGAAGAAGTATATAAAACAGGAAAGCCTGTTATTTTAGTTCTTCAATCGGGAAGTGCTCTTGCGGTTAACTTTGCAGAGCAACATATACCTGCAATTATTCAAGCTTGGTATGCAGGTGCCGAAGGTGGAAAAGCAGTAGCTTCATTGTTATTTGGTGATTATAGTCCTTCTGGAAAATTACCTGTAACCTTTTATAAAACAACAGAGGAACTTCCTGATTTTAATGATTATTCTATGGAAAATAGAACATATAGATATATGAAGAATGAAGCACTTTATCCTTTTGGATATGGGCTTAGTTATAACAAGTTTGAGTACACAAGTCTTATACCAAGTAAGCGTGAAATTAAATGTGGTGAAACCGCTGAATATAAAATAACTGTAAAAAACATTGGAAAATATGAATCTGAAGAAACAGTGCAATTATATTTAAAAGATGTTGATGCTAGTGTAATTGTTCCAAAATATGAATTAAAGGGAATTAAAAAGGTAACTCTAAAACCTGGACAAGAAAAACAAGTAGAGTTTGAAATATCGTCAAGGCAAATGGCACTTATAGATAACGATGGAAATTGCATTCTAGAACCAGGTATATTTGAGGTCTTTGTGGGAGGAAGTCAGCCAGATGAGCGAAGTATTAAACTAACGGGTACTACTTTGAAAAAATGTACTTTTGAAGTAAAAGGAGAAGTATTAGGTTTAGAATACTAATTCATACTTTTGAACATAGAAAAGTTAAACTAGTGACAGCAGTAAAAGTTGTAGCTATTTATGTTGATTCTAAAGGAAAGGATTACGACGGATTAAGTCTAGTGGTAAAGTCTTTTGCCAAAGATATGGGTATACATTAAATGTTAAAGAATAAATAATGACTAATAATATAAAAATGTAACAAAAAGTACCTGTATCAAAATAGAAGTAATTTCAATTTTGATACAGGTACTTTTAAAATTAACGTATAAAATTTGTACCAACTCTAGGTTCTTCCTCAGGTAATGTAACACCAGACTTTTTACCTGCATTTATGCATTTTAAGAGCCAAGCCATGTTCTTGCCTAAGGTTCTCATAGTTTGCATTCCTTCTAAATCTTGTTTTACTTCATCAGGAGTATTCCCATGAACCGTGTTCCAATATTGAGAGGATACGACAGGCATTTTTGATATAGTAAAATATTTATTTAATTGCTCGAATGCGGCGGTTGCACCACCACGACGGCAGCTTACAATTGCAGCACCTGGTTTATATTGAAAACCATCTCCAGCAAAAAAGAATCTATCTAAGAAAGAAGTTATTTGACCAGATGCACTTGCATAGTGTACAGGAGAACCAAAAATAAATCCATCAACTTCTTTAGCTTTTTCTAAAGCAATATTTACAGTGTCGTCATTAAATACACATTTGTGAGAGTCATCTCTAGAACAACCACCACAGGCCATGCAACCACGAATAGATTTAGTTCCAACATGGAAAATTTCTGTTTCAATGTTTTCTTTCTCTAGTTCCTTTGCTACCTCACATAAGGCAGTATAAGTGCAGCCGTGAGCATTTGGACTTCCATTAATAAGTAATACTTTCATTTGAATACCTCACTTTTATTTTATATTTATTATAATTTAATATGTAAAAAGAACTAACATAATTCTGCCGATCATTTCTAATGTACGATACCATTTTAAGGCATAGGTATTATTAATACAAGTACGCACTTATGTAACCTATAGTATTTAAAAAGGTACTTAAGGGAATATTATGATATTGTTTTTTTAGGTCAGTTACGAATGATTATAATATTATCACCAGCAAAAACTTTAAAAAAAGAGTTTATAAGTGTTTAATTATTTATAAGGAACAAATATAACAGAGATGAAACTTTAAATTATTAGTTTTTATGTAAGTATGAATAATATAGTATATAATGAATATAAAGGTAATAATTGCTTAACGGTTTACTAATTTCATTTTAAATTATATATATTAATAATTTTACGCTAGGGGGGAATTAAATTGCTACAGGTAAAAAACCTTACTAAAAAGTTTAAGAGTTTCACAGCGGTGGATAGAGTTTCTTTTGAAGTCAGTAAGGGTCAAATATTAGGTTTAATCGGAGAAAATGGAGCTGGGAAAACAACTATAATGAGAATGCTTGCGACTATGCTTAAGGTAACAGACGGTGGAGGGAAAATTGCAGGTCACGATTTATTAAAGGAGCCCGAGAGTATTAGAGGAGAAATTGGGATTTTATTTGGTGGCGAGGTTGGTCTATATGACCGGCTTACTGCAAGAGAGAATATAATGTATTTTGCTCAGTTAAATGGGATGAGCACAAGTGAGGCAAAGAAAAGTATTGAAGAACTAACGCGAGAACTTGAAATGGATGAATTTATTGATAAGAGGGTAGGAAAATTTTCAAGAGGTATGAAGCAAAAAGTTGCAATTGCAAGAAGCATTGTTCATAATCCTTCGGTTATGTTATTTGATGAGCCAAGCACTGGTCTTGATGTTTCTGCCACAAGGCTTATCCAAGATTTTATAAATAAGTGTAAGGCAGAGGATAAGGCTATAGTTTTTTCAAGCCACAGTATGCGCGAGGTTGAGAAACTTTGTGATAGGGTTGTAATAATACACAAGGGAAAAGTAGTGGAGTACGGAACAATAAGTTCACTAAAAACTAAATATGATAATGAAGATATGGAAGATATTTTTGTTAAACTTATTGGAGGTAGCCATGAATAAATTAGTTAGTGTAATATTATTTAAAGAACTTAAGGACATGCTGCGCGATAAAAAGACGTTAATAGTGAGTTTGCTTATTCCACTTTTATTAATGCCTGCACTTAGCTATCTCATGGGGAAAACTATAAACAACGTAGAGAGTGATGTTAATGAAAATACAAAGATTGTTATGGTGGATAAGGGTAATAGTAGTCTTGGAACAATTTTAAAAAAAGATAAAACTATTAAAATTGAAACTAGTGAACATGGGCAGGCTAAGGTAAAGGATGGAAAGGCGCTATTGTTTTTAGAAATACCGGAGGATTTTGATGCTGATATTTCAAATGGCGATAGTTCAGGGATAAAGATTTTTTATGACAATGCAAGTCAAAAGTCATCTATGGCCCTAAGTAAGATAACTGACACAATAGATGTTTTAAGTAAACAAGTAGTCACAAGTAGACTAACGAAAAAAAATATCGATGTAAATATATTAACTCCCATAATAATTGAAAAATCAAGCTTTCAAAAGGAAGAAAGCGCAGGCAGCCAAATGCTGCTGGGCATGTTAATTCCTATATTTGTTCTTCTTTATAGTGCAACAGGAACCTTAGCCGCGGCTACAGATCTAGGGGCGGGTGAAAAAGAGAGAGGCACACTTGAACCTCTACTGACAACAAAAGCTGGAAGACATTATATATTAACAGGAAAACTTTTCGCAATAACAATAATGGGATTTATGGTATCGGTGTGTTCAATGATTGGTCTTATAATTTCAATGAAAATCCCTGGTGGAATGTTTGCAAGTGGAAGTTCTTCAATTGGTCTAAGTTATAAAGCAATAGCCTTAATTGGAGTAATAACAATAATAACGACAATGTTTTTTGGCGCTATTGAACTAGCGGTTAGCATATATGCTCGTTCCTTTAAGGAAGCTCAAACTTATATGGTGCCATTTTCAATTGTCCCTATGTTTGCAGCTTATGGTACTATGTTTACGGAGGCAAAAAACATACCTTTTCTTAATTTTAGTATACCACTAATTAACGTAAGCTCGGTGGTTAAAGAACTTACAAGTGGAGTTTATAATTATGGACACATTGGAATAACAATAGGATGGTCTATAGTTTACACAATACTTGCTATTATTTTAGCAAGACATATGTTTAATAAGGAAAGCGTAATATTTAGATCTTAGTAATTGAGACTGCAACAACCTATCAAATTTAAAGCGTAGAATAATTATGAAATAGTAATATTATGGAGTTATGTAAAAAGTATGCCCATTATAACAATTACGTTATAATGGGCATACTTAGTTTTATAGTTCTTAAGCTTTTCAGTTTGTTACATTTTATTAAAGTCAAATTCTACTGAATTTAAAAATGCCTTTGCGATAAGCATATGCCCAACTGTATCCGGATGAATTCTATCCCAAGTAATAGATACTGGGTGGTAATATTGTAGATAGGAGTCAAATGCGGCTTGTAGATCTACGCAGATTACATTATATTTTTTAGCTATTTTTTTAACTATGTCGCCATACTCATCCATCTTGGCGCGCATGGGATCTTTTTTATTAGGTTCCATAAAAAAAGGTGTCATAAGTATCAAACCTTTAACTTTGGAAATTGTATTTTCAACAAGATTACTTAATGTTTTTTCATATTCATCAATATAAACATGGGATTCTGTGATTAGTGGTGAGTCAAATTGACGCCAAACGTCATTTATTCCAATTTGGATGGCAAGCCAATCTGGTTTTAAATCTACAACATCTGTATTCCATCTGTCTTTAATAGCTTTGACATTATCTCCACCGGTGCCCATATTAACCACACGAATTCTAGCCTGGGGATATGTAGTTTTTAAAAATGCATCAATTAATGATATATAACTTTTACCAATTGCTCCAAACAATCCTTCACCAACTGGCCTAGCACGTTCAAAATCTGAAATTGAATCACCTATTATAACTAGTTTACTATTATTTTGAATTAACATATTTACAAAAATCTCCTTATCATATTATTAGGTTAACCGTGTACGTAAGCCATCCTCACTATAAAATGACTTTGCACTGAGTTCTTCTTTAGAGGGAAATATTAAGATAACTGTTTAGTAGTATTGTTATTATATGACTTACACAATTAAGCTTATTTACTAAATTATACAACTTGTCCGTGTAAAGTAAATAGGTTATTGGTTTTTATAAGAAAAATGTGATGTATCATATTCAATAAAAATTTGATATACTATTTTGTAAGAAGTATAACAATTACAATATATATATAAAGGATGTGAAAGTTTTGGCACTAAAGGATAAAGATATTGAAATTATAAAAGAATTTTTAATGAAAAAAATAAAACCATTTCTTATATATATATTTGGATCGTACGCTAAAGGAACTTCTCGCTCCACTAGTGATATCGATATAGCATTTTTATGTGATGAAAATTTTAGTGAATACGAAATATTTATGTTTGCACAAGAACTTGCAAGCTTACTTAATAGGGAAATTGATTTAGTAGATTTAAAAAAGTCATCTACAGTATTTAGTGCTCAGGTAGTAGGGACGGGTACAACAATTTTATGCAAAGATGAAACTAGGAGAATGTATTTTGAGATGCGAACATTTAAAGAATATGCTTTATTAAATGAAGAAAGAGCAGTTATTTTAGAAAACATAAAGAAGAGAGGAAATGTGTATGGGGAATGATGTAATCTATAATAAGGTTGAAATTATTGAGAGATGTTTTAAAAGAATTAATGAAGTATATGATAACAATACTGAAAATCTAAATGATTATACAAAACAAGATTCTATAATATTAAATATTCAAAGAATCTGTGAAGCAAGTATAGATTTAGCAATGCATATAGTTTCCGAAAAAAAGCTAGGTATACCACAGAATAGCAGAGATGCTTTCGAGGTTTTATGTAGTAATGGTATGATTAACGATATATTAATGAACAAGCTAAAAGCTATGGTTGGGTTTAGAAACATAGCAGTACATAACTACCAGGCCATTAATTTGAAAATTGTGCAAGAAATTATAGAAAAACATCTAGGTGATATTAGCGAGTTTTCAAAAATTATTATTAAAAAAATGTAAATTTAGTTATTAGGTTTAACAATAGATCCAAAATAAAAAAACTGTAGCTGAGAATTTCAGCTACAGTTTTTTTATTAGAAGTTAGTGCAAAGCACCTGATATTATTTGACAATGATAATATTAATAATGACAACTATTATTATTATAATGACAATTATAATTGACAAAATCACAAAAATGTACTATAGTAACATTATAAGGAAGGAGGATATTTCATGGAATTAAAAAACAGGGTAAAAGAGTTAAGGGCGAGATATAACCTTAGTCAAGGAGAACTAGGAAAACTTGCAGATGCTTCAAGACAAACTATAAGCCTAATAGAAAGAGGAGATTATTCTCCATCTATAGTGCTGGTTTTAAAAATAGCAAAAGTATTAAAAATTAGTGTTGAAGAGTTATTTTATTTAGAGGGGGAAGATTGCAGTACCTATAGTTATAGGAGTAATATGGATAATTCAAAATTTAATAAACTCACTTGAAGCAAGAAAATATGAAGAGGATTAAGTAAAGAATAGGAAAGAAACTATAAAAAATAAATTAAAAAAGTTTAATTCATTCTTACTTTTACATATTCTATAATCCGTGGTAAAATGACTATGGTTGTATCGTCTTTATCTAAACTTTAGGAGGAAAAAGAACTTATGAAAAAATTTATAAAAAAATGGAATCAGATGAGCCTTGTAAAACAAATAATTATAGGACTAATTATTGGTATTATATTGGCCGTAACAATTCCTGGACAAGCAAAACCAATCGTCATTTTCGGTTCTTTATTTGTGGGTGCTTTGAAAGCGATTGCGCCAATGTTAGTATTCTTCTTGGTCATGTCTGCCATCTCTCAACACAAGAGTGGTCATCAAACCAATTTAAAATCAGTTATCGGACTTTATCTTTTAGGGACATTTATGGCTGGACTTGTTGCAGTTGTTGCAAGCTTTATGTTTCCTGTAACTTTAACACTTGCAGAGGGAGTTAAGAACGCGACCCCACCTGGAGGCGTTGTGGAGGTGCTTAGGGCATTATTACTTAATGTTGTTGATAACCCAGTAAAAGCACTTTATAATGCTAATTATATTGGTATATTGTCTTGGGCGTTACTTCTGGGCGTTGCACTAAAAAATGCTCCTGATTCTACAAAAACGATGATTGATAATGTTTCAGAAGCAGTAACTCAAATGGTTAGATGGGTAATAAACTTTGCGCCACTGGGCATTATGGGTCTCGTTTTTGACGCTATTGCTACAAATGGAGTAGAGGCATTACTAAGTTATGGACAATTACTTGCAGTTCTAATTGGATGTATGAGTTTTATGGCACTTGTTGTCAATCCGATTATTGTGTTCATAAATATTCGCAAAAATCCATATCCACTTGTACTTAAGTGTTTAAGGGAAAGTGGTATTACTGCATTCTTTACACGTAGTTCTGCTGCAAATATTCCTGTAAATATGAGCCTATGTGAAGAGCTAGCTTTAGATAAAGATACATATTCGGTATCCATACCACTAGGGGCTACGATAAATATGGCAGGCGCTGCTATTACTATTACAGTTTTAACACTTGCAGCAGTGCACACACTTGGAATTGAAGTGGACATCCCTACTGCATTTATCCTTAGTATACTAGCGGCAGTAAGCGCATGTGGTACTTCAGGCGTAGCGGGTGGTTCAATACTTCTAGTTCCTCTAGCAGCTAGCTTATTTGGAATTTCAAATGAGATTGCAATGCAGGTAGTTGGTGTAGGATTTATAGTAGGAGTATTACAAGACTCTTGTGAAACGGCACTTAACTCATCTACAGACGCACTTTTTACAGCAACTGCTGAATTTGCTAAGCGTAGAAAAGAGGGAAAAGAAGTTATTATTAACAGCTAGGAACTAAAACATAGTATTTGTTTAACGACATGAGAAAGCCCCTATCGCATATTATGAAGTGCTATAGGGGCTTTCATATCTAAGGAGTATATTATATAGTGTAATGAAAGTATAAAAGAGTAAAATTAAAAATAAGATAATATACTCGGGAAGAGATATCATAGAATTTTATTATTTTGCTAAGAATTGAAGGATAAATGTAGTGGTATGTTGAATAGTGTCTATAGAACGTTTTTAATAAATTAATATGTTGGAATCACATAATGTATATAATAGGAATAAAATGATTTGCATTAAGAAAGTTATTGTTTACAGTATTCATATTATAGTAAAAGGGGATGAATTGAAAGATATGAGAAAGTATCTAAGCTCTGTTTTGGCTTTAATGCTTATTTTAAGTTTAACTGGTTGCTCAAGTATTTCTAAAAATACAACAACAGTTTTATCTAATAAAGTAGAATTAAAGGAGAGCATAACTAAGGAAGAAACTGAAACTACGGAAAACACAGTCTTAGTTGCAAATGAGAATGATATCATAAATGATAATCTGAAAATACATTATATAAATGTAGGACAAGCAGATAGTATTCTAGTACAGCAGGGATTAAGCTCTATGTTAATAGATGCAGGAAATAATAATGATTCAGAGATTGTTAAGAATTATATAACTGATCAAGGTATTACAAAACTTGATTATGTTGTAGGAACTCATCCTCATGAAGATCACATAGGTGGGCTTGACTATGTGATAAATAGTTTTGAGGTTGGAAAGATTTACATGCCAAAGGCTACAGCAAACACTAAGACCTTTGAAGACGTAGTTAATGCTATTAAAGCTAAGGGAATGAAAGTAACGGTACCTAAAGTTTTGGAAACTTTTAAAGTAGGGGATGCAACCGCTACAATTTTGGCACCTAATTCTAGTGTATATGAGGATTTAAATAACACTTCAATTGTAATTAGGTTAACTTTTGGGGATAATAGTTTTATGTTTGACGGGGATGCAGAGGATGTATCTGAGAATGAAATGTTATCAAAAGGCATAGATGCAAGCGCTGATGTGATTAAGATAGGACATCATGGTTCTAGCTCTTCAACAACGGATTCTTTTTTGAAAAAAGTAAATCCGAAATATGCTGTTATCTCAGTGGGAAAAGGGAATAGTTATGGACATCCTAATAAATCCGTAATGGAAAAACTAGAAGACAAAAATATTACAGTGTATAGGACAGATGAGAATGGTACAATCATTGCAACATCAGATGGAGAAAATATAACATTTAATACCAAAGCTGGTAGTTATGATTTTGCAAAAGAAGGCGATGAGGTTTTGAGTAATAGTAATGCATCCACTAGTGCACCTACTAGTGAAGACATTAGTGCTACCAATGGAGGTTTATCGCAACCTACGGAGCCCACTTCATCAAATAGTAGTAAAGTTGTATATTATACTCCTTCAGGAAAATCATATCACTATGATAAAGGTTGTAGTACACTTGCAAGAAGTAAGACTATCTTAAGTGGAACGTTAGGAGAAGCATTGACGTCTTCTCATAATGACCCTTGTAATGTTTGTGCTGGTGGAAAATAAATAAATGTAATAATATGAAGACTAAAAGAGAATGAAAGAATTTATCTTAAGGAGAGGATGTAATGAAGTATAAAGTAGTATATTTTACAAGAAGTGGTAATAGTAAAAGAGTAGCAGAAAAAATTGCAATTAAACTTTCATGTGAGCTTATAGAAATAACAGATAACATGAATTGGAAGGGAATCTTAGGTTTTATAAAAGGTGGATATTATGCCTCAAGAAATAAGGTTGTTGATATAAAGGTCAATGGTGATTTAACTAATACTGATGAACTTATTGTAGTTTCCCCAATGTGGGCAGGTACAGTAGCACCTAGTATTAATACTTTTTTTAAAACCACTACATTAACTAAGGTACATTTAGTTGTAACTTCTGGTGGTAGTGCTCTAAAAAGCCGTTCGGGGTTTAAATCAGTTAGTGATATTATAAAAAATAAGAAAAATGAAGATGCGATTATTAATGATCTTGTTAATCGATTATTATAAAGGAAAGCTTAAATTATTTATAGATGACTTAATAGCTTAGCGGAAGTGCTAAGCTATATTTTTGTGCATTAATAATCTTTTTTAACAATCTTAAGTAGATTTAGATTATAGAAAAAATCATTTCTAGGAATGTGGAAAATATTATTTGCATACATATAATATAATATACAATTTATTAATAATATAAAGAAAGCAAGGTGAATTATGACTTTACTAAAAAACTGGGATATATTCTTTGATGAAGATGTTAAGGAATTAACAAAATTAAATTTACCAGACCCAGAGACCTTGGATTATTATGAGAGAATTAAAAACAGAGAAATATTTTGGAATTTTGATATCGATGATAGTTTGGTTGATTTTTCACTTATGATTATAAAATGGAATAAGCAAGACAAAGGTAAATCTTCGCAGGAAAGAATTCCTATTAAAATTTTAATAAACTCTGATGGTGGAGAATTAACAGCAGTACTAAATTTTATAAATGTGATCCAACTTTCCAAAACTCCGGTGTATACAATTGGTCTAGGTAAAACATATAGTTCTGGTGGACTAATGCTACTCGCAGGTTCAAAAGGACATAGATATGTGTTTAAAGATACAACAGCCCTAATTCATGCAGGTAGTACAGGTGCTACTGGTAATACAGATAAAGTTTTAGATAATTTTGAGTTTACCCAAAGACAAGAAAAAAGAGTTAAAGATTTTATTGTAGCAAATACTAATATTACAGATAAACTATACACCAAGAATTATCGAAAAGATTGGTGGCTAATGTCTGACGAAATTATTTCATTAGGGCTTGCAGATAAAATTATAACAGATTTAGATGAAATATTTTAACAACATTTATGAGGTCACTTTTCTCCCTAGCTTGCATATAATTAAAAGTATGATTTTAATTGTGAAGGACTAAAGGGGGAGAAAAATGATTTTTTGTACTAATTGTGGAGCTAAGCTCGATGATAATCAGAAGTTTTGTATAACGTGTGACGCTTTTGAAACAAGTGCATCCCAGCTTATAAACGAAAACAATACAAGTATTGAGGGTGAAATCTTTCAATTTGAGAGTAAGCCAAGGTTATTATAAGTTTAAAGATGACGGTGCTAGCGCACCTCTTATGGTAAAAGAAGAAAAGATTAAAGGTGGGGAAATGTTTGATTCTTCAACTAATGCTTCAGATAGTACGAAATCCCTAACTGCAGAGGCTACCGTAAGCAATGAGTTTATATTTGAAGATAGCGATAAAACTTATTTAACAGTTGAACAGGTAAGCACACTATCCATACCCCAGCTTGCAATTGCGAGAAATGAAATTTTTGCTAGACATGGTTTTGTGTTTAAAACTTTGATATATTCTGATTATTTCTATGGTAAGAGCTGGTATTCACCAGATTTTAGCTATGACGGTGGTGAATCAGTGTTAAATAAATACGAAAAGGCTAATTACGCTTTTATTCAAAAGTATGAAAAATAAAATTAATATTTAAAACATCATAAACAACTCGATTAAATACCCTCTACCATAGAATAATAAACTATGATGGGGGGATTTTATTTTGAAAACTGATTGCCAATCTACAATTACTAATTTTAAAGATAATATTTGTTGCAAATTTATAAAATTATATTTACAATTAAAATATGTTTATTAGACAATTTATTATGGCTGGGGGATTACTTAATGAAAATTGATTTAACAAAAGGAAATATTTTTAAAAAGATTTTAATTTTAGCAATACCAATAATGGGAACATCACTAATACAATCAGTGTATAGTATGACAGATATGATATGGGTTGGTACATTAGGATCTAGATCGGTTACTGCAGTAGGTGCAGCTGGATTTTTTACTTGGTTTGCTTTCGCATTTATTACGATTCCTCAAATAGGGGCAGCGGTTGGAGTTGCACAATCCGTAGGAAGAAAAGATGTGAATGAGACCAAAAGCTATGTACGGCATTCGCTTCAAATGAATTTATTTTTTGCTGTGATATATGGAGCTACACTTATAATTTTTAGAAAACAGCTTATAGGTTTTTTTAACATTAAGGGTCAGGATATCGTGAGCAATGCTATGGGTTATCTTGTTATAGTTTCAGCTGGAATGATATTTTTCTTCATGCCCCCTGTGCTTACAGCAATATTTAATGGACATGGAGACAGTCGAACACCTTTTAGAATAAACGTAATCGGACTTATTGTTAACATAATACTTGATCCTCTTTTGATATTAGGAGTTGGATCATTCCCCAAAATGGGGGTTCAAGGAGCAGCTGTTGCAACAATATTTGCACAGTTTGTTGTGACAATAACATTTATTTTCGTAATAACAAAGAAAACTGATTATTTTTCTAACATAAATTTCTTGCAAAAACCTGATTGGAAGCATATGAGGAAAATTGTGAATTTTGGATTGCCAGTTGCAGTACAAAGTGGAGTGTTTACATTTATAGCAATGATATTAGCTAGGATACTTTCCAGGTGGGGATCAACGCCAATTGCAGTTCAAAGCGTTGGGTCTCAAATTGAATCAATTACATGGATGACAGCTGGCGGTTTTCAAACTGCGCTAAGCGCATTTGTAGGTCAAAATTTTGGTGCGAAAAAGTGGGACAGAATTTACACGGGATATTTTATATCATTAGGTATTATTGCTGTTTTTGGAACATTAACATCCTGCCTTTTAATATTTTTGCCGGGACCTATTTTCTCTATTTTTATTTCAGAGAAAGCAGTAATAAAAGATGGTATAGTATATTTAAGAATACTTGGAGTTTCACAGCTTTTCATGTGTATAGAAATGACAACTGCAGGAGCCTTTAATGGTCTTGGTAAGACTGTTCCTCCTTCAGTAGTAGGCATAGTACTAAATGCACTTAGAATTCCAGGAGCACTTTTATTGTCAACGTTTATTGGTCTTAGTGGGGTATGGTGGAGTATTAGCATCAGTAGTATCCTAAAAGGAGTAATATTAGCAAGCTGGTTTATTATATTTCTGGTAAGGCATCCTGAAATTAAGGGAAAGAAATATATTGATTTTTCTAAATTAAAAATGAGGATTAAAAATTAGATGATCCTAAATATATTATCTCAAAAGTGACAAAATATCTCTAATTTAGTAAAGTTTCTGTGATATAATGAGTATAATGGCGTTTTAAATTATAAAATGTAGAAATGTAGAAATTTAGAGTAAAGTTAAGATCAGTATGAGTATTAACTTGCCATTGCCCGCGAGGCTGGCGTCATGATTAGAGGGGATACCAATGAATGTGTTAATAGTAGAGGATGATAAATTACAAAGTGAAAGTTTAAAGAAGATGATACATAAAATAGATAAGAATATAAATATATATGAAGCGATTAATAAAGATGATGCGTTAGAAATTACAAGTAGGAGTAATATTGATGTTTTTTATGTAGATATTTGTTTGAATAATTCTTCGGGAGTAGATTTTGCTATTGAGTTACGACAAATATCAAAATACGAGTTTAGTTTTATTGTTTTTTTAACAACGCATGTTGAATATATAAGTAAAGCATTTAAAGAGGTGCATTGTTATGATTATATCCTAAAGCCGTATGATATGGCAGATGTAGTGAAAATGACAAAACGATTTAGATTACATATTGAAAATATTAATAACAAACCCAAAGAAAAAAGGTATGTAATAATTGAATTAAGGAAGGGTGTTAATATAAAAATATATATTGATCAAACGATTTTTATTGAAGTAAAGCTTCGGGTATGTATGATACATACAGTAAACGGTGTTTACAAAGTTAATAATTTGGCACTAAGTAAAATTCTTAGTGTTATAAATTGTAAAAATATAGTTCAGTGCCATAAATCGTTTGCTGTTAATATTAATTATATAAAACGAATAGAGAATATAAATAATAAACTCAGTGAAATTTACTTTGAAAATTGTAATAAAAATGCTCTATTAGGTTATAAATTCAAAAATACAATAATTGAACGATTTCAGTAACAATATAAAAATAGATTTGTTATTAAGGGGGGGGGGTGTGGAATGATTGCCATTCTACAAGAAGCTTCAACAAGTTTTATTGAATTGATCATATTTATGTTATTATGGTCAAAGTTTTCATTGAAGGATCAAAACAATTGGTTTAAGAACTTATTTATTATAATAATGGAATCGATAATAATGATAATAATAAGTGATTTAGATGTTTATATGAATGTATTTATTGAATATATGAGTTTGATTTTGATTATGAAATTTATGTATAAGAGACCATTTGTCACAACAATTTTCGAATTTGTTATGTTTGCTTCTATAAATATGTTTTTGCAAATAATTATAATTGGTGGTGCAATTTTAGTTGGATTTCCATACTCAGATAAATACATGTGGAGTATCACTCTTTTATTAATTGAATTGATTTTAATCATTATAGTATTAAGATATAATTTTAGTGAGAAGACAAGGAGAATCTTAAAATTAGAATCTACTATGTTATATTATTTTGCAATCAACTTAGTGTTATATATTTTATTTTCTAAATTTATATGGGAATATAACAAAAGCATAATATTAAATAACCTGGTATTATACATTTCTATTATCTTGTTGATGTTATTATTAAATGTATTTTTATACTATTATATAGTTAAAATTTGTGAAGATAAAAAGGTTTTAGAAGTTCAAAACATGTATAAGCCCATACTTTTAGATATAGTGGAAGAGACGAGGAGGAAACAACATGATTTTAAAAATTATTTAAATACCATAAATGCAATAGTGGAAATAACAAGTGAGTCGCAAGTTAAAAAAGAACTTAAGAAGTATATTAGTTCACTAAAATGTTCAAACAATATTATTGAGGATATTATGTATATAGATAATATCATAATTAAAGCTATTATATATAACAAATTGTGTGAAGCGGATAGAACAAATATAAAATTTATATTTAACGTAACAAATAATTCATTGGAGAAGAGCTTAAATGATTATGAAATTTCAGATTTACTAAATAACCTTTTGGACAATGCATTTCAAGCTGTTATAATACAAAATAAAGATAAGGTTGTTATATTAAATATATTGGAAGAAGAAAATGCTAATATGGTTGAGGTCAAAAACAGCGGAATAACAATAAAACCAGATAATATAGAAAATATATTTGAAAGAGGATTTTCTACTAAAGAAGGTAATAATAGGGGATATGGACTTTACAATATAAAAGAAATAGCTAGAAAAAATGGCAGTGATGTTGAGCTATCTTTTGAAAATAACTATACTGTTTTTAAGATATGTTTTTAATGAATTATATAATGTATTAGTGTTAGCACGATTTAATATATTTATAAAAACACCACTGGTTTTTATTCCTATGGTGTTTTTTCTATGCTGTGGTATAATATGGCTATGGTAAATAGGCAAAAGGAAAAGCAAAGTAATTCTAAGGTGAAATGATATTTTTATAAGTATTAAGGGAGGAAGTTGATTCTTTATTGTCAGACATTTGGATGTGCGTAGGTGATATAAGAGGTGCTACAGAAGGTAAGATGTTTTTAAGTTATGGGGATGTTTCTAAAGTAATTGAAGAAATAAGATTAATTAGAATGGATAAAGAAATAAAACTATTTGTAAATTATGAAGAAATAAATAAATCATTTAAGAAAGTAGAAAATAGCTATACGATTTACGAATTTAAAGTTTCAAAAAGTTATTATAATATATTCAGAAAATTATTTAAGCTAGATATGAAAACACAATTAGGTTATGGTAAAGTAAATTTAGATATTTTTGATGATAATACACTCTATAGAATTTATACAGAATTATTGTTATATCTTTACAAAGTAAAAACTGATGAACTTCTTATACAATTTTCTACAATAATAAGATATCAATTAGAGTCATTAAAGATGATTTATGAGAACAAAGATTTAGTAGATTTTGATGAAGAGTTAAAGCAAACAATAATACAGTTTAGAAAGATATATGAAATATGTAGTTCAATGGAATTAAAAGTTGAATCAACCCAGTTAGATTATAGAAATAAAGTAATAAAAGAAAGAATGGAAAAAAGAAAAGAAATAAATGAATTTAATATATTAATGTTAGATGAAATTAATAAAATGAAAGATTAAATAGGCAAGGTAGGATTGCATATCTAATCTGGTTTTTAGCGAATAACTAAGGTATTTATAATAAAAAATAAAAAATACCTCAAAAAGGGTAATACAATTTTTGAGGTGTTTTTTAATTTGTAATTAGCGATTGCTTATATTATCAATTACATTTGCATCGCCTGTTTTATTAATTAGAGCTTCTTCTCTTTTAAGTGTTTCATCTATATGCTCAGTATTTTCTATTTCGCGTTTAGCTTCGCCTTTCAATTACAACCTCTTCACGTTTTACAGGGACATCAACTTTTTTGCTTTCTTCTATAATTTCCTTACCTATTTCAACATCACCCTTTTGTATATGTCGAAGTTTGGAAATAAAGATAATGGAAAGTTTAAGATATAATTTAATGGCAAAGGAGAAAGTGTATGACTAATATATTTCATAATTTAATATACCTATTTGTTTTTTTTATATTATGGATGTTAATTGAAGCTCAAGTATTTAAAATAAGAAGAATCAAAATTAAAAATAAAAAGATACCAAAAAAATTTAGCAATTTTAAAATTATTTTTATATCAGATATTCATTATGGAAAATATTTTAGAAACAATAGATTAATAAATATAGTAAAAAAAATCAATAAGTTAGAACCTGATATTATAATAATGGGTGGAGATTATTTAGATATTTCAGTAAAAAGTAAAAAGGATGTAACCAAGTATTTAGATAAAGAGTTTGAAGTATTAAAAAAATTGAGAGCAGAGCTTGGGATTTTTACAGTGCTAGGAAATCATGATTATTTTATAGGAAAGGAGAACCTATTAAATAAAATTAATTCAAGTTCATTTAAGATACTTAAAAATACAAAGGAACTTATAAGTATTGAGGGATATAGTATACAGATCACCGGATTAGATGACTTGATTGAAGGAAATCCAGAAGTTAATGTGCTTAAAAAAAATAGTAACAACTTTACTATCGCAATATCACATAATCCAGATTTCTTCAGTGATTATAAAAATGTTATTGAGTATGACCTAGGTCTTTCAGGGCATACGCATGGAGGGCAAGTAACTTTTTTTGGATTATGTGCTCCGTACACGTCATCTAAATATGGGCAAAGGTATTTGAAGAAGATAGTTCATGAGGAAAATAGAGATATAGTTTTAACTAGTGGCATAGGCAATGGAATGTTACCTATAAGATTTTTTGCAACACCTGAAATCGTAGAAATCACATTAGAATAATATGCAGTAGGGGGATTAAAATGGAGATATTGAACTTATTTGATCTAACCACATTACAGTGGTTTTGGGTAGTACTCGCAGCTTTTTTAGTAGGCTTTTCAAAAACAGGCATCAGTGGACTCACTATGTTAATTATACCGATTATAGCAGGTGTTTTTGGCGGTAAGGAGTCTACTGGGATTATACTGCCAATGCTCTTAATGGGAGATGTTTTTGCGGTATATTATTATAAACGCCATGCGGATTGGGGTAAAATAAAAAAACTACTTCCATGGGCATTAGTTGGAATATTACTTGGTGCTGTAGTTGGGAATTATATAAATGATAAACAATTCAAATCTTTTATAGCTAGTTCTATTTTAATTTGTGTAATTATACTTATTTATACTGAAAGAAAAGGTGACAAACTTAAAGTGCCAAAAGGAGCTTGGTTTAATATTTTAATAGGTATAGCCAGTGGATTTACTTCAATGATTGGGAATGCAGCAGGGCCGGTATTCAGTATTTATTTACTCACAATAGGGTTAAAGAAAAATAATTATATGGGAACAGCATCTTGGTTCTTTTTTATAGTGAATTTAACAAAACTTCCATTACAAATTTTCTTATGGAATAACATTGCACCTAAAACAACTATTTTAGCTTTCATGATGATACCTGCTATAACTTTGGGAGCATTGCTAGGAATTAAAGTTGTTAAAAGGCTTAATGAAAAACTCTTTCGCTATATTATAATAATAATGACAACTTTAGTAGCATTGAAATTGGGAATTGGGTAGATTTAATGAACAATTAGGAGACTAACTGAATATTAATGGTAGTACAATAATAAAAGGATTTTAATATATAATAGGAGTAAAAATATGAGTAGGGAGGGAATAACAATGGGTAAAATAATTGACTGGAAAAAGGAATATGAAGGTTACCCGCAAGGCAATGAATCAACGGAGGAAGATTCTTTGGAGGTGATTCATCAATTTATTGAATCGTATTATAAAGATGAGAATCAAGAAGATGTACACCCTTATGAAACAAATGGATTTGAATTAGGTCTGATTTCCTATCTTAATCTTTTAGAAAAGGGTCTATTACCAATTGTAATTAAAAACATTAATGTTTTAGCTGTTAAAAAATTTGAAAGATTAGCAAGATTATTTCCGGAAGTAGATATTCCACAAGAATTCTACATTGGATTCTTAAAAGGATTTAGCAGTGTTTATTAAGAATATACAAAGTAGAGATTGATAATTGTCAGGTACTCTAACCGATGTAATTGATATAAAATGTAAATACCAAGTAGATAGTTTAGACAACTGTTTATTTGGTATTTTTACTTAGAATATATTGTTCAACTATATGCTTGAAACTTCTTTTAGTAAAGATGTACTTGAATTTTCAGGCGTAAGAGTATAATATATATAACATAATGGATAGATATTGTCGTAATAGGAGGCTACTATATGAATTGTTTTAGCACAAAAGGTAAAGAAATTGTAGTAAATAGTCATGTTTGAGATCAAAGTACCTGCCACGACTGCTAATATGGGACCGGGATTAGATACTCTTGGAGTTGCATTCAAACTATATAATAGATTTATAGTTGAAGAGATAGAGACTGGACTTGAGATACTGGGTTGCGATGAAAAATATACAAATAGTAATAACTTGGTTTATAGTTCAATGTTAAAAACATTTAAAAAGCTTGGACAAGCTCCAAAAGGGATTAGATTAACATTTAAAACAGATATACCAGTTAGCGGAGGTCTTGGAAGTAGTGCTACATGTATATTAGCAGGAATAACGGCTGCTAATAGGTTATGCGGAGATGTTTTAACAAAACAAGAGGTTTTAAATTTTGCGTGTGAAATCGAAGGACACTCAGATAACATTACACCAGCGTTAGTTGGTGGTATGACTGTTTCAATTATGGAGGGCGGAGTCTCTCATTATAATAAAGTCCCAATTAGTGGTGGTGTGAAATTTTGTGCACTAATTCCGAAGGTACAGCTATCAACTGAGGATTCAAGAGCGGTGCTACCTGAAAAAGTTCGTCTAAAAGATGCAGTCTTTAATGTAGGTAGGGTTTCGATGCTCATTATAGCCCTTGTTAATGGTGATTATAAAGGGGTGAAGTTTGCTTGCGAAGATAAACTTCATCAGCCTTATAGGAATGGTTTAATCGAAAATTATAATGAGATTACGAGCTTTGTTACAGAAAGCGATGCGTTAGGGTCATTTCTTAGTGGAGCTGGACCAACAATTATGGTAATGCTTAAGAAGGATGATAATAGTACACAAGATAGGCTAAAAGATTTCTTGAAAGGGTTATCTGGAAACTGGGAAACACTGAATCTAGACATTGATGAAGATGGCTTAGAAATTACAGATATCTAAAGTAAAACTGTTAAAGTTTATAAAATTATTATAAAAATAACATACTCTTAACACAATTATTCGATATTTGTAATATAATTAAATTGTATTATAAATATATAGTAATTAAATAAACGGTTTAATTAGAGCCCCCTTTAATTAAATAACTAGAGAGAACTGGCGTATTTGGCTGGTTCTTTTTACTTTATATTACGCGTATTGCATTACTATTAATACAATCTAAGTAATATATACTTTTTATTGTGCATAAAACATTTGTTAACAGTTTTAAAAAAGCCACCTATAGAAGGTGACTTTTTTAATTACTTGGTCTTTAATTTTAATTTTTCTTCAATAGGAAAGTCCACAACATCTCTTGTCATATTAGATAGCTTATACATAATAGCCATTTCTGTGTCTGAAACTCCACTATTACTTTTATTGGCATCTAATTCGTTAATTGAATTTTTGGATTTGCCTAATTTGTTTTTATCCATTAGTATATTCTCCCTTCTAATAAGAAAATCACACTCAACATAGCAAGTGTTTATATAGTTTAACCATTATTGTTATAAAGTATAGAAGGAAAATAAGTATATAAATTTATTTTTAAGTGAGTTTGTATATGGAGTTGCATATTAAGTCAGGCTAAAGTCTAAGGGGAGTTTAAACTTTCCCATTATCTGATTTAGGCATGTTATTGCCTCCCCATTCACACATAGAGTCTAATATTGGAAGTAAGCTTTTGCCTTTTTCAACGATTACATATATAATAGAAATAAGCAATATAACCATAACAAGGTAAATACAGAATTGTTACATGTTACAACTTGTTTTGCTATAAATAGACTTAGATATATTAAAATAAATAATATAAACACTAAAATAAAAGGAGGATTATATATGAATTTTAATTATTTTATACCAACAAAAATATTATTTGGGCCGGGGAAACTGAATGAACTCGCAGGTGAAAAGCTTCCTGGTAAAAAAGCATTAATAGTTATTACATCAGGTAATTCTGTTAAAAAATATGGCTATTTAAATCGACTTGAGACAATTTTAAAGGAGAAGGCGATTGAATATACTATATTTGATAAAATATTGCCTAATCCTATTAAAACTCACGTTATGGAGGGGGCAGCCGTTGCTAAAAAAGAAAATTGTGATTTTGTAATTGGACTTGGTGGTGGTAGCAGTATAGATTCAGCAAAAGCTATTGCTGTTATGGCGAAAAATTCTGGAGATTATTGGGATTATATATCTGGTGGATCTGGGAAAGGAATGCCACTTCAAAATGGAGCTCTTCCTATTGTTGCTATAACTACAACAGCAGGGACAGGTACAGAAGCTGATCCTTGGACTGTTATTACAAAAGAGGACACTCATGAAAAAATAGGATTTGGTACAGAATGTACTTTTCCAACCCTTTCTGTAGTTGACCCGGAACTTATGTTAACAGTACCTAAGAATCTTACAGCGTATCAGGGATTTGATGCACTCTTTCATGCAGCAGAAGGGTATATTGCAAATATAGCAACACCAATTAGTGATGGGTATGCACTTAAAAGTATTGAATCAATAGCTAAATATTTGCCTATTTGCGTGGAAAATGGAAATAATATTGAGGCTCGTACGCAAGTAGCTTTAGCAAATACTTTATCTGGCCTTGTTGAATCTACATCAAGCTGTACTTCGGAGCATTCTATGGAACATGCATTAAGTGCTAAACATACCAAACTTCCACATGGTGCAGGCTTAATTATGTTATCTGAATCATATTTCACATTTTTCGCATCTAAAGTGCCAACAAGATTTGAGCATATGGCAAAAGCTATGGGAGTTGATGTTGATTCTCTTACAAAAGAAGAACGTCCTATGTCTTTTGTAAAAGCGTTAATTGAACTTCAAGAAAAATGTGGCGTTAGCGATCTTAAGATGTCAAGCTACGGAATAGAAAAAGAAGAAATATTAACACTTGCAGACAATGCCCGTAAAACGATGGGCGGATTATTTGAATTGGATCCATATACATTATCACTTGATGAAACAGTAGAAATTATGGGAAAGTCATACAAATAGTATGAAATATTACCTCTGCATTAATCATATCTAAAATATACACTAAAAGTGGATTCCTCGGAATTCAGAAAAAGGATATGATGGAGATTGGTTTTTAAGAGCATATGATGCTTATGGTAATAAGGTTGGGAGCAAAGAAAATATTGAGGGGCAGATATATATAGAATCACAAGGCTTTTGCGTAATGGCAGGCATTGATGTAGAAGAGGGGTTGTTAATCTAGTAAGAGTGAATCATATGGTCAAAAACACCCTGTTAAATAATATTTTAACAGGGTGTTTTTTTTGTAGATCCTATTTATATTGTTTACACTATAAAATAATAACTAGAATACGTATTGCTGACCAGGTTTTCTGCAGAACAATGTTACATCGCTAATTTCAGGTTGCTTAGTTATAAATCTAGTTATTCTTTCTACTCCAAAACCAGCTCCAGCAGTCTTAAATAGTTCACCTTGTTTCGCAAGTTCTATATAATACCTAAATGCGGTTTCATCAGTAGCTAGTTCTCTCATTCTTAGAAGAATCCTGTCTAATGTAAATTCTCTTTCTCCTCCACTTAAACCTTCGCCAAATCCTAATGGCCATATAAGATCATAGTTTCTATAAGTTCCTAGGTTCTCTAGATCTTCGGCATCATAAAATTCCCTCCTGTGGTTTGTTAAGAAGAAAGGCTGCGTTGCAGCTTTTGAAGCCTCTGCTTCGAAATCATCACCATATTTTGCTTGCATTTCATCTGTGGTATATTTTTTAAATGGTCCGCTTAAGTTAAGGTGATCCATACCTACTCCAAGTCTGGTTAATTCTGGAACACAGTTTTCTTTTACAAATTTGAATATGAAAGATACAATTTCTTCTATGAATTTAAGTACATCTTCCATAGTGCCTTCTTTAAATTCAAAGTCTACCTGAGTAAATTCGAATAGATGCCTTGAATCACCTCTAGTTGCCTTCTCGAGTCTTATGTTTGGTGAAACTATATAAAGACTATCAATATCTGTGTTTAACATAGTCATTTGTTTGTGAAATATCATTGACTTCATAACGTTAAATGTTTGTTTGTTATAAGTCAATTCGCAATCCTCAACACTATGGTTTAACGTATCTGTAATTGGAGACATCATAAGAGGTAGTACTCTAGTTATTCTTCTCTTATACATAAATTCATCTACAGCTTTTAAAACTGATTGTTGAACATATAATATATCCTTGATTTTTTTATTTTTAATTTTAGCCACTGCTGTTTCTAATAGTATTTTTTCTTCTTTTATTAATTCTGTCATTATTAATTCCCCCTGATATATTTTTAGTTTCGTTTCATCCATTGATAATATAATAATACATTTAACTAATTATTGCAATATATCTAAATAATATTTGTTATATTTATGAAATTAATAATTTAATTGCGTTTACATTATTAAAAAGTTAAAATATTAATTTTATTTGTGGCTTTTTTGCTGATTTGTTAATGTATTTGTTATAATGAAACAGAGTATATAATATTATCATGTAATCTATGTATAATTATGGAATAAATATACATAATTAACACACGAAATCTTAAAAGGAGTTGATATTATGAAATTAAATATTGCGGGGTTAGATGAGTTAGACTATCAAATATTAGAAATTTTAATTAAGGATTCTAGAAAGCCCTACCTTGAAATTGCAAGGAATTGTCATGTGAGTGGGGGAACAATTCACGTTAGAATGAACAAAATGCAAGAAATGGGATTGATTAAAGGAACAAGACTTATATTAGATACAAGTAAACTTGGATATGATGTATGTTGCTTTATTGGAATCTATCTTAACAAAGCATCTTCATATCCTGAAGTACTTGAACAATTAAAAGAAATAAAAGAAATAGTAGAGTTACATTACACTACAGGTGCGTATTCTATTTTCATAAAAGTCATGTGTAAGAGCATTTCTAATCTTCAAGATTTACTAATGAATAGACTTCAGGTAATTTCAGGAGTTCGAAGTACTGATACATTTATAACATTATCACAACCTATTGATAGAAATATTTCTCTTTAACGACATTTCAGAAGGAAAGTCTCTCAATTCTATAAGTGGGAGTTATATACCCTAACAAATAGAAAACTTCATGGGGAGTATAAATCCCCTTCTGAAGTCGTTAATATTGCAGCTCCGCAGGAGATGATTTAACGACATATGATTGGGTGTTTTGATGAATGTGGTCAACATTTGCAATATAATAGTCAAGATGTGCAAAGATTTTTTATTAATTCAGACCTATACTAAAAGTAATGTAATATCAAATATTCAAGGGGGCATTAATAAATGAGAAGTGCAATTGTAGGATGTGGCGGTATAGGTAATGTTCATGCTTATAATATTAATAAGTTGCATAATAATAAGCTTGTAGCCTTTGCCGATATTAATATTGGGAAAGCTGAAAAATTTGTGGAAACTTATGGAGACAGCGAAAGTAAAGCATATAAAAGTTTAGAGGAAATGATGGCAAAAGAGGAAATTGATGTCTTGCATATCTGTACGCCTCACTATCTACATGTTCCTATGGCTATCTATGCAGCTAACCATAATATAAATGTTTTTATGGAAAAGCCACTTGCTATATCTGAGGAACAATTTCTTGAACTAAGAGATATGAAAAACGATGTTCAAATTGGAGTATGTTTTCAAAATAGATATAATAAAAGTGTACAATGTATTCGTGAACTCTTGCAGTGTGGTAAAACAGGGAAAATAATAGGGGCAAGAGCATTTATTACATGGAACCGCGCAGAAAAGTATTATACGCAAAGTGGTTGGAGAGGAAGCCTTAAGACTGAAGGTGGAGGGCTTTTAATAAATCAAGCTATCCATACCTTAGACCTGTTGATTTATTTTCTTGGAAAACCTTTATCAGTAGAAGGAACTGTTATAAACCACCATCTGAAAGGTATTATAGAAGTTGAGGATACAGCAGAAGCATATATACAGTTTGATAAAGCTACAGCAAGTTTTTATGGAACAAATGCATACTGCACTGATTCACCAGTATTAATTGAATTGGTTTGTGAAGATATGATTATTAAAATGGAAGAAACACAGGTAACTATCGTAAATTCGGATAAATCAGAAGAAAAATTATCATTTAAAGAAGAACAGGTAGTAGGAAAAAACTATTGGGGGAATGGTCATTTTAATTGTATAAGTCATTATTATGAGTGTTTAGAAAATAATAAACATTTTCCAATAGATATTGAAGAAGCGCACAAAGCGCTACAATTAATGTTTGGTATTTATGAGTCATCTAAAAATAATACTGTTGTGAATTTTATTTAGGAATAAAATGTATACAATAAATATTAATTAATTTTGTAGGAGATACAATGTAATCAGTGAAAATAAAATAAATAATTATTAAATTTAATAAGCTAAACAGGCAGGTTAGTACAAACTAAATCTGCCTGTTTAGTGTATAATAGGTGTATATTAGATTAAAAGAGTATAATAATTCGAGGTATTTATAAAGGGAGATGAGAAGGGTTATGAAACAAATTTCAGGGTTGATTCTAAAGATTGGATTACCATTATTGTTACTTTTTTTGTTATTTAAATACAATGGTTTTTACGGTTTAGGTGCAATTGTTATGCTTATATTAATTGGTATCTTTTATTCTAGAGTTGAGATATTTGCATTTATAGGAAATAGGAAATATATTATGGGAAAGTATGATGATTCAGTAAAATGGATGAGAAGGGCGTATAATACTAAGAATTGTATAGTTAAATATAAAAATGCTTTTGGTTATTTACTTCTTAAAATGGGACAAACACAAGAAGCAGAACAAGTACTTATGGAACTTTATGAATCAAAGCTTTCAAAGGACGAGTATATGTTGGTTAAATCTAACGTTGCACTTCTAGTCTGGAAGAAGGGCAATATTTATCGAGCAGTAAGTATGCTTGAAGAAGTTTACATGGAGTTCAAAAACACTAAAGTTTACATAAATCTTGGATTACTTCTTATAATAAAAGGGGACTTAGAAAGGGCACTTGAAATTAATTTGGAAGCTTATGAGTATAATGATTCTAGCGCTATAATTCAAGACAACTTAGGACGAAATTATTATTTGCTTGGCATTTATGATAAGGCTCAAGAGATATATGAAAAGGCAATAGCAACTAGTCCGTCATTTCCAGAAGCCTATTACAATTATTCTTTAGTACTGGTCAAAAAAGGAATGAGGGAAAAGGCACTTGAATTTGCGCAAAAGTCATTAAAATACACCTTTCTAAATTTAAGTGCGATAACAAAAATAGATGTTGAGGTAACCATAAAGGAATTGCAAAAATCACATGTTTAAGTATATTAATAAACCAAAAGAGAGTGACTATCAATATTTTAGTCACTCTCTTTTGGTTTACTAATATAATATTTTCACTTTAATAAATGGTAGTTAAAATTTACATCCTAATTTAAGCAAATTATCATGGCTTATCTTAAGAGATTCAAAAGGATCCCGCTGGCATACATCTTGTTCTATAGGGCACCAGTCAATTCCAATATCATTGCAGGTTTTTATAATATTTTTCCAGTTAAGGTTTCCTTCTCCAATTTCAGCCATTTCCATTTGATTATCTTTTCCTATAACCATGTCTTTAAAGTGCACAATATTCATGCGGCCTTTCATTTTATTTATAAGGTCTACGGGGTTTGCTCCGCCAGCCTGAACCCAATAGGTATCAATTTCAAAATTAAAAGCTTTAGGGTCTGACTCTTCAAATAGTATATCCATTCCTGTTTTACCATCATATTTTTTAAACTCAAAGTTATGGTTATGATAAATCAGTTGTAAATCATTATCTAATAAAATTTTTCCATATTCAGATGCTTCTTTAGCAAATCGAGTAAGTGATGCTCTATCCACACGGTACTCATCTGGCATAGAACCTATTCCTACGTATTTACAATCCCATAATTTATGTTGTTTTATTACTCCAGCCATATCATTCTTTAATCTGTCAAAGCCTATGTGCGTAACGCAAATTTTTAATTCCTCTTTATCAGCAATTTCTTTTACAAAGCCAAAATCAATAGGACCAATTCCAGATACTTGAATAGCATTATAACCCATTTCTTTTACTTTGCTAAATGTAACAGCAAGGTCTTCTGGGGTTTTTAAAAATTTTCTTAATGTGAATAGTTGAGCAGCAATTGTTATTTCTTTCATAATTTATCCCTCCAAATTTTTTTTATAGTGTTAACACTATCTTTATTTTATTTATATGTGCTTTTTAAATCAAAGGTTTTATTAGGTGCAATCTCTTTTTTAAAGGAAGAATTTTTAATTTTTTCTTGAAGTTTTTCATAAAATAGATCCTCATCCATTGGAAGGTCAACCCAATTATCAGTCCAAGAAGATAGTAGCATAGCGTTTGATAATGAAAGACCTTTTATGCCTTCTTCTCCTGGAGCTAATAGCTTACTACCAGTTTGTATTGCATCAACCCAATTTTTCATAATTCCTATATGTTGTAGACTTTTTCCACTTGTTGGAATCTCACATTTCCAGCATTCTGGTTTTGCGAATGGACTATCACTTTCCATTTTTAATTTACCGTTTATAGTGCGATTACGCCAAAAGGTAAGCTTGTCATCTTCAATTACAACCTTGCCGTTATCACCTGTAATTTCAAAACGATTTGTTCCTGGTGCTTCCCCAGTAGTTGTTACAAATACGCCAGTAGCTCCATTTTCATATTCCACATAAGCAGTAACATCATCTTCAACTTCAATTTCATGGTATTTACCAAAACCGCAAAACGCCCTTACTCTTATTGGCATTCCACATGTCCACTGCCAAAGATCTAGTTGATGGGGGTCTTGATTAAGGAGTACGCCACCACCCTCACCAGACCAGGTTGCGCGCCAATCGCTAGAGTTATAATATTTTTGACTACGGTACCAGTTTGTTATTATCCAATTAGTTCTTCTTATTTCACCTAGTTCTCCATTTTGAACTAAATCTCTTAATTTTGCATAGAGAGGATTAGTACGTTGATTGTACATAATTCCAAAAACTCTATCACTCCTTGATGCGGCTTCATTCATTTCTCTTACTTGTTTTGTGTAAGCACCTGCAGGTTTTTCTGTAAGTACATGAAGTCCATTTTCAAAAGCTTGAATTGCTAAGGGAGAATGATCATAATGTGGAGTTGCTATAATTACTGCATCTATTTCCTTTGAGGCAAACAATGATAACGCATCCTCAAACAAAAGTACATTATCTCCTAAAGTATCTTTAGCCCACGTAAGTCTTTTGGGGTTAATATCACAAATCGCTGTTAGAATTGCACCTGGAACTTTGCCATCTATTAAATTTTGTGCATGAGAACTTCCCATATTACCAACACCTATTATACCAATACGAACCTTTTTCATAAAATTTGACCTCCTTTAGTTATCTCACAAAGAATTCCTTTTAGTGCCTTAGTAGCAGTATTAAATAACTCTGGACCACTTTGAGCAGCCTGTTTATTTTTGTTATCTAATTCTAAATTTTTTAATCCTGAAAATACTCCAAGATGTGGTTCTAGTGATAAAAATCCGTTATAATTGTTTTTATGTAAATATGTGAGAAGTTCTTTTACTTTCCCATCACCTTCACCAGCTGGAACTACATGATGATCACTGTATACAGCATCTTTTACATGTACATAAACGACATAGTCTTTAAGTAGAGTGTAAGCTTGCGGATAAGGTTTAACATTACACTGTACAAAGTTTGCTGGATCAAAAACTGCCTTTACATATTCAGAATTTATTGACTGCATAATATCAAGGCATCTCTGTGCGGTATCTCCATAAATATCTTTTTCATTTTCGTGAAGTAAAATAATATTGTAATCCTTTGCAACTCTAACAAATTCTCGCCATCTGGATATAACTTCATCTCTATATTTTTCTGGGGCCTCATCCTTTGGAATAAAGAAGCTGAACATTCTTATATATTTACTTTCTAAGATTTTTGCAATATTAAGTGTATGTTCAAAAAGTTCAAGATGTGGTTTAAAATCATCTGTAATAAGTATTTTTCCTATAGGAGAACCAACCGAAGAGATTTTAAAACCTCTCTCATCTAAGAGCTTTTTTATTCCTTTAACTTCTTCTAGAGAATAATCTACAATACCTTTTCCATTAACACCTCTCATCTCAATATAATGAATATCATGTTTTTCTAAAATATCCATTTGAGTTTTTAAATCCATATCAATTTCATCTGCAAAAGCAGATAACACAAAATTGCTCATAATGCATAACCTCCTAATAAGTTGTGATACTTTATATTATAGTTTAATGTTATATTATTATCTTTGTAATTCTTGCTTGAAACATTGCAAATATTGCTTTAATATATATATAGGGGGGGCGAGTGAAATGAAAGATAAAAATTTTGTATATACTACAGACAAGTTTTTACTAGTTCATAATTATACAGGGTCTCCTATAGATGTAGATACACATATTCATAACTGCTATGAGATATATTACTGTATTTCTGGAGATTTTACTTATCATGTTGAAGGACAATCATACAAGTTGCAAAAAAATGATTTAATTATTACGAATACTCGTGAATTACATAGGATAGTTTTTGATACTAATGAGGGGTATGAACGTAAATTCATACAATTTAAACCTGAATATATATCATCTTTTCAAAGCGAAGAATACAATATGCTTAGCTTTATTCAAAAAAGAAAGTTGGGCCAATTTAATAAGGTTAATGCTAAAGATGTAATGTGTAATGGAATTGATAAACTATGGCAGCAGATATCAAAATATGCCCATGAAAAGTCACCAGAGAATAGTATTATGATAAAAGCTATTTTTGTACAAATGCTTATTGGAATAAATAAAATATTTGCGAGTAATTCAAATGTTCCTATGGAGTCACTTGAATATGATGAGGTGATTATAGATATATTAAAATATATAAAGGATAATCTTGCAAAGAAAATTACACTTGATATATTAGAAGCGGAATTTCATATTAATAAATATTACATATGTCATTTATTTAAAAAAAATACAGGATTCACGGTTATTGAATACATAATCTATAAGAGGATCATGAAAGCAGAGGAGCTTCTGATTTTAGGAACACCTATAATAGATGTTTCTAGTCAAGTTGGATTTGGAGATTATACTAATTTTTATAAAGCGTTTAAGAAAATCTTAGGAGTTTCCCCTAAGAAATATATGAACAGATAAACTAGAGATGTTACCACAGGCAATGATTTAATGATATACTTGGAGTGCTTGCGATGGATTTATAAGATATATTTATTATAATGGAGGAATTATTATGAAAACAAATGAATTGCCAAAGTATTTTAAACAAATTGATAATGAGTTATGGTTTGAGGAAGTTGAAGTTGAAAAGAAAAATTTAAAAATAAGTTATAAAGTAAATAAATGCTTTTCATATTCAAAATCGCCATACCAAGAGGTAGCATTAATAGATACAGATGCATTTGGTGCGTGTCTTGTTCTTGATGGAGTAATGCAAACTACTTCTGCAGATGGATTTATATATAATGAAATGATTACTCATATTCCAGTACTTACTCATAAAAATCCTAAAGATGTCTTAGTAATTGGTGGAGGCGACTGTGGAGCAGTAAGGGAATTATCAAAATACAAAGAACTTGAAACTATTGATATGGTAGAGCTTGATGAATTAGTAACAAAAGAAAGCATAAAATTTCTTCCTGAAATAAGTGGAGGCGCAGATTTTGACAAAAGAGTTAATTTTAAATTTGGAGATGGAGTTGAATATGTAAAAACAACTGATATTAAGTACGACATAATCATGGTTGATTCACCAGATCCTGAAGGACCTGCTAAGGATTTGTTTGGAGAAGAATTTTATAAAAATGTAAAAAAATCTATGAAAGCAGGCGGAGTTATGGTGTGTCAAAGTGAATCGCCAATGATTCATCGTAACATAATTGAGAATACAAGGAAAATATTAAAGAATAATTTCAAGATTGTTAAGACATATATAGCTTTTGTTCCAACTTATCCAGGGGGATTGTGGAGTTTTACAATGGCTTCAGATGTTTATGATCCTTGTAATATGGATGAGAATAAATTGCCTTTTGAAACTCGATATTTAACTAAGAAGATTGCAAAATCATGTTTTGATCTTCCAAACTTCATAAATGATTTAAAATAGTTTGTTAAATTTAATTAGAATTTAGTATAATTTTATAGGAATCAAATAAGAAGTAATTAGTTTTTATATCTGCAATGTATAGATATCATTGATTTATATAATTTAAGTCTTAGTTAAAGCTGCTGTTAAATTTAATTAAATTTAATTAAATTTAACAGCAGCTTTTTTAATATTAGGGAAAAGAAGGATGATAATACTAAATGTAACTTATTGACTTTGGAAAGACAGAAAAATAATGTATACTAGGTATATAATGATAATTATATTATTATTGAAGCTCTGCAGGAGATGATTTAATCATAAATTTGTCATTATAAAAACATATTAGGAGGAAAATAAATGAAAAATACTGTTAAAGTAGTGATATGTCTATCCGTAGTAGCGCTACTAGTTATAATAGTAAGTATATATAGAATAATTTCATCAACAACATCAATAGCGAAAGAGAAAGCGGGATCAACTGGGCAAGTTGCGGTAAAAAACATATCAGATTCTAAAATTGCAAAAGATAAAAAAATAGCAGATGATAAGGCTATAGAAGATGCTAAAGTAGCAAAAGAGGTAAAAGCTATTGAGTCAAAAAAAGAAGCGGAGTTAAAAGTAATACAGGATAGAAAAATAGTAGAAGCTAAGTCTAAAAGTAAGCAAAATAAAGAAATAGGATATGTGGGTTCTAGTAATGAAAAATTTGCGTATTCAATTATGTATCCTGATAATCTTGTAGTAGAGTCTGAAACTGATAATGGAAATGTGCTTAAATCTGAAGACGGAAGGGTTTCACTACAGTTATATGGAAATAATAATAAAGATGGAGATACTATTGATTCAATATATAATAAAGCAATTGAAAATACTAATATGTATTATAAGGTCAAATCTGGAAATTGGTTTGTTATATCTTATATTGATGGTGATCAAATAATATATCAAAAGAAAGTAGTAGGAAAAGCGTCAACTAATACTTTTATTTTTAAATTCCCAACTAATGAAAAAGCTAAATATACAAGTGTTGTGGATAAGCTTGAAAAAAGTTTTAAAACATCTTCTACTGATAAAAATCATTAATTTAGTTGATAAATTTCTAATAAATGAATAATAAGAAAATATGATAGATAATAATAAATAAAAAACTAAGCAGAGATAAATCTCTGCTTAGTTTTTTTTATTCGTATATTTTTTCTATAGTTACGAAGTAATTGCCTTCAGGAGCTATAACAGTACACTTTTCTCCAAGTGCCTTTTTATATATTGCCATGCCTAGGGGTGATTCAATACTTATGTTCATTAAATCTGGGTTTGTCTCTACTGTAGATACCAAATGTATTTTTTCAATATCGTCTGTGTCAAGGAATTTAATATCAGCCTGACCACCAAGACCTAATTGATCATCACTACTGTCGTCGTCTACTACTGTACAGTTTCTAAGTAATTCTTGAACTGCAAGTACTCTATCATTATTGGTTGCTTCCTCATCTTTTGCTGCATCATATTCTGCATTTTCACTTAAATCACCATGACCTTTGGCTTCTTTAATTGCCGCTGTTATTTCTCTTCTTTTTTCTCCAGTACGTAGTTTTAATTCTTCTTCAAGCTTTATTACACCACTAGGTGTTAATATTGTACTTTTCATATTTAGTCACTCCTAACAAATTTTGCTAATATAATGTTACTCTCTACAAATAAATAAAATTTATTCTAACACTTTAATGCAGAGAATACAATAAGTTTTATTATATCACATTCTTAGAGAAAATATATCATATTTGGTTATGGCAGAACTAAAAATATAAATTTTATGATATACTAAAAAATATATTAGATAAAAAGGGGGTAGTTTTTATGAATCAGACAAAAGAATTAGGCTCAGAAAGTATAGGGAAACTACTTCTAAAGTTTTCGGTGCCTGCAATAACTGGAATGATTGTTAATGCGTTATATAATATTGTTGATCGTATATATATAGGTCACATTGAAGGGGTAGGATCGTATGCTCTTTCAGGACTTGCAATAACTTTTCCAATATCAGTTATCATAATGGCTTTTGCAATGTTAGTTGGTATAGGGGCTAGTGCAGTTATATCAATAAGACTTGGAGAGAAAAATGTCAAAGTCGCAGATGATATTTTGGGGAACGCTTTTGTGCTTATAACTATAATATCATTACTAGTTAGTATAGTTGGGATTTTGTTTTTAGATAAAATTTTAATATTATTTGGGGCAAGTGGAAATAGCATTATTTATGCAAAAGAATATATACAAATCATACTTATGGGTGCCGTTTTTCAAAATATAGGATTTGGAATTAATAATATAATTAGAGCAGAGGGTAATCCTAAAATGGCAATGTTTACAATGGTGTTCGGTGCAATTATTAATATTATATTAGATCCAATATTTATATTCGTTTTTGATATGGGGATTCAAGGTGCTGCCATAGCAACTATAATTTCACAAATTGTTAATACTATATTGGTACTGAAATATTTTACATCTAAAAGCAGTAATAGTGTACTCAAAATAAAGAAAATTAATTTAAAACTTGATGTGAAAATTATAAAAGATATTTTTGCTATTGGCGTGGCTCCTTTTTCCATGCAAATTGCATCAAGTCTTGTAGCTATATTATATAATAAAGGTCTTTATACTTATGGAGGGGACCTAGCTATAGCATCAATGGGGATACTAAATAGTATATCAATGATTATTTTTATGCCCATATTCGGTATAAGCCAAGGTATCCAACCTATAATAGGATATAATTACGGTGCTAAATTGTACCCTAGAGTAATTAAGGTTTTAAAGCTTGCTATAACCTTTGGAACTTTACTTGCTATAATTGGGTTCATAGGGGTACAGTTATTTGCAAAGCCACTTATTGGAATATTTGTAGGTGATAATCCTGATCTAATAAAGCTAGGGGCACGTGGACTTAGAATAGATTTAATGTTTTTACCTATTTTAGGGTTTCAAATATTAGGAGCAAGCTATTTTCAAGCTATAAATGAGGCGAAGACATCAATGCTACTAAGTATTTTAAGACAGGTCATAGTTCTAATACCACTTATTCTTATACTCCCAATATTTTTTAAATTGGATGGATTATGGTTTTCACAACCTTGTGCAGATTTGATTGCAACAGCACTAACAGCATTTTTTCTGCAAAGAAGTATTAAAAGGCTTAAATATAAAAGAGCTTAGCATCAATATTTTGGAGCTAAGGGTGGATCAATATACCATTAACATAATAAACAGAATAATCAAATTTAATGTGTTATAATTGCAATATTGCTTGACATTAAATGAACGGTCGTTTATTATATAGTTAATAGAGGTGTATAGATGAGAAAAAAAGATGATGAAAAAGAAAAAAGTATAAAGGATGCAGTTGTTAAATTAATACTTGAATTAGGTTTTCATGGTACTTCTATTTCAAAGATTGCTAAAGAGGCAGGGGTTTCCCCGGCCACTGTTTATATCTATTATGAGAATAAAGAAATTATGTTACGTGATATATATCATGAGTATTCTGAAGAAATTTTTGATTATTTACTTAGTAATGTTTATAAGGATATGGATGGGCGTCAACTTATTGAAATGCTTACTAGAGGGTATTATAACTACATTAAGCAATATGGCGAAATATTTCATTTTGTAGATCAATTTTCAAGTTGTCCTGCGTTGTCTAGTCATTGCTTAAAGATGAAAGGTATAAATAATTTAAATGAATTGCTTGAGGAAATGAAAGAGAAAAGAGTGATCAAAGATTTTCAAAATGATAATTTGGTAGCAATACTATTTTATCCAGTAAAGTCAATTGCAATTAAGCAGTGTGCTTGTGAAGTTGAACAAGATAATTTACTAAATGAAATGATTATGATTATACAGGATGCATTACTTGTATAATAGGAAAGATGATATATTATTATTTGAGAATGATTAAATGAACGTTCACTTATAATTCTTATAAAGAAAGGATGATTTTTATGATGAATTTAGATAAAAAAAATAAAAAGGGAATAGCAATTCCTGTATCAAATATAGTTTTACTCCAAGGAATGACTTATACATTAAAATTAGATAATATGAGTGAAGAAGAGCTTCAAAGTTTATCTAGGAAAGATCAATTTAGCATTGCATTACCTTTAAAGCAAAACTATAATCGAAGTCAGTTAAAACAAGAAGACTTTTATGAAATTGGAGTTTCATTCGATGTAGAATCAATTGATAAAACGGATAAAGGATATCAAGTAAAAATAAAAGTATTAGAAAGGGTAGAAATTAAATCAATAAATATTTCTAGTGCCGAAATTAAAGTAGAATTTGAAGTTGCCCCAGATCTTATTGACCTAACTGAGCAAAGTCAAGAAGAGATGCTTGAGTACGTTAAAAAAGTTACCCGTGAGGTTAGCGAAAAATTCCAGGGCTCTGATCAATTTATGAAGGTAATAGATGATCAAAAAGATATTAATAAACTCATTGCTCACCTTACTCAATTTATGCCACTTTCCAACAGTGAAAAGTATGTTTTAATTGAAACTCAGTCTTTAAAAGATAGAATTTTAAAATTTATGGATTATCTCTTAAAACAGAAAGAAGCATTAAAACTACAATTTGAAATGGCAGAAAAGTTTACTGAAAAAGCTAATAAAAATTATAGACAATCAGTACTTAGAGAGCAACTAAAAGCTATTCAAAGTGAATTAAATGAAGGGAAAAGTGAAGGAGCTAAAAAAGATAAGAGCTATTTAGATAAGATTGAAGATGCTCAGATGCCAGATGAAATTAAAACTGCTGCATTAGAAGAACTTGAAAAACTTGAAAGACAAAGTGAAAGTAGTGCTGAGTATAATGTTATACGTAATTATTTAGATTTACTGGTTAAACTTCCATGGGAAAAGTCAGAACCTGTTGTTATAAATTTAGGGGAAGCAAGGCGAATACTAGATGAGCAGCATTATGGTCTAGATAAGGTTAAGGATAGAATAATTCAACATCTAGCAGTTATGCAACTTAAAAAGGATAAGAAAGGTTCTATTTTATTACTAGTTGGACCACCTGGTACGGGTAAAACAAGTTTAGGGAAAAGTATTGCGCAGGCACTAGGTAGAGAATATATAAGGCTAAGTTTAGGTGGAATACGTGATGAAGCTGAAATTCGTGGACATAGAAGAACTTATATTGGCGCAATGCCAGGAAGAATAATTCAAAGCATTAAAAAAGCAGGACAGATAAATCCAGTTATGGTTTTAGATGAAGTGGACAAGCTAATGACTGGCTATAACGGTGATCCAGCCAGTGCATTACTTGAGGTATTAGACCCAGAACAAAACAATAGTTTTACAGATCATTATTTAGATTTGCCATATGATTTGTCAGAAGTGTTTTTCATAGCAACAGCTAACTCATTAGAGAGCATTCCAAGGCCACTCCTTGATAGAATGGAGATTATTCAAATATCTAGTTATACAATGAATGAAAAATTCAATATTGGTAAAAGTCATCTAATACCTGAAATACTTGATGAACATGGATTAAACAAAGAGCAATTGGTTATTGAAGATGAAGCACTGCAAAATATAATTAGCGAATATACCCAAGAAGCTGGCGTTCGTGGACTTAAAAAGCAATTAGCAACACTTGCAAGAATTACATCTGAGAAGATTGTATCTAGCACGGCAGAGCTACCATTTGTTGTTAAAAAAGATGATCTGGATGTATTTCTTGGAAGAAAAGTTTCAAGTCATGATAAGGCTCAAAAAGATAATCCGCCAGGTGTAGTTACGGGAATGGCATTTACAACTGTAGGTGGAGAGATACTATTTATTGAAGCTACAGACATGGTAGGAAGTGGACAAGTTACATTGACAGGGCAATTAGGAGATGTTATGAAAGAATCTGCAAAGATATCTTTAAGTCTTCTTAAGTCAAGGTTGCCAATGAATTCTATAAACTTTAAGGAAAGGGATCTTCATATTCATGTTCCATCAGGATCAGTTCCTAAAGATGGCCCATCAGCTGGAATTACATTATTTACTGCACTTGCATCCCTAGTTACAGGAATAAAGGTAGATCCAAAGCTTGCAATGACAGGAGAAATTACATTAAGAGGAGCAGTGCTTCCCATAGGTGGACTTAAAGAGAAATTAATAGGAGCTCAAAGGGCTGGAATCACAAAAATATTAATACCAAAAGAGAATTTTGATGACTTAAAGGATGTTCCAGAAGAGGTTAAAAGTCAGTTAACTATTAAAACTGTAGAAACAGTAGAAGACGTGCTTAAGGAGACCCTGGGAATATCATTACCTAGAGTAGAACACGTATTTAATTATAATATATCTACGCAAGGAACTTTTGACGATAACCAGATAATATAATAACTTGAATTTTCAAGTATTTAGCAACAAAAACTGAAATAGTTTTTGTTGCTATTTATTTTTTTAAATTTTTTAGAATTGTTAGCGTTAAAGTGGTATATTTAAAACATAGAAATTTATAAATAAATGCAGGGGGAAAATAAAAATGAAAAATATAAGAACTAGTGATAAGGTTTTTAATAAAATACAGGAAAAAATATTTAGTGGTGAATGGAAAGCAGGTACTAAAATTATGTCAGAGCTTCAGATGGTGAATGAGTTTAAAGTAAGTCGAGTATCTGTTAGAGAAGCTATTGAGAAATTAGCGACACTAAACATTGTTAGTAAAAAACATGGGGGGGGTACTTTTGTAAGCGAGCTTAAGGTAGATCTTTTATTTAACAACCTAATACCAATGATTAGTCTTGATACAGATAGCTATATGAGCGTTTTAGAGTTTAGAATGATAATGGAAGCTGAAACAGCTGGACTATGTGCAAAGCGATGTACTCCTAATTTGTTAATGGAAATTAATGAGTGTTATGATAAAATGCTTGAATCTCAGGAAGATATTGAGAAATTTACTGAAATGGATTTAGAATTTCATATGAAAGTAGCAGAGGGAGCCGGGAACTTGCTGATTATTAAAGTGGAGGAAGTATTTAGAAATATTTTAAAATATCATCAAAAGGTTTCATATAAAAATTTAGGCCCATCTGGGGGAATTAGAGAACATAAACTTATATTGGACGCAATAAAAAATAAAGATGTGGAGCTTGCTAGTTTATATTCGAGAAGACATATAGAAAGAACAATAAAGGATTTATTAGCTGATGACTAAATGTGGTTTAAAGTAAAAAACGGTTACATTTATTTGCTAATCACCTATTGACTAATAGGTGATTACTTGTTAAAATATAATAAGTTGTCCTACAATAATTACAAAATAGTTCAAAAAATAACATGTTTACGATTAAAATTACAAAAGTGTCATACAACTAATTAATTATGAGGTGATATATAATGTTAAAAAGCCAAGAACTAAGAAACAAAGCACCAGAAATTGATTCTTTAAGACTCGGAGCAGGGTGGAAGATAGAAGACTTAGAAAAACCACAAATTATAGTAGAAAGTAGTTTTGGTCACAGCCATCCAGGTAGTGCTCACTTAGATACTTTGGTTGAAGAAGCCTGCGCGGGCGTATATCAAAATGGTGGAAGACCAGCTAAGTTTTTTGTAACTGATATTTGTGATGGGGAAGCACAAGGCCATGATGGAATAAATTATTCTCTAGCCTCAAGAGAAATTATGGCTGATATGATTGAAATACATGTTCAGGCAACGCCTTATGATGCAGGCATATTTATTACAAGTTGTGATAAATCGGTGCCAGCACACCTTATGGCTATAGCAAGACTTGATATGCCCGCAGTATTTGTTCCAGGAGGAATAATGAATGCCGGTCCTGATATGCTAACTCTTGAGCAAATTGGTACATATAGTGCACAATTTGAAAGAGGAGAAATAACGGAGGAAAAATTTAATTATTACAAACATAATGCATGTCCAAGCTGTGGTGCCTGCTCATTTATGGGAACAGCATCTACAATGCAAATAATGGCAGAAGCATTAGGGATGGCATTGCCGGGAACAGCTTTAGTTCCAGCTACATCTAATGAACTTAAATCTATAGCAAATATTGCTGGGCAGCATGCACTTAAACTTGTTGAAATGAACATTACACCATCCCAAATTATGACTATGAAGGCTTTTGAAAATGCCATAATGGTACATGCAGCGATCGCAGGTTCTAGTAATACACTACTTCATCTTCCTGCAATTGCACATGAGCTTGGTTTAGAAATAAAACCTGAAATGTTCGATGAAATACATAGGAAAATACCTTTTTTATTGAATATTAGACCAAGTGGATTTTATCCTGGATCATATTTTTGGTATGCTGGCGGAGTTCCTGCGGTAATGGAAGAAATTAAGGAATATTTACACCTAGATGTACTTACTGTTACTGGAAAGACATTAGGCGAAAATTTAGAAGATTTAAAGAAAAATGGGTTTTATGAAAAATGTAATAAATATCTAAAAGTTTTAGAACTTAAAAAAGAAGATATTATAAGAAACAAAGAAAATCCTATACAAGCACAAGGTGCTATTGCAATATTAAAAGGGAATTTGGCACCAGAAGGTGCAGTTGTTAAACATTCAGCAATATCTAAAAAATTATTACAAGTAGTTTTAAAAGCAAGAGTTTTTGATTGTGAAGAAGATGCAATGAAAGCGGTTTTAACAAAAAAAATTAACCCTGGTGATGCAGTATTTATCAGATATGAAGGACCAAAAGGGTCTGGCATGCCTGAAATGTTCTATACTACAGAAGCTATTGCATCAGATAAAGAATTAGTTGAGTCAATAGCACTTATAACTGATGGTCGTTTTTCGGGAGCTACAAGAGGGCCAGCTATTGGACATGTATCTCCAGAAGCAAGTGAAGGTGGGCCTATAGCGTTAGTTGAAGAGGGAGATCTTATAAAAATTGATATCCCAGCAAGAACAATTGATATTATAGGAGTCAATGGACATGAGAAAAGTTTAAGTGAAATTGATGAGATGTTAAGAGAGAGAAAAGAAATATGGGTAAAACCTGAATCAAAGCATACGAAAGGTGTACTTAGAATTTATACAAAATATGCTGTGTCTCCAATGAAAGGTGGATATATGGAATAATACGTAAGTGTTTAGGTAATACATCAATATGTATTCTAGGGGGAATTTTTATGTTAACAGGTCCATTATTAATTGTAGTATTTTTACTGTCGGTAGTCGTTTTATTAGTGACAATCATGAAATTTAAATTAAATGCATTCGTAGCATTATTACTTACGTCCGTAGTTACGGCTGTATTAGTTAGCATGCCAGTGGCAGACATTGGGTCTACCATTTCAGCGGGATTTGGTTCAACACTATCAGGTATAGGAATAGTCACAGGACTTGGTGTTATGCTTGGTGCATTTATGTTTGAATCAGGTGGAGTAGAGGTAATGGCTGATGCAATTCTAAAAAAATTCGGAGAAAAAAGAACACCACAGGCTGTTGCATTATCCGGTTTTATTACAGGGATTCCAGTGTTTGGTGATGTAGTTTACATTATGTTTGCACCAATGCTTAGGGTTCTTTCTAAAAAGACTGGTGTTTCTATGGTAGCATATGCGTGTAGTATTTCTGTAGCAACCACTGCTACATACGCCCTGGTTATTCCGACACCTGCACCTCTTGCAGTGTCAGAATCACTTGGTATTGATATAGGTATTTTCTTTGTTTATTCTTTTTCCTGTGCATTTATTGCAACAATGGTTTCTGCAGTTTGGTATGCTAAACATTTAGACAAGATTGATCATAAAAATAATCACACTTACTCATTTGATGATCTTGAAATAGATGAGAAGAAAACAAAAACAGCTTCTAATAAAAAAAGACCTAGCTTTATAAAAGCACTTTCGCTTCTTCTTGTACCGATTATACTTATATTACTAGCAAGTTTTGGTTCAATGATACTTGGAGCTGATCATCCAATTACACCTTATCTTAAGTTTTTTGGAGACAAAAATGTTGCAATGCTTATTGGTGTTATTTATGCTTCAATTAGTTCACTACCGTACATTAAAAGGAGTGTTTCAGACGTAATGACTGGAGCTGCAGATCAAGTTGGATTGATTCTACTAATTACTGGAGCGGGTGGAGCTTATGGTAAAGTTCTTCAAGCTACAGGTATTGCAGATTACATTGCAAAAACGCTATCAGGGTATAGTATTCCAATTTTAGTGCTTTGCTTTTTAATTTCTCAAATCATTCGTTGTGCGCAAGGGTCTACAACAGTGGCGCTTATAACAACATCATCTATATTGGGATCAACAATTGCAACATCTGGTGTTTCTCCAATTTTATGTGCAATTGCTATTTGCGCAGGTGGCATTGGGTTATCACTTCCAAATGATTCTGGTTTCTGGGCAATTAGTAGATTCTTTAAAATATCAGTGGGTGATACAATTAGGGCGTGGACTATCCCAGGGTTTATTGCAGGAATTACAGTGCTCATATTAGCATCGATTTTATCAGTGTTTCAGAATATATTACCAGGACTCATGTAATATATTGGCTTGAAAATGTAATGAAAAATAATATCTTTAAAAAAACAAAAGAGACTTTTCTTGCTTATAGCTAGGGAAGTCCTTTTAAATATAATTTAACAGCAAATATATAATCAATTAAAATTTAATATATTATGTTGATATTATTTAATAAAACTGATAGAATAACAATAATAACTTACAACTAAATAGTTCGGATGATTGTAGCAGAAGAGTATAGATTAATTTATACACCAAAAAAATAAGTATTTTAGGTATCGCATGGATATGACTGTTACAGGACGAGCCCTTGGAGAGACTCTAATTGAGCACCGAAGGAGAAAGTTAGTTTGAAGCTAATGAAACTCTCAGGTAAAAAGGACAGGGGATAATATTGATTTCAAGGGTCGAGTATTATCTATTCGGCTTTTTTTTGCGATTTAAAAAAATGGAGGTGTAAAAAAATGAAGGCTGTGCTAACTGTAATTGGAAAAGATAAAGCAGGCATAATTTCGAATGTATCTACACTATTATTTGAAAAGAATGCTAATATCTTAGACATTAATCAAACTATTATGAATGAGTTTTTTACTATGGTAATGCTTGTTGATTTATCTAGTATTAATATTTCTTTAAAGGAACTAAATGGAATATTAATGGAAAAAGGTAAAAATCTAAATGTTTCAATAAAAATTCAACATGAAGATGTATTTAATTCAATGCATCTTGTATAGGAGGTAAAAAGTGAATATTAATCAAATAATGGAAACAGTAAAGATGTTAGATGATGAAAAATTAGACATAAGAACACTTACTATGGGAATATCTCTACTTGATTGTTGTGATTCTGATGGTGAAAAATCAAGAGCAAGAATTTATGAGAAGATTATGAGACTTGCTGGGAACTTAGTTAAGGTAGGAGAAGATTTAGAACTTGAATATGGTGTTCCCATAATTAATAAGAGAATTTCAGTTACTCCGATTTCCTTAATTGCAGGAGCATCTCAAGACGAAAACTATGTAGAATATGCTATAATGCTTGATAAAATAGCAAGAGAACTTGGAATAAACTTTATTGGAGGATTTTCTGCATTAATTCAAAAGGGGTATACTACTGGTGATCATAGACTAATATCATCTATACCTGAAGCTATGAGAGTTACGCAAAGAGTATGCTCATCTGTATGCGTTGCAAGTTCTAAGGTTGGAATCAATATGGATGGCGTTCGTGAAATGGGCCAAATTATTAAGGAAGCTGCAACGCTTACTGCGGATAGAGATGGGCTTGGTTGCGCTAAAATTGTAGTATTTGCAAATGCAGTAGAAGATAATCCATTTATGGCAGGAGCTTTTCATGGAGTGGGGGAACCTGAGTGTACTTTAAATGTAGGAATAAGTGGACCGGGTACAGTGAAAGTTGCGCTTGAAAAAGTAAGAGGCGCTGATTTTGGAGTTGTAGCTGAAGTTATAAAGAAAACCGCTTTCAAGATAACAAGAATGGGTCAATTAGTTGGAATTGAAGCTGCAAAAAGGCTAAATGTACCTTTTGGTATAGTAGATTTATCCTTGGCACCAACTCCTGCTGTAGGAGATAGTGTTGCTAGAATTCTAGAAGAAATGGGACTTGAGGTATGTGGAACTCATGGAACAACTTGTGCACTCGCGATGCTCAATGATGCAGTTAAAAAAGGTGGAGTAATGGCTTCAGGTTCGGTTGGAGGATTAAGTGGCGCATTTATACCTGTAAGCGAAGATGAGGGAATGATTGAAGCCGTAGAAAAAGGAGCTTTAAACATTGAGAAGCTTGAAGCTATGACATGTGTATGTTCGGTTGGGCTTGATATGATTGCTATTCCAGGAGATACATCTGCAGAAACAATTTCAGCAATTATTGCTGATGAGTGTGCAATTGGAATGATTAATAATAAAACCACAGCAACAAGGCTAATACCAGCGCCAGGTAAAAAAGTTGGAGACTGCGTAGAATTCGGGGGACTTCTTGGGCGTGCACCTGTAATGAAGGTAAGCGAATTCTCAAGTGTTGACTTTATTAATCGCGGAGGAAGGATTCCAGCACCTATACATAGTTTTAAGAATTAGAAAGTGTAATTAATTAAAAACACTTAGAAAGTGGAATGTGCTTTCTAGGTGTTTTATTTTTTTGAAATTAGAAGCAAGGTGGTCATAAAAAGAAATTGTTAAGTGTGTTAATGATAGTAATGCTGTTAGTATTTGTTATATCAGGAATGCTGGAGATTTGTTGAGATTCAGATAAAATAAGTAGAAAAAAATAATATACCACTTTTAGTATACTAAAGGTGGTATATTAAAGGTAGTATATTAAAATATTAGGAGGGAAAAAGTATGATTGAATCAATACACAAGTATATGAGGGTAGGGTTAATTCACTTCATGGCATATCCTAATTGCATAAAGGGAGAAGGTCCTATTGAAGAGACACTTACAAAAATAGCAACAGATGATTATTTTGATGCTGTTGAAATCTCATGGATAAAAGACAGGTTGGTACGAGCTAAAGCAAAGAAAATATTAGATACTTCTTATCTTACCGTAGGTTATGGTGGACAACCAAGGCTTCTTACAACTGGATTAAATATAAATGACTTAAATGAGGAAGGACGACTTAAGGCATTAGCAACTCTTAAAGAAGGTATCGATGAAGCTTATGAGATGAATGCAGTAGGATTTGCTTTTCTCAGTGGGAAATACCCTGAAGATAGAATAGAAGAAGCTTTTGAGGCTTTAGTAAAGTCCACAAAAGAACTATGTCAATATGCAAAAGAAAGAGGAAACATAAACGTTCTTCTAGAAGTGTTCGATTATGATGTAGATAAGAAGTCTCTAATAGGACCTGCACCTCTAGCAAAAAGATATGCAGAGGAAATAAAAAAAGAATATGATAATTTTGGTTTGATGGTAGACTTAAGCCATATTCCACAAATTCACGAAACTATAGAAGAATCAATTCTTCCAGTAAAGGATTATATACTTCATGCACATATGGGTAATTGTGTTACAAAGGATCCATCATTGCCAGCTTATGGTGACCAGCATCCAAGATTTGGATTTCCTAATGGTGAATGCGATGTTGATGAAATGGTAGAATACTTAAAAGTACTTAAGGATATAGGATTTTTGAGTGAAGAAAAAAGACCTATCGTTAGCTTTGAAGTTAAGCCCTTTGGAGATGAGAATCCTGATGTAGTTGTGGCAAATGCGAAGAGAGTGTTGAATCTTGCATGGTCAAGAGTATAAAAATAATACTTATGCTATAAAATATAATTATATTCGGGGGGAGTATTTATGAAAAAAAAATTAACTATTTTATTGGCACCTGATTCTTTTAAAGAAAGTATGAGTGCAAAAGAAGTATGTGAAGCTATGGAAATCGGAATTAAGAAGGCAAACAAAAACATTAATTGTATCCACGTTCCAATGGCTGATGGTGGAGAAGGGACAATGCAGTCTCTAGTGGATGCTACAGGTGGAAACATATATTCATTAAATGTAGTTGGACCACTAGGAAATAAAGTGAAGGCATTCTATGCTATTTTAGGCGATGGTGAAACGGGAATGTTAGAAATGGCTAGTGCCAGTGGAATACATTTAGTGCCAATTGAAAAAAGGGACCCGAGTGTAACAACAACTTATGGTACTGGTCAATTAATAAAAGCTTGTTTAGATTATGGAGTAAAAAAATTATTAATAGGTATAGGTGGTAGTTCAACTAATGATGGTGGTGCAGGGGTTATCCAGGCCTTAGGTGGAAAACTAATAGATAAGAAAGGGAATGAACTTGGGTTTGGCGGTGGAGAATTAAGAAAGCTTGAGACTATTGATTTAATTAATTTTGACCCAAGACTTAAGAATGTCAGAGTAGAAGTGGCTTGTGATGTTGATAATCCACTGTGTGGAGATAATGGGGCTTCAAATGTATTTGGTCCACAAAAGGGAGCTACTCCTCAAATGATAGAAGAATTAGATATTAATTTAAGGCATTATGCTAGTATTGTTAAAGCACAAATAGGTAAAGATATTCTAAACGTACCTGGTGCAGGAGCAGCTGGTGGGCTTGGAGCAGGGCTTATGGCATTTTTAGATGGTAATTTGAAAAAAGGTATAGAAATGGTTATTGAATATACAAAGCTTGAGGAAAAAGTAAAACTTTCAGATATGGTTTGGACAGGGGAAGGAAGTATAGATTTTCAAACTCAATATGGTAAAACTCCTTTAGGGGTAGCAATAGTTGCTAAAAAATATAATAAACCTGTAATAGCATTTGCCGGAAGAATAGGACAGGATATAGAGGTATTATATGACAAGGGTATTGACTCTATATTCAGTATTATTAAAGAGTTAACCACATTAGAAGAAGCTTTAGTAATGGGGAAAGAAAATATGGAGAAAACTGCTGAAAATGTAATAAGATTAATGAACTTAATGTAATCACTCAAATTTTGGAATACGAAACACTAGGTAATCTTTAAACTAAAAATATATAATTGTAAAAAGCAGGTGAATATACTAAAATGATTTTTAAAATCATTTTAGTATATTCACCTTTAGTATTTTATTGAACTATCCTAGACCAAAATTTACGTATAATATTGTATATATTGAGAAAGCTAATAATGGTGATGTGAAATGGTTGAAGATAATAATGAAAATGTAAAACTATATAATGATTATGAGAAGAATTTTTCTATAATTGATGGAACATTAAAAGATTGCCCTGATATTGTAAGACGGAAAGTAATTTTGAAGTCAGGAAATAAAGGTTGTTTCTTTTTTATTCAGGGGTTGTGTGATATAGACCTTTTTCAGAGGGATTTTATGACGCCTTTACTTGATTTAAAAAAACTAGATGATGATGAGGTAAAATATCTTTCTAATAAACTTCCAATAGCAGGACTAACATTTCCTTTAGAAATTAACAGTATAATAATGGATATAATGGAAGGAAACACAGTCTTTATATGCGACGGATTAAATTGTGCAATTTCATGTACACTAAAAAAATATGAAAAAAGAAGTATAAAAGAGCCAGACGGTGAAAAGAGTATAAGAGGAGCCCATGATGGTTTTATTGAGGACGTGGCTACTAATATATCCACTATTAGGCGAAAATTAAAAACTCCCAATCTAAAATTTAAGGATTTTACTGTTGGAAGCATGTCACATCAAACAATTTCTGTAGCATACCTTGATAATGTGGCGAGTCCTAACATATTACAAATTATTTCTGACAAAATAAATAATATAAATACTGACAGTTTAATAGCAATTGGATATCTAGAACAAATTATAACGGACCATCCAAATTCTATTTTTCCTCAATACCTTTCAACAGAAAGACCGGACAAAGCAATAGCGGGATTACTTGAAGGCAAATTTGTAATAATGCTTCAAGAAACTTCATTTGTAATGATAGCACCAGTAACTTTTCACGCATTTACTCAAGCACCAGAAGATTATTCTACTCATTGGGTGGGAGCAAGTTATCTTCGTTTACTTCGAACGGTAGGATTAGTAACAGCATTATTTCTTCCGGGCATATATATTGCATTACTTAGTTATCATTATTACATGATACCATTGCCTTTATTAGTGCAACTTGCGCAATCAAGAGCAAAGGTACCTTTTCCTCCAGTTATAGAAGCGTTTTTGATAGAATTTATGATAGAGACTGTAAGGGAAGCTTCAATTAGACTTCCATCTTTTATCACATCCTCTGTAAGTATAGTTGGAGGACTTGTAATAGGTCAAACAGCTATACAAGCAGGCGTTGTAAGTGATCTAATGGTAATAGTAATTGCCGCTTCTGCAATATCAGGGTTTACTATGCCTACTTATGATTTGGGAATTTCTATTAGACTTGTTAAATATATCGTTATGATATGCTCAGCAATATTTGGTATTCTGGGAGTAGTAATTCCAATGGTAACCTTAGTAGCACACTTAATAGTATTAGATTCCCTAGGAGAACCTTATTTTCAGCCTCTAGCACCTTTTAAGTTTGCTGATTTAAAGGATACATATATTAGGGCTCCAATCAAATATTTAAAGAAAAGGCCAGATATAGCCAAACCTAAGGATAAGGAAAGAGGTAATTAAAATGGATAGTAGGCAAAATCAGATTACATCTGGCCAATTAATGGGATTTATTGTATCGATTCAAATAGGTGCAGGAGTTCTAACTATGCCTGCTGAATTAGCTAGAGCTAGCGGCCATGATGGTTGGATTTCATTACTTATATATGGAATAATAATAACTGCTGTGATTTCAATAATTGTAAAGCTTATGAATAGATATAACAATAAATCAATATACGAAATAAATAAGTTATTATATGGAAAGTACTTAGCTGGATTTTTAAATTTTTTTATAGTTTTATATTTATGGTACAGCACATGCTTAATTTTAAGAAGTTATACAAATGTAATAAATATTCATCTATTAAGAGCAACTCCCACATTAATATTATGCATTTTTACTATAATACCAACTTACTACTTAGCGTGGTACGGAATAAAATATGTAGCAAGATTCTCAATTACGATATATCTTTCTCTAACTTTTGGATGTCTTTTGTTTTTCCTTGTATTTAAAGACTTGAGATTTAACTTTTTAATGCCAATTGCTCAAAGTGGTATAAAAGGTATAAAAGATAGTTTTAGTCCCTGCGTGTTTTCATTCCTAGGGTATGAAGTAATTTCAGTTATATATCCAGAAATTACAAACAAAAAAAAGGCTATGAAATATGCTATAGGTGCAAATTTAATTACCACAATGTTTTGTATCCTTCTTGTTTTAGTTGTCACATCTTTTTTTGGAGAAGAGATTTTAAAAAAAAGTATGTATCCAACAATCACACTGGCAAGGTCATATAGAGCACCAATAATTGAGAGAATGGATATACTATTTATAGCTATGTGGCTACCAGTAATAGAGATGACTATTAGAGGATACTTTTGTGTAACATATTATAGTATAAATAAACTACTAAAGCTAAAGAAAAAAGGTATATATCTATTTGTGTTTACGGCAATAACGATATTACTAAGTAATGTACCCAAAAGCCTGTCACAAATTAATAAGTACAGTAATGTTATGTTATTATCAGGAACTGTATTTTCAGTATTTATGATTATAAGTTATGTATTTTCTTTCATAAGAAAAAGGGGAGTGAAGCCACTTGTATAAAAGGGTAATAAAATTAACTATACTATTAATTGCTATTCCTTTTATACTTTGTGGATGTTGGGATCAAGTACTAGTAGAGAAAGTTGGGTTTATAACAATAGTAGGTATAGAAACAGCACCTCAAGGAAATTTAAGACTTACCTATTCTGTGCCTATAGTTGATTCAGACACTGCTATTAGATCAGAAGTACTTGATACTCAGGCAAATTTAACAAGGATAGCTAGAGACAAACTAAACAGAACTTCATCAAAGGGGATGCTAGCAGGTAAAATTCAACTAGTTTTATACTCTAAACAAATTGCTGGAGAGGGTCGTATAGCTGGTATTAATACAATATTTGAAAGGGATCCATCAAATCCAATACTTGCCTGGGTAGTTGTTGTTGATGGGAGTCCTAGAGATCTAATACACCAAGCAGAAGAGAATCTTAAGGATAAACCTAGAGCATCTGTATATTTGAATGATCTTCTTGAACGAGCAGTTAGTACTGCAAGCACAATTGAAACAAGAGTTTTTAGTTATGATTTACTAAGTATGGCACCAGGTATTGATAATATATGTCCTCTAATTAAAATTACTGATAAATCTGTTGAGGTTAATGGGTCAGTCTTATTTTCAAGTGAAAAAATGGTTGGAACTATAAATGTACAAGATAATGGGCTTTTAATGGCAATGATGAAAACTTTAAAAAATAAGAAATTTACGTATAATGCTAGTATTCCTTCTGAAGATGGAGGAATTTATAGCGAGAGACGAAGCTCAGCTATTATGCTTATTCAAAACAGTAACAAAATAAAAATTTCCATTCAAGATAATAAACCTATAGTAGATATTTACTTAGACTTTTCTGGATATGCTGATGAATATAAATGGGATAATTTAAATGATGAAAAAGAAGTTAAAAAATTAAATGATCATGTACAGCAGCAAATACAACAAGACTGTCAAAAATTAATTGGTTACATGCAAAAAGTGGGAAGTGATCCTATAGGTATAGGAGATATGGTAAGAGGAAAGAATAACAGATACTTTGAAAAAGTAGATTGGCATAAGTCATATAAAGAGGCAACAATAACCGCCCATGTTAAATTTAATTTGATAGAATATGGAGATATACAATAGTGTGATTTATGTCTACAGAGTAAAATTGTAATTTCATGTCTAGAATGATATAATACAATTATAATAAATAATTTACATAAAATAATTATGAACTGTAAATGTTTGTTTTAAATTAATGAGTGAGGTGAAGTCTATGTTAGCTTATAATGATAAAATTTCTATAATAGAAAAATATATGAACACACCTAATGTAGGACCACGTATAATTGCTAACATGAAAATTAATATTGAATTAAATCATAATTTAATTAAAAACACCAAGAAAGATGTACCACTTTCTTGGTGTTTTATTTTTGAAAATTAAAAGGTAAGGCAGCGCTAAAAAGTAGTTAACTTGTATGATAGTTATTTCTAAAAACATATAAAATAAAAGGAGAGTTTAAGTATGAATAAAAGCGAAATTATAATTAAGGGATTACCGGTGAAAACAAATAGGTTAGAAAGTGGAGATGTTAAGTTACTATTTAAAATAGGAACTTACGATGAAAAAGAATCTGTTTATAGAGTGATTGTAAAAAAAGATTATTGGAGAGATGCGGTAGTAGGTATGAAGGATGCAAATTATTTTGTAATTAAAGGTGAGCTTAAAGCATGTGTAAACAGTAAAGGGACACCATTTATTTCAGTGGAAGCAACATCAATTAAAATATTTAATTTGATAAAGGATGAGAATGGTCAAATAGATTTAAATTGTGAAATGCCAACTGGAACTGATATAATAATGGATATTTCAAAGTTAGTAAATGAAAATGAAGATATGTCAATAAAGCGTTCGAAGAATAAAGCAATAAACTACATGAAAAACAACAATAAGTTTAACAAACCTATTGTTATTAAAAGAGATAGTCTTGTAATTGTGTCAGGGCATGATGAGTATGCAGCAGCACTAGAACTTGGATTAAATAATGTTCCAGTTTCATATGAGGATAATTAAATAAAATTATTTAATAAGCAAGATCAAAGTGAGATTAATTATGAGAAAAAAGTGTGAAATTATAAATGATGTTTGTTATTATTATAAGATATAAGTGTATGTTTTTAATTGTTTTGAAAAATATTAGCATTAATAAGCGTAATATAGTATATTTGCAATAAATTGGTTGTATTTTTGTTGTAAGGTTGATTTTATTGTCGAAGTCTAGTATGATGTAAAGATAAAGCTTAAATTTAAATATATGAGTTTACGGTTTGTACATAAATGAAATAATTAATGAGGTGAATAAATGTTAAAAATTGAAGTTAAAGGATTGACTAAAATTTTTGGAAAAAATCCTAAACAAGGTATAAAACTTTTACAAGAAGGAAAAACAAAACCAGAGATTTTGAAAGAGACAGGAATGACTGTTGGTGTGAACAGAGTATCATTTGAAGTAAATTCAGGAGAAATTTTTGTAATTATGGGGTTATCAGGGAGTGGTAAATCCACCCTTGTTAGATTAATTAATCGTCTAATTGAACCAAATGCTGGTAGTGTATTAGTTGACGGTGAAGATTTAGCGAAAATGGATAAACATAAATTAAGGAAGACAAGACGTAAGAAACTAAGTATGGTTTTCCAAGGGTTTGGATTATTCCCACATCGCACAATACTAGAGAATGCAGGATATGGGTTAGAAGTACAAGGAATGGACAAAAAGGAAATTGCCAAAAAAGCTCTTGAATCATTACAGCTTGTCGGACTAGTAGGGTATGAAGATCAATATCCTAGTCAATTATCTGGAGGAATGAAACAAAGAGTAGGACTTGCAAGAGCTTTAGCTAATGATCCAGATATCTTATTAATGGATGAAGCTTTTTCAGCTTTAGATCCACTAATTCGTAAAGAAATGCAAGATCAACTTATAGATTTACAAGCGGCTATGCATAAAACAATTCTTTTTATAACTCACGATTTAGATGAAGCACTTAAAATAGGTGACAAAATTGCAATAATGAAAGATGGCGTGATTGTTCAGGTTGGTACGCCAGAAGAAATTATGACAAACCCTGCTGATGAGTATGTTAGAAAGTTTGTTGAAGATGTAGATAGATCTAAGGTTTTTTCTGCGCAACATGTTATGAAACGCCCAGAAACAATTGATATAGAAAAACATGGCCCTAGGGTTGCATTGCAACGTATGAAACAGGCTGGAATTTCGAGTATTTATGTTATTAATAAAAATAGAGAGTTTTTAGGTGTTGTAACTGCAGAAGCGGCTTCAGAAGCTGTGAAAAATGGGATTAAAGACATTCATGATGTTATAATCACTGATGTACCTGTGGTTCTTCCAGATTTATCATTAAATGATTTGTTTGAAATAATACACAATTCTTCTGTACCTGTAGCTGTTGTTGAAAACAAAATATTAAAAGGAATTATAGTTCGAGGCGCAGTACTAGCGGCTCTTGCAGGAAAAGAGGTGAATCTTAATGAAACAAATACCACAGATACCAATAGTTAAATGGGCTGACATGCTTGTAGAATGGTTAAGGGAAAATGCACAATGGTTTTTTGAACCAATTAAAGATGGATTAGATTCAGTTGTGACTGGTATAAGTGACGGATTAATAGCTATTCCTCCACTAGTTTTTATTATAATTATTGTAGCATTAACAATATTTATTACTAAGAGAAAAATAGGCCTTGCATTATTTGCATTAATTGGGTTATTGTTAATACAAAATCTTGGATATTGGGAACAAACAATGCTTACGCTTTCATTAATTTTAACATCTAGTTCAATATCGATTTTGATCGGAATTCCTCTTGGAATTTGGATGTCAAAAAATACAACAGTTCAAAATATAATAACGCCTATATTAGATTTTATGCAGACTATGCCTGCATTTGTTTATCTAATACCAGCGGTTTCTTTCTTTGGAATAGGAATGGTACCTGGAATTATAGCATCTGTTATATTTGCAATGCCACCAGTGGTAAGGTTAACTAATCTAGGTATTCGCCAAGTTTCAGAGGAATTAATAGAGGCAGCAAATGCATTCGGTTCAACTCCTACTCAAAAACTTATGAAGGTTCAACTTCCACTTGCAAAAAATACAATTATGGCAGGGGTTAACCAAACAATTATGTTATCGCTCTCTATGGTTGTTATTGCATCTATGATTGGTGCTGACGGATTGGGCGTTGAAGTTTTTAGAGCTGTAACAAGAAACGAAGCTGGTCAAGGATTCGCATCAGGCCTAGCTATTGTTATATTGGCTATGATACTAGACCGTATTACTCAAGCAATGAATGTAAGAAATGATTCTTAAAGTTAAATAGTTTGTATATATAATTAACTCAAATCTTGAGTGATGTTGCATTGAAAATATAAGGAGGAATAAATTTATGATTAAAAACAATTGGAAAAAACTTAGTGTGGTAGCCTTTAGTATTGTAGCCCTAACGTTTGTCGGCTGCAGTAATAAGACTGCTGAAGAAGCAAAGACTGATGACACGTCTATTGGTGAGAAAATGGATTATAAAATTACAGGTATAGATGCGGGTTCAGGCGTAGTTCAAGCTTCTGAAAAAGCTGTTGAAGACTATAAATTAGATTATACTGTACAAACTAGTTCGGGTGCTGCTATGACACAAGCACTTGCAGATGCATATAAAAATAAAGAGCCAATTGTAATTACTGGTTGGTCACCACACTGGATGTTTAGCAAATATGACTTAAAATACCTAAAAGACCCTAAAGGTTCTTTTGGAGATGCTGAACATATAGACACAGTTGTACGCAAAGGCTTAAAAGAAGATAAACCAAATGCATATAAGATATTAGATCAATTTGCTTGGGAGCCTTCAGATTCTGAAGCTGTTATGCTTAAAATTAACGCTGGTGGAGATGCAAAGGAAATTGCAACACAATGGATTACTGACAATAAAGATACTGTAAGTAAATGGACAAAAGGTACAAAGAAAGTAGATGGCGAGGAAATCAAACTTGCATATGTTGCTTGGGATACAGAAATTGCATCTACTAATGTAATTGGATTAGCACTTGAAGATATGGGATACAAAGTTAAACTTACACAAGTAGATGCAGGACCAATGTGGGCTGCAGTAGCTAGTGGAGATGCAGATGCTATTGTTGCAGCTTGGCTACCAGGAACACATGCTAAATATATGACTGATTACAAAGATAAAGTTGAAAATTTAGGACCAAACCTAGAAGGAGCTAAAATAGGTTTAGTTGTTCCAACATATATGGATATTGATTCAATAGAAGAGTTAGTAAAATAGATTATAATTATAAAATATAAACAAAAATAGGCTTTTATAAGGCCTATTTTTGTTTTTTGATTTATAATATTCTATATTTTGAGATATCATTAATTTAATATATAGTTATTTTACTATTCTTGTTTTTATTAAAATCATAAAAATTGGAGCAGTTTTAAATTTATAGCATAGGATATTACATAAAGCTAATAATTAAGAGGAGCTGCTATGTATAATTGTTATAATAGATCTAATATTATAAAACCCAGCATTGTATCTTATGCCATAGGGGATGTAAATGGTGATAGAATAGCCGATAATGTATATTTAACGGGTTCGCTTACAGTTGAAAGTCCATTTATTCAAAACATTACGCTTGTAATTCAAGATGGGAAAAATGGTGAGTTTACGAGTATATCTCTTAGTGAAAATGCAGGATACAACCCGACCTTATTTTTGGGGGATTTTACAGGAAATCATGTAGATGATATTTTGATAGGTATAAACACAGGCGGTAGTGGTGGAATTATGTATTACTATATTTATTCGTTTATTAATAACGTGGCAAAATTAATATTTGATTATAATGTATACAATGAAGAATATAAATATAACGTTGCTTATAAAGACAACTATAAGGTGCAAGTTGTTAGTTACGAAAATAATAATGAATATATTATAGATATATCTAATAGAGAAATAGATTATCTAAATGAAATATACTATGAGAATGGTAAACTTAGAAATTCGATTAATGGGTTTATAAATCCCTTAAGCGGTTTATATCCTGTTGATTTTGATTCAGATAAAGTATATGAACTATTAGCATATCAGAAAATAGCAGGAAGATATAATGCAGATTCACTAGGGTATGTATTGAACACATTAAAGTGGAAAGATAATGTTTTTGGTTTGGATAATCAGAATGTAGCTATTTTTGGATCACAGAAATAGGTAATAATACAAATGTTTTGAATTTGTTAACGGCAATGGAGGGTGTTGTACAAATTTTGTTTCACAATGCAAAAAGCTATGATTATAAAAAAGTACATTTTTTAAAAATTGTATTATGATAACAATATAAAATGAGACTGTAATAGATTTAATTACAGTCTCATTTTTGTAATAACTATTTTAAAATCATTATTCCTTGATAATTATTATTTAATAATTGAGTAAAGAGTTATTAATTTATCTTTCGCTTAATATAATATAAAAATATCATATTATTTAATAAGTTAAGTAATTATATATTTTTTTAAAATAACAAGATCTACAGCAATTGGCATTTTAAAAGTGGGAAATTTCATTAAATTATATAAAATAAAGTAATTAAGAAAAAAATTAGGGGGGGTTATTAAATGTACAAAAAGAAAATGTTATTATTAATATGTACTGTTATGATTGTAGGAATATTTGCAGGATGCGGAGCTAAAGAAGCAGATACTACTGGAAATATTAAAATTGGAGTTGTATTACCACTTACTGGTTCGGTTTCATCTTTTGGTAAATCAGGTCAAAATGGTATAAAATTATTAGAAGATCAAGTAAACAAAGCAAGCGGAATTAATGGAAGAAAAGTTGAATTTATTTTCGAAGATGATGAAGGTAAACCAGATGTTGCAACAACGGTTGGTACAAAACTTATAAGTAATGACAAGGTTGTTGCTATAGTTGGTCCATTAACAAGTGGGTCTGCTATAGCACTAGGACCAATAGCTACTCAAAATCAAATACCAATGATAACAGGTACAGGAACAAACCCAGATGTTACTACAAAGGGTGGAGAATATGTTTATAGAGCTTGCTTTATAGATCCTTTCCAAGGAACTGTTGTAGCTAAATTTGCATCTGAAGATTTAAAAGCAAAAACTGCTGCGATTTTATATGATAATGGTAATGATTATTCTAAAGGCTTAGCAGAGTTCTTTGAAAAGGCATTTGTAGCTGCAGGTGGAAAAATAGTTGCAAAAGAGACTTATGCTACAAACGATAAGGATTTTAAAGCACAGCTTACAAAAATAAAACCAACAAACCCAGATGTAATATTACTTCCTGATTATTATTCAACAGTTGGTAATATAGCAAAACAAGCAAGAGCTATTGATATAAAAGTTCCATTACTAGGTGGAGATGGTTGGGATTCAGCTGATTTATTTAAGGTTGGTGGAGATGCAGTTGAGGGATGTTATTTATCTGACCATTACTCAGCAGAGGATACAGCATCACTTGCGGTAGCTTTTAGAGAAGAATACAAAGCAAAATATAGCTTAGATGCAGACGCTATGGCAGTTCTAAATTATGATGCTGCAAAAATAATGGTTGAAGCTATAAAAACTTCTGGAAAAACAGATGGACCAAGTATTATAGCGGCACTTGCAAAAACTAACATTGAAGTAGTTTCTGGTAAGGTAACTTTCGATGCGAATAGAGATGCAATTAAAGGAGCCGTAATACTAAAAGTCGAAAACAGTAAATTTAATTTTGTAAAGAAACTTATTCCTTAATATAAGAAGATGCAGGCATACTTCACTAGGGTTAAAAGATGAAGTGTGCCTGCATATATATTTATAATACTATGAAATGGAGGAAGGCAAATGGAATTTTTACAACAAGGGATTAACGGCATATCACTTGGTTTTGTTTATGCATTAATTGCAATAGGTTACACAATGGTTTATGGAATTATTGGCCTTATAAATTTTGCTCATGGCGAAATTTTCATGGTTGGAGCATATTTTGGATTTTTCGCAGCAACAAGTCTACATTTAACTTTCGTCCCTACCCTATTAGTTGCTATGGTCGGAGCATCGCTTGCAGGTGTAATTGTTGAAAAGGTAGCGTACAAGCCGTTAAGAAATTCACCGAAATTATCTATTTTAATAACTGCAATTGCAATGTCTGTAATGCTTCAAAATGTAGTTAGGTTAAAGATGACTTCTGATCCGCAAACATATCCAGATACACTTTTGCCACAAAAGGTACTTCATTTTGCTGGTTTAAGTATTGATAATCGTCAAATTATTATTATAGCAATATCTATTTTACTTGTAATAATACTACAATATATAGTTTTTAAAACCAAAACAGGTAAAGCAATGAGAGCAGCTTCTTTTGATAAGGATGCGGCGGCTCTTATGGGCATTAACGTAAATTATATTATTTCTGTAACATTTGCAATTGGATCTGCCCTTGCAGGAGCAGCGGGAGTTCTATTTGGAATTTTATATTCCAGTATTGATCCTTATATGGGAATAATGCCAGGACTCAAAGCCTTTGTAGCAGCAGTACTAGGTGGAATTGGCATAATTCCAGGTGCTCTATGGGGAGGATTAATCCTGGGAGTAGTTGAGACCTTTAGTAAGGTTTATATATCATCTAGTTACTCAGATGCAATCGCATTTTCGATTCTTATTATTATTTTGATTGTAAAACCTTCTGGTCTACTTGGTAAGAAAACCAGAGAGAAAGTGTAGGTGATGAAACGTGAAAAAAGAGTTTAGAAATACTATTATATTACTTGTTAGTTCGATTATATTATTTGTTATTTTAACTATTTTAATGGAGATTGAAATACTCAATATGTATTATTCAAGAATAGTAATTTTAATTTGTATCAATGTTATTCTTGCTGTAAGTTTAAACCTAATTATTGGAGTTACAGGCCAACTTACGCTAGGACATGCAGGTTTTATGTCCATAGGAGCTTATGCTGCTGCAATGTTTACAATGGAAATAAATGCACCGTTTTTTATTGCCCTACTTATGGGCGGAATAATTGCCGGTGGAATTGGATTTTTAATTGGGCTTCCTACTTTGAGGCTCAAGGGTGATTATCTTGCAATTACAACATTAGGATTTGGAGAGATAATTAGAGTAGTTATTACTAATATAGATGCACTTGGAGGTGGACGTGGACTCTCTGGAATACCTCCTAAAACGAATTTTGCATGGGTATTTTTTATAATGGTATTTACAATTTTAATAATCTATAACATAGGGCGTTCATCTCAAGGAAGAGCTATGATGTCGGTTCGTGAAGATGAAATAGCAGCAGAAGCTATGGGAATTAATACTACAAAATATAAAATTATGGCTTTTGTTACTGGCTCTTTTTTTGCAGGCATTGCAGGTGGACTATTTTCTCATTACCTAATGTATATTAAACCAGAACAGTTTAATTTCTTGAAATCAGTAGAGCTTGTAACCTATGTAGTTATGGGTGGTATGGGAAGCCTTACTGGTAGCGTTATTTCAACAGGGATACTTACAATTCTTCCAGAAGCTTTAAGATTCTTAAACGATTATAGGATGATTATATATCCACTAGCGCTTATCGTTATTATGAGATTTAGGCCCCAAGGTTTAATGGGGACAAAGGAAATATCTATGAAGGTGTTCAATAGATATTCAAAAGGGAGTGATAAATAATGTCACTACTAAAAGTAGATAAACTTACAATAAAGTTTGGTGGACTTACAGCTGTTTCTGATTTTTCACTTAACATGAGTGATCATGATCTTGTAGGTTTAATTGGACCTAATGGAGCTGGAAAGACTACAATATTTAATATGTTAACAGGAGTTTATTCCCCTACATCCGGGAATATAGAATTCAATGGAGAATTTATACAAGGAATAAAACCATATGAGATTACTAAAAAAAGGATTGCTAGGACTTTTCAGAATATAAGGTTATTTAAGAATTTGACAGTCTTAGATAATGTCAAAATATCTTTTAATTATAATGTAAAATATAGTTTATTTCATGCCATATTTAGACTTCCAAAGTTTAATAAAGAGGAAGTCGAAATTGAAGCCAGAGCACTTAAGATCCTCAAAGTGTTTAATCTTGATTGTAAAAGGGACGAACTTGCATGTAATTTGCCTTATGGAGAGCAACGAAGACTTGAAATTGCAAGGGCACTAGCTGCAGAACCTAAGTTATTACTGCTAGATGAACCTGCAGCGGGTATGAATCCACAAGAGACTCATGAATTAATGGAGCTTATAAACTGGGTAAGAGATGAATTTAAAATAGCTATATTACTAATTGAACACGATATGAAACTAGTTATGGGAGTTTGCGAGCGAATAGTAGTAGTAGATTATGGTAAGGTAATTGCAGAGGGAACTCCAGATGAAATAAAGAATAACCCTAAGGTAATTGAGGCGTACCTTGGAGAGGAGGTAGCAGATGCTTAAAATAGAAGGGTTAAATGTAAATTATGGTGCAATACACGCATTGCATGATATTAGTATAAACGTAAAAGCTGGAGAAATAGTTACACTTATAGGTGCTAATGGAGCTGGTAAAACTTCCATCTTAAGAGCTATTTCTGGTCTTATTCCAATAAAATCAGGAAGTGTATTGTTTGAGGATAAGCCGATTCACAGCACTCCTGCATATAAACTTTCAAAGCTTGGGATTGCGCATGTGCCTGAAGGAAGAAGAATATTTGCAAACATGTCAGTTATGGAAAATCTTGAACTAGGAGCTTATATTAGAAATGATAAGCAGAATATAGCAAAGGATTATGAAATGGTATTTGACAAATTCCCAAGGCTCAAAGAAAGATTAAAACAGATGGCGGGTACATTAAGTGGTGGAGAACAGCAAATGCTCGCAATGGGAAGAGCACTTATGGTAAGACCGAGAATTTTATTGTTAGATGAGCCATCTATGGGACTTGCACCACTTGTGGTAAGAGATATATTTTCTATAATAAAAGAAATTAATAAGTCAGGAACTACGATTTTACTTGTAGAACAAAATGCTCATATGGCACTTTCAATTGCTAATAAAGCATATGTTCTAGAAACTGGAAAAATAATTTTAGAAGGTACTGCTAAGGAGTTATTATCTAATGATTCTGTAAGAAATGCATATCTTGGTGATTAAGAATTTACTGGTTAAGATTTATGGTATTACACATTTACTCACTCCTATATTCGGGTGAGTTATTTGTGCGGATTTAAAGATTTTTGTTTATTAATAACATAAGACATAGTCAGTAACTAGAATATAATTGTATATAGTATTTAAACAGGCTATAATATAGTAGATGTGCGACATATTGTTTATTTTATATAGTTACATAAATTTTGGAGGGAACCTATGATTTGCAACAGCTGTAATAATGAATTTATTAATATTAACGGATTAAAATTTTGTCCATATTGTGGAGAGAAAATAGAAGGAAAAATAAATTTAGAGGATGAACAAAATGCTAATAAAAAAGCTCAATTTACGCAAGATATGCCAGTGATAACGAAAAAAGATATAAATAAGTACAAAAGAGATAAGTTTTTAGAAAGTTTTAAAAAGACATTTATAAAAATGAAGGTAATTATACCTCTAATAGTATTGCTTGGAGTTATAGGAGGGGGAATGCTTTTATATACTGTTCTTATAGTTAAACCAGTTTCTGATGTTCGAATTAAAGAAGATTTGCTTGGCAAAGTAGTGACACTTCCTAAAGGGACAAGCATAAAAATAGACAAGGATAACATAAAAAAATTCACCGTACAAAGTAGGAGTACAGATAAGACCAAGGACAGTATAAAATTAGAAGTAACGCTAGAGAATGGAGTCGTAGAGGCAAAAACTATAATGTCTGTAGTATATTTATATGAAGGCAAAAATCAATGGAAATCAAGTGGTAAGCTTGTGCTTGATAGACTTATGACCTTAAAACCAGTGGTAGGGATGGATGAAAAAAAGTTTTTAATTGAATTAAAGAAGTTAAGTATATCAATTTCGGATACACCTATGGTATTAGGTGGTGCAGACATTAAAAATATTGATATATCAGAAAAAACGCCAAATCTAGAAAGTGGAAAAGAAGAAATTTTGATTGACACGACTGTAGATAGTGGACTTTTATCTTCTACAGGAAAGATTAAGTGTAATCTTGTTTTTGAGAATGAAGCCTGGAGAATTGATACTATTGAAAGAAATGGGACGGATGATTTCGTACTAGGAATATCACCAACTTTTTCTGACGAAAAGGTTATTGAAATTATAAAAGACCAAGGATTTTCAAAAACGGTGTCTTATGCAAGATTTTTTGATGGAAAAGGTTTTTTAGTAAATTATAAATTCACTAAAAGTATTAAAATAACTGGCAAAAAATTTGATGCACAAAATGGTACATTAAACGTTACATCTAGTAGGCAAAATGCAGCAGGAGAGATTAACTCAGTGCTTTTAAATGATTATACCTTTTCTATATCACTTAAAAAGTTGTCATTTTTAAGTGAATCAAAAACTACAGTTAATAGTGGTGATATAAACGATGTAACTGCAGAGAAAGTTATATCTACAATAGAAGATGCTGAAGTTCAAGGGAGTAATTTACTGTTTTGGTGGTCTAATAGCCATAAGATAACAACAAAGGAAGCAAAGACATTTAAAGTGGATAAAATGTTATCCAAAGAAGGCTCTGAAAACATTAAATATGTTTATGGTAATATTACATATAAAGATGATAAAAACACCGAAAATACAAAAGCGTATTTTGTAGCATTATATTTTCTTGTTTATGATGAAGGTAACGGGTATAATTGGAAACTAGATAAGGTATATGGTGAAGATTCACCTAATTATGATATTTATAGCAAAGAAGCTAATATTCAATAAAAGGACTTGCAGGTATTATTGTAATAAGGCTACGATGATTTAGTAGTAAGTTACACATTGGATAAACGTGAGTGCTGTATAGGCATCAAAGGGTAAAGATAATTCGGATAGAGGCTTTTATGTATGGAGCGATTAGGTAGATGTAGGACTGTCTAATGAACTCTAATGGAACTTTGGTGGCCAATCATGGACATATGAATAGCATATAAATAAAATTGGAGGCTAAAATATGGAAGGTAATAGAGGGAATGTCTCTAAGAAGGTATTCTGCATTGGGGAACTTCTTATAGATTTTGTATGCAAGGATTTAGGAACAAGCTTAGCTGTAGGCGCTAATTTTGAAAAGAAGGCTGGGGGAGCTCCAGCTAACGTTGCTGCATCAATTGCAAAGCTTGGAGGTCATGCATACTTTTTAGGTAAAGTGGGAAATGATTCTTTTGGTGTTTTTTTAGAAGATACACTTAAAGAAGTAAATGTGGATACGTCAATGCTTATAAAAGGTGGAAATACCACATTAGCTTTTGTTTCCATAGATTCAAATGGTGAGAGAGACTTTAAGTTTTTTAGAGGAGCAGATGCTGATTATTCTTTTGATGATATAGATTTTATAAAGATAAAAAAAGATGATATTGTGCATTTTGGTTCTGCCACAGGATTTTTAAAGGGTAAATTAAGAAAAACATATTTTGAGTTATTAGATTATGCAGTGGAGAATAAAATGTTTATTTCCTTTGATCCTAATTACAGAGATGCATTAATAAGCGATACTAAGTCATTTGCAAGGGATTCTATTAAATTTATAGAAAAATCAGATTTTGTAAAACTTAGTGATGAAGAGGCAGTCATTATAACAGGAAAAGAAAATCTAGAAGAATCTTTAGATGAAATATTAAATATGGGTGCTAAAACTGTATGCATAACATTAGGAGCAAAAGGTACATTACTTGCAACAAAAGAGGAAAAAATAATAATACCTTCAATGAAAATTAAACAGGTAGATTCCACAGGTGCTGGAGATGCATTTGTTGGTGCTATGTTATGCCAAATAGCTAAAAATCAGAGGGATTTGAATTTTAATACTCTTTCTAATTACGTTGAATTTGCAAATAAGGTTGGAGCAATTACATGTTTGAATTTTGGAGCTATATGCTCAATGCCATTAATAGAAGATATAAAAGAAAGGGAATGAAAATATTCATTCCCTTATTTTTTGAACAATTTTAGGTAGTCTTCGTATCCCTCATTCTCAAGTTTATCAACGGGTATAAATTTTAATGCAGCGCTATTTATGCAATACCTAAGTCCTCCCTCAGCTCTGGGACCATCACTGAATAAATGTCCCAAATGACTATCGCCATACTTACTTCTAACTTCAGTTCTAAGCATTCCATGAGTTAAGTCTTTATTTTCTTTCACATTCTCATCTTCCACAGGTTTCGTAAAGCTAGGCCAGCCACAACCTGAGTCAAATTTATTAATTGATGTAAACAAAGGCTCTCCGCTATTAATATCTACATAAAGTCCCTCTGCTTTATTATCCCAGAACTCATTCTCAAACGATCTTTCAGTTCCATTTTCCTGAGTTGTTTCAAACTGAACCTTCGTGAGTACCTTTTTTAGATCCTCTTTACTTCTTTTAGTATAAAAATTTTTTTTCACAATAATACCTCCTTATAAAGAAATTTATTCTATTTGTAGTTTAAGGCTACACTTTATTATTTCAATTTATAAGTATTATATACTAAAAATATCGTAAATAATAGGACAAATATGCTAATAAAATTGCTGCCGGGTATATGGCAATTACGCTGACAAATTTATAATACTTGAATTATTCTTATCGCCACACTGCGTATAAATGAAATGTTTCTTGCAAATTGGTTTGTAAATATTATAAAGTAAAAGGTGAGTGTGCAAAAGAAGATACTTTTAGTGATTTTGTAATAAATGGTGTTTAGTTATTAAGCATATGTCATAATTTATTTTTAAAAATTTTATTTATATAATGAATACAATTACATAACGTGGCTAACACAGACGTTTAGTAAGAAATTAGTTTTAATAATAAAAAACACGAAAATTTAAACAATTGCAGTATTGACAAAACAACATTTATAATCTATTATAATATAAATAGTATAAGTAAAATCGTTAAGGAGTTTATAAATCTTTAACGCTATTATTTAAAAGAAATTATATTATACAAAGGTGTATATCTATTTAATAATAATGTAGAATATATACCATATTATTAGGGGGGATTTTAATGTATTCATCAGTAGATACCATATGGGTTCTATTAGCAACAGCATTAGTATTTTTTATGCAAGCAGGATTTGCAATGGTAGAGACGGGATTTACAAGGGCAAAAAACGCAGGTAACATTATAATGAAAAACTTAATGGATTTTGCGTTGGGAACTATTGGGTATTGGGTTATAGGATTCGGACTTATGTTCGGAGCTAGTAAGTATGGAATTGTTGGCACGCTAGACTTATTTGTACGAGGTGATTATTCATCAACTATTCCAACCTATGCATTTTTAATTTTTCAAACAGTATTTTGCGCAACAGCTGCTACTATAGTATCTGGAGCAATGGCGGAAAGAACTAAGTTCATATCTTATCTTATATATTCTGCTGTAATTAGTGCAGTTATATATCCTATTTCGGGTCATTGGATATGGGGTGGTGGATGGCTCGCTCAATTAGGTTTCCATGACTTTGCAGGATCTACAGCAGTTCACATGGTCGGTGGAGTAGCTGCTCTTGTAGGAGCAAAAATTCTTGGAGCTCGTATTGGGAAATATGATAAAAATGGAAATCCTAAGGCTATTCCAGGACATAGTATAACGCTTGGAGCACTAGGAGTATTTATTCTTTGGTTCGCTTGGTTCGGATTTAACGGAGGTTCAACATTATCTGCTACTGGTGATGATGCTATATTAGCAATGAGTAACATATTTGTTACTACAAATATAGCGGCAGCAACAGCTACTATTGCTGTTATGATTATAACTTGGCTACGTTACAAGAAACCAGATGTTTCAATGACACTTAATGGATCACTTGCTGGACTTGTTGCAATAACAGCTGGTTGTGATTTAGTTTCTCCAATTGGTGCATTCTTTATAGGACTTATTGCAGCATTTGTAGTTGTGTTTGGTATAGAATTTGTAGATAAAAAACTAAAAATTGATGATCCAGTTGGCGCTATTGGAGTTCATGGAATGTGCGGTGCTACAGGTACTATATTAGTTGGATTATTTTCATTAGATGGTGGTTTATTTTATGGACACGGTGCTCATTTATTAGGTGTTCAAATATTAGGAGTTGTGGCTGTAGCGGCTTGGGTTGTCATTACTATGACAATTTTGTTTAATATAATTAAATCTACTGTCGGTCTTAGAGTATCTAGAGAAGAAGAAATCGCAGGTCTTGATATTGAAGAACATGGTTTAGAAAGCTCTTATGCTGATTTTATGCCAATAACAGCAGATAAGGGTGTAGAAGTATCTGAAGCAATACCAGTTAGTATTGAGAAAAGTGATGAAGCTTCAGATGGTCAGGTTAGAGAAGTAGTTGTAATTATGAATAAAAATAAATTTGATTTATTTAAAGAAGCTATGGAAAAGATAGGAGTTACAGGTATGACTGTTATAAATGCTCAGGGATGTGGAATGCAAAAGGGTAATACTGAGTTTTATAGGGGTGTTGAATTAGAAATGCAATTACTTCCTAAGTTAAAGGTTGAGATAGTAATTGCCGAGGTGCCACTAGACTTAGTTATTAAAACTGTTAAAAAGGCTTTATATACTGGCAAAATAGGTGATGGTAAGATTTTTGTATATAACGTAGATAAGGTAATAAAAATTAGAACAGGTGAAGAAGGTAAAGAGGCTATAAAATAGATAGGACTATAAAATTGTAAATAACAAAAAAATAAAGGATGGCTCTTAGCCATTCTTTATTTTTTTTCTTATTTATATAAAATATATCTTAAAACTATGAATAGATAATATTAATATGCTATTCCTTGTGAATACATAGCCTCTGCTACTTTAATAAACCCTGCTATATTAGCACCTGCAAGCAAATTACCTTCAAATCCGAATTCTTTTGCTGCATTACTAGAATTTATATAAATTTCTGACATTATAGCCTTTAATTTATCATCAACCTCTTCAAATGTCCATGAGTATCTCATACTGTTTTGTGACATTTCTAGAGCTGAGGTAGCTACGCCACCTGCATTAACTGCTTTAGCAGGTCCAAAAAGCACTTTGCTTTTTAAGAAAACCTGAATTGCTTCTGGAGTGGAAGGCATATTAGCACCTTCTCCAACTGCTATACATCCGTTTGATACAAGAGCTTTTGCAGAAGCTTCATCTAGTTCGTTTTGAGTAGCACAAGGAAGTGCTATATCACACTTTATTGTCCAAATTCCTGTGCAACCTTCATGATATACTGCTGTAGGGTGGTATGTAACATACTCGCTAATTCTTTTTCTTTCTACTTCCTTTAGTTTTTTTATTGTATCTAAATTAATTCCATTAGCATCATATATGTATCCATTAGAATCGCTTAACGCAACTACATTTGCTCCAAGCTGGATAGCTTTTTCTGCTCCGTATATTGCAACGTTTCCTGAACCTGAAATTACGACAGTTTTATTTTTGAAAGAATTTCCAGTAGCTTTAAGCATTTCTTCAACGAAATAACACATGCCATATCCGGTAGCTTCTGTTCGCGCAAGACTGCCGCCATATGGAAGACCCTTTCCGGTTAATACTCCTGTAAATTCATTTCTAAGTCTTTTATATTGACCATACATATAGCCGATTTCACGGCCACCAACACCAATATCGCCAGCAGGTACATCAGTATCAGCTCCAATATGTTTTGAAAGTTCAGTCATAAAACTCTGACAGAATTTCATTATTTCTCTATCGGATTTCCCCTTAGGATCAAAATCACTTCCGCCTTTAGCGCCACCGAGTGGTAGACCTGTTAGTGAGTTTTTAAATGTTTGTTCAAAACCAAGAAATTTAATAATACTAAGGTTAACTGAAGGATGAAGTCTTAAACCACCCTTATAAGGTCCGATAGCACTATTGAATTGGACACGGAAACCTCTATTTACTTTTACTACATCATTGTCATCTACCCAGGAAACTCTAAACATGATTTGTCTTTCTGGTTCAACAAGCCTTTCGAATATTCCAGCAGCCATCCATTCGGGATGTGCTACAGCTACAGGTTCCAAAGATTCTAATATTTCTTTTACAGCTTGATGAAATTCTGGTTCATTTGGATTTTTTTTAATTACTTGTTTGGATAAATTTGATAATAAACTCATTATTATAACCTCCTGAAAATCTATAACATAACTATAACATATAATTGAATTGATAGTTATGTTATAGATACATGCAATATTATAAAAATTGCATGTATCTATTAGTATATTTTATCATTTTAACAACTTTATTACAACTTTTTAAGAAAAATAAAAGTTGCTTATATCTAGCAAGCAGAGGAAGGTGCTAGATATAGTACAGTATGGAAATTTATTTTAATATTATCTTTATGAAATATTATGTAAAACAAGTTTCATAAATAACTACAATAATTATTTAGAAATGAATAAAAAAATAAAAATAGAAATAGTTGTTTGTGATATTTCTGTAGATTTAGTTGTGGAGACAGCTTTTTTTAATAAAAATAAAAGACTTTTCTTATATTTGTTGTTATAATTTTATTAATAAGTTCTAACTTAATACGTTATATAATGAAAGGAGATTTATAAACTATGAAATTTGTTACCAAAACAATAGCAATATATTTCCAGGGAAATAAAGTATGTATTAAGATAACAAATGCATAGCAACAAATTAAAGGGTTAGTTAAATAATATCCTGCGTAGCTGAAATGTCTTTAAATAATTAAAAGGGGTTAATTACATGCAGAATGAACAATTACTTAAAATCATTAATAACTTAGAGGAGAAACTTATAGAAGTACGACATGATTTTCATAAACATCCCGAATTGTCAAATGAGGAAATTAACACCACAAAGACTTTGCGTAAACTATTAAATGAGGCTAGTATTTGTATACTTGAGTTACCTCTCAAAACGGGATTAGTTGCTGAGGTAAAAGGATTTAAAGAAGGCCCAATTATTGCAATTAGAGGGGACATAGATGCATTACCTATTATTGAAGAAACGGATTTGGATTATAAGTCAGAAGTTTTTGGTAAAATGCATGCTTGTGGTCATGATTTTCATACAACCGTTATTTTAGGTGCAGCTTATTTATTAAAACAACAGCAATCAACATTAGTTGGAACGGTACGTTTTGTATTTCAACCATCTGAAGAGACAGGACATGGTGCAGAAGAAGTTTTAGAATCTGGAGCTCTAAAAGATGTGTCTGCAATTTTTGGACTGCACAGTGCTCCAGGCCTAGAAGTAGGTTGTCTTGGAACAAATGAGGGACCAATGTACGCAGCAGTTGACCGATTTGAAATTGAAATTGTGGGAGTTGGATCGCATGCATCATCACCGGAAAAGGGAATAGATCCAATAATTGTTGCAGCCCATATAATAACGTCATTACAAACAATTGTTAGTCGAAGTGTTAGCGCATTTGATCAAGTGGTTGTTAGTGTTACACATATACAAAGCGGCAATACATGGAATGTAATTCCTAGCTCAGCTTACATTGAAGGGACTGTGAGAACACTTAACACTGAAACAAGAGAGTTGATTCCTCAAAAAATGCGACAAATAATTAATGGCTTAGCTGACTCATTTGGTGCAACTGCAGAATTTAAATGGTTTGAGGGACCACCAGCAACAAATAATACAGCTCAGTGGACATCTATTGCAATAGATGTAGCCAAAGAGCAGGGTTTTAAAATTAAGGAATTATCACCATCCTTAGCTGGTGAAGATTTCGCCTATTACCAAGAGCAAATACCAGGGGCGTTTGTGAATATTGGTACAGGTGTTTCATATTCACTTCATCATCCGAAGTTTAAAGTAGATGATGCTGCACTATTGCCAAGTGCTAATTATTTTGCACAACTTGCCAAGAGTGCTTTAAATATTTTGACAGAAAAATAAAGTTATAATTATTTATAAATTTTGAAAGTCAGTGAGAATGAGTTAATTCATTCTCACTGACTTTTTATATTTACATAAGAATAATGTGAATATAAAAATTAATAGACAGTATAAATATCTTAAATTAGGGTCACAAAAATAAATTGGAGCATATAATAAAATATAACTAATCCGATATGAATACTAAAAAATACAATGAAAAAGGAAAGTAGTATGTTGCTAGGGTACAGAGAGGAAGCGGTGATGAGAAGCTTCTACCTAAATATGTATGAAGTGCCCTTTGGAGTATGGACCCGAAATAATAGTAGGGGACCACGGGTTCGCCCGTTAAGGCGATAAAGCATTTTGTGCTTGGATTTAAGGGATTCTATATTTAATTAGAGTGGGATCGCGGAGTTTATAAAGCTTCGTCTCTAAAAAGAGACGGGGCTTTTTGCAGTAAAAAAATAAATTAATGGAGGATGTATTATGAGCTCATTGGATTATTTCAACGAAATAGCTAAAAATTGGAATATAATAAGAAGTGAGTATTTTGAAGAAAGATTAAAGTACAAGGTATTATCTAAAGTGAGTATCAAAGACAAGGTAGTGGCAGATCTTGGATGTGGCACTGGATTTTTATCTTTAGCACTTGCATTAGATGCAAGTATTGTTTTTTCTATAGATCAATCAGTAAACATGCTAGTAGAGACCAAAAAACTAATGGAAATTAAAAAATTTAATAATGTATATCCAATAAGATCATCAATAGACAACTTGGCGTTGTTTGATGAATCAGTTGATGTTGTATTCATTAATATGGCACTTCATCATGTAAAGGATGCTAAACGTGCGATTGAAGAGATGTTTAGAATAATTAAAAAAGATGGAACTTTAATAATATCTGATGTAGAGGAGCACAACGGCGAATGGGCAAAGGAAGAAATGTTTGATGAATGGCTTGGGTTTTCAAATGACCAGATTAAAGAGTGGTTAACTGAGGCTGGGTTTAATACGGTTAGCATAGAGAATACAGATTTAAAATGCAAAGGGTACTCAAGTAAAGGAGAATTTACGCAAACTGGTATTTTTATTGCAGTAGCAAATAAAGGGGGAGTAGATTATGAAATTTAATTCATTATTAATACACGCAGGGGTGGATGGTGACAAGCTTACAGGAGCAGTTAACATCCCAATATATCAAACGTCAACTTATTGTTGATAATACGTTTATGACACCTTATTTCCAAAGGCCTATTACGCTTGGCGCTGATATTGTAATCCATAGTGGTACCAAATATTTAGGCGGACACAGTGACCTTGTAGCAGGACTTGTTGTAGTAAATGATGAAACGCTAGGAGAAAAACTTCATTTTATACAAAATTCAACCGGAGGGGTTCTTGGACCTTTCGATTCATTTCTTCTAATTAGAGGAATTAAAACACTAGGGGTTAGAATGGATAGACATAATGATAATGCTATTAGAATAGCTGAGTTTTTACAAAAGAGAGAAGAAGTTGAAAAGGTATATTATCCTGGACTTATTAATCATCCTTCACACGTTATTCATAAAGCACAAGCGACCGGATTTGGCGGAATGGTGTCCTTTGTTATAAAAAAAGAATATGATTACAAAAAGTTTTTAGGAGCATTAAATCTTATAACATTAGCGGAGAGTCTGGGAGGGGTTGAATCACTTATTTGTCATCCGGCGTCTATGACTCATGCTGCAATACCTAAAGAACTTAGAGATAAGGTAGGAATAAGCGATAATTTAGTAAGGTTATCAGTAGGTATTGAGGATGTTTACGATATACAGCAAGATTTAGTTAATGCATTTAAGGAGGTCGGTTTTAATGGTTAAAATTGAAAGTTTTTCATTAGATCATACAAAGGTGAGGGCGCCGTATGTGAGAAAGTGTGAAGTTAAGATAGGAGAAAAAGGGGATATAGTAACAAAATTCGATTTAAGGTTCATGCAACCCAATGCTGAATATATGGACATAACAGCTATCCATACTTTAGAACATTTACTTGCTGGATATATGAGAGAAGTCTTAGAGGGTATTATAGACATATCACCTATGGGCTGTAGAACTGGGTTTTACATGATTGTATGGAATGATGTTAGCGTAAATAAGGTTATTGAGACGCTAAACTATGGACTTAAGAAGGTATTAGAGTCTGATGCAATACCAGCAGCGAATGAAATTCAATGTGGTAATTATAGAGATCACTCTTTAGAAACTGCAAAAAAATATGCACAGTTAGTTTTAAGTAGAGGTGTTAGTAGTGAAATATATAAATAGTATATTAGAGAATATAGGAAACACACCACTTATTAAATTAAACAATTTGGGGATAAAAGAAGGTGTAAATATATTTGCAAAACTTGAGGGAGAAAACCCGGGTGGGAGTGTTAAAGATAGAATCGGAGTGTATTTGATAAAAGACGCAGAAGATAGGGGAATATTAAAAGAAGGATACACAATTGTCGAAGCTACAGCAGGTAATACTGGAATAGGAGTTGCCCTTGCAGCAATAAACAAAGGATATAATATAATATTTGTGGTACCTGAAAAATTCTCTGTAGAGAAAATAACATTAATGATAGCATTAGGTGCAACTATTATTAGTACTCCAAGGAAAGATGGGATGTTAGGTGCAATTGAAAAGGCAAAAGTAATATTGGATGAAATCCCTAATTCTATTTCACTTATGCAATTTGAAAATGAGGCTAATCCAAAGGCACATTATGAGACTACTGGACCGGAGATATATGATGCATTAGATGGTGAAATTGACTATTTTATTGCAGGAGCAGGAAGTGGTGGGACCTTTAGTGGGATTATGAAATATTTGAAGGGTAAAAACGATAATATAAAGGGTGTTTTAGTTGATCCTTATGGATCGACCATAGGGGGTGGTGAGGAACACTGTTATGATATTGAAGGAATAGGAAATAATTTTGTGCCTTGCACTATGAACATGGATTTAGTTGATAGTGTTATTAAGGTTTCTGATTATGAAGCTAAAAACATGGTAAAATTTATTGCTAAAAAAGAGGGATTATTTGTAGGTAGCTCATCTGGGGCTGCCCTAATAGCTGCAATAAAAATTTCGAAAATTATAAGCTGTGGTAATATTGTTGCAATATTACCTGATAGAGCAGAAAGGTATTTTAGTAAAGACATCTATAGCTAAACATGCTTGAGTTTTGGATTTTAAAAGATATAGGGGATTATAAATATATAAATTTGTGTGAAGCAAGAGGGTTATTTGCTGCATTATTTTTATAGAAAGTGTAGTTTTTTCAAGATAAAATTACAAAATAAATATTGACATGTTTTTACTAATATAATAGTATGTATGATATAATAAACAGTAGTCATAGTAAGGTGGTATCTGTAAATTATCCGTGTTGGATTGAGGATATTGAAGACATATTAGGTGATATTGAAAACGTACTAGAGTGCATTTAGTGAAATAACAGAAAATCAGTTAAAGTGTTAAATTACTTTAACTGATTTTTTAATTTATTTATATATTTATTAGATAAACAAAGGAATTTACAATATATAGTCGAATTTAATATAAGAGTAATAAAAATATTTTACTATTAATAATTATGAACAGAAAGGAATTTTTTATGAATGATAATAAAAATAATAATGAACATATAAAAATAATCGAAATTGATCCGTATCTAAAACCATTTGAGAGTGATATTGAGCTGAGGATGGAGAATTATACATCATCTAAAAATAAGATACTTAGCAGTAATCAAAGTTTTAAGTCTTTTGCAAATGGAGACTTATTTTATGGGTTTCATTTAATTGAGGATGGATGGGTTTATAGAGAATGGGCGCCCAATGCTGATGCTCTTTATTTAATAGGAGATTTTAATTATTGGAATCCTCACTCCAATCCATTACAAAAAAAAGAAAATGGAAATTGGGAGATTTTTTTAGAAGGTGTGCAAACACTAAAACATATGTCCTGCGTAAAAGTAAGGGTAGTAGCTAAAGGCGTATCAAGAGATAGAATACCTCTTTATATTAAGAGGACTGTTCAGAATCCTATTACCCATGATTTTGCAGGGCAAATTTGGCATCCGGATTTTGATTTTAAATGGCAGGATAACAACTTCCGCGCTGATTCATCTAAAACATTGTACATATATGAGGCTCATGTGGGTATGGCACAGGAAAAAGAAGGTATTGGTACTTTCAATGAATTTACAGAAAATATGATTCCGAGGATAGCAGATGCAGGGTACAATACAATCCAGCTTATGGCAGTAATGCAACATCCTTATTATGCATCTTTTGGGTATCAAGTATCTAATTTTTTTGCTGTATCATCTTGGTTTGGAACTCCAGATGATCTTAAGGCATTAATTAATGCTGCCCATATTAGAGGCATAACAGTGTTACTTGATTTAGTTCATTCTCATTCTATTAAGAATATAGCTGAGGGAATAAATGAATTTGATGGGACTGATTATCAATTTTTCAATGCAGGAATTAAAGGGAGTCACCCAGATTGGGATACAAAGCTTTTTAATTATTCAAAACCTGAGGTTCTTCATTTTCTTTTGTCGAACATTAAGTTTTGGCTAGAGGAATATCATTTTGATGGATACAGGTTTGATGGTGTGTCATCAATGCTGTATCATCATCATGGAATGGGGGTAGCATTTACAAGTTATAGCAAATACTTTAGCATGGATACGAATATAGAGGCAATTACTTACCTTCAATTTGCTAATGATCTAATAAGGGAAGTTAACCCTGGTGCAATAACAATAGCCGAGGATATGAGTGGAATGCCTGGAATGTGTTTGCCAGTAAGTTATGGTGGTATTGGTTTTGATTATCGATTATCTATGGGAGTACCAGATCTTTGGGTGAAGATTTTAAAAGAGCTACCAGATGAAAGGTGGAGCATGCGTCAGATCTGGCATGAACTAACAAGTAGGAGGCCAGAGGAAAAAAACATTGGGTACTGTGAATCTCACGATCAGGCACTTGTAGGGGATAAAACTTTAATGCTACAACTAGGTGGAAAAGAAACATATTATCATATGCTTAAAAGTGATGATAATTTTATAATAAATAGAGCGATGCAACTTCATAAACTTATTAAATTCGTTACCATAACTTTGGGTGGTGAGGGTTATTTAAACTTCATGGGGAACGAATTTGGTCACCCAGACTGGATTGATTTCCCTAGAGAGGGCAACAATTGGAGTTATAAGTATGCAAAAAGGCAATGGAGCCTCGCAGAAAATAAAGACCTTAAGTATGAATATTTATCTAATTTTGATAGAGAAATGTTGGTTTTATTAAAAAATCATAATGTTTTAATGTCATATGACTTGCAAAGCCTTTGGACTGATGAGGAGCAACAGTTACTTGCTTTTAGAAAAGGTGGGTTGGTATTTTTGTTTAATTTTAATCCATCTGTATCTTTTTCAAAATATGAACTTCCAACTAATGAAATAGGTAAATATAAAGTTGTGTTTAATAGCGATGAAGATATGTTTGGTGGTCAGAGTAGAATCTCACAAGAATATATTTATAATGCTGAAGAATTAACGCATAAGGTAGACAAAGTTGGAGTGGTAATAAACACGCCAAGTAGAACCGTTCTAGTACTAAAAAAGATATAATAATGAAAGTTAACTTAATTTAAAATAAAGTAACTAAAAAGGGGAAGGTCCATAAGATATTACGCAAAGTGCGAAAATATTTTATGGACCTTCCTATATATTATAATTTTATTATCCTCTTAATGAAGTTTCACCCATTAAGTATTTATCGATATTTTTAGTAACAGATCTACCTTCACATATTGCCCAAACTACTAGAGATTGACCTCTTTTCATATCTCCAGCAGCAAAAACACCTTTTAATTTAGTCATAGAATTGTCATCTACAATAACATTTCCTCGTTTATCATAGTCTAAACCTAAATCCGAAAGAAGTCCTTCATGTTGTGGATGTAAAAATCCCATTGCGAGTATTACTAAATCAACTTTAAGTTCAAATTCTGATCCAGGAATTTCAATCATTTGTTGTCCGCCTTTTCCGTTACTTTTCCATTCAACTTTAGATCCGTGAAGAGTATTAACACTTCCATTTTCACCAGTTAATTTTCTTGTAGTAACATTCCAATCACGGTTACAACCTTCTTCATGAGAAGTTGTAGTTTTTAATGTCCTAGGGTAAGAAGGCCATGGCATTGTGTCATCTCTATCTACGGGAGGTTTCGGCATAATTTCGTATTGATAAACGCTTTTAGCTCCTTGCCTTATAGCTGTTCCAATACAATCAGAACCCGTATCACCGCCACCAAGTACTAAAACCACTTTGTCTTTAGCATTTATTTCTTCTACTTCTATTTCTTTACCTGAAACTCGTCTGTTTTGTTGTTTTAGGTAATCCATAGCAAAATGTACACCCTTAAGTTCACGTCCTTCAACTTTTAAATCTCTAGGAATAGTACTTCCACCAGTTAAAGCCACTGCATCAAAATCAGATAAAAGACGCTGCGAGCTATAATTAACTCCTACATTTACATTAGTCTCAAACTTAACGCCTTCGCTAGCCATAAAGTTTACTCTTCGCTCAACTATACTTTTGTCCAATTTAAAATCGGGTATTCCGTATCTTAAAAGTCCACCTATCTCATCGTCACGCTCGAATACAGTTACACCATGGCCTACAGAATTAAGTTCAGCAGCTACCGCAAGACCCGCTGGACCAGATCCTACTACAGCAACCTTTTTACTGGTCCTGACTCTAGGCTCTTGTGGTTTTGTCCAACCTTCTTTAAATGCTTTTTCGATAATATTTAGTTCTATTTCTTTTATTGCAACTGGATCTCTATTAACACCTAATGTACATGAGCCTTCACAAGGTGCGGGGCATATTCTGCCAGTAAACTCTGGAAAGTTATTTGTAAGAGTTAACCTGTTATATGCTTTTTCCCATTTTTCTTTGTAGACCATGTCATTCCAATCTGGAATTAGGTTTCCCAGAGGACAACCCCAGTTGCAGAAAGGAACTCCACATTCCATGCATCTTGCGCCCTGCTGACGTAGTTTTTCTACAGGGAACTGTACAAATAATTCTTTAGAGTCTTTGATTCTATCCTTTACAAGGCGCTTTTTTGCAGTTTCTCTTTTAAATTCTCTGAAACCATCCAATTTTCTCAAATTTAACACCTCCATATCTATTCTATTTACCTTCTAATATCGCTTTGTATGCGGTTGGTATTACTTTTCTGAATTTTAATTTATATTCATCCCAATTATCGAGTATTTTTGCAGCTTTATGGCTGTTAGTTGCCTCAAAATGTTGTTTTATTATTGAGTAAAGCTCTGATGAATCACGTTCTGAGGATACTTTTTCTACTTCAATCATTTCCATATTGCATCTTGATTTTAACATTCCATCTTCATCGATAACATATGCTATACCACCACTCATGCCGGCTGCAAAGTTTCTACCAATTCTTCCGATAATAACTACAATTCCACCTGTCATATACTCACAACCGTGGTCTCCGACTCCTTCAACTACAGCCTGAGCTCCTGAATTTCTTACTGCAAAACGTTCACCTACTAGTCCATTTATGAATAACTTACCAGAAGTTGCTCCATAAAGAATTGTATTACCTGCGATGAAGTTTTCATCTTGTTTAAAGGTGCAACTTTCTGGTGTCTTTACAATTATTTTAGCACCTGACAAGCCTTTACCAACATAGTCATTTGCATCTCCAACTAATTTTAATGTTAATCCATTAGCTCCAAATGCTCCAAAACTTTGACCGGCTGCTCCAACAAAATTAATGGTTATTGTATCATCTGGAAGTCCAGTAGCACCATATTTCATAGCAATTCTTCCGCTCAGCATTGCACCAACAGAACGATTAACGTTCTCAATTTCTAAATTAGAAGTGCTTTTTTTACCTTCTTCTAGTGAAGTTTTTGCCATTTCAATTAGTTTAAAATCTAATGAAGTATCTAAACCATGATCCTGAGCAATTACGCAATAACGCTTAATTCTTTTAGGCATATCAGGTTTATAAAGAATATTAGATAAATCTAAATCTTTTGCTTTCCAATGCGCAATAGCTTTTTTCTGACTGATTTTATCTACTCTTCCCACCATTTCATTTATAGTTGTAAAACCAAGTTTAGCCATATGTTCTCTTATTTCCATTGCAATAAATGTAAAGAAATTCACAACATATTCAGGTTTTCCTTTGAAATTCTTACGAAGTTCTGGGTCTTGAGTTGCGATTCCCATATCACAAGTATTTAAGTGACAATTTCTTAGCATAGTGCAACCAAGTACTACAAGAGCTGTAGTTGCAAAACCAAATTCTTCTGCACCAAGAAGTGCTGCTATAACAACATCTCGACCTGTTTTGAGCTGACCATCAGTTTGAACTGTTACTCTGCTTCTTAAATTATTCAAAAGCAATACCTGCTGAGTTTCAGCAAGACCAAGTTCCCAAGGTAATCCTGCATGCTTTATTGAAGAAAGAGGAGAAGCACCAGTTCCGCCATCATGACCACTTATTACTATAGCATCAGAATGTGCTTTAACAACACCGGCGGCTATTGTTCCAACACCTAATTCTGAAACTAATTTTGTACTTATTCGCGCTCTAGGATTTACACTCTTTAAATCGTGAATAAGTTGAGCTAAATCTTCAATAGAATATATATCGTGATGTGGTGGTGGTGATATTAAATCAATACCAGGGGTTGAATGTCTTAGCCTTGCAATAGTTTCATTAACTTTTTTGCCTGGAAGTTGTCCGCCTTCTCCAGGTTTTGCTCCTTGTGCTATTTTTATTTGTAATTCATCCGCATTTACAAGATATTCAGTAGTAACTCCGAATCTACCGGAAGCTATTTGTTTAATTGCACTTCTTCTTAAATCACCATTTTCATCAACCTTAAATCTATCGGCGTCTTCTCCACCTTCACCAGTGTTGCTTTTCCCACCAAGTCTATTCATTGCTATAGCCATAGTTTCGTGAGCTTCCTTACTAATAGAACCATAGGACATAGCGCCAGAGCAGAATCTTTTTACAATTTCGCTAATTGGTTCAACTTTTTCTATTGGAATTTCATTTCCATAATTAAGTTCAAACAATCCTCTAATTGTACATAAGTGTTTATCTTGATCATTTATAATTTTTGAATATTCTTTATATAACTTATAATCATTTGTCCTTGCAGCAACTTGAAGTTTAAAAATTGTATCTGGGTTAAATAAATGGTATTCACCATCTTTTCTCCAAGAATACTTACCACCAACTTCAAGCTCAGATATTGGTTTTCTTAACTTGTTAAAAGCATTTTTATGTCTAATTAATACTTCTTTTGCAAGTGCATCTAAACCTATTCCACCAATTCTTGAAGGAGTACCACCAAAATGTTTTTTTAGTAGATCGGAACTTAGTCCAACTGCATCAAAAATTTGTGCTCCATGATAACTTTGTATAGTTGAAATTCCCATTTTAGATAATATTTTAAGGAGTCCTTGGGATATTGCGTGTATATAGTTTTCATGAGCTTTTTCTACAGAAATATTTGCTATATCACCCTCGTTAATAATATTATCAATGGATTTTAAAGCAAGATAGGGATTAACCCCTGTTGCGCCATAACCAATTAATAAGGCGAAATGCATGGTTTCTCTTGCTTCTCCGGTTTCTACTATAATAGAAACGGAAGTTCTTGTCTTCTCCCTAGTTAAATGTTGTTGAACAGCAGATAACGCAAGTAAACTTGGGATTGCAGCATCATAAGAATCTACAGACTTATCACTAAGAACAATGATATTGTAACCTTCTTTAATTCTTGCAGATGCACGAGCACATAACTTATCGATAGCATCTTTAAAACCTTCAATTCCAGTATCTGCTTTAAATGTTATAGGGATTGTAGTAGTTTTAAAGGCATTATCTTTTAAACTTTTAATCTTAGCTAGTTCTAAATTAGTAAGTATGGGCCTATTTATTTCTATAAATGGATTATCATTAAGATCTTGGTTTAAAACATTATTTTGAGAGCCTAGATAGTTCATTAAGGACATTACCATTTTTTCTCTAATTGAATCTATTGGGGGATTAGTAACCTGTGCAAAAAGTTGCTTAAAGTAAGCAAATAAAAGCTGAGGCTCATTTGATAATACAGCCAGTGGAGTATCATTTCCCATAGAACCAATTGGTTCTTTCCCATCTTTTGCCATAGGAGCTAAAATGATTTTTAAATCTTCTAGTGTATACCCAAAGGCTTGTTGTCTTTCTTTTAGAATATATTTATCTATTTTAATCTCGTCAATTACTGCATCAAAATCATCTAGGTAAAGTTTATTTTTTAAAATCATTTCACCATAAGGCTTATCTGTACAGATTTTCTTTTTAACCTCTTCGTCTGTAATTATTCTTCCCTCATTTGTATCAATTAAAAACATTTTTCCTGGTTGAAGTTTCCCCTTTTTTTCGATATTTTCTGGCTTAAATTGTAGTACACCCGCTTCAGACGCAAGGACAACAAATCCGTCCTTTGTTATTACATATCTTGCAGGCCTTAGTCCATTTCTATCCAGGGTTGCACCTATTCTAATACCATCAGTAAATGCTACAACAGCAGGTCCATCCCAAGGTTCGATTAATGATCCATGGTACTCATAAAAAGCTTTTTTATAATCTTCCATATAATTGTTTGACGTCCAAACTTCAGGAATTAACATCATCATGCTATGAGGAAGAGACCTTCCATCCATTTTTAAAAGTTCTAATATGTTGTCAAGCGATGCTGAGTCACTACCATTAGGGCTAATTATAGGAAATAATTTTTTTAGATTTTTTCCATATACTTTAGACTTTAGAACTCCTTCGCGAGCATTCATCCAGTTCCTATTTCCGCGGATTGTATTTATTTCACCGTTGTGAGCCAAATATCTAAAGGGTTGTGCTAAATCCCAAGTTGGAAATGTATTTGTACTATATCTTTGATGAACAAGGCAAAGAGCACTCTTAAAATTAATATCTTGTAAATCAACATAAAAGCCTTTTATCTGCTCTGCAAGTAAAAGTCCTTTGTAAACAATTGTTCTGCTAGAAAGACTGCAGATGTAGAAGTATTCTGTGTTTCTATCAACCAGCTTTACTACTTCTATTTCTGCTCTTTTCCTTATAACATAAAGTCTTCTTTCAAAATCTTCTTGAAGTTCGTCTTCAGTAAGATCAACATCTTTAAAAGTTGAACCTATAAACAGTTGTCTTATAATTGGTTCTGTTCCTTTTGCTGTATCACCAATATTTCTATTATCAGTTGGAACGGATCTCCAGCCTAATATTTTCTGACCTTCTTCTTCAGCAATTCTTTCGATTATGCCTTCACATTGAAACCTTAATGCTGGTTCTTTTGGAAGGAAAATCATTCCAACTGCATATTTTCCCGTCATTGGAAGTTCTAGACCTAAATTATCGCAACTAATCCTAAAAAATTCATCAGGAATTTGTACCAGAATACCGGCACCGTCTCCAGTTTTAGGATCTGCTCCAACTGCACCTCTATGGGTTAAGTTCACGAGAACCTTTAATCCTTTTTTTATAATGCTGTTGGTTTTTTCACCTCTTATATTCGCTATAAAGCCAACACCACAATTATCTTTTTCAAAGGCAGGATCGTACAATCCTTGCTTTTCAGGATAACCAATGCTATTATTCACAATATTACCCCCTTTTAATTATATAAATGATTATTTAAATTGTACCACGATTTTTGAAATATGCAAGTTTCATTTTCATATAATTCAAATTTACAAATTTACGCAGTATGAATAAAATGTTTTCATACTTTTGAGTAGAAAAAAAGAGACTGAAAATTAATTTCAAGTCTCTAATACTTATAAATTGTATTTTAGGCGGCGTATAGGTATTTTAAAGTAAGGACTATACTCGTGATTTATTCTTTTAATTTTCTAATAAAAAATTAAAATTTTCTTTTATAGAGTTTAATATAACAGATGCTATTAATGATTGGCCTTCTATATTTGGGTGTATCCCATCAGTACATAAAAATTTACTGTAATCAGTGTATTTTAAAAACTCTGAACGTACATCTATTAGTGTTGTGCCAGTTTCATTAGCTACCTCGGTAATCATTTTACTATATGAATTGTGCCAGGTAAAAAGTCTATCTTTTGAACCTAACCACTGCAAAATATTTTTCTCGTTACTTGGATCTTCCTTTGCTATCCACTTAAAATATTTTAAAGGATCAAGAGGAGGTAGAGTCATAAGCACGGGAAGTATGTGATTAGTTTTCAATGTATCTATCATTGTAAGTAGTGTTTCACGAAAAGTAAGAATATCAGTATTTGGTTTGTATTCCATGTTAGGATTTTTGGCAATATCTCCCCAATTATAATCACAATCATTACCACCAAATTCTACTAAAACCATATCAGGAGATTTTTTAATTACATCATTGTACATCTTGCGTGCTCCTCTTATAATGGTGCTACCAAATTTACCAGCATTATATACAGGTCCTTTTATTTTATCCTCAATAATACTTGTAAAGTTTTCTTTTAAAATTGAATACTTAGATCGTTCATCATCATAAATAATACCTCTAGTAATAGAATCGCCATATGCTACTATAGTGTAATTATCTTTTGTTTCCATAATATACCTCCACAAATAAAATTATTGGTTAATTAATTTATTGTATATTAATAATATATCATATAAATATAAACATTACAATACATAGTTATAAAAACTACGTACTATGCCGATATTTTCTAAGGATTGTATTGTAATTAAATTACAAACAATAAATTAACCTTTTAAATAATGTCTTCATAAAATATCATTATTATGTATTTATTGTTGATTTATTAGTACGATAAGCAATTATTTTTAAAATAGTTTGATAAACACAGGCATTATAATTAATATATAACTTTGATTTAATAATTTTGAGACTTTATGCTTGTATAAGAGTAATATTTATTATAACATTTAAAGTAGGTTAAATTAATATTTCAGCTCCGTAGGAGATGATTTAATTATGTATTGTCATAAAAGGGGAGTTACAATGAAAAGTTCACAAATGTTAAAAAAAGAAATAGATAGAATCGATGGTAAAAGTTATAGGGCATATAAGGAGTTAGAGGGAGAATATGATTTTGAGAGTTTTGCCCTTAGCATAGACCATGTTCAAGGGGACCCATTTGCATCTCCATCAAGGATTAGAGTAATAGTGGATCAAAAAGTTGCCAAATTTCCAAAGGATATTTTTAATAATAAAAATAAGAGCATAGCAGTTGCAGATTATTTAACAAGAGAATTTTATTCGAATATCAATAAATTCTCTCAAAAGGTTTTTGGTTCGGGTAAAAGTGGATTAATAGCTATAAGCAAATGTCCACAGGAGATATTGGATAGAACTTCGATAATTATAGATGAGGATAAAATAGAAGCTAGATTTTATGTTGGATTTCCAGCAAGAGGAAGAAGTGTTTTATCAAAAGAACTTATAAAAATTTTATACAACGTGTTGCCTATAATAATAAATAAGACCTTAATCTATGAGAATATTAATATAAAAAAATTAACGAGTAGGGTTTTGCTTGTAGAAGATCAGGAAGATATAAGAAACAATCTAGCAGGGCGTGGACTAGTAGCTTTTGTGGCTAATGGATCAATGTTGCCAAGGCAAAGTGGCATATCTACAAAAGCGTTAAGTGAAGGTAAGGCTTTTCAATCACCAAAGGAATTAGAAGTAGAGTTTAATACAAAGAACCTAGGAATAATTCGTGGCATGGGTATTAAAAAAGGCATAACGCTTATTGTAGGTGGAGGATATCACGGTAAATCTACGCTACTCAAAGCTCTAGAACTTGGAGTATATAATCATATTGAAGGGGATGGACGCGAACTAGTTATAACAGATGGGTCATCCTTAAAAGTAAGGGCAGAAGATAGTAGATCTATAACTAAAACAGATATCTCACTATTTATTGATAACTTACCTAATGGTCAAGACACAGAAGAATTTTCTACTCAAAACGCAAGTGGGAGCACATCACAAGCTGCAAATATTATGGAAGGCATAGAAAGTGGGTCTAAGCTGCTTTTAATAGATGAAGATACTTCAGCTACAAATTTTATGATGAGAGATGACCTTATGCAAAAATTAGTATCTAAAGAAAAGGAACCAATAACACCATTTATTGAGGTAGTAAGGCCAATATATGAGCAAATGGGCATTTCAACAATAATGGTTGTAGGAAGCTCAGGAGATTTTTTTGATATAGCGGATTATGTGCTGCAGTTAGATAATTATATGGCAATTGATGTTACAAAAGAGGCTAAAAATTTAAGCATTGGTAATATTACAAAAAGAGTTAACGCACGAAATTTAAAAATAGATATTAAATTTAAAAGAAAAGTAAAATCGGGTACAATTATTGCAGGTGATAAAGGTATTAAAATAAAATCAATGGGATTAAATACATTAAGTATAAATCGAGAGGATATAGATTTAAGGGGTGTAGAGCAGATAGTAGATAATGAACAAGTAAATGCAATAGGTCTAATTATGAAATGGGCAGAAGTTAATATTATGAGTAAGGGATTATGCTTTGAAGAAATGCTTAATAATATAATTTGTAAAATAGACAAGGATGGGTTAATATCCATGGACAATTTAAAAGGTGGAAGTGGTAACTTGGCTATGCCTAGAAGACAAGAAGTGATGGCCACATATAATAGATATAGGAACTTAAAGATATAAGATTTTTAAATACAGTGATTTTAAATAATAGAGATGCCGAAAGGGGAAAAAACAAATGTACAGTTTTAAAAATGATTACGGTGAGGGAGCTCATCCAAACATACTGAATGCTTTGATAGAATCAAATATGGAGCAGACAGATGGGTATGGGGAAGATAGGTATTCTATAGATGCTATTAAATTACTAAAGGATAAATTAAAATGCAAGGATGTTGATATTCATATGTTTTGTGGTGGAACTCAAACAAACCTAACAGCTATTTCAGCTTTTTTAAGACCACATGAAGCTATTATTTCAGCAAATACAGGCCATGTATTAGTTCACGAAACTGGAGCAATAGAGGCAACTGGTCATAAAGTCATTTCCATTCAAGTGGAAGATGGAAAACTTAATCCTATATATATAAAAATGGCGATAGATGAACACACTGATGAGCATATGGTAAAACCAAAGATGGTTTATATATCAAATCCAACAGAAATAGGGACTGTATATAAGAAAGAAGAATTAAAAGATCTAAGTGATTTCTGCAAAAAAAACAATATAATTTTATATATGGATGGAGCGAGACTTGGATCAGCTTTATGCTCAAAAGCGAATGATATAGAACTTTCAGATTTGCCAAACCTCACTGATGCTTTTTACATAGGTGGAACTAAAAATGGTGCATTATTAGGAGAAGCTCTTGTTATTTGCAAAGATTCTCTTAAGGAAGATTTCAGGTATCACATTAAACAAAAGGGTGGATTGCTTGCAAAGGGAAGGTTAATTGGCATACAGTTTTTGGAGTTATTCAAGGATGACATTTACTTTGAACTTGCAAAACATGCGAATGATATGGCAGAAATCTTAAAAATAGGAATTAGTGATTGTGGGAATGGTTTTTTAATAAATTCATCAACAAATCAAATATTTCCTATATTGAATAATAAAACAATTGAGAGACTTGAAGAAAAGTATTCGTTTTTTATATGGCAAAAAGTAGATGAGGATAATTCTGCTATTCGGCTAGTAACATCATGGGCAACAAAGGAAAATTATGTTAGGATGTTTGTCGATGATTTAAGAAGAATAGAAAGAATATAATATTATTGGGTTATATCAATCGTAAAAAAAATGTAATGCCATATAAATTTCATTGCATTTTTCCTCAACATCCTGTATTCTAATCAATAATGATTAATGAATAGTAAAATGATTTAAATTATGGAGTAGGGATAAAAGGCTATATGAGGGGGTAACAAACGTGAAAAAATTTAAAAGAGTATTAGTAGCAAACAGAGGCGAAATTGCCATAAGAGTTTTTAGAGCTTGTAATGAACTTGGAATTCGTACAGTTGCGATTTATTCCAATGAGGATAAGTATTCATTGTTTAAGACAAAAGCAGATGAGGCTTATTTAATTGGAAAAAACAGAAGCCCTGTTGAAGCTTACCTAAATATCGAGGAAATAATAAGTATTGCACTTAAAAAAGGTGTAGATGCTATTCATCCTGGATACGGCTTTTTATCAGAAAATCCTGAATTTGCAAAAAAATGTGCGAGAGCTGGTATTGAATTTATTGGACCAACAGCTGCTATGATGGATAGCCTTGGAGACAAAATTAAATCTAAAATTGTAGCTAATGCAGTGGGAGTTCCTACAATACCTGGAGATAAAAAAGAAGTTGAAACAATTGATGAGGCAAAAGAACTTGCACGCAAATGCGGATATCCTGTTATGCTAAAGGCAGTTGCTGGTGGCGGTGGACGTGGTATGCGAATTGTAAGAGAGGCAAGTGAATTAGCATCTTCATATATTAGTGCTAAAAGTGAAGCAAAGAAAGCTTTTGGGATAGACCATCTTTATATAGAAAAATACCTTGAAAAATCTAAACATATAGAGGTACAGGTTCTTGGAGACAAGTTTGGAAATATTGTTCATCTGCATGAGCGAGATTGTTCTATTCAAAGAAGGCATCAGAAGGTTGTAGAATATACTCCTGCGTTTTCAATATCAGAAGAAATAAGAAATAAAATTTGTAACGATGCACTAAAAATAGCGAAATCTGTAAATTATAGAAGTGCTGGAACATTAGAGTTCTTAGTAGATACTAAGGGAAATCATTATTTTATAGAAATGAACCCTAGAATTCAAGTTGAACATACTGTTACAGAAATGGTAACAGGCATTGATATAGTGCAAAGTCAAATACTTATAGCAGAAGATTACGCATTAAATTCACCTGAAATAGGAATTAATTCCCAAGATGATGTTAAAGTTAATGGCTTTTCTATTCAGTGCCGTATAACAACAGAGGACCCTTCTAATAATTTCGCACCAGATACTGGTAAAATAGAAGAATATAGAACAGGATCTGGTTTTGGTATAAGACTTGATGGTGGTAATGGTTTTGCAGGAGCAGTAATAAGCCCCTACTATGATAGTCTTTTAGTAAAAACCATATCATGTTCTAGAACTTTTAAGGATGCTGTAAAGAAGTGTATAAGAGCTGTTGAAGAAACTAGAATTACAGGAGTAAAAACTAATATAGGGTTTTTAATTAATGTATTGAATCATCCTACTTTTTTAAAGGGTGAATGTAATACAAGTTTTATTGAAGAAAATCCTGAATTAATATCGATTACACCTCAGAAAGATGAAGAAAGTAAAGTTCTAAAATTTATTGGTGAAAAAATGGTAAATGAAAACACTGGCGTCAAAAAACTTTATGATGTTCCGGTAGTTCCTAAAATTATAATTCCAGGTAAACTTAGTGGCACAAAACAGATTTTAGATATGCAGGGGACAGAAGGCCTGTTAAAATGGATTAAAGGTCAAAATAAATTATTACTAACGGATACCACAATGAGAGATGCTCACCAATCTTTAATGGCAACTAGGGTAAGAACGAAGGATATGTTAAAGATAGCAAGTGCTACCTCTGTTTATGGAGCTGATTTGTTTTCCCTTGAAATGTGGGGAGGTGCTACTTTTGATGTAGCATATAGGTATCTTAATGAATCTCCGTGGGAAAGACTAACACAACTAAGAAAGAAAATTCCTAATGTACTTTTCCAAATGTTAATTCGTGGAGCAAATGCAGTAGGATATAAAAATTATCCAGATAATATAATTCGTGAATTTATTAAAGAATCTGCAGATACAGGTATTGATGTTTTTAGAATTTTTGATTCTCTAAATTGGCTAAAGGGAATGGAAATTTCAATTGAAGAGGTTATTAAAAGTGGTAAGGTTGCAGAAGCTTGCATATGTTATACGGGTGATATATTAAATGATAAAAAAGATAAATATAATTTAGATTATTATATAAAACTGGCAAAAGAAATTGAAAAAACAGGAGCTCATATATTAGGAATAAAGGATATGTCAGCACTGCTTAAACCTCATGCTGCATTTAAGTTGATTAGTGCTTTAAAGCAAGAAGTAGGAATGCCTATCCATCTTCATACTCATGATACAACAGGAAATGGTGTAGCTACTGTACTTATGGCAGCGCAGGCAGGCGTTGACATAGTAGATACTGCGTTTAACAGTATGTCAGGTCTAACAAGTCAGCCAGCTTTAAACTCAGTAGTTGCAGCACTTGAGAATACTGACAGAGATACTGGTATAGACCTCAAAGGAATTCAAGGGATTTCAGATTATTGGGATGCTGTAAGACCAGTTTATGATCAATTTAAATCAGATCTTAATTCTGGTTCTGCTGAAATTTATAGGTATGAAATTCCAGGAGGTCAATACTCTAATCTTAAACCACAAGTTGAGAGTTTTGGTCTTGGGCATAAATTCAATGAAATTAAAGAAATGTACAAAGAAGTAAATGATATGGTAGGAGATATTGTAAAGGTAACGCCATCATCTAAAATGGTTGGGGATTTTGCAATATTTATGGTTCAAAATGACCTTACACCAGAAAATATATATGAAAAAGGAGTTAAGATGTCTTTCCCAGATTCCGTTGTGGCATATTTTAAAGGAATGATGGGTCAACCAATGGGTGGATTCCCACAAAGGCTTCAGAAACTAGTATTAAAGGGCGAAGATCCAATTACATGTAGAGCTGGAGAATTACTGCCAGATGAGGATTTGGCAAAGGTTGAAAAACATTTAAAAGATAACTTTGATATTGTACCAAATAAAAAAGATATACTAAGTTATTCATTATACCCTGAGGTATTTGATGGCTATATAAAATATAAAAAAGAATTTGGAGATTTAAGTAGAATAGGTAGTGATATCTTTTTCCACGGGCTTAACGAGGGTGAAACCTGCGAAGTTGAAATTGCTGATGGAAAAACACATATGATAAAGTTGCTACACATAAGTAAATTGGATTTAGAAGGTAACAAAGTTCTTATTTTTGAGGTTGATGGAAATAGACGCGAAATAAAAATAAAAGACAAAAATAATAAAGTTGCTCAAGATTACCAAGCATCAGAAATGGCCGATCAGTCAAATCCTTTAGAGGTAGGATCGCCAATTCCCGGAACTGTTATATCTATCCTTGTAGCAGAAGGCGATTCGATAACTGAAAATCAACCAATAATGGTAGTTGAGGCTATGAAAATGGAAACTAGGGTTATAGCTTCAGTAATGGGCAAAGTCGAGTCAATTAAGGTTAAGGAAGGTCAACAGGTAAAGGCAGGAGAACTACTACTAAATTTAAAATAGAAATGTAAAATAAACTATAAACCATCATTAACTAATTCAGTAAAACTGTAATTAGTTAATGATGGTTTTTAAATGCATTTCGTGTATATTGGTATATTGAATGTGTTTGAAAACAATGAGGACCTCTTTTTAATTCTTTTTAAAATTATACAGGAAGCATCACCTTTTATTTGAATATTTAAAGAATTATTTCGTAGTTCTACCTTTTCTAATTTAACATTTAAATTATGTTTATGGTCTAATGAGTCTGCAATTCTAAGGAGTGATATTAATTTTAGAACAGAAGTTTTTTCCTTATCTTGATATAATTTTATATCATCATCCATTGATTTTCCATGACTACTTACAATGATGGCCAAGTTATTTCTAATATTAATTGGCAAAATATCTAAAAGTGGCTCTTTTAAAATAATATATTTGGAATGCTTATGATGGTTTTCCTTGTTAATAAAATAGCCTATATCGTGGAGCATAGAGCTTAAATATAGGAGAGTTCTTTCTTCATCTTTAAATTCATAGCAGGGGTTTAGCGAATCAAATAAACGTAAAGCACAATTTGAAACTTTCATGCTATGAGCTCTTATATCAACTACATTATATTTATTTAAAACATTAAGAAGTTCCGTACTACTTAAATAATCTTTAATATTAAGCATGTCATCGTCCTTTCAATATTAGGCGTATTTTTAAAATATCTTAACCTATATTGATTATATGAAAGGAAAGCATATGACATGCTTATATTTTGTTATATTCGAATTTTATTATTGGAATATTAATTTTTTATTGTATATTTTTTCAAATGAAGATGAACATTCTATTGCAGCGGTTATTTCTAGAAGTGGGTCTGATTTTGCATCAACAGTTATGGTTACTGTATCTAAATTTATATTACAACTAATCATTTTTATATTGCCGTTTAAACATCTATCAAGACATTCACTAATACGTAATAATATGCTTAGTTTATCAATAATAACTAAATCTTCTTTAGTTATTATTTCTTGATATAATTTTAAGTCTATTTTAAATTCGTTTTTTCTATGAAGTGCAGCTATGTATGAGGCCATCAGTTGTTCTTTATGAGTAAGTCCATTAATTTTAGAGTTAGCAATCATATAAGAAGAGTGTTTATTGTGGTCAAAATAACTTATTAAAATACCTATATCATGGAGCATAGCTGAGGTTTTTAAAATTTTATAAGGATTTATGTTTATGTCGATAATTTGATTAAGTTGATTGTACAAGGTCTCAGTTAACATCCATACATGGCTAGGATGTTTAAGATCTATTTTATAATTTAACAAATTATTTTTTAAAGAAAAATCAAGAACATCAGTTAAGGGAGTATTATTTTTGAAAATATATTCATATAAGAAACCGTCTCTAAGTCCACTTCCACTTACATGGAGTTCTTTTATATCGAGATATTCAATTAATTTAACTAAAGCTGTAGTAGCTCCAACAAATATATCTGCTCTTTCTTTTGAAAGTCCCTTAAGCTTTTTTCTTTGTGAAGAATTTTTCACTTTAACTTTTTCATAAATATCAATCACTTCATCTGCAGAGATTATATAATTATGGAGATTATCTATGGGATATTTTGTTTTTTTCATATGTACTTTTCCTATATTTCTTATAGTACCGCCAATTCCAATTATAGGAACATTTTTGACTTCTTTTAACCAAGGAATATCTTTATAAAGTGAGACTAAAAATTCTTTAATAGCAGTTTCACTTTTATCATTCATAGGTTTTTGAAGTGAAAATTTCTCGGTGAGATTTATAGCTCCAAAAGGTAAACTTATAGAATTTTTTAATTTTCTATTTTCAACATGAATTATTTCGGAACTACTCCCACCAATATCCATAATAAGTGCATCTGAAAAGTCCATACTATTAATTGCTCCAAAATAATCATAAAATGCTTCTTCAATTCCAGTTAAGACGCGAATATTAATTGAAAGTTCCAATTTAACACGGTTTATAAATTCTTTTTGATTTGTTGCTTTGCGAACGGCCTCTGTTGCAACAGGTAAAATTTCAGTTATGTTTTGGATATTACATAATTGTATAAAAAAGGATAAAGTAGAGATTGCTTTGTCTATTCTAAAAGAATTTAAACCTCCTTGTGGAGTCATATCTTTTCCTAGGCGAACGGTTTCTTTTACTTCATCTATTATACTAAAAGAGTTATCTTTGTTTATTTTAACAAGTACTAAACGCATTGAATTTGAACCTATATCGATAATGGCTATTTTTTTCATTCATATTCTCCTTTAAAAATAATTTAACAGAACTCATATACATAATAGTAAAGTATTATTTTATTTGCAAGTATTAATGGAAATAATAACTCTAAATAACATTATATTATTGTTAAAGTGTGGTTAAAAATTGTTAAATATAGTTCGATTAATTGTATATAAAACGCTATTATAGTAAAATATATTATATGTTTATTTATTAATTTTAATACACAAAGGAGAAATTTTATGGACATAGTACCAACTTGGAAAATATTTGCGGCTATTGATGTAGGAGCAAACTATTTAAAAATGACAATTGGAGAAATTAATACACAAGGCGAAATAAGGGTTTTAGAAGAGGTAGTAAAACCTACAAATATAGGTAAAAATACATTTTCTAAATCAAGAATCTCTGTCCACACAATACATGATACCTGTGATGATTTAAGGGGTTTTGTTAGTCTTATGAAAGATTACAGAATTAAATTATATAGGGCAGTAGCAACTAGTGGAATTAGAGAAGCCCAGAACAAACAATATGTATTAGAGCAGATTAGACTTAGAACTGGATTAAATATAGAATGTATAAATATAGCACAGGAACAATTTTTTATGTTGAAGGCAGTTAGAAACCATTTGAATGATATTGATATTAAAAAATCAGAAAAATACTTAATTGTTAATATTACATCTGGTGCAGTTGAAACATCAATTTATGAAGACGGTATATTAAAATTTACTGAGAATGTAAAGGTTGGATCATTAAAAATAAGAGAAGCTTTATTGGGTTTAGAAACAAAAACAACTGAATTTTCAGAAACTATAGAGCAATATATTGAAAGTAAGATATACGTATTAAAACCTCAAATTGAAAAATTTGAAGTTAATCATTTTTTAGGGTTAGGTGGAGAGCTAAATACTATATGTGCAATTATAAGAAAAAAGAAAGGTGTTAGTAAAAAAGACTATTATATCAAAAAGGAAGCATTACTATCACTCATCAAGGAAATTGGTAATATGGATAATTTTCAAATTAAAAACACATTCGGACTTACTAATAAAACATCAGAACTTCTTTTGACCTCAATATTAATTTTTTATTGCTTTTTAAAAATGACTAAGGCAGAGGGAATTCAGATTCCTAAATTATCACAAAGACAAGGTATATTATATGATTTATCTGATGAAATACTAAATGTTTCGCGAAGAAAAGAATTGATAAATGATATTATAAATTCTGTTTGGTATATAGGTGAAAAATATAAAATAGATAAAAAACATGCTGCTTTTGTAGAAAAGCACTCACTTGAAATTTTTGATCATACTAAAAGATTACATAAATTAGGAGATAGAGAGCGGCTTTACCTTCAAGTGGCAGCTATACTACATGATGTAGGTGGGTTTATAAGTGCAAACGAGCATAATTTTCATTCTTACAATATAATTAGAGCACAGAGTATTATAGGGTTTTCAGATATTGAGATTAAACTTATTGCAAGTGCAGCTAGATACCACTCTGAAGATATTCCCATCGAAGGTCATAAAAACTACAGGTTTTTAAGTGATGGAGATAAAATGATTGTATCTACATTGGCTGCTATATTAAAATTATCAGAGTCTTTAGATATATCGCATCTTCAAAAAATTAAAGAAATTAAGTTATTAGGAAGCAAAGATAAACTATTTTTTAATTTAAGATCTGAAGGTGATATCATTTTAGAGGAGTGGGAGTTCTTAAAACATGTAGATTTTTTCGAAGAGGTAATTGGTGTTAAACCTATAATATAGAGGAGGGAGTTAAAAAATGACTGATCACTTATTGTCTAAATACTTTATTAATAGAGAAATAAGCTGGATACAGTTTAATGAGAGAGTCTTAGAAGAGGCACAAGATAAAACAAATCCACTCTTTGAAAGGCTAAAATTTGCAGCTATAGTAAGCTCAAATTTAGATGAGTTTTTTATGGTTAGGGTTGGATCGCTTTCTGATCAAATTACAGCTAAGTTTGATAAAAAAGATCCTTCAGGACTTTCGCCAATAGAGCAAATGGCTCGAATAGAAATATTAGTACATAAACTTGTTTATGATCAATTTAATTGTTATAATCGTTCATTAAAAAAAGCTCTTAAAAGAGAAAAATTTAAATTTTTAAAAATAAGTGATTTAAATGAAGAGCAGACTAAATATGTTGATAATTATTATAAAAAAAACATTTTCCTAGTTTTAACACCTATGGTGGTTAATCAAAGTAGCCCATTCCCATTAATATCAAATAAAAGTCTAAATATTGCAATTCTCCTTAAAGATAACAAGAATGGGAACATTTTTGCAACAATAAAGATTCCTTCTGTTTTTGATAGACTTTTAAAAATTCCAGATGAAGAAGGCATATCATTTATGTTTTTAGAAGATATTATTAAAATGAATTTAAATTCGCTTTTTAGTGGATATGAAATTATGGATACAAGTTGTTATAGAATTACTAGAAATGCAGATATGGCATTAGATGAAGAAGGTGCGGAGGATCTTCTAGAAGCAATTGAAGAATCAATAAAGCAACGCAAATGGGGAAAGGCTGTACGTCTTGAAATAGAGAAGGGTATGAATAAAAATTTGCTTGAAATTCTTCAGAACGAGCTTGAAATTTCAAAAGAGCAGGAATATATAATAAATGGCCAAATAGATTTAACATTTTTAACCAAGATAGGAAGAATTAAGGGTTATGAAAGATTAGAATATGAGACTATAAAACCACAGCCAACCAAACAATTTTTAAAATATAATAGCATATTTGAGGCTATTGCAGAAAAAGATATTTTAGTACATCACCCATATGAATCATTTGACCCAATTGTTGAGTTTGTTAAGCAAGCATCTGTTGACCCTGATGTACTAGCGATAAAACATACATTGTACCGTGTAAGTGGTAACTCACCTATTATAGAGGCTTTAGCAAATGCTGCAGAAATGGGGAAACAAGTTACAGTATTGGTGGAGCTTAAGGCAAGATTTGATGAAAGTAATAATATTGTTTGGGCAAAGCAACTAGAACAATCAGGGTGTCATGTTATTTATGGTCTTGTGGGACTAAAAACTCATTGTAAAATATTGCTTGTAGTAAGGCGTGAAGAAGATGGGATTAAGCGTTATGTGCATGTGGGAACGGGAAATTATAATGATGTTACTGCTAAACTTTATACAGATATAGGATTATTTACCGTAAATCCTTATTTTGGAGAAGATGCGTCGGCATTATTTAATATGCTATCGGGTAATTCTAAGCCAACAGCATTACATAAGTTTAGTCTCGCTCCATTACAATTAAGAGACAGATTTTTGAATATGATATTTGAGGAAACACAAAATGCTAAAAATGGTAAAAAGGCTAGAATTATTGTGAAAGTAAACTCATTAGGTGATACGGAAATTATCCAAGCACTATTTAAAGCATCAACAGAAGGAGTAAAAATTGATCTATTAGTACGAGGAATTTGTTGTCTTAAACCAGGAATATTAGGTGTAAGTGAAAACATTTCTGTAACAAGCATCGTAGGAAGATTTTTAGAACACAGTCGTATTTTTTATTTTTATAATGACGGACAAGAAAATATCTATTTATCTAGTGCGGATTGGATGACTAGAAACTTAGATAGTCGAGTTGAACTTTTATTCCCAGTTGAAGATAATAAAGCTAGAAAAAAAATTAAAGCTATTTTGGATATTTCACTAGGAGATACGCAGAAAGCCAGAATTTTAAATAAAGATGGAGCTTATACAAGGATTGATAGAAGAGGAAAAGAATCAATAAATAGTCAGCAATTATTTTATGATATTATACTTGAAAAGGATAATAAAAGTAAACGGAAAATCTATGATATGAAGGAATATTGGGAAGAAAATGGGTTTGAACCGAGAGTATCTGAAAAAAATTAATAGTTTAAAAAATGTATTAGAAAAGGGCTTATAAATAATTTAAAACAAATAAAAATGAAGGATAGATTTTAAAATCTACCCTTAATTTTTATTTGTTTTGGTTTAATTTTTTTATGAGTTTTTCTACACTATCAGCAGAGATAAATTCACCATGTATTTTTGCAAAAGGTTGTTTGTGGCATAGTCCACATTTACTTAAACATTTTTTGTGTTTAAATTCCATATTGTTATCTTTAAGAGATTTCGTTAACTCATTATAGTTTTTATTTGATTTACAAATTTTAATTATTATATATCACATCCTTTGGATTTCTTATATAATACATTACATTTTCTTTATCATTTTTGCAAGCATTTAGACATATTTTCAAATGTAATCTTACATTTTATGTTTATAATAACTTACACTTTATCATTATATTTATTTAACATTATAATATGAATATAGTGTTAAATATTAATTGAAAGGATAATTTTGTATATTTAAAAGTGAATCTTTTGTGTTATAATATAAATTATTAAAGAAATAAGGAGGATTTACTATGGCAATACTTACGTCTATTAAGGATGCGCTAAATGCAAAGCAATATAAATCTGAGATTGAAAATTTAATTGAGGCAAATAAAAACTTGAAATATATAAAACTAACTCCATCCCAAATGGGAATGAGCCAAATTTTATCTAGAACTAAAGAACTTGAAGTGGAGCTTGAAGGATACAATAGGTTAATTGAAACGAAAACAAGGGACATAGAAGAACTAAAAATGGAATACAATAACCAAGCTGGTTATCAATCTAAAGAGTTTGAAGAGAAATCAAATGAATATGATAATTTAATAGAAATTAAAAGAAATGAGCTTGAAGAAAAATCAAATGAATACGATGAGTTTATAGAAAATAAAAGTAAAGAATATGAGGATTTAATTAAACTTAAAGCCAATGAACTTGAGAGTAAATCAAACGAATTTGGAATTTTAATTGATACTAAAACAAAATCTATTGATGAGCTTAATGTAGAATATGATAATGTAAAAATAAATGTAGATAGTCTAAAATCTCAAATAGTAAACTTAGATGCTGATGTTTTAATGCAAAGTTTTGGGGTATCTAAACCTAAACATGAGTTCATGGACTCAGAAAAATCATCTAAAATGCTTCAAAATATAAGAGAAAAGCAAATGGAAATGATTAAATCTAAAGAAGCTATTGAATTTAAGCAGTGGGTTATTAATGCAAGTATAGACGAAGACAATCAAATAGTAGATGATAAGACGGGCGAGATGGTTAAATTAGTTCTTAGAATTTTTAATGATGAATGCGATGCAATAATTGATAAGGTTAAATATAGCAATGTAGAAGTAATAGAGAACGTAATTAGAAAATTCTTTGAGGATTTAAACAAACTTGGTAATATAACTCAGGTCAAAATATCTAAGAAGTATTTTAATACTAAAATAGAAGAACTATACCTATTTTATGAATACAAACTGAAAAAGCAAGAAGAAAAGGAAGAACAAAGAAGAATGGCAGAATAAAATAAAAAGTATATATTACATAAAAGCCTATGCATTTGCATAGGCTTTTGATTTATGGTTAGAGGATAAACAATATAAATATAAAAGAAAATATTTCCTATTTAAGTAAAGGTTCCTAGTGTTATAATAAGCGAGAGGTGGTAAAGAAATGTCAAAAAAGACTTTAAGAGCAATTTTGTTTGTAGCATTAGGAATTATTTTAATAGTAATAGCAGTATTTACGTATATTTTTTTTACAAAGGGAGATAGTGCAACGCAAACCTTTAATACATATAAAAACAATTGGGTAAAGAAAGACTATAAAAGTATGTACGATATGCTTTCGGTTAAAACTAAAGGGGAAGTAACTCAAAAAGAATTTATAGATAAATACACAAATATTTATAATGGTATAGAGGCGAAAAATATATCAATTAAAATGGAGAATGAGGATCAAATTAAAGAAGCAAACAAAAAAGATATTACCATACCATTTTCTCTAGCTATGGATACTGTTGCAGGGCAAGTAACGACTCCAGGCTACCAGGCATATATGGTAAAGGAAAAAGTCGATAATAAAAATCAGTGGACAATAGGTTGGGATGAGAAAATGATATTTCCTAGTATGGAAGCGGGGGATACAGTAAGGGTAACTACAATCCTTGCGACGCGTGGAGAAATTTCTGATAGGAATGGAGTAGCACTTGCTAAAAATACAGATGATGAAATTGTTACTCTGGGCTTAGAACCTATTAGATTTGTAAAAGATAAGGATACTAAAATAGCTCAAATGGCTAAAATACTTGATATTAACGCTTCGGTAATAGTAAATAAATTAAAAGGTAATGAAGCGTCTACTCAGTTTATACCAATTATTAATATATTGAGGAGCGAAACAGCAAAAATAGATGGAGTTATGAAAATTGAGGGAGTATTGCCACAGATATCTAAAGGAAGAATATATCCAGGTGGAGAAGCATTTGGTTCTCTTATAGGGTACATTAGACCTATAACTGCAGAAGAGCTAGAAAATAACTCTGGTAAGGGTTATAGCGCACATAGCATGATAGGTGCAAAAGGTCTAGAGCAGGTGGACGAAGATAGACTTAAGGGTGAGAATGGTTCAACAATATATATATCTAAAGTTAAGGATAAGAGCACAGTTGAAATTATTAAAAAACAAGCTAAGGCTGGTGAAAATATAAAATTATCAGTAGATATTGAGCTCCAAAAGAAGATATATGCAGAGATGAAGGGGGAACCAGGCGCTTCAACTGCTGTAAACCCAAAAACAGGAGAGGTGCTAGCCATGGTTAGTTCGCCGTCCTTTGACTCAAATGCTTATTCAACATATAAGTCTAATAAGCAACTAGCAGCATGGAAAGCTGCTGATGAACCATTTAAAAATAGATTTAGCGCCGCATATTCTCCAGGATCTACATTTAAACTTATAACGGCGGCTATTGGACTCGATACTGGGAAGATAAAACCTGATGAGGCTATAGACATACAAGGAGATACATGGCAACCAGATAAATCCTGGGGATCACATATGGTTAAAAGAGTTAACGGCGATGTAAGTCCCGTGAACTTAAAAAATGCATTTGTCTATTCCGATAACATATACTTTGCAAGGTCAGCAATTAGTATAGGAGCAGATGCATTCATAAGTGGGAGCAATAAATTTGGGTTAGGAGAAAAGCTTCCAGTAGGTTATCCTATAAGAAATTCACAAGTAGCAAATAATAACAAAATTAAAAATGACGAGTTGCTGGCCGATACTGGTTATGGTCAGGGGGAAGTCCTTATGAGTCCACTCCAGCTTGCACTATCCTATAGCGCAGTTGTTAATGATGGAAATATTATGTCACCAACTTTAGAAGCTGTAAGCGAAAAGATACTGCCAGTGGTATGGAAACAAAATGTAATTTCAAAAGATAATATAAAAATAATAAAAGATGATCTTACCGCAGTTATAGAAGACGTAAATGGTACAGCACATAATGTAAAAATTGACGGATTAGCTCTTGCAGGTAAAACTGGAACAGCAGAACTAAAAAAAGATGATAGTGATACAACTGCAGAAGATAATGGGTGGTTTGTATGTATGGATACTGCAAATCCTAAAATAGTGGTATCGATGTTAATTGAAAATGTAAAAAATAAAGGTGAAAGTCACTATGTTACACCTATGGTAAAAGGAGTAATGGATTATTACTTAAATAGACAAACAAAGTAGCTTTAATAATAGCTAAAGCTCTTGATTAGTATCAAGAGCTTTTTTTCGTGCGTATAATTAAATTAATATTTATTTTAAACAGTAGGAGGAAGTTTAGGCAAAGTGTTTGCTCCATGTGGCATTATATAAGTTTTTAAATTTTCACCTTTTTGGGCATAAGTCAACTTTAATGCTTCATCTATTGTTTTAACTATTTTAATTCCTGTATTTTCAAGGAATTTAGGGTCTAAATCTGAAACAAGAATAAGATTAAAAGTTTCAGCAGTTTCACAAGCAAGACATCCTACATGTTTTGATATGGTATAACGATTTCTTAATGATTTTTCACGATCAATTAAGTTATCAAAGTTTGCAAGTATAGATCTAACATCATCATCACCACCAAGTCCTTCACTACACTGCGTTAATGCAATTAAGGTACCGCCTTCTTTTAAAGCTTCCCTTGCATTCAATATAAGTTTTGAGGATTGATAGAAATTAATATCTTTAGGGTAACCTCCAGCTGTTGCAATTACTAAGTCAGCTTTGTGCATTATATCTGTACTGTCAGACTCGTCAACATATTTTCTGCCTTGCTCATGTGCTTTTAAATAATTGCCTGCAACAGCTTGAGCGATATTACCGTTACTAGCCATGATTACATTAAACATAAAACATGGATTTACCATAGCAGTGGCTTCTTCCATATCCAGATGAACAGGGTTGTTTGTAATATTTCCACACTTAATTTCATCTCGGGTTCCTTGCCCTAAGTTTTTATTAAGTGAAAGACCGTGATTTGCCATTATTGTTTCATAAGCTGCAATGCCAGGTAAAATTGATTTTTTTCCGCCAGACCAACCAACTAGAAAATGGTATACTATGCCCCCCGTAATTATAATATGGTTATAATTCATAGCTATTTTATTAATGCTTACTGATGTACCAAAGCTTGTTTTGCCTACATAAATTAAGTTATCTTTGTCATTACAATCATGATCAATTATTTTATATTTCCCGTAAAGTTTGTCACCAAGAAGTTGCCTATATTCATCCTCAGTTTGGTTTCTATGAGAGCCAGTAGCGCTGATAAATAATATATCTTTAGGTTTTATTCCAGCTCCCAAAAGTTCATCTATAATAATCGGAAGATATAAATAAGGTTTTTGCCACATCCTGGTAACATCAGGTATAACTATACAAACTGTTTCTAAAGCCTGCACTATTTCTTTTATCTTAGGACTAGATATAGGATTCTCAAGCGCATCTTTTATAATGTCTTCCTCGGTTTTAGAACTTATTGATGATTTATTTTCAATTACACCAATTAGATTTTTTTCACTAATAGAAAACTTAACAGTTCCTATTCCTTGTTTCAATTCAAATTCGCTCATCATAAGTTACCTCCACATTTTCTCTTTCTATATATTAAACATGATAGCTTAAGTAATGTCAACGTATGGGGGTATATATATAAATATATGAACCTAACAAATTGAATTAATATGTGCAAAAAGCAATATATGAGAAGTATTGAGCAATTGCTGGGGAGTAATTATAATAAAAATGATATAGAATAATAAGTGTAAACGTAAAACAATTTATAAAACTAAATAATATAGTAATTGTGAAGTAGAAAGGAATGAATTTATGGAAAAGAAACTAAACATTGGAATAATTGGTTGTGGTGGTATAGCAAATGCTAAGCATATGCCAAGTCTTGCGAAAATAATAGAAGTTGAAATGGTAGCTTTTTGTGATTTAGAAATAGAAAAAGCTGAAGAGGCTGCAAAAAAATATGGAAGTAAAGGCGCTAAGGTATATTTAGACTATAAAGAGCTTTTAAAAGATGATTCTATTGATGTCATTCATGTGTGTACACCTAATAGGTCACATAGTTTTATAACGGTGGATGTGCTTGAGTCAGGAAAACATGTTATGTGTGAAAAACCAATGGCAAAAACCTCAGATGAGGCGAGAAAAATGCTTGAAGCTGCCAAAAGAACTGGTAAAAAACTTACTATAGGATATCAAAATAGATTTAGAGCGGATTCCAGATATCTTAAAACCATTTGTGAAAATGGAGACCTTGGAGATATATATTTTGCTAAAGCACATGCTATTAGAAGAAGAGCAGTTCCAACTTGGGGTGTGTTTTTAAATGAATTTGAGCAAGGCGGAGGACCGTTAATTGATATTGGAACACATGCTTTAGATTTAACTCTTTGGATGCTTGATAATTATAAACCTAAGTATGTTGTAGGAAATGTATACCATAAGTTAAGTAAAAAAGAAAATGCAGCTAATGCATGGGGACCTTGGGACCCAAGCAAATTTACAGTTGAAGACTCTGCATTTGCTTTTGTTACTATGGAAAATGGAGCTACTGTAGTAATTGAATCAAGCTGGGCATTAAATAGTCTTGAGGTTGGAGAAGCTCAGACAAGCCTTAGTGGTACAGAAGGTGGGGCTGATATGAAGGATGGTCTTAGAATTAATGGAGAAAACCTAGGTAGATTATATGAAACTAAAGTTGATTTTGAATCTTCTGGAGTTGCATTTAATGAAGGAATTTCGGAGGACCCAGCAGAGGCTGAGGCTAGGGCCTGGATTGATTGTATATTAAACGACACGCAACCAATAGTAAAACCTGAACAGGCTTTAGTGGTTACAGAAGTACTAGAAGCGATATATGAGTCTTCAAAAACAGGAAAACCGATTTATTTAAATAAATAAAGGTGGCGAAGATGCTTAATGAATTGTTATCTCCCCACTTATAGAAGTGGGAGACTTTTCTTCTGAAATGTCGTTAAAGTGTAGAAATAGGATTTAAAAACTTTAAAAAAATAATTAAGGATGGTGTTTAATATGTATATAGGATTATTAACAGGGTGTCTCGGTGGGATTCCATTAAAGGAAAAAGCAAAATGGGCTAGTGAACATGGGTTTAAAGCATTGGAACTTTCTTGTTGGCCAAGGACTAATAGCCGCGATTATTCAGGAAGTGAGATAGATGTAGCTAATTTTACAAAGGAAGAAGCAGAAGAAATAAAGTTATATTTTAAAGAATATGGACTTACAATATCTTCAATAGCCTATTACGATAATAATTTAGATCATGACCCACAAAAAAGAAAATTCGTAAATAACCATTTCAAAAAATGTGTAGATGCAGCGGTATTGCTAGGAGTGAGTTGTGTTGGGACTTTCGTTGGAAGGGATATAGATAAATCTTTAGAGGAAAACTTTGATGAGTTTGAAGTTGTATTTAGTGATTTGGTAAAATACGCAGAGGATAAAGGTATAGATGTAGTAATTGAAAACTGTGCAATGAATGGATGGCAAGTAAAGGGCATACCAGGAACTATATCATTTACACCAGAGTTATGGAGAGAAATGTTTAAAAGAGTTCCAAATAAAAATTTCGGATTGAATTATGATCCTTCTCATTTACATTCTATGCTAATTGATTATATTAGCCCAATAAAGGAATTTAAAAATAGAATATTCCATGTACATGCAAAGGATACTGAAGTATTTGAGGATAAAATAAAAATGTATGGTACTTTTGATAAACAACTAAATGTTAGCAATGAAGATTTTGGATTTTGGAGATACAGAATGCCTGGACTTGGAACTATTGATTGGGTAAAATTTCTAAATGAACTAAAAGAAATTGGATACGATGGTGTAGTAAGTATTGAGCATGAAGATCCGCTTTATGAAGGCAGTGAAGAAAAAGTAAAAGAAGGATTAAAAATTGGAATAAATTATCTTGAAAAATTGATATAGAATTTTTTAATATATGCTGCATCTATGAATCTGGCATGAAAAGAGTTAAAATTAAGGTGTAGCATGTAAATTGCATGTTTCAAATAAACTTTTGGAGGAAATTATGCAATGTAGTTTTGAAAAAACTGTGTTAGAACCAGATTTTCCTTTTAGGTTATTTTTAAATGATGGTTATGAGAGTACACCTCATCATTGGCATGAAGATATTGAAATAATCTATCATGTAGAAGGAAAAGTGAAAGTAGGTATAGCTAACGATTTATATCACCTTAAAGCAAGAGATATTTTAATAATAGGGCCTGGGGAGGTGCATTTCTTTTTAAAAGAAAAGCAGCCTAGCAATAGGGTAGTAATACAATTTAGAATGTCAATTTACGATGCATTTCTTTCTGGAGCTAAGGATAGCAAAGTTATAAGGCCTATGTTCACTCATTCTAAATATCTTACCCCTGGCACTGTTATCCATACTCTAATGGAAAAACAAATTCAGCAGCTTATAAGTGAAAACAGTGGAGAACGAGAAGGGTATAAACTTATAATGAAAGCTAGACTTTACGACTTAGCCGGAATATTAATTAGATACATGCCTAAAGGTGAGTATTCGGCGAAGGCTGAGAGTCACCATATGGAAAAACTACAAAAGCTTGATAAAGTGTTTCAATATGTGGATAAAAACTATCAATCAAATATTAATTTACGGGAAATTTCAAATGTAGCTGGATTTAGTTTATATTATTTCACAAAATTTTTTAAAGAGAACACTGGAGTGACCTTTGTAGATTATTTGAATAATTTTCGAATAACTAAGGCAGAATGGCATCTTATGGTGGAAATGGATTCTATTACTCAAATAGCATATAAATCTGGATTTAATAGTGTTAAGACTTTCAACAGAGTATTTAAACAGTTAAAGGGTTGTGCTCCAATGGAATATAGGAAGGCTATTAAATAGAGGGGGGGAGGGTTTATATGTTTTTTGCAGCAAATCAAAGTGTATTAAGTATAATGATACTGATTATAGTAGGGTATTTTTTAGCATATAAAAAAATACTTGATGAAAAAGGAATTAATTTAATAACAACCATTGTTATAAATATTTCACTTCCGATGATGATGATTAATACAATTATGACTAATTTTACAAAACAGAAACTTATAGCAGATTCAAGTGGATTAGTAGTTCCTTTTTTAACAATCGGAGGTACTTTTATTATTGCAAAGATATTTGCTGAAATTGTTAAAGTTAAGACTAGTAGGCGTGGACTTTTTGTGTGTATGTTCTCTAATTCAAATACTATATATATGGGAATCCCAGTTAATATGGCTCTATTTGGAGAAAAAAGTGTGCCATATGTGTTACTTTATTACATAGCTAATAGTGCTTTTTTTTGGACAATAGGTGTTTATGAAATAACTAAGGACGGGAATAAAAGAGCGTTTAAATTTTTATCAGTTGATTTTATAAAAAAGATATTTTCTCCTCCACTAATGGGGTTTATCTTTGGAATGATTCTGGTGTTATTAAATATTAAATTACCATCAGTTATTATGGGTACCACTAAAAGTTTGGGTAATCTTACAACGCCTCTATCAATGTTTTTTATAGGGGCATCCATTTACTTAATAAATTTGAAATCAGTAAAGTTCAGCTTAGATATAGTTTGGGTATTAATAGGTAGATTTGTGATATCACCAGCACTAGTGCTATTAATTGTACCTATGTTTCCTATACCGACCCTTATGGGTTCGGTTTTTGTTGTTGAAGCAGCTATGCCTGTAATGGCTAATTCTGCAATAATTGCAAAAGCTTATGGGTCCGATTATAATTTTGCCTCATTAATGATAGCTATTACAACTATAGGGACTCTGATTGTAATACCAATTTTAATGACAATACTGAAATGAATGATATTATATTTTTAATTAATAGCAATGGTAATAAATTAAATAATATTTTATTTATTATATATGAAAAAAGAGGAATTAATTACTATTTAGAGAAGTATTATTATATAATTGTATATTAAAATTTCTAGGAGGTAGTTATTATGAGTATATTTATTTTAGCCCCAATTTGTTCCATATTAGCCCTTGCTTTTGCTGGATATCTTGCATCTAAAGTATTAAAAGAAAATGAGGGAAACGAACAAATGAAAAAAATTGCTAATGATATAAGAAAAGGTGCAAATGCTTATCTAAAAAGGCAGTACACTGGAGTGGCTTTTTTCTTTATAGGTTTGTTTATAATACTATGGATACTGGTAGGGTTTGGATTTCTTACCCCGTTTGTACCTTTTGCTTTCATAAGTGGAGGTTTCTTCTCAGGTCTCTCAGGATTTATAGGTATGAAAATAGCAACGCAAGCAAATGTTAGAACAACACATGCAGCTGGGAGAAGTCTAAACAGTGCATTAAATATTGCTTTTTCAAGTGGCGCAGTAATGGGACTTACTGTTGTAGGTCTTGGTCTTCTTGATATTAGTATATGGTATTTTTTACTAGATTTTTTCTATAGAAATCTAGAGCCAGCATTAAGAATTCAAAATATAACAAGCGCAATGATTACATTTGGAATGGGAGCAAGTTCTATGGCATTATTTGCACGTGTTGGTGGAGGTATATTTACTAAAGCGGCAGACGTAGGTGCAGATCTTGTTGGTAAGTTAGAAGCAGGAATTCCGGAAGATGATCCAAGAAATCCTGCAGTTATAGCGGATAACGTTGGGGACAATGTTGGAGATGTTGCAGGTATGGGTGCTGATCTTTATGAGTCATATGTAGGCTCGATAGTATCCACTTCTGCACTTGCCGTAGCTGCGGGTCTTGGAGTTTCAGGTGTTTCAATTCCTATGACTATAGCAGCTATAGGGGTAGTTGCATCTATTATTGGAACCTTCTTTGTTAAAGCTGGGGAGAAAGCTGAGCAAAAAGTACTTTTAGCAGCACTTAGACGCGGTATCTATGTCAGTTCTGCAATAATTGCTGTGCTCTCTTTCTTCTTAGTTTGGAATGTACTTGGATGGGAGCGTATCGGAGTTTATTTTGCAATATTAAGTGGACTTATAGCAGGTAACTTAATTGGATTTTGTACAGAATACTTTACGTCTGACACGTATAAGCCTACTAAGAAATTAGCTCAAACAACAACAACAGGTGCAGCCACTGTTATTATAGGCGGTTTATCACTTGGAATGATGTCCACTTTCCTTCCGGTTATAATAGTGGCCGCAGCTATAGCAGCTAGTTTCTATTTTGCTGGAGGATCAGCAGATTATAATATGGGTTTATATGGTGTAGGTATAGCAGCAGTAGGAATGCTTAGTACATTAGGGATAACATTAGCTACAGATGCTTATGGTCCTGTGGCGGACAACGCTGGTGGAATTGCAGAAATGACTCATCAAGAGCCTATAGTACGTGAGCGAACAGATGCTCTCGATTCTTTAGGAAATACTACTGCAGCTACAGGTAAAGGTTTTGCTATAGGTTCTGCAGCGTTAACAGCTCTTGCACTTATTGCAGCATATAGAGAGCAAGTGGAGATTATTGTAAAAAAAGAGAATTTAGATTTTGTTTTTAATTTATCAATATTAAATCCTCAGGTTCTTATAGGATTATTTATTGGTGGAATGGTACCTTTTGTATTTGCAGCGCTTACAATGGATGCAGTAGGGAAAGCGGCACAACTTATAGTGGTAGAAGTTAGAAGACAATTTAGAGAAATAGTGGGTCTTATGGAGGGCAAAGCAGAAGCTGACTATGCTCAATGTGTTGACATATGCACGAAGTCAGCCCAAAAGGAAATGATTCTTCCTGCCATATTAGCTATTATTATACCAATAACAGTTGGTTTGCTCTTAGGCGTAAATGGGGTAGCCGGGTTACTTGCAGGAGCAACTGTAACAGGATTTGTACTTGCTGTTATGATGGCGAATTCCGGTGGAGCTTGGGATAATGCGAAAAAGCATATTGAAGCAGGCAACCTAGGTGGAAAGGGATCAGATTGTCATAAAGCTGCTGTTATTGGTGATACTGTAGGAGATCCATTTAAGGATACCTCAGGCCCATCAATAAATATATTAATCAAATTACTTTCAATGGTATCAATTGTATTTGCAGCATTCATTTTAAAATTCTCTATTTTTTAAGATGAATTACAGACAAATAGAATTATAAAAACATCCAATATGTTTACACTAATTGGATGTTTTTATTTTGTTAATTTCCTATACTATGTATTAGTTTAGTAGCTTCTTGAATTCTGGACTTTCGCGAACGTTATTAAAATCTTCCTCGGTTTTTGCAGTATTTTTAACACTTGGGTTTATTTCGATTGCAAGATTCAAATATTTTATAGTGTTTAAAGTATCGCCTTTTCTTCCATAGATGCTAGCAATGCCGTAATAACTCCATTCGGATTTTTCAACCTCTAAAGCTTTATTATACCAGGTTAATGCTTCATCATAATGATGGTATAATTCATAAGTTAAAGCTTTGTTAAACCTAGCATAACCATAACTTGGATTAAGTTTTAATGATAAATCAATTTGCGCCATACCTTTCTCAAAATTACCACTGTAAGCCAATGCAATTCCCTCTACAGCATATGCTTTGTAAAAAGTAGGATCTTCTTGTATCACTTTTCTTTCAGTTTCAATTGCGTTATTATATTCTTTTTTGAAAAATTGATCATACCCTATTTTCCATGTAGCCTCTAAACTTTTCTGCTTTTGATTTATCTGGAGCTGTATTTTTTGCTCGTTTTGGTTTAACTGCTGCTGTTTTATTTCTTTGATTTTGTTTGCGGCTAAATCTGCTTTGATACTTGCTGCAATAACATCATTTTTTATATTATTGTTTTTTATAGCACCGTTAACTGCTATACTTATTCCAATTATGGTTATAACCCCTAAAGCAAGAACCTTTAATTTAAATGATTTTGATTTCATATTTTCCACCTAGCCCTTTACTAATAAAATTGTGTGCTTAATTTTTATTTTAATACATATACGTTTTAGGAATACTTATAGTTAATTGTTCGTGAGTTACCGTATTCTTATATAATATCAATATATGGTTATTTAATATAGTAAAATATATACTATGTGTAGTTAAAATTATAAATAAGCAGTTATAGTATTTCACTTATATATATATAAACTCTATTTTACTAAATAATTTATATGAATATATAACAAATATATTGAAATTTATCGAAATTAATGAATATAAATGTTAAAATAATAAATGCTATACGAAACTTTGTAATTAATGATATAGAAGAATATTTATTACACTTAGGAGGAAAATGAAATGAAAAAGAAAACTAGTTTTGTGGGATTATTGCCTTTGGTATTTTTCTTAATATTGTTTATGGGGTCTGGTATTTTAACAGGGAATTTCTCGAGTATGCCTTTATTAGTAGCATTTACTTTGTCTGCTGCTTTTTCTTTATTATTGGATAAAAAGGATGCAAAAACATCATTATCAAAAAAAGTTGATATATTTGCGAAAGCAGCAGGAGAGCCTACTATTATGGTAATGGTTATTATATTTATATTAGCAGGTGCTTTTTATTCTATTGCTGATGCAATGGGTGCAGTAACATCAATCGTGAATATGGGGTTAAGTGTTTTACCATCTAATATGTTGCTTCCGGGTTTATTTGTAGTTGGCTCAATTTTATCATTTTCTATGGGTACATCCATGGGGACGGTAACAGCACTTGCACCAATTGGAGTTGGGATAGCAACGCAAACTGGTATGGGCTTACCTTTGGTTTTAGGGACAGTTGTTGGAGGTGCAATGTTTGGTGATAATTTATCTTTTATTTCTGACACAACAATTGCATCTACGAGAACGCAAGGGGTAGAAATGAGAGATAAGTTTAAGTCAAACAGTGTAATTGTTCTACCTGCTTTTGTTATAACTATAATAATTTTAACTTTTCTATCAGGTGGAAATGTCCAGCTTTCACCACATGAATACTCATTAATTAGGATAATTCCATATGTTGCAATTATTATTAGCGCAGTAGTTGGACTAAATGTAATGGTTGTTTTAGCTATAGGCATAAGTGCAGGATCAGTAATAGGTCTATTAATGGGAAGTTTTAATATAGTTGAGATGCTGTCAGTATTACAACGTGGAATGGTTAGCATGGAAGATTTAGCGCTAATTTCTATTATGGTAGGGGGATTAGTTGGATTAATGCATTACTATGGTGGAATTGAGTTTTTATTAGAAAAGATAACATCTAGAGTTAAAACGAAGAAGGGAGCTGAAATAGGAATAGCAGCGCTTGTAAGCCTTATAGATATAACTACTACAAATAATACAATAGCTATTATTACTTCAGGACCACTGGCAAAGGATTTATCAGATGAATATATGGTTAGCAAAGTAAAAACAGCAAGCATTTTAGATATATTCTCGTCTGCTTTCCAAGGTATAAGTCCTTATGCAGCGCAAATATTACTCGCAGCAACAATCGGTAAAATATCGCCTATGAAGATTATTCCTTTTTCAATATATTCTTATCTGATGATAGTTTGTGGTTTACTTTCAATATATTTAGATTTACCAAAAATAAAGTATAAATAAACAATTTTTTATCCATTACAGTACCTCGTTTTTTAGTTTGTGTATATGTTTATATATTTCTATTAATTTTAATAAGTATAGGAATAGTATTTTTTTATGATAAGTGGGAAACAATAGAATAAGTAATATAAATGTTTATTATATTTAGGAGGGTTAACATGAGTTATTTAGACCAATTGTCAAAAAACATAAAACGTAAAAGAAGGAAACAAAAAAACAATTCTGCTGATAATGTTATAATTTTTACTGTAATCGGGCTTGCAGTTGGGGGGATAATTGCAGGTATAGTAGCTAGGAAATGTATGGATGAAATAGAAAATATTATTATTAACAATGCAAATAATGTTAATGAAGAGACAGATAACAACTCGGATGAAATAAAGCAAACAGTTTTAAAAACTGATGTGAAATCTGTAGGTGATGTAGGGGTTGCAATGGAAAAGGCACTTGAGGACTTAGAAGATGAGGAATATAAAGAAAATGAGGAAAAGAAGTAAAATATAAGTTTTAAAGCCCACATTGAAGTAATGTTCAATGTGGGCTTTAGTATATTAAATTATAAATATCTATATGAATTTATTGTATATTTTTGCCTTTTTGTTTAAGGAAGTTTATTAATCTTTCTTCATCTGTATTAACAATAAGTTCTTCTGGCATATCGATATCTTTAAGCATTTGTTCTACAGCAGCGAAATTTCCTATGGAATAACAGAAATGAGCATCACTATTAACAATAATTTTAACATCAAATTCCTTGCAAAGTTTTGCTATTCTAGTACAATTTATGTCGCTACCTATTCTTGAAGTTAGAAAAGAACTGTTGTTTATTTCTATTAATATATTTTTTTCTTTTGCTTTTTTTACAATTAGTTCTTCATGTATAGGAAATCTTGGGTTGCCGATATGTCCTAAAATATTAACAGAAGGATTATCCATAGTTTTAAGTATGGCATTAGTATTTAAGTCAATGTCACCTCCGCCCTCCATTAAAGGTTCATGCAAACTAACTATCATTATATCAAGAAGTTGTTGCCTTTCCACTTCGATATCAAGATTTCCTTCATAATCAATTATATTAGATTCACATCCATAAAGCATTTTAACACCGAACAATTCTCTTGGCAGAACTTTTAAATTGCCAAAATACCAAGGGTTAGGAGCTCCTGGCATATTAGGACCATGATCTGTAATTCCCAGTATTTTAAGACCTATGTCACTAGCATATTTAGCATTCTCAAGTAAAGTACTATATGCGTGTCCACTTACGATAGTATGTGTATGTAAATCAGAAACAAAATTCATGTAATCTCTCCTTTAACTATTTCATTTGTATATGTTTAATTGTATACCTAAATTTATGTTTGTGCGTAATATGATTTAACTAAATTAATCTAAAGTCTACTCCATAAACAAGGAAACCTATTATAGCTACTGTAAATAAAAATAAAATATATATTACTTCAAACAAATTTCCATATTCAGAGCCAGTGCTGATATGTGGTGGCAATCTAAGTTTTAACTTTCCGATTTTTTCTAGGGTTATAACAAATATATTACGAAATCCTAATTTTTTTAATGCCTGTGCTATAAATCTTGGAAGTGAAAGAAATGGTACTCCTTCCTTAGTAAATATATCAGCCCAATATATATGGCTTATATAGCCTATAAAAAAACACCCTGTTAAATATTTTTGACCTAACTTGTCAAACACATATGATGCTGAAATAGTAAAAACAATAACACCTTCAATTGAATGTAAAAATGATCTATGGGGAAAAGCGGCAATGCAAATTAACAAAATACATATAAGGTATACATAAATATCGTTTATATTAGTGTAGTTATAAATTGCTAATATAATACTTACAATAACATATGTTAACATCAAAGTTATCCTTTTAAAATTATGTGAGCTTTTACTTATTGATTTAGATAATTTTCTGTATACAGAACCAATTATGGGAATTTTTTTATAAATTCGTTCATTTGTTAGTCCTAAAATCAAAAAAATCAGAGATAGGAAATATGTAAATACCTTAGCATATAGGTGGATATTCTCATAAGAATAAATATGAGAAAATTCACCTATATATTTTATTGATGTTAACCAATTTGTAATAGGGGTTATGTACCATAAAATTAGTGCGCAGGACCCAAGCCCCAACAATAATCTTAATAAAAGCCTTAGTAAATCCCCTATATTATTTATTACTTTAGTACTAGCGCTTGTAAGGGGGTTAATTTGACTTATCATACTATTTTGACTGTCTGCATCAACAATAAGTCCTGAAACAGCTGCAGCCCCAAGGCCCATAAGGGTTATCCCCATTGGAATACGTATATATCTATTGTTGAAAATTATCATTGAATTAATAGCAGGTATTGTTGCTACAATTGCATATGATAACATTGCTATTTTTTGATGTGATCGCCCATTCATCTTATGTACTCCTTACCTCATCTAATGTCATTTTTGAAAAATTAATTACATATTGTTATTTAAATATTTTACTATATAACTTAATGTGTGAAAATCACAATTAAGTTCATCTTGCACTATGTTTAAACCATTAATTAAAGTAAGTTCGTCAAAATTTTCTAATAATATCATTAGATTTATTACGTTAATGCCACCATTTTTTGTATCAAGAACTCTTGCAGCTTTTACATATTTGTTCTTCATTACATTAATAACAGCTGTTTCAAGATCCTTGCTTATTTCTAATAATGGCATTTCATCGTAAATTTTAATGCCTGGATTTTTAACATTAAGATTAATAGCTTTCGTAATATCAGTTGAAAGAAATATTGTGTTTTTAAACTGAGCATCTTTAAAATCGGCACCTTCTAAATTTACAGAATCAAATAAAGTGTTTTCAAATATAGCTTTTTCGAAATCACTGCCTTTTAAGTTGGTACCAATAAATTCTGCCCATTTAAATGTGCATTCATAAAAAACACAGGATTTAAAATGTGCACCTCTAAAATTTACAAAATTAAAATTAGAACCAGAAAACTCACAATTATAGCAATTGCTTCTCTCAAGATTTTTATACATAAAGTTTTTATCTAGTTTCTCTATATTGTTGTATATAAAATTACCTTTAACACTTTGATTTTTACCCATTTTTAACCTCCACGGCAAATACATTTATTTGCCTTCCTTAAATTAATAAACCTTAAAAAACTCCTAACCAATTTTAAAAGAGGTTAGAAGTTTTCATATTCATATTAAATGATATACAAAATCTTACCCAAAGTCAATAATTTATTGGATTTTATCTATAATTATAAATCACATAATTAAATCATCCCCTGCTGAGCTGAAATGTCGTTAAACAATTAATGCATTAATCATAATTTCAAAAATAGTAGCATAATGATTTTTAGATATCAATATGCTGGATATATATTGTTACAAAGTTTTTTTATGTAGAGCTACATAGAATTGCATGATATAATTGGTTAATGATTTAAAAAATCATTAACTATTGACTTTCTTAAAAAAAAATGGTAACCTTTTATTACATTATTGGTTTACAGTGATAAAGTATTAAAGTATTAAAGTAATAAATTAAAACTGGAGGAATGGAATTTTGAGTAATTGGAAAAGGCATATACCAGAAGGTTCAAGAGATATACTTTTTGAGGATTGTAATAATAAAATTAAGATTATAGATACACTTAGGAAATTAAATATAGATGCAGGTTATTTAGAGGTGTTGTCTCCAACACTAGAATTTTATGATGTTTTTCAGGGAGAGGATGTATCAATAGAGCAAGAAAAAATGTATAAGCTTTTTGATAATTCAGGAAGAATATTGGTTTTAAGGCCAGATATGACAATGCCTATAGCAAGAATTACTGCTACAAAACTTAGAGATTCTGCGTTTCCTCTTCGGATATGTTACAGTGGAAATATATTTAGAATAAATGAAAATTGGAATGGGAAGGTCAGTGAAATGACCCAATCAGGAATTGAGATAATAGGAAGTGAAAGCCCAAAGGCCGATGCAGAAGTAATTATAACTGCAATTAAGGAACTTATAGCTATAGGGGTACAAAAATTTGAGCTTGAAATTGGTCAAGCAGAGTTTTTCAAAGGACTTGTTGAAGATATAGAACTTACAGAAAGCGAAATGGAAAGATTAAGAGGGCTTGTTGAAAATAAAAACTTTGGTGCACTCCGAGAATTCATACAGGATAAGCAAGGTATACTTGGATTAAAAAATGTAGAGGCATTAAAAAAATTGCCTGAGCTATTTGGTGGTATTGAAGTGCTTACAAAGGCAAGAATATTAACTCAAAATAAAAGAGCATTAGGGGCCATAGACACAATAGAAAAAATATATAAGAGAATAGAAAGTGTAGGTCTTGGTGAATATATTTCAATTGATTTAGGAATGGTACAACACATAGACTATTATACAGGCATAACATTTAGAGGATACAGTAGTGAAGTTGGAACTACAATTATTAGTGGTGGCAGATATGATAATTTAATCTCAAAGTTTGGTGCATCTATGCCTGCTGTTGGATTTGCAATAGAAGTAGATAATATATTATCAGTTCTAGAAAAACAAGGGCGCAACAATAAGGTAGCTCCTGAGAAATTTATTATTCATTATGAAGATTCATTAATAGAAGGTGCATACAATCTTGCAACGAAAATTCGTAATAAAGGTTTTACAACTGAGTTAAGTTTATTTGAAGAAAAAGAGAAAACAGTAGCTTATGCGCAGAAAAAAAACATAGATAAAATGATGTGTATATCAGAAAATGAAAAAGTTGAAATAACAAATATAATAAGTAAAAAAAGTTATATAGCAAGTTTTGAGGAATTTATAAATAGTTTAGATGGAACTATTAATGATTTGGAGGAAAAATAATGAAAGCAATACGGATAGCATTAACAAAAGGAAGATTAGAAAAATATGCTGTTTCAATGTTTGAAGGAATCGGTATAGACTGCACAGAGCTTAGAAACAAAGGCAGAAAACTAATTCTTAAAGATGAAAAAAACAATATAGAATTTGTACTAGTTAAGTCTACAGATGTTTTAACTTATGTAGAACATGGAGCTGCAGATATTGGAATTGTTGGCAAAGATACTTTAATGGAACAGAACAAAGAATTTTATGAAGTAGTGGATTTAAAAGTTGGAAAATGTATGTTTGCTGTGGCAGCATTACCAAGTTTTAAAAGTTATGATGGATATAATCGTAAAAAGATAGCTACAAAATACCCAGCGGTAGCTAAAGAGTACTTCAAGAAAAACAATGAAGATGTGGAAATTATTAAACTTGATGGGTCGGTGGAACTTGCTCCAATACTCGAGTTATCTGATGCCATTGTAGATTTGGTAGAGACGGGAGATACTTTAAAAGAAAATGGATTGATTATAATAGAGAAAATATGTGATATTAGTGCAAGAATGATTGTAAATAGAGCCAGTATGAAGATGAAAAAAGAAAAGATAAGTAAATTAATATTAAAGGTTCAACAATATGTGGATGAAAATGAGGTGACATCGTTGTGATAAAAATTACGAAGGCAAATAGTAATGAAGGAAAAGAATATATAGAATTTCTAAAGAAACGATCAGAGGAGCTGCAAAAGGATGTAAGCATAGTAGTTGACAAAATCTTAGCAGATGTAAAGGCTAGAGGCGATGATGCTATAATAGAATACACTCAAAGATTTGATAGTGAACTTGTTACGGATAAAAATATTATTGTAACATCAGAAGAAATTAAAGATGCATATAAAATAGTAGATCAGGATTTTTTAGAAGCAATAACGCTTGCGAAAAAAAATGTTTTAGAATTCCATGAAAAGCAAAAGAGAAACGCTTGGATGATGACAAAAGAAAAGGGCGTTATTTTAGGCCAAACCGTAAGAGGCCTTGAAAGTGTTGGGATATATGTACCTGGTGGCACAGCATCATATCCATCATCAGTTATTATGAATGCAATTCCAGCAAAGGTTGCAGGTGTTGAGAATTTAGTTATGGTAACACCTCCTCTTAAGGATGGAAGTATTAATCCTCATATTCTTGTAGCGGCGGATATAGCAGGCGTTGATAAAATATACAAAGTAGGTGGTGCGCAGGCAATTGCAGCACTTGCATATGGAACACAAAAGATTTCTAAAGTTGATAAAATAGTAGGACCAGGGAATATTTACGTTGCTATGGCAAAGAAAAGTGTATTTGGGTTTGTTGCTATAGATATGATTGCAGGTCCTAGTGAAATATTAATTATTGCAGATGAGTTTGCAAATGAAAAGTTTATTGCAGCAGATTTAATGTCTCAAGCAGAACATGATGTTCTTGCGTCAGCAATGCTTATAACAACTTCAAGAGAATTTGCAGATAAGGTAGTGCGTGAGCTTGAAATCCAGATAAAGGATATGAGTAGACGCGAGATAATTAAAGAATCTTTAAATAAATATGGAGTTATCTTAATAACGCAGGATATAAAAGAGTCTATAGACCTTGCAAATAAAATTGCGCCAGAACATCTTGAACTAATGGTTCGCCAGCCGTTTAATTATCTAGGAGATATAAAAAATGCAGGTTCTATATTTTTAGGTGAATATGCACCAGAACCTTTAGGTGATTATGTAGCAGGCCCGAATCATGTTCTTCCAACTAGTGGAACTGCAAAATTCTTTTCACCATTATCAGTAGATGACTTTATTAAAAAATCTAGTTATATATACTATACTAAAGAAGCCCTCAGAGGGGTTGAAAAACAGGTTATAAAGTTAACAGAAGTTGAAGGGCTTTCTGCTCACGGGAATTCGATTAAAGTGAGGTTTAAATAAAAATACAAATATCCTATAAAAAAAGGAGATATATATATGATAGAAAGACAAGCGAAAATACTCAGAGAAAGTAATGAAACAAATATAGAAGCCCATATAAACTTAGATGGTTCTGGAAATTATGAAGGTGATACAGGAATTGGTTTCTTTGATCATATGTTAAACCTTTTTGCAAAACATGGACTATTAGATCTATATGTTAAGGCTGTAGGAGATTTATTCGTAGATTCTCATCATACAATTGAGGATGTTGGAATAGTAATTGGAATGGCTATTAAAGAGGCACTAAAGGGTAAAGAGGGAATAAAACGTTATGGCACTAGTTTTGTACCTATGGATGAAACATTGGCCACTGTATCACTAGATTTAAGCGGTAGAGCCTATCTTGTATTTGATGCTGAGTTTACTGTAGATAAAATTGGAGGTTTCGATTGTGAAATGGTTGAGGAATTTTTTAGGGCTATTGCAACAAACGGTGGAATAACACTTCATGCAAGAGTAATTTACGGAAAAAACAATCATCATATGGTGGAGGCTTTGTTCAAAGCTTTAGGAAAAGCATTAAGTGAAGCATTAACTTATGATAAAAGGATAAAAGGAGTATTATCTACAAAAGGATCTTTATAAGGAGGAAAACTATGATAGGTATAGTTGATTACGGTGTTGGAAATTTAAATAGCGTTCAAAATGCACTTAATTCTATGAATATTAAATCAATCATTTCATCAGATGCAGGGGTTATATCAAAGTGCAGAAGTATTATCGTTCCAGGAGTAGGTGCTTTTCCGGATGCAATGAAGAATATGAAGGTTTCGGGGCTAGATAGGGTAATTAAAGCAGCAGCGAAAGAAGGAAAACCAATTCTTGGTATATGCCTTGGAATGCAGCTTTTTTTTGAAGAAAGTGATGAAGTTGAAAAATGTGAAGGACTAGGATTATTAAAAGGAAACATAATAAAACTAGAAGGTTCTATAAAAATTCCCCATATGGGATGGAATAGTTTATCTTTTGAAACTCCTTCGCCACTTCTAAAAGGAATAGAAGAAAATGAGTATGTATATTTTGTTCATTCTTATTATGTTGTAAATTGTGAGGAAGGTATTACTAATGCTTATAGCATGTATGAGAAAAAGATACCTGCGATTGTAAGCCACGGTAATATATTCGGTATGCAGTTTCATCCAGAGAAAAGTGGCGAATTTGGGCAAAAATTACTCAAAAACTTTGTGGAGGTTATATAATGAAGATATTTCCAGCAATAGATTTAAAAGGTGGGAAATGTGTTAGACTTTTTCAAGGTGAATTTATGTCAGCTAAAGTTGTGGGAGAAGATCCACTTCAAACTGCCCTAAACTTTATGAATAAGGGCGCAGAATATTTACATATGGTAGATCTAGATGGAGCTTTAAAAGGATCTATTGAAAATTTGAATAGTATTGATAAAATTATAAATGATTTAAAAATCCCTATTCAGCTTGGTGGTGGAATTCGAAGTTTAGATACTATTGATATGCTTATTGATAAAGGTTTAAGTAGGGTAATACTTGGCACTGCTGCCTTAAATAATCCTTCACTAGTAAAAGAAGCAGTGAAAAAGTATGGAGATAAAATTGCAATTGGAATAGATGCAAGAGATGGATTTGTAGCTGTAGAAGGTTGGCAAAAAAGCAGTAAAGTAGAATACATAGATTTTGCAAAACAAATGGAGAGTATAGGAATTAAAACAATAATTTTCACTGATATAAGCCGTGATGGAACTTTGAGCGGACCTAATTTTGAAGCAACGGGTAAAATGAATGATGAGGTTACTTGTGATATTATTGCATCAGGCGGTATGAAATGTATTGAAGATATTAAGAAACTTAAGAAAATGAACATATACGGAGCAATTATAGGGAAAGCACTTTACAGTGGCAATATATCCCTTGAGCAAGCGATACTTGAAGGGAGAGGTTAACATGCTTACTAAAAGGATTATTCCATGTTTAGATGTAACTATGGGCCGTGTAATGAAAGGAATAAACTTTATTAACTTAACAGATGTAGGAGACCCCGTAGAAATTGCAGAGTTTTATAACAAAGAGGGAGCAGATGAAATTGTTTTTCTAGATATAACTGCAACTCATGATGGTAGAAAAACAATGATAGATGTTATAAAAAGGACTGCCCAAAAGGTGTTTATTCCTCTTACAGTAGGGGGAGGGGTTAAGACTATAGAGGATTTTAAAGAAATTCTCAGAGCTGGGGCAGATAAGATATCTGTAAATTCTGCGGCTATTCGAAGTCCTGACCTTATAACCCAGGCTGCAAAAAAATACGGAAGCCAATGCGTTGTAGTTGCAATAGACGGTAAAAAAAATGATGATGGGTTAGGGTGGCATGTAGTTATAAATGGTGGAAGAATAAATACTGGACTAGATGCAGTAAAATGGGCGAAAAAAGTAGAAGATTTAGGAGCAGGTGAAATACTTTTAACAAGTATGGATGCGGATGGAACAAAACAAGGGTATGATATAGAGTTTATAAATGCAATTACGGATATTGTAAATATTCCAGTTATTGCATCAGGTGGTTGTGGAAAAATAGAGGACTTTTATAACGTTTTTGAGGAAAGTGGAGCAGATGCAGCTCTTGCTGCTTCTTTATTTCATTATAAAGAACTATCAATAAAAGAGGTAAAAGTCTATCTTAAAGATAAAGGTGTAGAAATTAGGATATAGATATATTATAATTTAAATATTACAATGTAATTATTATAATAAATAAAGAAATGTGGTGAAAAACGTGGATGATATAAATGAAATACAATTTAACAATGGATTAGTACCTGCTATAGTGCAAGATGAGTGGAGCGGAGAAGTTTTGATGCTTGCATACATGAATGAAGAATCATTTAAGAAAACTATGGAAACTAAAACAACTTGGTTTTGGAGTAGGTCTAGGAAGAAGTTATGGAATAAAGGTGAAACATCAGGACATTTTCAACATGTTAAAAAAATAAGTTTTGATTGTGATGGTGATACACTTCTTGTTCAGGTAGAGCAAGTTGGAGCAGCATGTCATACTGGGAATAGAAGTTGTTTTTATAGAGATATTTTAATGAAAAAAAGTGATGGTGAAAAAAAATAAATATAAAAGGGGAAATGTAAAATGAGTCAAAATAATATAGTTCAGCAGCTTTATAAAGTAATAGAGGATAGAAAAGAAAATCCTATAGAGGGTTCATACACTAGTTATTTGTTTGAACAAGGGATTGATAAAATTCTTAAAAAAGTTGGAGAAGAAAGTGCGGAAGTAATAATTAGTAGCAAAAACAGTGATGCTAATGAAACTGTTGGAGAAATATCAGACTTGTTTTATCACACTTTAGTACTTATGGTGGCAAAGGGTATAAAAATAGAGGATGTCGCAAACGAACTTGAAACTAGACGCGAAAAGATATGCAACAAAAAACCTAAGAGAGAAGAAAAATAAACAAAAAAAGCATCTGCAACGCAGATGTTTTTTTTAAGGATAAATATCATAGTGCCTAAAATTATTTTTCCCAGTCCCTTGATCTACCAACAGCTTTATGCCATCCTTTTAAGAGTTCTACTCTCTTTTCTTCTCCCATTTTTGAATCGAAAGATCTTGAAAGTGCCCAATTTTTCGAAATTTCTTCTTGATCTTTCCAGTATCCTACTGCCAAGCCTGCCAGGTATGCGGCACCTAAAGCTGTTGTTTCAATAACTTCTGGTCTGTCAACTTGAACATCTAATATATCTGATTGGAATTGCATTAAAAAGTTATTTGCACATGCACCACCATCAACCTTTAATGATTTGAGTATAATACCAGAATCCTCTTGCATAGCCTTTAACACGTCATTTGTCTGATATGCTATTGATTCTAGTGCTGCCCTTATAAAGTGTTCCTTCTTAGTTCCACGAGTTAAACCAACTATTGTGCCTCTTGCATATGGATCCCAGTAGGGTGCACCAAGTCCAACAAAAGCTGGTACCATATATACTCCATCTGTACTATCAACATCAGTAGCATATTCTTCTGAGTCAGGAGCGCTTTTAATCATTCTTAATTCATCTCTTAACCATTGAATAGCAGCACCAGCAACAAATACGCTTCCTTCTAGAGCATAGTTGATTTTTCCATCGATACCATATGCTATTGTTGTAAGTAAGCCATTGTGCGAATCTATTGCCTTTTCACCAGTGTTCATTAATAAGAAGCAACCAGTACCATAAGTGTTTTTAGCAGTTCCAGCTTGGTAACAAGTTTGTCCAAACAACGCTGCTTGTTGATCCCCTGCGGCTCCAGCTATTGCTATTTGAGATCCAAATATTGAAGCATCAGTGTAACCATAAACATAGCTTGATGGTTTAACCTCTGCAAGCATTGATTTAGGAATATTTAAAGTGCTAAGTATTTCGTCATCCCATTTAAGTTCATGAATGTTATATAACATTGTTCGAGAAGCATTAGTATAATCGGTTACATGAACCTTGCCTTTTGTTAACTTCCATATTAGCCAGGTATCTATAGTTCCAAACAATAAATTTCCTTTATCAGCTTCAGCTCTTGCCCCAGCTACATTATCAAGTATCCATTTTACTTTTGTTCCAGAAAAATATGCATCGAGTATAAGGCCTGTTTTAGATTGTACTACTTTATCAAAGTTTTCAGCCTTTAATTCATCACATGTAGCTGCTGTTCTTCTGCACTGCCATACAATAGCGTTATATACAGGAACTCCAGTATGTTTATTCCAGACAACTGTAGTTTCTCTTTGATTTGTAATTCCAAGAGCGGATATATCTTGAGCTGTAGCTCCAATTTTCGCCATAGCTTCTTGCGTTACACCTAATTGGGTTGCCCATATTTCCATAGGATCATGCTCAACCCAACCTGGTTTAGGGTATATTTGAGTGAATTCTTTTTGAGCTACACTTGCTATTAATCCTTCTTTATTAAATAAGATGCATCTTGAACTTGTAGTTCCTTGATCTAGTGCAATTACATACTGAGGCATAATTTATACACTCCTTATTAATTTATTAGTAACCGTTTACTCAAAGTTTATAAAAACACGATATTACATATATATTAAATAATATCGTGAAATTTTATCTAACTAATTCATTAAGGGGAATATTAGTCTGCTTTATTTACATTCTTAGTTGCTATAATATCTACTCCGGTTCCTAGTACATTTTTGAGTATTACATCACCGATAAGTATAGGTGCATTAACTATAACACTTTTCAATGCTTTTACGCAATCACAAATCATACTTTTGGGAATATCTGATTCAGTTTTGACAGGGAGCACCGTAATATCACCGCCTGTTACTAAAACTGACGAAGTAACTACTCTTGTTGGATTGGTGCATTCTTTTTTTCCATAGTTTTCACCAATCTTACAAGTATTCCCTGTTACTTTTATTACTTTATCACCATCAAGCTCTACTTCAAGAGCGCAACCTACGGGGCATCCAATACAGGTCAATTCTTTTATGCTCATAATCTCTACTCCTTTTCTACTTTTATAGTAATTTTAGTGCAGTCACTATATTTATCAAAAATTGCTTTAGTAAGTTTAACGCTTTCCATTTCACCAGGGGTTAGTATTTTCTTCTTTAAATGCATTTCGCGA
>NZ_JBOITN010000030.1:0-160737 GCF_050717545.1 Clostridium sp.
TCGCGAAATGCATTTAAAGAAGAAAATACTAACCCCTGGTGAAATGGAAAGCGTTAAACTTACTAAAGCAATTTTTGATAAATATAGTGACTGCACTAAAATTACTATAAAAGTAGAAAAGGAGTAGTGAATTATGAGTAGGCGAGAATTAACATGCATAGGTTGTCCAATAGGTTGCGCTCTTATAGTAGAACTTGAAGGAGAAAAAGTTATAAGTGTATCCGGGAATACTTGTAAGCTTGGTGAAAACTATGGCAAGAAGGAATGTACTAATCCTACAAGAATTGTTACTTCCTCTATTTTAGTGACCGGTGGTAAAAGTGAGATACTTTCTGTAAAAACAGAGAAAGATATTCCAAAAAATTTGATTTATGACTGCGTAGGAGAATTGAAAAATATTGTAATAAAAGCTCCCGTCCATATTGGGGATGTTGTGCTAAAAAACGTACTTAACACAGGCGTAAATATTATAGCAACTAAGGATATTGAAAAAGTATAGTGCCACCCAAGTGGCAAATTAATTAAGGATAAAATCGCGGTATTAACTAATTTATTACCGTGTTTCTATAAATTAAACGTAAACGGTTACTAATAAAATCATGAAGGAGTGTAAAATTTATGACTAAGTATGTAATGGCACTAGACCAAGGAACAACAAGTTCGAGATGTATTCTGTTTAACAAAGAAGGACTAATTGTAAGTCAAGCTCAAAAGGAATTTAAGCAAATATATCCGAATCCAGGCTGGGTTGAGCATGATCCTATGGAAATCTGGGCTACTCAATTAGGTATGGCTCAAGAAGCTATGGCTAAGATCAATGTAACTGCAAAAGATATTTCTGCTATTGGTATAACTAATCAAAGAGAAACTACACTTGTTTGGGATAAATACACTGGAGTTCCTGTATATAATGCAATTGTTTGGCAGTGTAGAAGAACTGCTGGCACCTGTGATGAATTAAAAGCTACTGGTTTTGATAAAGTAGTAAGAGACAAAACTGGACTTATCCTTGATGCTTATTTTTCTGCAACAAAGGTTAAATGGATACTCGACAATGTTGCTGGAGCTCGCAGCGAAGCTGAAAAAGGGAATTTAATATTTGGTACTGTTGATACATGGTTAATTTGGAAATTAACTGCTGGTAAAGTTCATGTAACAGATTATACAAATGCATCTAGAACAATGTTATATAACATACATGAATTAAAATGGGATGATGAAATACTTAAAACTTTAGACATACCTAAATCGATGCTTGCAGAAGTAAAACCATCTAGTTGTGTTTATGGATATACTGACGATACAATATTTGGTTCTCCGATAGCTATAGCTGGCGCAGCAGGAGATCAACAAGCTGCATTGTTTGGTCAAACTTGTTATCAAGCTGGAACAGCTAAAAATACTTATGGTACTGGTTGCTTCTTATTAATGAACACTGGCGAAAAAGCAGTGGAGTCTCACAATGGCTTACTTACAACTATAGCTTATGGTATTAATGGTAAAGTCAATTATGCTCTTGAGGGAAGTGTATTCGTTGCAGGTGCAACTATTCAATGGTTAAGAGACGAATTAAGAATGATTAAAAGCGCTCCTGACTCAGAAGAATATGCTACAGCTGTTGAAGATACAGATGGAGTATATATGGTACCAGCTTTTGTTGGACTTGGTGCACCATATTGGGATCCATATGCAAGAGGAACAATAGTTGGATTAACTCGTGGAACTAAGAAAGAACACTTTATAAGAGCAGCACTTGAGTCTCTTGCTTATCAAACAAATGATGTATTAAAAGCTATGCAAGAAGATTCTGGTATAACTCTTAAAGCTTTAAAAGTTGATGGTGGAGCATGTGCTAATAACTTCTTAATGCAATTTCAGTCAGATATATTAGATGTTCAAGTTGATAGACCAGAAGTAATTGAAACAACAGCTTTAGGTGCTGCATATTTAGCAGGACTCGCAGTTGGATACTGGAAGGATCAAGAAGAAATTTCGAAAAATTGGGCACTTTCAAGATCTTTTGAGTCAAAAATGGAAGAAGAAAAGAGAGTAGAACTTTTAAAAGGATGGCATAAGGCTGTTGGAAGATCAAGAGACTGGGAAGAAAAATAACTAAATGTAATTAGAGAAGTAGAATGAATTTTACATTTTACTTCTTTATAAAATAATTTATATGGAGGTATAATAATATGTTAATATACTATGCAGAGTTTTTCGGAACAATGTTACTTATTCTTCTTGGTGATGGTGTAGTTGCAAATGTAGTTCTAAATAAGACAAAAGGAAATAATTCTGGTTGGATAGTTATTTGTTTTGGTTGGGCATTTGCTGTTGGTATTCCAGCTTACATCTTTACAGTAAGCGGAGCTTCTTTCAATCCTGCACTTACTATAGCCTTAGCTGTAATTGGAAAACTATCTTGGTCAGTGGTACCTGGTTATATTATAGCAGAGATGCTTGGAGGTATAGTAGGTGGAGTCCTTGTTTGGTTAATGTATTACCCTCATTGGGCAGTTACAGATGATAAAGCAGGAAAACTTGCTGTATTCTGTACAGCACCAGCAATTAGACATACACCATCAAACTTTTTATCAGAATTTATTGGCACATTTGTATTAGTATTTACTTTATTAGGAGTTTCCCAAACAGAATTATCTCCTGGATTTGGGCCACTTATCGCTGCATTTATTATTTTAGTAATAGGTTTATCTTTAGGTGGACCAACTGGATATGCTATCAATCCAGCTAGAGATTTAGGACCTAGAATAGCTCATGCTATATTACCAATAGCCGGCAAAGGCGATTCTGATTGGGGATACGCATGGATACCAGTAGTAGCTACAATTTGCGGTGGCGTCGTAGGCGCGCTAGCAGTAGTTGCTCTCTTTGGTTAGATTACAGTTTGAATTTTATTAATTAATAATAAAATAAATATTAATAGAATGATTTAATAAAATAAAAACATCCAATATAAAATTGGGTGTTTTTATTTTATTAAATTAATTTATATATAATATTAATCAAAACAAAGTGTGTAAAAGCATTAGCTATTTATTTCTTTTCAATAACAATATCTTCATTTTCAATCTTTTTTCTATCCATTTCCAAAATCATATTTTTGAATTTTTCAGTTGCTTCCTCTTTTTCTCTTAGTAATTTATTAATTCTGTCATTAAATCCTTCTTGTAATTCTTGCATACTAATTTGTTGTTGCTCTCTTAATCTTAAAACTTCTTTTCCAACTTCAAAACCTGTTCTTTCCTTTTGAAGCTCAATATCCTGTTTAGATTTAATTTCTAGTTCATCTATTTTGTTTTTATTTATTTGATCTAACTCATCTATCTCTTTAATTAATTTATCTCTTTTATCCTTTATATTTAGCAAGTCATTCTTAAGTTGCATATTCTCATTTATTGAGAGGGTATGATCTGTTTTAAGTTTTACAATCTCATCTTTATATTTAATATACATCTCATTAACCTGAGTTAGATTTATTATCTTTTCATTTTGCATATTATTAAATGTTTTAAGGCTCTTAATATTTTCTTGTAGTTCTTTATGTGCATTTTTAACATCATACAGTTCTTTTCCTAGTGAGATTACTTTTTTATTTTCCTCTTTGATTAAAATGATTTCTTCTTTTAATTCTTGAACCTCTGTATTCTTATTTACTAACTCATTTCTATGTACATTTTTAACCTCTAAAGTTTTAACATTATTTCTTTCTACTATATTTATATATATATCAGCTATTCTACTGGTTATTGTTTGTAACTCTTTTATATCTTCGGACATATTACTATCCTCTTCTCTTGCTCTATTCAATTCATAGTATTTAACGACTTGCTCCATCAATTCCTTATTGTTTATTCCTTCATTTTGAGCTAATTCATTAAATTTTTGTTTTAACTCATCACTTATTCTTACGCTTAATATTGCATCCATTTAGTAAATCCCCTTTTAGCACCGTATTTTCTAGATTGTGAACTTATATATTTGAATTTTTTCATAACTCAATGCCGACTATACTTCTGAGCATTAGCTAGTGAAAATTACTACCATACACAGTATAAATCCTATGATAATTATGTTCAATGATATTTTATTGATTTATTTTTTTATCTAAACTGATAATATTTTTTTGCTTTAGAAATAAAGCTTTAATGTAAACACTCGTAAACAACTGTTTACATTAACATTATGCATGTATACATAATGTAAACAATTAAAGTATACCATATAATTTATAAAAAAGTATATAATTTAAGTGAAAAGCGTAGTTTAAATCAAAAAACAAAACCATTCAATATAACTTTTATTATATTGAATGGTTTTACTAGTAATTATAATGATAATTTATATGAATTAGTAATTAAATAATATATTAATCAATGGGAACTTATTAAGAATAGTTATAGAGGGTTAAAAAATTTCACGTTCAAAAAGAGTGAGGTAAACCTAAGTTATAAAGAGGCAGTCCACGCTGATGAATTGGGCTTAGATTTTATTGGAACTACGGATTGTTTAATATAATTTCATCCTGAATAATTATTTCATTAAAATACTTTAAGGTCTCTCATTTTTATGTAGAACCAGTATACTAGTAAATATGGAATAAGATATGATAAAAACGTCCATCCTATATTCCATCCATTTCTATAGGAAACTACATTAAATAGAACCCCTAAATACTCAAGTATAGTTGTAATTACTGTAAAAAACATAATAATAAAATAAGCGTTTATCATGTTTTTTGTAATATAGTAAATCATGTAACACCCCAAGATAGAAAATAACCCTAGTTGTACAGATAAAGAAGTATAGTCATCATTAATGTTGAAAGGTGCTAAGCTCCAGAATTCAAGATGAAAGCATTCGTCTACAGTATATGCCAGCATTGAAGCAAAAGGCGCAATAATTAATACTATTTTTTTATCTTTAAAATAAAGGATTATTCCGAATACCCACGGGATTATAAAACCTACTAATATATTTAAAATCATCAAACCAAACTACACCCTCTTTTTAGTTTTTAGGTTATGTCATTAATTATTTGTTGAGATTAACTATATTATCCCCAATGTAACAACTTTAAGTCATTAAAAATAGCTTAACGTGATAATCTACTAAAAACGTCCCCTTTACTTTTATCGATAGTGTAAACACTATCTTTGTTTTATTTATTTAAAACCCTGCTATTGCAAGGATTGTAGCTACTTTTAACAAAAAAAGCAATGACCCCCCTCTTTCTGGTATAATTGTTGTATCTAACCCAACAAAAATTCCCGAAAGAAGGTGTCATTGTGAGTCCAATTATAACAATGTTAGTTACATATAATCAAGTATTACTTTCTCAAATCAAACAATTACTTATTTTTATTGCTAAAAATATACCGCTAAAAGTTCCGAAATACGATATGACAAGTCCTAAATATAAAAAGCTTACTGTAGATAAATTACCAATTATTAAGACTTTTAAAAAACTTGATTACAGGCAACTCTTAGATGAATATAAAACCACTCATGGTAAGGATAAAAAGCCTGTCAATTCTCGTCGTAATCATCCTATATCACCTGATACTGTATGCCCTCAATGTGGCGCCCCGCACACATATATCTACGATAACGCGGGTGGTCGCGGGCAACTTTGGTGCAAAGTTTGCGATCTACATTTCAACAAAAACAAGGTTGATTTGAAGAGTGAGAAACTCATTTGCCCATTTTGTGGACATGCCCTAAGTAAGAAGAAGGACCGTAAAAATTTTTTTATCCATAAATGCGTTAATAAAAAATGTAGTTTTTACCTTCACTCTCTTGCAAATCTTTCTCTTGAAGACATTAAAGAATATAAGAAGGATAAACACAAATTTAAGTTGCATTATATTTACAGGGAGTTTACCACAAATTATTTTGATGTGGATTTATCCTCTATGCCAAAGGGTGCTATCAGCCTAAATTTCAGGAATTTTTCACCTCATGTAATGGGGCTTTGCCTGACATACAACGTTAATTTAGGACTATCTACACGCCATACGGCGCGGGCTCTTTGGGATATACACGGGGTTAAAATATCTCATGTAATGGTTAGTAGATATGCCGTTACAGCTGGCGCTTTAGTTAAAACCTTTGTGGATAGTTATGACTATAAGCCAACTAACTATCTAGCTGCTGACGAAACATATACTAAAGTTAAAGGAGTACATCAATATGTCTGGATTGTAATGGACGCCATTAAAAAATCAATTCTAGGATACCAAGCGTCTTTTAGCCGCGATACCGGCCCTTGTATTTTAACTATGCGTATGGCATTTAATAAGTTTAAAAAGTTCCCTGGCAAGTCACTTAAATTTGTTGCTGACGGTTATACCGCATATAAACTTGCGCAGCAACAGTTTAACCTTAAGGGCTTTGACTTCGATGTAATCCAAGTAATCGGGCTTACTAATGTCGATCCTATTTCAACTGAATATCGTTGGCTTAAACAAATAATAGAGCGTCTCAACAGAACATTTAAATTCTCCTATAGGGTTACAAATGGCTTTGGTAGTGAAGAAGGATCGAATACACATTTAACCCTATTCGTAGCTTATTACAATTTTCTTCGACCCCACTCCTACGCTTATTGGGCACCATTAAACTCCATCCCTGAGCTTGAAAATATTTCTACTATGCCAGGAAAATGGCAAAAACTAATTGAACTTTCACAACGGCTTATAATAGAAAAACAAGTTGTATAGGTGAATTTATCTTTTAACATAATTAAATTTTCCTTACCCGGCAGGGTTCCATAAAAAAGGAGCAATCTGAACAGGTATATTTTTGCTGCCTTTTTTTATTAATATAGAACAAAATCTTTAAATAATACACTTACTTGGAGATACTCTTAGTACTATTTTCTATAGCTAAAGAATATTTTAAGTTTCCAACCTAGAATTTATATCCTAATTTTACCAACATGTGTTTTTTCATAGGTTAGTTAACACTATCCTTTTATCAGTATCATTTGTAATGTTAATATTCACTCCTTATAAATCGCAGTCTAAGCCCTTTTTTAGTTTATAATCATTCCCAAGAATCAGGCACCTCACAGAGCTTGGAAGCTAAACTGACAAGCTCTGTTCATAAGTTTTACTTTAACTAATTTGTTCCAAGTATACTAAAAATATAATGTCATGTTATGGGGAAATAAAAATATATTAAAATACAACATCTTATGGTAATATGTTACAGTTGATTATAATATGTTGGCACACTACATAAAATATTATTTTATGTAATGAAATTAAATTTTACTTTAATATCTTTTCTTAATAAATTAAATAGAGTAAAATTCTTCTGAGGAGAGAGGGTAATTATGATTTACACCGTCATCCATTATTTTCTTATACAAATTTTCTGAAATTATCATAATATTTTCACCCCAAATTGTGTTTGGCACCTAGAAACAACTCGCTCAAACATTAAACTGACATACATAAGAGTAACAATGAGAGTAAAGGATAGTTATATGGGTATGGGTTTATTATCTAAAACCAATTAGATAGCCCTATTTTCTAATCTTAACTTGTCAGATACCATTGCTATAAATTCCAAATTAGTAGGCCTTCCGTCTTCATTTTTAATAGTATAACCGAAAATCTTATTAATAGTTTCTAATCGTCCTCTACTCCATGCAACATCTATTGCATGTCTTATTGCTCTCTCTACGCTACTAGCAGTAGCGTAGAATTCTTTACCTATTGATGGATATAATACTTTTGTAATGCTTGATAGAAGTCCAGGATCACTCACTACCCTATTTATTGCTTCCCTTAAATACATACAATCTTTTATATGTGCAGGCACTCCAATTTCATGAATAATATTAGTTATTTGTTCAATCATATCAACTGGTTGACCAATATTGATTTAAACTAACATACATGGGTAGCTACTATTGCTGCTCATTTTTTTATAGAAAAGTAGTCTACCGGCTAAAAAAAATCTTAGTAATAAACTGATTTTTTCTTATTGATAAAATGATTTTATAGGGATAATCTGACGTAAATTATCTACTAGTAATATAAATAAAGTGACGTTTCAAGTAGTTATAATTTGACGTTTAACAATCAACTGATAGGTGGTATACCCCATTCAAGATAACGTTTATTATATTGTATGGCTTAAAAGCACAAAACTCTTTATGTGAAATATATGTAATCTATAGTATAATTAGTGAAATGAGCTGATTTGAGCTTTCTAGAATATCGTTTATTAAACACCATGAATTAATAACATGATACGTTTTTAGTTGAAAAGGGGGCGCCACCACACATGATATACAAACTTAGATATTTAATCATAGCAATTGCATTTTTTATTTTATTAAAATTGATTGTGCCAATTTCTCAATTTATGAATTGGTATATAGCAAAAGAAAGTCAAGATTTAGTGGTAATTATTGTTGGTTCATTAGCTATTATTTTTTCATTACTGGCAGTAGTTTTTGGCATTAAAGAAAATTACAGTCGATGGATTCGTGAAGATAAGTAAAAAAAGTGAATAAAAGTAGTGTATCTCTCAATTAGACACCGTTTATACAGTGAAAATAGTGTATATCAACATATATAAATGAACCAATGAGGGTATAGGATAGTTATAAAGAACAATAAAATGTCGTGAAAATTTCCATTTCACGATATTATTTATTTTTTGATTCCTTTACAATATGTGTATATGTCCCATTTATTCCCATATATTATTTGCATTATTAATAGTATACTTAAGTAAATATTTTGTTTCACAGTAGTTAGATAGTTTTACTAATAGTATTGGGGGAGTTGTTGTAAACAAATGAAAAAACTAATTACAATTAATTTTAAATTATGCGGTTATTTGATATAAAATGTGTAGTTGATTTTGCAAAAAAATAGATACAAAATAATAGATTTGAATAACACATATTTTTTTTACGTAAACTGAGGATAAATTAAATTAGTATAAATATATATAAGGGAGCGATTGAAAAAATGAGTAATATATTTAGAAAGCATAAATTTTTAGTTATCTTTACTTTATTCACTACTTTGGCTATAGGGTGTAGTCCTAAACAACCTGCTAGTGAAAAATCAACTAATAACAATAAAAGTTCTGATATTATATCAAGCAAAGAAAAAACTGAAAAAGATACAAGTCACAAAATTAATTCAGGGTTATTAATAGGGCTATCAAAAGAAAATGAAATAAATGATATAAAAAGAATACCAAATGATTACAGAACATTATGGATCTATGAAGATAATGAAAAGATCACTTGTAAACAGAAAGAAAACGAGATAATTGCACCGTACAAAGATAGCTTTTACAAAATCGGTAATAACAAATTTATTATGTCAGACCCAATTAGTGATTCAGAAAATCAACCAGATGATATTTATAATGAATTCTATACATATTATAATTTTTCAAATATAGTTTCGCATCCTGCTAGTAAATCTATGAGTGATTTATTTACACCTGACACTTTCAGGAAGAAATATCTTAATCAAGAGGAAGGGTATCTAGGCGGTTTTTATATATTGCAAACACAATGGCTTTACTATGTAGGAAATAACTATGCTTCTATTATGACTAGTAATTTTGATACAGGTGGTGGATCTTATAAAAAATCATATGATGATTTTAAAATATATGAAATAGGGAATTTATCAGATTTAGATGGGATTGATAAATCCAAAACACTTTTTAATTTGTTAGATAAAAGCGAGCAACTAAAAATCAAAGGATATTCCCAAAAATATAATAAAAATATTAGTTCAGATGAGCTCCTCAGGGTAGATCAACTTATAGATAGTAATAATCTCCAGTTATTTAGAAAGGAGGGCAAATGGCAAGTCTCTATTCCACTGTTGAATATATACCACCATAGTGGAAACGGCTCTAGCGGAAGAAGTGTAGAAAAATATATTAATACTGATATCAAACTACCAACTAAAATAACATCGTATGATAGTTTATGTATTGAATGGGATGAGATAAAGCAAAAAATACCTCAAGCTAAAGATGCAGTATCATCACCTAATAATGATATGTTAGCAGTTTTAACTCCTACTAAATTACTGATTTTTACGAGTCCTAAACTTGGAATTGATAAACCATCATTAAGCATTGATGTTGATGAAAATGAAAGCATAATCCTAAATCAATGGGCTACAGACGAATATGTTGATAAATGGACTAAACTTATAATAGAATATTAAAAAATATTAATTTTCAATTCTTGTATCAGCAAGAAAGAATAATCGAAAATTAAAGACTACTATTTGCAGAAGGAGAAAAACCTTCTGCTTTAGTGTATTATTAGCTGTTACCATATTATATTAAAACGTTCGTTTAAAGTCCATATTGTAAATGACCGTTTTATATGTATATTCCCCACCATATAATGCCACTTTGAAGGCTATTAGTTCACGTTCGTCTGCGGTATACTCTAAACGAACTACTTAACACCTGTTTATTTTTGGTATAATCTATAATCATAAAAAAATAACAAGCACCACCAATCATTGAGGTACTTGCATTTGTTATGGTGCGTCGGACAGGAGTTAATTTTAAACTATAAGGGCATAATCCCACTTCCCATTTAAATCAGAACAGCTATTTTATTTTCTCAATATTATTTTTAAACTTACCCCACTGCTTCCTATCATGGTCCCAAAACTCGATAAATTCTTCTTCCTGAACAATTACATCATAAATAGGTTTAAGAAATATTATAATTTCTCTCATAACTTCATCAAACTCAATATTGTCAGAGTTTATCTTTCTTAAAAAAGCTTTCCACATTTTAATTCTATTCTCATCTTTCATAAAGTCTTCTGTGAAAATAATATTTTCTCTTTCAATCGCCGTGTGCCTCGTTTTCAATGTTTCACCTACAGCCTCCTGCAACTTCCTTCCATCAAAACTATTATTATTTAAAAGAGTAAATATATCATAGAAATCTTTCATTCTACTATTAATTACTGATAATGAAATCATAGCTTGAAACTTTTCTGAAATAATGGATTCTAAAGAATATACTTTTATTACTGGTGCTTTCATATCAAGTAAGATTGGACATTCCATCATTTGTGGCTTTGGAACAACAACATCACCAAACCCGATATCTAGTTGTAGCACCTTTTTCGCATTACCTAAAAAACAATTAGTTTTTACTCTTATACCGTGATAGTCTACATCTTTTTTTATCTCTTCAGCTACAATTTCATCTCCACTAAAAACTAGTCCATCAAATTCACACTGAACGTTACATATTTCTAAAAATACTTTTCTTATATTTTCTATATTATTTGATGTTTGTTCTGCTAAAAAGTCTATATCCTTAGTAGGTCTTCCCTTATACCCTGTTAACATGAATATTAATAGTCCACCCTTTAATATAAATCGCTCACAATACCTTGAAATAGACAATCTATATAATATTCTTTCTTGCATATATAATAATAATACCGAATCAAAACTTCTTTGTTCTTTTTTTGCTATAATCGAAAGTCTTGCTCTTACCGATGCAGTAATGTCTTTTATTGACTTACTCATACAAGCACCTCCAAATATTGTTTTAGTATTTTTTTTACTCTACAAACTTCAGCATATTTCATTAGTTTATTAAAGTTTCTATCTTTCCTTTTTATATACTCATTAATTGCTTCTTTCACAATATCAATTCCAATTTTATTTCTATATCTTATGCAATCACATATTGTCTTTTCGATATCATATATCTTAATTAAATGTCCATCTACTTCTATATTAGTTATACCTATATTTAGCTGTTTTTGTGAAAAATATAGAATTTTAATTGGTGGATACTCAGGTATTATAACTTTACTGCTTCTTTCTATAGCGATCTCATACTGCCAAGGGTTAATAGTTGTTAAATCATGATAAGCTAATGCAGAAGTAAGGCACAATATCCCTTTAGGGACAATTTTGAATACATCAACTAATTCAAAATTGTACTGAAAATCATAATCTACCCACTTGTATAATCCTGTTTTTATTTTTAAAATAAAACCTGATTTTTCAAGGGTACTAACATAATATCTATTTATACCCTTATTGGATATTTCTTTTGTTGTAGCATAGCCTTTATTCTTATAAAATAATTCTTTAATTTCTTGTTTTATTATTTCATTCATACTCTCACCTCTTTAACAAATATTCTTCACTTATTTTAATCTGCAGTATATGTGTTAATTTAATTATATATTATTTATAATTTTTTTTCAACATAACTTTAACAGAACTACTTCATTTATTTTTTTATGAGGTTGTTTTGTTAAAAAAATATTGTCAAAATTTATAGGATTTGCACTAGTTCTTATTGTAATAGGACGAAAGTTATTAATATAACCACCTGTCTCAACAGTCAGCGTTTTATATATACACTAAGTTATTATCTTCCTTTTAACTTAGTGTATATATAGCAAATTTCAGTTTGTATTACAATTTCAATTAAACTGTTGATATTACCAGGTTTTATTGAATTAAAGTATAATTTACGTTCCATATAGTCAATACACTTTAGAAACGTTCCAAAGATCTAATTCTAACTTATTGATACTATTCAAACTGTTGATACATGGTAATGACAATACTGTTCCATTAAGTATACATTATGATACATAATGTATACTACATTTTATTAGCTGTTAATCCTTTGAGTCTGTCCACTATAAGAGTACATAATATCAGCTTCCTGTCTATTCAATAATGCCGTTAAAATTTAACACATGAATTAATATATTATGTTCATTGACCCCTGAAGATTATTATAATAAAGCTAATCGAAATGCTAAAGTAGTATAAAGTGAAATATTATTTTATTCTACGAAAACAAGAGATAATACGAGTTTAGAGTGTCTAGTTTATTGGGTAAGGGTCAATATAGCCATAGTTCGTTATTCATTTCTATTATACTTTCATAGCTGTTCGTTTCTATCTCCTATAAAATTTGCTCATAAAATCTTTAAGTATATCTTTTTCTTCACCTTTTTCTACATGTTCAATATTATTTTCTAATTCATCCAGGAACCTTTTTTTATCTTTTTGGTCGGTTAACATTATAGTTAATAATGAATTAATTCTATTGTGATCAAACTTACTTTTTATTTCTTCTATTGTCAGGCCTTTTGATTCCTCTAGTTCATCTCTATCTCTTGAAAAATCATAGTTAATTTTAAACATACGTATGCAAGTTCCTAATAAAGAGACAGAATAAAAGATTGAAAAACTAAATAAATATGTAGCTATTAATACTAATGCGAATAAACCTTTTATATTAATAGCATAAGGAAAGTATGAACAAATATATAATAATAGAAATATAATTATTGTAATACCTATTATAAATCCTATAAAATAAAAACTAAATAATATTCCTATTAAATTAATCATTTTATCTTCCTTTTCAATCTTTTGAACTAATTTACTTCCCAAAGTCCCTGAGATTATAGCTAACCCTCCTATTGAAAAACCTAATAGCGTAACAAGCATCACCGCTATATTTGAAGTTAACACCCTAATAAGATTATTAAACTCAGAAACTGGAATAATATTATATAAATTTTTAATTAAAAATGAACTACCCAAGCTTACTACTAAGGAAATCCACACTTCATAATCTTTAATAGATATTACTTCTTTAATTTTCTTTGATTGTTTTAACAAAAAAAGAAAAGAGCTTTTATTTTCTATATCCATATTTTCCATAGTTATTCCCTCTTTAAAGCTAAAACTATAGCAGATCGTATTTGCGTTATAAATATTACTGCACGTTCTTTGAAAATTTTAGTATCGTCTTTTTCTTCATCTTTTATAACTCTTTCAAGTAGTGCTCCCTCATTTGACTTAAACACATATTTTTCGTTTTTATGATTTATACCTTCTGTAACAAAATCTCCATACCCAATTGAGCATTGAAGAAACGTACTTTGTATAAAGTCAGCTTCTGTGTCTATTCCGTAATCATTTTTTGATGAAGCATAGTAGGATACTTGCTTCTTCGTTACACCAGCTTGTCCTAATTTTTCTACATCTCTTCTTTCTAATGCCTCTAAATCGTTTCCGTTAGAATTTGGAGGAATTATATTAGCTGATATCTTATTTATTCTTTTAAATTTTTTCAATTCATCTTCTATTGAATATATATTTTTTTGAAGATATACTTCAAATTCCATTTCAGGTAGATATTCCTCAGCTAAACCTTTAATTGCTCTATTAAATTGGTTATATCCAAAATTACCCCTTGTACAAAAAGCTATTATTTCTTTTCTAATATCAAAGAAGAATAAAATGCTTGATGAATTTTCATGTGTTGTTTTTATAGATTTCTTACTTTCCTCATCATATGCTTCACCATGAATATTATATCTCCTAATTAATTTTCCCATTATATATTTCTCTTCATAATTTTTTTCTAATTCAGAAAAAATATATCTATCATCAATATACATTACTTTTTCATATGTATTATCATCTTGCTTAACGTTATTGTAAGCACGATAATTATATGTTGTATTATCATCTATTTTTTTAAACAGTTCATCTAATATTTTATCAAATGTTGTTTTTCCCCTTCTAACATCTGGTACTTTTGAATTGACATTAAACTTTGCAAAATACATAATTGCCATAGTCGGTACCCCCTATACATTTTAAAAAATCGATTTAATAATTTTATCTGTTCCATCAATTAAGTCTTCAACATTTTCTTTTGTAGGCTCTTGTTTTTTATTATGATCGCATAGATTACGTAAATCTCCCATACGTTGAATAAATCTCCACAGTTCAGTTTGGATAATTCCAGCATTTTTTAAACCATCATTATAATCACTGATGGTTGGTTCTTTTTTAGAAAGTTTTAAATTATGGTTATTACAAACTGTTTCAAAATGCTTTTCTATTATAACTCCACAAATAGCTCCAGCTGCTCTTAAAAATCCTTGTTTTAACAAGTATTTTGCACTTTCGATTTCTGAATCAAATATATCTGCTTGAACAATACTTTTTATATCAAATAGTACACTATCAATACGTTCATTAGCAGATGTTAAAATATTTAATTGTTGTAAAACTTTTAACGAAATAAATGCTCCTGGAAAACTTCCCTTTGATAAGTAATCATTTATATCTTTTTCAGGATAAGATTGATGTTTGCTTTTTTCATCTCTGTATAACACTTTAAAATCATCTAATCTATTTGGTGTAAGTTGTCTTATGGTCTCTAATGATTTAGTATACCATTGTTGATAAGTCAAATTAAGTTGTTCACTTCCCGCTTCTGCAAAACTATGAAGTTCTTTACCAGCTATAATTAAGGTTTCAATTTCTTTTCTTATTCGTTCATATTTGCTATTCACTGCATTTCCCCCCAAGTATTCTTCTAATATTAATAACCTCCTTAATTATATCATATATCGCAATTTCATCCATTATTTCTTACAAAGTTACCATACTTGCGTTTACTTCAAATCACTTTCGAATTACATAAATTGTTTAAAAAAAGATTAATTGGAGTTCTTTTTTCTTTATTCCACCTATTTTCTTATTTAACTGGAGAATCAAATACATTCCGATACTGACCTTCATGAGGTTTATCCTACAAAATAAATTTGTTAACGAAACATTCCATATTGAGAATGATTACATATTTCAACTAAATTCTTTTAAATATGAAATTATCCCACAGTATATAATAGATGAATGTAACAAGGATATTAACTTAATAGATATTGTTGAGGCCGATATTGATTTATTAGATATTGTTGCACCGTCTATATGTAGATAGTAACTTAACCAACACAAGTTCTAGTTCATTAAATTTATAGATCTCATCAGTTTTATTATTAAATTTCTTATATTGCTTTTAAAAAATCCTATAATAATAGTAACAATAGGAACTTTTTATTCTCTTCAATTTCCAATATAATGATTATGATTTGCGGTTGCCAGCAGCTATGTTCTTCATACCCCTAATACATAATTGGTGACATATATGATTAATCCTCAAATGAAACGCTTAAAAAGCTAGATCGTGGAACTATATCCATGATGTGGCTTTTTAAGCGTATGTCGGCTTTACCCGATATATATCCATAACATTACTAGAAATTTTTTTAAAAAATTTTAATGTTTCTTTCATTATTCATAACTACTTCTCCATCAAATTTGTATCTGTTTTTCATGATAAAATCAAACCCATTACTTAGTCTTACATTTTCATGCGAAATAAGTGCATACCTCCACTGTTTTCCACCATGTTTCTTATTAAATTCAGTAGCCGCTCTGCAATATTCTGTAGCTGCTTTTGCTTTTTTAACAACAACTGGATCATTAAGATTGCGAACATCCTTTGTTTCTACCATATAAATACAGTTCTTTGTTTCAACAATAAAATCGGGTTGGTATCTGCTATCACTATGCTTATCATAGTAAATATTAAACTGATTTCTACTAGGACAAAGCCACCTTTGTGGTTCATTATTACGCTCCAAAATCATTGCAAAAGTTTTTTCTGTGTTGTTCTTAAATTTATAAAGAGTATGACAGCTTTTGGTGAACCCTTTGAAAATCTTTGACTTTACCTTCTCACCAGCAATAGTTGACCTATAATCATAAATATCATCTGTTATGTATTTACCCCCAAAACTTGGAATAATCTCACAAAACGGACGCATATCTGCAGTTTTATAGTTCGTTTCTTCCTTATAAAAATGTTCGTTCATCTGTGCATAGATAGTTTCAACAATTTGTGTTCTAAATTGCACAAGTGCTTTTTTTACTTTTTCTTCATCTTTAAGATAACTCATTAGATGCTCTTTTAGCTGTTCAATTAATTCATATATAAAATCAGCATAGGTAACATAATCTATATTATCCTTTAACATTAAATGCTTTAAAATTGCATTTTCTGGTAAATCAATCTCTTTTGCATTAATAAAAGACATATCTGAATATATTGTTTTTCCATCTTCTTTAAGCTCCGTAATCATAAGTTTATCATCAATCGATGGTTGATAGTTGATAAACCTAATGTCAAGGTCAAATTTATTAAAACCTTGCACTACCTCAACTATTGGCTGAACTATTGCTTGTGGAATAGGTATAATAATATCTGTTAGTACTTGGGATACCTGTTCTACTGTTTTTTGAACACACTTTGCTATATCCTCAGCGGTTAATTTAAGCTGCGGAAATTTTTGTTGAGTTAAACCTAAAACAGAATTTATCATCATTTTTTGTATTGCTTCATCTTTAACTTCATTAATATTTTTAATAGTTTTATTTACTTCAAGAACAGTTTTATAAGCAGTATGAGAAATAAACTTTACGACCTCTTTTTTTTCATCTTTATCCACTTTTGCATCATCAGTAATATAAATGCTCATTTGCTCGGCAAATGATTCACCATAAATAAAATCATTAATCTTGGAGGATAGTTCCATTGTTTCGATTTGGTCGTCTGATTCATTTTCATTAGGATCTATAAAATAAAATCTACGTACTAAAGAATTAGGATCTTCTGCTATTTTAATAATAGCCTCGTATTTATCGTGGCTAACTATAGTAAGCCTGTCCACTTCAAGATTTCCAGTGCGTTCACCATAAGGAAGTCTCAATCCTCTACCAATTGTCTGTTCAGTCAATGTATCAGATGCTGACGTTCTAAGAGGTATAATTGTATAAAGGTTATTTACATCCCAACCCTCTTTTAGCATATTAACATGTATAACAATTTCAATTTTGTTATCAATACTTTCAAGAGATAAGAGTTGTGCAATGTTACCATCTTTTTCTGCACCCTTTTGACTTGAGTTTATTTCTATAACCTTGTTCTTATATGCTTCACTCATAAAGCTATTTGATATTACATATTCAAAAATCTGTTTTGAATGGTCAGTATCCTTTGCAACCACCAATACGAAGGGCTTTACTACCGGTTTATTGGTGGTTCTTGCATATACTTCAAGTGCAGCCTGTGTTAAAATATGTGCTGTTATGCCATCCTTTAATTTAATTCTATCTAGCTCCCATGGATCACTCTTGTACTGATCGGGATTAAAATCTTTTCTTGTTGCAACATTGGGTACTTTTATATATTTTTCATCTTTTAATGCATGAGCAAGTGAATACTCATACACTACATTTTTAAATTTAATAGTAGTAGCGCCCTTTTGAATTTGTGGAGTTGCGGTTACCTCTATACCTAAAATAGGCTTTAGTTCATTTATAACATCAAAGCTCTTGTCTGCGTGGTAATGATGACTTTCATCCATTAGAATACACAAATCATCAATTCCCACAAGATAATCAAAATAGGACTCTCCCAAAATCTCATTAAGCCTTTTAATTCTTGCAGGTTTTCCATCGTTTGTTTTGCTTTCAGAATTTAGTTTTGCAATATTAAAGATATTTATAATTACATCATTATTAATATTTGATGTTTGGGTAACATTACCATAGTTATCACCATCAATAATTCTTGGGGGAGACACAAATGCATCAAGACCCTTGAATACATATTTGGTACTACCACTATTGCTAAAGTCGGATTTTAGTTTATTATATATTGTTAAGTTAGGCGCCATAACAAAAAAATTTTTAAATCCTTTCTCATAATATAAATAAGCAATAAATGCACCCATTAGCCTTGTTTTCCCAATCCCCGTTGCAAGTGAAAAGCAAACTGACGGAAAACTTCTCTCAAAATCTGATAAGGTAGGAAATAATGCCTTTATCTTTTCAAGTTCATTTTTTAAATCAACTTCTTTTTTAAGTTGTAATGTGTCACATATAGTTTCAAATATTTCTAAACTTTCAGTTTGAGGATCTCTTAAATTTAAAGCATTATTTATCATTCGTGCATTTCTATTCATCAAAATCCACCTCACTATCAAATTTAGAAATATCAATAATGTTCATATTGTAATTACTAATACCAAAATCACATTTATTAAGTACTGCCTGTGGTATTTTTTTAATAATAATATTTTCATAGCGTCCGTCAAGTCCAATATCAAAAGCTGGGCAACAAATAAGTAAATTTTCACCATTCTTCATTTCTTCTGTAAGCTGATTTACATAGGTTGTTGTTATATATTGTGTAGTTGTAAAAATGTAACTTCCTTCATGTGCTTCCCCTTGCTTCCAAAATACATTTTCATCTGGACAATATTTATAACCACTTAGTTTTGCCATAGCAGTGGCAAGCATGTCTGCATTATAATTTTCCATATCAAAAATCCAATTATTATATTTATCCTTTTTTAAAAGGCTTGGGGCAAGTTCATAAAACTTAATGCCACCGCCACCTTTCCAATTAATAGCTTTTGATATTCCACCTTGGTCCGTTCCATCAATTACTTTTTCAAGACGTGGGATGCAATGAGTATAGCAGTGTTCACCCAGTTCAATACCAATATATTTACGATTCATTTTATGAGCTACTGCTGCTGTAGTGCCAGAACCAAGAAAAGAGTCAAGAACAAGGTCACCTTCATTAGTCCCAAGAGTTAAAATACGTTCCAAAAGACGCTCTGGTTTCGGTGTAGCAAATACATTTTCTGAATTGAATGGAATAATATCCTTTCTAGCTTCTTGATTATCACCAACTTCTGTTCTACTCCAAATTGTTTTTGAAACTGATCCTTGTTTTACCTCTGTTAAAAATCTTTTTATTGAAGGAACATTGTTACCATTTATACCGAACCAAACTCTATTGTCTACAACTAATTCATCAAATCTCTTTTTTGTAGTTCTCCAACACCTACTTGGAGGTGGATTTACTACTCTACCACTTGGTGTAGTTATTGAATAATCACATGTTGCAGTATATGTTTTTACAGATAAATCACTTGATTTCCAATCACCCCTTGGGTCATTATCTAGATTTTTATACCTGGCATCCATTTCTGGACTTCTTGGTAATAAATTAGGACGCCAAATTTCCTTATTCTTTGCATACACCATAATGAAATCATGACTATCTGAAAGCCACTTCGCATCATTTTGCGGTGAATATTTTTTCTCCCAAATTACATTATTCACGAAATTCTTTCTCCCAAAAACTTCATCACAAAGAACTTTTAAATATGCCTGTTCATCGTCATCAATACTAATCCATATACTTCCATTATCACTTAATAAATTTCTTAACATCTCAAGTCTTGGCTTCATCAAATTAAGCCAAGTACTATGTTCTAAGTTATCATCATAATGTTCAAAAGCACTTCCTGTATTATACGGTGGATCAATATATATGCACTTAACTTTGCCTGCATAATCCTGTTCTAGTCCCTTTAATGCAAGAAGATTATCACCATGAATTAACATATTTTCACTACTTTCATCACCATATGATTTATCTTTGTCATATAGTAAAATCCTTGGTTCAAGCTTTGGTTCATTACCCTTTCCAATCCATGTTAGCTCTAATTTCTGTTTATTATCCATTTTATTTCCTCTCTTTACTCTAATTAAACTTTTTGTATGTTCTCAAGTTTCTTTACACTCTGTCCTCAAATTATCTCAAATTGCACAGTAAATATTTTGTCTACTGTAACCTTCCCTTTTACTTTTTCTTGCATTTGTCGTTGCAATACTAGGTTTTCTTCATCAATTTTATCTCGCTCATCAAACATTTCCTTTTGCTTTTTTGTTCTTAATTTTGAAAGCTTGTTAATCTCAGCCTGCATAATAATCATTGTTTCCATTGAAATTGTATCAACTAAGTCATTCTTAGCCTTTTTCTTTTCACTTATTTCCCTATCTACATCAAGAAGCTCTCTCTCTAATCCAAGTTTTAAATCCTCGCTCCAATCATCAAGTTTTTTACACTCATCTATATAAAATTTTATATTTTCTTTTTCAATAACCTTTAATGTGTTGATTTTTGATTGTTCCCTATAAATATCAATATTTAATGGTGCCTTAATAATACATTGAAAGCTGTTTACAATAGGAAATTCAATAATTCGTCCAGAGATGTCACTATCAATTAGTGTCCCATCATCACAAAGAGCAGTTATCAATAAATATTCCTGCACTTCAAGAGCATCATTTGTAAGCTTGTCCAAAACAAACCACCCTGTTTTTATATTCATATTATCTATGTAACTAATTTTTCTGCCAGAATTTTTGTAATCAAAAATAACTTTACTAACCTCTAGTAACCTTTTTTTACTATTGTTTATTAATTGCTTACACAGTGGATGCTCACCTCTTAAAAAATGCTCACCTTTCTCCTCGCTATCTTTCCATTTAAGATTGTAATAGCCTTTATTATGATTGTTTCCATCGTAAAAAAATCTTGTGTTATCAATCGGTTTCACTTTATCTCCTTCCTCAGAAATAATAAAATTATAAAGCCACTTTTCATATTGAGTAACACTTTTTTTTGTGCTTAAATTTGTTGCTTTTAATAGTATTGCAACATCTTCATCAAAATTTTCAAGAATACTTTTTTTTGCACCGTTTAATCCTTGGTCAATTTTTTCTTTATGAAGTTCTTGTAGTTCATCAAAAGCTATTTTTATATCGTCTTTATTTTTACATTCTTGATAAATTATTGCTATTTGATTTTCAAAATCCATTCCCGCTTCAATTTTACCAAGCACCTCGTCAGATGAACCAAACAAGCCATCAAACAGTTTGAATTTATCCTTTAACAAATCGTGAACGCGCCTATCCGCTTCATTTTTAATATTAAGAAAATTCACAACAACAACATCATTTTTTTGCCCATATCTATGGCAACGTCCTATACGTTGTTCAATTCTTTGCGGATTCCATGGCAGATCATAATTTACTATAATAGAACAAAATTGTAGATTTATACCTTCAGCGGCCGCCTCTGTTCCTATTAAAATACTTGCACGTTCACGAAATTCCTCAACAACCGCTGCTTTTATATCTGCTTGAGTTGAACCAGAAACTATATCTTCGCCCTTATGTCGTATTACCCAACTTTTATATATATCTTTAGAACCTTTATCAGTGTTAGAACCATTTAAAAGCACAATATCGTCTCTAAACCCCTTTTCAGAAAGTAAATTAAAAATATATTCCTGAGTTCTACGTGATTCCGTAAATATTACTGCTTTTCTTTTAGCCCCAAGTCTTGTTCTTGTATCTTCCCCAAATCCTTTTTCTAATGCGGTAATTAAATTTTCACCTTTAGCATTAGTAGTTATACTTTTTGCAAGTATAGCATAACTTTTTAGTTTACTAAGTTCTATTGCTATCTTTTTCCTATTTTTCATTAAATCAATTTTTATATCATCTTCTATTAATTCACTTTCTTCAAGAAGCTCCTCGAATGTGTCATAATCATCTAACTTTAGTTCACTGTCAATTTCTAAAAGCATATTTTCAAGTCTTGAAACTAGTGAGTCTAATGTTCCCGATATTGCAAATGATGATGATGCAAGCAATTTTCTAAGTATCATCGTCATAAGCTTCCTTTGGCTGTTGGGCAGTGCATATAGCTCATCAGAACGTAAATATTCCGATACTTCATTATATAGCAATTCTTCCTCTGGAGATGGTTCATATTCTTGAAGTATGAGTTTTCGCTGGGTATATGAAACGTAATCTGTAACTTGTTTACGCAAAGTTCTTTTGCAAAACTGTCCTATACGTGCTTTTAGATTTATATTTCTAATATCTTCATTTTCAGTTTTTATAAATTGTTCTCTAAATGTTTTTACGTCTCCAAACACTTTATCATCTATTATGCTGACAAGACCATATAACTCCATAAGATTGTTTTGTAGCGGAGTTGCAGTTAGTAACAATTTACGCCTGTCTTTTAGAGCGTCTTTTAACTTGTTACTCATAACATTATTAGGTTTATATACATTTCTAAGTCTATGTGCTTCATCAATTACAACTAAATCCCACGCAACATTCGAAACCTCTTTACTCATATTTGAAATAAACTGGTAGGAACATATAACCACATGATCTTTTTGTATAAATGGATTATGCATCCCTGCTTTTTTCATTTGATTATAATTCTTTTTTTCAAGTATTTGAGACTTTATATAAAACTTTTCGTCAAGCTCTGAAAGCCACTGGTTCCGTAGTGATGCAGGGACAATAAGCAAAATTTTTCTTTTTCTCTCTGCAAAGTATTGTGCAATAGCAATCCCAGCTTCAATTGTTTTACCAAGTCCAACTTCATCAGCAAGTAATACGCCCTTAGAAACAGGAGAATTAAATGCAAATAGTGCTGCATCTATTTGATGTGGGTTTAAATCTACCTTTGCTCCTGCAAGTGAGGGTGCTAGACTTTCGATACTATTACTTGGTCTTTTTAATGTTAACTGTTCTGCGAAATAACGCGACCCATAAGGACTAAATTTATTCATTATTTCCACACACATCCTCTTCCCAATCACTACTTTTAACTCTTCCATCCTTTGGTTTCTCTGCATCTTTTGGGATTACCCACATATTACCCAGTCGGGTAGCTCCCTCTATTCTGTTTTGAACACATAATATTTGTACACGTCTTCTTGTTATTCCCCATTTATCCGCTATTTCTTGGGCGGTAATATAATTCATAAGAAAACTCCTCCCAATATTAAATACTTTCTTAATTATATTCTACATGTCGAACAATATCAAGCTATTGTGTACGCTCCGTGATATGTATAAAAACAAATAACTTAATAGATTAAGTCGTTTATAAAATTTCTTTAGACTTCCTTCAGTACTAAATTTATTAATTCAACATACAATTATCAAAAAAATTCGTGATATTATCTTAAAATACCTTATATATGGAATGTAAATCAATCATCTCTGAAGTAGTTGAAGTGTAGTCAAAAACAAATGTTTTTGTTTACATTCATAAATTCTGCAGTTTTTTTAAATACACCAGAAACCTTTGTCCACAAAAGTGCTATTTCGGTAAACATTCTGTGTGCATCATTTAGGTTTTCTATTTTTAGTGAATCATAGCTTTCTTTTAAAAAATCCCGATACCAAAAATCATGGGTTCATATAGCTGAATATTAAAAAATAAAAAACATAATCTTCTTTTCAATGGAGGATTATATTTCTTATTTTATCTTCTATGGGTTTTAATTTTTTTTGGATTTATTGATTTTATTTGTTTTACTTTTTATATTTTCACATCGAATAAATGTGTTGCACATTGAACAGCTATAACTTTTTGATAAAACTTTGTAAACTTCTCCTTTTTCTTTAATTTCTTTTTCAAACATTGATACTACAGTATCTCTTAACACTCTACAGTTTGGGCAAAGTTCATTATTCATTTTAACAACCTCCAATTAACTTTATTGATATTATTCCCATAAAGTATACTATTATTACCTTTTAAATACATGAAAATTCAATTTGTATTTTTCTACGATTGTTGCACTATTTGGGAAGAATGCGCCATAACCTTATAATTTATATATAGTTTTGTAGAGACACTTGTATATTTATTAAATTATTCAAATTTTCAGAACCATAAAACCCACGTATGGGACAAAAAAACTTTGGGGGTAATTCCCTTTCTAAATAATCTATCATTAATACTTTTAAATTTCAAGTTAACATTCCGTTTGATTTTAAAAAATTATGTTATAAATATAAATATGGTGCAATGAATAAATTTTTGACTTTTATGAACATTCCAACTATCTTTATCATAGAATTTAAAGATAGTAATTTTATGGAGTTTAATATGGACTTTTTTAGAGCGAATAAATATTCAAGAATAAATGCAGTGAAATATGCTAAAACCTATGCATTGTATCCAAACCCTAATTTTAGGTACTACCCTCTAATTAATAACGAATCTAGTGGTGATTGCGCAAACTTTATATCTCAGTGTCTACTAGCCGGTGGAGCACCTATGATTTTTAATTCTTCACATCCATGGTGGTACAAGAAAGCTAATACAGCTAGTACAAAGGATGATACCTGGTCTATATCGTGGGCGGTGGCACACTCTCTTTATTGGTTTTTAAAAATCAATCAACAAACTAAAGCTCCAGGAGCTAAAGGTCTTGAGATATATGATACTGCCCTGCTTGAATTAGGTGACTTGATATTTTTCGAAGATAATAATGGTAAAATATTTCATTCTACCATTATTACATCTTTTAGATATTCGCAGCCTTTAGTTTCACATCATTCATTTGAAGCTTTAAATATATTTTATAAAAGTTCTTGGCCTGCTAAGCGTGTACATTATTTAAAAATAAGTTTATAAAATTTTATTTTTGTACTTTAGGCACATGAAAAGAAATAACAAGTCAAAATGTTAACATATTGACTTGTTATTTCTTTTTATGTTCTTTAGTATACTGAAAATTGAGAACCTACGTTATAGAATTAGTAATATAACGTAATATATATATTTTACAAACGTTGTATTCATACGTTAAATTACATATAATAGTATTAAATCATAAAATTAGAGGTGAATTACTTGAGTAATAAAACTACGATATCAGATATAGCTTCTGAATTAGATATTTCAACTATATCAGTAAGCCGCGCACTATCGGGAAAAATTGGAGTTGGGGAAGAATTAAGAGAAAAAATCTTAATTAAAGCAAAAGAAATGGGATATATAAAGCCAACTGGTAAAATCAATTATAAAATTTTAGTTCTTCATCAAAGACCCTTGATGCAAGATAATAGTAATTTCGCATACATGATCCAGGGAATTGAACGGGCCCTTCAAAAATTAGACATCTATTATCATACAGAATTTGTTGATAAGAATAATCAGGATAAAATGCAACTTCCTTATAAGTTAATGAAGGAGAATAATTTTAATGGTGTAATTTTAATTGGAAAATTTAATGACGGTTATATCAGTTTACTAAAACAAAAAATAAAGAATTACATTTTCTATACTGGGTACTCCCCTTCCTGTGATTTTGACAGTGTTTGGTTTAATTTTAATAATGGAGGATATAAGCAATGCGAGTATTTAATAAAGAAAGGACATAAAGATATTGGATTTTTAGGAAGACGTAGTATTTTATTTAGGAATAAAGAAAAGGTGTTAGGCATAACTTCAGCACTTGAAGATTATCAAATACCTATTAATAACGATTTTTTTACTTACGTTGAAGAGAGCTTCGAAGAAAATTTTGAGAAGTCAGTTTTAGATTTACTTTTGGCTAAAAGCAAACCATCCGCAATAATATGTCAAGGTGATTTTATATCTGTGAAATTAATAAATCTTCTTAATAATAAGGGAATTAAAGTGCCAGAGGATATTTCTATTATTAGCAGTGGAAATACTGAAATGGCATCACTAATGTTACCACCTCTTACTACTTTAGATTTAAACATTGAGTATTCATGTGAAGTAGCTGTAGATTTAATTTTAAAAAGGATTATGAGCCCTGATAAACCTTGCGAGAGCATAACAATTAATAGTACTCTAATTCCACGAGAATCTGTTAAAAGTTTGAATGAATTAAACCTATAAAGGAGGAATAATGTGGCAAAGAACATTATAATAGATTTTTTTAAAGACCATAAGATATCATATTTTATTGGCATTATCTTTATGATGCTAACTTCATATATTCAGTCATTTTTTCCTAGAGTCTTAGGTGATACAATTGATATACTAGGAACTAACAATTTTTCTTTTGCACTTGTGAAAATAAAAATTATTTATATACTTTTAATTGCAGTAGGAACTTTTATATGTACCTATTTATGGAGAAATCAAATAGTAGTTAATGCTAGAAATCTTGAATGTCATCTGCGCGCAAAATTATTTCTTCATTTTCAAAAATTATCACCTGAATTTTATAATAAAAAGAAAACTGGTGATTTAATTGCTTATGCTATAAATGATATTTCTGCTGTAAGAATGACTTTTGGACCAGCTACGGCTATGATAATAAACGTCATTGTTATATGCAGTATTTCTATATATTTAATGGCTAAGATTATAGATTTTAGACTTACATTAATGATATTAGTTCCAATTCCATTTATAATATATTTTATGTTTATGATAGGTAGACTTATTCAAAAACGATTTAAAAAGGTTCAAGAGAATTTTGCTACAATCTCTGGTAGTGTACAAGAAAATATATATGGAATTAGAGTCATAAAATCATATGTACAAGAGGAGTCTGAATCCATGAAATTCGAAATTCTAAATAGACAGATGATGGATTCTAATCTTAACATGGTAAAGGTTTCTTCTTTGCTCGCCCCTGTAATTCAAATTTTTTTTAGTATAAGTTTCGTTATGAATCTTATTATAGGCGGTAACATGGCGCTAAATAATGTTATAACTCTTGGGGAGTTTATAGCCTTTAACGGATATCTTACAATGATCATGAGACCTATAATTTCTATTGGCCGAATTATAAATATATTTCAAAGAGGGATTGCCTCGCTTAAAAGGTTGGATGATATATTTAATGAGAGCCCTCAAATTACGGATGGATTAAAAATGATAAGTAGTCCAATTAAGGGTGAAATAGAATTTAACAATTTAAGCTTTTCTTATGATACTCATGGCAAAAAAGCGATAGAGAACATTATACTAAAAATACCTAAAGGTTATACCGTTGGAATATTAGGAAAAACAGCTTCAGGTAAAACATCTCTTTCAAACTTATTATTAAAACTCTATATGTCACCTCGAGAAGAAATATTAATTGATAAAGTGGACATAAATGACTATTCTCTAGAAACACTTAGAAGTAGTATTGGTTATGTAACTCAAGATAATTTTTTGTTTTCAGCAACTATAAAAGATAATATAAAATTTTTCAAAGATATATATACCGATGAAGAGGTTGAAAACGCTGCCAGGGCAAGCTCTATATATGAAAGTATTATTAATTTTCCTAATGGATTTGATACTATACTTGGAGAAAGAGGCGTTAATCTATCTGGTGGTGAAAAACAACGTATTTCTATAGCTAGGGCTATTATTGGTAACCCACCTATTCTTATTTTAGATGATTCTCTTTCAGCTGTAGATACTATTACTGAAGGTAAAGTACTTGAAAATATACAGAAAATAAGGAAAGGTAAGACCACAATAATTATTGCTCATAGAATTTCTACTATACGACATTCAGATTTTATTATAGTGTTAGACAAAGGCAGAATTTGTGAAAATGGAACTCATAATGAGCTCATAAAGAAAGGAGGACTCTATTATGAAACCTACAAGTCTCAATGGGAAGCTTCATAAAGTAAATAGTTTTAAAAGGCTTTTAGGACTAACTAAACCACATATTAAAAAGATAATTTTAGCTGCGCTATGTGTAATTATTGTAAACTGCGCAGAACTACTTAAACCTTATATATTAAAGGTTGTTATTGATGACTTCTTAATAAAGAAAGTATCACAAAATGGTATATACTCAATAACATCTATGGGAATAGCATATTTCGTTATTGCACTTATTGGAGGGTTATCATCTTTTATACAAGTAAATTTAATAAACAAAGCCGGTCAGGAAATTATGATGAATTTGAGAAGGCGTGTATTTAGGACAATACAATTTCTCCCTCTAAAGTACCTTGATAAAAACTCATCAGGAAGAATCATAACAAGAGCCACAAACGATGTTGAAGCTTTAAGTGAAATGTATACTGATGTAATTATAAGCTTGTTTAAAGATGCTTTTTTACTAATAGGTATTGTTTATGTTATGCTTGCACTTGATGTGAAATTAGCATTTATTTCATTCTCAGTTGTACCCATAATGTTTTTTATAATTTTTATGTTAAAGAATAAGATAAAGAAAAATTTTACAATAATGAAAAGCTTAATAGGTAGAATTAATGGATTTATGGCTGAAAACATATCAGGGATGAAAATAATTCAAATATTCACAGGAGAAAAGGAAAAAAATGATGAATTCTTAAAACTAAACCAAGAGTATTTAAAAAGTACATTATTTCAAGTTAGGATAAACAGTATTTTAAGACCGGCAGCAGATGTTTTTCAAAGTCTTGCAGTAGCAATTATACTTTGGTATTCTATGGGTAAAATTGCAAACCAAACTATAGAGATAGGTGTACTTTACGCTTTTACAACTTATATAAAACAATTTTTCAATCCAATATCGGATCTTGCAGACAGTTATACTACAATTCAATCGGCTTTGGTTTCTGCAGAACGAATTTTTGAACTTTTGGATGAGAAGGATTCACTAGAAAATTTAGACGAGGGAAAAAGCCTAAAGCATGTGCAAGGAGACATAGAATTTAAAAACGTTTGGTTTTCTTATAATAATTTAGAGTGGATACTGAAAAATGTTAGTTTTAAGGTTAAAAAAGGTGAAACTTTTGCATTTATAGGTGAGACAGGCGCAGGAAAAACTACAATCACAAGTCTTATAAGTGGATTTTATAAGATCCAAAAAGGAGAGATACTAATAGATGGAATTAATATAAATGATATAAAAAAGAGGGACCTTAGAAAAGGTATATCAGTTGTGCTTCAGGATGTATTTTTATTTTCAGGTGATGTAAAATCTAATGTTATATTAAATGATAATATAAGTGAAAATATTCTAAATGAGTCATTGGAAACTACTTGTGCATTAGATTTTGTAAATGAGCTTCCAGGAGGAATTCACGCAAAGGTTATGGAAAGAGGAGCCACATTTTCAGCAGGTCAGAGACAACTCCTATCATTCTCAAGGGCTCTTGCCCATTCACCGTCCATATTTATATTAGATGAAGCTACATCAAATATAGATTCCCAAACGGAAAAGTTGATACAAAAGGTTATTGAGGAGATGGCACAAAATAGAACCACACTTATTATTGCACATAGACTATCAACAATAAGAAATGCTGATAAAATAGTAGTTCTAAAACATGGACGAATCGTAGAAGCTGGAAATCATGATGAACTTATATGTTTGAAAGGATATTATAGTGACATGATTAATGGCAATGTTAAGATTGCAAATTAAATAAGTTTATAAATTAATATAAGAAAAGTATGTAAAATAATTATTTTACATACTTTTCTTAGTTTTATTATTATTGCCAGAATGTATAACCAAATACTATATTTCTTATTGTTTTGTTAAGTTAAAATAGAATTTAACTCCCTTTTGTGTATTTTCAACTCCACAACTACCACCATGAAGTAATACTATATTTTTAACTATCGAAAGTCCTAGACCAGTTCCACCAAGTTTTCTAGTTCTTGATTTATCTATTTTATAAAAATTATCCCATATCTTACTCGTTTCATCAGGATCAATTCCTTTTCCGCTATTTTCAACTTCAATGCAAATTGAGTCTTCTTTATCTAACATTGTTACAGTGATGAATCCGCCTTCATAAGTATGTCTTATTGCATTCGTCATATAGTTTGTTAGTACCTGTTCAATTCTTGTCCAATCTGCATTTACCTTTATATTGGGAATCAAATTTAGTCGGAGTTTAATACTTTTTTCATTAAGCAATGATGAATATTTCTTAGTAACTGGTGTCACTAACTCATCGAGATAAAACTCTTCCTTAATTAAATTAAAATTTCCAGACTCTAATTGAGATAGATTTAACATATCTGATACTAAATTATTCATTTTCCTTGATTCGTCCATTATGACATCAATGAAATATTGTTTTTCCTCGCCTTCTAATATATCATCATTTAATGCGAGTGTATACCCTTCTATAAGTGTTATAGGAGTTTTAAGCTCGTGAGAAATTGATGCTACAAAGTCTTTCCTCATTTCCGTTAATTTCTTTTCTTTTTCAATATCCTTTTCTAATTGTGAATTAGCATCTTTAAGTGAGGTCAATGATTTATTTAGATTCTCTGATAGAAGATTAAGTGAAGCAGCTAGAGCACCTATTTCATCATCACTTTTAACTTCGCATTTTTCTGAAAAATTAAGTTTTGCCATTTTAGTGGCTGTATTAGTTATTTTTATTAATGGTTTTGCAATCATATTAGAGTAAATGAATGATAGAAATACAATTACAACTAATGCACCAATGTAGAAATACAAGTAAAATTCTTTTATAACTTGTACAGCTTCGTTTACTGGCTGTAGTGAAGAAAAAGCATAAACAATTTCATCTTTACTTTCATCATATGATATACCTGCAACACTTGTTGCCATATCAGGGTTACTTTGCGTAATAAATACTAATGGAGTCTCCTCTTTTTTGAATTTAGTAAGGCCGCCGATATTTTCTATCTCAGATGACATTATCTGATTAATTACTCTGGCTCTAAGGGAGTCTTTTCTTTCATCAGCTGTTTGCGTAAGATACTTTAAATTTCCTAAACTATCCCGTATAACTATTTTATAACTATTGTCTTCTTCAAAAGTACTAATTAAGGTAATCTCATCTTCACTCTTTGTTAACAAACTGTATTCACTTTTGAATTTTACAAGATTCTTTTCAAGATTATCTTTTTTCCATTTTATATAAAATTGCTGGAAGAATGCAGATTGAACTATTAAATTAGTGGTTATAAAAACTACAAAAACTATGGTAGTTATTGCGAAAAGCTTTTTTGTTATACTTTTTTCATTTTTCATTTTTCACCTCAAATTTGTATCCAGCCCCTCTTATTGTTGCTATAAGGTAAGATTTTTCACCCAACTTTTCTCTTAATCTCTTTATAACTGTATCCACAGTTCTTAAATCACCAAAGTAGTCAATACCCCATAAGGAATCTAATATTTTTTCGCGACTGAGTACAATTCTCTTATTAAGTATAAAATAATTCAATAATTCAAATTCTTTTGGTGATAAGTTAATTTCTATGTTATCAACAGTAACTTCGTGGCTTAAATTATTAACCTTTAGACCATCATAGCTATCTTCCTCCTTTAAGGAAGGCTCAGTGGTGTGTGTTCTCCTTATAATTGCTTTTACTTTAGCAACTAATAGCTTTGGAACAAAAGGTTTAGTGATGTAGTGGTCAGTCCCTAATTCAAAACCCAATAATTCATCGTCTTCTTCAGATTTAGCAGTAAGCATTATAACAGGGATATTAGATGTTTTTCTTATTTCCTTACATACATCCCATCCATCCATTACAGGCATCATTACATCTAAAATAACCAAGTCTATTTTAACTTTATTAAATATATTTATAGCCTCATTACCGTTTTCAGCTTGCAAAATATTATATTGTTCTTTTCTTAAATAAATAGACACTAAATTTCTAATTCTTTCTTCATCATCAACTATTAAAATGGTTTCCATAATAAAATTTCTCCTTTATTAAAAGCTTTTTATAAATTAGTTTATATCTTTCATTTAAATACGCATTTTTAATATTTTATATAACACTATCTATTATATAATACTAATAGCAATTATCAAAACTTATTATATATCATTCAATATGTATCTCATATAAAAATTCCTCTGCAAAAGGAGGTTACAGAGGAATTAGGATTAGGTATATTAATTTGTTTATACATTACTGTATATGTACCTTATTTATATAATAGAGTTATACTATGGCATGCAAATGGCAAACATGTTAACATTATGTTAATCATAATCAGTAGCTCTTTAAAGTGATTATAATTAAGATCATTAATTAAATTAGGTCTATTTAATCATATCCTTCGGATTTATAGCATAAAAACCGGTAATAATTACCTTATATTTCCAAGGAAATAATTCCAATTATTTACTGATTAATTGAAATTATCATTATATTAAGTATATATATTTATACAGTTCCACGAATAATAAGGTTAGTTTCATAATATATTTGTTTATCATCTGGTATATTTCCATTGATCACATCGATTAAAATGTTGCAAGCTTTTTTACCCATTATATATATTGGTTGCGATATAGTTGTAAGTTCTGGCTCTATAACCGAAGACATTTGAATATTATCGAAGCCAACAACGGATATATCTTTTGGAATTTTATACCCATTTCTGAGTAAAATTTTCATTCCACCTAATGCCATCATATCATTACTATAAAAAATAGCATCTATATTGTTAAAAGTGTTTATTATTTTTTGTGTTGCCAATATGCCACCTTCAACATTAAAGTCACCTTCAAATATATACTTTTCATCGTATAGTCCATAATTCGTCATTTCATCAATATAACCTTCTAATCTCTGAGTTGAAATTTCTAAATTTTCACTTCCTTTTACGAAAGCTATTTTTCGTTTTCCATTTTCATATAAATATTTAACACCATTCCTTACCCCCTGATTATTTAATGAAAAGACACCATAATAATCTTTATATCCATCAATATATCTATCAACCAATACAAAAGGAACATTGTTCTTTTTTAGTAAGGTTATACTTTCATTACTTTTACCACCAGACATAAAAATTATTCCATCTATAAGTTTACTTATAAGAAGTTGAATATATTTTTCTTCTTTGTGAATATCATTATCTGTATTGCATATCATTAAATTATATTCTAGTCTTTCAGCCTCATCCTCAACAGCTCTCGCCATTTCGGAGAAAAATGGATTTGTAATATCGGGAAGTATAATTCCTATAGTGCCCGATTTTTTAGTACTAAGGCTTCTTGCAATGGAATTAGGAATATAACTCATTTCTTTTGCAATTTTTAATATGTTGTTTCTGGTTACATTACTTATACTAGCATCTTTCTTGTTCATAACCATCGATACTGTAGCTTTTGAAACACCGGCCATTTCCGCTACGTCTTTCATTGTAACCTTATTCATAATTTCCCTCCAATTTGAAGTAAATACTTAAGCATTATAACATATTAAATCATCTCCTGCGGAGCTGAAATATATCTTAATTTGAAATACTTCATAAATTAATAACCCAGAGGATAATCCCCTGGGCTTCAAATTTTTAAATTATATTATCAGTGGGGAATAATATTTGTCTGTATTAACTATTTTTTTACAAGCTCAAGTTCTACGGGAACTTCCTTTTCTACTGCTTCACCTTTAGCTATTTTAATTGCATTTTCTACGGCAGTTGATCCCATTAGAGCAGGTTTTTGTGCAATTGTAGCTGAGAGATTTCCACTTTCAACTGCTTTTTTTGCTTCGTCATTTCCATCAAAACCCACTATAATAACATCTTTATTTGCTGATTTAGCTGCTTTTATAGCTCCTAGAGCCATTTCATCATTATGTGCAAATATAGCATCAAAAGTTGGAGTGGCTTGAATAATATTTTGAGTGACGTTTAATCCCTTTTGTCTGTCAAAGTCGGCAGCTTGACTTGCAACAACTTTAACACCATCTTTATTATCAACAATATTGTGGAATCCTTGTCCTCTATCTCTAGTAGCTGAAGCTCCTGGAATGCCTTGTAATTCAACTAAGTTTCCTTTCCCATTTAATTTATCCAGTATAAACTGTGCAGCCATCTCTCCACCTTTAATGTTATCTGATGCTACGTGACAAGCAACTTCTCCTCCATTTGCTTTCCTGTCTACTGTAATAACCTTTATATTGCTATCGTTAGCAAATGTTATGGAGTTTATAACCGCATCACTATCTGTAGGATTTATTATTAAATCTACTATTCCTTGTTGAACCAAATCCTCTACATTAGATCTTTCTTTTGATGCATCATTTTGTGAGTCAAGAACTACAATTTCATATCCTAATTCCTTGGCTTTTTTTTCAGCGCCCTCTTTCATTGATACAAAGAATGGATTATTAAGGGTTGAAACTACCATTCCAATTTTCTTTCCACCATCCGTAGTCTTTTGAGCATTGCATCCAACTAAAGTTTTCATTTCCACCTAGTGCATAAAGATACCTACCATATCTAGTTTGACTTAAAATATAAAATGCAGCCCCAAATACTATAATCATAATTGCAACTGGTGTTGGTAGCCCTAAAATAGATTTATTACCTATTCCAGAAAAACTTTGTCCAAGTCCAGATATCGGAATTCCATTTGTATACACGTAAGTTACTCCTCTGAATATAATCATTGTTGCTAGAGTAGCTATGAAAGCTTGAATTCTACCTTTTGAAACAAGCATTCCATTTATAAACCCAATTAAACATCCAATAGCTAAAGATACAATTATTGCTAGGGTTATGTTCCCTGTTGACTTTATTATCCCTGCTGCAACAGCGGCGCTTACTGCAAGTATTGACCCTACAGATAAATCTATTCCTCCTGTAAGTATGACAAAAGTCATTCCTACTGCTATAACTGCATTAACAGAAACTTGAGTAAGTACGTTTTTAATGTTGGCAAATCCTAAAAATCTTGGTGAGATAAAAGATATAACTATACATAATACTAATAGACCTACTAAAGATTTATATTTTAAAATTGAACTCTTTAAACTTTTTTTCACAATATAAGCTCCTTCCTTTGCGAGAATTAACATTTAAAATGTTAACCTTTTATACCAACTGCATATTTCATTATTATTTCTTGAGTGGCTTCCTCGCGAGAAAGCTCACCGGATATGCTACCCTCATGCATTACTATAATCCTATCGCAAATGCCAAGTATTTCAGTCATATCAGAAGATATCATAATAATTGATTTACCCATTGACTTTAATTCATTTAAAACTTCATAGATTTCTTTTTTAGCTCCAACATCTATTCCTCGAGTTGGCTCATCTATAATTAGTACTTCAGGTGCAAGCATTAGCCATTTAGCTAAGATAACCTTTTGCTGATTGCCTCCACTTAAGTATTTAATTAACTGATGCGCACTGGGTGTTTTTATAGAAAGTTTTTTTATATACTCCTCAATAGACTTACTTTCATTTACTTTGTTTATTTGTTTAGCCCCATTTTCATATTTTTTAAGGTTAGCTAAGGTCATATTTTCCCCAACGGACATTCCTAGAATGAGGCCCTCTTTTTTTCTGTCTTCTGAGAGATAACAAACTCCTTTTTCAATAGAGTCTTTAGGTGAACGAATATTAACTTTTTCATTACCAACAAATACTGTACCGGAAGTCTTTTTATATTCTCCAAATATAGTTTTTGCAAGTTCTGTTCGCCCTGACCCCATGAGTCCGGATATGCCTAAGATTTCTCCACCTTTTGAACTAAAACTAACATTGCAAACCTTTCCACCAAAACATAAATTTTCAACTCTTAATATGGTATCGGACTTAGGTGACTCTCTGTATGGAAATTGGTCCTCAAGTTTTCTGCCAACCATCATTGATATTAAATCATCTTTTGTAATGTCTTTTGTTTTAACATCCCCAATAGATTTGCCATCTCTTAAAACTGTTATTTTGTCCGATATTTTAAATATTTCATCCATTCTATGTGAGATGTATACAATGCCCATATTTTCACCTTTAAGTTTTGTTATTACTCTAAACAGATTATCAGTTTCAACATCAGTTAATGCAGTTGTTGGTTCATCCATTATTATCACTTTTGAATTTTTGGAAAGAGCTTTTGCAATTTCTATTAATTGCTTTTCGCCTACATTCAAATTTTTCACTAAGATATCTACATCAATATTAAATCCAATATCATTAAGTAACTTTTGAGATTTCTCTTTAAGAACTTTTTTGTTTATTCTTCTTGTAAGTCTGCTAAACACTTCATTACCTAAAAATATATTTTCCCATATACTTAAATTAGGAAGAACACTTAGTTCTTGATGAATTATTGCTATTCCAAGTTTTTCTGCATCTTTTATATTTCTTATGTCTACAGTAGAGCCTTGTATAATAATGCTACCTGAATCCATATTATATACTCCACTTAAAATTTTCATCAAAGTAGATTTTCCTGCGCCATTCTCTCCTAGAAGAGCAAGAACTTCTCCACTATAAGCGTCTAAGCTAACATCTTCAAGAGCTTTTACTCCTGGAAAGGATTTTGAAACATTTTTCATTTGAAGTAGAGGTGTTATATCAGTCATGGAATCTCCTCCTTAAAATTAGTTCTTTAAAATACAACTCCTGATTTTAATATTATATTCGCATATGCAGTTTGTTCACCGGTCCTTATTACCGCTTTACACTCTTTTAACTTGAATTTAAGTTCTTCATGAGTAGTAAATGTAATTTTAATATTTCCAGTTATTTTTTTTATTTCATTGAACAGATCAGGACTTAGATTGAAAGTCTCTTTAGCGAGAATTACTTCCTCAATTTCAAGTTCTGTTAATACAGCTTTTAAAGTTTCAATAAACCCAGGTATATTTTTAATTAATGCAATATCAATTCTCTTAGTACATTCAGGAATTGGCAAACCACAATCACCTATAGCCAATGTATCTCTATGACCCATTTTAGAAATCACTTCGCATATTTGTGAATTTAGTAATGCAGTTTTCTTCATAACGAAACCTCCTTAGATTATTTATAAATAAAAGTAGACTAAATACAATCTTTACCGTAAATATCTATTACTTCTTGAATAGAAGGTATTGAGGGTTGTGCACCATCTCTTTGAACAACTATTGAAGAAACTTTATTAGCAAAAATTATAGCATCTTTAATATTTTCGTAACTTAAATCCTTTGAACCTAATCTACTCGCTACTGCCCCAATAAAACTATCTCCCGCAGCAGTTGTATCAATAGCATTAACTTTAAATGCTGGAATTAATTCTGCTTTTTCCTTTGTTATGAGTGCTGCCCCTTTTGACCCTAGTGTTATTATTACGTTTTTCACTCCCATATTTATTAAATGTTCAGCGGCTGTTTTAGCACTTTCCAAGTCGTAAGTTAAAACACCGGTAATATCACATGCTTCTGTTTCATTTGGAATTATTATATCTACATGTTTCAATAAATTTTCATCTATTTTTTTGGATGGAGCTGGATTTAATATTGTTGTAATATTTTTCGATTTTGCATAAGTAAAAGCCTCAATTGTAATGTCACTAGGAGTTTCAAATTGTGCGATTATCACATCACAATCTATTATAACTGAATAGCTTTGTTTTATTTCCTCTGAACTAATACACATATTAGCTCCAGCTACCACAACAATAGAATTATTACCTTCGCTGTTTACATTTATAATAGCTGTTCCAGTTGTTTCTTTATTATCTTTAAAAACAAAATCTGTATTTATTCCATCTAAATTGAGTTTATTAACTAAATATTCACCATTACTATCTATTCCAACCTTACCTATCATATAGACATCTGACCCCATTCGTTTAGACGCAATTGCTTGATTTGCTCCCTTTCCTCCAGGAATGGTGGATAAGCTTTTAGCAAAAATGGTTTCACCTATTTTAGCCATGTTTTCAATCTTTAATACTACATCCATATTTAAACTTCCAAGTACGCAAGTTTTACTCATATAATAAACCACCTTTTTTCACTTAACCGATTTACTTAACCGGTTAATCTTATTGTAACCGTTTAATTTTTTTTGTCAATGAATAATTTTAAAAATATAATAAATTCTAAATTAAAAATTAACATAAAAATAAGACCAATTATTTTTGGTCTTGTTTTTACTAGTAATTATTAACTTTTTAGGATATTTAACAACCTTTCAGCAAGAGATGATTTAATCTATTTCAATGCAATCCCATTCTCTAAAGAATTTATCAAGATAATCCTCCATAAATGTATGCCTTGCGATTGCCATAGATTTGCCGGAAGGTGTATTCATTAAATCTTTTAGCAATAATAGTTTTTCATAAAAGTGATTAACCGTAGTATCAACGTTATTCTTATATTGCTCAAAATCCTTGTACTTTTGTGGTTTAATATTAGGATTGTATAGTTCTCTTCCTTTGTAGCCACCATAAGCAAATGCTCTTGCAATTCCTATAGCCCCCATAGCATCTAATCTATCTGCATCTTGAACAACCTTACCCTCAATTGTACATTGACTAGAATCTGTTGTTCCACCTTTAAAAGAAATGGTTCTTATAATATTTGAAACGCTATTAATAATATTATCGTCTACACCTACACTTTCTAGCCATAAACGGGATATTTTAGGGCCAATATCACTATTACCATCATTAAATTTCCAATCAGCAATGTCATGTAATAGAGCAGCCAGCTTAACTACGAATATATCAGCACTTTCTTTTTGTCCTATATAAACAGAAGTTTTATAAACTCTTAATGTGTGAAAGTAGTCATGACCAGTTCCCTCACCACCTAATTTACTTTGTACAAATTCTTTTGTTTTATCAACAATAAGTTTTTTATTCACAAATCTACCTCCTTTATTTAGATGTTATTTTCCTATAAGTTAAATGTAAGAGCTGCACCGATAACTAAGATATGTGTTAGGTTCATTAAAGCAAAATTTTTAACCGATAAAATGAAAGTTTCATTTTTAATAGGTCGATTATGAAATAATTTTACATTTTTATACACTGGTATTATAGTTAAAATTACAAGGAGTGATGCCAGTGGTGTAACTTTTAATAAAACTAAAATTAAAATATCAAGGTATGCAATATAATACAAAGTACTAAATAGGTTAATAGCATTTTCTTTACCTAGATAGTAAGGTAATGTATATCTCTTGTTACTTATATCCTCTTCAAGATCACAAATATTATTTGCAAGCATTATGTTCGCTATGCCACTCATAGTAGGAATTGAGATTAAAAATATATAAAATAACTCAACTAAATTTATACTGATATTCAAAACATTCGCGTTATATGTAAACAAGATTATATTACTATTAAATATATGCACGTAGCAGGATAAAAATAGAATTATCAATCCCATAAATACACCGGAAAACACTTCACCTAAAGGCATGCGTGATATTGGAATAGGACCGTATGTATAGAAAACACCTGCTAAAAAAGAAATAATACCGATTAAAAGTACAAGTAAATTAGTGTTCAAAGTTAATAGAATTCCACAAAAAATTGCAATTGTTAATAGAACAAAAATTATAGTAATAGCTAAGGATTCTTTTATGCCATATTTAACTATTTTATTGTCAGGATTGTATTCATGATGAATTATATCTTTTTTATGGTGATTTAAATCCTTTTTATAATCTATATAATTATTTATTGCAGTGGTAGCCATATCAAAGGCTAAGAGTGAGATACCCATAATAATAAAATTTTTAAAAACAAAACTTTTATATCGATACACTGAATAAAGTGTTCCTATTATAAATGGTAACATACTTGCTAATTTTGTTTTAAGTTCAACGAACTTAAAAAAATTAATTATATTAGTTAAGCACAATGTTCAAACCTCCTGATTTTATTTGACTTACAAAACAAATCATGATAATATTATTGTAAACCTATATAATAAATTAGGTTTACAATAATAATTATTACATTTATTTTAGTGTATGATATTATTAAATAACTATCGGTTAAATCATCTCCTGCGGAGCTGAACTCATCTCCTGCGGAGCTGAAATATCGTTAAAGGGAGGATTAAATTTGAAATTAACTACAAGAGACCTAATAATTACTGCATTATTTACTTCGCTTACAGCTGTGGGTGCATTTATCTCTGTACCAATAGGTCCAATTCCTGTTACGCTGCAAACAATTTTTGTTGTTTTATCTGGACTAATATTAGGATCTAGGTTAGGAGCGTTATCTCAAATTACATATGTTATTCTAGGTTTAATTGGATTACCTATTTTTTCTGGTGGTACTGGAGGACTAACTTCTATAGTGAGCCCTACTTTTGGATTCTTATTAGGTTTTATAGTAGCTGCTTATGTAATTGGAAAGCTTACGCAAAAAAACAAGTCACTTCCCAAAATAATATATTCTGTCATTATAGGTAGTTTAATAATTTATGTTATAGGGGTTCCCTACTTTTATTTAATATTTACGCACTATTTAGGCAAGAGTATAAATTTCTATGAAGCCCTTAAATTTGCTTGCTTGCCATTTATACCTGGTGATATTATAAAGGCTATAATATCAATAACATTAGGTAAACAACTAATTCCTAGATTATCAAAATATTTAAATTAGGGAGTGCATATTAGTTATTGTTTAATTGTAGGAGATATATATAAGCATATCTCCTTTTTTAGGTCTAATTATTACTACTATTCCCAGGTTGTCCATACTTCTGGTAGATAACCAACAGTGGCCTCTTTTCCATTTCGTACTATTGGCGTATTAAAAAGTTGTGGATTATTTAATAAAATCTCCACTTTAGTCTCCTCTCCTCTAATTTGGTCTAAATTTAATTTCTTATAATCTTTTGCCTTTGTGTTAATTAAATTGTTTAATCCTACAGCATTTTTTACACTATTTAGTTCACCTTTACTTAATCCTTTAATAGTTAAATCTATGAATTGATATTTTATATTTCTCTCCTTAAAATATCTTTGCGTTTTCTTTGTGTCAAAACACTTTTTGGTTCCAAAAAATTGAATGTTCATTTTACAAAAATCTCCTTAAAATATTTTTTTTTATTTTTTAGACTATTATACTATAATATTATCATAGCAAGTAGCACTGTAGCAACTATTCCACAGGATACAGGTATAATATTTCTGCGAGCTACATCAAAAGGTTCAACCTTGCATATTCCAGCAGCAGCTACAACGCTCCAAGGAATTATTGTTCCTCCGCCTATCCAAACAGTAATAATTTGACCAAAGGCTGCAATACTTTCTTTATCTATATTAATTGCACTTGAAAACGTGTTGGCTAAAGTTCCTACTAGTGGAAGACCTGCAAAACCTGACCCACTAAAGCCAATAAGTGTACTAACTGCTGTTTGTATACCGACAATGGAATATTTTGATAAAGGTATTACCCTAGCCAAATACAAACCTATATCACTTAAAATGCCACTCGCTCCACTGCCGAGTATATCAATTGCACTACCTTCACTTCCTAGAAAAAAGAAAGCACCGATAATTATAATTGGAGCAAATATATTTATACCAAAGGTAAAACCACTTTTAATGTATATAGTAACTGTACTGAGTGAAGTTTTAGCGCCATTATGAATTATTGATGAAATAATCATTATTATTGCAGCTGTTCCACCTATTAAAGCTGTTGATTCAGGGCCTATAAATTGGAGTTTCTTAATTAAGATTATATCTATTATAAATAGCAAAGGAGTAACTATTGCCATTATTTTTGTTCCTACCAGCTGATTTTGAGTTCCGGTTGCTTTTTCATCTACTTTAACTTGTATATCCTTGTCTTTTCTCATAAGCATAAATGCTGTAGTTATAGTAACTAAACTCATAACGGCCCAAAATGGGATGCTCTTGCTAATAATGCCTAAAGCATTAGGCAAGTTAGCAGTTTTAGCAGTTATTGATGGTGCTGCTTGAAGAACAAAATCACTTGATAATGCCACTCCATTTCCAAACAAACATAAAACTACAGCAGCCCATACTGGTGGAAGTCCTGATGCTATCGCTGCAGGCACCATAAGCGCCCCTATAAAAACTACTGCAGGTGTTGGCCATATAAACCATGAAGTTATTGTTACAGTTATCCCTAGGACGAAAAAAGACATGGTTTTGTTTATCATTAATTTTTTAATAGGTTTTATAATCAGTTCATCAGCACCCATGTCATGTAAAGAGCTAGACATTGAATTAACTAGGGCTATAACTACCACTATTTCAATAAATTCTTTTCCAGATACCACAATGGCTTTATATATAATTTGCACTGCATTTAAAACATCACCCGTAAAAATATATCCTATGATTCCAATTCCTAAGATACAAGGAAGTATTACATCCTTTTTAAGCGCAATTACAATAGTAATTATTAGAATAATGATGATGTAAGCATAATGAATTGTACTTAAATTTGCCATGTATTTCTCCTCCTTATATGCAAATACTTAATATATAGTAAACTATTAAAATAACTAAATAAGTTATTTTAATAGTCATTATACTTAAGATACATTAAATTGAGTATATGCAATATTTGAAGAACTTAATCAATTTTCAAAGTTATATAACATGACTTTAAGTATTATTTATGTTAGACTTAAAATTAATTAAAAATACACGATAAAATATTTCAAAAATAGGAGAATAACGGGTTATAACCGTTATCTACTTGAAAATATTGGCAAGGAGGCAAAGATGTTAAAAATTTGGGGTAAATTAATTAAAGATAATAGAATTATAAGGGATGAAGTGGTGACATCTGAAATAGATGATAGTTACCAAGAAAACTTAAAAATGTGTATAACGCAGTTATGTTATGAATTTGATATTGCAACTCCTTATTGGTTAAAATCAAATGTTAATGAATATAACAAAAGGCATAAAGTTAGCTTTGATGAAAATAATTTTATAGAAGAAATTTATTTTGATAGATTTATGATAGAAGAAATAAAACCAACTGAAAAATAGTGTGAGTAAGCACTATTTTTTAGTTGGTTTTATTAAATGAAAAAAGCTATTTAACTTTTACTCATACCTAAGTGCATCAATTGGATCTAGTTCTGCTGCTTTTTTAGCTGGGTATATCCCAAAGAACACACCTACTACTGAGGAAAATAAAATAGAGACAACTATGGAAGTTAATGATATAACAGGTGTTATTCCAGCAAAACTACCAATGACTTCTGCCCCAATAATTCCTAAAATCATCCCTATTATGCCACCCATTACTGATAATATAACGGATTCAATTAAAAACTGCATTAGTATAATTTTGGTAGTTGCCCCTACTGCCTTTCTTATTCCTATTTCTCTTGTTCTTTCTGTTACTGAAACTAGCATTATGTTCATTACACCGATACCTCCAACAAGTAATGATATACCAGCAACTGCTCCTATAAACGTTGTAAATATGCCAAGAACACTGTTGATTTGCTCAAGTATTGCTAAAGCGTTATCTGCTGAATATATATCCTTACCTCTGTTATTGTGCCTTGATTCAAGCATTTTTATTGTTCCGTTTCCTGCAGATTCACTATTATCTTGTGTATCTGAAACTACTGTAATTGAACTTATTTTAAATTCAGTTGATTGTAGTGTACTTAAAAACGTAACAGGGGAAGTAATTATAATTGGTTTACCAGTATTTTTACCAGTTCTTCCATTTCCAAAAGGTGATGTTATTCCTTTCTCTACGCCTATAATAGTCATCTTTTTCATTATATTACTCTGACCTACTTTTATACTTTCACCTACTACGTCAGAATAACCAAATAGTACAATTGCATCTGATTCGTCAATTATACCAACTGCACTGCCCTGTTCATATTCTTTTTCATTAAAATACCTACCGTAAATAATTTCTGTATTATTTATATAAGCAAGATCGGGTGATCCACCTCTCATATAGGCATTTTCACTATCTTTATTAGAAATAACAGACCCTCTAATTTGAAAGGAAGGGCTTGCATATTTAATACTATCTATTTTTTCTTTTATTTGTTTTACATCATCTAAAGAAATATAATCAGTTGATTGTGCTTCTGCTCCACTTATGCTGACTGTAACTGAGGATGCTCCTAATTTTTCAAACTCACCTGATATGGATTTTTGTCCTCCTTGACCTAGAGAGACAATTGTTATAACTGAACTTATACCAATTATTATACCAAGCATAGTTAGGAATGCACGCATCTTATTTGCTTTTATACTTTGTAACGCCGTTTTTATACTTTCAAAAATAGTCATACTTTTCTCTCCTTATAAAACGATTCTATGTTCAACTGTGGAATCTGACACAATTTCACCATCTTTAAACCTTACAATTCTATTTGTATGGTCTGCAATTTCAGGTTCATGTGTAACCATTATAATTGTAGATCCTTCATTATTTAGATCTTGAAATATTCTCATTATATCTTCTGATGATTTTGAATCAAGGTTTCCTGTAGGTTCATCTGCCATTAGAACTGCGGGTGAGTTGACGATTGCTCTTGCTATTGCAGCTCTTTGCTTTTGACCTCCTGAAATCTCATTTGGCATGTGTTGTACCCTATCCGAAAGACCTACCTTTTCAAGTGCATAAAGAGCTTTTTGCTTTCTTTCTTTCGCAGGAACACCCGCGTACATCATTGGAAGCTGTACATTTTCAAGTAAACTAATTCTTGGTATGAGATTAAAGGACTGAAATACGAATCCAATTTCTTTGTTCCTAATATAGGCAAGCTCATTATCACTAAGACTTGATATATCCTGTCCATTTAAAATGTATTTACCACTATTCATTTTATCAAGGCATCCAAGGATATTCATAAGCGTTGATTTACCAGACCCAGAAGCTCCCATTATTGCTGTAAACTCTCCTTTTTCTATTTTGAGATTAATTTTTTTTAGAGCAGTAAATTCAACATCGCAAGTTTTGTATATTTTTATAAGGTCAGTTATCTCTAACATTTATATTCCTCCTTGTATTTCTAAACGTAACATAGCAATTATCAATTAGGTTACTCGGCTCCTTCTTTAATAATTGTTCCATCTACAATAGAAGTTGAAGGGTTCAACACAATTTTTTCACCCTTTGTAATTCCTTTAGTTATTTGAACTTCAGTGTCTGATTGAGTGCCAATATCTACATTTACTTCATGGACAATGTTGTCTTTAACAACGTACACTGAATTTTTATTTCCCTTTTCTATCTTTAAAGACTCAGAAGGTATTTTAATAGCACTGGCAACACTTTCTACTAGTATGTCTACATCTACATCAAAATCTATTTTAAGATCTGGTGATTTGTCCAAAATGTCTATTTCTACATCTAAGGTTGTTTCGCTTCCGGTTGCACCAACTGTTATTTTTGCTGCAGGCTGTATAAATGAAATTTTTCCTTTATATGTAGAGTTACCAGTATTAACTATTACTTCTTGACCAATTTTTACTTTAATCGCATCATATTTACCTAGGGAAGCTACTCCCTTTAAACTTTTCACATCTTGAACTACAACAATTGGTTGTGATGCATTCCCAATTGAACCTTCTAACGCGTTTAAAGCAGTTACCACACCAGTATTTGTAGCTACAATTGTGCTTTTGTTATCAGCTAAGACCTTTTTAGCTGAAATTAATGCTATTTCTGCAAGCTTTACAGCGTTATCAGTTTGTTTCAACTTTTCTCCTGAAATAGATGATAATGCACTCCTTTGTTGTTTTTTAGTTTCTAGCTTTGCTACATTCGCTGGACTTGAACTTCCTTTTAAATCTTTAATTTCTTTGTCTAAATCTGAGATTTTGTTTTTTATTTCATCACTTTGATTATACAGATCGCTTTTTTGAAGAACTGAATTATCGTATTGAAGTTGAGCTTGACTAACTGGTGAAGCTAAATCCACAGCCTCATAACTTACCAATATATCTCCTTTTTTAACATTATCACCAACACTTACATTAACTTTTTTTATTTTAGATTGAAGACCATAATATTCTTTACTATTCTTCGATTTCACTGTTGCTGTAGTAGATATATATGACTTTAGTTCTCCAAGTGTAGCTATTGAAGTTTTTACAGTTGCTATCTTGTTATTTTTATTTTTTTGATTTATTAAAAATACACCACTTATAATACAAACTACAATTAAACTGTAAATGACTGTTTTCTTTTTCATTATTTTTCCTCCTTGTATATCAATTAGCTGCAGATAATAATTGTTAATTTTTATCTGTCTTAACTTAATATTTATATTATATATTATATTATAAACTCTATGTAAATTTTTTTCAAATATATAAAAATATACATATAGTTAAAAATACTTTTTTATTAGTAATAAAAAAGTAGCAGCAGAACATATTATTAGTTCTACTGCTAGTATTTAATCTTCATCATAAAATTCTAAATATGAATGATTCTCGCTGTTTTTCTGCCAACCTAATATAGAATCCATATTTACGTTTTGAGTAGATCTAAAAATAGATTTATCTATACCACTAAAATTCTTTTTTAATTGCTTAACTAAATCTTTGATTTCATTTCGTTTGTTCCCAATTTTTTTTGCTGCAACCATACAAGCACAATTTAATGGCCAAATACCACTATCTTGAGTGAATTTTTCAATATCTTCCTCTTCAATATAATAAAGAGGGCGTATTAACTCCATTTTTTTAAAATTTTGTGCTTTTAGTTTTGGAAGCATTGTTTTAAAATTTCCTGAATAAAAAACATTTAACATAGTGGTTTCAATTACGTCATTAAAATGGTGACCAAGTGCAAGCTTATTACAACCTAGTTCTTGTGCTTTTGCATATAATGCACCACGGCGCATTTTAGCACACATATAACAAGGATAATCACGAGCAATGTTATCAATTATATCAAATACTCTTGACTCAAATATTTTAACAGGAATATTTAAATGTTTACAATTATCAACTAATAAATCTTTTATATTTTTATGATAACCTGGATCCATAGCAATATATTCTAATTCAAACTCAACTTTACCGTGCCGTTGTAATTCTTGAAATAATTTAGCCATTATAAGGCTATCTTTACCTCCTGAAATAGCTACAGCAATTTTGTCACCAGCATCAATTAAATTATAGTCCTTTATAGCTTTAACAAATTTTGACCAAATAGGTTTTCTATAGGTTTTTATAAGACTACGTTCTATTTCTTCTATTGGTTTTCTTTCATTAAAAGGAATTAAAATTTCACAACCTTCTCCTGCAATATTATCCATAAAATCACCCCTCTTGTGCATAAAATATTATAACATATTTAAGATGGGTTTGTCTTTGGAAAGTAATTGTTGCCAACCTTCATTTCTTATAATCAATTGTTTTAAACCGGAAAATTTTTCTCGTCTAAAAAAATAGAACCCTCAAAACCTTTAAATACTTCAAAGTCTTCACCACAACTATCATAAGGTTTCTTTAAACTTGGGATAGATATTTCATCATCACCTATTATCTTAAGTTCCATAAAAGTTGTGACACCAAATTTAATAGTATTGTCAAGTATACTAGGGTCAGAAATAAGTTTAGTAGTTGTTTTTATCTTAAGGTTAAATTCGCTTAAATCGCGTTCTTTTGGGATATCTACAAAAGTATCTATGGGTTTTTCAAAAAATCCATAGATACTAAAAAAATTATTATTTTGAAGATAATCAATTAAATAATTAACTCTTAAAATAAATTTTATAGTTGATAATCCGGATTCACTAGATATGGAACTCCTTAATTCAGAATTTTGTACAATAATACCAGGTTCAAATTTTATTCTTTCTAGAATATAAGGTGAGGTTAAGTCATTTGGCAAATTTATATTGATTATAGGAAAATTAATACTTTCATTGTAAAATGCGAATATTTTTTTCGCTATTATAGTTATTTCCTCATTGCATGATTGTAAACTAGGTTTTGCAACTGTCGGAACATATGTATCAGCGAGGCTCAGTGAAATAACATCATATGGTTGACTATTTAGATTATTCATCAAAATTGAACCTATTAAACAATTTAACTTTAAATCTATTATATCAATGCTACCATAATCTTCACTGCTTTTATTTACAACCAAAAGCTTAGTGTTGTCATCAGTTATAAAAAGTCTAACAGGTTCCGTTTTTGATGTAAGTATATAATTATATGCTTTATTAGTCTTAATATTGATTAAATCTATTCTGTTTAATCCTTGATTTGCTGCATATAAAATATTTTTGTCTAACATCATATTAGCTATAAACGATCCTTTTGGTAGAATTAAATTAGTAATAATTTTTAGATTGATATCTATTTTTAAAATATTATGTTGCATTGAAACATAAACAGTTTTATCGTCTTTAGAGACTATTAGATAAGTTGAATTAACACCTAAATTTTCAAAAGAATTTATAAGATTATAACTTTCTGTGTTATAGATTCTTAATTCTTTTAGTAATGTATCTAATATATATAATTTAGAAGAATCTTTATTTAGTTTCATATCAATAATTGCTGAAAATCCTTTGATTTGACCTAATAATATGTTTAGATCAACATCATAGATATCAATCTGAGAGGTATTTGAAACATATATTCTTTTGCGTTTGTTATCTATTATAATATTTCCATTGTTTGGAATTATTTTTCTTTCAACTTTGTAATTATTGCAATTAACTAGTGAAACAGTATTACTCACATCACAAGCAACTGCAATAGTATTATCATCTTTCAAAGCTAATTTAAATGGTCTTTTCCCAATAGGAATATCTTTTAATATAGTATTACAAAGTCCATCAATAATAGTTAGGGTTTCAGTTTTAACATTTGAAACAATATACAAACTTTTTCTAATAAATTTATCTATTTTAATCACACCCTTTCCCCTTCATAATAAAAAATATGCTTAAACTATAGAAAATATGCTTAAAAAAAACAAAGGATTTGGAAATACCAAATCCTAAGAAAGTATGTGGTTATAGCTTAAGCTTTTCGTAGTTATCGAATTTACCTTTCTTAATAATTTTATATACTCCTTTTGGTTTTAAACTAATTTTTAAAATTTCATCATTAACAATATCCATATCTATTTGTTTAAATTTAATTGATAGACTACAACCATAGTATATTTTTGTTGGTGTTGATATTAATTCAACATAACAAGATTTTTTTAGAAGCCTATTGTACAAAAGTGTTGCAGTATTACGACCTGGGTAAACAACTAAATATTCATTTTCTTCTACTATCACGATTCTGTGCATCTCCCTTATTGATAATAAATATCATATAATCTGCAAATTACTGGACAATCTATTATATGAAAATATCTTTTAATGTGTTATCTACCTTTCAGGTCTTTTTTTGAAAATTCTATCTACTATACCTATGTTTTTTTCGTATCTTAAATCTTGTCTTAATCCCTCTTTTTCGCTAGCTAGTTGCTGTAATTTATTTTGTAATTCGTTTACAACGTTACTTTTGGTTATTTTCTGCTCATTTAATCCCTCGTTTTCATTGCTAAGTTGTAAAGATTTATTCTTTAATTCATTAATAAATATATTTGTAGATACCTTTTCAATTTCCATTACTTTTAATTTTTTTATAGAGTTCTGTTGTATTTCAGTTATTATGTTTAATTTTTCTTCAGCTTTTTTCTTTGCATTTGTGAGTTTAAATAAATTGTCATCAAATTCCTCTATAATACTTATTTTTTGTTGATACTTCATTTGTAAATCTATTAGTTCTTTTTGTAAATTTATATTAGTTTTTTGTAGTAATAAAAGTTCTTCTTGAATATCTATTTTATTTGTTTGAAAATCATAATCCAATTCAGCTTTTGAATTTATCATATTAGTTTTTTGAGAGTCAATTGAACTATCACTATTTTTGTAGTTAGGTAATAATAAACTTATTTCAGGAGGAATAGTTCCGAGAATATATTTACAATTTATAATATTTTTTTTGTCGCTTATGGATAAGTATTTATATATTGAAATTTCATTATCTAATTTACTATTATCTTGACTTGGTTGGCTCCAATGTTTACTATATGAAGATGTGAAAATATTTTTACCCTGAGTCCACATTGCCCAGAGGACTCCACTAATTTCTGTTAATAAATAGTTAGTTGGTTCATCGTAGCTTTCATGGATTTTAAAGCTTTTCATTTTTCCATCAGGATCAATTATTACATGTTCTATAAAATATAAAGAACCTTCTTTAGATACATTCATTATATTTATTTTATTTAAATGTATTAATGTGCAAAAATTAACGTTAGTACCGATAATACCATATAATCTTTTTGGTGGACTCCAGTTATTATTTTTAAACAATGTAAATTTTATTACTGATTCATCTTTTTCAGGGTTAATGAATACTAAGTATAAATTATTGTCTTCTAACTTGTGAACCTGGTAATGACAGAAAACATCTTTTGAAAATGTTATGGTATCAATTGTATTAAATAAATTCACTTCCTTGTTTAAGCACAAATGTATTAAAGAACATTTGAATTTATTTATATTACTATTGCTAATGAAAAATATATGCATTAGGTTTTTGATTGTAATTACAGTTAATTCAGTCATTTCATACTCTTTATTTTCAAAAGAATAAATTGTTTTTCCGAACCATTTATTGTTTACCCATTCACAATACTTTAGATCGCTAGTATTAACACTATATAAAATATAAATTTTATTATCAATATCTAAATTCACTACAAAATCTAAAACTTTATCGTCAATTTTGATCTCTTTAGTCCATTTATCTTCACTGTACATTATACTGTACATTAATTCCTTGCTATCATTTATATAAAACCTCCATATATGATCTTCATTATCATAGAATAAACACGGACTACATATTTTCATATCACTCATCTCCTTATAGAAATTATATTTTCATATAAAGTAATATATAACCAAATAGTTAATATTTGAGCGCATATATTAAGTACCTGCATAATATAATATTGGATAATTTTTAAATTGACATTTATGGCTACCTGTTTCAATAAACAATGTTATAACTCACAACTTATAGCCCCGTGAATAAAGTAATATAGAGAACACATTTATATGTGTTTCACCTTAGATAAAAGGAGGATAATATATGTCTATTACTCATGATGAGTTTATTCCAAGACCCGGTACAGTTAACAAACAAGGACATCTTCCTGACCCATCTGAACTGGTTTGCGTTGAACTTCCAAAAGTTTTTGACCAGTGTTTGATTAAAAGATGCCTAGTTTATAATTATGGACCCAGTACTGTAAACACAGATGCAAATTTAAGAAGTAGCACGCTTATTAATCCAAGAGCATTTATAGGGTGCAAGGATTTTAAATTAGAACTTATATCAGTAGAAAAAATTTCGCTTAAGAAAAATCCTGATTACAAAAAAATAATAATTTGTTTTGTAATTTCATTTTATGCTGATTATATAGATTGCAATGATAAAACAAAATGTGAATATTATGAAATTAATCGTAAAGAAGTTATATCGGAACTCTACTGCCCTAATTCAATAGCACAAATAGCTTCTACCTTTACATGTGTTGACAACAAATATGAAGATTCTGGTATTGTAAAACTTGAAATGGTAGCTGATTGTTTAGAAGGAAATTTAGGCGAAAATGATGATGGTGAAAGTGTTTTAGATATAACTTTAGGATTCCATCTTATTGTAAAATGCGAATTAATTGTTCAATTATTAATTCCTGCATATGGGTATTGTCCAGTCCCTTGGGAATGTGAAGATGATGCTGATGAAGATCCTTGTATAAGATTTAATCGGACCCCAGCTCCAAAATTCTTTCCAGATCAAAAACTTAAACCTTTGTTTGATAATGATATTGGCGATGATTATGTGTAATTAGTTTAATAATAGATGAAAAAGGCTTTAAAAAGGGCCTTTTTTTAATCCTAAATAAACACTTAAAAAATATTTATGTAAATTTTAAAATATAATAATCACACTTTGTATGCAACTACATACTATAAAACAGAGAACACGAATTTGAAGTGTATCACTTAACATAAAAGGAGGATAATATATGTCTATTACTCGTAATGAGTTTATTGCAAGACCTGGTGTAGTTAACAAACAAGGGCACCTACCTGATCCAGCCGAACTAGTTTGCGTTGAACTTCCAAAAGTTTTTGATCAATGTTTAATTAAAAGATGCTTAGTTTATGCTTGTGGTGAAGATACTGTAGATACGGATGAAGAATTAAGAAGTAATCCCCTTAAAGATCCAAGAATATTTACTGGATGCAGGGATTATAATTTAAAGCTTATTTCAGTAGAGAAAATCCCACTAAAGAATAATTCTAGTTATAAAAAAGTAATAGTTTGCTTTAGAATTTCATTTTATGCAGATTATATAGATTGTGATGGAGAGACAAAATGTGAATTTTATGAAATTAATCGTACAGAAGTTATATCAAAATTGTATTGCCCAGATTCAATAGCCCAAATATCTGTTAGTTCTATTTCTGGTAAAGCCAGAGATCTTGATTCTGAAATTATAAAACTAGAATTGGTGGCAGAATGTTTAGATGGAGATTTATGCAAAGATCATTGTGGTGATAGTGTTTTGGATATTACTTTGGGATTCCATCTTATTGTAAAATGTGAATTAATTGTTCAACTATTAATTCCAGCATATGGTTATTGCCCAGTTCCTAGTGAATGTGAAGATGAAATTGAAGTGGATGCTTGTGATAAATTTAATAGTTCTCCAGTTCCAAAATTCTTCCCAGATCAAAAGCTTATACCTTTGTTTGATGATGAAGGTGAAGATGAAGAATAAGTAAAGTCAAAAAAATTTCTAATAAGCAGAACATTTATAGGGCTAAATCATATAGTGTATTATAAGAATTCTAAAGTATCCTACTTATGTAAAAAGTACATTTAGAATTCTTTTTACAAAATATTATGATTAAAATTTAGGAGGAATAAATATATGAATTCAATGTCAAAAGGTTTTCATGATGAAAAAGAGTGTGGCTGTAGAAGAGAAGAAGGTACTAAAGTTTTATTAAAATGTAAGGTTGGAAATCCTGCAATAGTAACAGTTACAGGAGCTGCTATTCCTGCCGCTGCAGTGACTACTCAACTTGCTAAAGTTGTATTAAATGTAGAACATTTTCATGACCCTTGCATTAAGTTTGAATTTGCAACCAACTTAGTAGCTACAGTTGGTACAGCAATTGTAGATGTTAGCTTCCAACTATATAAACTTTGTAAAGGTGAAACTATTCCAGAGGCTATTGGAAATCCATGGGTATACCCTGTACCTGGCGTATTAACTGATATAATTAGTTTCATAGTTTGTGATTGTGGTTGTGATAATGATTGTGATTGTTATAATGATTGTTGTTCTTATTATGTAGCAGCAATTACTTCTACAACTGATATCGTTACTGCAGATAGCACAACTTTGGTTTTTAACAATTCAACGCTTTCGGCTTTAGTTATAGAAAATAAAAAATCTTGCTAAATAAAACTATAATATATAAGTAAAGGCCCTATAATAAGGGCCTTTTTTCATGTATATCTTTTAATGCTATAATAATTTTTTCCATATCTTCTAAACTGTTAAAATATCCTGGACTTATTCTAACTGTACCGCTTAGGTTTGTACCAATTATTTGATGTATTAAAGGTGCACAGTGAAAACCTGTTCTCACTGCAATCTCTTTTTTATTTAAGAGATACCCTACTTCAGACACATCTACATTGTCTAAAGTTAAAGAAACTACAGATCCTCTATTTTTATAATCAGTGCCTCCGTAAATTTTAATATAAGATAATTTACACAATTCTTTTATTAAATATTCCACTAACATAATTTCATGTTTTCTTATGTTTTCTATTCCTATTTTTCTAATATACTTTATGCCCGCGCATAGTCCTGCTATTCCTGGTGTATTTAATGTTCCACTTTCAAATCTATCAGGTAAAAAATCTGGTTGCTTCATAGACATGGACTCACTTCCCGTTCCTCCTTGAATAAATGAATCTAATTCTATAGCGTCGCTTATATATAAGCCTCCTGTCCCCTGAGGTCCATACAATCCTTTATGACCTGGAAATGCTAATAAGTCAATATTGTCACATGTTACATCGATTGGTATAACTCCTGCGCTCTGAGATGCGTCAACCATGAAGATTATACCCGCTTCTTTTGCAAGCTTGCCTATAGCTCTTATGTCTTGAACAGTTCCTAATACATTTGAAGTATGGTTTATTATAATTGCTTTAGTGTTTTTACGAATCTCTTTTTTTATATTATTAATATTTAAATATCCATTTTCATCAACATTAAGGAGAGTGAGTGTTATTCCTCTTTCACTTAGATAATTTAGTGGTCTTAGAACTGAGTTATGTTCAATTACAGTGCTAATCACATGGTCTCCTGGTTTTAATATCCCCTTGATTCCTATATTCAGCGCCTGAGTAGCGTTACATGTGAAAATAATATTTAGTAAATTAGGAATGTTGAAAAATTCACTTAGTTCCTGCCTAGTATCCATAATTTTAGATGAAGCCTCAATTGCCATGTCATGAGATCCTCTTCCAGGATTAGCAGCATAATTTCCCATGCACCTTAAAACTTCGGAATAAACTGTTAATGGTTTTGGAAAACTAGTGGCAGCGTTATCAAGATATATCATAAAATCCTCCTATTTTGCATATAGTATTTTGTTCTTTATATAATATAAATACTATAATATTCATGATAGTATGCTTAATAAATTATATAATCTTTTTCGCTAGTATATAAAAAAATATAAAAAAATAAACTCCCTAATACGAAGCTCATCTTTTTACATTATTAATTTCTTTTATAAATATATTATTTAATTAATTTTAATCAAATAAAAATGTCTATCTATCAAATAAACCGCCTGTTTTTTTAGTACTTCTTGCTGCTTTCTTTTGTTTTCCAATTGATTTATCAGGTCTTGACATTCCACTCTGCTCTGCACTTGTCTTTTTCTTTTCCTCAATAATTTTTTTCATCATTTCAATATTACTACTTGACATAAAATTTACCTCCTCTTGCATCAAATCAAGAATGTTAGATATTATAGAAAATATGATTCAATTTATAACTTCTAAATTTTAATTTCTGAGTTCATACTTAACTTGTTGTTTCTCTACTAGTCAGTTTAACTTAAATCTATTGAAATTTCAATATAAAACTTAAAATAATAGTTGTTTCTTATCAAAATGACTAATAAATGTGAATAATTTCTATAAATTTGATGAAAAACAATTAATGAGTAATAATATCTAATTTAATAAGTACATTTTTATACCCCAGTTTTATAATTTCGTTATTATATAGATCTTCATATGTTACTATGTCAATATTAAAATCTAATGCTTTTGAAAAATTGATTCCATAAAGTTTTTTTATAAATATTATGTAGTCTTCTTTAATTAAGCTACTATGTTTTTCATCATAATGATACCCTTTTGTATCATTATTTAATTTTTCTATAATACCATATAATTGATAAATATAGCTCATTTCTTTTAAACTAAATTCTTTTGATAAAGCTACAATCGCCTGTGCATAATTAGAATTCATAGGTATTGGATAAATACCTATTTTATTTTCAGCGTTAAATTCCTTTAACATTCTAATACTTTGATATAAGGTGGTGCATATATCTAATTGAATTATAGTTGCATACTCACTAATTCTTAAACTATTAAGTTGATCCTGGTATTGCCTGTTAGCTTTTTCAGTTTTACTTTGTGTATCTAACACCTTGCCGGTAGAATTTTTATTTATTAGCCAACTGAAAATACCACCTAATATGGCACCAATTATTATAGAAACAGATGATATAATTGGATTTAATAGATTGGTAGGTATGAATGATAAGGATTCTAACATCACAATCTCTCCTTTGTAAAAAAGTATTTTATATTATATAATTTCCATTAAGATTTAATTTATTCTTAAATTATGTTCTTTCTTGTAGAAGTAGATGAATTGATTTTTGAGGCGTAATTTAAATATATTTTGACAAAACTATGGTAAGTGGGGTATTGTTTATATAGAAATCAATTTGTATTTATATAAATTTTCTACAAATATGATTATACCAAAGATTAGAACGAGTTTTAAAGTAATTTTATTGAAGGAGACTATAAGAGCATGAATACGCAGACAGGAAAAGAAGGACAGATAAGAAGTAATATTCCTATAGGTACAACAGTTGACGTTGTATTAAAAAAAGACCAAAGAACAACTAAGTTAACTCGTGGCATTGTAAAGAGATTATTAACTAATTCAGCAGTGCACCCAAGGGGTATTAAAGTTATGCTTGAAGATGGTCAGGTAGGCAGAGTTCAAGCCATTATATCAAAATAGGGATTTATAGATTTAAATTAAAAGCCAACCTATCATTATATCAGATATCTAATGATAGGTTGGTTTTGTATTTAATTTATATAGGACAATTTATATAGTTCTTATGCGAAATAAAAAAACATTGCATTATTAATTTAGATGATGTATAATAAAAGAGTTATCTAGTGAAAACAAAATCTTAGCAAAACTATTTGCTAATCATCGAAAAATCGGATCATTAAACGCTTGACAAAAGAGTATACATGAATTTTTTAAATCCAATTCTTAAATTCTTACCCTCTTCAATTTAAAACTTCTAATGAACCCCTTATAAAATTTTATTAAATTACGTATTGATAACGCTTATAAATCATATCAAGAGAGCTAAACAATTATATTTGTTCTGGCACTTGTAGACAACTAAGGAGGTGTTTATATGACAAAATACCAATCATTTGAAATTACTGAAGATGTAATCAATGAATGTTTAGAATGTTTAGACTAATACTAAAAAGCAAATCTATCACTATCAATGACCTAGTGAAGGTTTCTTTTTTTTGTTCAAATAATTAACATAAAATTATATTGTTATAAATAGAGGAAATCTCCTTTTAGTATAGAATATATATTATTAGGACAATGTTATTTGAAAAGGAGTGTTTATAATGTTAACGATTTCTTTTATTAGTGGTGAAACACAACTATTTGATTTGAAACAATCTGAAGCTGACCTATTTAAAAGTTGGTTTTACAATTTTGAAAACTCTAGACCTCATGAACTTAATACTATGGGAAAAAAATATTTATTTAACAAAAAAGCAATTGCATATATCGAAATAGAGTCTTAGGCATTGTTGATAGATCAAAAACAAATGTTTTGGCAATTAATAAGTAAAAATAAAAAAACTGCATCTTAAAAGATGCAGTTTTTCTATTTTATTTAACTATATATCTTAAATATATCCTCTAAATTTATGAATCTTTAGAGTTGAGTGTAGTCTACCTATATGTTATTTACATAATATATAGGTAGAGAGAGGTGGTATAGTTAACTCGGGAGTACACGTTTTAGTTCCTATACTTACACCTAATTTATTGACTTCATGTTCATTGGCTAATATTTTCCATTTATCACCATCTGGTAAAGTTAACTTTATATCGTTTTTGTTACAATTATGGATTATAAGTAGTTTACTATAATCATTAGAAAACGTTGAGGTTAACGTGTAAGCCACAGAGTTACACGGCATATCAAGGAATGTTAATGAATTTATTACTTCACTTGCATTGTCTAATGTCATAACCTTTTGGCTTTTTCTTAAATCTATTAAACCCTTAATATATTCATAAGTTTCTGAGAACTCAGATTTTCTATCCCATCGTATTTCATTAATAATGTCACCAGCGTTGTAACTATTATGGTTACCTTGTTTAGTTCTTAGTATTTCTGTTCCACCTTGCAAAAAAGGTACTCCCTGTGATGTAAGGATTATAGCTAAGGATAGCCTGCTCATTTTTTCTCTTTCATCAGGTGTATTATAAGGATTGCTTTTTTCAAATTTATCATACAAACATAAATTATCATGAGAACTTACATAGTTTATGCTTTCCCCAGGTGTATTCGTGAAATTTTTTATATCATTACTATATTTTATTCCACCCACAATACCTTTCTTAACTTCTAGTTCAAAACCTGATCCACCATTAACCAATCCCACCCCATTGCCGTCATTATCACCCTTTATTGCGTTTCTTAGATCATCATTAAATAAGGATATTTGCATGCCCTTTTGACTACCTTTACGTAGTTGTATGTCATATGGTATTGAAGATGGTCCACCGGTCCACGGTTCACCATAAATAATTATATTTGGGTTAATAATTTTAGCCTGCTTTTCCACTTCTTTCATAGTATCAAGATCATGAAGTGACATCAGATCGAACCTAAACCCATCTATTTTGTATTCACTCGCCCAGAATTTAATGCTGTCTACTATAAATTTTCTAACCATTGGCCTCTCTGAGGCTGTCTCATTTCCACAACCCGAACCATTAGTATAGTTTCCTTTATCATCAGTTCTATAATAATATCCTGGCACCAATATATCCATTGGTGAGTTTTTTATAGTAAAAGTGTGATTGTAAACAACATCCATAATTACACTAATCCCATTTTCATGTAAAGTTTGAATCATAGTTTTAAACTCTTTTATTCTAACAGTTCCATTACGCGCATCTGTAGCATAAGAACCCTCTAGAACATTAAATAAATATGGATCATATCCAAAATTATAGCCACTATCAAGTTCATCTACGCTTGCAAAATCATAAACAGGAAGTAAATGAATATGAGTTATCCCTAGATCTTTAAGATGGTCTAGTCCTGTAGCAACTCCTGCAGGGGTTTTAGTGTTTTTTTCAGTAAAACCTAAATACTTTCCTTTATTTTTAATTCCTGAATCTGCTGACACCGAAAAATCCCTAACATGAATTTCGTAAATTACAGATTCTGTTCTATTAATTGGGTTTGGTTTTTTATGGTTTTCCCAATTTTCAGGGTTCAAAGAATTAAAATCAACAATCATACCCTTACTACCATTAGCGCTTGAACCTTTAGTATAAATATCTGGGGTTTCATTTTCTATTCCATTATTTAATACTAAATAGTTATAATATTTATTTTTAAAATCGCCATCGAGTGCAACCACCCAAACTCCTTTTTCAGACCTTACCATTTCATATTTTTTTCCAGAATCATCATTAAAAGTTTCATACACTATTACCGTGATTTTTTCCACAGTAGGTGCCCATACTTTAAATGTTGTATTACGTGAAGTATAGACTGCACCTAGATCGTTTCCACTGTATATATTTTCTTGATTTTCTAATTCTTTTACCATTATTAAATATCTCTCCTTAAAAATATATTATAACTGTGTATATATTCCATATTATTATATTATTAAACATAATATTAAGCAAGGTTGGTTTTATAACTCACATCATTCGATACAATTATGATATTTTAATTATATATAATTTTCATGTTATTTTACAAAAAATATTTTTATGAATATATAGGAAATACTTACAAGTCTTTATCATATAATATATAGATATCTCTAATAAAGGAGATGAAAATATGAATGATGACAAAAATTATTATATTCAGTTAAATAGTAAGGTTGAAAAAATGCTTAAGACATCAGAATTTCTAGGTTCTGGCCATAATGGAATAGTTTATTTGCTTCCTAACAACCGAGTAATTAAAATATTTAAAAATAAAAAAGTTTGCGAAGGAGAATATAATATCTTCATAAAAACCAGAAAAAGCAAATACTTTCCTAAAGTTTACGAACATGGAGACTACTACATTGTCCGAGATTTTGCAAGTGGCCAGCGGTTGGATAAATACATTAAAAAACATGGTATAAATAAAAAAATATCACTCAACATAATTAAGCTTATTGAGGAGTTTAAGAAACTTAAATTTAATAGATTAGATATTAGGTGTAAAGATTTATACTTAATGGATGATTTTTCGATTAATGTAATCGATCCTAAAAATAATTACTCTAAAAATGTAATTTACCCTAGACATCTAATGAAAGGCCTAAATAATTTAGGAGTTGTAGATGAATTTTTATCAGTAGTTAGTGATGAACGACCTAAAACTTACGAATTGTGGAATACTAGATTTAAACAATATTTAGAAGAAAACATCAAATAAGTATTAGTAGGAAGATTCATAATAAACACCTATTATATTTTTAAATCATTATTACTGTAAGTATATTAAAAATAATATATTAGGCTGCAACCCATTACCAGTGCAGCCTCTTATATTTTTTTGTTAATCTAATACGTTTAATCCTCTTAATTCATCTAAAAATTCTTGAAAACTTAATGCCCTTGAAGAGTTCAATATGATTTTTGCACTTCGAATTAGTTTTTTATCATCAGTTACAAGGATGTAGTTATCATTTTTTTCGCAAATATCAATTAAACTATAGTCATTTATTGAAATTTTATCTCCATGAGTTAGATATATATTCTTATTTTGCTCATATTTAATAAACTCACGACCTAAATATTCTTGGGTAGAACTGGGTTCATCATTAGTAATAATATGTCCTAATAACTTTAAGAATTTATTTGAGAGTACAAAATTTTCATTGAATTTTACGTACTCTTTCACTGATAACTCCCCCGCTATATCTTCAGAAATTTTGAAATCAATAAATTTTATTGATTCTATAGTATCAAGCAAGGTAGGATATTTATTCCACACTTTTATAATTATATTAGTATCCAATAAATACTCTTTACAGATCATCTTCTAATCTCCTTTTAGAAATAAAGCTATATTTGATTTCCAATAAAAAGATATTTAAATTATAAGTTTTATTTATATTATATTCATAAATAGCTAAATGGTTAACTATTATTGATTTGTTATTATTATCTTGATTAATATAAATAATACATTTATAATTTAAATAGTAATATATAATATGTTAGTGAGATTATAAAATGACAAATTAATAGTGTCATAAATCATTCAAGATAGAAAAGGAGGAGTAGCTGCTATGCAGCTAATTGATGAAACTATGGAAGTACATGTATTTTTAAAAGGTAATAAAAAAGCTGTTATTTATAAAGGCGACAGAATTGATGTTTTAGATTTTGAAATGAATAAAATAAAATATAAGCAAATTAGATATTTTAGAAAGGGTATCAGTAAAAGCGAGCTTGTAGAACTAGAAAGTATAAATAAAATTGTTACAATAGATTGATAACAAATACCTGCATCCTTGAATCGGATGTAGGTATTTGTTATAACTAACTATTGTCTTTTTTTGAGTTTTGACTTGTTTTTGTTAAGACCTTTAGTTCCATGATTTGTCCTACTTTGGTTTCTTACAGGTTTATTTTTATCTTTAAGTTTTTTACCTATAGGTGTATTTTTAGTTTTGCTTTTAATGTTATCTACTTTAACTTTATTTCCTTTATCTTTATTTGAAGAATTTGATTCTCTTGACTTCCCACCTGTATTGCTAAATTTAGGCTTATTCTTATTTGCCCTAGCTTTTATTAGACACTTAGGACCAATACCTATAAGATCCTCTCTTCCAGCCTGTGTTAACGCTTGTAATACTAAATCGTATTTCATAGGATCTTTGTATTGAAGAAGTGCTCTTTGCATAGCTTTTTCATTTTTAGTTTTAGGAATATGAACTTCATCAAGGGTTATTGGATCAAACCCAGTATAAAACATTGTTGTAGACAGCGTACCTGGTGTTGGATAAAAATCTTGAACCTGTTCTGGTTGATAATTTATATCTCTAAGGTATTCCGCTAGCTCTATTGATGATTCTAGTGTGCACCCCGGGTGACTAGACATAAAATAAGGAATAACGTATTGCTTCTTACCTATTTTATCAGTTGCTTTATAAAATTTTTCTAAAAATTTATTATAAGTTTTTCCAGCTGGTTTACCCATATATTTCAAAACTTTATGAGCAACATGTTCTGGTGCAACCTTAAGCTGTCCACTAACATGATGTTTAATAAGTTCATTTAAGAAAGTATCATCTTTATCTGCCATAATATAATCATAACGTAGTCCAGACCGTACAAAAACTTTTTTAATATTTGGAAGTTCCCTTAATTTCCTTAGTAATTTTAAATATTCCATATGATCAATATCTAAATTTTTACACGGACTTGGATGCAGACATTGTCTATCCTTGCAAGCACCTACTTTTAATTGTTTATCACATGCGGGCTTTCTAAAGTTAGCTGTAGGGCCTCCTACATCATGAATATATCCTTTAAAATCCTTAAGTTTTGTGATTTGAATTGCTTCTTCAATTAATGAATCTTCACTTCTACTTTGAACAATTCTTCCTTGATGAAAAGTTATTGCGCAAAAAGCGCAACTTCCAAAACATCCTCTTGAACTTACTAAACTAAACTGAATTTCCTCTATAGCAGGTATTCCACCCAAAGCTTCGTAACTAGGGTGATAATTTTTTTGATATGGCAAACCATAGACCTTATCTAATTCCTCTCGCGTTAATGGCATTTCTGGTTTGTTTTGTACAAGATATTTATTAGCATGCTTTTGAATAATACCAATTCCTCTAATTGGATCTTGCTCATCATATTGTATTTTGAAGGCTTCTGAATATTTATGTACGTCTCTACACACTTCTTTATAAGTTCCTATTTCAATGTATCCATATATATTTGCAATATCATCAGCTACATAACATGTGCCAAGTACATGTGTAATATTTTTTATATCTACGCCTTCATTTAATTGATTAGCAATATTAACGACTTGCTTTTCGCCCATGCCATATATTAATAAATCTGCACCGCTATCAATAAGCATTGATTTTCTTACCTTATCACTCCAATAATCATAATGTGCAAATCGTCTTAAACTTGCTTCTATGCCACCAATAATAATGGGTACATTTTTATAAGCCTCCCTAAGTCTATTGCAATAAACAATAGTAGCTCTATCAGGCCTAAGTCCCACTTTTGCACCTGGGGAATACAAATCTTTTTCTCTCATTCTCTTACTTACAGTATAATGATTAACCATGGAATCCATATTTCCAGAATTAACGAGGAATCCGAGTCTTGGTTTTGCTAATTTTTTAAAGTCATCTAAACTTTTCCAATCTGGTTGAGCGATTATTCCCACTTTATAGCCTGCGTCTTCTAGAACTCTTGAAATAATTGCAGTTCCGAAACTATGGTGATCTACATATGCATCTCCAGTAACTATTATAAAATCTAATTCAGTCCAACCTCTATTTATAACGTCTTCCATGCTAATAGGCAAATATTTATTATCTTTAATTACGAACACCTTCTTTTGATTTAATCCTAAATTTCAATATATAATTCAGAATATAATTATATCATTGTTTGTGGTTTAATTCTTTGGAAATATCAAATTTGAGTATTCTAAAATATTAATAACATTTATTATGAACTTGCGTATTATAATATATAATGTTTTTTTGCAAGCGTACTATACTTTGTTTCTAATAGAAAAAGGAGGCGTTTCATGAAAAATTCAATGAAATATTTAGAAAATAATAATAATAATGATTACAGCGAAGAAGCAGTAACAAGTAATAGCGGAAATATTAATCAAGCTTTTAAAATAGATATTCATGATGGTAAGGGCTTTTATGAAACTGGAATCAACAACACTTTTTGGTCAAATCTTATTATTACAGCTAAAATTTATCAACCTCAAAATGGAATTTGGAGAATTAGGATTAAAGATAAAGCAAGAAATAATTTAGTAGTTTACGATAACCTTAATGTTGAACATGACAAAGAAATTTCGTTTAATTATAAAACAGGATTAAAAGTAAATCTTATAATAGAAGCTATTTGGTCACAACCTAAAGACACAATTTTAATAGCTGAAATATCTATTAAATATTAAAGGACTATACAGAACTATACAGGTAGTATTTAAATATAATTTTTATAATATCTCCATAATTAATATCTATTATTTTTTTTACTTATTAGTGTTGTAATTAATTGTACATAATTAATTAAAGAATTCATATTTTTAATTGAATTCTATAATTTTTTATAATATACTAAGTTGAGCTAAAATTAAGGGGGATATATGGGTTATGGAGAATAAGGAAAAACTTAATGACAATAGCATAGTAAAAAAACAAAGGATAAAAATAAAATTATTAAATTTACATGATAAATTTAATAATGATAGAGATTTTAAGTTATTTTTAATTGTAGGTCTATTTACAGGAATAGCAACTGGTATAAACACAACTGTGTTTAATAACTTTTTAAGCGATACATATAAATTAACAGCAGCTACCAGAGGTATTGTAGAATTCCCTCGTGAACTACCAGGAGCTCTAATAGTTATAGTATTAGGAATACTATCATTTTTAGGTGATACTAAAATAGCGATAGTGGGAATGCTCTTTGCGGCTCTAGGAATGATAGGTATAGGAATGTTTTCACCAACTTTTGCAACTATGCTTATATGGATGATGTTACTTAGCCTTGGTACACACATTTTTATGCCTTTATCTGCTGGTATTGGTATGAATCTTTCTCAAAATGAAAATTATGGTGCAAGACTTGGCAGGTATAGTGCATATAACCTAGTTGCTACTATTATTGGTTATGCAATTGTAGGATTCGGATTTAAATACTTTAATCTCACCTATCAGATAGCATTTGTGATAGCCTCAGTTTTTTATATTTTTGCAGCATTTTTCCTTGGAATCATGAAGTCTAAAAAACCTAAGACAAGAAAAGTAACTATTATTTTCAGAAAAAAATATACTCTGTATTACTGCCTTAGTGTAGTCAATGGTGCAAGAAAGCAGATTTTTTTAACATTTGCACCCTGGGTACTTATCCAGGTTTATCATGTTGATCCACCTACATTTGCTATATTAGGATTGATAATTGCTGTACTAAGCATCTTTACAAGAACAATTGTTGGCAATGCTATAGATATAAAGGGTGAAAGATTTGTGCTTTCACTCGAAGCAATGGTTCTAATAGTGATATGTGTTGGTTATTCATTTGCGGCGGATTTAGTTCCACCAAGTATTGCAGTGATTGTTATTGCAGCATGCTATATTTTAGATAATTCCTTAAGTGTAGTGGAAATGGCAAGATCTACATATATAAAAAAGATTGCAATATGTCCAGAAGACGTTATACCAACCTTGTCAGCAGGTACAAGCTTTGATCATGTGATTGCTATGTCAATACCTTTTGTAGGAGGTATATTATGGGCAACTATGGGATATAAATATGTTTTCATTGTAGCAGCATTCATAGCGGTTATTAACTTGTATTTGTCTTTGAAAATAAAAATAGATTAATAATTAACCAAAAATAAAAACATTAAACCTTAACGGTTTAATGTTTTTATTTTAGTTATACTTGTTCATTAACTTTCTCGAGCAAAACAAGAAAATCTTCTTGATTCTTTCGCTCAAGGTAAGTATCTATTAGCGACTGTGTTGTTAATTTGCTAAAACCTTTATATCCATTGTCCAATATATCAGTCAAAACATTCATGAAATAATCTTTGCTCTTATCAATATCCTTAAGCATTTTATGAGAAATATCTTTTATTAATTCCTCTTTGATAGTTTCTCGCAACTTTTCGGTGTATTCCCTCATAAAAACTTGTGTTTCTTCAGGGTATGCTGAAAAATCTCCTGACATTATATCTTGAATTTGCATCATCTCAACTCCTGTGTGATTCCATTTCTAAATATATTTTTCATTAATTTACATCTCCATGTTTTGCAATCATTGCAGCCCCAATTATTCCTGCTTTATTTCCGAGTTTTGCTAAAACGATTTTGCTTATAGGTAAATCTTCGTAATATTTGTTTGCATTCACTTCTTTTATAACCTTATCCAAAAGATATTGGCCTGCACCTGCAACCCCACCACCTAATGATATTATCTCTGGATCAATGAAATTTATTATGTTAATTATGCCTATACTTAAATATTTTACTAATCTGTCAACAGCTAAATTTGCTATTTTATCGCTTTCTCTAGCAGAATCAAATATGATTTTTGCATCTATATTATTGATAGTCCCTTTAGCTTTTTCTAGTATTATGGTATCTTCATTCATGTCATTTATTAATTTTTTTGTGTGTTTTATTATGGCAGTAGATGAAGCAAATGTTTCTAAGCAACCATTTCTCCCACAATTACAATTATAAAAATTTTCACCAATGACTATATGTCCAAGTTCAGAACCTACCCCATTAAACCCACTGTACACTTCTCCATTTAAAATTATTCCACCACCTATTCCTGTTCCTAATGTAAGCATTAGTCCGCTCTTACAATTCTTCATTGAACCACTCTCATATTCAGCAAGCGCAGCTACAGTGGCATCATTATCTATGTAAATTGGTTTATGAAGTGCTTTTTCTAACATTTCTCTTAAAGGTACGTTTCTCCATCCGAGATTTACGCAAAATATTACATTTCCATTCTCATCAGCTAAACCCGGAATACCTATGCCTATTGCTTTTATTTCTTTAAGTTGTACATTAGATTCATCTAAAATATTTAAAACTAGAGCTATCATATCTTCTATTACCTCATGAGGCTCGCGTTCTTTTTTTGTTTCACATGATTTTTCAAATTTTATGGTTCCAGTCTCATCTACAATTCCAACCGCAATATTAGTGCCTCCTAAATCAATACCTATATACATATACTTCTTCCTTTCATAGCCAATGCTACCTTTTAGTTGTTTAATAATTACTTAGGTTCTTTTTTTTCGGTTTGTATTTTGAATTATTTTTATTTTCTATGATACTTATAATAAGCAATAACTTCTACATCTTCACCAGTTTTAGCATCAACATAACTTAAAATAACTCCGTTTTGGCTCATTAATTCAGAGCACTGTAAATTTTCCATTGGATGTGTGAAAATAATGTTATCTTCGTTTTGAATGTTAACTTGATTATCAATAATTTTTATTACGCAACTTTTCCCTATAATAGATTCACCATATTGAGTTGGGTCTCTAGTTGTGATATATCGAACTTCAAAATTATCAATTCTCCTAAGTCTAGCATCATTTTCCTTATTTTGTTTTACCTTTTTTCTACTAAAAAACATATTATCACCCTATCTTATATAATAACTATATTATACAAGATAATTATCAATAAAAGCAGTTATTATGAATTTTAAATTATTCTACAATAATGTTTAGCAAGTCCTTTCGTATATTTAAACTAAAATTACTAACTACATATGTATATATGCCGTTTGAAGGTTCCTTTAGAGACAGTACATCTATCATCTATACAGAAACCAACAGATGCAATTTGATGCTCCATATCATCAAATGTAATTATTACCATTCTATTTGCTATTTTACGGGTACTATTCATTATAGATAACTGTTGATCAGGTGTAATTTGCGTGAATATACCATAGGGAAGATCAACAATAGCCACGTCAAATTTATCATTCATATCATTCATATCACCAATAGTTATTACATCTTCATATCCAAAATACCGAAGATTTGTTTTAGCATTTTCACCTATATATGGGTTTATTTCATATCCTTTAATATTAATTTTCATAGATATAGCTTCAATTAGCACAGTTCCAATGCCACAACATGGATCAATAACACTACAATTTAAATTGTTACCTACGGCTATATTAACAAGGGCTCTACAAACATTTACTTTTAAAGCATTTGAATATGAAAACGGTTTTTTATTATGAAGTATCCACTGCGAAGTATTGCTTTCACATTCGCCAAATATCCATTTGTTTGCTATTTTTGTTATTCCAAAAATAATGTCTGGTTTTTTCATTTCAGCTTCGCCAAGTATACTAAAACCTATTTTGAATTCAATGCTGCGCCCCTCATGAAAACCCACGCTTTCACCTGTAGCATTAATATAGACTACTTTATAATTTGTGCTGGTTAGCTTGTCCATTTCAATATGTTTTACAATTTGATCTATTGTTTCCCCAGTATACATTATCGAAATACATTTTTTCATAAAGGGGCTTCTAGAAGGATCAACATAAATATCAGAAAACAAATATTTTTCATCAAGTACTTTATTAAAAAGAGACTTTATTTCCATTTTACACAGACTTTCTTCATCTTTAGAATAATTGGTTGTGTATAAATACTTCCTTTCGTTTTGTAGTAAATTAAACATTAAATCATCTCCTGCGGAGCCGCAATATTAACGACTTCAGAAGGAGATTTATACTCCCCCTGAAGTTTTCTATTTGTTAGGGTATGTATCTCCCACTTGTAGAAGTGGGAGACTTTCCTTCTGAAATGTCGTTAAAACACAACCTTTCTATTAAGCTTTCTTATTACGTTTTATAATCATGATTATTATATAAATTCCACTTAAAACTAATATAGCATAAATCCAAAATGGTAACGTTGTAAATATGTTTTGAATCTCATGGTAAACAACAACAGTGCTTAATGCTGGCACTACAAGTGAATTTCCCTTAGACTTTTTTATGGTATCAACACCGGCTTTTTCACCGTTTACTACAATGTTCCAAACACCTTTTTTAGGGAGATTAATGGTTATATCTTCCTTGTTGGCATTAAATGCAACAACAATATCAGCCCAAGTGTCCATATTTGCATTATGCGGCATTTCATACGCTACAACATTTTTAGGAACTTTCAAAAAATTCAAGTTTTTCTTAATCATTTCTGCAGAGGTCATTCTAAAAGCAGGATGTGATTTTCTAAGTGTAATTAAACCTTTAAAATAATTAACTGTGTCAATATTTTCAGCTTGCCTTGACCAATCGATTTTATTTACACTATCAGTAGACTTATACGAGTTATTATCGCCACCTTTAGTTCTCAAAAACTCTTGTCCAGATTGGAAAAATGAAATTCCTTGTGATGTAAGAATCATAGAGTCTGCCATTCTGTGCATTTTTAATCTTACTGCATCATTATCTTTAGGATTTGTTAAAAGAAGTTTATCCCACAATGTGTTATTGTCGTGAGATTCGACATAAGTAACAGATTGTCCAGGCTCCACTTTGTCCCAAGTTTTAATAGTACTTGAATAGTCTATTCCGCCAACTATTCCCTTTTTTATATCTATCTCAGTATTAGTTTTTCCGTTAATAAAACCCTTTGCTTTTGGTTCTAATACACTACCACTTATGGCATTTTTTATAGAAGAATTAAAAAATGCTATTCCACTCATTTTGCTCGCATTTTTCTGAGTTGCTTCTTCATCTTCTGAAAGAGTAGTACCATTATTTGAGTCCGCACCAATAATGATAATAGAGGGATCTAAATTATCTAATTTTTTTCTGATTTCATTCATTGTTTTTATATCAATCAGATCCATAAGATCAAATCTAAATCCGTCTATGTTATATTCTTTTGCCCAATACACAACAGAATCCACAATGAACTTCCTAGCCATTGCATTTTCACTAGCTATAGTATTACCATAACCGCTTTCGTTTGAGTCTGTGCCATCTTCATTGTATCTATAGTAATATCCAGGAACTAATTTATTTAAATTAGAATTATAGCTGCTGAACGTTTGGCTATAGACTACGTCCATGTTTACTCTAAGACCATTATCGTGAAGAGATTGTACTGCTTGTTTTAATTCATTAACTCTCGAAAGAGGATTACTAGGATTTGTTGAATAGCTTCCTTCTGGTGAATTAAAGTTTTTTGGGTTATAACCCCAGTTATATTGTGGCTTACTTCTAAGCTCATTAACGCTGGCATAATCAAAAATTGGCATAAGTTCAACATGAGATATCCCTAGCGATTTTATGTAATCTATTCCTGTCTGATTGCCAGAAGCTCCAGTCGTTCCATTCTCAGTAAGGGCTAAGAATTTACCTTTGCTGTACATACCGCTATTTTCATCTATAGAAAAATCTCTTACATGTAGTTCGTAAATAATTGCATCATTTAAATTTGAAAAAGTAGGTTTTTTACTGGGCTTCCAGCCCACAGGATCCGTTTTTTTTAGGTCAATTACAGCTCCTTTGTTACCATTTACAGATACGGAACGAGCATAGGGATCTACAGCTTCACGCCAAATCCCACCAATATTAACTTTATAGGTATAAAATATACCGTTCTGATCTCCATTTAATTCAATAGTCCATGTACCTTTTTCACTTTTTTTCATACTGGATTCTATACCGATTTTATCATCCCATTTTGTGTAGGTTACAAGTTTTACCTCAGTTGCGGTTGGTGCCCACACTCTAAAACTTGTTTTACTCGTGGAATATGTATTTCCTAAATCGCTTGCTTCATAATAAAACATTTTTTCAAAACCAGCGCTTCCCATTACATCACCAAGTATTATTTCCTTTTCCATAAAACCGTTTTTTGAGACTGTAAGTTTTTGTCCCAAATCAACATTTTCACTAAGTTCTATCTTGGCTGTGGTTGTAAGACCATTCGTAACTTCATCACTCGTTATATCTTTTATTTTTAATTTAACACCATTTGACTTTACTTCAATGGACTCATTATCCTTTGAGATGAGTGAGAATGATAAATTTGTTTTAATGGTTACTATATTCAAATCATCCAACTTTGCAACTTTAATTTCACCAGTTATATCTAAATTGTTTTGGTCATTTAACATACCTGTAGTAGATGCTTGTGCAGCAGAGGTGTATACCTTAGAGTCACCTTCTTTAAGCCAAATCTCTCCAACACCATTGTTAAAATCTTCAATAATTCTATTTTCACCAGTGTCCTTATCACCTTTACTCGTACAAATTGCAAACCCTACTTTATCAAATTGACCATCTAATTCTACCTCACAGACCTTACCAAATGCATCCTTTGTTATAAAATCGACTTGTTTTCCATCGCTTTCACCAGCCCAAAATAATACATTCCATTTCATTCCACTGCTTGAACTTTTAGCATAATGAACAATTATCTTTGTCCTACCGTTTACTGCAAATGTACGAACGGTTGGTAATAGAAAAATCAATTCCGTCATAACTAAAATAGTAGCAAAAAAAACAATCACTATCCTAGTTTTATTCTTTTTTATCATAAAATTCATAAATTTCTCCTCTAAAAATATAATTAACTCCCACTTATAGAAGTGGAAGACTTTCCTTCTGAAGTATCGTTAAACATATTTTACCTTAATACAGTATATAATTTTAGCGAGATATATACAAGCAAATTATTATTTAATAAGTGTAGCAATTACGATAAAGTCCTTAAATTTATACACTTTAATTAATAAAAAAACTGTACACATTATTTCAAGTGCACAGTTTTTTTGATTTATCTATAATTATACAATTAATTTTACTATGGTAATAATATCTTTTTGATAACATCCACTCTAGTGTCACCTAATATATTAGATATCTTTAAGGGAACTCTACCCTCTTTAAATAGTCTATCTCCATTTGCATTGAATAAGATGTCTATCTTTCCTTTTAACTTGTCATATGTCATCACATCATCTAAATAAAAATCAACTAAATCCTTTAAACATGTTCCTAGTTCCTTTGGGTCCTTATAAACTTTTCTCATAATATACTCCTTATTACCATTTTATTCAGCCATCTCTAAAGCTATTTTCATCATGTTAGTAAATGCGTTTTGCCTCTCCTGTGAGGTTGTTAATTCATGAGTTGCTAAATTGTCAGAGACTGTTAATAAGCAAGCTGCTTTTTTCCCTAAGACATTTGCATTATGAAATAGAGCAAATGATTCCATTTCTACACAAGTGCAACCATGTTTTTCATAAATGTTTTTATATTCATTAAAATTTTCTCTGTAAAATACATCAGCTGAATGAATTATATTTTTATGAATTTCTATGTTTAAATCTTTTGCAATTTTCTCTAATTTATCATTTAACTCTTGTGATGCTGAAATTGTATCATCTTCACATCCATTTTGAACTTTTGCATAACTGGATTCGCTCCAAGCCTTCGTGCAAAGTATTACATCATATAAATTTAAACTAGGCGTATAAGCACCACACGAACCGATTCGTACAATATTTTCTACGCCATAAAATTTAAATAACTCATATGAGTAGATACCAATACTAGGCATACCCATACCACTTGCCATAACAGAAATTTTTCGACCTTTATATGTACCAGTATATCCAAATATATTTCGTACATTATTAAATTTGCTAACATTTTCTAAAAATGTTTCTGCAATAAATTGAGCGCGTAATGGATCACCAGGCATTAATACTGTTTTTGCGATAATTCCTTCTTCTTTTACTTCAATATGTGCTGTTGGTATCATATTGAAACCTCCTTATATTAAAATTTAGATTAAATAATATAGTAAAAACCAATAACTAATATTATTTATTATTACAACAATTATTATACCAAAATAACATGATAAAAAAATGCCTTATATCAAATTAGTTAATATAGTCTTTTAAATTTGCAAAACAGTTACAATAGTTGATATATTTTTTTGTTTGATCATATATTTTAATTACTTCAGTTATATTATATATTTTTTTATTAATATTAAATTGGTTTACATTTTGATGTTAGTTTACATAATTCAAATTATGTAAACTAACATCAAATCATATCAACTTTAAATATAAAATACCTTTATCATATGATATAATTAGTTTATAAATTGACAATATATAAGTATAGATTGGAGGCAGAGCAATTCAGCTAGTAAACTGGAATAATAATAATCTATATTGTGGTAAATGTGGTATATTAACTCACAACGTTGATAGAGAGATGTCAAAAAAATGTCCAAAATGCGGACTTTCGAATTATCCTAGGATATCGCCGGCAATTATTGTAGCTGTTATAAATGATGGAAAATTACTTCTTGCCCATAACACCAACTGGAATAAGCATTGCTAAAAAATTAATAAACTGGTTTGTAGAAAATTATTAATATTTTTTTATTTTCATATTCATAGTATAAAATAATAGCGAAAAGAGGTCTGATTATGAATAAAAAAGAGTTGGCAGACATAAGAAAAGAGTTTAAATTAGATAGTAGTATGATGAAAATCCAGGAAATTTATAGTGTTTATCTAAAAAAGGATAATGTGCAAATTGATTATGAGCCAGTTATTCATTCAGAGTTTGATTACTTTGATAGAATGGATATGGATAAAAAAGACTTATTTCTTAGAAATTTCAAGAAAGTTCTTACAGGTGCTCTTGACACTAAAATTTTCGAGTTGGATTTTCAAAACATTGAAAAAGAAGATGAAGAAATAGAAGAAGATAATACTCAAAACATATTAGCTAACGCTTTAAAAGCAACAGATAAATCTCAAATTGAGAATCACATTAATAAACTTATAAAAAAAATTGCAGCAAATTATAAATATGAAACTGACATAGTTGTTACTTTTATTAAAGCCGAATACTGGCTAGGTTCTAGCCATAGAAACATGGATGCAGATGAAAGCATTGATGATGCAGTTCAATCCTTTAATTTTATTTTATCAAGTATAAATAAAATAGATATCCCCAAAAGAACCCTTAAGTTTGATTATGCTGATAAAGAATTCAAAGCGAATTCAGCATTAGATACAGTCATCAATCTTAATTCTCCTTTAGAGGGCTTCATGTACCCTAGTTTAACTAGCGGATATTCTGATGTGAATAAAATTTTATATTACGCATCAAAACCTAAAGAATTAAATACCTCATTTATTGAAAATGTTCTTAACTGTGGTTTTAAATTTACTGCTGAAGATGAAAAAAATTGCTTTAGTGATATACTAAAATCTATAATTGGGGACAAGATAAGACCTGAACTTATGCAAGACATTTATGTGAATATATATGAAATTTCACAGCAAGCTGAAGACGGTGAAACTCCTACTCTTGGTGCCCCGGATGTTAAAAATATCCTTAATAATTGTGGTGCTGAACTCTTATGCGATATAGAAACCGCTTTTGAAGAAACTTGTGGTAGTAAGTATGAGTTTAAAATAAATAATATTGTGCCTGAATTCAATTCTAAATCTATCAAGATTACTAGCGAAATGGCGAATATTACTTTGACCCCTAAAGATCTAAATTCAGTCAGACAGGTAAGAAACAAGGATGGAAGACGATGCCTCCTTATTGAAATAGATGAGGATATTGTTATAGAAGGATTTAAATTAGAAACTGAAGAATTTTAGCATGGAAAATAAAAACATTAGTGCATTTTAGTAGCACTAATGTTTTTATTTTATTCTATATTTGTTTTTAGGTCTACCAACCTTTCCATATTCCATTTCAACCAAAAGCTTATTCTCCTTTTCTAGATAATCTAGATATCTTCTAGCTGTTATTCTAGAAACACCAATGTTTTCTGCTATCTGATCTGATGTAAAAGAATTATCATTCATCTGCGTAATACCACCTATTACTTTTTCATAAGTGTATTGGTTAAAACCCTTAATGTCACCGACGTTTTCATTGTATTCTATTGTGTGTTGGTTATCTTTTATAGTATATTTATCAATAATTGACTGTTCCACATTATTTATATTTTTAAAACTATTTTTTCTGGTCTTAAATTGAAGCAGTGCTTCCTTAAATCTATTAAACATAAATGGCTTTACTAAATAGTCCACAGCTCCATATCGAAATGCTTCTTCTACAGTTTCCGTGTTCCTATCTGCAGTAATTAAAATAACATCGCATTTTAAATTTTCCTGGCGAATCCACTTTAATAAGTCTGTGCCTTTTCCTTGAGGGAAAAAAACATCTAGCAATACAAGGTCAAGGTTACCATCTAATATAGCTTCTTTTGCTTTTTGAATTGAATTAACACTATCATATAATATAAACCCTTCAACCTTTTTTAAAAATTTTTCATTAATCTCCCTTACCATAGGATCATCTTCAACAATAAGCACTTTAATCATATTTTCTACCCCTTTTCATCGGTATATATATATCCCATATAGTACCATTATCTTGCAGAATATTTATATCTCCACCAGCATAATCTATTATTTGCTTTATTATGCTAAGACCGAAACCTCTATTCCCATCTTTTGTTGTAAAACCGCGAACGAAAATTTTATCTATAATATTATTGTTAATTCCGGGACCATTATCCTGAATCCTAATTCTAAGAGATTCATTATTAGAATTTAATCCAATAAATATTTTCCCGTTTTCAAACTTCACTAATTCTTCAATTGAGTTTTCCAAAAGGTTTCCTATAACAGAACATATTTCATCAACTGTTATATTATCTGGAATTTCATTCATATAAGAATTTGTATCGATTTCTAAAGATATTTTTGCTTCTGTAGCCTTATTGTATTTGGCTAGTAATAACCCTGCTATATGAACATTCTTAATTCTCTTACTAAGTATGTCTAGAACTTCACCTCGAACCTTAGATACATGAGAAATATATTCAATTGCCTCATCATATTCTTCAAGTTGCAATAGCCCTGAAATTGTGTGCAATTTATTCATAAACTCATGATTCTGTGATCTTAAGTCACATGTCATCTTTTTTACTCCTGTTAATTCTTCAGCCATACCCTTAACCTCTGTTAAGTCCTGAAAGCTGGAAACAACGCCAATAATTTCATCTTTATGATTCTTTAATAGTGTGTGGCTACACATAAGAGTTTTATTATCACTTATTTTAATTTCTTGATTGTACACCGATGTCTTGTTCCTTAATACCACCATCATTTCATCTGTATAATTGAAAGTTAACTCTTTAACATTTTTCCCTTTATCCTCATCTTCAAGTTTTAATATATTTTTAGCTGTTTTATTAAATAGTATAATTTCTCCATATTTATCAACAGCTAAGATACCATTTTTCAGATTTTGAAGTATTACATCTCGTTGACCTAAAAGCAGTGCAATTTCTTTTGGCTCAAGACCAAATATACTTTTTTTAATTATATTTGCTAAAATCGCTGCACACGCTATCCCCATTAATAAGCCACCTATTAAGGCTATTTTCAAATAAAACAAGTGTACACTAATTTCTGAGTATACTGTATCAGTTAAAAGGCCTACTAAAACTGCGCCAACCTGCTTTCCATTATAATAAATTGGAACAAAAGCTCTTATGGCCGAAATTAATACGTTTTTATCTTTAGCAACATAAGATTCACCCTTAGTAAGTACATGATTTTCTCCACCATCAGCATATTTTTTTCCTAATGAATTTCCATAAGGATAGGAATATTTTACTCCATTCATATCCATAACTATAATATATTTAAATCTAGTTTTATCTCTAAAACTTTCTATTGTATCTTGAACGGTTTTATAATCATTTGAAGTTGCTAAAGTTTTTTCAATTATATCAATTGATGCAATAGTTACTGCCAAATCCATAGCATTATTCCCCATTTGAGTTTCTACAGAATTCTTAACCTGATAATAAGTAACAGTCCCTATTCCACCAATTACAATTAATATTATAATACTTATAAAAATTGTTAATCTTTGTTGTAGTTTCAATAATACCCTCACCTTATATTATGTTTAATTTATGTTTAATTTATTTTTGCTTTATCTAACCCATTTTTTATAGCACTAATTAGTCCATTACTTGTATATGTAGCTCCAGCTACAACTTCAACCTCAGTGCTATTTGTTTTAATAACCCTAGCTGGAATCTTATTATAAACTGCATCAGCTATAATTGGTATTTCTTGTTGATCTATTATCTTAATTTCTTTTATTTCATATTGATCCGTTTTTATTTGTACTTTTATAGGGCCTACATGTCCCTTAGCATTTCCTTCATATGTCCCTTTTTCATAGATGATAGTCTTAGTACCACAGGCACCTAGTCCGGTTGCTAAAACCATTGCTAAAACTATAATTAAAGTTAGTCCTAGTAATTTTTTCAAATGAGTTTCCTCCCCTGTAACTTAGCGTCCACTTTTAAATAGCTTGTTATTATTATATCATTTTTAAAATGATATGTCACAAATCACCTAATCCAAAAATAAGCATTATTATAGGCAGTAAAGCAATTTTAGGTATTGGATAATTGAAATATACAATTGGAGAAAGGATTACATCAATCTTTTTAAAGTATCCCATTAAAATACCTACTGGTATTCCAATAACCAAAGTCAATAATAACCCTACTATAATCGTTTTTATTAATATTTTCAACCCATTCTTCAAAATTAATTTCAACCTCATAATCGAAAACTTTTCTACCATTTTCCGTGATAACTAAACTCCAATTAGTGCAATTAATATCCAAAATATTGTGACAGCAGAAGGTAACCCTTGTGCTGCCCAAATCATTGATATTAAAGCGAATGGAAGAGAAAATAATGTATGTGAAAACATAACTAATTCCCCATAACTTTTAAGTTTCTTTAATACCATATTCCTTCCACCTCTTATCTATCATTTCATTAAATTCATTTGACATTTCTATGATTAACTAGAAATTACGATTTAATAATTTTTGTGCAATATCTTTTATTATTTCTTTAGTTTTACAGTTAGGTAGCTTTTCTATATAATCAAAAGCTTTTTTCGTATATTTATCAGCTAAGGTTCTAGCTTTATCTATTCCTTTATATTTATTAACCAGTATAATTATATTTGATACATCTTTTTCATTTAATGATGTATTATCTAAAATAGCAGAAATTTTATTATCTGTATCTTCAGATAATGCATATATTAATGGTAACGTATAATATCCTTTTATTAAATCACTTTGAGCACTTTTCCCAAGTTTATTAGTATCACCACTGTAATCAAGTAAATCATCTATTATTTGAAAAGCCATACCTATATAATAACCAACTCGTCCAAGTAGTTTCGAGGTTTTCTCATTACAATTAGATTCTTTTGCTCCAGCGTAAAAACTCATAGCAAATAATGCAGCTGTTTTGCCTGATATAATCTTTATATATTTTTTAAGACTTGTATTTCTTATGTATCTAATATTATATTGGCGTATCTCTCCCATGCATATTTTTGATATTGCTTTTGAAATATCTCTTAATATTTCTGTAGAATATCCAAATTCAGATACCATAATAAAACATTGGCAAAATAAGAAATCACCTATATAAACTGCATATTCCTTGCTATACTTATGCTGCACCGTTTCTACTCCACGTCTAAGTTTAGACTCGTCAATAATGTCATCATGAACTAGTGTTGCCATATGCATCATCTCAATAACTGCTGCTAAATTTTGCATTTTCTTGGCGTCATACTTTCCAAATTTTGCTGCTAATAGTAAAAATGCAGGTCTTAACATCTTCCCACCTGCATTAACTAAAGGAGATATAGCTTCATCAAACTCTTTTTCACTAGATTTCACATTATCTTTAATTAATTCTTTTACATTATCTAGTTCTTTTGCAATATCAGGGTATTTTTCCCAAAATATACTCATTTTATCACCTTTGTCCAATTATTTTTATAGGTTTTATTTTAAATTAATAAATTGCTAATTACCTATTATAAGTATTCCACTACAAAATCGAATGTCCCTTTAAAAATAATTAAAAGGACATTCGATTTATAAAATATTTTCTTTAATTATTATTTAAAAATATGATTATTAATCTATATACAAATAAGATTTTTTAACAAATCTTAGTTTCTTCCAATACTTTTTCAAGATTGGTAATACATAGTAATCCATACCAAATGTACTTCCGGAACCACCTATAAGTGCAACTCCTGCTATTAAGTACCATAACATCTCAGTTGGCGCCATTCCAGAAGTCCAAATCATTGCACCCATTGCAATAGACATAAGGGATGCTAAAGCTGAAAATAATCCAACTATAAGTAATAATCCTACACATATTTCTGCGATTACCATACATGTTTGGAAAACTGCGGCTAAAGTTGTGTATCCACCATCACTTGTATAAAAGAATGTATCCATAGACCATTTAACTATTTTTGCTATAAAATCTGGCACTGGCAAGGCAACTACCGCAGCTGTGGCTCCTTCTACTGCAGTGTCAGCCGCTGCTGTCGCAGCTGTTGCTCCATCAACCACTGGGGCAGGTATTAAGAATATTTTTGAGGGATCTGCTATTATACTAGGTAATTTTGCAAGTCCTTCTGATAGCCACTTATACCCTAAAAACATTCTTAATGGTACTAACCAGAAATTTGGAGATGATTTAGAAAAATATCCACCTAAGAAACTTCTATTATCTTTAACATGAAAAAATTCATGAGATATATATGACCAACATTTGTTAAATCCAGCAACTTGAATGAAGTAAACAACATTTATAAAATGCTTAACAAATAATGCAAAGAATCCAGATAAAGCAAAGAATTTTTTTCCTGTTCCAATGTTTGCTACACCATATTTACCACCTATACATACCATAGCACCATGAAATGTTGGTTTGTAGGCTTTCTTTTCACCGCCTGTTATGTCACTATGAACATTATGTGCAACTAACTCAGCTGATGATTCTGCATTTTCTACCATCTGAGGTAGAGGTCTTTCCTCACCTTCTGGTATAAAGAAAATATTATCACCAACAACTGAAACATTTTTATAATCTAACGATTGAAGTTTATCATCAGTTACTATCCTTTTTCTTCCTTTTTGTTCAATTTCCATATTGCCTATAATATCTGAGCCTTCAACCCCAGCTGTCCATATAACTGTATACGTATCAACTATACCGTTATTTCTTATTGTAGCACAATCTTTAGTAACCTCGGTTATACCGGCATTAGTAAGTACTTTTACCCCTAATTTCATAAGTCTTTTTTTAGTTTTGCCTATTAGCTTGTCTGGAAAATTAGGCAATATCTTAGGCAAATCATCTGCCAAAATTAATGTAACTTCCTCTTCCCCTATATAAAAGTCCTTACATAATCTTTCTTTCCATTCACCTAATTCACCCATCATTTCAACACCGGTAAATCCGCCACCAACAACAATAAAAGTTAATAATTTTTTTCTTTCTTCTTTATTGGTTTGTTTTACAGCTTTTCTGAACATATGAAGAATATGTTCTTTTAATGATACAGCATCTTCGAATGACCATAATTTGTGACAATATTCCTGCGCACCTTTTATTCCAAAGTAAGTTGGTTTAGATCCGGCACCAACAACTAAATAATCATATTCATATGTATTGTTTTCAGATTTTAATTTATTATTTTTAAAATCTAACTCAGTAATTTTATCCATTACAACATTTACTTTTCTTTTCGCAAATATTTTTTTGAAATCAATTCTAATAGAATCTTCCGATACCCTATCTGCGGCTACTTCATGGAGCTCTGTAAGTAATGTATGGTATGGATTCTGGTCTATAAGTGTAATTTCGACATTTTCATTTTTTTTGAATTTTTTAGCCAGTTTCTTTGCAGTTAATACACCACCATACCCTCCACCAAGTATAGCTATTCTTTTCTTTTCACTCATAGTATATTCTCCCTTAGTTTTAAAATTATTATTTATAAATACCTCAACTATAAAATTATAATAATATGTTATTAACATCAAATCTTACCCTTTAATCTTTTATACACTTCTTAGTTAAAATTTTATCACAACAAATTTACCAGTGCAAACAAAGATATAATTTGGTCATTTAAAATATATTTTGTTAATTTAGTTCATATATATATTGACGAAATAACTGTCAACCATTTACATGAGGTTAAGCAAGTGTTATAATTTTTGCGTTATTTACATTTCATTTAATCCTTTATATAATTTTAGTTAAATATATGATTTTATCATGTATTATATTTTTATAACTTTTATAACTTCTTAATTATATTATTTATAGGGGGTACATATGAAAAAAAATTGTTAACACTCACATTAGTATTAACAATTAGTATTAATATTAAAGATATCCAATAATTTATGATGTTCGCGGCAAGGGACTTATGCAAGGCATCGAACTATTAAAAGAAAATGGTGAACCTGCCTTTAAAGAAGCTGATTCTATTTTAGAAATTTTAAAGGGTGAGGGAGTTCTTTTAGGTAAAAATGGACTTGGCAGAAATGTCCTAGCTTTTCAGCCACCTCTCGTTATTACAGAAAATGATGTGGATTTTATGCTGAAAAAATTAGATTTAGCTTTACGTAAATCAAGTTGAAGTTTATATTTAACAAAATGTTACTTATTTAAATTATATTTTTTGTAAATAAATATATAGTTACAAAAAAAACTAAGCCTTAATTGTTAAGTCTTAGTTTTTTTGCTCTAGCTATGTACTTCTACATGGCAATCAACTAACAAATATTACATATTCCTTGGATCAATATCATTAATCATTTTTATATTCCCGTTTACATACCAAGTAGTTTCTTGTTTTTCTACGTTATATACTTTCCCAAGTATTTTAGACTTAGACATAACTCCTGAAAGCGAGCCTACAAATGAAGGTGTATTCAATTGTACTTTCTTGATTTTTTTAGCATCATCCATTTCTTTAGTTATAGTCGGTTTAGGAATAGCATTATTTATTTCTTTACTAGTTTTAGCTGTTTCCTTACTATTAGCTCCTAATTCTTCTAATGTTTTGTAGATTTTTTCCATCATATTTTTTTTTCTTTCAATACTTATACTAGGACTTTCAACTTCTACATATTCTAATGACTTTTTCATATAATCGTTCCTTCCTTTAATTAACAATAACTTATTAATTATCTTCACGTCTATTATATCACGATTATCGATATTTTTAAAATGGATAACTCAAATATAAAAAAAGTAATCCACTTAATAGGGTTAATTCGTGTACTAATTATGTTATTTCATCTCTATTAAATTATTCCAATATTTTTTAGGCATATGTTGCATTTGTAATTTTTCATTACTTCTTTCTTTTATAGAAACACTTTTATGGAATATTTTCCAAAGATTTTGATAAAATAACTCTTCCCTCTCATGACTTTCAAGTTTTTCAAATTTTATATCTCGTAATGTCCATTCATTATTATCATAAACTATACCGATTCTCCGTGTTACATCATGAATAATCCACTTCTCATTGGACAATCTTGATTTAAAGTGATTTCCTATAAGTTCTATAATATTATGTGTAGGCTCAATGGCTGCATACAATATGCCGCCTTTAAATTCCTGAAATCTAACTAATCCCAAAAATCTATGTGCTTCAAGGCCTACCTTTCTAGAATATTTTTCGACTTCATTTACGATTTCATCCGTAAGAAAATCATTAACCTTGCTCCCTATCTTAAAACCTAACTGTATATATTTGAATAATATAAATTCCATTCCAGCAGTTTCCGATAAAAATGCCTGATATATATGAATCAAAGTTTCCTTTGATATTTTATTAATTATAGCTTCAGACACTTTATTTGATTTTACTGTATCAGTTTCTATAAACTTATCCTCATATAACATATCAATACTATAATTATTTTCACTTTCTATATTGTCAGGAGTTTTATTATAGTAACAAGCATATATAGCAGATAAAAACCCATCGAAGCTCCCATCATAAAGATATCTAAACAAATAAATCACTCCTTAAATTAAACAAACTTATTTGTTGAGGTTTATCGAAACTTTCATGATCCAATAAATGATTTTTAAGCCTCGAGCTTTCCATTGACTTATCACCATAAAATTTACCACTACAGGTTATAAAGAATCTAGCTCTCTTAAGCACTACCCCTAGTTTTTTTAAGTTGTCATAAGTAAGATTGCAGAGTCTTCTCGATTTTATAATCCTTGTAGCTGATTTTACTCCTATACCAGGCACTCTAATCAATATCTCGTAAGGGATATTATTTACTTCTACTGGGAATTTATCTAAATTATTTAATGCCCAAAAGGCTTTAGGGTCTAGTTCTAAATCAAAATTAGGATTCAGATTATCTAGCAATTCGTTTGCCTTAAAACCATAATACCGCAGAAGCCAATCTGCTTGGTACATTCTATGTTCTTTTAAAAGTGGTGGAGTTGTTTGTAGAGCCGGTAAATTTGCGTGCTCCATAACTGGTACATAAGCCGAGTAGTACACTCGCTTAAGTCCAAAAGAATTATATAAACCTTCAGTAAGACTAATTACACTTAAATCACTTTCATTTGTTGCTCCTACCATTATCTGTGTACTTTGCCCCCCAGGTGTAAATTTAGGAACTCTAAAACCTTTTTTCTTATATTCATTGGATTCTATTATACTATGTTTAATAAGTCCCATAGGTTTTAATATATCTGCCTTATTTTTTTGAGGTGCTAAGAGTTTTAAGCTTTTCTCAGATGGTAATTCTATGTTTACGCTCATTCTATCTGCATACAGACCTGCCTCATATATGAATTTAGGGTCAGCTCCTGGAATAGCTTTTACATGAATATAGCCATTAAATTTATGAACTAGCCTTAGTTCTTTTATTATTTTAACTAGATTCTCCATAGTGTAATCAGGATTTCCTTCCACAGCTGAGCTTAGAAAGAGTCCTTCTATATAATTTCTTCGATAAAAATTTATAGTCAAATCTACTACTTCTTTAGGAGTAAAACTCGTCCGTTCCAATTCATTGCTAGATCTATTAATACAATATTTACAATCATATATGCACTTATTCGTATACAAAATTTTAAGTAGTGAAATACATCTTCCGTCTTGTGACCATGAGTGGCAAATTCCCGATGATGCTGCATTACCTATACCATCCTTTGTGTTCTTTCTATTCGAACCACTGGAAGAACAAGAAGCATCATACTTTGCTGAATTTGATAATATTTCAAGTTTTCTCATTACATCCATTTATATCTCCTGACAAACGTTTGTTCTTATTTTACCATTGTTTGCACTAAAAAAAAAGAGTTATTTACTGGAATTCATTTAATCCTAGACATAATGAAAATCTTATGATACCTTTGATTTAAAGAAATCATTTTCGCTTAGGAGGCATTTTGTGAACATTGGTTACGATACTTATAATTCGCCTATTGGTCTTATACATGTAGTTGTAGATGAAATTGGATTGAAAAAGGTAGTAATTTTCGAGAACGATTGGATTGAATATACTAAGAAATATGATCCAATTCCTAGAGATAAGAAGTTATGTACAAATGTTATAACTCAGCTAGATGAATATTTCAAAGGTAAAAGAAAAAAATTTGATATACAATTGTCTATGGAAGGTACAATTTTTAGACAAAAGGTGTGGAGTGCCCTTAAAGATATTCCCTATGGGGAAACACGTTGTTATTTGGAAATTGCAAAATCCATTGGAAACCCTAACGCTGCTAGGGCTGTTGGACAAGCTAATAGATGCAACCCTTTGCCTATAATTATCCCATGCCACAGAGTAATTGGTAAAGGTGGAAATTTAGTAGGATATGCAGGAAATAGAATCCCTACTCAAAAACTACTATTACAAATTGAATCATCAAATAATGTTGATTAACTTAATTTAGAATTTTAACAAAATACAATCCATTATCTAAAGTGCTTTGTTCACAACTGAACTTAGTACCTCCATCTATTAGTTCAAAACATACATCTCTAGTACTATTAATATCAAATAGACATATTCCCTTCTCATCTAATGCTTTTACAGCATCTGGATGAATTCCTTCTCTTAATAAGTTTTTTCTAATTTCTATATCTAACATTTCTACATCTCCAACTCTCTACTAGAATTTTGTAATTTATTTAATTATTATTTACTCTATATATAATATAATACACTTTGCGTTTATATTTAACAATAATTGATTAATACTTAAATATACTATAATACCTCACTACGACCAAAAGCCTGCAACCGTTAGGTTACAGGCTTTTAATGACCTATTTTCTTTTGCTTGTATAATTTAATATTCTTTTAATATTTAGTTTAACTTTGATCCGTAAGAAATATTCTTATAATATAATGCAGATCAAACTACCATTACCCTCATTTATAATTCTTTGCAAAGTTTTCTGTATTTTAACTTGAACATCATCAGGCATTTTAAACAACTTGTTCTGAAGACCTTCTTTAACTAATACCTCTAATGATTTACCAAACATATTACTCTGCCATATTTGAGATTTATCATTCTCAAACTGCTCTAAAATTGATTTGTAGAAATCTTCGCTTTGCTTTTCTGTGCCCATAATAGGTGATATCTCTGTTTGTATATCTGCTTTAATAAAATGAAGAGAAGGTGCTGACGCCTTTAATTTAACACCATATCTACCACCATGTTGTACAATTTCCGGCTCTTCTAATGTCATTTCTGATAGGAGTGGTGCTACTAGTCCATATCCCTTCTCCTTAACATCTTTTAATGCCTCAGCAATTTTATCATATTCCACTTTGGCTCTAGAAAATTCACCCATTAGAGTCAATAAATCATTTTCACCTTTTATCTCACAATTACAAGTTTCACCTAGTATTTTATAAAATAATTCATGGTTAGGAGTTATACTAACTCTAGCAGTTCCTTCTCCCATATTCATTTCATCCAGTTTTGCTGAATCTAAGAAATCAACTTCTTTAAAACTTAACAAAGATTTATTTATATCTCTTACTTTAAAAATATCCTTGCTCATATCTTTTAAGAACTTCATAAAACCAACTTTTACCCAGTGTTTAGAATTTAAGTTTTCAATCCATTCTGGCATATCTATGTTAATTTCTTTAACTGGAAATTCTTTAAGAATTCTTTGGAATATATTAGAAATATCTCCTTCGTTCATATTTACAACATCCATAACTTGAACTGGAACATCATATTTTTCTTCAAGCTCTTTTGCTAAAACAGCCGTCTCTGGAGCTGCTGCATTTCTAGAATTAAGCACCATTATGAATGGCTTATTTATAGATTTAAGTTCATCAACCACCCTTGTTTCAGCTTCTAAATACTCTGCTCTTTCTATTCCTGTGATAGAACCATCAGTAGTAATTAAAAGGCCAATTGTTGAGTGCTCATTTATTACCTTTTTAGTTCCTATCTCAGCTGCTTCCTCGAATGGTATCTCATGGTCATACCAAGGTGTATTTACCATTTTAGGAGCATCTCCATCTGCATATCCAATGGCGCCTTTAACAATATACCCAACGCAATCAACCATTCTAACTTTAAATTTAGTTGCACCTTCAAACTGAATTTCAACTGCCTCATTTGGCACGAATTTAGGTTCAGTCGTATGAATTGATTTTCCTGAACCACTTTGGGGAAGTTCATCTTTAGCTCTTTCTTTTTTATGAGGATTGTCTATGTTTGGAATTACCATAAGCTCCATAAATCTTTTTATAAATGTAGATTTTCCAGTCCTAACTGGCCCTACAACCCCTACATAAATATCCCCTTGTGTTCTCTCTGCTATATCTTTATATATATCAAAATTGTCCAAGATATACCCTCCTAATACTTATTATTATCAATATAAATATACTTATGAAACCCATAAATTATTACTACAGATTAAAAATATATTTAAAAAACCGATTTTTTGTTAATGAATAACAAAAATCGGTTTAATATTAGTAATTAGAAGTTTATGAGCTGTAATAATTTCCTAGAATATCATTAAATCTCATCTTTTTTATTCCTTGACATCAATTCGTAAACTCCATATTTTGGATCTTTATTTTCAAATAACACCTTATATAACACATCGGTAATAGGCATAGAAATCTTTAGTTTTTCTTTGAGTTCATAAAAAGCCCTTGTAGCTTTTATACCCTCAACTACCATACCTATATCCTGACAAGCTTTTTCCATAGATATGCCCTTGCCAATCATAATGCCGGCCCTTCTATTTCTACTATGCATACTAGTACATGTTACTATAAGATCACCCATACCTGTTAATCCATAGAACGTTTCAGCTTTGCCTCCAAGTCTTGTGCCTATTCTTATAATCTCACTCATTCCTCTTGTCATAAGAGCAGCCTTTGAATTATCACCATAACCTATACCGTCTGAAATTCCTGCAGCTAATGCAATAATATTTTTAACTGCACCACCTATCTCTACTCCAATAATGTCTTCATTAGTGTAGACTCTAAATTTACTAGTCATAAAAGTATCTTGAACTATTTTTGCATATTCAATTTTTTTTGATGTAACAACTACAGTTGTTGGTATATCTAAGGCAACTTCTTCTGCATGACTAGGACCTGAGAGTATAACTATAGGGTTACCTTTAATTTCCTCTTCTATGACCTCTGAAATTCTTTTTGATGAACCCTCTTCAATTCCTTTTGCTATGCTAACTACAATTTGATTGTCTTTTAAATGCGGCGCTATCCTCTTACTTAAATCCCTAATTGCATGTGAAGGTACTGCTAAAACAATTATATCAGCATTAAATACAACTTTCTCTATTTGCGTAAATGCCGTTACTCCTGCTGGTACGATAATACTGGGTAAATATTTAATGTTTTCTCTCTTAATGTTGATATCATCAATAACACTAAGTTTTCTGTCCCATAAATTAACTGTTATTCCTTTTTTGGCAAGCAATATTGATAATGCAGTACCAAAACTCCCACCACCTAAAAAAGCAACTTTTGACATTCTATGCCTTCCTTTCTCTGAATATAAGTTTTATACCAGTTCCTATAAATTCAAAACTACTTCTCAATTGATTTTCTAAATATCTTTGGTATGAGAAATGTAGCAAATTTGGATTATTTACAAAGAATACGAATGTTGGCGGTTTTGAATCTACTTGAGTAACATAGAAAATTTTAAGTCTCTTGTTTGCAACTGTTGGAGGTTCATTCATAAGTACAGCCTTATTCACAACCTCATTAAGTATACCTGTAGAAATTCTTTTCGAATAATTATCGAAACATTCTTTTATTGTTGACAATACCTTATGTACTCTTTGACCTGTTTTTGCAGATATGAATAAGTATGGTGCATATGCCATAAAGTTTAATCCACCTTGTATTCTTTGTTTATACTCAAGCATAGTTTTAGTATCTTTTTCGATAAGATCCCATTTATTTACTATAACAAAAATAGCTTTCTTCATTTCGTGAGCATAACCAATAATCTTCTCATCTTGATCACTTAGTTCCTCTGTAGCCGTTAGTATCAATATAACAACATCAGCACGCTCAACTGCAGCAAGTGATCTAATAACACTATACCTCTCAATTCCTTGCTCAACTTTACTTTTTCGTCTTATTCCAGCAGTATCTATAAGAATAAATTTACCTTCCTTAGTTTCTAGTTTACTATCTATTGCATCCCTTGTAGTACCTGCAATATCAGTTACTATATTTCTCTCTTCTCCTAGCAATCTATTTATGAGTGATGATTTACCAACATTTGGCTTACCAACCACCGCAACTTGAATATATTCCGCATCTTCTGTGTTTGAATAAACACTTTCAAAATGTGCTACTACTTCATCTAACATATCACCAAGTCCTAAAGCTTGAGTTGCTGAAATAGCAAAAGGCGTACCTATACCTAGATTATAAAATTCAAACGCATTAGCTTCGAGTTCTAGATGATCTATTTTATTTACTACGAGAACTATCGATTTTTTACTTTGTCTTAGCATTTGTGCAACTTCATAATCTGAGCCTGTAAGTCCTTGTTTCCCATCTACAATAAATATTATAACATCCGCTGTTTCTATAGCAATTTGCGCCTGTCTTCTCATTTGAGCTAAAATAATATCTTGACTTTCGACTTCGATACCACCTGTATCAATTATAGTAAAGTTATGCCTAAGCCAATCTGCATCAGCATACACTCTATCTCTTGTTACACCTGGTGTATCCTCAACTATTGATATCCTGTGTCCTGCTAACTTATTAAATAATGTAGATTTACCTACATTAGGTCTTCCTACTATTGCAACTATTGGTTTTGCCATTATTTTTCCTCCTGACTATTTTGGTTTATTATATGGATTAAATCTTCTCCAGAATAATCACATATTAAAACTTTAGTATTTAAGCTTTTTTCTAAATCACTTATTGTAACATTGTCTAAAAAAACTTGCTTATCATTATTCCCAAGTTCATACCCGCTTTTTAGCATATTACTAGAAATCATTAGAAATTCACCTAGGTTTTCACCTTCCATTTGCTTAATTATATCATTTCCTGTTAAAAGACCTGCTACTGTAATAGTCTCTCCAAAAAAATCGTTTGTTATTTCTCTAACATCAATTTTAATCTTATTGTTACATTTTGTAATTATTTGCGCTACCTTCAATATTTCTGCATAAGCTGAGTGGCCTGTTACAAAAGTAAAGCTACCACTATTATTAAGATTTAGTTTTGATATATCCTCATCAATAACACTTCTAAGTAGTCTAATCATACCAATCCCATCTTCAAGTTGAGAATAACCATCATAAAACGACTCATCAGGAACATCAATGCCCGCTACAACATAAAATTCATCAGATAACCTAACAAAAGGTGAGTCTATTTCACTTATATATTTTTTCTGCAATAGTTTAACACTTTGTATTTCCTTTTCTGCAGTATTCTTATCATACAATTTCAAATTAAACAAACCTTTTCTAAACTTTGTTATACCAACTGGTACTACCGCTAGATTTTCAATACTTGGATAAAGTTTATACAAATCTTCAATAGTTTTTATAAGTTCTGGTCCATTATTAATACCAGGACAAGAAACCACTTGACAATTAGTTTTAATTCCTGCTTTAGATAGTTTCTTTAATCTGTCATATACGTTTCCAGCGAATTTATTGTTTAACATTATCTTTCTAAGTTCAACATCAGTAGTGTGAACTGAAACATTTATAGGACTTATATTATATCTTATAATCCTGTCGATGTCTTCATCCTCCATATTAGTTAATGTTACAAAATTACCTTGAAAAAATGATAATCTTGAATCATCATCTTTAAAATATAAGGTATCTCTCATTCCGCCAGGCAATTGGTCAATAAAACAAAATATACACTTATTATGACAACTCTTTGGCCTATCTAAAATGGCATCAACAAATTGAATTCCCAAATCTTCATCATAATCCTTTTCAAATTCAATTTCGCAAATCTCTCCATCTACTTTTTCAATTTCAATTGTAAGAAGTTCATCTGTAATTAAAAATTTGTAATCTATAATGTCTATTACGGCATTGCCATTTATACTAATTAATCTATCTCCTACTTCTAACTCAATTTCTTCTGCAATACTTCCTGGAAGTATCTTAGCTATTTGATTTTTCATTTTTACCTCCTGCTTTACCATACCCTTATAGATTTAAGAGTTTATGAAGAATTAGACATATTATATTAAGATTAAATACCACTTTTAACCATATAACAATATAATTTACTCTAAGCAATAGCCTAATAATAAATTATAGTATTCCATTGAATATATTACATGAATTAAATACCTAAGTCAACGTAATAAACCATAAAAGAAGAAAAAAATGCATATATCGCCTATTTTTAAGTTTTTAACTAACCCAGTCTTAATAATTTATTACAGAATAAAAATACCTCCTAAGAAGGAGGTACTAAAATGCTTCTATGCAATATTTTCTTATAATCTTTTTACCGTCTTCACTGTTAAAATACTGAAAAAGTTCCTTTAACATTGTTTCTTTTTCTTTAGAATAATATAATTTTATTGGGACTCTTAACGAGTAGAGTTTATTTTTCAAACTAGAGGTAGTAATTTCAATACCTCCCAATTTTAAGAACTTACTTTCTTTATTATACCACTGTCCTGGTATAAAACCTATAGCATTCTTATCTTGAGCAACAAAATTTTTCATTTCTTCTACACTTGATACATATTGAGTCTTTTGGCTCATTTCTTCTTTTACTGGAGTATCCTTTATTTGAGTATCAAATCCTTGTTGTACTAAATTAGAAGTCTCCTTAAAAGCCACAGGAACTATTGTATTTGAATCCCAATTTAACGATTCCCAATTTATTATTTTACCAGTAAATATTTTTTTTAATTCTTGATTTGAGATGCTACTAACTGTATTACTTTTGTTAACAATAACGCCTATCCCATCATAAGCTAATATTTCATTTTTAATTTTCTTATTATCTTGCTCAACATAACCAATCAATACATCTACTTTGGAATTATCTAGTTCATTAAAAGCACTCTCTCTCTGAGCTGTTTCCAAAGTAACTACAGAGTCATTATTTAAATTATAATCACGTACTAAATCATTTACCATAGGAAAAACTGTATCTTCACAAATTATTTTAATGCTCTTAGGCTTTTTTTCTTTACTTAAGGAAAGTTTGTTGCATCCTGTTCCTATCATTAGTATACTAATACAAAAAAATATTGAAAAAATTATTAATCTTTTTTTCTCCATAATCACTACTCCACTACAATATTTTAAATATAATACTATCCACCTAGGGTTGATTATTAAATAATATATTTATTTCTTTAAATGTAGTTTTTGTAGAATAAGCAAAATCTATTCGTTTAAATTATTTTTTTCTCCTGTAACTAAATAAATTGTCCATTCACATATATTTGTTGTATGATCTGCAATTCTTTCAAGCCACTTACATATAAATAATAACTGAGTAGCTTGGCTTATTGTATTTTGATCTTTAATCATAATTTCAAGAAGTTCTTTAAATACTTCTTTATATATCTTATCTACATCATCATCTCGTTTGCAAACTGCATAAGCATTCTCTAAATCCCCTGCAACATAGGCATCAAGTGCATCTTTAATCATACTAACTACAATTTCACCCATTATAGGTATATTCACAAGCTGTTTTATGTACTTTTCATCTTTTAACCTCAAAGTGATTTTGGCTACGTCGACGGCATGGTCAGCCATTCTCTCAAGGTCAGTTACAATTTTTGTCGTCGTAAAGATATTCCTTAAATCTATTGCTAAAGGTTGTTGCATAGCAATTAATTTTATTGCTTTATCTTCTATATCTCGTTCCATACTATCGATTATATCGTCATTATTTATTATTTTTTCAGCTTTTTTAGTATCTTGAGTAACTAATGCATCAATACAGTCTTTAATTTGTTTTTCTACAATGCTTCCCATTCTAATCAAATCATTATGAAGCTCTTGAATATTTGCTTCAAACACTTTCCTTGCCATTTTATTCACCTTCCTTATTATATTTCATCAGATTTTCCATGGTTATAAGCCCAGGTAGCTTTTAGTTGCCGAATGGAATTTCAACTATAAAATTGCTACCTTTGCCCAACTGACTTTCTACATATATTTTTCCATTGAATTCAATTACTATATGTTTAACAATTGCAAGTCCCAGTCCTGTGCCACCTTTAGATCTAGAACGAGCTTTATCCACTCTATAGAACCGCTCAAAAAGACGTGGAATTTGCTGCTTAGCTATTCCAACTCCAGTGTCCTTAACCCATAAAATGCATTTATCATCTTTACTCATCGTCCCAATGATGACACTGTTTCCTGTTTCTGAATAGTTTATTGCGTTATCAACTAAGTTTATTAACATTTGTTTAAACTGGTCCAAATCACCTATTAATGTTTTTACGTTCTGATTTTGAAGCGATAACTCAATTCCTTTTAAGTCTGCTGTATTTTTCATTAAGTTATAAACGTCTTCTATAATTTTATTAACATCAATTTTTTGCTTTTTAACTGCCTTATGTTGTTCTATATGTGACAAAGTTAAAATATCTGTAATTAATCTAGTTAATCTTTCAGCTTCTTCATTAATTATATTTAAAAATTTTTCTTTTGTACAAGCATCATCAACATATTTTAGAGTTTCTGCAAACCCTTTAATTGATGTTAGAGGTGTTTTCAGTTCATGTGATACATTAGCAACAAATTGAGTTCTCATATTTTCTAGTTTTTTTACTTCTGTTATATTTTGAACAACTGCTACAGTACCAATATGCTCACTTTTATTAATTATATCCGCAGTTTTTATTCTAAGGTCTCTTTCTTTTGGCCAAACTATCTTTATTTCCTTATAATTATTATCGCTCTTATTTAATATATTTTCTAATTCAAAATTTCTTATATTATCCATAAGATTTTGTCCAATAATATCTTTAGTAATACCAAATATTTTTTTAGCATAGGGATTAATCATTATTACTTTATTTTTCCTGTCTACAGCAATGACTCCACTATCCATACTTTGCAGTATTGCCTCCAACCTATTTTGTTTTTCAGTAACTTCATTTAATGTAAACTCCAATTTATCCGCCATCTTATTAAAATTTTTGGCTAGCTCACCTATTTCACCGTCTGAAAATGTTCTAATTCTTCTGTTAAATTCACCCTTGCTAATTCTAGAAGTAATAAATGTCAAATCTATAATAGGTTTCACTATAGTATAAGATAATTTGAGGGAGAACCAGATAGACATTATAGCCGAAAATATTATAGCTAATATGTAAAACTTAAAATACTTACTACTTAGACCACTCACAATTTTAAGAGGCATCGAACTTCTAATAATAGTATCCTCACCAAAAACAGTTGCAAAATACATCATATTCTTTTGAGTAGTTTTACTATATCTTATAGAAAATCCATTTCCACTTTTTCTTGCTTTTATTATTTCAAACCTTTCATTATGATTATCCATAGTTTCCGCATCTATAGTTGAATCATAAATAATTTTACCATTTTTATTAACGTAAGTAACTCTAAGTTCTGAATGAGCTAAGTTCTGCGTGAAAAATTTCTTTTGGTCCTTTAAATTATTACTTTCTAATAAACTAATTATCATATTGTTATTTGTTAGAAGTTTATCTTTCAGATTTTGCTGGTACTCGTAATTAAATATAGATATAATTAATGCTGTAACTACTACAAAAATAAAAATTACAGTACTTAATAAATATATCAATAATTTTTTTTTCATAGTTACTCTCCTAAATTAAATCTATAGCCTATACCCCTGATAGTCTGGATATAAACTGGATTTTTATCGTCATCTTCGATTTTTTGTCTTAGATGTCTTATATGCACATCCACAGTTCTTGTTTCTCCTACATATTCATAACCCCATATTTTATCTAATAAGAAGTCCCTAGTCATAACTCTACCTTTATTTTTTATTAGTATCTGCAATAATTCAAATTCCTTTAATGTTAAATCAATTTTGTTTTCACTTTTAGTAACCTCATGTTTACCAAAATCAATAATTAAATTACCAAATTTAAAAATATTTTCAACTAAAGTTAAATTACTTCTTCTGAGTATAGCTTTAATTCTAGCTACTAGTTCCCTAACTGAGAATGGTTTTGTAATATAATCATCAGCACCAAGTTCAAGTCCTATTATTTTGTCTATTTCTTCTCCTTTTGCCGTTATCATTATTATTGGCATATTTAACATATTTGAGTCCTTTCTTATCTCCTTACAAACATCTAATCCATCCATACCAGGTAACATCAAGTCTAATAACATAATTTGTGGTAATTGTTCTTTAGCAATTTTTATTGCATCTATACCATTATCGGTACATATAACCTTATACCCACTCTTCTCCAAATTAAATTTTATTAACTCCTGTATATGCTCTTCATCATCAACAACTAATATTTTTTCTTCAGCCATATTAATCCCTCCATATGTTATTGTTTATAACAATAATTACAAGTATTTTCAAAGTTTTCTATTAATTCCGCTCAAAACAAAAAATGCCTAAGGTTTTCACTCCTTTGACATTAATTTTCTTATCTCTTCCATAAAAGTATTAATATCCTTAAATTGTCTATAAACCGAAACAAACCTAACATAAGAGACCTCATCTACATTTTTTAACTTGATCATGATAATTTCTCCAATATAATCAGATTTTACTTCTGTAAGCATTTCATTGTTTAACTGTTTTTCTACTTCATCACAAATGGCTTCAATTTGCATTCTTGATACTGGTCTCTTTTGACATGCCTTAATAAGTCCATTTAGTATTTTTGTTCTATCAAAGTATTCTCTTTTAAAATCTTTTTTTATTACTAAAATAGGTACATCTTCTACTTTTTCATAAGTAGTATATCTTTTAAAACAGCTTAGGCATTCTCTTCTTCTTCTTATGGCAATATTATCATCTGTTGACCTAGAATCAACTACTTTACTTTCCTCACAGCTGCAATATGGACACTTCAATGGTATCACGCCCTTTTTCTAGTATAATTAGTAGTTATACTATCATTATACACTTTTCCGATAAAATAAAGTAGTCTGTTATTCATTTTCCATAATTACATCACTGCCATCTACAAGAATCACATCCACACCAATTTTTTTCACTTTTTCCCATGGTATCTCAATACTATTATTTTTATTGAACCAAGATGACTTATGAGTTGGGAGTATTATTGAAATAATTCTGTAGTCATCACAATCAACTTTTAAATCCTTGATATATCCCATTTTCGATCCTGAATTCATATCTATAATTTCCATCTGTCTTAAGTTATTTATTGCAAACATCAAGCTTTCCATTTTATTCCTCCTACAATGGTTTAAAACCTCTAAATAATAATATATTCTTCTATCTATATTATTTATATTCATTAACATTGAAAATATTCTTTGAATTTTTATAAAAAAATAAAAGGGCCCTAAGGACCCTATACCATTTTATTAATTTCTTTTTGGAGTCTTTTTATTATTCTTTTTTCTAGCCTTGATATATAAGATTGTGATATTCCAAGTACATCGGCCACTTCTTTTTGTGTTTTTTCCATTGTTCCATTTAATCCAAATCTTAATTGCACAATTTCCTTTTCGCGTGAATTTAGCCTTTGCATAGCAAGAAAAAGCAATTGTTTATCTACATCTTCTTCAATAATATTGTAAACAACATCATTATCTGTACCTATAATATCAGAAAGTAACAATTCATTACCATCCCAATCTACATTTAAAGGTTCATAAAGAGAAATTTCTGTTTTAATTTTACTATTTCTCCTAAGGTACATTAATATCTCATTTTCAATACATCTTGAAGCATATGTAGCTAGCTTAATTTTTTTTTCAGGATCAAATGTATTAACCGCTTTTATAAGGCCTATTGTTCCTACAGAAATTAAATCTTCAACATTTATCCCTGTATTTTCAAACTTTCTTGCAATATATACTACCAGCCTTAAATTTCTTTCAATTAAAGTAGCTCTTACTTTTTTATCACCTGTATCCAACCTAACAACTAATTCTTCCTCTTCTTCCCTAGTTAAAGGAGGCGGAAGTGCATCATTCCCTCCTATATAAAATAGATTGTTTGAAAATATCTTAAATCTCGCAAATAACTTACTTATCATAACTTTAAAATTAAACATAATTTCCTCCTTATCTATGTTACTCACATATATTGTTTTTTACCAACTTATTAATTAAGTATTCCCCTAGACATTAGTCCATTATAGTCATTATCTTTGCTTAATTTATACTCACAAAAGGCTATAATTACATTTCTTGTTTCAATGTTTTCTTTATCAATATGAATATTAATATACTCTGGTCTGAATCCTACAAATCTGTCTCCTGTACCATTTACTACAGTATAGGGAATAAAGTAAGTATTATTTTTCTCTAGCAATATTTCACTTAAAATATTTCTTTCGACAATTAACACTGGTAAATTAGTAGCAGGCTCGCGCAGCTCGTTTCCGGTATCTAAAAATGCCTTAATAGATTTTTTATAGCTTTTATTCACTATATCTACAGTGTAAATTAATTCCGAGATTTTTTTTCTATCTCCTATGAAAATCATAATTCGATATATCAATACATAAATTATCATTATTGAGAGCATTAATTTTTCATAAGAAAAATTAATTATGATTACATCAAATGACATATCTTTACTATTATTCATTTGAATAAATAAACACATTCCAGCTAAAAGGATTGAATATAATATAAAGATTAGAGAGGCTTTAATATTAAATAAAATGTTCTTCTCCCTAAAAGCAATAAAAATCATCACAATAACTATTAATAATTTAAAAGGTAAATATGTTAAGTACTTAAGTTTTGGATATACAACTGTCAAAACATATAAGCTGCCTATAAAACTTGATATACACATCCAAATAAGTTTTACTCTTTTTCTTAATGTTTGAACTGTAACATGTAATATGAATATATTAACTATAAAATTTACAAGTATTAGAACATCTGCATATACTATCACGTGGTCTTCCTCCTTTAAAAATATTATATATCTTATTGAATCAAAATTTTGTCATTTTTTACCACGTTTTTTTATTTTTATTCTTCTATAAAACGTCATTAGTTTCCATATTATTTTATATATGAACCTAAAAAAAGGCACACCCCCCTTGCAAACTTGTTACGTAACCTAATGCCTCTAAACCAGGCATAGCTTACGCAATTGCATTTAATAGAGAATATGTCCTATTAACAATAAAAATTGTTCTAAACGCAAATAAAGTGCCAAAAGGCACTTTATTACTTGTTATTTACTTTGTCTTCTTAAAAATGCTGGAATTTCTAGATCAGAATCTTCATAATCCTTAGTATATGCAACTTCTTCAATAGGTTTAACTGTTTCTTTTGTTTGGAGCTTTGAGGCAGTTTTACTTTTTACAACGTTGTCGCTTTCAAAACCAGTTGCAATAACTGTTATCCTTATTTCTTCTTTTAGATCTTCATCTATAACTGCACCAAATATAATGTTTGCATCTGGATCAGCAGCGCCTTGTACAATCTCTGCGGCTTCATTTATTTCAAGTAAACCTAGATCCATTCCACCAGTAATATTTAAAAGTACACCTGTAGCCCCAACTATAGAAGTCTCCAGTAATGGGCTTGAAATAGCTTGTTTCGCTGCCTCTTGAGCTCTATTATCACCTGAAGCTCTACCAACACCCATATGAGCAAGACCTTTAGCAAGCATAATTGTTCTAACATCTGCAAAATCAAGATTTACAAGACCTGGTATAGTAATCAAATCAGATATACCTTGGATACCTTGTCTTAAAACATCATCTGCCATTTTAAAAGAATCCATCAATGTAGTTTTTTTATCTACCATAGTAAGTAATCTTTCATTTGGTATTGTTACCAAAGTGTCCACTGTTTCTTTAAGTGTTTTTATTCCTATTTCAGCATTAATCATTCTTTTTCTGCCTTCAAAAGGGAAAGGTTTAGTTACTACCCCTACAGTAAGTATTCCCATAGATTTAGCAATTTCTGCTACCACTGGTGCGGCACCAGTACCTGTACCACCACCCATTCCTGCAGTAATAAATACCATATCCGCTCCTTTTATTGCTTGAGAAATTTCTTCCTTACTTTCTTCCGCTGCCTTCATACCTATTTCTGGATTAGCTCCTGCTCCTAGCCCTTTGGTTAGTTTATCACCAATTTGAATTTTTTGAACAGCATGAGAAAGAATTAATGCCTGCTTGTCTGTATTTATAGCTATAAACTCTACATTTTTAAGTCCTTCCACAATCATCCTGTTTATAGCATTGTTTCCTCCACCACCACACCCAATTACCTTGATTTGAGCAAATTCCTGAATATCAACATCAAAATCTAGCACAACAATACCTCCTTTTAGAAAAAATCTGCAAAAAAGCCCTTAACTTTTGATGCAATTCCATTTTTTCCTTTTATATTTTGTTCTTTTGAATATTTGTTATCATATAAATGTTCATCTGTTTTTTCAAATGAACTATTACTAGTTTTAAGATTATTAATAGCTTGTAAAACTATCCCTACAGCTGTAACATATAGTGGGCTTGCTGTCCCTACATATTCTGGCGAACCTACTCTTACAGGCTTATTTAGTATATCCTTGCTTAGATCATTAATACCTCTAAACAGAGATATACCTCCACCAACTATTACAACACCAGAAATTTCTTTGTAAAAATCACTATTCAACAAATTTCTTTTAATTAACTGTAACAATTCTTCTACTCTAGCGTTAATTATATCAACTACCAAATTGTTATCAATCTCCATTAAATTGTCATAAGAATCTTTAACTCTGATTTTTGCATCTTCTTCTTTACCTCTAACTAAACTTCCATATTTAAGTTTTACTCTTTCGCCTTCACTAAAAGGAACTTTAAGACAAACAGATATATCGTTTGAAATACTGTCTCCCCCCAATTGAATAATAGAAGTATGTTTTAATTTTCCATTCTTGTAAATAGATATATCAATAGTCTGAGCTCCAACATCTACAAGCGCAATACCCATGTCTTTTTCTTCTTTTCTAAGTACTGCCTCAGATATTGCTGTCGGTCCAAGTACTATTCCATTAACTTTAATTCCAGCTCTTTTAACACTTTTAAGCAAATTACTAACTACTGTGGTTTGTGCCATTACAACTTGTCCTTCTACTTCTAGCCTTACCCCACTCATCCCTCTAGGATCTTTAATATTGTCATATCCATCAACTATATATTGCTCTGGCTCAACTCCGACTATTTCTTTATCTGATGGAACTGAGATAAGTTTAGTTGCTTCAATAGCCCTGTTTACGTCACTTTGTTTTATTTCTCTATCTTCAGAAGATATCGCAATCATTCCTGTATTTCTTACAAGTTCACAAATTCCTCCAGGCAATGATATATACCCCTCACTTATTTGTGAATCTGTCATACGCTCTAATTGTGTTACACATTGCTTAATAGCTTCAGCTGTGCTATCAATATCTATTACAACTGATTTATTTAAACCACTACATTCCACTGATGTAATGCCTATAATCTGAAGTTTTCCATTACTACTAACTTTACCAACTGCTCCGCATATTTTTGATGATCCTAAATCAATTCCCACTATTTGTTCATTCATTAAGTTTATCCCTCCTCGTACGAGAAACCTTAAGTGTATATATTCAACAAAAAAATAAATTTTCCTTTTATTTGAACAGTTTTTTTTATAAATTTTTTATAAATTTAAATTAATTCAAATTTTGTTTAAAATTAAATACATTTAATTGTATATTTGCAGATATATATAAACTTATTTTCAAATTAGTAAATTACATTAAAGTTATATATTAAAAAATAACTTGTCCTACTATACTAGTATAATAGCAATATATAGAAAAAGCAATGTTAGATGTTAGGTAAATTTTCTGAAATGTCGTTAAAATAAAGCTAAAAGCCATATTACTTCTATGCTTTTACTTAAAATTTTAAAGTGACAACATTCTTACCATCATTTCATTATCAACCGAGTAAGTCATTGCTTCATCTTTAGAAATAATTCCTTTTTTATATAACTCTGCAATTGACATATCCATAGTTTTCATGCCGTATTTACCTCCAGTCTGAACACATGACTGTAACTGATGTGTTTTACCTTCACGAATGAGGTTTTGTATTGCTGGCGTTGAAATCATTACTTCAAGTGCCGCAACTCTTCCTCCCTCATCTATCTTTTGTATTAATTGTTGAGAAACTATCCCCTGCATAACTGCTGCTAATTGAACTTTGATTTGTTGTTGCTGGTATGGTGGAAACACATCTACTATTCTGTCTACTGTTTTAGCTGCACCAATAGTATGTAAAGTTGAGAAAACCAAATGTCCAGTTTCAGCCGCAGTAATAGCAATAGAAATCGTTTCAAGATCTCTCATTTCACCTACTAATATAACATCTGGATCTTCTCTGAGGATAGCTCTTAAAGCATTTTTATAATTTTTACTATCTTTTCCTATTTCTCTTTGGTTTATAATAGATTTATTATGTTTGTGCAAATATTCTATTGGGTCCTCAAGTGTTATAATATTACAGGCTCTAGTCGAATTAATTTCATTAACCATAGCAGCTAGAGTTGTACTTTTACCACTACCTGTAGGCCCAGTTACTAAAACTAACCCTCTTTGCTTAGTAGTAAGTGTTCTAACGACCTCTGGGAGTTCAAGTTCTTTAAGTGTAGGTATTTTTAGTGCAACTGCTCTAATAGCTATAGTATCGCTTCCCCTTTGCTTATAAACATTAACTCTAAATCTCCCAAGACCACCTATAGAATAAGAAGTATCAATTTCTCCAACTTCATAGTACTGGTCATAAGAGTCCATTAAAATTTCTCTAGAGTATTTTTCTGTGTCAATTGGAGTTAGTTTATCTTTTCCTAGTTGTATCAATTGTCCGTTAACTCTAATAACTGGTACTGATCCAACAGTTAGGTGTAAATCTGATGCCTGTTGCTCTGTTGTCATTTTTAGTAATTCACTAAGAGGTATCATTATTGGGCCCCCTGTTCTTTTAATGATGTTTTCAAAATATAATTGGCAAATCTAACCTTGATGTTAGTATTATCTTGCCATTTCTATTAGTAGAACATCTTCTTCACCTGTCACTTTAACATTGATCTCTAATTATTATAATTTAAGATATACAAATTATATTTCATGAAATATTTTGTATGTTTAAATAAAATTGTTTAAAGACCTATATTTAACCTAATGGTGTATAATTTACAATTATATCATAGTTATTGCAATTTATTAAAACTATTTAATCTATTTTTATTTGAACTATTTAATTCCTTATTAAGCTTCTTTAATGCCCTCTTTTCAATTCTAGAAACATAGGATCTAGAAATCCCTAAAATCAGTGCAATTTCTCTCTGAGTTCTAGGGTTACCATCAAGCAATCCATATCGCATTTGAATAATTATTTTTTCTCTATCAATTAACGATTCATTTATTTTATTATAAAGCCTTTTAATTTGTATTTTACTTTCAACTATATCAATAATAGAATCTTCATCACTACTTAACACATCCATTAACGATATCTCATTTCCTTCTTTATCTATACCAATAGGATCCTGCAGATAAACTTCACCTTTTGTTTTCTTATTATTCCTAATAAGCATAAGTATCTCATTTTCTATGCACCTTGCAGCATATGTGGCAAGTCTTGTTCCCTTCCCAGCATCAAATGAATCAATTGCTTTAATGAGCCCCACAGTCCCAATAGATATTAAGTCATCTACATCTTTCCCCGGATAGGAATATTTTTTTACTATATGTGCAACCAGTCTTAAGTTTCGTTCAACTAATACGTGTTTAGCTAATAAATCCCCTTCTGCTAATTTTATTAAATAAAATTTCTCTTCGTCCTCATTTAATGGCTGAGGAAATGAACTACTACCAGTTATATAAGCTGTTAAAAATGTAACGTTTACAATCATATCCAATAAACAATTCATGAAAAACACAGGTGTTCCTCCTAATAGAGCTTATTAATATAATATGATTTAATTCAATAAAAGTGCCTGTACATAGAAAATAATTAATTAAAACTATTTTGAATCTTCAATAGATCTAAGGGCATTAACTACTTTTTTAAATATTGGAGCGGCAGTATCTCCTCCACCTTCACTACCTTTACCTTCCACTTTATTTATATCAATGTCTTTTACCAATACAACCATAGAATAATTTATATCATTTATTGTGAAAAAGCCAACAAACCATCCATCAGAAAATTCCACTTTATTCTCGAAATATTGAGTAGTGCCTGTTTTACCACCTATATTCATCCCTTCTATAATAGCTTGTGTTCCTGTACCATCGTTTACTACATCTATCATATCAGATTTAACCTCTTGCGCAGTTACGGTTTTCAACACTCTCGAAGTTTTCGGAGTAAAACTTTCTACTATTTCGTTATTGTCATTTACGTATGCATCTATTATACTTGGCTGTACATATAATCCATCATTAATAATAGTATTTGGGATACTGAGTGCTTCTAAAGGAGTTGTTCTCATCTTCTGACCTATTGCCGCTTGATGTATAATATTATCTACACTTGATAAATTAACATCTTTATCAAATTTACCACTTTCTTCTTGTTGTAAATTTAGTACTTTACTAAACATTCCTTGCTTATTTGCATAATCATACATATTTTCAAATCCAATATTGTTACCTATTTGAGCAAATATGTTATTTAAAGAATCCTTAAGTGCCTCTCCTACTGTAAATTGAGTCTTGCCTTCGTAGCTATGGTTATCTCCTGTGAATATATTAGGGTTTACTGTAGTTATCTTATTTTTTGTTATTAAATTTGTGTCAAGCCCAGCTTGTTCAACAATAACCTTGAAAATTGATCCAGGCAAAGTGCCACCAGTGCCTGGCATTCCTAAATTTACATTATAATCACTATCATCCTTTAGTGACATCGCTCTTATTTTCCCACTGCTACTCTCCATTAATACAACACCAATTTGCCCATATTTTTCATATTCTTTCTCATGAAGGATATCTTCAACTTTATCTTGGATTTGTTTATTTAGCGTAAGCCTTACATTAATATTGTTTGTAGGCTGAATAATGGTACCGTTATCTATTTCGCCATTAACCCCTTTATTAAATCTAATTTTTTCGAATTGATTATTTTTAATTTTGTTGTATAATTGCATTTCCAAAGAATTATCATTTTTTGATGTAGATTTGAATAAACCATCGCTTACATCCACTTTATCGTATTTTGTATTGATTAATACATTTATAATATTTTGATTCTTATTATTTATTACATCATTAGATTCAAAAGTATAAAATCCTTTTACTTTTTTAATGTCTTTAAGCTTATTATAGGTAACCTCATCAATTTTATATCTTATCTTATCGCCATTACCATTTGATTTAATCTTTTCCAAGTCATAGTTTTTATTATAGTTTCTTAAAGTAATAATCAAAGTTTGCATGTCATATTTGCTTGTGTATTCATTAAACCTTATATAATCAACCGGATCAATGATGGCATAATAATTTGTAACATGATCTAAAAGATCTACCCCTCTAGAATCAATTAACTTATATTGCTGGCCATATTTTTCATCTATTGTATACTGCGCGTTAAACATAGTTTTGAGTGGCGCCGCATTAAAATACATGTAGTTTGCTATTCTCCAAATCAAAATACCAAATAACAACGTAATTATACCCATTATTATCCATATTCTCTTTTTAGCTCTGCTCTTTTGATTTGAGTAACCAAATATATTATTTCCATTATACATAAAAAACACCTCACCTAGACTAATTCTCGCCTAAAATGAGATGTTTTATACTGTGCTGTTGTTATTTTTGTCTATGTTGTCTCTGCAGTATCTGGCTTATATTTGCTGTAATTATATCTATAGCTACCTTATTATGTCCACCCTCAGGTATAATAAGGTTCGCATGTCTTTTGGTAGGTTCAGTAAATTGTTCATGCATTGGTTTAACAACATTTAAATATTGATTAATAACAGATTCCGTTGTCCTACCCCTCTCGTTAATGTCCCTAGTAAGTCTCCTTATAAATCTCACGTCTGCATCAGTATCCACATATATTTTTATATTAAGCATATCCCTAAGGACCTTTTCTTCGAGTACAAGAATCCCTTCAAATATAATAATTTCTTTTGGCATTACAGTCACTGTTTCTTTCATTCTATTATGTAATTCAAAATCATATATAGGTTTTTCAATACGTTGACCTTGCATAAGAAGATTAAGGTGTTTAATTAAAAGCGAATTGTCAAAAGCATCCGGATGATCATAGTTTGTTTTTATTCGCTGGTCATAAGAAAGGTGGCTTTGATCTTTATAATAGGAATCTTGTTCAATCATTGCAATACAAGTATCCCCAAACTGTTTATAAATTTCTCTAGCTATTGTACTTTTACCTGAACCCGTTCCACCAGTTATCCCTATTAAAATTGGCCGATCCACTACTGCTTGTCCTTAGATTTTATAAGGATATCATTTGCACGTAGTTCCAATTTAACATTTACAGTAAATAACATCTGAGCACATGGAGCAGACTCTATAATCTCTCCCTTAGAATTTCTCATGTCATTAAGAGTAATTAAAACATTATCTCCAACAGGTCTTAATACTTCAACGATATCATCCTGGTATACTTTATTTCTTTGTTCTATTAATGCGGTATTATTTTCCTCGTTATATTCTCGTACAATTCCAATTATGTCATAATTCCTAATATATGAAGAAGATTCATATATCTGTTTGTTTGGATCTCCAAAATAAAATCCAGTATAATATTGCCTGTGACTAGGTTTTAATAGATTATCCATCCATTTTTGCTGAAATTTATAATTTGTTGGATCCTCTATATAGGTATCCACAGCCTCTCTATAGGACTTACACACTGATGCAACATAGTATGAGCTTTTCATTCTTCCCTCTATCTTAAAGGATGATATCCCTGCTTGCATAAGCTCTGGTATATGTTCTATCATGTTTAGGTCCTTTGAATTCATTATGTAAGTACCTTTATCATCTTCAATTATAGGGAAATATTCTCCATCCCTTTTCTCTTCCACTAAGAAATATTTATATCTGCATGGTTGAGCACATTGTCCACGATTTGCATCTCTACCTGTCATGTAATTAGACATAAGGCATCTTCCCGAATAGGACATACACATAGATCCATGAACAAAAGCCTCAAGCTCGCATGTGTCCGGTAATTTCTCTCTAATTTTTCTAATTTCGCCTAGAGATAATTCTCTTGCTAGAACAATTCTTTTAACTCCTTGTTTATGCCAAAAAATAGCTGATTTATAATTAACGTTATTAGCTTGGGTACTTAAATGGATTTCTAAGTTCGGCACAACTTCTCTAGCCGTCATGATTATCCCTGGATCAGACACAATTATTGCATCCGCACCTAGCTCGTATACCTCTTTCAGATAATCTTCTAATCCGTTTAAATCTTCATTGTGAGGAAATACATTTAAAGTTACGTATACCTTTTTACCCTTTAAATGTGCATAATCTATACCTTCTTTTAATTGCTCAGTTGTGAAATTATCCGCAAAAGCTCTTAAATTTAATTTACTTCCACCTAAATAAACAGCGTCTGCGCCAAAATTTATAGCTGCTTTTAATTTTTCCAAATTACCTGCTGGTGCTAATATTTCTGGTTTCATAGATTCCTTTCCTCCTCTCTAGTGTTAACCGTTGACTTTCTTACCGTAACTGAGATGCCATCCCCCATAGGTATTACAGAGGTTATAAGATTATCATTATTTGATACTAATTCTAGATAACTTTTCATACGTTTTATAATAGTAATTTTTCTATGTGTTGCGAGCTCTTTTGATGCAACCATTCCTCTAAAAAGCACATTATCAGCGATAAGAACTCCTTCTTTTTTTAAGAGCCTTAGGCAATGTGGTAGAAAATGATTGTAGTGTGCTTTGCCAGCATCCATAAAAATCATATCATATTCATCTTTAAGATTCTCTAATATTTCAAGGCAATCGCCTTCTAAAATAGTAATTTTATTTTCCATCCCATATTTTTCTATATTAGCCTTTGCAATTTCTATCATTTTCTCGTCTCGCTCAATAGATGTTATTATATTTTGACCACCAGAAGCTAGATTCATTAATATTGATGAATAACCTATTGCAGTACCAAGTTCTAAAATCTTTTTTGGCTTATTCATAGTTATCATCAGTTCTAAAAATTTAGCAGTTTCCTTTTGTACTATAGGAACTCTATTTTCAATAGCATAAACTTCTAAATCTTTTATAATACCATTATTACTTGGTATAAGCTCTCTTAAATATTGCTCCATATAATCATATGTTACCCCACTCATTTAATTGCCTCCAAAATTAATAACACAAGTTAATTAAAATCCTTGCGCTTCATCTTTATACTAATATGAATTAAAATTCTTTTATATTAAAAAACTATCTAACATTAAAAAAGAAAACCATCTAAATTAATTTTCCGGTTTTCTTTCTCATTAATAAAATTATTTACTTTTTATTTTATCTACTTCTTTTTGCCACCGGCTCTTTTTCTTTCACCAGAGTCTAATAGTCTTTTTCTCATTCTAATATTTAGAGGAGTAATTTCAACTAGCTCATCTATAGATATAAATTCTAAGCACTGCTCTAGTGTCATAGGTTTTACTGGAACTAATTTTGGTGATTCATCTGCTCCTGAAGATCTAGTGTTTGTTAATTGTTTCTTTCTACAAACATTTATTTCCATGTCTCCACTTCTTGAACATTCTCCAACAATCATTCCAGCATATACAGGTACTCCTGGCTCTAAGAAAAGTGTACCACGATCTTGAGCATTAAATAATCCGTAAGTTATAGTTTCTCCACCTTCAAATACAATAAGTGATCCTCTACTTCTATCTGGGATTTCTCCTTTATACTTATCGTAACCATCTAGAACGTGATTCATTATACCATTACCTTTGGTATCAGTCATAAGTTCACTTCTAAACCCAATCAATCCTCTTGATGGTACTTTAAATTCTAATCTAGTATACCCGTTTATAGCAGAAGTCATATTAACCATCTCTGCTTTTCTAGGTCCCATTTTTTCCATTACAACACCCATAAATTCTTCTGGAACGTCAATTGTAAGAAGCTCAATTGGCTCAGTTTTATGACCATTTTCCTCTTTATATATAACATTTGCTTTTGATACTTGGAATTCATATCCTTCACGTCTCATAGTTTCAATTAGAACTGAAAGATGAAGTTCTCCTCTTCCACTTACTTCAAAACCATCTGCTTCTTCAGCTTCTACTACTCTTAAACTAACGTTTGTTTCAAGTTCTTTCATAAGTCTATCTCTTATGTGTCTTGATGTTACAAAAGTTCCTTCTTGACCTGCAAAAGGAGAATTATTAACCATGAAATTCATAGTTAGTGTAGGCTCATCAATTTCAACGAATGGAAGTGCCTCTGGCTCAAGCACATTAGCTATTGTTTCACCAATATTAATGTTTGGAATACCAGAAACTGCTACTATATCACCAAGCATTGCTTCTTCAGTTTCTACTCTCTTAAGTCCATCATAAACGAAAAGAGCTGAAACTTTAACGTTGCTTATTGATCCATCTTTAGCTATAAGTGCAACTTGTTCATTTCTTTTGATTGATCCTCTTGAAATCTTTCCTATTCCAATTTTCCCAACATACTCATTATAATCAATAGTTGAAATAAGCATTTGAAGTGGCATATCTAGATATCCTTCTGGTGCTTTTACATTCTTTACTATAGAATCAAATAATGGTTCCATGTTGTCACTTACATCCTCAACTTCAAATTTTGCAAACCCTTCTCTAGCAGAAGCATATACCACCGCAAAATCTAATTGTTCATCATCTGCTCCAAGTTCAACAAATAAGTCAAAGACTTCATCAAGAACTTCAGTTGGACGAGCATCTTTTCTATCAATTTTGTTTATAACAACGATAGGTCTAAGGTCTAATTCTAATGCTTTCTTTAACACAAATTTAGTTTGTGGCATTGGACCTTCATATGCATCAACTACAAGAAGTACACTATCAACCATCTTAAGTACGCGTTCAACTTCTCCACCAAAATCAGCATGTCCAGGAGTATCAACTATATTTATTTTAATTCCATTATGCATTACTGCAGTATTTTTAGAAAGAATTGTTATTCCTCTTTCTTTCTCTAAATCATTTGAATCCATTACTCTCTCTTGTACTTTTTCATTTTCTCTAAAAATATTGCTTTCTTTAAGTAAACAATCCACTAGTGTTGTCTTGCCGTGATCTACGTGGGCAATTATTGCTATATTTCTAACATCATTTCTTGTAAATAAGTTCATATTAATCCTCCAATTTTTTTTTCGTAAGTTTGCACATTTTACACAAACAAAAATTGGATACGTCTTGAAGTATCCAATTTTCGCAATTACTATACTTATATTAATATTATCTTGCAAAAAAGTCAACTGTGTCTATTACACATTACAACGAAATCATATACTTAACTTAATTTTATCCTTTCGTTATAATCTAAATATTGCTTATGAATGCAGCTTAAATTATCAATTATTTACTTGCACACACATCGCAAACACCATAGAATTTCAAACTATGATCTTCAATCTTGAAATTATATTTCTTTTCAACGATTGATTCTAGTTCTTCAAGTAAGTCTCCCTCAACCTCGAGTACTTTACCACAGCGATTACATATCAAGTGGTGATGTTGATGACGCTCATCTTCATGATTAAGTTCATATCTACTGCAGCCATCATCTAAATCCAGCTTTCGAATAACACCCATTTCTTCTAAAAGTTGAACTGTCCTATAAATTGTAGCAAGCCCTATTTCTGGACAGTCAATTTTAACCAAGTCATATAGTTCTTCAGCAGTAAGATGACTACCTTCACTCTTAATTATACCATTTAAAATAGCTCTCCTTTGTGGAGTTAGCTTATATCCCTCTTGTTTCAAAGTTTCTTTTAAACTCTCAACGCTTTCTGGAGATACCTTTGACATGTAATTACCCCTTTTCTACAACTATCATTTGGCCATCAGTATAAATTATGTTTACTATATGTATAGTCTAATACTTTATTACACAGTTGTCAATTGATAATCATTTAGTTTTAAGAAAATAGGTTAATTAGCCTAATTTTCGACCTATGAAATTGCTTCATAAGCCTCTGAAATCATTTCAAATTCTTCATCATCATCTATTGTAACTAAAATATCATTTCCCTCTACATCCTTATCAACTCTTAACGCAATTGCATCAATATCCTCTTCTCCAGTTGGTGCAACGATAACATATTCCTTATCTTCGATATCTAGTTTTGTTATCACATCAAATTCTATCTCATTTCCCTCTTCGTCATTTAATAGTATTGTTTCAACATTATTATCCATTGTCTCTCCTTTAAATCATATTATTGTATACATTTCTATTTTAATTTAAGTGCTATAGTTATTGGATTTATAGATGTGTACCTAAACTATCTAAATAACCTTGCAAAATAAATGTAGCAGCAATTTTATCTACAATTTTTTTTCGTTTTGCCCTTGATAAGTCACCCTCTAGCATTACTCTATTGGCAGCTACAGTAGTTAATCTTTCATCCCACATTTTTATTTCTAAATTCAATGTTTTTAAAAGTACCTCACAAAACCTTTGAACTTTTTCGCCTTGCGGTCCTATAGTACCATTCATATTTTTAGGAAGCCCTGCAACAATACTTTCTACATCATATTTCTTACATATTTTTGAAATTTCTTCGATATCTAAAACCACACTTTTTCTTTTTACAGTCGTTATTCCTTGTGCTGTTAATCCTAATGGGTCACATACAGCAACACCTATTGTTCTATCTCCAATATCTAAACCTATTATTCTCATTTATATACTCCTTTAAAAATAACCTAATTAATATGTAACATGACCTTAAAAAATAAAATGCCCTAGGGCATTTTATTTTTTAATATCTAGATAAGATTTCAATACTTCTTCTAATATTTCATCCCGCTCTAGTTTCCTTACAAGTGCTCTAGCTCCATTGTAGTTCGTTATATATGTTGGGTCTCCAGAAATTAAATACCCTACCATTTGATTGACTGGGTTATAGCCCTTTTTAATAAGTGAATTATATACGTCAGTCAAAATAGTTTTTGTTAAATCTTTTTTATCTTTTACAAAATCAAATTGGACTGTATTTTGATCAATATCCATTGCATATACACCTTCCCTTATAATACGATAAATAATGTAATTTACTCGACTTAGGTGAACTAAAAAATTACTTGCTAACATAATACAGCTTTTTTAGTTACAATAACTTACATAACTACATACTAACGATAATTAAATTACTTATTACTACTTATATTATAAAACAACTATTGCAAAAAGTATACTATTTTACTGATTTTTCGATTATAGAACATACATTTTCTATTGCTTGTTCTAATTTTTCTGGTTTTTTCCCACCTGCCTCTGCCATATCAGGTCTACCGCCACCGCCGCCGCCAACAATTTTTGCAACTTCCTTAATTATTTTTCCACAGTGTATTCCTTTATCTATTGCGGACTTAGATGCCATTGCAATTAATTGAACTTTGCCATCTACTTGGCTTCCAACAACAACAACACCATCACCGAGTTTACCGCGAAGTTTGTCAGCTAGTTCTCTTAGAGTATCTCCACTCATATCTAATACATAACCACAAATTACTTTAACACCTTTAACCTCGCGAATATTACCTAACATATCATCTACAAAAGATGTAGCTAATTTCCCCTGTAATAATATTATTTCCTTTTCTTTGTCTTTTAATTCATCTATTTGGACTTGTAATCTATTGACTATGTCTTTTTCAGAACATTTTAATGTAGTAAAAATATCTTTTAATAAATTATCTTTTTCTTCTATATATTTTATTGAGTTAACACTTGTAATAGCTTCAATTCTCCTGACCCCAGCTGCTACCCCAGTTTCAGATAAAATTTTAAATAATCCAATTTCACCCGTGTTTCTAACATGAGTACCTCCACATAGTTCCTTGCTAAAGTCACCTACAGAGATTACTCTAACATCATTTTGGTACTTTTCATCAAATAATGCTATAGCTCCACTTTCCTTAGCTTTTTCTATGGTCATAACCTTAGTTTCAACATTACAAACTTTCATAATATTTTCATTTACAATCTGCTGGACTTTAATAATTTCTTCATCACTAAGCGCAGAAAAATGAGTAAAGTCAAATCTCAATTTTTCGTCATTTACGTAAGAACCTGATTGATGAACATGATCACCTAAAACCATTTTTAATCCTTCTTGTAACATATGAGTCGCAGTATGGTTTTTGCAAATCTCAGATCTTCTATAAGCATCAACTTTAAGTGTTACTATTTCACCCTCAAGAAGTGAGCCTTCGGTAATTTTAACAAAATGCACAACTTTACCTGAGGCACTCTTTTGACAATCGTAAATTATACCTTTAAAATTTTCATTAAATATCTCACCCTTATCTGAAGTTTGACCTCCCATTTCTGCATAAAAAGGTGTAACTTCTGTTACAATAATTCCTTTTTCTCCTTTTGAAAGTTGCGAAGTCAGTTCTTGGTCATTAATTAGAACGATAACCTTAGATTCTAATTGCAGTTTAACATATCCGTCAAATTTAGTTTCTATATTTTTAGGAACTAAATCAAGTACATTTACTCCGCTGCCCATATAGTTTGAAGTACCTCTAGCAGCTCTTGCTCTTTCCCTTTGGCTTTGCATCTCACTATTAAATCCTTCTAAATCAATCCCAATACCAGCATCGCTTAATATCTCCTGCGTAACTTCATATGGAAATCCATAGGTATCATATAATTTAAATGCTTTGTCTCCACTTAATATTTTGTTTTTATTGCTCTGAAGTTCTTCATTTTTTTCAATTTCATTCATATATATTTTTAGAATATCCATTCCTGAATCTAAAGTTTCTAAAAATCTTTCCTCTTCAATTTTTATAACTTTTCTGATATATGATGCTTTTTCTTTAAGTTCCGGGTACGCTATGGACGAATTTTCAATAACGGTATTACAAAGTTCATTCAAAAAGGTGTCTTTAATTCCAAGCAACCTACCATGCCTTGCTGCTCTCCTTAGTAGACGCCTAAGTACATAACCTCTTCCCTCATTCGATGGAAGTACACCATCACTTATCATAAAGGTTGTGCTTCTAATATGATCCGTTATAATTCTAAGGGATATATCTTTAGTGCGGCTTTCTCCACATTTCACTCCGGAAATCGTAGAAACTTCTTCTAAAATATTTTTTATAGTATCTACTTCAAAAATGCTATTTGTGCCTTGCATTATTGATGCTATTCTTTCAAGACCCATTCCTGTATCTATATTAGGATTCTTTAATTTGTTATAATTATCAAACTCATCCTTATTAAATTGTGTAAATACTAAATTCCAAAATTCTATTACCCTATCCTCATTTCCTGCTTTAATAAATTCCTTCTCAGTGTTTATTTGCCCAAGTTCTACTTGCCTATCAAAATGAATTTCTGAACTTGGTCCACAAGGTCCTTGTCCTATTTCCCAAAAATTATCTTCTTTTCCTAACCTAAAAATACGTGCTGGATCAATATCAGTATTTTCACTCCAAATGTTAAAAGCTTCATCATCCTCAATATATATAGTTACATATAAATTTTCCTTTGGTATATTTAAACTTTCTGTTATGTATTCCCAAGCCCATGGAATGATTTCTTTTTTAAAATAATCTCCAAAAGAAAAATTCCCAAGCATCTCAAAAAAAGTGCCATGCCTTGATGTCTTTCCTACATTCTCTATATCTCCAGTTCTAATACATTTTTGACAATTGGTTATTCTAGTACTGGGCGGCGTTTGAATTCCTGTGAAATATGGCTTAAGTGGCTGCATACCAGCATTTACAAGTAATAAACTCTTATCGTTTTTAGGTACTAAAGGAAAACTCTCTAATCTAAGATGTTCTTTACTCTCAAAAAACTTTAAGAAGGATTCTCTAATTTCATTTAATCCTAATTTTTCCATAATATCTCCTCCAACTATTTATAATAATTTCCATGTTTAAAAATATAAAAAAACCTTCACTTCCCTAAAACAAGGGACGAAAGTTTTCCGCGTTACCACCCTAATTATATAACAATATAATTAATTACATTGTTATATCTCTCAATAAAAAAGGTTCAAAGACAGCTTCAATATATCACTCAAGAAGTTTTCACCATCCACTTCCTCTCTAAATGAATAAATATACTTACTATTTCTTATCATTACCTAGTATTAACTTATATTTTTTTTACAAAACATAGTATAGTTTAATACATCATATAAATTATAAGTAAAAATATATTTGTTGTCAACAATAATGAGTATATTACTTGTTTTTATATAATCAAAATAAATAATAGTTTAAATCCTCATAAATAACTTTAACCACAACTCCCAGTGGCACGGCGAGTATCATCCCTAAAATACCGTAAGCTGCGCCTCCTATCATCAATAATAATATTACTGTTAACGGATGCATACTAATACTTTCTCCAATTATTTTTGGAGATAATATACTTCCTTCAATTTGTTGAAGTGCAAACAACCACAAAGCAACATATAGAGCAGTTTTAGGAGAATCTAAGAGTGCTACTAAAATTATAGGTATTACCCCAAATATAGGCCCAAAATAAGGTATTATATTAAAAATTCCATTTATTAATGAAAGTATCAATGGAAAATCTATTTTTATAAATATTAATATAAGAAAGGTAGCAATTGTGATAATTCCACATAGAATAAGTTGACTTAAAATATATCGTCCTAATACCTTATCTATATCTACTATTATTTTTTTTACTACATTTCTGCTCTCTGGTGGGAAAACTATTAAAGCCTTATTTATCATATTTTCACTATCGCATAAAAAATAATAGATAATTAACGGAGCAACCATGTAAGTTAATATATTTTCGCCAAGACCCATGATAGAGTCAAGTATTTTATTAAATATTATAAGTATTTGTGTATTTGATTTGTAATATATGGTATTAATGATACTGCTCATTACTTTATTTGAACTTAATACCTTTACTTTCTTATTTGCATTTTCTAGATAATTCCCCAAATCATATAATGCGTTGTTAATATGCAAACTCTCCCTAAATATTGATGGAATTACAACTATGAAGGTTAATAATATTAAAGTTAATAACACAAAAATTATTAGAGAGGATGCAACTTTTTTATTTACTCCTTTTCTTATTAAGAGCATATAAAGAGGCTTTAGTATATATGACACAATAAAAGAAACGAAAATTAAATTTGTTAATTGTTTTACAATAGGTATTCTTATTGATACAAAAAATATTACTGCAAAAGTTAAAATACAAACCATACTTATAACTAACTTTTTTTTGCTAATTTTTTTCATTAGCTTTCCCCTCTACAAAAAAGTTATGTGGCATACTTTTAAAAGAATATTCATTGAGTCTAGGGGTGTAAAGAAGATTCTCTTCTCCAAGTATTAGTTCGCTTATAAGCATTATCCTTTTTCCTCTAATTAAATTTGTAACGAATCCGGATGAAATTATAACCCCTTTTATTTTAAATGTATCACATGTAAAAGTAATATCCTCCACCATTCCAAATACGTTGCTTGATTTATCTATTACGTCCATATTAATAAAACTATGTAGACACAGGTGTTTATCTTTCCCCACCTTTTTGACTACCATATTCTTATTAAAATATATGATATCTTCTTTTAAAACAATTAAATTTCTATGAAAAAATTTATATGGCGATATTAAGAATCCAATTACATTTCCTTCATTAAAATCTACTAGTAAATCTCTTATAAATCCAATTTTTGTACCCTGCGCGCTTACGACATCCATAAATATAAAATCCTTGCTTTTAAACATATTATCTCCTACATTAAAAATATATTATTCTTATTTGTAGTTATGCTTTCCAATCAAGCCTTAAATTATTACATAAATTTAATATATATAAGTAGCTATTCGTTCTATTGCTTATATATATATTAAATAGTATAGTTATCTAATAAATTCACTTTCATAAATCCTTGTTTACTTTATTTATTTTTTAAAAAGAAAGCGGTGAAATTTAATAATGCAAAAATTAACTATATCTATGTTTATTACCTTTGTTTTACTTCTAACTGGCTGCAAAAACGTGAATTCAAACATTAAACCTATTGCCATTCCAAAACCAAATACCAATGCAACTAAACCCCAAGTTGAAACAATTGATATACTCAAAACTAAAATTAATGCCATGAGCATAGATGAAAAAATTGGTCAGCTTGTAATTGTTGGACTTGATGGATTCGCACCGGATGTTAATATTACTAATTTAATTAAAGTACATAAGATTGGTGGGGTTATTTTATTTGGAAATAATATTAAAGATTCAAATCAATTAGTCAAACTAACTAATTCCTTCAAAACTATAAATTCCCAAAATAAAATACCATTATTTATTTCTGTAGATGAAGAAGGTGGTCGAGTATCAAGAATGCCAGGCGAAATTAAAAAACTACCTTCAAATCAAGTTATAGGAAAAACTAATGATGGTGACCTAAGTTATAATATTGGAAAAGTTATTGGAGAAGAACTTAAATTATTTGGATTTAATATGAATTTTGCTCCTGTTTTAGACATAAACAGTAACCCTAATAATTCTGTAATAGGAGATAGATCCTTTGGAAATAACCCAGCAATTGTCACTAAATTAGGTATTAAAACGATGAAGGGCATATCATATAGTAATATAATTCCCGTGATAAAGCACTTTCCTGGACATGGAGACACGGCAGTTGATTCCCATGTAGGACTTCCCGTAGTGAATAAAGATTTGAAGTCACTTAGTAGCTTCGAACTAGAACCTTTTAAAGAGGCTATGAAAAATAACGCAGATACCATTATGGTCGCCCATATAGTACTTAATAAAATAGATCCCGTTTATCCATCAAGTATGTCAAAATCCGTTATAACGGATATATTAAGGAAATCTTTGAATTTTTCTGGAGTAGTTATAACAGATGATATGACAATGGGAGCCATTATGAAAAATTATAAAATTGGTGACGCTGCTGTTAAATCTATAAACGCAGGAAGTGATATCGTCCTCGTATGTCATGGATTCAACAATGAGTTAGAAGTAATTAATTCGCTAAAAGCTGCACTTAATAATAATGTCATATCGGAAAGCAGGATAGATAAGAGTGTATATAGAATTCTAAAACTCAAAGAAAAGTACGGTATTAATAATGTAACAGTAAGTCCAGTAAATATTTTTAATCTTAATGATAAAATTGAAAACTTATTTAGCAAATAAGTTTAAATAAAACTACATTTATTAGTAAATTAGTAATTCTATTAATGATGCAGTTTTATTAAATGTATTTATTTTAAATTACTCTTCCAAGGTTCAAGTAGTTGTGACTTTCTATAATTGTTTATTGCATTATGTATAGTTTGCTCAGCAAGTACAGAGCAATGCTCTTTTAAAGCCGGTAATCCTTCTAGTGCTTCAATTACAGACTTATTAGTTAGATTCCATCCTTCCTCTAACGTTTTCCCCTTTATAAGCTCTGTAGCAATGCTAGACGATGCAATAGCTGAGCCACAACCAAAAGCCTTGAACTTAACACTTTTTATTATATTATTCTCAACCTTTATATAAATTTTCATTATATCGCCGCACTTAGGATCGCCTGCCTCTCCTATACCATTTGCATCACCTAATATACCCATATTTCTAGGGCTGTAAAAATGTTCCATAACTTTATCGCTGTACATCATAATTTATCTCCTCTTAATACATAATTGATATTTTGATTTTTATAAAAAGGAGGGATATCTAGTTTCTTAACTAGATATCCCTCTGCTTTTATGTTCTATTAAAGTAGCTTCATCTCTAATATATATTTATAAAATTTTCTCTATTATTCCTCCACCCACTACTAAGTTATCTAAATAGAAAACTACTGATTGACCTTTGGTTATAGCTCTTTGTTTCTCATCAAAAACAACTTTTACCCTGTCAATTCCTATTGGAATTAAAGTTGCTGCTTGAGGCCTTGCCGAATATCTTATCTTAGCCGTTATTCTTAAATTTGACTCTAGTTTATCAAATATTATAAAATTCAAGTCTTTTGCTATTAGTCCTGTTTTAAAGATATCCTCCTCATCTCCTACTACTACTTGGTTAGTTTGAGGATTAATATCATTAACATAAACAGGTTTTCCAACTGCCATTCCTAGGCCCTTACGCTGCCCTATAGTATAGTACACTATTCCTTTATGCCTGCCCATAACCTTTCCCTCTTTATCAACAAAGTTTCCTGGCTTTATTTCCCTGCCACTATACTTTTTAATATAAGCTCCATGATCATTATCAGGTATAAAACAAATTTCTTGGCTATCCCTTTTTTTAAAAACTTCTAGTCCTATTCTCTCTGCAATATTACGTATCTCAGGTTTTGAATAGTCCCCACAAGGCATTAAAGTGTGACTCAGTTGCTCTTGTGTTAAAGTATATAGAGCATAAGTTTGATCTTTCCAGTCATCTTCTGATTTCTTAAGTAAATATCTATCTTCTTCTTTTTCAATTTTAGCATAATGACCTGTAGCAATATAATCAGCTCCAAGGGCCTTCGCCTTTCTTAAAAATTCTTCAAACTTTATCTTTTTATTACAGACAATACAAGGATTAGGTGTTCTACCGTCCATGTACTCATCAATAAAGTTATCAATAACATTTGTTTTAAAAACATCTTTAAAATTCATTACATAAAACGGTATGTCTAACACATCAGCAACTCGTCTTGCGTCATTTGCTGCCGAAATAGAACAACATCCGCCTTCGTTTTCTTCATAATCAGGGTTGTCAGGTGAAAGTTTCATCATAATTCCTATAACTTCATAACCTTTTTCTTTCAAAAGATATGCAGCTACAGAGCTATCTACCCCACCACTCATTCCAATAACTACTTTTTTTTTCATTTATTAATCACCTATTCTCCGTGTACTTCACCATGTATATCGTCATGTTCTACAAAATCCCATGCTTCAAGTCCAGCCTTAATTCTATAATCATTTATCGCTTTGTGAATAGCTTCTTCAGCAAGCACTGAACAATGCATTTTTATTGGTGGAAGTCCATCTAACGCTTCAGCCACAGCTACATTTGTAAGTATCCATGCCTCTTCTATAGATTTACCTTTAATTAGTTCTGTTGCCATACTTGATGATGCTATAGCTGATCCACAACCAAATGTCTTAAATTTTGCGTCAACAACTATATTATCTTCTACTTTTAAATAGACTTTCATTATATCTCCACATCTAGCGTTACCAACTTCTCCAACTCCGCTAGCATCTATAATTTCTCCTACATTTCTTGGATTTGTAAAATGATCCATAACTTTTTCACTGTACATCATATTATTTTTCCCCTTTCTTTAAGAAGTCATCCCATAATGGTGACATATCTCTTAATCTTTGAATAACCTTTGGTACATTTTCTAATACATAATCTACTTCTTCCTCAGTTGTCTCATCGCCTAATGATAATCTTAATGAACCATGAGCAATTTCATGTTCAAGACCTATTGCAAGTAACACATGTGATGGATCCAAAGAACCAGATGTACATGCACTTCCACTAGAAGCCGCAATACCTTTTGCATCTAACATTAATAATATAGACTCACCTTCTACAAATCTGAAACAGATGTTTGAATTACCTGGAAGTCTTTTTTCACCTATTGGACCATTTAGTCTTGTATAAGGTACTTTTAACAACCCATTCATAAGTTTATCTCTTAAAAAAACTAGTTTTTTATTGTTTTCCAACATATTTTGCGATGCAAGTTCAAGTGCTTTACCGATTCCAACTATACCAGCAACATTTTCTGTACCGCCTCTTCTATTTCTTTCTTGTCCACCGCCATGTATTAAATTATCTATCTTAACACCTTTTTTTATATATAAAGCTCCTATGCCTTTAGGACCATAAAATTTATGTCCAGCAAGAGACAATAAATCTATATTCATTTCTTTTACGTCTACTGGAATATGCCCTACTGCTTGAACTGCATCTGTATGGAAAAGCACATTTTTACTTCTGCATAATGCTCCTATTTCTTTTATTGGCTGTATTGTTCCGATTTCATTATTAGCAAACATTATTGTTACTAAAATAGTTTTATCTGTAATTGCATTTTCTAAATCCTTTAAGCTAATAAATCCTAACTCGTCAACAGGTAGATAAGTGATTTCGAATCCATTCTTAGCTAAGTATTCACAAGTATGTAATACTGCATGATGTTCAATTGCTGTTGTTATTATATGATTACCTTTTTTCTTATAAGCCGAAGCTATTCCTTTAATAGCCCAATTATCTGATTCAGAGCCACCACCAGTAAAATAAATTTCACTTTCATTTGCATTTATTGCTTTTGCTACTTTTGTTCTTCCAATATCAACAGCTTTTTTAGTTTCTCTTGCCAAAGTGTAAATTGAAGAAGGATTACCATAATAAGTTGTAAAATAAGGCATCATTTCTTCCACTACTTCAGGTTTTGTATAAGTAGTTGCAGCATGGTCCATGTATATTGATTTATTCATTATCTTTCACTCCTTTAATTAACGTCATTTCATTATAATCATCAACAATATCCTTCAGATTTATTGAAGTTGTTACGCTATCTATACTATTTTTTAATTTCTTCCATAATAATCTGGTAGCACAACAATCAATATTATTACATGCTTCATCTTCAAGGCAAGTAGAAATTTCAATTGGTCCTTCAAGTACATTAATAACATCATATATAGTTATTTCTTCTGGCTTTCTATTAAGTATATAACCGCCCTGAGAACCTCTTACACTTTTAATAAGTTTAGCACGTCTTAGAGATGAAAATAATTGTTCTAAATAATATTCTGAAATATTTTGTCTCTCCGATATACTTTTTATAGATACAGGTTGTTCTCCATAATTTATTGCTAAATCTACCATGGCTTTAACCCCATATCTTCCCTTCGTAGATAATTTCAAATAATCACTCCTTCAAAGTAGAGTGTTTTACTATACTTTCTAAATTAATAATATCAACTCCTAGTAATCTTGTCAAGTATAAATAATGTTATTTCCACAACTATTAGACCTTCTTAAACAAAATTTCTAATATTTTCATTAATAATCTGCATTTATATCCATAATGCTCCACACTATACATTTAGTGAAGTACTAAGTTGCAGCTGCGCAGGAGATGATTTAACATCCTAAATAAATATCTCCTTGAAATATTTCGGTATATATAGTATAATTTATAAAATACTTTGGATGCGTATTACCCAAGTAGGTACCCACTTACATTGGGTTTTTATATTTTTATAGGAGGTATCAGAAATGAATAACGAAATCGTAAAACCATCAATACTACCTGGATTTATGGAACTATTACCAGCAGATCAAATTCAGTTCAACAAATTATCAGATATAATAAGGGAAACTTATGAAAGCTTTGGATTTATGCCTATAGATACACCCGTAATTGAGAAATCTGAAATTCTCCTTGCAAAAGGAGGCGGAGAAACAGAAAAACAAATTTATAGATTTTTAAAGGGAACTACTGATTTATCTCTTAGATTTGATTTAACCGTTCCACTTGCAAGGTATGTGGCTCAAAATTTCAGTAGCTTAACTTTTCCATTTAAAAGATACCAAATTGGAAAAGTATACAGAGGAGAGCGCAACCAAAAAGGACGCTTTCGTGAATTTTATCAATGTGATATTGATATTGTTGGGCACAATGAATTAAGTATTTTGAACGATGCACAAATACCGAGTATTATTTACGCTATGTTTAGTAATCTTGGCTTTAAGGATTTTACCATAAAAATAAATAACAGAAAATTACTTCACGGTTTTTTTGAAGCTTTAGAAATTAAAGATGGAGCAGATGTTTTAAGGACTATTGATAAAATAGATAAAATCGGAAAATTAACTGCCACCGAAGAATTATTAACTAGCGGATTAACTAATGAAGTTGTAACTAAAATTTTTGAATTTATTGATATAGGTGGAACTAACCAGGAGATTTTATCACAATTAAATGATTTAAACATCATTAATGATAACTTTACAACTGGCTTAAGCGAGCTTTCGACAGTTGTAAACTATGTGAAATTATTTGGTGTTCCCAATTCTAATATTAAAATAGAACTTAAAATTTCTAGAGGTCTAGACTACTATACAGGCATGGTTTATGAAACATTCTTAGATGATTACCCATCTATCGGTTCTGTATGCTCTGGTGGTCGTTATGATAATTTAGCAGAGTATTATACAAAACAAAAATTACCAGGTGTAGGTATTTCCATTGGACTTACTAGATTATTTTATCAACTTAATGAAGTCGGCTTCTTTAAAAATGATACTTCAACTTGTATAACAAAAGCATTGGTTATTCCACAGGGTAATAATATGGATTATGCTATTTCCTTTGCAAAAGATTTAAGGGATAAGGGTGTAATTACAGAAATATACCTGGAGGAATCTAAAATGGCAAAGAAACTTGGTTATGCAAATAAATTAGGTATCCCATTTGCAATTTTTATTGGTGATACAGAATATCAAAATAAAACAGCTACTGTTAAAAACATGTTAACAGGATTACAAACAACTGTTGATTTTGACGGCGTTTATGAAATAATTATTGCCTAGATTTCTCTTTAAAAAGGTCATATATTTTAACGAATATATGACCTTTTTTGTAATTCAGTTATAATTATTATCAAACTTATTGATTTTTTACTTAATATAAGTTTCTACAATTTCTCCATAATATATAGTATGATAATCTTGGTTTGCATAATCACTTTGAGTTATATTTTTTACAAGAAGATCTGGATTCATCTCTTGTTTATATACTATCTTGCACTCGTAATAAAGCTCACATTCAGCTATTATTGGAGTATCAACTATTCTGCTTTCATCCAAAGATAAATTACATTCCTTTAATTTATCAATATCTCTGCCTGATTTGCTTCCACATATAGCTAGTGCACTCTTTAGATTTTTACTTAGTGGTATACTCACAGTAAAATTATCCGAATTTTCCATAAGATCATAAGTGTATCTTGATTTACGTACAAAAACCGTAAATATAGGTTTATTCCAAGCATAACCCACACTTCCCCATCCTATAGTCATAGTATTTATTTTCTCACCAGATTTGACTGTTAAGAATGCTCCTTTGGTATGTAAATACTTCATACCTTGATCGTAATTCTCCATAAACTTATCTTTCATCTGTAAATCCTCCATTTAAATTAATTTATCTATGACTATAGAAACAATATTATTATAGGTATAGATATTCCAGAAACTATTGTAGTTATAAATATACACTGAGATGCTAGCAAATTATCACCACCATATTTCTCCGCAATTATAGCAGCCATTACTGCTGCAGGCATTGCCTCAAGTATAACGCATATGTTAATTAACAAGTCATCAATCTTTAAAAGTTTTAACACAACATAAATAATTATTGGAACTATAAAAAGTCTAACAATAGCTGCATAATATACTGATAAATTAGAAAAAGCATCCTTGAATTTCATTTCCCCAAGCATTGACCCAACGATAATCATAGATATTGGTGTTGTTGTAGATCCAACTATTTTTAATGAGTTTTCAATAGGGACTGGTAATCTTATTGAAGTGGCGAATAAAACAATTCCAATAATTACTGAAATAAGTGCTGGATTTACTAAAGCTTTTCTCATAGATTTAAAATCTTTTTCTCCAGTAAACAGCATTACCCCGACAGTCCAAACTAAAACATTAAAAGGTATATTAAATATTGCTGCATAAAAAACGCCTACTCCTCCATAAATACTTTCAAGTACTGGATAACCCATAAACCCAACATTAGAAAATATTGTTATGAACCTAAATACCTGCTGTTTATTTTTAGGAAACTTTAAAAAAAGTGCCTTACTAATAAATACTAAGCTTATGTGAATTAAAAATGAGTATAGTAAAATTTTCTGAGCATTTGAAGCCATTTCTACTTCAAATTTAATGTTAAATGATGTTATTATCATGAAAGGTAAAGTAATATTTAATAATAACTCTGATAACCCCTTATCAACGTTGCTATTAAGAAATTTTCTCTTTTTAGCATAAAACCCTACGGCCATAATAATAAATAATACAATTACTTGATTAATTAGCTGGCTATTATCCATTTTCACTCTCCCATTATATCTCTCGTAACTTAATATTAACACATTGAAATATTAATGGTTGCAAATATTAAATTATTTAGGGGTGTTATTAAGGCTCATCTTAATAACGCCCCTGATATAATAAGTATTATTACATAGTTATGTACTCCATTTTTCTTTTTCTAAAATACACAGGTTTTAGATTACATATCTGGCATATTCTAATTGCATCCATATAATTTTTTGCAATATCTTGTGCATGATGAGCATCTGATCCTATGGTTACATATTTACCTCCTATTTGGCTGTATGCTTTGTAAATATTCGTCAAATTATTGTATGCCTGCTTATTTACAAGTCTCCTTGTATTAATCTCCATTACTTTTCCATTTTCTTTTATAGTTTTTAAAACTTCATTTATATATTCATTAAATTCATGATAATGTATTTCATTATCATCAAAAGTAGCATATCTAGATATATAGTCAATATGCCCTAAACTATCAATAAAGTCGCAATTTTTCACATTATCAACCATGCTTTTAAAATATTGTTCAAACGCTTCTTTTTTAGTCTTACCTTCATAAAATTTGGGATAATAAAGATCTTCTCCACCCGATACATGTATGGATCCAATCACGTAATCAAAAGGATATTTGCGTGCAATCTCCCTATTTTCCTCTAAGCAAATTTGTTGCATACCAATTTCAATTCCAAGCATAAGACTTTCACTCCTATACTTTTCATAATCATTAAAATATTTATCTATATCAAAAATAATATGTGATTCTTTTGTGAATTTTAAATCTAGATGTTCCGTTAAAATCAAACCTATACCACTTTTTCTTGACTCTCGCATTGCATCCTCAATCTTCATTTCAGAGTCATCTGAAAACTCTGTATGTATATGTGAGTCGATCATAATCCATCCCCCTAGTAACGATTTAAGTATATAGCAACTTTTACTTATGCTAGTATATAAATAGTATCAAAATTAAATAGCAAAAGGTATAACCTAAGATCAGTCTTATGGTTATACCTTTTTGCGTAGCTTTTAAAAATGCAACACATTTAAAGTTCATTTTGTAATATATTAAGACTCAACCTTATGGCTTGTCTTTAGCATATATCCGCCACCAGAGATTGTAGCCTCATATGTTCCAGCCATGGTTTTTCTACTAACAACCCAATTAAATGTAGTCACACCAGTATCATTTGTAGTACGCCATTGAATTACAGATATTGTTCTATTTGCTAACATATAAGAAGTTTTTATATTATATAATGTATTCGGCTTTCCCTGTATTGTAATAAAACCTACCCCACCACGTTTAACATTTATTTGAGAATTTACAATTCTCAAATTATTTTGAGTTGTTATAGTTTGTTTTTGAATGGTATTTAGTTGGTTTGACATAGTTGTTGCAAGCGCTACATTATTGCGTCCCATGATATACATACATAATAATAAAACACTTACTACCTTTATTTTCATAAAATCACCTCTTCTTATATAATACTGTACCCATATTTATAATAAATTATTGCAAAGAAACAAATTATTAGTCATTTCTATGTATATTTTAGTATATTAAAGTAATTTATTATATAACTTAAGTAATTTAATACTATATGGTATCTTGGTATAGTGGAAATTTGCTACACAATTGAATTACATTTTCTCTAATGCATTCCAACTTTCCTTCTCTATTTTCTATAGTTTCATTAATAAGTGCAGCAATAACTTTCATTTCACCTTCTTTAAATCCTCTTGTTGTTACAGCAGGTGTTCCAATTCTTATACCACTTGTAACAAATGGACTCAAAGTTTCATTTGGTACAGTGTTTTTATTTACTGTAATACCTACAATGTCTAATAATTTTTCAGCTTCCTTACCTGTGATGTTTTTATTAGTAAGTTCTATAAGTAAAAGATGATTATCTGTACCACCAGATACTAATTTAAAACCATATTTTTGAAGTTCTTCCCCAAGTACCTTTGCATTTTTAACTACTTGTTCAATATAAACTTTAAATTCTGGTTTAAGGGCTTCTCCAAAACAAACAGCTTTCGCAGCTATTGTATGCATTAATGGTCCACCTTGCATACCTGGAAAAATAGACTTATCTATTTGTTTTGCATATTTTTCTTTACATAAAATTACTCCACCTCTAGGTCCTCTTAAAGTTTTATGAGTAGTAGTAGTCACAAAGTCTGCATATGGAACTGGGGATTCATGTGCTCCTGTTGCAACAAGGCCTGCTATATGTGCCATATCAACAAACATATAAGCATCCACTTCATCACAAATCTCTCTAAATAATTTAAAATCTATAGCTCTTGAATAAGCAGACGCGCCAATAACTATCATCTTTGGATTATGCTTTTTAGCAAGTGCGCGTACATTATCATAGTCTAGCGTCTCTGTTACGCTGTCAACACCATAAGGAATGAAGTTATATAACATTCCTGAAAAATTGACAGGACTACCATGAGTTAAATGTCCACCATGATTTAAATTCATCCCAAGGACAGTATCACCTGGTTTCAGCACAGAAAAATATACCGCCATATTAGCTTGTGAACCTGAATGTGGTTGAACATTTGCATGTTCTGCTCCAAAAATTTCTATTATTCTCTGGCGAGCCAAATTTTCTATTTTATCTACTACCTCACAACCCCCATAATATCTTTTACCAGGATAACCTTCTGCATACTTATTAGTTAATATAGAACCATTGGCTTCTAATACTGCTCTACTAACAAAGTTTTCAGAAGCAATTAGTTCAATATGATCCTCTTGTCTTGTGTTTTCCTCTTTAATAATTTCATAAACTTTTGAATCACAGTTTTTTAAATATTCCATAATATTATGCCTTCCTCTCTTCTTTTAAATTAATTATCACAGTTGCTATTGCCACAAATAATTAACTTAGCTAGTTTAATTATGATTCTAAAATCAATAAAAAATGTCAATGTAACATGATGAATATATTATTATAGTTATATTATAAAATTTAATGACATAATTATCAACCCAAAAATGAATATTTTACTAAATGTTTTGAATCATTAATCAATTATGATTATTGGTTCCTTTTAAATGGTTAAATATCATAATCATATTATATGTATAATCCATTTTAAAAAAACGAAAAAAGAATTAATTTAATTTTCAAAACTACTAATTATTTATTAGTTTTATGGTATATAATGATGTAGCAATTTTATTATTTATATTCCCTAAAAGATTCAAATTAACATATATCGAAAGGAGTTTTTCATGCGAATTGATGATATCATTCATATAGCCGCTGACGCTGGTAAAATAATCTTAGAAAATGGTGGCGAAACCTATAGAGTTGAGCAAACTATCACAATGATATGCACTTCTTATGGCATACCACTTACTGAAAGCTTTGTTACTCCCACTGGTATTATGGTTTCTATAACTAATAACGAAAATCAAACTGTTTCATTAATAAAAAGAGTACATATTAGGACTGTTAATTTAAATAAAGTATCTATGATTAATAATCTTTCTAGAAAACTAGTCTTAAGCCCCCTATCCATGACAGATATAAGAAAAGAAATTAATTATATTAATAATTTGCCATCTTACTCAAATAATATTACAACATTTTTTTCCGCTTGCACAGCTGGGTTTTTCACATTAACTTTTGGTGGTAACTATAAAGACTTTATTATAGCCTTTATGATTGGAGCTATAATAAATTGTTTAGATATATTTTTAGATAAATCAGATGTGAATAGCTTTCTAAAGTATATGCTTGGAGGTGCTTTAGCTGCGTTGTTAGCCCTTGTAGCAACCGCACTTGGTATTGTAGGTAATATGGATACTATTATAATAGGATCTATTATGCTTCTTGTCCCTGGCATTGCTATAACAAACGCTATAAGAGATACTATAGCTGGAGATTTAGTGTCAGGAATTTCCAGGTCCGTAGAAGCTTTATTTATAGCTATTGCAATAGCAGCTGGTGCTAGTATAATTTTTAAAATATGGGTTTTATTGTTTGGAGGTAATCTTATATGATTCTAAATTCTTTTTATGCTTTTGTGAGTTCACTTGGTTTTGGAATATTATTCAATATTCGCGGTAAAAATCTAATAATTGCGTCAATTGGCGGAGGCCTAGGCTGGTTCACTTATCTTCTCACCTCGAGTCTACAACCATCGGTTTCTTTTTCATTATTTATAGCGTCAATGGTTGTAAGTATATACTCAGAAATAATGGCGAGAATATATAAAAATCCTGTTACAATGTTTGTAATTTGTGCAATCATACCACTAGTACCTGGTGGAGGAATGTATTATTCTACTCTCGAAGCCGTAAGGGGTAATTTCGAAATTGCCCTTTCTAAAAGCATCGTAACGCTTTTTAGTGCTGGTGCAATAGCAATCGGAATAATTTTCGTGGCATCAATAAGTTCAATATTAAAAAAAATAAAGAAGCAAAATTTAAATTAAATTTTACTTCTTTATTTTTTATTTTATTTTAAAAACATAAGAAAAGTTGAAACAAGTTCATCAATTTTTTCTTCTTGTACAACATTATCATCATCATTTAGTAGGCAATTTTTAGTATATCTCTCTAAAACAAGTCCACCAACCTTAGTTATAGCAGCCCTGACTGCTGCAACTTGAACTAAGATATTTTTGCAACAAGTGTCGCTGGTCACCATCTTTTCAATACCCTTAACCTGACCTTCAATTTTTCTTAACCTAACCTGGATATCTTTTGCTAATTCATCGTTCATAGATTCATTTTCAACCTTAATCATTTAATCACTCCCATCCATGATATAGCGGACAATTTATATTTGTTCTACTTGTGCTCACTTTTCATTATGCCAAGTTCACGAAGCTGCTTGTCATCAACCATATTTGGTGCTTCACTCATAGGGCAGTAAGCATTTTGATTTTTAGGAAAAGCAATTACATCTTTAATATTTTCAGTTCCAGCTAAAAACATTACTATTCTATCAAGTCCAAAAGCAAGTCCGCCGTGTGGTGGTGGTCCATATTTAAATGCTTCTAGCAAAAATCCAAATCTTTCCCATGCCTTTTCCCGCGTGAATCCCAAAACCTTAAACATTGTTTCTTGAAGCTCAGAGTTATGAATTCTTATACTTCCTCCACCTAATTCTTCACCGTTTAATACTATATCATATGCCTTTGCACGTACCCTACCTGGATCTGATTCAAGGTACTGTAAATCTTCATCCATTGGCATTGTGAAAGGATGATGAGCTGCTACGTATCTATTTTCTTCCTCGCTATAATCAAGTAGTGGAAACTGTGTAACCCATACAAAATTAAATTCCTTGCTACCACTTAATATCTCAAGGTCTTTAGCAACTTGTAATCTTAAAGCCCCTAAAGACTGCAAAACAACACTATCTTTGTCAGCAATAATAAGTACAAGATCACCTGTTTTAGCATCTACTTTGTTTAAAATAGTTTGCAACTCATCTTCACTAAAGAACTTAGCTATAGGTGATTTAATTCCATCTTCTTTACAAGCAATCCATGCAAGTCCCTTTGCTCTATAAGTCTTAACGAATTCACCCAATTTATCTAATTTCTTTCTTCCCATATCGGCAGCATTATCAACCTTTATAGCTCTAACTGACCCACCATTATCAATAGCAGTTTTAAATACTACGAATTGGCTGTGAGCTACATCACTTGTAATATCTTTTATTTCCATTCCAAATCTTAAATCTGGTTTATCTGATCCATATTTATCCATAGCCTCTTTGTATGTAATTCTTTTTATAGGAAGTTTTACATCTTCATCTACAACTTCTTTAAATACCTTTTTAATTAATGCTTCATTTACAGCAATAACATCGTCTTCTTCAACAAATGACATTTCTATATCTATTTGCGTAAATTCCGGTTGTCTGTTTGCTCTTAAATCTTCATCCCTAAAACATCTTGCTATCTGGTAATACTTATCATACCCAGACACCATTAATAATTGTTTAAACAATTGTGGTGATTGTGGAAGCGCGTAAAACATACCTTGGTAGTTCCTACTTGGAACTAAATAATCACGAGCACCTTCTGGAGTACTTTTTGTAAGCATAGGTGTTTCTATTTCTAAAAAACCATTCTCATCTAGAAAATTCCTTACTATTTTAGATGTTTTATGACGTATCATAAAGATTTTTTGCATATCAGGTCTTCTTAAATCTAGGTATCTATATTTCAACCTAATATTTTCTGATGCATCCAATCCTTCTTTTATATAAATAGGTGGGGTTTCTGATTCAGATAAAATCTTTATATTTTCACCTTTAACCTCAACAAGTCCCGTTGGCATGCTCTCATTTGGAGATTGTCTTTTAATAAGCTGACCGGTTACAGCAATGCAATACTCAGGTTTAGCTAGATCTGCTTTTTCAAACGCTGCCTTATTTATTTCTTCCCCGAATACTACTTGAAGTAATCCTGTTCTATCTCTTAAATCGATAAATACAAGCCCTCCTAGATTCCTTTTTCTTTGAACCCATCCCATTACTGTTACAATATTTGATATATGTGACTCCCTAAGGTCACCACACATATTGGTTCTTTTTAATCCGTCTAATGCTTCTGCCATTTTGTTTACTTCCTTTCCTTTTAAGGTTATAACCTTAATACTTAATTGTTAGTATTTAACATAATAATATTGCATCCAATAAACTATTTTTAATTATATAATGTATCTAGCAAGACAATTTTCTTTTCAATCATCTCATCTACTCTTTTTATGTATTCTCGAACATCTTTGACATTAGCAAACCTTTCATGCCTGTTTTCATCTAAAAAAACAACTTTAGAAACTGCATCGGCACCAAGCGCAATTACCGTTTGCTTTTCTTCAATCATTTGAATATTGTAAATTCCCTCTTTACCCCTAGTTGAATATCCTACATTCTCCATATTACCAACCATATTTTTCTGCTTATACATATAATATGGTTTCATATCAAGTTTTTCAGCTAATTTAGCAGTGCGTGCATACATTTGATTTAATTCTTCTTGCCCTGGAATTTCAAACCTATAATTATTAAGCATATTTTCATGAAGCCTTGATGCTCTTTTTATAGACATACCATGAATTGTTACACTGTCTGGTTTAATCCCGAGTATTTTATCACAAGTTCTTATTATATGCGCAATTTTCTCCCCAGGTAATCCTACTATTAGGTCCATGTTTATATTATTAAAGCCTAATTCTCTTGCCATAGCAAATTTCTCATAAACATCGCTTGAGTTATGATTCCTACCAATTAGTTCTAGAGTATCATCATTCATAGTTTGAGGGTTTATGCTTATTCTATGTACTCCATATTTTTTCATAGTAATTAATTTTTGAGTTGTTATACTGTCAGGTCTTCCGCACTCTACCGTAAATTCTTTCACATCGCATGATAAAATAAATGCTTCATAAACACACTTCATTATCCACTCAAATTGCTCATCATTTACAGAAGTTGGGGTACCACCTCCAAAATAAACACATTCAATATTTAGCTTATTTTCATTTATATAAGTGCTGATTTTTCTAATCTCATGAGCTAAAGCTTCAAGGTAAGGTCCTACTATACTTTTGCAACTTCCAATAGGATTAGATGTAAAAGAACAATATATACAACGCGTAGGACAAAATGGCATATCAATATAAATACTTATATTGTCTTTTTCCTTATTTACAATATTTTTCTCGAATTTTGCAACGTCAATACAAAGCCTTGCTTTATCTTCGCGCATAACATGTTTATCTTTGAAGTATTCCACTATTTTTTCATCCGTTACTCCCTCTTTTAAAAGTTCAAGAGCTTTTTTAGAAGGTCTAATCCCTATTAATGTACCCCAAGGAAGATCAAGCGTTGTGCTTTTAGAGAAAAATAAAAAAACTGCTTTTTTGACTTCATCCTTAGGTTTATAATCTTTATTAATAATGTACTCAAATTTTTCTAAATCATTTTGAATTTCTATTGTATTTTCTTTAATGATTATGTTAAAATCATAATCTTCATCTACAAATTTAATATCTGGAAAGAAAAAGAATAAATTTATAATCTGAAATACATCATAATTAAATTGTTTGTTATTTAATTTTACCTTAATCATATTAACTCCTTAATAAACCATAGCGTATAAAATCCTAATACAATTACACTCTATATAAATCCTATAAAAATGGATTGTTTAATTTTTCATTATTTATTGTGCTGTATTCTCCGTGACCAGGATACACTATAGTGTCCCCAGCAAGGCATAAAAGCTTTGATTTAATACTAGTGATTATAGTATTAAAATCCCCTCCTGCAAAATCAGTTCTTCCAATTGAACCTGCAAACAATGTATCTCCAGTAAATGCGTGATTCTGTATTAAAAAGGTCATTCCTCCTGGAGAATGACCTGGGGTATCTATACAGGTGAATTCTAAGTTAGAAATTTTAATTACATCGCCATCCTTAAGTAATTTATCTGCCCCCCCTTTAATAAGTGGTCCAAACAAATACTCTCCTGCAGTTATCAAATCATTGTCCTTTTGGCTTATACATACTACTGCATTTGTGATAGCTTTAAGCTGCGCGACTCCTGATGTATGATCAATGTGCCCATGAGTCAAAAGTATGTACTTAACCTTTGCACCTATACTATTTATAACTTTAACTATATCATCCACATCTCCACCCGGATCGAGAACCACCGCTTCACTTGTGTTTTTATCCATAACGATATAACAATTTGCTTGATATATTCCTGCAACAATTTTTTTAATTTCCATTCCAACCCTCCTAAAAGTCCTTCTTGCTATCTATAAGCAAAGTTACTGGTCCATCGTTTTGTATATATACCTGCATATCTTCTCCAAATATTCCAGTTTTAACTTCACTTATTACTTCACTACACTGTTTAATAAATTCTAAATATAACTCTTCAGATTGGTTTCCGCCAAGTGCCCTCATAAAATTTGGTCTTCTGCCTTTTCTGCAGTCACCATATAATGTAAATTGAGAAACTACAAGAAGTTCACCTTTTACATCTAACACGGACAAATTCATTTTCTCGTCTTCTTCAAAAATTCTAAGGTTTAATATTTTATCCTTTAAGTACTTTATATCATCATGAGTGTCGCCCTCACAAATTCCTAGGAGAACATTTAATCCGTTACCTATTTCACTAATTACTTTACCATTCACTTCAACTTTTGATGATTTAACTCTTTGTACTACTGCTCTCATAAACATACATCTCCTAAACCCTCGAAAAAACTATTTGCTTAATTCTTTATTCTATAAACATCTATTACGCCAGCAAGCTTATTTACTTTCTTTAGCAGTTCTTTCAAACTTTCTACATCAGCAACTTTTAGTTTTATATTAATTAAAGCTAGATTGTTTTTTAGGGTTTTTGCATTTATTGAGTATAGGTGTGTTTTTGTAAGTGTTATAATTTCCATTATATTAGACAATAGACCATACCTATCATCTGCTTTAATTTGAATTTCTGTAATATAACCTTTTCCCTCAGATGCTCCCCAACTTACTTCAATCATCTTATTTGCTTCATTTTTCACTAATGCTTGGGCATTTTTACAATCACACCTATGAACAGACACTCCACGACCCTTAGTTATGTAACCTACTATTTCATCACCAGGTACCGGATTGCAACACTTTGCAAAACGTGCTAGAACATTGCCCTCACCCTTAACTATTAATTCTGAGTAATCCACTTTCTTTTTCTCATCTTTAGCTATCCCTTTTGTTATCTTTTCCTCAATATCTTCAACCGTCATATTTTCTCTGTTTTTATTTTCATAAACCTCTTTTAGTCTATTAACCACAGTTGAAGGCATAATGTCACCAACCCCAACATAAGCAAATAAATCATCCAAAGTTCTAAAGTTATATTTTTTATATATTTTTTCTATTGCTTCACCCTTTGCAATTACTCCAAAATTATATTCTTGCCTTTTAGATTCTCTTTCCAATAATTCTTTACCTTTTTCAATGCTCTCTTCTCTTTTGGCCTTTTTAAACCATGCTTTTATTTTACTTTTAGCTTGATTACTCTTTGTAATATTGAGCCAATCAATATTAGGACCTTTAGGCGTTGAGGAAGTTACTATTTCTACTATCTCTCCAGTCTTTAAGTGATATTCAAGGGGTACCATTCTTCCATTTACTTTAGCACCCATGCACTTATGGCCTATATCTGTATGAATTCTGTACGCAAAATCAATAGGTGTTGAGTCAAGAGGTAAATTAATAACCTCCCCCTTTGGTGAGAATACAAAAACTTCATCTGAAAACAAATCAATTTTAAATCCTTCCATGAACTCCTCAGCATCAAAAGTTTCTCCTTGCCATTCAAGGATATCTTTTAACCATGAAAATTTAGGATTAATATTTTCGTCTTCTGAACCTTCTACTCCCTCTTTATACTTCCAATGAGCTGCAATACCATACTCTGCAGTTTTGTGCATCTCATAAGTTCTAATTTGAATTTCAAAAGGTTTTCCATGTGGTCCTATTACTGTGGAATGTAATGATTGATACATATTCGGTTTTGGCATTGCAATATAATCTTTAAATCTCCCTGGAATTGGTTTATAAACTGTATGTACTATACCTAGTGCCGCGTAACAATTTCCAATATCATTAACCAGTATTCTAACAGCTGTCAAATCAAAAACTTGATCTAAAGTTTTATTTTTTGAAACCATTTTTCTATAAATACTATAAAAATGTTTGGGCCTTCCATCCATATCTGCTTCTATTCCCACCATGTCTAAATTATACTTTAGTTCCAGTATAATTTTGTTTATGTTATCTTCTCGTTCAACTCTTTTTTCTGCAATTTTTCTTACTAAATTATAATATTCATTTGGATTCAAATACCTAAGAGATAAATCTTCAAGTTCCCATTTAATCTTTGACATACCAAGTCTATGGGCTAGAGGTGCATAAATATCTAGAGTTTCTTTTGCCTTTTGCTTTTGCTTTGCAACTGGCATATATTTAAGCGTACGCATATTATGAAGTCTATCTGCAAGCTTAATAAGTATAACTCTAATGTCCTTTGCCATAGCAAGCAGCATTTTACGAACATTATCAGCTTGTTCCTCTTCCTTAGTCTTATATTTTATGAGACCTAGTTTAGTAACACCTTCTACTAAATTTGCCACCTCTATGTTAAATTCTCTACTTACATCTTCAAAAGTGTACACCGTATCTTCAATTACGTCATGAAGTAACCCTGCAATAATGGTACTCGTATCAAGCCCCATGTCAGCTAGTATACAAGCTACTTCCACTGGATGCACAATATAAGGCTCTCCTGACTCTCTCTTTTGCTCTTTATGCGCAGCATAAGAAAAATTAAAAGCTTTAATGATAAGATCTTTATCTACAATATTACAATTTTTTTCAATCCTATGTAACAATTTTTCCAGCATTGCTTATACACTCCTAAAATTAAAGACTGGTTGCATAACCAGCCTATACTTTTTACATCTATTATATAATGTTTTTCACAATTATGCAATTTTAATTTATAAATCGTATTTTACTAGAGACATAATGTCATAACCCTTAAGCTTATTTTTTCCATTGAGCCCAGTTAATTCAATTACAAAATTTAATGATACAACTTCTCCACCCATTTGCTCTATAAGTTTTGTTACTGCAGCTACCGTACCACCAGTGGCAAGCAAATCATCAACTATAGCTACCTTTTGTCCAGGCTTAATTGCATCCTTATGGATTTCAAGTGTGTCAACGCCATATTCAAGTTCGTACTCAATCTCTATAACGCCCCAGGGTAACTTCCCAGGTTTTCTAACTGGTACAAATCCTGCACCAAGAGCATAAGCCACAGGTACACCAAACAAAAATCCTCTTGCCTCAGGTCCCACAATAACGTCAACTTGTTTATCTTTTAAATCCGCCACCATTAGATCTATAGTGTACTTAAGTACCTCTCCATCTTGTAGTAATGTAGTTATGTCTTTAAAACTAATTCCTTGTTTTGGAAAATTTTCAACTATTCTTATACTGTTTTTTAATTCCATAATTATTCCTCCTAAAATAAAATGTACAATAATACTTATAAAAACATAAGACCATTTTTCAATTCATTATCTAAGTACTTTGTTATCTGCATCGCTCTATTTTTATCCGAGGTAATGAATAGCTCCACGACAATTTTAGCATTATCCATTCTTCCAACTGAGTTAATCGTAGGCTTTACTTTTAACGCTAGTTTTAATACTGAATTTTCATTAATAATTTTAATATCATGAGTTTCTAGGAGTGCACATATTCCATAATTATCAGTGTTATTTAATTGTTTTATACCTGCTCTTGCAATTATTCTATTCTCATCCTCAATTTTAGTTTTACTATAAATAGTACCTATCATCACAAGATCCATATATTTATTTATTGATTTCATTTTATAGTAAGATGATATTGCTTGAACTAGTTTAAATGCCATCCCACAGGTGCATAATCCCTTAAATGGATAATCGCAACCCTTTTGATTAGGATCTACAACAATAGTTTCAGGAACGTTGTTAATAGGTTCGTGAAAATCAGTAATTATAACATCGATTCCCATACACTTACATGACTCTATTTCACTAGAAGAATTAATTCCACAACCTAAGGTTATTATAAGTCCTGGTCCTAGATATTTTATATAACGAGTAATATCTTGTTCATTCAAGTTACGAGACTTACTTAATTCACCTGGTATAAAATACTCAACATCAGCATTTAGAAAATTAAGCACTATCATAAGCAATGAAATTGCAGTAATGCTATCCACATCATAAAAACCATAAAGGACAATTTTTTCTCTCTCATTTATAGCTTTGATAATTCTATGTAATGCATCATCCATTCCCTTTAACAAAAATGGATTGTGCATATTATAATCTATAAACTTATTATTCTTTTGTATATTTTTAAGACAATCCACTATAAAAACTCCTCAGTGTTAATATAAATCATGTTAATATAAAAGAAATTAATTATAATTTCATATTATGTAAATAAAAAAGGCAAAGAAGTACTAAATATATCATACTTCTCTGACTTTAATTGTTAACTGTTTATTTTACGCTTTAAATTTAACAATCACTACTCAAAACGTATGTTGATTACTAAGCTGTTATTTTCTTTTTTCTTTTCTTAAGAAGCACCCATGAAGGACTTGCTATAAAAATTGAAGAATAACATCCAACTAATATACCAATCATTAATGGTAAACTAAGCTCTCTAATAGTCGGTACAAATACATATACCGCAGCTATAGTAAATAAGGTTGTAGCAACTGTATTTATTGATCTTGCTAAAGTCTGCGAAATACTTGTATTCGTAATCTCATCTAAAGATAATTTTCTCATCTTCTTTTGATTTTCTCTTATTCTGTCAAATACAACTATAGTGTCATTAATAGAGTAACCAACAATAGTTAAGATTGCTGCTATAAAAGTTGCATTAACTGGTATTTGAAATACTGCATATACTCCAAGAGTAATTAAGATATCGTGTACTAATGCAATTATAGCTGCAACCCCAAAATTAAATTCAAATCTAAAGGCTATATACACTAACATACAAATTATTGCAACAATTAAAGCAAGAATAGCCTTTGACTTTAACTCATTTCCAACTGATGCGCCAATTGTATTTTGTTCACTTAATTCACTACCCTTATAAGTTTTAGTAATATCATTTATCATTGTTGCAGTCTCCACTGCAGAAAGCGCATCACTTTTTACAGTTATTTCAAAATTCTTACCGTCGTCTATTGTTTTAGATACGTATTCACCTTTTACATGTTTATCAATTATTTTATCCATATCTACTTTTTTAAATTCTTGGTTCATACTTATAGAAAGTACTGTACCACCTTTAAAATCTATACCCAAGTTTAGACCCTTTGTTGCCATAAATCCCATTCCTATTATAATTATCAATAGAGATATAGCAAACATTATTTTAGTTTTTTCAACTATCTTTAGCATATGTTTACCCCCTCTTCACGCCAAAATGAGACAATTTACTTAGAATTCCCATTTCAACTGCTAATTTTAATAAGAATCTAGTACTTGTGAATGCTGTAAATATACTTATAAATATACCAATCATAAGTGTTAACGCAAACCCTTTAACACTACCTGTTCCTAAAGTATACAGAACTAATGCTGCAATTATTGTAGTAATATTCGAATCTAAAATTGATGACAATGCATTATGGAAACCAGAATCCACAGAAGATCTTATAGATTTACCAGTTTTAAGTTCTTCTTTTATTCTCTCAAATATCAATACATTAGCGTCAACTGCCATCCCAACTGTAAGTAAGAATGCAGCAATACCTGCAAGTGTTAAAGTTGCATTAATAGCCGAAAAAGTTCCAAGAACCAAAATCACATATAAAACTAAAGATATATTCGCAACTATACCTGGTACTCTATAATATAAAAGCATAAATAGTAGCACAAATAATATTCCTATAGCTCCAGCTTTCATACTTAATGGCAATGCATTTTTACCCAGGGTTGCCCCAACTGTTTTAACAGAAACAGCTTTTAACGTTACTGGTAATGCACCTGATTTTATAATTTGAGCCTTTCTTGTTGCTTCTTCAAGCGTTGCACTTCCACTAACAACAGCCTTACCATCTGTTATAGCAACCTCAACCGTAGGATCAGTTAACAACTCCTCATCCATATAAATAGAAATTTTCTGTCCTAAAAACTTCTCAGTTGCATCTGCAAATTTCTTTTTACCTGACGAATTAAATTCAAGGCCTATAGAAGGCTTATTATCGTTATCTAAATATGAAGTAGCATCTTTAACATCTTTACCTGTAAGAATTGTTACTTTATCAGGACCCACAAATTTAAGTTCTCCTGATTTTGCAACTTTGTCAAGAATTTCTTTAGAATCAAATTTTCCCGGTATCTCAATTCGGATTCTATTATCTCCTTCTTTGGTAACTGTAGTCTCACTAACTCCCATTTTGTTAATTCTCATAGAAACAAGTTCAATTGTTGTATCTAAGGTTGTTGAATCAACTTTTCCGCCCTGAACTTCTTCTAAAATAGAAATCCCACCTTGAAGGTCCAGACCTCTATTTATTGTTTCAGTAAATGGTTTAAACCTATAACTCCCTATTTCAATTCCACGGAAACCTATAAATGCTGATATCCCAACAACTAAAATGATGGTCAAAAAAAGTAATGTACTTTTTTTCTTTTTCATCTTTATCCCCCTTCGCTCCCTATTCATAAATACAATTATATTGTTATTAACAAGGTTAGTCAATATTTAGCAATTTAATTTATTTATTTCCGATTTTAGCCTTTAGTGCTATAGCACATTCTATCCTTTTCTTTTGCATTTTGCATCCAATTTCATAAGGAATATGCATATCTCCATTAAAATTAAAGTTATTAGCTTGGCAACCACCGCTACAATAAAATTTAGCCCAACAATCAATACATTTAGGTTTATTATATATATGCGCTTCTTTAAATTCTTTTACCATCTTAGTATTATAGATTCCATTATAAATGTCTCCAATTAAGAAATCTTTATTACCAACAAACTGGTGACAAGGATATATCTCACCATCTGGAGTAACTGCAATATACTCATGACCCGCTCCACAACCTGAAATCCTCTTATAAACACAAGGTCCGCCTTTGAGATCTATATTAAAGTGATAAAATTTAAAGTCAGTTCCATTTTTATTTCTTTCAATCAAATCTGCATATAACTTATCATATTGCTCAAAAATAACTGGTAAGTCTTCCTCTCTAATTGAAAGTTCATGCTCGTTTGGTAGTACTACAGGTTCTATAGATATTTCTTTAAACCCTAAATCTGCCATATGCTTTACATCTTCATAAAAATCAATATTTTGCCTTGTAAAGGTTCCTCTGACATAATAAGATTTTGACTTATCTCTCATATCAACCATTTTCTTAATATTAGGAAGTATTCTATCATATGATCCGCTTCCATCCACTCTTACTCTAACTTTGTCATTAACAGCTTTTCTACCATCTATACTAAGTACTATGTTACCCATATTCTCATCCAAATATTTCATGATTTCATCGTTAAGTAATGTAGCATTAGTTGTCATAGTAAATCTTATAACTTTATTATGAATTTTTCCTTGAATTTTTCCATATTCCACTACTTCTTTTATCATATCAAAAGCCATAAGTGGTTCTCCACCGAATAAATCAATCTCTATATTTTTCCTTGGACCAGAATTTGCTATAACAAAATCTATTGCTTTCATTCCTACTTCCGCAGGCATTGCTTTCCTACTGCCATGGTACTCACCCTCATCAGCAAAACAATATTTACACCGCAGGTTACAATCATGTATTATATTAAGACAAAGTGCCTTTATGTAAGGTTCTGATTGACCACCACTTCTTGCAATTTCCTCATATAAATCTTCTGTGTATAACATGTCTCCCTTAATTAAACTTTGTATCTCGCTATACACTTCTTCAATTTCTTCTTTTGTATATTTATTTTTAAAACTTTCTATTAACTCGTCTTTTTCCCTAAGTAAATTATTATCTAATAGATCATAAACCATTTCATCAACTACGTGTAGTGATCCTGAATTTACATCAATTACATAGTATTCACCATCTTGAATAAATTTATGAATTAGTGCCAACGTATTTCCTCCTAACTAAATTTAAAGCAGTAACCCTAGTTACTGCCCATTTAATTATATTAATTTTCACAAGCTAAATTAGCTACTGTGCAAGAAGTTTTGCATGCTGATTGACATGAATTAGCACATTCTTTGCATCCAGGTTTTTTTAAACTATCTTTAATTATTGATGCACTTATAGTTTTTATATGTTTCATTTTCATTCCTCCATATCATAAAGTTTCCGTATTATTATATCATAATATCTAAGACAAATAAAGCGATTCTAAAGATTTATTCCAAGCATTCCAGACAACCCACCTATACCTAAAGCTAAAGCCGTCCTGACTACTTCTCGCATTCCAATAGCAGCACTTCCACCTCCAAATACTTTTACTAAATATAAAACTAGCATGTAAGTTATTGCTACTATAATGCCCATTAGCCAACCTTTTTCCCCTGCTTTTTTTGCAGCGAAAACAGATCCATAAAGCACACTAACCAATGTTATTATAATATAAAAAACAGATGTCACCTTCATACTAGCTGGCATATAGGTTGTTATAACTGAATAAATTACTAATACAATTAACGTTAAAATCGCAGCCCTAAATACACCTTCGCCAGCACAAGAATATTTTAATTTGTTTTCCATGTAAATTACCCCCTTTTTTTAACCTTAACAAAATTTTATTTCAGTTAAAATCTATAATATAAATTATGATTAAAAAGAGGGTTTTATTACATAATCTTCTATTTTTTTTCTACTACAAGTTCTGCGTTGTCTATATTTACAACTGTTGCTATACCACTTTTTGAAAGTTTAATTCTAGTTCTATCTGGACCACTTTCTAATATGATGTAATCATCTTGAATATTTATGATTTTGCCCATTATGCCGCCTTTAGTCATTACTTCGTCATTTACTTTTAAATTATTTAAAAGTGCAGCATATTTTTTCTTTCTTTTATTTTCTGGGATAAATATTACTAACCAAAACACCGCAAGCATTAATACTAAAGGTCCTAAAGTTCCTATTGTTTGCATTATGTTCGCCTCCTTTCATAATTTTTTTTATGACATATAATAAAATAATTCACCTACAAACAAATATCTTTAAGACAATAATGTTGAGTTCTTCCTCTATGTTTTTCGTTTATAGGTTAATCATATTATAGTAAATAATTATAATTACTCATTCCACATTGCAATTTTTTGGGCCTTAAATTCATCAAAACAATCATTATCTATAGCGTTTCTAATGTCTTCCATAAGTTTATTATAAAAATATAGATTATGAAGCACGCAAAGCCTCATAGCAAGCATTTCTTTTGCCTTGAATAGATGCCTTATATATGCTCTTGTATAATGTCTACAAGCAGGGCACTTACATCCTTCATCAATAGGGGACGCATCCAATTCAAATTTAGCATTCATTATATTTATTCTACCATCACTCGTAAAGACATTACCATGCCTTCCATTTCTTGCTGGCAATACACAGTCAAAAAAATCTACTCCCCTTGATACCGCTTCTAAAATATTTATTGGATAACCCACACCCATTAGATATATTGGTTTATCTTGCGGCATGTGCGGCACAACAGCATCAATAATTCTATACATTTCCTCGTGCGACTCCCCTACTGCAAGGCCGCCTATAGCGTACCCATCTAGGTCCATGTTACTTATTGTTTTAGCATGCTCTATTCTAATATCCTCATATGTTCCACCTTGATTTATACCAAATAACATCTGTTTGTTATTTATAGTGCCTTCTAGTGAATTTAACCTATCCATTTCAATTTTGCACCTCTGGAGCCACCTTGTAGTTCTTGCTACAGAATCAACTACATATTCTTTCGTAGATGGATTTGGTATACATTCATCAAAAGCCATAGCAATGGTAGAACCCAAATTACTCTGTATTTGCATACTTTCTTCTGGTCCCATAAATATTTTTTTGCCATCGATATGCGAATTAAAGTAAACTCCCTCTTCCTTGATTTTTCTCATTTTAGACAAAGAGAATACTTGAAATCCACCAGAATCTGTAAGAATAGGTCTATCCCAATTCATGAATTTATGTAATCCACCCATTTTTCTTACAACAGTATCTGTCGGCCTTAAATGCAGGTGATATGTGTTAGATAATTCTACTTGGCAACCAATTTCTTTTAAGTCCATACTAGATACTGCACCTTTAATGACTGCTAAAGTTCCTACATTCATAAATACTGGTGTTTGAATTACACCATGAGGTGTTGTAAGTTCACCACGTCTTACTTTACCACTTTTCTTAAGTAATTTATACATATTTACCCCTCTTTTCTATACAATAAATAAAAGTTGATTATTTTCTCTCCTAATTACTCACTAGTATAAAAACATTGCATCTCCAAAACTGAAGAATCTATATTTTTCTTTTACCGCCACGTCATATGCATTCATAACTAAATCTTGACCTGCGAAAGCACTTACAAGCATTATTAATGTAGATTCTGGAAGATGAAAATTTGTTATAAGCGCATTAACAATTTTAAATTTATATCCAGGATATATAAAAATGTCTGTCCATCCAGATTTTTCGCATACTTTTCCGCTTGCATCCGCTATACTCTCGAGTGTTCTGTTAGAAGTGGTCCCTACTGCAATAATTCTACCACCTTTTTCCTTTGCATTGTTTATTACAAGCGCTGACTCACGGCTTAACATATAGTGTTCTGAATGCATTTCATGTTCCTCTACAACTTCAGCTTTAACTGGTCTAAAAGTTCCAAGACCTACATGGAGTGTTACAAATGCAATCTCAACACCTTTAGCTTTAATTTGCTTAAGTAGCTGCGTTGTAAAATGAAGCCCTGCAGTTGGAGCTGCAGCTGACCCCACTTCTCTTGAAAATACAGTCTGATATCTTTCCCTATCTTCTAATTTTTCAGTTATATATGGTGGTAGAGGCATCTCTCCCAGATTATCTAAAACTTCTTCAAATATTCCATCATATTCAAACTCAACAATTCTACTTCCACCCTCAGAAAAACTTATAACTTTTGCCTTAAGCTCTCCATTACCAAAAACAAACCTAGCTCCTATACTTGCTTTTTTACCTGGCTTAACTAATGTTTCCCAGTGATTAATATCTATTCTTTTTAGGAGCAAGAATTCCATTTTACCACCTGTTCCTTCCCGCACGCCAAGAAGCCTTGCAGGTAATACCCTAGTATCATTTAACACTAGGCAATCTCCTGGGTTTAAATATTCTATTATATTTTTAAATTGTCTATGCTCTATTCCTTTACTTGTTTTATTAATAACCATGAGCCTTGATTCATCCCTTTTTTCAAGTGGATGTTGCGCTATAAACTCCTTTGGTAATTCAAAATAAAAATCCTTTACTTTCAAAAAAACTACACCCTTTCTCTATTTAAATGTTCATACGCCTTATCTGACGCCATTCTTCCCCTTGGAGTTCTTATTATAAAACCTTTTTGAATTAAATAAGGCTCATAGACATCCTCAAGCGTTCCTATTTCTTCCCCTATAAAATAAGATAATGTCTCTATACCTACCGGTCCACCATTAAAGTTATCTATAATTGCTTCGAGCATTTTATTATCTATTCTATCAAACCCTTCATCATCTATTTCAAAAAGCTCAGATGCTGCCTTTGCCAGTTCTAAATCAATAACTCCATTACCCTTAACATCACAATAATCGCGAATCCTTTTAAGTAATCGGTTAGCAATTCTCGGAGTACCTCTTGAACGCCTTGCTATTTCAACAGCTGCACCACTTGTAATATCTACCTTTAGAATAGCTGCTGAGCGAATGACTATCTCTTTTAGCTCATCCTGAGTATAATATTCCATGGCACTAAGCACTCCAAACCTATCACGAAGTGGCGAAGTTAATAACCCGATTCTTGTGGTTGCACCAATAAGTGTAAACTTAGGTAAATCAAGCCTTATAGATTTTGCAGAAGCACCTTTCCCAATTACGATATCTAGTGCATAATCTTCCATTGCAGGATATAATATTTCTTCAATAGATCTATTAAGCCTATGTATTTCATCAATAAAAAGCACGTCATAATCGCTCAAACTAGTTAAAATCGCTGCCAAATCTCCTGCTCTTTCAATAGCTGGTCCTGAAGTTACTTTTAAATTCCCCTTCATTTCGCTTGCAATAATATTTGCAAGTGTAGTTTTCCCAAGGCCTGGAGGTCCATATAAAAGAACATGATCTAAAGCTTCTTCTCTATTTTGAGCAGCCTTAATAAATATATTTAATTTTTCTTTTATTTTAGCTTGGCCGATATATTCTCTAAGTTTTTTTGGCCTTAATGAATATTCGGCATCCACATCCTCTTCGATTATCGATGAAGTAATAATTCTTTTCTCATTATCATCCATATTATACTACCACCTTAATTCATCAAAAATTTCAAACAATCTTTAATCATATTTTCAAGTGATTGTTCTTTGCGTACTGCCTTTAATGCATTTGACCCTTCCTTTTCAGAATATCCAAGTGAAATGAGAGCTCCTAGAACCTCCGTAAGTTTTTTACCACCTACCACATCAATACCTGATTCTAGCGATAAGCTACCTTGCGCAGACTGCTCAATATGTATTTTTTCTCTGAGTTCAAGTATAATTCTCTGAGCAATTTTAGTACCTATTCCTGGAGCCCTTGTTAATGTTTTTTCATCTCCAGATACAATAGCATATTTCAAATTTAAAACACTGCAAATAGAGAGTAGTGATAAGCCAGCTTTTGACCCAACTCCATTTATACTAATTACAAGAGTAAACATTTCTATCTCATCCTTTGTTAAAAATCCATACAAACCAATGAAATCTTCTCTAACAATTTGTTTTATATACAATAATACACTATCACCTGTTTTAGGCATCTTTGCCATAGTGCTGCCAGAGGTATATATTTTGTAACCCATACCATTATTATCTATTACAATGTAGTCTTTGCAAATGCCTACAAAAATTCCTTTTATATATTCGTACATAATATTACCTCCCTATACTGCTTTTGTTAAATCATCTCCTGCGGAGATGGGGTTATTAATTGTTATGTGCTCATTTTTATAGCAACATATATTACTTTACCACCTAAACACTTTTAATTCAATAATTAAGATGCATGAAAATAAAAAAAAGTATAAAAACCTTAAAAAATATATATTTTTTAAGGTTTTTATCTATATTGTTTTATTTTAATCACATATTAAGACTTTAATAATCCCCTAGCATAATCAAAGGCTTTTTCGGCGGTCTTAAATTCACCCATTTCATATTCACCTGCTTCTTCATCAACAGCATCTTTACTACCTTCAATATCTTTATTATACTTTCTACCTCTAAGCAGATCATCTACAAGCCCATCTTTTTCCTTTAAATCATCTATCTTGATATATTGCACTTCACCTTTGTCCACTGATTCAAAATCATATTTAAGTTGCTTACCATTTGCACCATACACATTAGAGTTAAATAATTTATGTGATGTTATATTTGCATTTTTATCTGTTTTATAAATTGTTACGTTATCCTCATATACTCCCAGGTAATACCTATTAGCTTTATAACTATACCTATCACTTTCATTAACAAAAACCACTTCACCAATACCCATATTAGAAACGGTGTATCCTTGACTCTTAAAAAAATCATTAAGTTCCGATTGCGTTTTGCTATTTAGTGTGGAGGAATCATTAAAATAATTTTCAAGAACCATATTTCTTACTTCTTTATCCTTGTATTTATTCTTAAAAACAAATTTTGCATTCTCAGCTACCCGTGATAGTTTAGTCGTCACTGAAGTTTGTATTAAATTACTATCAGTATCTTTCTGTGCGAATTTCAAATATGGCAGTTGACCATAAACTTCAAGTTTCAAATCATTTTTATTCATATAATGAACAAGAGAATAGTTAGCACAAACAACAACAATTAATGTTATTGTAAATATCGTATATAAAGTTTTTATTTTTTTCATATTACCACTCCTTACTTGGAATTATGTCCAAATATTGGAGTATTCATTCACTATATTAAAAAATAAAACATAAGTATTAATATTATAATATTTTTTTATTTGTCAAGTCCTTTACCTGAATCAGTAACGTTGTCTAATTCTAAAGGATACGGTTCAAAAAAAGTCTGGTTGATGAGATTTTTTTCTTCGAATCTTATTGCGTTTGATTTTATAACATAAAGTGGAACACTAAATGGCACCTTACTTTCTCTGTATTGCTCTATTGTGTCTAAAATAAATTCTTTTTCTCTGTGAGTTAATTTATCTGAAAAATAACCCATTGATCTTGTAAGTACATTAATATTTGATGTATATCTCGGTAACTTATTAAATGCAAGAGCAAGATTTTTTTCATATTCTTCATAAATTTGCTTGGCGTTTAGTTCTCCATGCCTGCCAACTAAACTTCCTAATATTTTAAGTTGTTTTTGATTATATGACATAAGAAGGAGTTTGTTAGTACTATGAAACTCTACTAAATCTTCTATAAGCATACTTTCTTTTATTACTCTAAAGTTTTTCATTATATATAACTTCGTTAGAAAATGTTGTCTTATATTGTAATTTTTAACCCTTCCATCATCTTCAATAGCAATTCCTGAGAACTTTTCAATCACAATCTCAGCAAACAGACCCGTTCCCTTAACTGATGCTGATCCCTTTTGTATACTTTTGTAAATTTTAACTTCTTTTAAGCCACAGGTTGGAGATTTCCCCTTAAGTATAAAACCATCAACCCTTGGCAAGTTTGAAACAAATTCATTTGAAAATTCAAACATTTCTTTGCTCAGTTCTCTTTCAGTCACATGTTGCACAAGTCTCACCGGTGATAATTCATCTTCTTTTACTACTCTTATGGCTTCTCTAGGTGTTTCTAGTCCTATTTGTACTTCTGGACACACAGTTATAAACTCCACAAAATCTTTTAATTTCTCCACTAAGTGACAGCCGTCCATTTGCCCATTGTATCTACATGCACTAAATCCCAAACACCTGCTTACTACAATTACTGGTTTCACATTGTTTATTCTTTCTTTATAAGATAACTTCATATAAAAACATCCTCTCAAAATTCAGCTCATTTTTTTATTAAAATCCTTATTATATTATTTCAATATAAGTTTTAGTTCTCCTCTTTTTAGGATGTTCCTTAATCTATATTTTAATCAATTTCTTTTATTAAATTAGTGTGGCTTTACCTTAACACCATTTCAAAAGTTATGCTTAGCATTGTAATTTAGTATATAATAAGTTTTAAATACAATATATCATGAGAGGAGTAATTATGCCAATTTATAAATTATCAGATGATTTAGTATTCCCTGACCCATCACTTTGTGAACCGGATGGTCTTTTAGCAATAGGCGGAGACCTATCGCCAGAGAGATTATTGCTTGCGTATTCTAATGGAATATTTCCATGGTTCTCCCAAGGTGAACCAATACTTTGGTGGTCACCGAGTCCAAGATTTATTGTCTATCCAAAGGATATTAAAATATCGCATTCTATGAAAAAATCACTAAAAAAGAATATATATAAAGTTTCCTTTGATACTTGTTTTAGAGGTGTTATATCTAACTGCTCTATGATTCGCAAAGAAACAGGTACATGGATTACAAATGAAATGATAGAAGCTTACTGCAAACTTCATGAACTTGGTTACGCTCATAGCGTTGAAACCTGGTTTGATGGTAAATTAGTTGGTGGACTATACGGTATAAGTATAGGGAAATGTTTTTTTGGTGAATCAATGTTTTCAACTATGGACAATGCATCTAAGTTTGCCTTTATTACTTTTGGAAAAGCACTAGAACAAAAGGGATTTTCTATAATTGACTGCCAAGTTCATACAAACCATTTAGAAAGTTTAGGAGCAGTAAACATGACAAGAGAAGACTTTCTACAACTTATAAAAAAAGGAATTTCAATTTCACCATTAAAATTGTCCTTATAATTTATATAATCTTCTAAACAACAAATCAGCATAAAAGCCTAAGCCTTATACTGATTTGTTTTTTATTCTTCATATTTAGTATTTAAATAATTACTTCAAATATTAAGTAAAGTATTCAATTATAGCCTGATCGAAATTATTATTTATAAGCTCTGAAATATATTTTTTTATCTCGTCACTTTCTGGTTTAAGATAAACATATTTAAACTTTCCATATGGTCCCCATTTTAGCTTTCTTTTTTCTTCATCCATATCAAGCTTAGTTTTTTTAAATCTTTGAACTATAAGCTCCTTTGCTGCTTTTGTAAATCTATGCTGGATAAGTTCAAAACTTATCTCCTCATGATAATCAACAAGCGCTATTTTTAAATTTTCAAATAACTCCTTATATTCTTGTTTCCAATTTTCATATATCATAATAGGAGCAATTATAAACCCTATTGGATATCCAGCGTCTGCTATCTTTTTAACTGCATCTATTCTCTCACTAAAAGTGGACGTGTTGTGTTCAAAATTATCTATTACATATCTAGAATTTAAAGTAAATCTGAACTTTGTATGTTTGTTATGTTTTAGACTTAAAAACGAATTAACATCATCAAATTTTGTTACAAGTCTAAGTCTACCCTTTGAACTCTCGCCAAAAAACTCAATACATCTTTTTAAGTTACCACTCAAGTGTTCAAGTGCAACGGGGTCAGTTATACTTGCACATTCAAAGAAAGTAAGTTTTGGTAAATTAGCATCAATATAAGTTTGTATATTTTCTAAGATTTCATCAACATTCAGAAAAATTTTCATGAAAGGTTTTTCGCCTTGCGTAGTTTGAAGATAACAATATTCACAATTAGCCGGGCATGAACTTGACAATGAAAATTGATAATCTGCAGATGGTTTACAGCTTACTAGTTTTTTTTGACCGTTTGTTGTAAACAGAATAGTTTTTTTAGCTGTTGAATAGTTTTTCTCAGGCGATCCGGAATCTATTACAACTTTTTTAGAATTAATTATGGGAACATTTAATTTTTCTAAATATTCTATTGTCTTTTTTGATGATTCATATTTTAATATTTTCGGGTCTATATATGCAATATCTGGTATAAACAACTTCATTATTTTCACCTCTATAGCTATTGTTTTATTAAATAAAGTTATTTATACACTTATTCTTTTTATAAACTTGATTTAACGACATTTCACAAGGAAAGTCTCCCACTTATATAAGTAAAAGTTAACTTACTTCCCTAGCAAAAATAAAACTTCAGCGGGAGTTTAAATCTCCTATTGAAGTCGTTAATACCGCAGATACTCAGGAGATAATTCAACTAAAATTTTTATCTAATGTTGTACTTATTTATTGCCTTGTTTTTTAATTTTTTACCTAAAGTTTCTCCTAAAAATCTATCAATCATATCTTCTTTAGTTGCTTTTCCTTCTACAAATATATTAAATTTCTTGCAAAGCTTTGCTAAATCACCTTTACTTATTTCATAAGTTTTAATAAAGTTTTTTGCAGTTTTAATACTAGTCATAGCTATTATACGTTTATACATTTCATCATTAGTCATGGATGCACCTCTAATCTCTTATTTATCAATTATATTATATCATATTATTTTAAACGGTACTAATAACCCATTTATAATAAAATTAACATTTATTTCATTTTAACAACTACATAAAATTCAAAATTCTTAGGTTCAATACTATCACTTGATGTTGAGTTGTTTCCTGATATATTTAAGAATTGAATCTTAATTTTAACTTTTTCATTTTCATCAACAAATGACATTTCCTCTTGAGATAAACTCTGATCCTTTTGACCATCAGGGTATTTATCTATAAGCTTATTTGCAAAGTCCTTTAAATTCTTATTATATATATTATTTTTATTTTTAGTTATATTTAGAGTGCTTGATTCATTATTAAAGTTCATACTAATTGTTGCATTCTCATTAGACTGCTTACCATTATTCCTTAAAACAAATAGATAGTCATATCCGCTTATATCTATTAGCTGCGTCGAGCCTACTGAATCAAAATAGAAATACTCATTTCTATTTTGATAATTTCCTTCACTATATTTAATTCCTAATGTTTTCTCCATATCCATAATTTTGAAATTTTCTGGCAATCCTTTAACATCACTTATGCTGTGATTTGCATCAAAATAATTAACTATGCTAGTTATAGCAATTGCATCCTCATCAGTTACCTTTACGCTTGCCTTAATTACTTTATTATCCTTTATCATATTGTTTTTAACAAAGATTTTGGTTAGCCTGTTATTTTGGCTGTATTTTGAAATTGAATAACTGCTTATTGGCCCAAATACAGATATTGTTGTTATTGCTGCAAGTGATATCGGAAGTATTATATTTTTTAGCTTCTTTTTAGCTACAAAATAAATCATAACTAAAAATGTCCATATCCCAAGCGCTACAACAAAATATCTATTCTCAGTTACCCCATATGCGTCAATTCTTATACCTATAGAAAAAAACATCATGATAATTAGTGGAAGAATAGCCTTTGGAAAATACTTCATAAATCTTGTTGGCCAAGCCTTTTCATTAAGCATTGGAGATATGAAAAATAGTACCGCTGCAGCAATTGCAGAATACCAAAGCACTAGGTTAGATACAAGACCTTCTGGCCAAGTCCTCGTGATAATTATCTTTCCAAAGTATATATAAAGTATTATTGTATATATACAAATAAGTGGCATTATAATATATAACACTAATACCATAAGCAGGCGCGAATATTCTTTTATGGTTAATATTTCATGTTTTGCTTTAATACCTGCTAGAAAAAATATTGGTGCAAATATACCAGCAACAATAAGATAAGTATAGTAATAAAGCTCAGATTTTATATTAATTCCTAGAAGTTTATCAATAGTAAAAAGAATAGCAGCTAGTCCAATATACAAAACAATTGAATATAAAATCGTAGTAAAAAATCTAGTAAAAACCCTTATAACAAAAAACTCAAAATCATCACGCTTTGGTAAATAAGATATAAATAAGAAAACTAAATATAGAACAAGAGTAACGCCAATATATCTTGATATTGATATTATTTCAATATCTTGCAAGAAAAAGTAATAATATAGCACAAGCAATACTGTGCTTACCAAATAAGTTGCATATAAAAGTGCCTTGTTATAGTTCTCAAGTCTTTCAAAAAAAAGTTTTATAGATAATGACAAAGGGATTCCAAGGGCAATCACCATGACCACTCTGCGAAGAGTTTCTATTAAATTACCACTTGCTCCCCCAGTTATTTCTGAAATATAAATAAGAAGTATAACACAAATAGTTGAAATACCTATAGTTTCCGGAAATCTCTCAAGACTATTTTTAATACCTATTAACATCCCTTTAAATATTTTTTTCATTTAAATCCTCCTATTTGTATCATAATTTTCCCTTCCAGACCAATACGCATGTTACCATCAGTTGTATGGAAAAGCCATCAAATAATTAAATCATCTTCTCGTATACACTTATATTAAAATCCAGCAACGTTGAAAGTCTGAAGGTTTCGCTAGCTTTTTCTTTCATAGCATTGTCGATAGTCCAATAATAAGGAGTCATTGCAATAAGACTCTTTACATCTTGTGCACCTTCTACATCAATATTGTACTTTACCTCAAAACAGTTAATTAATTTAAAGCCATTAAATGTTGTTCTTTTTTGCTCATGTTCTCTAGCATTTACATATAATATTTCCTTTAATCCATATAGATGTTGAATTCCAGGTGTTATAACAATTAACTTACCATCATCCTTTATAACCCTTGCAAGCTCACTTTCATCAGAGGGTGCAAAATTTCTAACAATAATATCTATAGTATTTGTCATTATGGGTAAGTTAAAATTACTCCCTACTATAAATTTTATTTGTTTATCTCTATTAGTTGCATATGTAACTGCAGCTTTTGAAATATCTATCCCATAAAAACCAAACTCTTTTTTTATGGGATAGTTAGTGTAATGTTTGTAAATAGTTCTCTTTAAATTAGCCAAAAAATATCCTTCTCCACATCCCACATCAAGTATATTTACATTATTTCCATTTATATTAGATACTATTATATTGTTTAACTTCTCAGAAAATGTCTGATAATAACCTTTATTTAAAAAGTTTCTACGATTTTCCATCATTTCTTTACTATCTCCAGGTTCCTTTGTATTTTTCTGATTAGCAAGTAGAAGATTAATATGTCCTTTACTAGAGATATCGTAACTATGATTATTGAGGCATACATATTGTTTTTCATGTTTTTTGAGACTTAAATTACAAACGGGACATTTTAATATAGATTCCATATTTTCTATAGACACAAAATCACTCCTTTTCTTTTAAAACCCATAACTAATTTACACATTTAGCTATGCTTATGATATCAAATAATGTAACTTATTTCTATTGATTAGTATCAATAACTTTAACTATTTTACTTTAAAAATCGAAATATGCACTTATATAGTCAGTTTTAATTGAAAAAAACTATATTTATACGTGATAATATTATATAATTCACTTTGTTATACTAAGAATCAAATAAATAGTGTATACTTATAAAGGTCTAATAATATATACTAATGAGAAAGTTTGGTGATGATAATAAATGAAACCAGTAATTATGTTTGTAACTGAATGGTGTCCTTATTGTAAAAAAGCACTTAAATGGATGGAAAATACAAAAATTCAAAATCCACAGTATGCTGGTATTGAAATCAAAATAATTGATGAAGAACTTCAACCAGATATAGCAACACAATATACTTACTATTATGTGCCTACATACTATGTCGATGGAGTTAAAGTTCATGAAGGCGTAACCTCTAAAAATATTATTAAAGGAATATTTGAAAAGGCATTTAAATAGATTTTCCATATTCTAGGTAAAAATGTAAGATGTGATTTTAATTGATCCTCTTGCATTTTTTATTTAAATTATCCTCCATTTCACTATAATCATTAATGTCCGAAATTCTCATATTAAAAATTTCAATAGCCTTCCCCATATTAATAATACTTTTTCTACAGCGTGCCATTTTAATTTTATCGGTGGTTATTTTTCTATTATCTTTCTCCATACTATAAATATAGTTTTGTTTTTCTTTCCGTAGTTTATTCTTTCTTTCATTGCATTCTTGAATTTCAATTTTTATACTTAATTCATTAGAATATTTAGCAAAAACTATTTTATACTTTTTCACAAAATATTTCTTAATGCTTTTAAATTTTTCTCTACTAACAAAAGCGTAAAAATCTTCACTCAACTTTCTACTCTTTTGCCTCTCAAGACAAAGCTCATTTTCTAATTTATTTATATGTGATTTTGTACCTTTAATATCTTGTTTTCTTTTATTAATCTCAACTAACAATTCTATTTTGTTTTTTTGATTTTTTCTTATACTACATTCATTTATATTTATAGATCTAATAAGTTTTTGTTTAATGAAGTGTAAAGTTTCGGCATTAGCATTTTCAATCTTTAAAAGTTTACACAAATCCACTCTAGATTTAACCAAAGATTCGACTAGCATTTTCATTTCTTCTAACATACCACCACTGATCTGAAATTCTAATACAATAGAATTATAAATTTTATTGTGTTCCGACGTGTATATCACTACTAATTCCCCTCTCGCATAATCTAATTATTATAAGTATTTAACGTAATTTACGCTAAACCAAAAAAACTTATATTCTTTAATATACTTTACCATATTTGATGACGTTTAGTAAAATTCAGTAACTTATAATAAATTTTTATTTTTATTTAGTGTATTAATTTTCAAAAGCGAGATATACTATTACTGTAGTCAACAAGCAAACATTCAACTTCTAAAGGGAGATGTTAGTTATGTTAATTTATAAATTATCTGTGATTTTAGGCGTAAGCAGTATTGCTAGGGCTAAAAACGGTGACTACTAACTAATTCTGCACGAAATTTAAAGTGCAGAGTAATAAAGCCAATGATTATTTAAATAATCATTGGCTTTATACTATTATTAAATTGTTATCTATTTGATGATCTAAAATTCTTATTTTGCTTATTTCTATCTTGATTCCTATCTTGGTTTCCACCTTGGTTTCTACCATTTCTTCTAGCATAACCAGTTGACCGTGCTTTTGCAGTAGTAGTCTTTTTAGCTTCATCTTTACTTACCACTGCTATTACATTACTAGCAGGAAAAGGATGGCCCTCAACCACTGGTATTGTTTTTGATATAATTTTCTCAATATCCTTAAGAAAAGGTTTTTCTTCCACATCACAAAATGATAATGCAACTCCTCCAAGTCCAGCTCTTCCAGTTCTTCCTATTCTATGAACATAGGTCTCTGGAATATTAGGCAAATCAAAATTAATAACATGAGATAATTCATCAACATCAATACCTCTTGCGGCTATATCTGTTGCAACTAAAACTCTTGTTATTCCAGTTTTAAAATTATTCAAGGCGAGTTGCCTAGCACTTTGAGATTTATTGCCATGAATAGCTTGAGCCTCTATTCCCACATTGTTAAGGTCCTTAGTTATTTTATTAGCCCCATGTTTAGTTCTTGAGAATACTAATGCAGAAACTATTGATTTGTCTTTTAACAAGTGTATAAGCAATGGTTTTTTATCTTTTTTATCTACAAAATACACTGCCTGATCAATAAGTTCAATAGTAGACGATACAGGAGTCACCGCTACCTTTATTGGGTCTATAAGAATAGAATCAACAAGTTTTGATATTTCTGGTGGCATAGTTGCTGAAAAAAGCATGGTTTGTCTAACTTTAGGAAGTTGCGTTATAATTCTTTTTACATCACGCAGAAATCCCATATCAAGCATTCGATCAGCCTCATCAAGTACAAACATCTCCACATGGTGTATATTAATGTACTTTTGTTGCATTAAATCAAGTAATCTTCCCGTAGTTGCTATTAAAATATCTACTCCATCTCTTAAAGCATCCGTTTGATGTTTTTGTGATACGCCTCCAAAAATAACTGTACTAGTAAGATTCGTATATTCGCTATAAGCTGTAAAACTTTCTCCAATTTGAATTGCAAGCTCCCTAGTTGGTGCAAGTATTAGTGCTTTTATATTTTTAGGTCCCTTTATTACCTTTTGTTTACCACATAGAATTTGAAGTATAGGAACAGCAAATGCTGCTGTCTTTCCTGTGCCTGTTTGAGCACAACCTAGAAAGTCTTTTCCTTCTAAAATAGTTGGAATTGCTTCCTCCTGTATAGGTGTAGCTTCCACATACCCTTCATTTTTTAATGCTTTTTTTATTGGTGTAATAAGATTTAAGTCTTCGAATAACATCTTTTCTCCTTTGGAAGTGGTCGTCTTTAACTTTAAATGTCACAAATCACTTTTATCCTGTTATGAATTTTCTTGAAAATTGGAAACAACAACTTTCTTACATGATTATATTTCATCTAAGAAACCACCCTTTATTAGTGATATGAGCATGTTTAGGCTGATTAATCTTTATTTAGCTCTAATTTTATAGGTCATTAAATATTAATAAATTTGTTTCATTTTTATCAATTTCAATTTTAAAACTATTTTAGTTTAAAAATTCGTTGCACTCATATTTTTCAATTATAACATATTTCGACCTTTCTTACTATTCTTAAGCTTATATATAACTTATTCATAAAATATATAATACCTTTAATATGAATATAAATACTGATTAACCATAAACTAAAGATACAAAAAATTAAATTTACAAGGGAGATACTTTATGAATGAAAACTTTAATTTTCCTATGAGTGTACCTGAGCAAAAACAAGATACACAACCCGGTTTTGAAATATTAATGAATCCAAGACCTATTTTTGAAAATCCAAATTTCAAAGGTTCTAACAAATTATTGAATAAAGTGGCCTTGATTACCGGTGGTGATAGTGGTATTGGTAAAGCGGTCGCTCTTGCATACGCTAGAGAAGGTGCCGATATTGCCATAATTTATCTTAATGAACATGAAGATGCGAAGGAAACAAAAAAACTTATTGAGGCAAAGGGCAGAAAATGTGTCCTAATACCTGGCGATATAGGTGATGATGCTTTCTGCATAAATGCCGTGAGCATAGTGATAAAAGAATTAGCTAAGATAGATATTCTTGTTAACAATGCAGGTGAGCAGCATCCACAAAATAGCATTGAAGATATTACAAAGGAGCAATTAGAAAGAACCTTTAAAACTAATATTTTTGGTATGTTTTATCTAGTCAAAGCAACATTACCATATTTAAAAGAAAGTGCTACAATTATAAATACCTCCTCTATTACTGCCTACAAAGGGCATGAAACATTAATTGATTATTCCTCAACTAAAGGAGCAATAGTTACCTTTACACGTTCACTCGCACTATCACTTGCAAGTAGAAAAATACGAGTTAATGCAGTAGCTCCTGGACCAATATGGACTCCACTGATACCATCCTCTTTTAGTGCGAGTGAGGTTGGCAAGTTTGGCAGCACAACTCCTATGGGAAGACCAGGCCAACCAGTAGAGCTCTGTGAAACATATGTATTTTTAGCACATGAGGGTTCATCATATATAAGCGGTGAAACTATTCATGTAAATGGTGGGAACATTATAAACGGTTAACGTCATATAGCTTTTCATAAATACCAAAAATAGGCATCGTATTTATGTTGCCTATTTTATATTATATAATTATGAAATGTTAGAACCATTATAAGTGCATCATACACATCGCTAAGAGCCATAAGCCGCCCTAATATTGGTATTTGTTCTTATAACAAACCATTAAGATATCCTGCTCCATCCAATTTTTCATGATGCGTTAGTGCAATTCTACTTATAATGTCCATTCATTTCTTACTATAATATACCATTTATTTAATATTAATATATGTTTTAAAAGTAAATAATATTTATTTTTTTATTTTTTTTGGAAATATACTCACTAATTTTGTTAATATATCCACACATATAATAATAGTACATTGGAAAATATATATATCAATAGTATTATAAAAAAGTAATTTAGTCTTTAATATTTATTATTTTTCCCATAAATAATTCCATTTTTGAAGGAGGAGAATAACACCATGAAGAAAATGTTCACTTATATACTTGTTATTAGTTTACTTTTTAACCTAGTTGTAGATTCTAAAACACTTGCTACAGATTTTAATATTAGACCACAAAGCAATAGTATATATAATATAACAATGAAGCAAGATCTTCTATGTTTAATGCTTGCTTACCCTGAATATATTACAACCATAGAATCAAGAGATGGATATATATATATAGTTATGAAATCCGGAAAAAAGCTATGCTACGATGATAGATTACAAAAAAACTCAGATAAAAAACTTATAAACCCAGATCTTCAAGATTCATTAGAACAAAGCTATCCTTTGACTAGAGTTAAAACTATAATGGAAGAAAATTTTGATCCTGGCCGCTATAGATGCTATGGGTTATTATCTCAGGTCTATGGAACTTCAAAACAAGTTATAGAATATAATCTTACAAAAGTTAATGTAGGCTACAATAATTATCAATTTAATAAAAGCAATGGTGCCTCAAGTTCACTTCAAACTGTTATGAAAGAACTAAATACTCTTGCGCAATCAGATTCTAATTTAAGAAAATGCTTTCTACCTTGTAGTGGCACTTTTAACTATCGCATTATAAAAGGCACAAATAGGCTAAGTCCTCATGCCTATGGAATTGCTATTGACCTGGCTAGCGATAAAAGGGACTATTGGAAATGGGCTTCTAAAGAACAAGGCGCGAAAAGATTAATTTCATATTCTAATGAACTTGTTGAAGTTTTTGAAAAAAATGGTTTTGTATGGGGTGGTAAATGGTCTCACTTTGATATTTTACATTTTGAGTATAGACCAGAAATCATTTTAAAGTCTCGTTATTTTAAAGGTCATGTAAATATACAAAAACCTTGGTATGAAGGCGCACCAACAAATAAAAAACCTGTAAAAAATATCATAGAAAAAATCGATAAAATAATAGGAGTATAATATTATGAATATTTATAAAACAAAAAAATTACAAATACCCAAAATTAGATTGATTATATTTATAATATTTTTTCTATCCATTCAGTTATTTGTTATTAACTATGTATATGCCGCTACTGATGATGAAGAAAAACAAGTTACCAATTATATAGAACAAATTTTTCAAAGTAGAAACAAGGCAATTTTAAATGGTGATTTAGAATTAATACAATCACTTTATAACATGGACACAAAATATGGAACATGGGCATATGAATATGAAAAAAGAAAAATGGATTATATAAACAATTGGGCAGAAAAACAAGGAGTTAAGTTTACAGACATTATTCCAACTGTAATTGTAAAAAAAATAAAAGATAATAATGGTACTTTTTCAATTTATTTATTATGTTCTACTGAATACAAATATGTATATGAAAATCAGCCCTCAGTAGAAAATATTTCAAAAATTGGTACTTATCATAATTTACAACTAATGAGTAAAGATGGTTCTTGGGTAATATCTAAAGAATGGTATAAAGATCCTTTTGCAAATTCTTTAGATCTTGGTAACATTAAAGCAGATTCTATAAAAGAATATATACTATTGCAAAATGCAAGAGACTTTTCAAACCTTAGCGAGAGAAGAATTAAAGCTGTAGAATATGCTAATCAGTATTGCGGTGCTGCAAGCATTGCTAAATATGATTATAAATATAATAAAAAATATAGAAACTATAATCCTCAAGGTGGTGATTGTGCAAATTTCGCCTCACAAATTTTATTTGAAGGTGGCAACTTCAAGAAAAATCCAGCTTGGAGTTATGACAAAAATGGTGCAACTGGGTCTTGGCTTAATGCAGATGGCTTCAAGAAATATATGATATATAGTGGTAGAGCGTCAGTAATCGCATATGGTAGCTATGACAAGGTATATAAAGCTAGTTATAAACTGTTACCAGGAGATTTTGTTGCTTATGAGAAGAAAAAAGATATTACTCATATTTCTGTTGTTACAGGTGCAGATTCAAAAGGATATTCTTTGGTTAGTTGTCATAATTCTGATAGGAGTAAAGTCCCTTGGGATCTTGGATGGAGTGATAAAAATATGAAGTTTTGGCTAATTCGAGTTCATTATTAAATTGTAATAAAATTAAATCATAGATTATAAGGAGATGAAATTTGTATGAAAACAGAAGAACAAATTAAATCAGAAGTTTCAAGACAAGTTATTGACAGTTTGAAAACAAGTTTAAATGAAGAGTTAGCTGAAGTTGAAAAGGAATTCGAGGAGACTTATAAAAATAAGCTGGAACAAGAAATACAGTACACTTTAGAACTTGCAGAAACTGGCCTTTCACATAATTCAACCAAAACAATAAAAGTAGAAAATAAAAAATTAGTTCAACAATTAGATAGTATAAGAACTGAAAAAGTAAAAGTTGAAAATAAATTAAAAACCTTGAGCGAATTTGAAAATATTTGATATTGTGTATTAAAACAAAAGTAATAAGAATTATGCAATATTGCAGTTAGTTATTGTTAATTTGACTTATTCTTTCGTTTATAGTATTCTCTAAATAAATGAATAAATATTTTAGTATGCGTTATATGTATATTTTAAAAATAAGGAGAATTAACTTACCATGAATATTTCTACTAAAGGAAGATACGGTTTAAGAGCAATGGTTGATATAGCTGTGCATTCATTTGGAGACTATATACCTTTGAAAATTATTGCAGAAAGACAATCTATTTCAGAAAACTATCTAGAGCAAGTTTTCTCGATACTTAGGAAAGCAAAACTTGTAAAAAGTGCTAGAGGTTCACAGGGAGGTTATACACTCTCTAAAGAATCATCAAAAATTACTGTAGGTGAAGTTTTAAGAATACTTGAAGGTGACTTAAATATTAATGGAGACCCTGATGATGCCTTAGGAATTGATAAAACTATAAAAGTTTGTATAAACACTCTTGTATGGCAAGAGGTTAATGAACAAATTAATAAGGTTATGGATTCAGTGACACTTGCTGATCTTGTAGAAAAATATAATAGCCTAAATGCAGAATATACTTTGGACTTTATAATATAAAATCGAGTAGGAGGCTAATCATTATTTGATTAGCCGACCTCTCACACCACCCCGCATACCGTTCGGTACAGGGCGGTTCTATAGAACTAACAAGTTCTAAGATAATATTTCGTTATACTGATTAGAC
>NZ_JBOITN010000031.1:0-158527 GCF_050717545.1 Clostridium sp.
GTCTAATCAGTATAACGAAATATTATCTTAGAACTTGTTAGTTCTATAGAACCGCCCTGTACCGAACGGTATGCGGGGTGGTGTGAGAGGTCGGCTAATCAAATAATGATTAGCCTCCTACTCGATTATTAAATTCTTTTAGTTTATCTTTATAAAATCTACACATCTTATTTGTATAATATAGTTAATAATATAATATAATGGAGTAGAGGTGACCTATGAGTATTAAAAAACAAAATATTAAAGTTTACAACATGACATGTACCTCCTGTGAAGCTAGAATAGAAAAGTCTCTGATGAGTATCTTTGGAGTTACTAAGGTATTGGCTGACTACAAAAGCGAAAGTGTGTTTGTGCAATATGATGATGAAACGTGCAACATTGCACTAATTAAAGAAAAGATATCGAAACTAGGTTATAGTACAGAGGATTCTGGAAATTTTAAACTTATTGGATTACTAATAATAGTTCTTGCTATTTTTCTTATAAGCAAGGCTGGTAATAGTTTTGACATGGAATCTAAGCTAGCAAACGCATCTTATTTTGTTCTGTTCATAGTGGGTGTTTTCACTTCATTACACTGCGTAGGTATGTGTGGTGGAATAATGTTATCACAAAGTATAAGTGCGGAGAATAAGAGCAAATTTCAATCTCTAAAACCTGCTATATTTTATAATTTAGGCAGAGTAATATCCTATACTATTCTTGGAGGAATAATTGGAGCTTTAGGTTCTGTTTTTTCTCTTACTTTACCTTTTAAGGCTGGGCTTCAGGTTTTAGCTGGTTTTTTTATGATTATTATGGGACTCAATATGTCTGGATACAGTCTTTTTAGAAGATTCAACATAAAATTACCTTTGTCTGTATGCAATATTAAAAAGAGCGGAAAAACTCCATTTATTGTAGGGATTTTGAATGGGTTTATGCCATGTGGACCTCTTCAAACTATGCAATTATATGCTCTTGGAACAGGAAGTGCGGTACTTGGGGCTACTTCAATGTTCATATTTTCGCTTGGTACGGTACCTCTAATGCTTGGATTTGGAGCTGTTTCTGGTCTTTTAAGTAAGGGCAACACAAAGCAACTTGTAAAATTTGGAGGGATTCTTGTAGTTGTTTTAGGGCTTATTATGGGTAATCGTGGGCTAGCTCTTGCTGGAATTAACATATCTCCTATAGCTTTAATGCGCGCTGCTTATCAGGAAAATAATTCTGCTCTGCAGACGGATACACCTTCAAAGGGTTCAAAAGCTATTATAGAAAATGGAGTTCAAGTAATAAATATGACTGCAACTGCACGTGGATACACGCCTAGCGTATTATATGTACAAAAGGAAATACCAGTTAAATGGGTAATAAATGGAGAACAGCTAACTTCATGTAATAATTCTATTGCTGTCCCCTCTCTAGATATAGAAAAAAAATTAGAATCTGGTGAGAATATTATAAATTTCACACCAGGCGATAAAGATATAAATTATAGCTGTTGGATGGGTATGATAGGTGGAGTAATTAAGGTAGTAGATGATGTTAATGCAATAGGTGCTTCAAGTAATGCTACTACTAGTGATAATACGGTTGCGAGTGCTGAGACTCCCGTTAGCTCTAGTATCTATGAAACTGATTTAACTAAAACCCCAATTGATATCTTAGTTAAAAAAGCCAAGATTACAAATGACACTCAAAGCTTAAGTATAAGTGGAATTGGTTATGAATTTTCTCCAATTATAGCGGTAGTACAAAGTGGTCTTAAAATTAATTTATCAATTGACTTAACAAAGTTTGATAATGCGGAGGGGCCATATTCAATAATTGATGCAGACTCTAAGCAAATTTATTCATTTGAAGGCAAAAAAGCAATTAATCAAGTTGAATTTACCTTTGATAAATCTGGTGTCTATGGAATCATTAAAGATGAAAATACACTAGCTTTAATACATGTATCTGAGGATATTAAACCAATAGTGATTGAAGAAATACGAGATAGATACTTAAAATAAAAATTAAATTAACTTTATATTATATACTTTATGGTAAAATTAGCGCTTTACATAATGGAAGATGGGGGTATAGTGAAAATATGTAATTATTCCCAAATACCAATATTGCTCTAATTCCAGTGCTTCAGCTTCTCGTATTGTTTCCACTAAGTTTTTTTTGTTAGTAAACATATTTTAACTCATTTTAACAAAGCCAGATACAAAATACAAGGAAACTACCATATGTACCAACAGAATAGGAAAAAATAAATTATTATAAAGAATTATAATATTGAAATAGTGTGCTATTTTAAAATTTAAAGTAATGTTAAATTTTTATTGTTAACTAATATAAATGTAGCTCAAGACATATCTCACAGTCTTGAGCTTGAATTTTAAAGTCGTTTTTCCTCATCCTGGCCAGACTTACCTCCTTTTGAACCTTTAAGCATCATTGGTATCTTAAATAGCATCATTAGTGGTATTTAATTGATAGAATATTATCTTTATAAAATCAACACAAAAGTTTGGTACTATATAATTAAAGAAAAAATATTAATCATTTAATACTCTTACGAATTATTTCCCCCCATATGGTGGGGTGGGTAAATTAAAATAACTCTTCATCTATAAATATGTAAGTTATAATAAAAAAGTCGAAACAAATTTAATTACTAATACAAGGAGATGATTTTATAGTATGTTTAAGTTTATTAATAAAAAACCTAGTTTGAAGGTAGATAAATTAATTAGAACCATAAGAGATATTAAACTTAGTAATGCAATCATAGAGGAATCAGATTATATGACAGATTCAGGATATAATAAAATAATAGTAAAATTAGATAAAGTAAATATAATTGATATAATAAAAATTGATTCATTCTCAAAAGAAGAAGAGCACAATATTGAAATTGAGCTTGAAGATAACTCAAATAAGCTTATTGTATATAAATCTCCTCCAGTATATGTAAGCGAAGAAAATAACGGGCGATTGTTAATTAAAGATAATGATATGTATTTATTTAACAGGTCGTTAATAAAAAATGATGTAGTTAAGTGGATTATTAAAGGAAATTGGTGCAAGTATATAGTCTTCAAAATTAATGAATTAGAATTAGAAATAGAAAGCTTGAAATTAAAACAGAAAACTGAGGGAATTAAAAGAGAAGAAAAACTTATAAGGGAAAAAAGTAATAAAGTTAAAAATTTTAACAACTTATTTAAAGTAGATTAATATAGACCATCTCAATATTCATATTATCTTCATAAAAAAATGTTAAACTGAGCTTATAAATAATGTTGAAATCGGAGGTTTAAAATTGAAAAAATTAAAGAAGTGGTATGATAATTTTTTAAAAAGCATGGAAAAAGCCAATAAAGAATCTTTTGGTGATAAAAAACTAGATTGTTGTGGATTAAACTCAAATAAAAATAAAAAATCGGAACAAAATTAGCAACATAAATTGTCCACTTCGTTACCAATTTTTGTAATGGCGTCGCATCAGCAACCTATTATATGGGAATACGCTGAGCTAGGTGAGGATGGGCATCTGATTTGGGTGTGACCTTAATTACACAATATAATCTTTATACAAATTTTACATTTATTAGTCGGCTGATACGACCCTGTTGTAAAATGTGGAAGTGTATACGCACAGGTTTTACTTTTTTATGTGTCTATCTCACAACATTGTTTAAAATTTAATTAATTTTGTGCATTCGCTTTCTATGGCAAACATATTTATTTATAAGTACTGATTGATCACCATAAATGAGTAGGGAGCGGTTATTTTAATATATACTTTATTTAAATGTAGAATTTTGCTAATTATATATCTCATTTTGTAGGCATGTATTAACTATGTAGCTATTTATTGCAGTCTTCCACATTTTAGTTAGATGATTTTTCCCATATAATATTCAGAAACATATCTTCCATCAACTATAAGTGAGTTTTCTTTTAAACCTTCTTTTTTGAATCCCATTTTTTCATATAATTGAATGGCGACGTCATTATGTTCTATCACAGTTAATTCTAATCGTGTAACCCTATTTTTTAATGCCCATTTCTCCAACTCTTCAAATAGTTTCACTCCAATTTTTTTACCTCTATACTTTCTTAATATCCCAATAACTATATAAGCTCTATGACTTATTCTTTTAGCAACACCAATTTCAGATGATAGGAATCCAATTATATCTCCTTTATATTCAACTACTAATCTTAACGATTTTGAACTGCATATATTATTAATATTAGAATCCATTTCTTCTAAAGTCGTTTTTCTTTCTCCTGGTTCCCACATCATATTGGTTGTTTCAGTATCCAATTGATTTAACATATTTAAGAATTTCTCTGAATCCTTAATTTCAATTTTTCTTATAAGCATACGGTTACCTCCACGTTATTTATGGCAAGTTTTTAATATAAGTTCGTCTATTTAATTTATGTAAATTGCTTTACAAAATAATGACGTTTACTGGTTAATGGATATTGTTCTAATGTAAAAACCTCTTATTTTTTCTAAATCAGTCATAGTGACGTCCTCCTCAGATTTTATATACTTTTATCGAATTAACTTATTTACTTTATTATACTATATATTCCATATAAGAATGCAGTTTTAAAGGATAAAAAGCCATAAAACATAACAAACGTTATATTGTATTGAAAAGAAAATAAATTGGTAATAAAGAATAACAGCATAAAAATTTTATAGTTTTTTTGTTGACAAGTATAAAGTGTCCGCATATAATGAACATATGAACAATAATTCATACGTTCATATAAATGGAGGGTAATAAATGGATAAAAATATAGAGTTTTGTAATTGCTCAACAATACATGAAGATGTAGTAGATAAAGTAAGAAATTCAATACCGCCAGCGGAAACTTTATATGATTTAGCAGAACTTTTTAAGGTTTTTGGAGATAGTACAAGAATTAAGATTCTTTGTGTATTATTTGAAACTGAAATGTGCGTTTGTGATATAGCAGCTTTACTTATCATGACTCAATCGGCCATTTCACATCAACTTCGTGTTCTTAAAAATGCTAGACTTGTAAAATATAGACGAGAGGGTAAGGTTGTATATTATTCTTTGGATGATCAACATGTTAAACAAATATTTGATCAAGGACTTATACACATAAAAGAACTTAGGTAATATCCTAATACATAAACAAAATTAATAATATATAGAAGATAAGAAACTTTGAAAGCGGGGGAGAAAATGGGTGCTGTAATAAAAAGAGAATTCATTTTAGAAGGTCTAGGTTGTGCTAATTGTGCAAATAAAATTGAAGCTCAATGTAAAAAAATAGATGGAGTAATAGATGCCAATATAAATTTCATAAGTAAAAGCTTAGTAATTCAATTTCAAAGTGAAGAAAAAATATCTGAAATTATAGATGAGACCACTAAGATAGTTAAGAGGATAGAACCTAGTACCAAGGTTATACCAAAAGAGGCAAAAACATTTAGGGGTGTGGATAAACAGCATGACCATGAACATGGTCACAACCACAGTCACGAACATGGACACGGAGATGCAGAAGGAAACAATAAAAATAAAATTATACGTTTTTCAATAGGCGTAGCTATTTTCTTAATAGGAATTGTATTTAAATTTGATTATTTAGTTGAGTTTGCTTTGTTTTTCGTAAGTTATTTGTTAATCGGTGGGGATATCCTAATAATTGCTATAAAAAATATATTAAGAGGTCAAGTGTTTGATGAGAACTTCTTAATGGCACTTGCTACGGTGGGAGCATTTTCTATTGGACAATTTTCAGAAGGTGTTGGGGTTATGCTCTTTTATAAAGTAGGAGAATTTTTCCAAGATATAGCTGTTAATAAATCAAGAAAATCTATATCTGCACTTATGGATATAAGACCAGATTATGCTAATAAAAAAATCAATGGTGAAATTATAAAAGTAGATCCAGATGAAGTGCACATTGGAGATATCATAATAGTAAAGCCAGGAGAAAAAGTACCTTTAGATGGCTTTGTTATAGAAGGCAAATCATTAATAGATGCATCTGCTTTAACTGGTGAATCAGTTCCAAAAAATGTTAAGACTGGAGATGAAATTTTAGCTGGTTGTATAAATAAAAATGGGTTATTAACAATAGAGGTTGCAAAAGAATTTGGAGAGTCAACCCTTGCTAAAATTTTAGATTTAGTACAAAATGCTAGTAGCAAAAAAGCACCAACTGAAAATTATATAACTAAATTTGCAAGGTATTACACACCTATTGTAGTTATAAGTGCAATAGTTCTTGCAGTGGTTCCCCCTCTTTTATTACCGGGTGCTACTTTTTCACAGTGGATATATAGAGCTCTAGTATTTTTGGTAGTATCTTGTCCTTGCGCACTAATAATATCTATTCCACTAGGATTTTTTGGAGGAATAGGTGGTGCATCTAAGAATGGTATCCTGGTTAAAGGTGGAAACTATCTAGAGGCACTAAATAGCGTTGAAATGGTAGTTTTTGATAAGACAGGAACACTAACTAAAGGAGTATTTCAGGTTACTCAGATGAATGCCGAGGGTAGTATAAGTGAAGATGAGTTACTGGGGTATGCAGCTCATGTAGAAAGCTATTCTAGTCACCCCATTGCAACATCAATATTAAAAGCTTATGGCAAAGATACACGAAAAGAGGATATTGAAGATGTTTTGGAGATAGCGGGAAAAGGAATTAGTGCTAAAGTAAAAGGGAAATATATTTTAGCTGGTAATTCTAAGTTAATGGATAGCGAAAAAATTTCTTATAAAAAGGCTGAAAATTCTGGAACGGTAATTTATTTAGCGATTGACAAGAAATATGTTGGCAGTATTATTATTTCTGATGAGCTAAAAGAAGATTCTGCTTATGCAATAAGAAATTTGAAGTCTATGGGCGTTAAAAAAATAGTAATGCTTACAGGTGACAATAAAGATATAGCATCAGATATTGGGAAAATTCTCGGTGTAGATGAAGTTTATTCAGAGCTTCTTCCACATGAAAAGGTTGAGAAGTTAGAACTACTGCAAAAGCAAAAATCACCTAAAGGAAAGATAGTATTCGTGGGAGATGGTATTAATGATGCACCTGTACTAGCTAGAGCAGATATAGGAATTGCAATGGGTGGTGTAGGATCTGATGCAGCTATAGAAGCTGCAGATATAGTTATAATGACAGATGAACCGTCCAAAATCGCACTTGCAATAAAAATTGCTAAAAGAACAAAAACAATTGTTATGCAAAATATTATATTCGCACTAGGTGTAAAAGCAATTATTTTGATATTTGCAATTTTTGGAATTTCAACTATGTGGGAAGCGGTTTTTGGTGATGTAGGAGTTGCGTTAATTGCAGTCTTAAATTCAATGAGAGCTATGAAGGTAGATAATTAACAGCAACTAAATCATCTCCTGCGGAGCTGCAATATTAAAAGGTTAACAGGAACGCAATGTTCTTGTTAATCTTTTTTTAGTTGAATTATTTAAGTTATTAGTAAGATTTAGAGGTCCTTCTAGCAAGGATCTTGGAGCTCTAATATAATTTTAAAAATCTAGTGTATCAAATTTTGGGCTAAAACAGTGTATCAATTTGGAGGGATGTTGATACACTGTTTTATAATGAAGATAAATCAACGTTTATAGGAACTGGCATGAAATTTGCTTATAATATTAGTGTAAAGATAAATTATTAGCAAAATTACTTAATAAAATAACGGGAGGTAAATTATTATGAAAGTTTTATTAGTATGTTCAGGGGGAATGTCAAGTGCTATTGTTGTTAAGGCTGTAAAGCAAGAAGCGGACAAGCAAAGCTTTCCACTTGAAATAAAATCAGTAGGAACAGGAGAATTTCAAGATGAACTAGGTGACGGAAACTATAATTTAGTCATAGTTGCACCTCAAGTTAGACACAGAATGAAAACGTTTGAAGAACAAGCTAAACCATTTAATGTTCCAGTAGAAGTTATAGTACCTATGGGATATACACCAATAGGCGCATCAAAGGTATTAAATCAAATTAAAAAACATGTAAAATAAATTATACCATACGAGGGGGATATATTTAAAATGGAAAGATTCTTAAAATGGATTGAAGAAAAGTTATTACCACCCATGGCATCATTATCAGAACAAAGACATTTAAGAGCTATAAGAGACGGAGTTATTTCTACAATATCACTAATTATTGTAGGTAGTTTTTTCTTGATAATTGCTCAGCCACCAATTGCATCATGGGCACTAGCAATAAAACCTTTTGTACCCAAAATTATGATTCCTTACAGATTGACAATGGGATTAATGTCATTATATGCAGCCTATGGAATGGGGTATAGCTTAGCTAAATCATATAAATTAGATGGAGTAACTGGAGGAGTTTTGTCACTAGCAGCATTCCTTTTAGCAACTACACCAGTCAATATTGATGCAGTATTAGCGGAAGCTACAAAAGCTGGCGTTGCTGGAGCAACTCCTGTTGGATGGGTACTGCCAATGGCTAATCTTGGCGGTTCAGGTTTATTCGTTGCAATAATTTGTATGATACTAGCTGTTGAAACATTAAGATTATTAACTAAATATCATGTTACTTTAAAGATGCCAGAACAAGTTCCAGAATCAGTAGCAAGATCTTTTGAAGCGCTAATACCAGCAGCTGTAATTATAACGTTTGTATGGTTCATAAGAGTTTGGTTAGAGTTTGATATACAAGCTGCAATAATGAATTTGTTTAAACCTATTGTAAATGTAGCAGGAAATAGCTTAGGTGGTATTTTATTACCAGTTATATTTGTAACTTTACTTTGGGCAGCAGGTATTCACGGAATGTCAGTTATAGGTTCTCTTGTTAGACCTATATGGCTTGTATTACTTGATCAAAATACTGCAGCAGTAGCAGCAGGAAAGCTTATTCCAAATATAGCTCCGGAACCATTTTTTCAATGGTTTATATGGATAGGAGGAGCAGGTGCTACGTTAAGTTTAGCGCTACTTATGTGTTTTTCTAGTTCAGAGTACTTAAAAAGAGTTGGAAGATTTTCTATTATACCTGGTGTATTCAACATCAATGAGCCATTAATTTTTGGTGCACCAATAGTTATGAATCCAATACTTGCTATACCATTTATATTAGCACCTACTGTAGCTGCAATTATAGCTTATGGAGCTACAACTTTAGGACTCGTATCAAAAGTATATATAATTGCACCGTGGACATTACCAGCACCAATAGGAGCCTATGTAGCTACTGGTGGGGACTGGCGAGCTCCACTGCTTGTAATATTTAATATTATATTAGCAACATTTATCTACTATCCGTTCTTCAAGGTTTATGAGAAAAAGATGGTTGCAGAAGAACAGTCACAAGTTACTAGTAAAAGTGGAGAAGTGATTACAGGTTAATAAATAATATTAAATTAATTTAGCACCGATGATTATTTAATCATCGGTGTAATAAAATAAAAAGGGTGATTAAGATGGATGACAACATGGAAGAACAAATATTTGAATTAATAAGTCATGGTGGAGATGCTAAAGGGTATGCATATGAAGCATTAACTGCGGCTAAAGAAAACAAAATGGAAAAGGCAGAGAAATTATTAAATAAGTCGCAAAAAGAATTAGATATAGCACATACTACTCAGACAAAGCTTATACAAGCAGAACTTAATGGTGAAGACTTAAAAATATCATTACTTATGATTCATGCTGAGGATCACTTAATGGCAGCTATTTCTGAGAAAAACCTTATTAAAGAAATGATAGATATAATTAAACTAATACACGCTAAATAAAGGAGGACTTGCATAGTGATAAAGTATATATATATATTAGGATGCATTGCGTTAGTTTTAGGATCTGTGAAGGTTACAAAGGTTTTAATGAAAAAAATTAAACTAAACAGGTGGATTATTGGCTCTATGGCTCCTTTCGTTCTAATAATCCCATCTCTACTATTTAAGAATATGAGTATGATAGTATGGAATTTACTATCAATAATTTTCTGTGTAATGTGTATAATGTTTTTTGAAATTACTAGATATAAATTAGAAAATAATGAAATTAAAGGGATATTAAATTATAAGAAAAAGTAGAATTAACAGGAATTTATCTATTTATTTTAATGATATAATGTATTTATTGTCGATGTCATTAAAATACATACAAGGCGGTGTAAGCAATGAAATACGAAATTGTTTATGAAACACTAAAGGATTTATGTGTAAAGCAATTAAAGCAAGGGGATAAGGTAATTGGCTATAGCACTGACGAAATAGCTAGTTTACTTAATATGGAAAGAACTAATGTAGCTAGAGAGTTTGGAAAACTAATTAAAGAAGGGCTAATATATAAGAGTAAAGGCAGACCTGTATTGTACTATCTAAAAAATATAAATTCTGATTTGATTGTGACAAAAGACGAGGATGAAATCCAGAATAAAATGTTTTCTGTATTTGATACGATGATTGGTAATGATTTAAGCTTAAAAAATGTTATATCTATTGCAAAGGCGGCAATCGTATATCCACCAAGAGGATTGCATACCCTCATAATTGGTGAAACTGGAGTAGGAAAGTCATTTTTTGCAAAATGCATGTTTAAGTATGCTTTGGAGATTAAAACTATAAAGGATAAGAATAGGTTTGCAGTTTTTAACTGTGCTGATTATGTTAATAATTCACAGCTTTTAATAGCCCATATTTTTGGAGTGAAAAAGGGCGCATACACTGGAGCTATTGACAATCAAGAAGGAATTATTGAAAAGGCTAGGGATGGCATTATATTTTTAGATGAAGTTCATAGACTTCCACCACAAGGTCAGGAGATGTTATTCACTCTAATTGATGAGGGTAAATATACACCACTTGGAAGTACACAAGAGATTAATATAAATATTATGATTATTTGTGCTACTACTGAGAATATTAAGTCATCATTACTTAAAACTTTCACAAGGAGAATTCCTGTAACTATTTCTCTCCCAAATTTAAGGGAAAGAACAGTAGAAGAAAGAATAAGATTAATTGAGAGCTTCTATAAAGATGAATCTAAAAGAGTTTTAAAGAAAATTGAGATAGAAGAAGATGCTTTAACAGCACTACTTAATTATGATTGTACCAGTAACATAGGTGAACTAAAAAGCAATATACAAATTTCCTGTGCTAAGGCTTTCCTAAGAAGTATGTTTTCTGATTCTTTAGTAAAAGTAAAGCTTGAAGACTTTTCTGATGAAGTAAGAACAGGACTTTTAATGGCTAAGAAAATAAAGCCAAGGAATTTCAATCTAATTACAAATAGTTATTTAAATTCAAATAATAAGGATGAGCAAAATAATGAAGATAAAGAAAATAATGAAGATAAATATAGATTATCAGAGAATATATATGAATTTATTGAAATGAGAACAAAAAACTTGCAAGCTAAAGGTCTGGATCGTAGTGCAATTGAAAATAAGTTATCTAGTGAGGTTGAAAAATTTATTAATAGTTATCTTACAAACATTAATAATACTCATAAGGAAGATGACATAAAGAGAATAATAAACAATGAACTATATGATTTTTTAAATAAGTTTATGTATTTAGCTGAGTATAAGCTAAAGAGAAAAATAACGAAAAATATTTTCTTGGGATTATTAGTACATATAGATACGTTTTTAGGGCGCATCAACGAAAATAGAACTATAGAAAATCCTAAGATAGATGAAATAAGAAAAAAATATTCAGAAGAATTTAAAATAGCAATGAAATTAGCAGAAATGATAGAACAGAAGTATAAAATAGATGTACCTATTGATGAAATTGGATTTATTACTATGTTTTTTGCAGCTGATGTTGAGAAAGGTGAAGGCAGAGTGTTGATTATTGTAGCTATGCATGGAAATAGCACAGCTACATCAATGGTAGAAGTATCAAATCAACTTTTAGATACGAATTTTGCTATACCTTTTGATATGCCTCTTTCTATGAAACCAGAAACGGCACTTCATGAAATAGAGGAACTAATAATTGAAAACCATGAAGGTGTCGGTGTTATACTTTTGGTAGATATGGGTTCTTTAAAGTTTTTTGATAAAATAATTGCAAATAATACAGGTATTGAAGTAAAGGCTGTGGATATGACTACCACAGCTATGGTTATAGAAGCTACGAGAAAAGCCATTATGAATCAGGAAATAGATGAAATTGTAAAATCTATAGACTTAGAAAGTAGATTCCTAGGAAATTTTCTTGGTGAAAGTGTAAAGCTAAAAAAGGATGTTATTATAACTGCCTGTTCTACTGGTCAAGGCACTGCTCAGAAGTTAAAGGATATTATCTACAGCAAGTTTGACAAAGATAAACATGAAGTAATTAATCTAAGTATAAAGGATAAAGAAGAATTTATAAGAACTGTAGAAAATATAAAAAAAGAATCAAATATTGTAGCGATAATAAGTGCTTTTAACTTGAAAATCAAAGGTATAAAATATATATGTTTAAGTGATTTTTTCAAGGATTTTATGGGAGAAGACTTTGAAGAGTATATAAGTGATGAAAAGTCAATTGAGGATATTAAAACAGTATATACAGATTATTTAGAGATTGAAGATGGAGACTATATTGTAAACAGTTTTATTGAGATTGTATCTACTATGAAGTACACTTTTGATATTTATATGGATAGCGAGAAGTTAAATGGAGTTCTTATGCATTTTGGGTGTTTAGTACAGAGACTTATAAATAAGGAAGATACGCCTAAATGTAAGAATATTAAAACTATACTTTCCAGAAATGGAGATGTATTTAGCCAACTAAAGTTAGGACTTGCAAATTTAGAGAAGAGGCTGAAGATTACTTTCTCAGAAGATGACCTTACAAATATTGTGGAAATACTTAAAAATTAATTGGAAGGGGATTTAGTTTTGAATTATATAATTGGTGTGGATGGTGGAGGGACCAAGACTGAGGCGGTTGCATACAGTTTGGAAGGCAAAGAGTTAGGTAAAGGTCGTTCAGGTTTTGGAAATCTCCTTCTAAATTTCAAGCAGGCATTAAAAAACATAATAAATGCCGTTGAGTTATGTAAAGACGGTATAAATGAATATGGTGGTAATTTGGATTGTTTGTGTATATACGTAGGCCTTGCGGGACTAGAAACTATTGGATATAAAGAAAAAATAGAGAATGTACTTAAAGAAAAGTTTAATTGCAAAGTAGAAGTATGTAATGATGCAGAGATAGCGCATGCAGCGCTACTTAAAGGCAAAGATGGAATCATGACTATATCTGGAACTGGTTCAATATGTTATGGTTTGTATAAAGGCAAGCGGGATAGAACTGGAGGCTGGGGTCATATTTTAGGTGACAAAGGAAGCGGCTATTATATAGCATTGGAAGCTTTTAAAAAGATGGCTTTTGAGGAAGATTCAGGACTAGAAAAAAGTAAACTTACGCTAGCTATTATGAGTAAACTTAATATAGACAATGTAAATGATATAAAAGAATTTATTCACTCAGAAAATAAGGGAGAAATTGCATCATACGCACAACTAGTTGTGGAACTTGCTAATATTTTCGAGGTAAATTCAGTGAATATACTTAGAAAAGCAGGAGAAGATCTAGCAATTATGACAGAAAGGCTCTATAAAAAACTTGAAATAAATGAACCAATTAACATAGGGGTTAAGGGAAGTATTCTTACTGAGGTTAGTCTAGTAAGGGAAGAATTTTCAAACTACTTACAAGCTAAATTGTCTGACGTTACCATAATAATGGAGGATATTTCTCCAACAAAAGGAGCCTGTTATTTACATAAGGCAATAATGAAATAGATTATCTAAGGGGAATATGTAAATAATATTATATCTAAGCATTAATAAGAACTTTATTGGGAGGGTTTATAATGGAAAAATATGCTGTTGGACTAATGTCTGGAACTTCATTAGATGGTATAGATGCTGCATTAGTTAAGATACATGGATTTGGTGAACAAATTAAAGTAGAATTAGTAGAATTTATAAACGAGGAAATTCCAGAAGAAATAAAAGAAGAAATAAAAGAATGTTTTTCTATAGATAAATCTAACGTAGAGCTTATTTGCAGCTTAAATTTTAAACTAGGTTATTTATTTGCCAAGGCAACTAAAACAGTTTGTAATAAAGCAAATTTCCCAATGGAGAAACTTGATTTTATTGGTTCTCATGGGCAGACAGCATTTCATATACCTAAAGCTTATGGAATGTATGCAAAATCTACACTTCAGATTGGAGAACCTGCTGTAATAGCATATGAAACCGGAGTTACAGTAGTTTCGAATTTTAGAACCATGGATATGGCTGCAGGAGGAGAGGGGGCGCCTCTAGTTCCATATACAGAATATTTATTATATAAATCAGAAAATAATAGAGCGTTACAAAATATAGGTGGAATAGGTAATGTAACTGTATTACCTGGAAATTGTAAATTAGAGGATCTTCATGCCTTTGATACTGGCCCCGGAAATATGATTATCGATGAAGTAACTAAAAGGTTAAAGGGACTAAATTATGATAAAGGGGGCACGTTTGCCTCAGAAGGAGTGATAAATAGTAACTTATTAAATGAGTTAATGGATATACCATATATTAAGCAAGAACCACCTAAAACAACAGGTAGAGAGCTTTTTGGTAACCAATTTGTTGAGCAACTATTAAGGAATTGGAAGAGTTTAAAAGCTGAGGATATCATAGCTACGGTTACTGCGTTTACAGCTAAATCTATCGCATATAACTATAGGCAGTTTGTATTTCCGAGGTGCAAGATTGATGAAATTGTTTTGGGTGGTGGAGGAAGTTATAATAATACGCTTGTAAAAATGATAACGGACTATTTACCAGAGTGCAAGGTGCTTATCCAAGAAGAGTTAGGGTATTCGTCTGATGCTAAGGAAGCTATTGCATTTGCTGTTTTAGCAAATGAAACTTTAAATGATAACTGTGGCAATGTAATTGGAGCTACAGGAGCTAGAGAAAGAGTTTTATTAGGTAATATTACATACGGAAAGAGGAGATAAAATATGAGACAATTAGGAATTTCAATATATCCAAGCCATGCAAGTCTTGAAGAAAATATAGCATATCTAAAGCTAGCACATAAATATGGGTTTAAAAGAGTATTTACATGCCTTTTATCAGTAGAAGGTGACAAAGAGAAGATAGTTAAAGGGTTTAAAGATATGATAAGCCAGGCAAACAAATTAGGAATGGAAGTAATTGCAGATGTTAGTCCTAGGGTATTTGGAGAACTAGGGATAGGTTATGATGATTTATCATTCTTTAATGATTTAGAGGCTTATGGAATAAGGCTTGATATGGGATTTAGTGGACTTGAAGAATCACTTATGACTTTTAATTCTTATGGGCTTAATATTGAAATAAATATGAGCAATGGAACAAAGTACCTTGAAAATATAATGAGCTACAAACCAAATACAGAAAAACTTTTAGGATGCCATAACTTTTATCCACATAGATATTCGGGCTTAAACTATGAGCATTTTATAAATTGTACAAAACAGTTTAAACAATTTGGAATAAGAACTGCAGCGTTTGTATCTTCTAAGGACGCTACTTTTGGACCGTGGCCAGTTAGAGAAGGGTTATGTACTTTAGAGTCTCATAGGACTTTACCTGTTAAGGTTCAGGCAATGCACTTATTTGCAACTGGACTTATTGATGACGTAATCATAGCTAATGCTTTTGCTTCAGAAAAAGAACTTAAGGCATTAAGTGAGATTAACAAAGAAAAACTTACTTTTGAAGCAATACTTGTAGATAGTATACCAGAAATAGAGAAGAAAATAGTATTAGAAGAATTTCACTTTAACAGAGGAGACGTATCAGATTATTTAATAAGGTCTACTCAAAGTAGAGTAAAATATAAAGGCCATGAGTTTGTGCCATTTAATTCTCCAGACATAAAGAGAGGAGACTTACTTATAGACACATCACTTTATGGACATTACGCAGGAGAACTTCAGGTCGCACTAAAGGACATGGAGAATTCAGGAAAAACAAATGTGGTAGGAAGAATTATAGAGGAACAATTATTTTTATTAGACTATATAGAAGCTTGGCAAAAGTTTGCAATAGTTGAAAATTAATGAAGGGTTTATCAATGTTTAAGGCAGTATTTTGTATTTGGGAAAATAAGAATGAATAATTAAACTATTGAGGTCTATTAGGTTGCAAAAAACACAAATCTAAGATATGATTGGTATATACAACATAACAACATGATAATATATAAATTATTATTGTCTATACAAAAAATTACTGTTAATTAAGGAGGGAAAGTTTTGAGGAAGGTATCAAAGAATAATCCCATTCCACTTCATTATCAAATAAAGGAAATCTTACAAGAAATGATAGAAAATGAAGTTTTAAAACCAGGTCAATCAATACCAACAGAAAGAGAGTTATGCGAAGTTCAAGGAGTTAGCAGAATGACTGTAAATAAGGCTATTATGTCCTTAGTAAATGAGGGGTTAATTTATAGAGAACAAGGAAAAGGAACTTTCGTGGCTTACCCAAAAGTTAATCGTGAAATATCGCCACTCAAAAGTTTTAGCGAGCAAATGGAACAAAATGGCGTTATATCTAGAAGTGAAATATTATCTTTTAAAGTAATAAAAGCAACCAAGAAATATAAAATCGAACTAAAAATGCCTGAAAATGAAACTAAAATTATTGAGATTAAAAGGGTGAGATTTAGTGATGAGCAACCAGTGGCAATCGAAACGGCATTGCTTCCGCTCTATTTATTTATAGGCATGACTAGAGAGATGATTGAGGATAAATCACTATATGAAATTTTTAGAAAACATTATGGATATAAGCTAGATAAAGCAAAACAAACAATTGAACCCACGATACTTAATGATTATGAAAGTAAACTTTTAAATCAAGAAGATGCTACTTTGGCATTAATATTTAGCCAAACTACCTATTTAGAAAATGGAATCCCAATTGAATATACTAAGGCAACATTTAGAAGTGATAAGTATAAATATCAAATCACATTGAAATGATAAATATAAGACGGGGGTGATTAATATTAAAGCTATAATTAATGGAAAACTTATTATGAAAGATAAAGTAATTGATGGCAGCGTAATAATTTTTGACTCGAAAATTATAGATATTATAAGTAAAGATAAATTCGCTGGGTATAAAAAAGAGTATGTAAAGGAATATAAACAAGAAATGCTAGTGATAGATGCTAAGGGTAAATATGTATCACCAGGATTTATTGATATTCACATTCATGGCTCTGGCGGCTTTGATACTATGGACGCTACAAAGGAAGCCTTAAATGGTATAAGTACCACAATTGCTAAAAATGGAGTAACGTCATATTTACCTACTACAATGACTACGGATAGTTTAAGTATATATAAAGCGCTAGATGTTGCACGGGGTATTATGAAGTTAGAAGCAAAGGGAGCAAAAGTTTTAGGTGTACATATGGAAGGACCTTTTATAAATGAGAAGTACAAAGGGGCGCAGAAGGCAGATAATATTATAAAACCAAGTTATGATGTTATAAAGGATTATTTAGATATTATTAAAATCATAACACTTGCTCCAGAAAAGGATGAAAATCATAGTTTTATAAAAAAAGTTAAAGGTAATTCTGAAATTACATTGTCAATGGGACATACAGATGCAAGTTATGAAGAGGCAGTCCAGGCAATTGAGGATGGAATAACACATGCAACACATACATTCAATGCTATGACTCCATTAAATCATAGAAAGCCAGGCGTTGTAGGTGCAATATTTACAAGTGATATAACTTGCGAGCTAATAGCTGATTTAATACATGTTCATCCTGCAATTTTTAATATACTTATAAATCAAGTAAATAAGAATAAACTGGTACTCATAACAGATTCTATGAGAGCTGGTTGCATGAAAGAAGGTACATCTGAGCTTGGTGGACAGAAGGTAACAGTTAAAGACGGGGCTGCAAGACTTCAGGATGGAACATTAGCAGGAAGTATTTTAACTTTGAATAAAGCAGTACTTAATATTCTAAGTAATAGTGAACTTAAGATTTATGAAGCAGTTGCAATGGCATCAATTAATCCAGCAAAAGTAATTAATATGGATAACAAAAAAGGAAGTTTAATGGTTGGATATGACGCAGATATAGTTATTTTTAATGATGATATAGATGTGTTTTTTACAATAGTAGAAGGTAAAATAATGTACGAGGCTCATTAGTAAAATTTTGAGTATTATTATGAGGTGGTGCAAATATGAGAATAATAGTAGTAGATAATTATGAGGAAATGAGTAAAAAAGCGGCATTAATGGTTGCAAGTCAAGTTATGTTAAAGCCTGCAAGTGTATTAGGGCTTGCTACTGGTGATACTCCAGAAGGAATGTATAAGGAAATAATTAAGTTGTACGGCAAAGGTGAGGTGGATTTTAAGGAAGTTAGAACTTTTAACTTGGATGAGTATTATGGTTTTAATAAAGAAAACCCTCAAAGTTATTATAATTACATGAATACTAACTTGTTTGACAATATAAATATAAGTAAAATAAATATTAATATGCCTGATGGCATGGCAAAGGATGTAGATGCCAGTTGCCAGCTTTATGAGGATAAAATAAAGTCAATTGGTGGAATTGATATGCAAGTGCTTGGCATAGGAGGAAATGGACATATTGGCTTTAATGAACCAAATGTAAATTTTGAGGCACAAACGCATTTAGTTAATCTTGATGAGGAAACAATAGAAGCAAATTCTAGATTTTTCAAATCAATAGACGATGTTCCGGTAAAAGCCATAAGTATGGGAATTAAAACAATAATGAACTCTAAGAAAATTATATTACTTGCAAATGGATTAAATAAAGCAGAAGCTATAGAAAAAGCTATTAATGGTAAAATAAATCCAAGTATACCTGCTTCAATTTTGCAGCTACATAATGATGTAACAATAATTATAGATAAAGAGGCTGCTAGCAAGTTATAAAAACAAAACACCTATATTAGCAAAATTGCTATATAGGTGTTTTGTTTTAAGATATATATTTATTGAAATATTAATTATCTTTTGTTATTTAATTGAAGTCTTTAATTCGCTATTTTTGTATAATAAATTATAACAATAAGTTATTATATCACTTCTTTTAATTATTCCTATAAAAACACCATTATCATCTACAACGGGAACAAAATTTTGATCTTTTGCTAGTGATATTAAGCTCTCTATATCTGCACCAATTGATACTGCTTTGTTAGAGAAATGCCTAGGAATATCTTCAATTAAAATCTTGCTTGTATCATTAAAACTTAAATTTGGGGTATTCTTTAATTTCCACAATAAGTCACCTTCAGTTAAAGTACCTACATAAATTCCTTTTTCATTTACCAGGGGTACAGAAGTATATCTGTGGTACTCCATTCGTTCTAATGCTTGCCTCATTGTAGAATTCGGCTTTTCATAAACAACTTCATTTTTAGGTGTAAGGAAAAAAGCTATGTTCATAGTTTACCCATCCTTTAGAGATTTTTATTTTAGTTTGTCAGTTACCGTTTAATTTCATTATAACATGTACTTGTAGATTTAGTAATGTACAATCTATTAAATAAGTCTGATTTTAATAAAATTTGGTTAAGAGTTAAGAGTCATTTTTATTAAAGTCTTGTGTTTCCATTTTCCTTTTTTGAACCGAATAAGGTAGAGAGAACCACGAACAACCCAATCTACGATCATACCTATCCATACGCCTATAAGTCCAAAATTTAATACAATGCCTAAGAGATAACCTCACATTTATAATATTCATAAAGATACTTATTTTCATAGGAGTTTTTGTGTCGCCAGCTCCACGCAAAAGACCATTTGAGATTAAATCAATAGTTATTAATGGGTAGGTAAGTAAAGTTATGCGTAAATATATATGAGCATTACTTATTACTAGCGGTTCTGCGCTACCAAATAACATGGTAAGAAATTTATTGAAATTTTTAATTGGATATATTATGAAGAGTATCCTTAAAAAGATTATATTATGTTCTAAATTGTTGGTAAAAAAGACTTTGGTAGATTATAATAGATATAAGAATATTAATGATAATAGGCTGTTGAGGTAATAGTTATTAATCGCTAAAAACTAAGGAGTGAGTTTATGAATGATTTTTCAACTGTTGAAGAATATAAAAAGGCCAGTAAATTAGCTAAAGCTAGATATTTAGTGGATACTACAAGTGGGTCATCCGGTCATATATCATCCTTAGATAGTATTTTAAAAAAAATAGACATAGTAGCTGAATTACCACTGGGAATCAAAAGTATTCCACTAAAAAAAATAAAAGGAACCTATTTTTATACAAGGAGTAGAGATTTTGCAATGAACTTTCTTCCCATTGCCAGTATCGATAGTGAGTTTTCTATGAAATGGCAAGCTGTATACGCCCATCATATTAATGATGGTATAACTGACCCTATTAAAATCTATGAGTATATGAATCAATTCTATGTTATGGAGGGAAATAAGCGGGTAAGTGTACTAAAATATGTAGACGCTTATGCAATTGATGGGGATGTTACTAGGCTAGTTCCTAAAAAAGATGATAACGATTTAAAAAATATAATATATTACGAATTTTTAAGCTTTAATAATAAGACAGGAATAAATGACATTTGGTTTTCTAAGGAAGGTAGTTTTGTACTACTTGATAAGTATTTAGATGATTACAATCCAAAACTTTACTGGTTTGCAAATAAATACGTACATTTTATAAAAAACGTTTACTCACCCTTTAGAAACGTATTTTATGAACTAGGGGGAGATAAATTAGATATTACCACTGGAGACGCGTTTTTAGAATATATAAAAATTTACGGTATTTCAGATCAATTTGATGAAACGAAAAGAAAATCTAGAGTTGAAAAGTTCTTAGTAGAACTTAGAATACTTTCGAATAATAATACAGTAGAAATCCAAACACAACCTTTTGATGTCCATAAGAAAAATGTTATAACATCATTTACAAATTTAGTAACCACACATAAAAAATTAAAAGTGGTTTTTGTATATGAAAAAACAATTGATACATCAGGTTGGAGTTATGTTCAAAATTTAGGAAGATTGTATGCGCAGCAAGAACTCTCGGGGGAAATAGAAACATTTGTTGTAGATAATTTTCAAAATGATAGTGATGGCTACGAAAGGTTAAGTGAGTTATGTGAAAAAGATTATGACATTGTATTTACTACATCTTCAGCTTATCTTAATATAACATTAAGAGCAGCGTTAAAACACGAAAATATTAAGTTTTTTAACTGCTCTCCGGTAAAGGCATTTAGAAATGTAAGTACTTATTTTGGACGTTCTCATGAACCTAGATTTTTACTTGGCCTTATTGCTGGGTCAATAACAAAATCTGGTATTATAGGTTATATAGATATTTATAATGAGACAGAGATTATAACAGGAATTAATGCTTTTGCCTTAGGTGTTAAAACTGTAAATCCTAATGCAAAAGTTATAATTTCATGGCTTAATGAAGCTGGAGATGTGAATAATTCAAAAGATTCAATTCAGGAACTTCATAGGAGTGGTGCAGATATTATAATGCAAAATGACCTAATAGCTTTAGGTAAGGGATCGAGAGACTTTGGTCTATATTCTTTAAAGTACAATGAAAAACAGAAAAAATGGATACCGGAAGTAAACTACGCTTTAATTACATGGGATTGGGGCATGTTTTACGAGAAAATACTTAGGAATATCGTAAATGGTAGTTTTAAAGGTATATTTAGCACCGAATCTAAACGTGTAAGTTTTTGGTGGGGGATGGACTCAGGCCTTGTGGATATTATATATTCAAAACATAATGTTCCAACTCAAACACAAAGACTGGTAGACGTAATGCGCGAATTAATTATTGAAAACAGGTTTCATACTTTTGTTGGACCGATATTTGATACAGATGGTGAACTTAGGATAAAAGATGGCGATATTGGAAATTACGAAGATATGTTATACATGGACTGGTTTGTAGATAATGTGGTAGGTAATCTTCCAGGAGTAGAGTAGGATATTTAAAAGAAAAGTAGGTGATTAAAGTTAAGGTTTTATTAGTTTCAGATGTTGAAGATGATTATATTTGGGAACATTTTGACCAGGAAAAATTTAAAGATATTGAACTTGTAATTTCTTGTGGAGATTTAAAAGCAGATTATTTAGAATTTCTAGCTGATATGATTAAAGCACCCGTAATTTATGTTAATGGTAATCATGATGGATCGTATTTACAAAAACCGCCAGGTGGATGTATTCCTATTGATGATAAGATTTTAGTATATAAGAACATTAGAATATTGGGCCTTGGAGGATCTGTTGACTATAGTAAGGGCCCTTTTCAATATTCTCAAAAGGATATGAAAAAAAGACTTAAGAAGTTGAAATTTTCTTTATGGAAAAATAAAGGTGTGGATATATTAGTAACACATTCACCCGCTAAAGGAATGGGCGATGGAGAAGATCGTTGCCATAAGGGTTTTGAAGTGTTTATTGATATTTTAAACAAATACTCTCCAAAATTTTTCTTTTACGGTCACCAACACTTACAGTATGGTAGAGGTGAAAGAAAAATGATATATAACACTACTACACTTGTAAATGCTTTTAAATATCATATTATTGATGTTTAATAAATTAACTTATTAAATATTTTTTGGGTAAGAAAAAGTATATATTATGTATAATGCATTAATCATATTGCAATACGCGTAATATATACTTTTTCTTTTTTATCGACATTATATAGGGTTAGAAATATTCTTTCTTTTTGAAAAATCCCATTTAGTCTCTGTTGTTATAATTGCGATGAATATAATTAAACACCCTAAAACCATTTTTGGAGTAAATATCTCATCAAGTATTATTACTGATAAAATAGAACCAAAAACTGACTCTAGACATAAAATAATAGCAGCATGCGAGGCGGTAGTATATTTTTGAGCTACATTTTGTACTAGAAACGCAAGCATTGTGCTGAAAATTCCTAAATAACCGATTGCAAGTATTGTATCTAAGTTTAATGGTTGCGGTTTTGGTTCGAAAATCAAAGCAGCTATAATTGAGAACACTGCAGCTGACCCTAACTGTATTATTACTAATATAATAACATCAACTTTTTTAGCGAAAAACCCAACAGCAACTATATGAGCTGCGAAAAATACTGCGCATAATAAGGTTAAACTGTCTCCGATGCTAAAATGCATCCTGCTGCCCAAAGTTAACAAACCTATTCCTACAAAACATAGAAAAGCAGATATTAGAGAATAAACATCTGGTTTTTTTTTGCTAATAGCCCAGTACAAGAAGGGTACAATAACAACATTAGTTCCAGTTAAAAAAGCATTTTTACCAGCAGTTGTATATTTCATACCAATGGTTTGAGCTGCGAAACCTAAAAACAGAAGAAAGCCAACCATAGTCCCAATTTTCAAATCCCTTTTAGTTATAAGTTTAATTTTATTTCTGAAAATTAATAACATAATTAAAACAGAAATGCCAAAACGCAATGCTACTATATAAAAAGGCGAGACACTATCTAAAGCACCTTTAACTGCTATAAATCCACCACCCCAAACAAGTGCTACGAGTAGCAAGGACACATCCGCGAGGATGCTCTTTTTTTTGCCTGTATTTTTCATAATTAGAACTCCTTTAAAAAATAATAATTTGGATAATAAATTTATTTTATCACAAAAGTAAGTATTAACCTAAATCAAAATTTGAGAGAACTACACTTTCTAATACTTTTCATAGTTTAGAACATGTAATGTAGATACATCTACTCTCTTTTATATCCATTGACATTGAATATTAACATATTTATAATTAAATAAAGTAGAGTGAATTAATAAGAATTAATGCAGATATTTTAGTATACAGAGATATCACTAGATATAACGAGGAGAGATATAAAAACATGGAAATATATTTAGATAATAGTGCAACAACAAAACCGTATGAGGAAGTTATTGAGGTTTCTTGTAGTGCTATGAGAGATTATTATGGAAATCCATCATCAGCACATGGGTTAGGGTTTAAGGCCGAGAAAAAAATCAGGAGTGCTAGAGCAAATATAGCTAAAAGCATAAATGCTACGAGTGAGGAAATAATATTTACATCAGGAGGAAGTGAAAGTAATAATTTTCTTATAAAGGGATTTTCTAAAATCGCTTCTGATATAATAACTACAAAAATAGAACATTCAAGTGTTTTAAATACCTTTAAGGCAATAGAAGAGTCAGGAGTAAAGGTTACTTATATTGATGTAGACGACAATGGTAGAGTCGATGTAGACAAGCTAATAAGTAGCATAACTCGTGACACACAAATTGTTAGTGTAATGCACGTTAACAATGAGGTAGGAGTAATTCAGGATATTGAGCTTATAGGTAAATTAATTAAAGAAAAAAGTAGTAGGGTTAAATTTCATGTAGATGCAGTGCAGAGTTATGGAAAGCTTCCTATTGATGTACAAAAATCTAATATTGATTTATTATCTACTAGTGCACATAAAATACATGGACCACGAGGAGTTGGGTTTGCATACATAAGGAAAGGACTTATACCTAAAAGTTTAATAAGTGGTGGTGGGCAAGAAAGAAATTTAAGATCTGGTACAGAAAATGTTGCAGGGATTGTTGGATTTGAAACTGCAGTTGAAATTATATGTAAAAACAGACAAGATAATTTCAATAAAGTTTTAGATGTGAAAAAATATTTCATAGAAAGTCTCGCAAGTGTAGAAGATATTAAAATTAATAGTGATCTAAGCGATAACTTTACACCTTATATTTTAAGTGTTTCATTTATTGGAGTTAAGGGTGAGGTTTTACTTCATTCATTAGAAGATAAAGGGATTTATGTTTCTACAGGTTCAGCATGTTCTTCTAAAAGTCATAAAACCAGTGAAATATTAAAAGCTCTTGGAAGAACTTCGCAGGAGCAAGCTGGAACTGTGCGTTTTAGTTTTTCCGAATATAATACTAAGGATGAGGTAGACTATGTTATAATCGAATTGAATAAAATATTAAAGTTTTTGAGAAAACTAAATAAAAGATAATTAAAAGATTCTAATATAGTAAATATATTCTAGGATGGTCTTAACTACTAATGATTAAGGCATATGTTATAAATAGTAGAGGAGTGCGAGAAGATGAAAAAATTGATACTTGTAAAATTTGCCCCGGAGATATTTTTAAAAGGGCTAAACAGAGGTAAATTTGAAAAAAAACTTAAAGACAATATAAAAAATTCAATTAAAGGATTAGAATACGAGTTTGTTGAAGACCAAGGAAGATGGTTTATATCCTCAGATGTTATGGAGCAAGTTATAGAAAAGGTTAAAAATGTTTTTGGAGTAATGGAGGTTTGTCAGGTTACTCAGGTTGAAGCGAGCCTTGAGGCTATTGAAAAGCAAGCACTTTTAGAACTAGATGGTAATCCTGCTAAAACATTTAAAGTAGAAACTAATAGGGCAAATAAAAGTTTTACCCCAGGTTCAATGGATGTAAGTAGAAAAGTAGGGGGACATATATTACGAAACAATGATAGTGTTAGTGTTGATGTACATAACCCAGAGTGTGTTATAAATGTTGAAATAAGAAATATGGCATATATATATTCAAAAAGAATACAGGCAGTTCGAGGATTACCTTATGGGGTGAATGGGAGTACTATGCTTATGTTATCAGGAGGTATAGATTCTCCTGTTGCAGGTTACATGATGGCAAGGCGTGGAGTAGAACTTCATGCAGTTTATTATCATAGCCATCCATATACTAGTGAACGTGCAAAGGATAAGGTAAAGCAATTAACAAACATACTAAAAGAATATACTGGAAAATTAACATTATACGTAGTTCCTTTTACTGAAATTCAAATGCAAATTATAGAAAAGTGCAGGGAAGACGAATTAACAATAATTATGAGACGATTTATGATGAGACTCGCTTGTGCACTAGCTGAAAAGTATGGTATAAATTCAGTAACTACTGGGGAAAGCATAGGACAAGTAGCTAGTCAAACTATGGAAGGCCTTGTAGTAAGTGATGATGTTTCTGATAGACCAGTGTTTAGACCGCTAATAGCTATGGATAAAGTGGATATTATAGATGTTTCAAGGCAGATAGATACATATGAAACTTCAATTCTACCTTATGAGGATTGTTGTACTATTTTTGTTCCTAAACATCCAAAAACAAAACCAAGGTTAGTTGAGATAATTAAGTCTGAATCAGTTTTAGATATTGATAAATTAGTTGAGAAAGCTATTGAGGATATGGAAATTTATAAATAAATATATTAATGTTAATTAGTATCTGGTTAAAAGGATACAAAAGATACAACGCAGAAAAAAATCAAAAGGGTAATACAGTTAAATGAATGATAGTATAAAAAAAGACATCAGATAAGTATAACTTATCTGATGTATTTTTGTTTTATGTGTTTATCTTAAATATATATTATTTATTTTTAAGTCTCTTAATATTGATAGTAAAATATTTATTTAAAAATTTTTCTATACCTTTTTGCTTGCAATATTTATAAATAGTGATAGAAATATATGACCACACTGCAGCAATAAACCATCCACCAAGAACATCTGTTGGATAGTGTGCACCAACGTAAACTCTACTAATTCCCACAAGAATTAGATATAAAAATATAAAACCACTAAGTATATATGCAACTTTTTTATTTTTTATTCCTTTGATTATGAAGTAAATAAGAACTATACCAATAGCGGTAGAGATGGAAGAATGTCCACTTGGGAAACTATAGCCATGAGCTTCCATTAACCATGGTTCTAGGGGCCTAAATCTTTTAACTGTATTTTTAAGTATCAAGTTAGTAAGACCAGTGAATCCGATATTAAATACAGAGCAAATAGCTTCTAATTTATTATTTAATAGGTACAATATAACGAAAACAAAAAGAGTTATTAAAATCTGATAAGTTGGGTCTGATGATATCGATAAAACAATAAAGAATTTATCCCATCCCAAATTCATAGAATTTGCTAAATAATAAGGCATTTTAAATCAATCATCCTTTCTATATTACATTAAGCATCGACATGTTTATAAACATTGCTTTTAATAAAACATACCAAAATTCAATTAGATAATATTATTATATCATTTAATATTATATCAAAAGGCTTTATTAAAAGATACATTTATATTCTTCCTGGGGATAAGCTAAGGAATTTCAAACAATTATAATTATAATTTTTAGCTAATTATACAAAGGTAATGCTGAAAAAAATATATTGTTTAAAATAAAAAAAATATTGATAAACAATAAAAATGTATTGATATATAGTTAATATAGTAGTATTATTGAAATTGTAGTAAATGTTATTAAGAAAAAGAAGAATATTGAAATTTTGGAGGGGAATGAAATGGAAGAGAAACATGTGTTAAGTAATATTGAAAAATGTAATATGAAATTATTAAATGAAGAACGTATAAAGGAAACAAAAGAGATAGATTCTAAAATTAGCGCAAGCGAGAAAATACTTACTATTTGTATAGCATTTGGTTTAGCAATAATTTATGATCGTTTGTTTAGCTTTAAACAGGTTGGCATATCTGTTGTTATTTTCTATGTAATGTTTATGGGGTTTTTCTTATGGAGTATTAGGGAAAAGGTTAGATCTATAAGAAACATTGACTTTATTATGATTATTCCTATCTTACTACTGGCAATAAATTATTCTATCCATTCAAATAGTCTTTTGAATTATTTGAATGGGGTTATGATACTCTTACTTACAGTCATAAGCACTTTATTAATTAGATATCGAGATAGAAAATGGGAGTACGATCAATTGGTGAGAAAAGTTTTCACTAGGGTTTTTAAAAAAATCCCGGAAAATATTTGGAAACCATTTATATTTATCAAAGAGAGTATAACTTTAAAAGGTAAAAAACAAAAAAATTCAACAAATAAAAATATTTTAAGAGGATTAATTATTTCTATACCACTTCTAATTGTTATTATAGTTTTATTAACATCGGCGGATATGGTATTTAAGAACTATTTAATGAATTTTTCAAGAGCATTTGAAAATATAAATATAGGCAATACAATGAGTCACTTTTTAGTTATTATGGCGATTTTCTTAATTTCATTTTCATATATATGGAGTTTTAAATATACCTGTAAGCACAAGGAATATAATAAAAAGACTTTGCAGTGGGAGCCAATAAGTATGCTCACAGTTATTTTTATGATAAATATAGTATATCTTTTATTTTCAATAGTACAGTTTTCTTATCTTTATGGTGGAGATACTAGCTTTCTTCCCAGTGGTTTCACTTATTCAGAATATGCAAGAAAAGGTTTCTTTGAGCTTTTTGCAGTTACAATAATTAATTTTACAATATTACTTAGCAGCATGAAATTTATTAAAAAGGATAATAAGACAATTAGCATTATAGCTAATATATTATTAACGCTACTTGTAGGGTTTACAATGAATATGTTATTTTCAGCTCATTATAAGATGTCCTTATATGAACAAACTTATGGATTTACTTATTTAAGAATTTTCGTTCATATATTTATGTTTATGTTGTTTTTGCTATTTATAATAGCTCTAATTGGAATATGGAATAGAAAGGTTCCGGTAAATAAAGTTTTATTGATAACTGTTTTGATTATGTATATAGTGTTAAATTATATTAATGTAGATAAAGTAATAGCGCAAAAAAACATTGATATATATTATAAAACTCAAAAAATTGATGTATTATATCTAGAGAGCTTATCTTATGATGCTACAGTCGAAATCATAAAGCTAAAAAATGATTCTAACGAAGAAGTTTCTAGTGAGGTTAATATATATCTATCTGATATAAAGAAAGAATTATCAAAGGAGTCATCTTGGTATGAATTTAATTATTCTAAATATAGGTCTAAAAAGGCTATAAATTAAATATATTTACACAACATTCGTTAAAAAAGTATATTTCCCGGGAATTAAAAGCTATTGTCGTATAAATTAGCAAAGAAAGCAGCAAATCTACTTAATTAGACTTACTGCTTTCTCTAAATGCTATTTTATGACAAACTCAAAAATTGTTTTATTCTTTCATGCTCAGGATTTGTGAATAATATTTCTGGAGTAGAATTTTCTAATATCTCTCCATTTTCCATAAAAATAATTCTATCTGATATTTCCCTTGCAAATTGCATCTCGTGGGTAACTACCATTAGTGATATTTTATCAAGGGCAAGATCTCTAATTACTTTCAATACTTCACCAACTAGTCTAGGATCTAATGCAGAAGTTGGTTCATCAAACAGAATTAACTCAGGGTTCATCGCAAGGCACCTAGCGATAGCAATACGCTGCTGTTGTCCACCCGAAAGGGTACAGGGATAAGCGTTAATTTTGTCTATTAGATCTACTTTTAAAAGCAGTTTTTCTGCAACCGTTATAGCTTCTTTTCTAGATATGCCATTTACTAGAATAGGAGCTTCAATTATATTCTCTAGAACAGTTTTATGAGGGAATAAATTAAAGTTTTGAAAAACCATTCCTATCTTTTTAGAAGCATTAATTGCCTCCAGATTAGTGATTTTATTTTTGGATTCTGCAATAGTGATGCCTCTAAATTCAATCTTGCCACTATCCATATGTTCAAGTCCACTTATGCACCTAAGAAGAGTGCTTTTTCCAGAGCCAGAAGGGCCAATAATTGATATTACTTGACCTTTTTTTAGATCTATGGAGACGTCCTTTAAAACTTTATTTTCACCAAAACTTTTATTTATTTTTGATATCTTTAATAAATCCATACTAGCACCATCCTTCAATTCCTATTAACATTTATGTTTTGTGAATATAAAATATTAATTAATATGTACCACACCTGCATCCTGACAGCTAAAAGTTTTTTTGTTACATGGGAGACTATAATGTTTTCATTCTATTCGTATATTGAATATTTCTTTTCAAGCTTTCTAAAAGCCATCACAATGAGAGATGTAAATAGTAAATATATAATTGCGGCAATAAAAAAAGGAGTGATTGTAAAATCTCTAGTTACAACTTCTCTAGCAGCTCTTAATAAATCTTGTAATCCAATAGCGGCGACTAAAGCAGTATCCTTTACTAAATTAATTGCTTCATTACAAGTGGGAGGGATTATTCTTTTAAAGGCTTGGGGAAGTATTACTTTTGACATAGTTTGTTTATAGTTCATTCCCAGTACTTTGGCAGCTTCATATTGACCTTTATCTATGGACTGAATACCAGATCTAAATATCTCCGTAAAATATGCTCCGTAATTCAAGGAAAAAGTAAGAGCAGCAGCCATAAAAGGAGAAAATCTAATACCTATAATAGGTAGTCCAAAATATGTGAAAAATAGTTGAAGAAGTAAAGGAGTTCCCCTAAATAACCAAGTATAAAAGTCGACAACTTTGCCAAGTATCTTTAAATTTGAAACTTTAATTAGTGCACCTATTACTCCAAGTGGTATACAAAAAATTATTGTTGCGAAATATAATTCTATTGTAAATATGCTTCCTTTTAAAATATATGTTGTAACGTCTAAAAAATCAACCAAGTATAACACTCCTTTTGAAAAATTACATTATTATGATTATTACTACTCAAACATTACTTATATGGAATGTTTGAGCAGTAGTTTATTATTTGAAAGTTATATCTTTACCAAACCACTTTTGAGATATAGTGTTGGATGTGCCATCATTTTTCATTTCTTCAAGTAGTTTATTTATTTCAGTAGTAAGGTTTATATCATTTTTTCTAATACCTACGCCGTAATCTTCAACTCCAAGATCTTCCTCAAGTATTTTATAATCATTTGGTTTTTTATTAACATAGTATCTTCCAACTACCTCGTCAACTATTACAGCGTCAATTCTTTTTGCATTTAAATCTAATAGTGCTTCTGTGTTGTTTGAATATTTTTTTACCTTTTTTAACGAATCAGTAAGAGTCGTGTCCTTAGCAAGGGCAGTTTCACTACTGCTTCCTAATTGAAGTCCTACATTTTTATCATTTAAATCAGTTTTACCTTTTATAGTCGAATCACTGCGCACAATAATTATTTGCTTATTTTGAAGGTATACTTTAGAAAAAGCAATTTGTTCTTTTCTTTTATCTGTTATAGTGAGTCCATTCCATATAGCATCAATATCTTTATTATTTAAACTTAATATAACTCCGTCCCACTCTACAGGTTTAAAGGTGACTTTAACGCCTAACCTCTTACCTACTTCTTTCGCCATATCAATATCAAACCCTACAATTTCACCTTTATCATCTCTAAAACCCATTGGTGGGAAATTATCATCAAGCCCAATTACAAGTTCTTTTTTTTCTTTTAAATCAGCTAAAGAACTATCGACTGCCGGTTTACTGCTACACCCAGCTAAAATAGCAGTTGAAAGTATTGCCACCATTAATAAGTTGAATTTAATTTTCATATTAAGCACCCCTTTATAAATCCTATTAATATCATTTTACTTTATCGTATTAACTTTGTAAAGCAAAAAACCGAAAATAATACTATATTCAATATTCTGATTAGTTGCATTTTTTTATATAATTAACTTGACACTAAAATAACAAAGTGTTATTATAAATTTGAAAATTGAATAAATCCTTCAGGGTAGGGTGTAATTCCTAACCGGCGGTAAAGCCCGCGAACCGAAAGGTAGATCTGGTATAAATTCCAGAGCCGACAGTAAAGTCTGGATGAGAGAAGGAGAAGAACGATGATAAATATAGATGATTTTTATTTATTAACAAGAATTATAGTTAATAAATGCTTTTGTGTTTTGAGTTCAAATGTATTTAGTAAACATTGCCACAAGGTGATGAGGAACTAAATGCGTAAGTAGCTTATTAAGCCCTGAAAACATTGTTTTCAGGGCTTTTATTCGTTCAATAATTTTATTTTGCTAAAATAGTGTTTATCAGGAAAAGAGTTTCTAGGAAGATTAGTACCACAATTATATAATTAGGGGTGATAAATTGGACAATTATTATATGGCAAGAGCGCTTGAATTATCGAAGCTGGGGGTGGGTTTTGTAAATCCTAATCCACTTGTTGGAGCCGTTATTGTAAAAGATAATAAAATAATAGGTGAAGGATATCATGAATATTTTGGTGGACCTCATGCAGAAGTAAATGCTTTTAAAAATGCAACGCAGGATGTAGAAGGTGCAACAATATATGTAACTTTGGAGCCTTGTGCACATTATGGTAAAACGCCACCTTGCGCTGAGGCTATAGTAAAAAATAAAATAGCTAAGGTTGTAGTTGGAATGGTAGATCCTAATCCATTAGTTGCAGGTAAGGGGATAGAAATTTTAAAAAATAATGGTATAGAAGTTATTAAGGGCATAATGGACAAGGAAATAGAAAATACTAATGAGATATTTATAAAATACATAACTAATAAAAAACCATTTTGCATTATAAAAACTGCTATGACACTGGATGGTAAAATAGCAACTTCAACTGGTGATTCAAAGTGGATAAGTAATCAAAAATCTAGATCATATGTGCATGAATTAAGGCAGTTGGTATCTGGAATTATGGTTGGTATTGGCACTGTCTTAAGTGATGACCCTGGGCTTACTACAAGAAGAGGAGGCAAAACTAGCAAAAATCCAATAAGAATAATCATAGATTCCACGGCAAGGGTGCCATTAGATGCAAAGGTACTTACATGTGATGATAAAACGAAAACAATTATAGTTACAACTAAGCTTGCAAGTGATACTAAGATTTGCGCTATTAAAGAAAAGGGCGCCCAGGTTATTGTAACTCCATGTAAGAACAACCGGGTAGATTTGGTCTATTTAATGGGCGTCCTAGGTGATATGGAAATAGATAGTATATTGCTTGAAGGTGGAAGTACTTTAAATTATTCCGCTCTTGAGGAAGGAATAGTTGATAAAGTTATTTCGTTTATTTCTCCAAAAATATTTGGAGGGACTTGTGGTAAAACTCCAGTAGGAGGTCAGGGAATTGAGCGAGTGAGTGATGCCTTTAAACTTAAGGATACTAAGGTTTCTACCTTTGATGAAGACATCATGATAGAAGGATATATAAGTAAATCTTAGTAATTAGATTGATAATTAAAATTAAAATAAATGAGGTGATAACATGTTTACAGGATTAATTGAGGAAATTGGTGAGATAAAGTCTATTGTAAAAGCTGCGAGGTCCGCAAGAATTACTATAAAAGCTGAAAAAATCATGAGTGGGTTAAAGATTGGTGATAGCATAAGTACCAATGGGGTGTGTCTTACAGTAACAGAGTTTAATAAAAACACCTTCGCCGTAGATGTAATGGCAGAAACTATCAGAAGTAGTAATTTAGGCAAATTAAAGTCTGGTTCTTATGTTAATTTGGAAAGAGCATTAATGGCTAGTGATAGGCTAGGAGGTCATATAGTAAGTGGCCATATTGACGGAGTAGGAACTATTATAGAACTTACCAAGGAGGAAAACGCCACCTGGGTGTCTGTTGAAACTTCAAAGGATATATTAAAGTATATTGTACATAAAGGCTCAATAGCAATTGATGGAATTAGCTTAACTGTAGCATATGTTAATGAAGATATTTTTAAAGTATCAATTATACCTCACACTAAGGGTGAAACTACTTTATTGATTAAGAAGACTGGTGACGTAGTTAACCTTGAGTGTGATATGATGGCAAAATATATTGAAAAGCTACTTATATATGGAGATAGTCCAAAAGAAAAAAAATCTATTAGTCAAAATTTTTTAGATGAAAATGGATTTTAACGACATTTCAGCTCCTCAGGAGATGATTTAATATACAGACATCAGTGTAGTTCAAAGCAAATGATATTACATCACAAGAGTTATGAATATAGCACTTGTAGTTGTTAAATAAGGGGTTGGAGAAAATGTATAAATTTAATACTATAGAAGAAGCTTTAGAAGACATTAAAAATGGTAAAATGGTTGTTGTAGTGGATGACGAGGACAGGGAAAATGAGGGAGATATAATTATAGCAGCAGAGATGGCCAGTCAAGAAAATATAAATTTTATGGCGAAATATGCACGTGGACTTATATGTATGCCTATAGTTAAAGAAAGATTAGAAAAGCTAAATATAAATTCTATGGTTGCAAACAATACTGATGTACATGGAACTGCGTTTAGCATATCTATTGATGCAACAAGTACTACTACAGGAATATCAGCTGCTGAAAGAGCTATTACTATATTAAGGGTTTTGGATCCAGAGTCCACCTCAAAAGATTTTAATAGACCAGGTCACGTATTTCCACTAGCTGCAAGAGAAGGTGGAGTACTAAATAGGGGCGGTCATACGGAGGCTGCGGTAGATTTAGCAAGAATTGCTGGATTATATCCTGCAGGGGTTATTTGTGAGATTATGAATGATGATGGATCAATGGCCAGGGTGCCAGAACTTATGGATTATGTTGAAAAACATGATTTAAAGATAATTACTATAGTAGATTTAATTGCATATAGAAGAAAAACTGAATGCCTTGTAGAAATGGTTACTGAGGCTAAAATGCCAACGAGATACGGAGAATTTACTATATATGGATTTGTAAATAAGTTGAATGGAGAACATCATGTAGCATTAGTAAAAGGAGATGTAAAAAAAAGTGAATCTGTACTTGTAAGGGTACATTCTGAATGTCTTACTGGTGATGCACTAGGTTCTATAAGATGCGATTGTGGAGAACAATATGATGCGGCAATGAAAGCTATATCAAAAGAAGAAAGTGGTATTCTACTTTACATGAGACAAGAGGGACGTGGAATAGGATTAATCAATAAGCTAAAGGCATATAATCTTCAAGATGAAGGAATGGATACCGCAGAAGCAAATTTAGCGTTAGGCTTCCCAGTAGATATGAGAGATTACGGCATTGGAGCTCAAATACTAGAACTTTTAGGTGCTACGAAAATAAGACTAATGACTAACAACCCTAAAAAAATAACAGGAATTTCAGGTTATGGTATTGAGATAGTTGAAAGAGTAGCTATAGAAATGAATCATAATGAAAAAGATAAGTTTTATTTACAAACTAAAAAAGAAAAAATGGGACATTTATTAGATTTGAAATAAAGCAGTTGCGCATGAGATGAATTTAATTAAGAACTAAAAAAATATAAATTAATAGGAGGATTTGAAATGAAAGTATATGAAGGTAAATTAATAGCTGAGGGTTTAAAATTTGGAATTATAGTAGCACGGTTTAATGAATTTATAGGTGGAAAATTATTATCAGGAGCACTAGATGGATTAAAACGTCATGGTGTTGAGGAAGAAAGTGTGGAAATTGCATGGGTACCTGGTGCATTTGAGATACCACTTGTTGCACAAAAGATGGCTAAGTCTGGCAAATATGATGGTGTAATATGTTTAGGAGCAGTAATAAGAGGGGCTACATCCCATTATGAATTTGTAGCTGGCGAAGTTACTAAAGGAATTGCATCTGTAACATTACAAACAGGAGTTCCAGTTATTTTTGGAGTACTTACTACTGAAAATATCGAGCAAGCAATTGAAAGAGCAGGAACAAAGGCAGGTAATAAAGGATATGATGCTGCAGTAACAGCAATAGAAATGGCAAATTTACTAAGAGAAATTTAGGGGCAAAAACGTATGGAATTTAACCTATGGTCTAAGCGCAGGGGCGAGGCGATTTCGCCTTGGGCTATTCTTATGGTATAATATTACTAAAGAGTAGGTAGAAGAGTGGGGCGGAGCTAAAATGGGACTTGGTGAGAGTGTGTTTAGTATTATATTTATTGTTACAGGTATAGTGGCTATTATAGCTGGACTAAATTTTGATAACAAATATAGAGGGGAATATAAGGGCGTAAATAAAACGGAGTATATAAAAGTAAATAAGCTTGTTTTAATTTCAATGGGTGGGATAATGTTGTTTGGAGTTTTTCTGGGACAGGGGTTACCAGTGTTTAAGGATATTATAACAGTTATGACATTTATATGTTTGTTAGTTTTATGGATTATATATTCAATAATATCTAAAAAAAATTTTACTAATAAAAAATGAATCAGAGTTGAAGCTTGTAACTTCTATTCTGATTCATTTTTATTTATAGAGAAAACATTATGGCTGACATACTTTATTTCTTCCAGAACGTTTGGCAGAGTATAATGCAATGTCAGCTTGACTTACCAGGTTTTCTAGAGTGGTTACGTTGTCAGGGTAGGTAGCAGCACCTATAGAAATGTTTAAATTAATGCTAAGCTTATCTGGTAAAATAAACTCGTGAATTTCTACAGCGGATCTTAAACGTTCTGCAACTTCTAACGCTTGCGAACTTGGACAATCAGGTAAAATAACAGAGAATTCTTCTCCGCCAATTCTAGATATAATGTCAAAACTTCTACTAGATGTAGATAATACAGTACTTAGTTGTTGCAATACGCTATCACCAGCTAAATGCCCATAAGTGTCATTTACATTTTTAAAAAAATCAATGTCTATAATAAGAATAGACAAATGTTCTTTATTAATTCTAACATCCACAAACGACCGAGTCAGCGCATTATCGTATTGCCTAACATTATTTAATCCAGTAAGAAAGTCTAACGTTGACTCTTGCTCTAATTTATTGAGTTGATTAATTGAAATATTCATATAATTTGATATATGATATGACAAAGTTCCAATTATACAGGATGCTATCCAAAAATAAACAAGTGTATTGTGGAGTATTATTGTATCTTTAATAATCAATAAAAATGTACTAGTCATAATTAAAGCACTTATAAAGTTTAGGTAAATCCATCTTTTTAATGGATTTATATTTAATTTCAATATTAAAATACAAGCGATAGCAATATTCAACATGTTAATAGAAGCTATTAGGGAGGTACTAGTGATACCAAAGTAACTAATTCTAAATACTGCAATTGTAATTCCAGCAATAATTGAAGCTGATCCACCACCATAAAGAGCAGCCAGCAATATGGGAATATGACGAAAGTCCAGAATTACAACAGGTGTAATGCGGACAGTAAATAACATTAAAATAATACCGAGAATTCCATGTGACAAGCCAAAGAAAAACTTTTGTTTATAGGAGAGTGATAAATTCAGAAAAATTCTTTTAAATACTTGACTATTTATAAAAATGAAGGAAATTAGTATCATACCATTTATAAATAAATCCCTTAACATTAGATAACTCCTTCCAAGAATAAGTATATATATTAAAATTAAAAATCTACTATATAATATTATATAGTAGATTCAAAAACAAGTGAACATTAAATTTTAATATCTTCAGGACGCAGACTATAAACTACATCTTTTCTTTCTAGCATTATACTAATTTTGTTTTTTAATTCGTCATCATTAAAAATTTTTAATAGTAGTTCTTTGGTGGGATTTACTGCTGTTGGGTTACTAATTAACTTTAACATGTTAAAATCGCCTGAGGTATCGCCATAAGCATAACTTTGATTTAAGTCAATATTATATTTACCTACAAAATATTCTATGGCAGTTTGTTTACTTATACTATCCCACATAGGGACAATATCACCAGTGTAAATATTATGTTCATTCAATGTGTATTTGGTCCCAACATAATCATCAAATCCGTATTTTATAGACATTTCACGTACAAGTTCAATGGGACTACCTGATATGGTAATAATTATATGACCTTGGCTCTTATGCCATTTAATTATATCACGGGTGTAGGTATAAACTCTATCACCTTTTTGCTTTACAATTTGTTTTGCAATAAACTCAATCTGTGACCTATGAAGTCCAATTATAGCTTCAGAATATATATCAGCCATCTTGAGCAGGTAATTATCATAGTTACCAATTCGCTTATCCCATTTGACGAAAAAAGGTTTTACTTCTTTGTACCATCTATCATTTTCTATTAGTTCACTTTTTATCAATTTTTTAAACACTTCGGTAATTAAAGCTTCTCTATAAAGAGTACCATCAATATCAAAGAAAGCAGCTATTCGTTTTTCCAAAGGTACACCTCCGATTTAAGTAGACTTTTATATGGCTTTTTTTATTATATGCTTCATTATAATAAGTGTTAATAGTTAGTTAGGATATATTATTCTGCCCTGGGTTACTATGAAATCAAGGGGCACATCATAAATATCTGCTGGAATTTCATCAATTATTTGATTATCGTAAGCTATACCAATAGTTATCGCATCTTTTGATTTTTTAGATAAAAACCTATCATAGTAACCAGCACCAAAACCTATTCTATTGCAATGTTTATCAAACAATACTCCAGGAACTATGATTAAATCGATATCATTTATATTTACCATCTTTAATAAATCATGTTTTGGCTCCATAATACCAAAAGCAGATTTAGTAACATCGGTTTTAATATCATTTATTTCAAAAGGGATTATCTCTCGCGTCTTCTGCACGCAATAAGGTGCTATTACCGTTTTAGAATTATTTAAACACCAAGTGACCAGAGGCAATGTATCAACTTCGTTGTTAAAACTGAGGTATAACATGATGTTCTTGCATTTTATAAATTGAGGTAATCTAATAATTGTGTTTATAATTTTATTACTAAAAGCACTTACATCCTGTATTTTCATGTTTTTCCTTTGAGAAAGCATATCTTTTCTTAAGGTGTTTTTGCTGTTGTTGTCCATAAGTACCCCCTCGGTATTATTTATAATTGTGAAAAATACCTCATTAATAATAAAAAAAATTATAGCATAATATAATTATATATCACAAACTATATTAAGACTAGTCAAGTAGTATAAAATATTTCATAGGAAATAATAAAAACGAAAACTATTAATTAATCTATTAATTTTTTATATTTATTTACCAAATTTACTAATATACATAAAAATACCCTATAGGGTTGACTTTGACATAGTCTACTCTATAGGACATTTTTAATTATGCAATGAATTTTATTATTTTACTAAATATTATTTAGCAGCTTCTACATACGCTTTTTGGAACCATGTCTGGCCTAAAGGTGATGTACGAGTTCCCTTAATATTTGGTCTTATAACTATTGTATTTGTATATTCATAAATAGGGATTATAACCATGTTTTCCATAAGAATGTCTTCTGCTTCATGCATGATAGTCATTCTCTTAGCTGGATCAATTTCTTTTTTTGCAGCTAAAATTTTAGCATCATATTCTGGATTTTTGTATCCTGGATCATTATTTCCTGAACTTGATGCCAATAAATCAAGGAATGTCATTGGATCAGTGTAATCTCCAAGCCATCCATCTCTTGCAAGTATATATTGTTTATCATTTCTTGTTTTTAAGAATACTTTCCATTCTTGGTTCTTAAGCTCTATGTCTACTCCAAGATTTTTCTTCCACATATCTTGAATTGCAGCAGCTATGTTTTGGTGTCCTACTTGTGTGTTATATAGTAAAGTTAATTTAGGGAATCCTTTTCCATCTGGGTAGCCCGCTTCAGCAAGTAATGCTTTAGCCTTAGTTACATCTCCAGCTGCAGGGAAGTATTCTTTACTTGCAAAGTCCTTACCATCTGGCTCAAACATACCATGTGGTACAAATGAGGTTGAAGGAGTTTGACCGCCTTTGGAAACATTTTCAACTATAGCTACTCTGTCTATAGCAAGATTTAATGCTTTTCTTACTTTAACATTTTGTAAAGCCTCACCAGCTTCTTTATTTATATCTAAAGCTTTAGGTGTAAGATTTGCTGCGTAGTAGTAAGTTCCTAAGTTAGGAGTTATTTCACACAAGCCATCTTTTATAAGACCAGGAATTTCTGAAGCGGGGGGAGTCCTAAGCATATCCATTTGACCAGCTTTAAATGCCGCAAGTGCTGCTGTTTCATTCTCTAGCATTTTATAGTTTATAGTATCAAGTTTGATATTATCAGCATCCCAATACTTATCATTTTTAACGAAAGTCATTACATCTTTAGGTAACCATTCTTTTAACTTGAATGCACCATTAGTGATATAAGTTTCTTTTTTAGTAGCCCAAGCAGTATCATTTTCTACTACATCTTTTCTAACTGGCATATATGTTTGGAAAGCCATAAGTGATAAGAAGTAACTTGTTGGGTTCTCAAGAGTAACTACAAGAGTTGAATCATCTGTAGCTTTTACTCCAACTTCATCAATTGTGGCAGGTTTTATACCTTCCGTTTTATCTGCATCTGGAAGTTCGCTTTCATTGTATCCTTGCCCATTCTTTAAATAAAAGAGTTGGTAATTGTATTCAGAAGCAGTGGCAGGCGTTAAAACTCTTTTCCATGCATATTCGAAATCTCCAGCTACAACTGGTTGACCATCTGACCATAGAGCGCCATCTCTAATATGGAAAGTATAAGTTAAACCATCATCGGACATTTTATAACTATCAGCAATACCTGGGATTGGTAAATCTTTGTTATCTAATCTCATTAAACCTTCGAAAGCATTTCCTATTATAGTGCCGCTATCTACTGCAGTACTTAATGCTGGGTCTATAGTCTTAGATTCTGCACCTAAATTGAAAGTTATTACTTGTGGTATTTCACCCGGTGTAGTAGCATCTGATGCGTCTTTATTACTGCAACCCGATAGTAAAGATATACTGAAGGTTGCCGCAAGTAAAAGTGAAGCAAGTTTCGTTGACTTAATCATTTTATTATTCCCCCTTTAATTTATATATATATAAAATCGGTGCAAGCACCGATTTATAATCTGTATTATACGCAATAAACATATTTTTGGTTAAGTTAGAATAAGTGACAAGCAACAAAGTGATCATTACCTAAATTCTTCAACTCTGGATTTACCTCTGAGCATATTTTTTTAGCATATTTACATCGGCCTTTAAATCTGCACCCTGGTGGAGGATCTATAGGTGATGGTATTTCACCTTTAAGCATAATCCTCTTTCTTAATGCTGCTTCTTCAGGGTCAGCTATTGGAATAGCTGAAAGTAAGGCTTGGGTATATGGATGCATTGGATGATTATATACTTCATCACTAATACCGATTTCAACCATGTTACCTAAATACATAACTCCTATTCTATTAGATATATGTTTAACCATTGATAAATCATGGGCTATAAAAAGATACGTTAATCCCATCTTTTCTTGCAATTCTTCAAGCATATTTATAACCTGTGCTTGTATTGAAACATCTAACGCAGATATAGGTTCATCACAGATTATAAATTCTGGTTGCACGGCTAATGATCTAGCTATACCAATTCTTTGTCTTTGTCCACCAGAAAATTCGTGTGGATATCTGCTAGCATGTTCACTACTTAATCCTACAGTTGTGAGCAATTCTTGAATTCTTGATATTCTATCTTTGCCTTTATAAACACCATGAATGTCAATGGATTCACCAACTATGTCACCAACAGTCATTCTAGAGTCTAGTGAAGCATAGGGATCTTGGAATATCATTTGTATTTTTTTTCTATAAGGGAGCATCTGCTTTTGACTTAACTTTGATAAATCATGTCCATCATAAATTATTTGTCCACCAGTGGGTTCGTACAGCTTTATTATTGTTCTTCCAGTAGTGGTTTTACCACAGCCTGACTCTCCAACTAATCCCAAAGTTTCACCTTTATTGATTGTAAAAGAAATACCATCTACTGCTTTTACATTACTGTGAGATGGTAGAAATAAACCTTTTTTCACTGGGAAATACTTTTTTAAATTTTTTATTTCAACTAATACTTTTTCATCACTCATTATAAACCTCCCCTTCCAACAGGTGCTTTTGTTTTAGGTGCATCAGGGTGATTTAGAAAACAAGCAGAAAAATGTTCCTCGCTAATTTGAAATAATGGTGGTCTTTGCTGTTCGCAAATTTTCATAGCATACTCACATCTAGGTGCAAATGGGCAGCCAACAGGTGGCTTTAATAAATCTGGCGGTTGACCCTCTATTGGTTTTAATTTTTCTTTAATACCACTTTTATGATTTGGGATACTGTTTATAAGTCCCCAAGTATATGGGTGTCTTGGATTGTAAAACAAATCCTTAGTAGAACCTGTTTCTGCAATTAATCCACCGTACATAACATTTATTCTGTCACAAACATCCGCAACCACACCTAAATCGTGTGTAATAAGAATAATTGAAGTGTTTAATTTTTCTTTAATGTCCTTCATAAGCTCAAGAATCTGTGCCTGTATTGTAACATCAAGGGCAGTTGTAGGTTCATCTGCTATTAATAGCTTCGGCTCACAACATAATGCCATAGCGATCATTGCACGTTGTCTCATACCACCAGAAAATTCATGAGGGTATTGTTTCATTCTTTGCTCTGGACTTGGAATTCCAACTAAGGAGAGCATTTGCACTGATTTATCAAAAGCCTCTTTTTTGGTTAATTGCGTATGTTTAAGTAACGGCTCCATTATTTGATTCCCTATAGTGAAAACTGGATTTAGGGAAGTCATTGGATCCTGGAATATCATCCCTATTTCATTTCCTCTTATTATTTCCATTTTTTTCTCTGAAAGCTTTGTAAGATCTTTTCCTTGGAATAGCATTTCACCTTCTATTATTTTCCCTGTATCAGGAAGTAGTTTCATAAGCGACGTCATAGTAACACTCTTTCCACTTCCAGATTCTCCAACTATTCCAAGGGCCTCACCTTTGTTTAAGTAAAAGGATATTCCTCCAACAGCTTTCACTTCTCCTACATGTGTAAAAAAAGATGTTTTTAAATTATTTACTTCGAGTAATCTTTCCATAACTTCCTCCTACCTATTTTCGCATCTTCGGGTCTAGCGCATCTCTTAAGCCATCGCCAAGGAAATTAAACGCAAGTATTGTTACACAAATTGCCATCGCTGGGAAAAACAGTTGCAATGGATAAAGCTGATATCCATCTAATGCTTCTGATGCAAGACTTCCCCAGGATGCTCTAGGTGCAGAAATTCCAAGTCCTATAAAACTAAGGAATGCTTCTGTAAAAATAGCTAATGGCACAGACATTGTCATTGTTACTATTATTGGTCCCATACTATTTGGAATTAAATGCTTTAATATTATTCTCATGCTACTAGCACCAGATATTCTTGCAGCAAGTACAAATTCCTGTTCCTTTAGCGCCATAACCTGTGAACGAACTATTCTTGCCATCGTTACCCAAAATGAAATTGCTAATGCAATTATAATGCTTGTCATACCACCATCCTCAGAAGGGTGATCTGGTGGATTTAGAATAACCATTAAGAGAATAACATAAATCATAGAAGGAACTGACCAAATTATATCAACAATTCTCATCATTATATTATCAACTAAACCACCAGCATATCCTGAAATACTACCATATAAAATCCCTATAACAAGATTTAAAATACTTGCCACATATGCAATGGTTAGTGAAATTCTTGCTCCATATAATACTCTTATAAACATGTCTCTACCAAACTTATCAGTACCAAACCAATGAGCTGAGCTAGGATTTTGATTTGCAATCATAAAATCTTGTGAATAATAATTATATTGTGATACCATTGGCCCAACTATAGCAAGTATAGATATAAATATAACGAAAACTAATCCTCCCATTGCAAGCTTGTTTTCTTTTAATCTTCTCCAAGCATCTTGGAAATAAGTTTCGCTTGGTCTAACTATTTCATTTATTTTTTTCTGATCATTTGGTATTCGCTCAAATAACTCATTATTTATTTCCATGTGTGTACCCCCTACGATTCAACTTTTATTCTTGGGTCGATTGTTGCATATAGTATATCAACAACAAGATTAGCGAGCACTAAGAAGGTAGCTTGTAGAACTACTAAACCTATTGTTACCGTATAATCTCTGTTTTGTATACTTTGAATAAATTCTCTACCCATGCCTGGAATACCAAACAGACCTTCAATTACAAAGCTTCCAGTTAAGACAGCAGCAATTAGCGGTCCAATATAAGTTACAATAGGGATTAATGAATTTCTTAAAGCATGTTTATATATAACCACATTTCTAGAAAGCCCCTTAGCTCGTGCAACTTTAATGTAGTCCTGCCTTACGACATCAAGTAAAGATGACCTTCCAAGTCGCGCAACAAAAGCCATTGAACCTGCGCCAAGAGCTATTGAGGGAAGCACATAATCCTTTACTGATTTAAGCCCTATGGCATTAAATATATGCATATTTATTGCAAAAACATATATTAGAAGTGTTGCTATTACAAAGCTCGGCACCGTAATACCAATGGTCGCTATAAACATGCACAATTTATCCGGCCATTTACCTTGATGAAGAGCTGCAACTATTCCCATGTATATACCTACAATCAATGCAAAGGCCATAGAAGTAAACCCTAATCTAGCTGAAACTGGGAGTGAATAATCTATAATATCATTAACAGTTCTTCCTTTATATACCATTGATGGCCCAAGATCACCTTGTGCTAGTTTTGTTAGGTAAGAAGTGTATTGTTCGAATACAGGTTTATCCAAACCATATTGTTTGTTCAAAGTAGCTAGAACTTGTGGAGTTAGTTTTTTTTCTCCGGAAAAAGGTCCACCAGGCATTAATCGCATTAAGAAAAAAGTTATTGTTACAATTACGAAAATTGTAATCACAGTTGAAAATAGTCTTTTAATTAAAAATTTTAACATCTTTTAACTCCTCTTGTAATATAATGTTGATACTTTTACCTTCATTATATTGATATTTGCTTTAAATTAATATTTACTTTGAATTATTACTTTTAATTTACACCTCACCATCTAATTTTAAATTTTCTTTAGCTAATTAAAATATAACTCTATTATATAAATTCCAGTGAGCAACAATTAAATTACCATCTGAAAATATACTTTAATGTCATAAAATGATTTTTTATTATCTGTAAACCTAATGCTACAAAATACTTCATAAGTAGCTTATTTATTTAAAAATTAGATTTAATTATATAAACTTAATTTTAAAATTATTAATTGTTAATGTACATTTACAATTAATATGTAGTAAGAAAATCATTTCGAATTTTGTATAATGCTATCACTAAAACACTTCACTGTCAATATTTGAAGCAACTTTTTATTTTAAAATACTTATGTCAGAATAAACTGTAATTTGACGATAAAAATTAGATAGTTGATATTTAATTCATATTATATTTTGAGTTTAATATATAAATGTTAAAGTCAATCTAAATAGGAACTAATTATGTGTATTTTTCGTAATAATTGCTGAATTCCACTTAGTTATGCAGTAAAGGGATTCATAAATAATAATTAGTGTTTATTTTTTGATCATTTCACGGAATATGAACAGGCATTTATATTGGATATAACAATTAATGATGACATTTCATTCTTTTTATAATATTATATATTCCAATTATTATTTAAATATATGCAATTGATAGAAATAAAAATACATGTAATTAGTAGAATAATTTTAAGCGAGTAATAAAACTTACGACTTAATTTAGCTCGTCACGTAATTTTTGAGGTACATATAATAGAACAAGATTTACTTGAATTATATATGCTATAATATATAATGTGCTATGTACTTAATAACAAACTAAAGGTGGTGAGGTACCATAAAAAAATTACATAAAAAAAGGTATATACTTGCAATATTGTCCGTTTCAATGTTTTTAGTATCCTGCAAAGATAATACTAAACCTGTTGAGAAAGATACATATTTGATGGGTACAATAATTCAGTTAAAAGTCTATGGTAAAAATGCAGAAAAAGCAGCGGATGAGTCCATAAAAAGGATAAATGATATAGAAAATAAAATGTCCGTTAATATAGCAACTTCAGAAATTAGTAAACTGAATGCAAATGCTGGGGTTTCAGCAGAAAAACTTAGCGTGGATACATATGAGGTAATACAAGAATCTGTAAAATATAGTAAGTTAACTGGGGGAGCCCTTGATGCAACAGTAGAACCAATTGTAAAATTGTGGGGCATTGGTACAGATAAGGAGAGATTACCTTCAAAGACTGAAATTGATGAGAAATTAAAGTTAGTAAGTTATAAGGATATTATTCTTGACGATAAAAATTCTACGGTGAAGATTAAAAACACCAATCAAGCTATCGATTTAGGTGCCATAGCAAAGGGTTATACAGCTGATGAGATAAAAAAAGTGTTATTAGATAACAAGATTAGTAGTGCTCTTATAAATTTAGGTGGAAATGTTTATGCTCTCGGTAACAAAACAGATGGAACTAAATGGAATGTAGGTATACAAAATCCATTAAGCAACCGTGGAGATTACTTAGGGACGATTAGTGCTGCTGATAAATCAATAGTTACATCTGGTAACTATGAAAGATTTTTCATAAAAGATGGTGTGCGTTATCACCATATATTTGATCCTAAAACTGGGTATCCAGCTGAGCAAGGGCTTATAAGCACAACAATAATATCGGATAAGTCAATTGATGGAGATGCACTATCTACGAGCACATACATCATGGGCCTTGATAAAGGGCTTAAACTGGTGGAGTCTATTAAAGGTGTAGAGGCTATTTTTATAACAAAGGATAAAAAAGTATATACTACCCCAGGACTGAAAGGCACTTTTAATTTAACAAACAAGGAGTTCACTTATGAAAAAGGGCGATAAAATAGTTGGAATAATACTTTTATTTTCTGTAATAATAACATTAGGCGGCACTTTAATATACAAAAGTTCAATTAAGGGAACAGAAAAAATCGCAGTTATTAAAAGCGATGGTAAGGTAGTTAAAACTATTGATTTAGATAAGGTAGTTGAGCAGCAAGAGTTTACTATAAAGACAAGCGATGGCCATTATAATACTATAATTGCTACTCGTGATAGTATTAAAGTAAAAGATGCTGATTGTTTACATAAAGAGTGTGTTAAAAGTGGAAGTATAGAAGAACCTGGTGAGATTATTGTTTGTTTACCTAATAAACTTATGATTAGCATTGAAGGAAAAGAAAATACCGTTATAGATGGTGGAACATTTTAAATTTAAAAGATGCAGGTGAAAATATGAAAAAGACTAAAAAAATGGTTTTACTTAGTATGTTAGTAGCAATGGCTTTAGTTATTTATTTAATTGAGGCTCAAATTCCAGTGATATTTCCAGGAATAAAATTAGGGCTTGCTAATTCTATATCCCTAGTTGCATTAGTATTACTCGGATGGAAAGAAGCATTTTTAATTATGATTTTAAGAACCATATTGGGGTCTATTTTTGGGGGAAGTATGTCAGCATTTATGTATAGTATTGCTGGTGGAATATTTAGTAATGTTGTGATGATATTATTATACAAGTATTTTAAAAAATCATTAAGTCTTCCTACAATAAGTATTTGTGGGTCTGTTTTTCACAATATAGGGCAGCTACTAGTAGCTGCCTTTATAATCAACGATTTAAGGATATATGTATATTTACCACTATTACTCGTATCGGCCATTGTAACAGGGTATTTTATTGGTATATTAACTAGTATGTTAAAAGATAGGTTAAGCAAAATATTATAAAAGTGAATATAAAAATAAAAAAGTGTACTAAGATATAATATCTTAGTACACTTTTTCTATTTGTTGTTTTATTTAGCAGCAGTTACGGTTGGTTCTGTTTTAGATGCCTCACTCATGTTTACATGATCTTTTAGAGGTTTTGAAATAGCTTTTGTAGGACACTTAGCAGCACATTTGCCACATTGAATACATTTTTCAAAGTCTATTGTAGCTAAGTTATTAACCATAGTAATTGCCTGCGTTGGACAGATTTTTACACACATTTGGCATGCAATACATCCGACCGAGCAATTATCTTTTACTGATTTACCTTTTGATTTTGAGTTACATTCAATAAGTACTTCTTGACTCGCTGGAACAAACTCTATTAGGTCCTTAGGACATACACTAATACAGGCGCCACAAGCAACGCAATTATCCTTATATACTACAGCAACGCCATCTATTATATGAAGAGCATTGAACTCACAAGCTTTAACACAACTACCGAAACCCATACATCCATCTGAGCAAGCTTTAGGACCGCCACCAGGAGCAATAACTGCTTGACGACAATCTTTGATTCCATCATATACATATTTTTCTTTTGCAACACTACAGGTTCCTTTGCATTTAACAAAGGCAACTTGTGGATTAGCTGTTTCTACTGATACGCCCATTATTTCTCCGATTTTGTCAGCAACGGAGGCCCCTCCTACGGTGCATAAGTTTAGGGCAGCGCCGCCTTCAACTACGGCTGCGGCATACGCATCACAACCAGCAAATCCACATGCACCGCAATTTGCGCTAGGTAATGATTCTCTAACTAGTGGTATTTTAGGATCAACTGGTACATGAAACTTTTTGTTCGCATAACCAAGGACTATTCCAAATGTAAGCCCTAAGCCACCAATGCTGATTGCTGGGTAAAGTAAATTAGTTATATCCATTTAAATACCTCCCAATTTTAAACCACTGAAACCCAAAAATGCGATAGACATTAGTCCAGCAGTAATTAATGAAATTGGAAGACCTTTTAAGCATAAAGGCATATTCTCGTTCTCTTCCATTCTTTCTCTTAGACCTGAAAGAAGTACAATAGCAAGCATAAAACCAAAACCTGCTCCAAGAGCATTAACTAAAGATTCTAATAATGTATATTTTTCTTGTAGGTTTATAAGGGCCATACCAAGAACAGCACAGTTAGTTGTTATTAGAGGAAGAAATATTCCAAGTGCTTTGTATAGACTTGGTTGAGTCTTCTTAATAACCATTTCAACAAATTGAACTAATGCCGCAATAACTAGTACATAGGCTAGCGTTGATAAATAAGTTACATTTAAAGGAACTAAAATCCAATTGTAGACCCCATAAGTCATAAATGAAGCTAGGAACATAACAAATATTACTGCAAGTCCCATACCCTTTGCAGTTTCAGTTTTTTTCGAAACACCTAGAAAAGAACATATTCCAAGGAATCTAGATAATACGAAGTTATTTACTAAAAATGCACTTATAAAAATTGAAAAAAGTCTCATTTTAATCCACCTTTCTTAAAAGCTAAAAAATTATTATTTGCAGTCGTGTGAACAAGCTCCACAACCAGAACATTCACCAGTCTCAGGATCAAATTCATGAAAATGCGCAATCTTATCATTAACTTTATTTGTTTTATTGATTGATCTTTGATTGAGTAATGCCATTAAAATTCCAACGGTGATAAAAGCACCAGGTGCTAAGATCATCATTATAGCGGGCTCATAGGAGTTTCCTAATATTTTATATCCACCGATTGAACCTGCTCCTAGTAATTCTCTTATTGAACCGAGAACAGCTAATGCTATGGTAAATCCAAGACCCATTCCGATAGCATCATAAACCGAAGGAAGTGGTTTGTTTTTTCCAGCATAGGATTCAGCTCTTCCAAGAATTATACAATTAACAACTATAAGTGGAATAAAAATTCCTAGTGATTTATATAATGATGGAATAAAACCTTGTAACAAAAATTGTATTATTGTTACAAAAGTAGCTATTACTGTGATGTAAGCTGGTATACGAACCTTATCAGGAACTACTTTTCTTATTAAGGATATAATAAGATTAGAACCAATTAACACTACAGTCGAGGCAAGGCCCATACCAACAGCATCGACTAAACTAGTGGTAACAGCTAAGGTTGGGCACATAGCTAGAACTTGTACAAATATTGGGTTTTCGGTTACTATACCATTTTTTATTCTTTCTGAAAATATGCTCATTATTTTTTATCTCCTTTCAGTGAAGAGTTATAAAAATCAACAGCATCGTTAACTCCAAGTGTTATAGCTGCCGATGTAATAGTAGCGCCTGTAATAGCTTCTATTTGATTGTCCTTTGTTGGGACTATTTTTACAACTTCTAATTTCTCTTTTGTAGGTTTATTCTGATACTGATCTGAAAATTCAGGGTTAGGCGCATTAGCACCAAGACCAGGAGTTTCTTGGAGTGCTAGAATTTTAATGCCAGTCACTTTTCCATCATTAGATATTCCAACCATGGTTTCTACTGGACCACCATATCCGTTTGGAGCTACTTTTATAGTATATCCAATTACATCAGTACCAACAAGAGCAACATTAACTTCAGAAATCTTTTCATTTCCCTCAAGTTTTACATCTGAGGCCTCAAACTTATCAGCCGTTGGTAACAGTTCTTTCATAGCAGCTTTCTTATCAGCAAGAACTTTTGCAGCGATAGGTGCTTTTGTTATTTGGAAGACACCGCCTAATAAAAGACCTGCCATTGCTGTAATAATAAGCAAAATCATACCTAATTTTAAATTATCTTTCAAGTTACTTCGCCTCCCCGAAAATACGTAGAGCAGTAAATTTGTCAATAAATGGAACAAATAAACTCATTATTAATATAGCGTATGATACCCCTTCAGGATAGCCACCATATATACGTATTATTGTAGTTAATAATCCACAGCCGAGTCCAAATATGACTTGTCCTTTTTTTCCCATTGGAGAAGTTGAATAATCGGTTGCCATATAAAAGGCACCGAGAACTAATCCACCAGTAAAAATTTCATATAATGCATTGCCAGTCATAAGACCGTCTCTACCTAATATTAAAGTTAAAACAAATACACTACCGATAAATGCTACTGGAATATGCCAGCTTATTATTTTTCTATATAATAGATAAGCTGCACCAATTAGTAATGCAAGTACGGATGTATCACCAATACAACCACCAATATTACCAACAAAAACGTTCATTAGGCTAGGTAATGCATCACTTCCACTTTTAAGTAGAGCAAGTGGAGTAGCGGATGCAACACCATCAACAGTCCAATTAGTCATATGAACTGGCCAAGATGCTAGTAAAAATGCTCTAGCAGCTAGTGCTGGATTCATTATGTTTTGTCCAATTCCACCAAAGAATTGTTTTACAATAATTATTGCAAAAAATCCTCCGATTGCAGGAAGCCAAAGTGGAACAGCAGCTGGCAAATTAAAAGCTAGTAATAAACCAGTTACAACAGCACTAAGATCTCCTATTGTAATTTTCCTATGTGTTAGTTTTTGCCATAAAGCCTCTGCCGCAATGCACGATAGCACAGATACTAATGTAACTAAAAATGCTTGCATTCCGAAAAAATATATTCCAGCAAAGGTAGCAGGTATTAATGCTATTATTACGTCTCTCATTATACCCTGCACAGAATCATTTGATTTTATGTGTGGGGATGAAGATACTGTATACATATAATTCACCTCTATCTATTTTTTTCTTCTATTAATATTTACTGTTCTTTTACCTTCACGGCAAGTTTGAGTTAAATGACGTTTTGCAGGACATACAAATGAGCAACAAGCACACTCGATACAATCCATACCATGGAGTTCTTCAAACTCTTCATAGTTACCTCTTAAAACTAAAGAATTAAGTTTTGTAGGGTTTAAAAACATCGGACATACACTCATACATTTTCCACAACGTATGCAACTAGATTCTTCTTCTAATTTAGCTTGTTCTTTTGTTAAACATAGTATACCAGATGTCCCTTTAATTACGGGGGTTTCTAGTGAGCTTAAAGCCATTCCCATCATAGGTCCACCTGAAAGTACTTTAACAGGTGTTTCTTTAAATCCACCAGCAGCCTGGATAACTTCTTCTATAGAAGTTCCTAATTTTACTTTTAAATTTAATGGTTCGTTGATCGCTTCTCCAGTTACTGTTAAAACTCTTTCCGTAAGAGGCCTACCATTTACTACAGCATTATAAATCTCGTATGCGGAATCAACGTTTTGGACTATACATCCAACATCTGCAGGAAGTTTTCCAGAAGGTAACTCTCTACCAGTAATTGAGTAGATTAATTGTTTCTCAGCACCTTGAGGATATTTTGTAACAAGTGGAGTAACTTCTACATTAGTGAGGCTTGCACAAGCTTTTTTCATAATTTCAATTGCCTCAGGTTTATTATCTTCTATTGCAACATAACCCTTAACGCCAGGGAACATCTGAAGAATAATTTTTAAACCCATAGCTATTTCATTAGATTTTTCCAGCATCATTCTGTAATCACAGGTTAAATATGGTTCACATTCGGCAGCATTTACTATAATACTGTCAATTGTTTTATCTGCTGGTGGGTTAAGCTTAATATGAGTTGGGAAACCTGCTCCACCCATACCTACAATACCAGCTTCTTTAATAATAGTTATTAGTTCACTTTTTGACAATTTTTCATAATCAACATGAGGAGTCATAGTAAGTACTTCTTCATATAAATTATCGTTTTCCACTATAATAGACAATACCATTGTTCCATTACTGTGAAGTCTTGGAGCTACATCTTTTACAGTTCCAGATACACTTGAGTATATTGGCGCAGATACAAAGGCTTTGGATTCGCCTATTTTTTGTGCCACAAGCACTCTGTCACCTTTTTTTACTAAAGGATCGCATGGCGCGCCTATATGTTGTTGCATAGGAAACACTAAGTTACCTGTTGGAAGTAAATCTTGAATTGGTTTTTGCATACTCAAGTCTTTTTTGCCGCCAGGGTGAATCCCTTTTTTGAAAGTCAAAAGTCCCATAATAAACCTCCTTGTAGTTCTTTAAGGGATATAACAATTATTATTTGTTATATCCTTATTCGCTTTTATAGGGTAGATAACAATAATTAATTGATAGCTACCTTATGATGATTTTTAGCTGTGATAATAATTATAAAATAATTTTACATACAATATTGTAAAAATTGAAAAAAATGTATGAAATTCTTATGTGACTGCATATAAAATGAACTATAGTATATATATTACACCATTTGTGATGAAAAAAGTATATTTTTCATCAAAAAAAGCTGCTTTTTAAAAAGAAGATTAATTTGACAATTTATTAATATAAATAATGTTTATTTTTCAAAATAATGCAATGAAAAATGTATGATTGTTATGCTATACTTAATATGGATAAATAAACTATATTTACAACAAAATACAATTGCAAAGGTAAGGTGAATATGGAAAAGAGTAATTTGAACAATTTAGAGATTAGCAGCGTGAATCTAGATTTTAATGAAGATATATTAAGTAGTTTAAAAACAGAAGTTTGTAAAAGAAAAAAATTTCAATATAATTCTAATATTATAACGATTCCAAAATATTTTTATAGGTTTATAGGAATAAAAAATAATGTGAAAGATTATTATGAAAACTTATATAGTTTAGACAAAGAATTAAAGAAAGTAGGTCCATGTTACATTAGGATTAGTGATGGATTAGATAAGGACATTAATATAAAAGTTCAAAATTTATTAAATAGTATTTGGAATGCAACATCCAAAACGGATCCACTAGATGTGACTTTAATTATAAATTCAATAAGTGATAACGGTCTTTTCCCAAATTTAACAAATAAAGTTTTATTACAACAAATTAAAAATAATTTTAAAGGACTATTAGAATATTATATTAAGTCAAGAGAAATATCTGATAACAACGATATTAAGGTTATTATTAATTATACTATTCATTGGATAAATATGTATTCAAAAAAAATGTTTGAGAAGTTTAATTATGCATTGGTTAATCCTAAAGTACTATTTTATGGAGAAATTTCGAGGGCAGAAGTTTTTTATTTGATATTATTATCAACATTGGGCTGTGATATAGTGTACTTTAATCCAAAAAATTCTGGAACATTTGTTGAAATTGATAAATGTAATGTTTTTTCAAAGGAAATTGTTTATAATAACAATAATGAAATAAAACCATTTCCAACTAGTAATGAGGATAGGATTAATACTACTGCATATAACGCTAGGCTAGAACTTAATAAAACGTTGTTTACAAATGAGTCGGGATTCTACAGACCTTGGCAGTTCGCAGATTACAATATAGATGCTATAACTCTTAATACCACATATGAAGAAATATATATATGGATTAAAGAAAAAGCATATGTAAGAGAGGGTTTTGATATTAAAGATTCAACAGTAGTGGTACCTAACATGTTCTCAAAGATCTGTGGTACTCATGAAAACATCAATCAATATTTTAAGGAAATTAATGATGTCGTAACTCAAAAATTTACTAAATTTTATAATGAATTACCTATAATGAAGGCAGCCCATCTTGAATATGGAAAGTTTAATCAAATATACCCCAGTGATGTTTTTTCAGAGTTTAATACTCAGGATTTGGTTAATTCGTCATGGTGGAAATATAAAGAGCTTAGGTCCGGACTTCAAAAAACTATGGCAGATAAAATTAAAGAACTGTGCCTCAATCCTGTAATAATAAATGTTGAAAAAGAAGATTTAAGAGATTTGCAAGTAGATATTTTCTCAGTGTTAATAAATTTAGATAAAGAAATGCTTGAGCTACTTCAAGCATATGATTACTCAGAAGAGGTTCCTAAAATTGTGGTATATAATAATGAGGAAAATGGAAACTTATCCTTTGAAGATTGTATAATGCTTGCATTTATGAATTCTATGGGACTGGACATAATTATATATAACCCTTCAGGATATAATGACATAGAGAATTATATATATCATGAGCAATATGATATTCATAGACTGGAGAATGTCAGTTTTAAACTTCACTTTAAAAAATATGCGGAAAAGAGAAAGGGTTTCTTTGAAAATTTATTTGGTGGTTAAATCAGTCCTTACTGAGCTATAATAGTTAAATCATCTCCTGCGGAGCTGAAATGTCCTTAAAGTGACAAAATAAGATCAAAATTAAGTTTTATAATCTAACACTGAAATTTTACAATAAACTAAAAAACAATTTAAGAGGAGTGGAAAACATGGAAAATAATAATCAAATACTTAAAATTGAAGATGAGAGCATAGAGGATAAAAACATAAAGCAAAAGGCTGTAAGCATAAGTAATCAGCTCAAAGTATCACCACAGGTAATTCAGATTGCATCAAAAATAAACATTAAGGATGCAAATGCAATATTAGAATTTGGTAATGAACCAGCACAGCAAATATCAAAATTTGCAGATCAAATATTAAACTCTATTAAGAGTAGCAGCGTTGAAAATTCAGGTGTTATGATAAAGGAACTTACGAGCATAATGAAAAAATTTGATAAACAAGATTTTGAGGAAGAAAAAAAGGGTTTCCTTGCAAAAATTTTTAGTAAACCTGCTAAGGCAATTGATAAAATGCTTGGCAAATATAAAACTATTGGTGGAGAAATAGACAACATATATACACAACTTAGTGGATATAAAGGTGAGATAAATAGTGCTAACTTATTGCTTGAAAACCTATATAATCAAAATTTTGAGTATTATGGAGAGTTAGAAAAATACATTACGGCAGGGAATATGGTTGCAGAAAAGTATGAAAAGGATGAGTTGCCTAAACTTGAGGCATCAGCGGCCGGTGGTGAACAAATAAACTTGATAAATTATGAGAATGCTAAAGCAGCTCTAGAAATGTTAAAACAAAGAATTTACGATTTAGAAATGGCTAAGATGGTGTCTCTACAAACAGCTCCTCAAATTAAAATGATTCAAAGGGGGAATTATAAGTTAATATCTAAAGTGCATTCTGCTTTTATAATAACTATACCTGTATTCAAAAATGGAATAATTCAAGCTATTGCATTAAAAAAACAAAAGTTAGTGTCTGATTCTTTAGCAGAACTTGATAGAACTACTAATGAATTATTAATGAAAAATGCTGAAAACATAAGAAGTCAAAGTGTTGATATTGCAAAACTTGCTGGAGGAACAAGCGTGAAAATTGAAACTCTTGAGAAAACTTGGAATACTATCATGCAAGGAATAGAAGAAACAAAGGCTATTGAGGATGAGAATAAAAGATTAAGATCAGAGGGAATAGTTAAATTACATGATATGACAGAAAAATTAAAGCAGAAATCTTTGAGCTAATAAATCCTAAGATATAACTTCTAGAAATAACAAATTATAGTTCATAAAATAATAAACTTAAATTAAGACAAGGAATGTGTAGGGGGAAATTAAATCCTAATATCTACATATCATTGTCTTATATTTTATTCATCTTAAAACTTATGGTATTGAAGAAAAGTATCAATTAAGATATAATAATATAAAGAAAATGAAGGATTTAAAGGTGATTACATGGATATATTTGAATTACAAGCTCAAAAAAAATTGCTAAAAGATGCACCTCTTGCTGAGAGATTAAAACCTGGAAAATTGGAAGATTATATAGGTCAAGAACATATTTTAGGGAAGGGAAAACTTCTTGCGCGTGCAATAAGTGCAGATAAGATAACATCTTTACTGCTTTATGGACCACCTGGTACTGGTAAAACTAGCTTGGCTAAAGTTATAGCAAATTCAACGAAATCTAATTTTGTTAGACTTAATGCTGTAACGGATGGACTTAAGGAACTACGAGAAGTAGTTGCCACGGCAAAAAACGATTTAGGTATGTACAATACTAAAACAATATTATTTATTGATGAAATACATAGGTTTAACAAAGCTCAACAGGATGCGCTATTACCCTTTGTAGAGAAGGGAACAATAACTTTAATTGGGGCTACAACAGAAAATCCATATTTTGAAGTTAACAATGCATTAATATCAAGATCAATGCTCTTTAAATTGGAACCATTAAAGGAGAAACATATTGAACTTATTATTAAAAGGGCACTTGATAATAAAGATGTAGGGTTTGGGAATACTAATATTTGTATGGAACAGGGAGCTATTAAGTATCTTGCAAGTATGGCTAATGGAGATGCAAGGCGTGCACTTAATGCATTAGAACTGTCAGTTTTAACTACTGATCGCGATGAGAATGGAATAATAAATATAACTCTTGCGGTTGCGGAGGAATGCCTCCAAAAAAAGCATATTAAATATGATAAGAATAGAGATGAACATTATGATATAATTTCTGCTTTTATTAAAAGTATGAGGGGTTCAGACCCTGATGCTGCGGTGCATTACCTTGCTAGAATGGTATATGCCGGAGAAGATCCTAATTTTATTGCTAGGAGAATTGTAATAGCTGCATCTGAAGATGTGGGAAATGCAGATCCTATAGCTATGCTCGTAGCAAATAATGCAGCTGCGGCAGTTCGTTTTGTTGGAATGCCTGAAGCAAGAATTATTTTAGCTCAAGCTGCTATTTACGTAGCGTCAGCTCCTAAAAGTAATGCATCTTATATGGCCATTAATAGGGCACTGGAAGATATAGAAAAAAATGACATAGGGAGAGTTCCTGCGCATTTAAGAGATCAACATTACAGTGGTGTTAAGAAACTAGGAGCTGGAGAAGGGTATTTGTATCCACATGCATATGAGGGGAATTATGTAGCTCAGCAATATCTGCCTGATGAATTAGTAGGAACAACATATTACAATGCTAGTGAAAATGGATACGAGAAAAAAATCAAAGAAAGACTTAACGAACATTCAAATAAAAAACTATAAAAAGAAGCAAGAACATAAATTAGAGTTTATGTTCTTGCTTCTTTTGCTATTTCATGTTTATAAATTTCTCTATATCTTGCGTAATGAGATTTAATGAGCTTCTCCAAAAATCAATAGAATGAATATCTATATCCATTTTTTTTGCAACTTGAACTAAATCATTTTTTCCAGTAGAGGTTAGCAAGGCATCATAATCTTTAAGGAATGATTCACCGCTTTTTAAGTATCTGGAGTATAATCCTTTGGAGAATAATAAACCAAAAGCATAAGGGAAATTGTAAAAATTACTGGAAGCATCATAATAATGAGGTTTACAGGTCCACATATATGGATGTAAAAAATTATGGTCAAGGCCAGCTCCATAGGCTTTCTTTTGAGAATTTATCATAATTTCTTTTAACTCATTTACGGAAAGAGAATTATCCTCCCTGCGCGCAAAAAGCTCTGTTTCAAATAAATAACGACTCAATATATCTACAATTACTTGAGCATTGCTAGAGATATCATTTTCCAGAATTACAAAGGTTTCTTCTTTTGAAGCTCCTTGAAGTGCTGCATTACTTATTATTGTCTCACAAAAAATTGATGCAGTTTCAGCAATAGGCATAGGATAATCACTATTTAATGCAGATTCATTAGATAAACATAAACCATGATATCCATGACCTAGTTCGTGTGCTAGAGTTGAAACATCGTTAAAACTTCCTGTAAAGTTAGAAAGTATTCGACTTTCTTTAATGCAATGCAGATTAGAGCAAAATGCACCTCCGAGTTTACCTTCTCGTGGCTCTGAGTCAATCCAGTTATGTGAAAAAGCATTATCGGCATAAGATGCAAGCTTATCACTAAAACAAGCAAAATTTTTAACTATAAATTTCCTTGCTTCATCTAAGGTAAAATGCATATTTACATTTCCCATTGGCGCAAATAGTTCATAAAAAGGAAGACCTTCTGAATAACCTAATATTTCAGCTTTTTTTCTAAAATATTTTTCAAAATAAGGAAGGCTTTCCATGATTGCACTTAACATAACATCTAAAGTTTCTTTGTCCATTCTTGAGCTTTCAAGAGCATTTTGAAGAGGGGAATCATATCCCTTAGCATTACAAAGTGTAATAACTTCTCCTTTGATTCCATTAATTGCAGCGGCAGAGGATTCAGCAATTTTATCATAAGATTTAAGTTCTGATAGGTAAGCAGTTTTTCGAACTTCTTTATCTTTATCATAAGCCATATTTCTAATCATAGATAATGGAAGCTTTTTAAGCTCGCTATTTATGTTAATATCAACAAGTAAAGTTGAAGTTACTATATTTTGAAGCCTAGACCATGCATCTGATCCACTATTTTTCATCTTAGCCATAAGCTCTTCCTCAGTACTAGAAAGCAGATATTTGCTATTATTAACTAAGTTCATTAAATAATAACTATGGGATTCTAATAGAGGAGAACTTTCAATTATACGTTCTAAATCTTCCACGCAAGTAAGCCACTTAGAAAATATAGTATTGGGTTTGGCGAGTTCGGATAGTTTAGATGATATTTTTTCTGAAAAGTTATTTGCAACTTGATTTTTTGTATCTACACTTAAAGTGAGTTCTGCATAATTATATAACTTATTTACAACATCACTGAATTTATTCTGAGTATTAATGTGATCTTCAATTTTTTTTTTAAGATTATTAGAAGTATTACAGCTCTCCAGTGTCCATTTTTTTATATGCTCTATGGAATTTTCAAAAAAGACCATGTCTTCTTTAAATTCCTTGCTATCAAAAGATGTATAGAGCTCATTTAGACTCCACTTCATATCCATACTAATTCCTCCATTTACAAAATTTTATATATTGCATATATTGTACCACAATTAATATAATAAAATACTAATTGCGGTACAATATATGAGGTTAAATAATAAGGATAAAAAAAAGTAGGAGGTTTGCCCCTACTTTTTTTTGTAAAATATATTTTTTATAATAGTTAATATATCTGCTACATATACTAAATATCTGTGAAATGACTCCGTGGATTCAAGTGCATTAGCGGTAGTTTTCACTACTACTTCAGTAACATCTTTTACGTTGTCTGTTATCTCAAAACAATTTTTAATAGTTTTTGGTAATACATCTAATATCTCATCAATGTTTTCTTTGTTCCTTTTAAGAATTAAATTTACACTTGTTATTGTTATAATAAGTGTAATTAAACCTATTATAAGTACAACTAAAAGTGTCAAACCAAGAAGAATTAGTAAGCCTTGTCCTAATTTTAAAACGTCCACATACATTTATAACACCACTATCCTAATTTAATTTGAGTTACTTTTTATTTTTTTGTGCGATTTTATCTGATGAATCATCAGTTAGACTATCTTTTGTTTCAACAATTTCTTCCTCTGATAAAGTATCTTTAGAAGGCTTTTTTTCGTTTAGGTATTCAGAAATTTTTACTTTAGCATCAGCTACACTATCTTTAGCTGATGTAACTTTATTATCAATGGTTCCTTTAAGTTCAACAGTTTTTCCTTTGATATTGTTTTTGATATCATTTGATGAGTCAATAATATCTTTTCTATTTTCTTTACCAGATTTAGGTGAAAAGAGTAAACCTCCTATTAAACCACCAAGACTTCCAGCCGCAGTACTAAAAATTACTCTTTTCGCAGTTTTTATTTTAGATTTCCTTTGTAATTCTTTTTTTCTATTTTTAAACCAACTTGAAAATATCATAATTTTCCCTCCTTAAAAGTTAAAAACCTTATGTACATTATATACAAAATGTTGAAAAATGTCAATAGATAAAGAAAAATGTAAAACAGTAATAAGAAGATTAATTAGAATTTACAACCATTTGTGCAATATTATTTGAGTGATCACCAACCCTTTCAAGATTAGTTAAGAGTTCAAGATACACAGAGCTACCGATAGGACTACATTGAAGTCCGTTTAATCTTGTAATGTGTTCTTTTTTTAGCTTTTTCTCTAAGTCATCTATTTTGTTTTCAACGTCCATAGCTTTATGTGCAAATTCTAAGTCAGAATTTTCTAAGGCTGAAATAGCATTATCTACACAGTATTTTACGGTTTCAAACATATATGTAATATCAGATATTGCTTTTTTTGAAAATAATATTTTATTATCCATTTTGGTTTTAGCTAGTTCACCTAGGTTATCAGCGTGGTCCCCAATTCTTTCTATATCATTTACAACATTATATAAAGAAGTAATAATTTCAGATTGGGATTCTGATAACGGAGTGTTTGAAAGTGACACCATATAACTGGTTATTTCTCTTTCTAAATAATTTATTGTTACCTCGTTATCAATAACTAAATTCATCATATTTTCATCAGAATTTAAGAAAGCTTCCATTGAATATGAAAGATTTAATGCAGATAATCTTCCCATTCTAGTAACTTCCTTAATAAGTTGTCCAACTGCTATGGAAGGAGTTTCAAGTAGTCTTTTATCTAAGTATTGTAATGCAAGAACCGATGTTTTTTCATCACCACCAGGTACTAATTTATTAACAATTTTAACTAAAATACTAATAAACCAAATTTGAATAAACACATTAGATATATTAAACAGTGTGTGCGCATTGGCAATTTGCCTTTGAGTACTTCCACCAAACAATGGTACGATTTTTAATACCAGTCCGAAAGCAAACATAAACATTATTGTACCCGTTAAGTTAAAAATCAAATGCAGAAGCGCTGCTCTCTTAGCATTCCTAGTAGTACCTATACTTGCAAGAAGTGCAGTAACGCAAGTTCCTATATTGTCACCATAAAGTATAGGAAGAGCAACTGCTAAGGAAATACCGTTATTTTCAGCAAGTGCCATTAAAATTCCAATTGTAGCGCTACTACTTTGAAGAGTAGCAGTCATGCAAAGGCCGACAATAACTCCCATTAATGGGTGTGCTTCTAAACCTACAATAAGATTTTTAAAGCCTTCGAGTTCTCTTAGAGGTTTCATAGATTCTTCCATCATTGACATACCAACAAATAATATACCAAAACCTAAAACAATCTCGCCAATTTCCTTTGTTTTCTTTTTTTTAGCAAACATAACTAATGCAGCACCTATGGCTAGAATAAGGGGTGCTACATCGGAGAGTTTAAAAGCTATAAGTTGAGCAGTCATTGTAGTTCCGATATTTGCTCCCATAATAACTCCAGCTGCTTGAAATAAATTCATAAGCCCAGCATTTACAAAACCTATAGTCATTACAGTGGTTGCACTACTACTTTGCATAATAGCAGTAACTCCTGCACCGACAATTACTGCAAAAAATCTATTGCTAGTTAAGATCTCTAGTAATCTTTTTAACTTTTCGCCTGCGGCCTTCTGGAGACCGTCTCCCATTAGCTTCATTCCATAGACAAATAAGCCTAACCCGCCTAAAAGTCCAAAAATCATTTTATAATCCATATTGAAAATACTCCTCTTATAAAAAATTTCTTTTGTAGTTTTATTAAAATTATGTAATTGGATGTTAAGATTTTATGTTTCACATTACCTGTAATAATAACAAATAACATGAAACATTATGATAAGGCTAACTTTCTTTAGAATTAACAACCATTTGTGCAATATTATTTGAATGGTCTCCAACTCTTTCAAGATTAGTTAATAGCTCTAAATAAACAGAGCTTCCAGCGGCGGCACATTCAAGCTGACTTAATCTAATTATATGTTCTTTTTTTAGTTGCTTTTCCAGGGCATCAATTTTATTCTCAACATCCATGGCTTTGTGAGCGGATTCTAAGTCGAAAGTTTCTAAAGCTTTTATTGCATTATCAACACAATATTTTACAGTTTCAAACATATATGTGACATCCGTTATGGCTTTTTCTGAAAAATTAATTTTATTATCCAACCTTGATTTTGCAAGCTCACTTAAGTTTTCAGCGTGATCTCCGATTCTCTCTATATCATTTACTACATTATATAGGGAGGTAATAATCTCAGATTGATGTTCTGATAGAGAAGTGTTTGAAAGCGAAACCATATAACTAACTATTTCTCTTTCAAGATAATTTATAGTAACTTCATGCTCGTTAACTGAGTTAATCATTTTTTCATCACGATTTAGGAATGCATTCATTGCATTAGAAAGATTAGTTGATGATAATTTCCCCATTCTAGTAACTTCCTTTATAACTTGTCCAACTGCAATAGATGGAGTTTCAAGGAGCCTTCTATCTAAGTATTCAAGTACTAGTGCAGAGGATTTTTCATCCTGTCCAGGTACTAATTTGTTTACAATATTAACTAAAGCACCTATAAACCAAACTTGTATAAATACATTTGCCACATTAAATAATGTGTGAGCATTTGCGATTTGTCTTTGAACATCTCCACCAAACATTGGAACGATTTTTAAAACTGGCTTGAAAGCTAGCATAAATAACACTGTACCTGTAAAGTTAAAGATCAAGTGGAGAAGAGCCGCCCTCTTAGCATTTCTACTAGTGCCTATACTTGCTAGTAGTGCAGTAACGCAGGTTCCAATATTATCCCCAAAAAGTATAGGAAGCGCAAAAGCAAGTGTGATGTTGCCATTTGAAGCAAGTGCCATTAATATTCCAATAGTAGCACTACTACTTTGAACTGTAGCAGTCATGCAAAGACCAACAATAACCCCCATGAATGGGTGCTTTCCTAAAACTAAAATAAGATTTTTAAATGCATCTAGTTCACTTAAAGGTCTCATAGATGTTTCCATCATTGACATACCAACAAATAATATACCGAAACCTAGGACAATCTCGCCAATATCTTTATTTTTTTTCTTCTTACTAAACAAGACTAAAACAGCACCTATTGAGAGAATTAGTGGAGCAATATCTGTAAGTTTAAAGGCTATAAGCTGAGCCGTCATAGTAGTACCAATATTTGCTCCCATGATAATCCCAGCGGCTTGAAATAAATTCATAAGACCTGCATTTACAAAACCTATAGTCATTACTGTAGTTGCGCTACTACTTTGTATAATTGCAGTGACGCCTGCACCAACGAGAACAGCAAAAAATCTGTTGCTAGTTAGAATTTCTAGCATTTTTTTTAACTTTTCACCTGCAACCTTCTGAAGACCATCGCCCATTAGCTTCATTCCGTATACAAATAACCCTAAACCACCTAAAAGTTGGAAAATCATTTTGTAATCCATATTAATAACACTCCTCTAAAAAGAATATTCAAATGAAATCTTATCACAATAATGTTAAGTTGGTGTTAAGTTTTTATAGTTTATGTTAATTATTTTATAAAGTAGTACATTATTTCAACAGATATCGCAATATGTTAAGAGTAGGTTAACTTTATTTAACATTTCTATGTTTTATGGTATCACTAATACCTATTTTTTACATGCTTATTATACTATATTATAGAATGAATTTTAATATTATCAAGTAACTAATAATCTACCATAAATTGAAGATATTAAAAGAATATATAAAAGGTATATTATTGTAACATTTGTTACCGACAACTAATGAATGTCAAAGTATAATAAAGGTAGTTCAACGATACATGTTAAATTATTTATAGTTATATAGATCATAAAAAATTAATATGGAAGATAAATATTTGTCTATCCAGAAAAACAATAGGAGGAATTTATAATGGGTATGTTTTGTTATCAATGTCAAGAAGCGTCAAAGGGTACAGGCTGTACTATAAGAGGGGTGTGTGGTAAAACAGATGATGTAGCTAATATGCAGGATTTGTTAATCTACATGTTAAAAGGAATGTCAATTTATAGCACAAAAGCAAGAGAATTAGGAATAGAAAACAAAGAAGTAAACAGATTTGTAGTAAATGGTTTGTTTATGACTATAACAAATGCTAATTTTAATAAGGCGAGATTTGTAGAAAATATAACTAAGGCTTTAGAACTTCGCGCGGTTATTAAAGCTGAACTTGTAAATGCTGGTGGCGTATTAGATGCAAATTTACCTGAGTGTGCAACATGGACAGGAACACCTGCGGAATTTGAAAGTAAATCTATAAGTGTAGGGGTTCTTCAAACAGAAAATGAAGATATAAGGTCTTTAAGAGAACTTGTAACTTATGGCATTAAAGGAATAGCAGCTTATGCTGACCACGCATTTAACCTAGGATATGAAAATAGTGACATTTATTCATATATGCAAAAAGGACTTGCTCAAATCACAGATGATACTTTAACAGTTGAACAGTTAGTTGCATTAGTACTTGAGTGTGGTAAATATGGAGTAGATGCTATGGCACTACTTGATGGAGCAAATACTTCTACTTACGGAAATCCTGAAATTACAAAGGTAAATATAGGAGTAAGAAATAATCCAGGAATACTAATTAGTGGACATGATTTAAAGGATATGGAAGAATTATTAAAACAAACACAAGGTACTGGAGTAGATGTATATACTCATAGTGAAATGTTACCAGCAAACTATTATCCAGCATTCAAAAAATATGATAATCTTGTAGGAAATTACGGAAATGCTTGGTGGAAACAAAATTCAGAGTTTGAAAGCTTTAACGGACCAATACTAATGACAACAAACTGTATTACTCCTCCAAAAGATTCTTATAAAGAGAGAGTTTATACTACTGGAGCAACTGGATTTGACGGACTAATCCATATAGCAGATGGAGTGGATGGAGCAGCAAAAGATTTCTCTGCTATAATTGAGCATGCAAAGAAATGCAAGACACCAACTGAAATTGAAAGAGGAGAAATAGTAGGGGGATTTGCTCATAATCAAGTAATAGCATTGGCTGATAAAGTTGTAGATGCTGTTAAAACAGGAGCAATCAAAAGATTCTTTGTAATGGCTGGTTGTGATGGAAGAATGAAAAGTCGCGAATATTATACTGATTTTGCAAAAGAATTACCAACAGATACAGTTATTTTAACTGCAGGCTGTGCAAAATATAGATACAATAAATTAGAACTTGGAGATATTGGTGGAATACCTAGGGTTTTAGATGCAGGACAATGTAATGATTCTTATTCATTAGTAGTTATTGCAATGAAATTACAAGAAGTGTTTGGACTTGCTGATATTAATGAACTCCCAATAACATATAATATTGCATGGTATGAACAGAAAGCTGTAATAGTATTATTGGCATTACTTCACCTTGGCGTTAAAAATATTCACTTAGGACCAACATTACCAGCATTTTTATCTCCAAATGTTGTTAATGTATTGGTAGAAAACTTTGGAATAGCAGGAATTTCCACCTCAGAGGACGATATAAAAATGTTTATGGCTTAAGATTTTGAGTGAGCACCCTAAAATACTTAGGGTGCTCGTTTCTATTTAACGAAATTTCAGCTCCGCAGGAGATAATCTAAGGGTGAAATAATTTTGTTAAAACTTACACTAATTGAACTGATAATGTTATAATCTAATTAAGGAAATGAAAGGTTTTTTTTAGTGATGGAAATATTACAAATTATGTGTTAATATTTAAATTTTCTAAGAATTATTTTAAAAAGCTCTTGAATAATATGAAAATCTATTTTAGAATATAGAAGAGGTAATGTTAACATGAATATTGATTATAAGGTTTTAAAATCACTTAGTAGCAATGTTGTTGTTTCTGAAAAAAATAATAATGTATATGTTCTTTTTGGTAAGGGAATAGGTTTTGGTAAAAAACCTGGACAGCTTATATCTAAAGACAGTAATATTGAACAGAAATTTATTAAAATTGATGATAGTGAAAAAGATAGTTATGTAGAGATTGTTAAAAACATAGAAGGTGAAATATTAGCAGTAGCAGAAGAAATTATTTCTCTTGCTGAAGACACTTTTGGTGAAAGTTTAAATTCACATATACATGTTGGGCTAGGTGATCATATTAGTTTCGCAATGAAAAGGATGGAACTTGGAATTGATATAGTTAATCCATTTCTAAACGAGATACAAACTTTATACCCTGATGAATATAACATAGCTCAAAAAGGAACAAAATTTATTAAAGAAAAATTAAATGTGGTCTTGCCAGAAAGTGAAATCGGTTTTATTACACTACATATACGTTCTGCAAGAGTCAACGACGAAGTATCTAAAAGCCTGGAATATACTAGAATAGTTAAAGAAGTAATGGAATATATTCAAGAGCTTCTTGGAATAAAAACTAATAAAAAATCCATGGAATATGCTAGGTTAGTATCTCATTTAAGGTATGCTTTAGATAGAATAGTAAATGATAAGGTTTTAAAAAATATAATGTTAGAATCGGTTAAAGCGCAGATGAGCGAAGCCTTTTTACTTTCAAAAAAAGTATGTGAGCTTATATCAGAAAAACTTTTAAAAGAAGTTTGTGAAGATGAAGTTTCATACATTGCTATGCATATACATCGATTACAACAATCAAATTAAAAAAGTACATAATATTAGGTGTGTTACTGATTAGATCAGGCATGAACCATATAATATGCTAATATGGCATCTTATTAGTTTGTGTCTTTTGTTTTAATGGATTTTAAACACATGATAATGCACAAACTAATTTTATATAATTAATTTAAAATTAAAGTAAATATTAATAAGGATTAATCTACTTTAAAGAAGGAGAGGATGATACCAATGTTTGGTTTATTTAAAAAAAGTAAAGAAAAGAATATGATTTTAAAATCTCCAGTTGTAGGAAGATGTTTTGATATATCAGAAATACCTGATGAAGTTTTTTCATCTAAAATGCTTGGAAATGGAATAGGATTTGAATCTACAGAAGGAGTATTGTATGCACCAGTTGATGGTGAAGTACTTCAATTATTCCCTACAAAACATGCCTTGATTTTAAAGACAAAAGAGGGAATAGAAATATTACTTCATATAGGTATTGATACTGTAGAGATGAAGGGCGAAGGATTTGAAGCTTTTGCTAAGAAGGGACAACAAGTTAAGGCTGGAGACAAATTATTGACTTTTGATAACGAATTAATAAAAGCTAAAGTTAAATCTAATTTGAGTGTTCTAATTCTTACAGAAAATGAAATAATGGAATCAGTAGAGTTTAAATTTGGAGCAGTAGATAAAAATAATGAAGTAATAACAATAAAATTAAAAAAATAGGGGTGTGTTTATTATGATGGAAAAAAAAGCAATAGTTAAAAGTGAAAGTGGAATACATGCAAGACCAGCATTATCAGTAGTTAAAGAGGCTTCTAAATTTAAATCAGAGGTACTTATAGTAAAAGATGGCAACGAATATAATGCAAAAAGCATTGTAGCTATAATGTGTATGGCAGCTATTAAAAATGATGAATTAATAATAAGAACTAGTGGTGCAGATGAAGCAGCAGCTGTAGTAGCTATGGTTAAAGTTATCGAAGAAGGACTAGTTAAATAAGGGGGAGAAAAAATGTTAAAAGCGATAGGTGTATCATATGGAATAGCGATAGGTAAAGCATTAGTTATTAAAGAAGAAGTACCAGAGGTAAAGGAAAATAAGGTATTAGATTCAGAAAAAGAGATAACAAGGTTTGATAACGCATTAAAACAAGCAATTACTGAGCTTCAAAAAGTAATTGAAGGTGTTATAGAAAAGTTAGGAAATGAAAAGGCTGAAATATTTGAAGCACATTTATGTATGCTTGAAGATCCAGAATTTATAGGGTCTATCCAAAAGAAAATTAGTGATGAAAAATTTAATGCTGAATTTGCGTTACAAACAGTTGCGATGCAAACTGCAACTATTTTTGAAAATATGGATAATGAGTATATGAATGAAAGGGCAGCCGATATTAGAGATGTAACCAAAAGAGTGCTTAACATATTAATGGGAATAAAAGTAGTATCAATTGCTGAAATCGAAGATGAGTGTATATTAGTAGCAAAGGATCTTACTCCATCAGATACAGCGCAGATAGATAAAGATAAAATATTGGCGTTTGTAACAGAAGTAGGAGGAAGGACTGCTCATACTTCAATTATTGCAAGATCTTTAGAATTACCAGCAGTAGTAGGCGCAGGAACTGGAATTCGTGTAATTAAAGATGATGATATACTTATTGTAGATGGCGAAGAAGGTTTAATTATTATTAATCCTGATGAAAAAACTTTAGCTGATTATAAAAAACGTCAACAAGAATTTATTGAATTTAAAAATCAGTTAGAAAAATATGCAACAATGGCATCTACTACAATTGATGGTAAAACAGTAGAGCTTGCTGCAAATATTGGTTCTTCAGCGGATATAGAATCTGTTATAAAAAATGGCGCAGAAGCAATTGGTTTATTTAGAACAGAATTTTTATATATGTCAAAAGATGCTCTTCCAACAGAAGAAGAACAATTTGGTGAATATAAAGCCGTTCTTGAGGCAATGAATGGAAAACCTGTTATCATAAGAACCTTAGATATCGGTGGAGATAAGAAATTAACTTACTTACCTATGGATGATGAAATGAATCCATTTTTGGGCTACAGAGCAATTAGACTTTGTCTTGATAGAACAGATATATTTGTAACCCAATTAAGAGCTTTAGTACGAGCATCTGCATACGGGAAACTTAAAATCATGTTCCCTATGATATGTAATCTTCAAGAACTTAGAATGGCTAAAAAAATACTTGAGAAGTGTAAAACTGAACTTAAGTCAGAAGGCGTAGCATTTGATGAAAATATCGAAGTAGGTATTATGATAGAAATACCATCTGCTGCAGTAATGTCAGATATATTAGCTAAAGAGGTAGACTTCTTTAGTATTGGTACTAATGATTTAATTCAATATACTTTAGCCGTTGATAGGATGAATGAGAAAATATCTTATTTATATGATTTCTATCATCCAGCAGTTTTAAGACTTATAAAAACTGTAATAGATAATGGTCATAATGCTGGAATAAAAGTAAATATGTGTGGTGAAATGGCAGGAGATACAAATCTTATCCCAGTATTACTTGGATTTGGACTAGATGAATTCAGTATGAGCGCTTCTTCAATTTTAAGAGCACGTAAAACTATTACAAGTTCTAAGTATGAAGAATGTAAAAAGCTATCTGGACCTATATTATCATTTGGAGATTCAGATGAGATAAAGGAATATATAAAAGCAAACGTTAAGTAGTAAAGTAATATCTTCATTAAAGCAGTTTATTCTTATTTAAGGATAGATTGCTTTTTTTCACTTTAACTGTATATAATATAGTTAATTATATACAGTTAATTATATTTATGGGCAAAATATTGCAGTAGCGAAGGTGATGATTTAAGGATGAGGTTAGATGATTAAATTTAAGGATAAACTTATATTTCATATAGATGTTAATTCAGCATTCCTTTCTTGGAGTGCTGCAGATAAACTAAAGAAAGGTGAAGATATTGACCTAAGGGAAGTAGCCTCTGTAATAGGAGGGGATGCCGAGTCTCAAAGAGGGGTAGTTTTAGCAAAATCTATGATAGCTAAAAAAAGTATGATAATAACAGGAGAAAGTTTATATACTGCGAGAAAGAAATGTCCAAACCTTGTAGTGGTTCCCCCTGACTTTAGACTGTATGAGAGGTGTAGTATTAGCATGAGGGAAGTCTTTGGGGATTATACTCCTTTTGTTGAGAAGTTCTCTATAGATGAGTGTTATTTAGATGTAACAAGTTATAATACCTCAACAGAGGCGGCACTTAAGCTCGCTTGTGATATTAAGGAGAGGATAAAGTTAGAACTTGGATTTACAGTGAATATTGGTATGTCAGATGTTAAACTTTTAGCTAAGATGGCATCTGATTTTGAAAAGCCTGATAGAGTACATTCACTTTTTAAAAATCAAATACAAAAAAAAATGTGGCACCTGCCAGTTGGTGAACTTTTTATGGTTGGAAAGAGAACTGTTCCAAGGCTTAACAATTTAAATATATTTACTATAGGAGATTTAGCAAGGTATGATGTAGAGTTTTTGAAGTACCACTTTAAAAGTAGTGGTAACCTTATGTGGAAATATGCAAATGGTATAGATGACAGAGAGGTTAAATCAGATAAACGTGAGGTAAAAGGAATAAGTAATTCAACAACGCTTGCTGATGATATACGTAGTAAAAGTGAAGCCTACGTAGTATTACTAGAACTGGTTGAGCATACATCGACTAGGTTAAGATATATGAAAAAAAGCTGTTACTGTATTAGTGTAACTATAAGGAATAATGAGTTTATTGATTACTCTCGTAGTAGAACTTTAAAAAGTTCTACAGATTTAACCCAAGAGATATTAAAAACGGTAAAAAGCATTTTTGATGAGTTATGGAAAGGAGAACCTATAAGACTCCTGGGAGTTTCTCTTAATAATTTAGCTCGCGATAGTTTTAAACAAACATCAATTTTCGATATTGATAGTGATGGTGATAAAAAAGAAAGAGCTATTGATAAAACTATAGATAGTTTGCGGCAAAGATATGGTGAAACTATAGTTACTAAATCGGTATTTTTAAAAAAATAACTAGACATTAAACTAGTTATTTTTTTATTATAAAATCTACGTTTATGAGGTTATTTTGTAGAAAATTATTTAAATATTATGCTATTGTTCTAAAATATAGGAATTAATATAAACTAGTAAGAAGTAATTTATGGAGGCATGTTTATTTGGATAATAGAGCACTTATCCCCTTATATTTTAATGAAGGTATGATAAATAACTTGTATACCATTGTAATTGAAGAGTTTGCAGAAATTAAAAGTGAAAGTAGTAGAAAGCTTCTAACTATTAGTACTAATACACCATTATATGAACTTACTTGTGGTAAAATAAGGCAAGGAGACTTAAATGTTCAACTTTTAAATGAATTTACATCACAGAAAATAGAAGAAAGGGTATCGATAGTAATAACAATATTGTCCAGATTAAAAAACATATTAAATCAGCAGACTATGTTAAAAATTATAAACGATGACACGGATATAAAAACCATAAAGGAATTCGATTTTGTTCAGTTTACGGGGCAATTATATAAAAATCCAGTCCTGGAATATATAGAAGATATAATTAGAGTTATGGAAATGCAATTAGCATTCTCACCTGAACCCGCAGAAAGTGTTGATGAAAGTCAGGAATATAAAGTTAAAAGGCAAGTTTTAAAAATTTTAAAAGAAGATATGTTGCTTTGCAAAGCTGAAAAATGTATAAAATATATTAGCGGTACTATAGGTAATAGCAATACAAAAGTTATAGTACCTTTAGATATAAAACATATGGCTGATAATTTGGATTATATTGAAGGTGCAAGAATAACTGTTCTTGGAAAGGTAGTTAAAATTCCAAAGGAAAATGAAATTAATAACAATAGTTTGCTAAGCGGCACATATTTTGATTATTTAGATGAGGAGTATTTTATGGAATTTAAAAATAGATTTCTAAAAGATACAAATTTAATTAGTGATTATGATTCAAAGCAATTAGAAGTTAATGAACCTATAATTGAGATTATACCTATAGCAATGTATATTTAGAATCACAAATAAAGGGTGATTATAATGACTAAAGATAATAATAGTTTAAAAGACTTTATTTTTATACCAAGTAATGTAAGAATAATTTTAGAAACACTTGGAAATAATGGATATGAAGCTTATATTGTGGGTGGAAGTGTACGTGATTTTGTAATTGGGACATCTTTGCCTAATGATTATGATATAACTACTAATGCCCTGCCAGAAGAAGTTATTAAAATGTTCAATAAAACTATCCCCACAGGTATAAAACATGGAACTGTTACTGTTATGATAAATGGTGATGGTTATGAAATTACAACTTACAGAATAGATGGTCAATATTTAGACAATAGAAGGCCTGAAGTTGTTACTTTTGTTTCAAGTTTAAAAGAGGACTTAGCTAGAAGGGATTTTACCATAAATGCTTTAGCTTTTAACGAGGGAAATGGACTTGTAGATTATTTCGGTGGTGAAATAGATATAAAAGAAAGAATAATTAGGGCTGTTGGTGAGCCTAATAAAAGGTTTAAGGAAGATGCGCTAAGAATGCTTAGGGCTATTCGTTTTGCGTCTTCCCTAGATTTTGATATAGAAGAAAAAACTATGATTGCTATAAAAGTAAATTATAAGCTTATAGTAAACGTAAGTAATGAAAGAATTAGAGATGAACTTTGTAAAATGTTGGTGTCTAATAATGTGGCAAAAGCTTTACTGTTACTTGAAGAGACTAAGTTATTAGAGGTTATATTACCAGAACTTCAATTACAAGTAGGGTTTGATCAACGTAACCCTCATCATGATAAAGATATATTTAATCATACTTTATCTGTTGTGGAGAAATGCCCACCAAAACTTAATTTGAGACTAGCGGCATTATTACATGACATATCTAAACCAGAGTGTTTTACTATGGACAAAGAGGGCATAGGACATTTTTATGGTCATGATAAAAGAGGTTTTAAATTATCTGGGAAAATACTTAGACGTCTTAGATTTGATAACCAAAGTATAAGTGAAATTAGTGTTTTGGTAAAGGAACATATGAACGTACTAATAAAGCCAACAGATGCCAGCATAAAACGGCTTATTAATAGAACTGGCATGGATTTAATAGAAGATCTTTTTAACTTACAAAGAGCAGATGCTTTAAGCTCGTGCCTGCCAGAAATAAGAATACAGCAGATTGCTAAAGTAGAAGAAGAAACTATGGCGTTTTTACAATCTAATGTTCCACTATGTATAAAGGAACTTGATGTAGACGGCAAAGATTTAATAAAAGAATTTTCACTAAGGCAAGGAAAAGAAATAGGTGATATGCTTAAATTTCTTTTAGATAAAGTATTAGAAAATCCGGCAATTAACACTAAAAAGCAACTTATAGCTATAATTCATAAAGAATATATTAAATAAAAGTTGGAAAAGCATATATTACGATTAATACATTCACTTGGTTAAGAAGTTCTAAAGCTCGATTCAATCCATTATACGTAATATATGCTTTGAATTTAATATTCATAAAATACTAACTCTCAACTATAAAAAAAGTTATCTACCTTGTTTTGAAAGTTGGGTCCTATAGATAGTTATTATTTGAAAATAGTAAGAATAAATTCTTCACCTATTTCTTCAAGTAAAGGTTCTTTATTTCCCTTATTTTTCATTGTTTTTAAAATCATAGGGATTCCTCTTCCAAGCTGGTCAATGTATCTCATATTCTCCATATACTTAACCAAAAATGGATTTCGAGCATAAGATACACCTATTTTCATTTTCTCTATTGTTACCGTATTAGGGAGCCTTCCTGGGCTACGAAATTCTATTCTATCATCAAACATAAAAAACCTGATTTTGGATCCGTAAATACTATAATTTCTATGCACTAGTGAATTAATTATAGATTCCCTTAATACTAAAATAGGATATTCTTCTTCTTCAACTCTTAGTAAACCACTGATTTTTGAAGGGGTCATCATATTATTCTTTAAAACAACTAAAAGCTGTTCTGCTATATCCTGAATTCTACCTATTATTACCTTCTTATCTATCAATTCATCTGTAATATCATTACCTTTAAAATGGGCAAAACTAACCCCGTTTTGTGGTAAATATTTTTCAGGATTTTTACCAAATACCAAAAGTCCACCAACAGAACATACTACTTTAGCATCTTTTTCTTTAAGTATATCAGCATTTATAAGAATTCGTTCAATTGTTTCCTTTTCTTCTTCATAAAGGTCAAAAGTATTGTACATTATAAAATAATCTCTGATTATATCTATATTTAAATCCTTTATAGAAGTTTCTTCAATAGGTGAAATATCAAAATGTAATGCACCATTTGCTTCAAAAAGTCTTAGTAGTTCTTCCCTGGATGCTATTCTTTTTGTTGTTCCAACTCTAACATAATATTTATGGTCAACTGTATAATATGGTTTATTTAATCCTTTAGGTATATTAATTATAGAAATTCTTTTATCAGATAATATAATTTCATTATATATAGGAATTATATTAGGTATGCAATTATTTCTGCATATATTCATAATTTTTTCTTCAATATTATTATCTCTAACTCCTATTATATTACAATTATCATCTATACCAATAAGTATTATTCCACCTTCAGAATTTGCAAATGCAACTATTTCTTCTGCTAAGTCTTTTACCTTAATGTTCTCTTCTTTAAATTCAATATATGAATTTTCTCCATTATTGATAATTTCAATTAATTCATTTTTAGTCATTTTTACACCAACTTTCATATTCTATTTAAATTATACTCCTATTTTACCATACAATTTAAAATTATTTAATACAGTTTCTAATAACGTATGAAAGATATTGAGATAATATCTTTGAATAACTTTTATATTTGATCCAAGAAAAATTAATTTTAAGATTAGGTTCACCTATTAGAAAGAAAATTAAGATATTTCAACAATAAAAAGTGATATGAAAATGAATATAAAGTAAATATATAAAAAAAATTTTACGATTACTTATTATAAAAACTTGGTATAAAACATCAACTTAGGCACAAAATAATAAGGCACATTAAAACAAATAACATAATAGCCTTTTATTTATTTGAATGTGACTATTACATGAAAGAAGGTGCGTCTATGAAAACTAATGAGATAATTACCGTACTAGATGAAAATGGTGAAAAAGTAGATTTAGAATTAATTGATGCTATTAAGGTGGACGGAACTGATTATGTTATAGTTGGTCCTAAGGATTCAGATGAGGCATATGCCTATAAGTCAGTTCAAGTTAATGGCGAAATAGAGTACACCTCAATAGGACAAGGAGCGGAGTTTAAAAAGGTATTACAAAAGTTTAGCGAGAAATAATACATGATGGTCGAAGATGATAATTCAAATAAATTATAAGCAATGTGATAATAAGAAATCAGGAGGTTTTTAATATGATGGATAAAAAGCAAGCTAAAAAGAAAAATTTACGTAATTATATTAAGAAGGACACAAAGTCTCAAAACCAAACTTCTGCTCCAAATCAAATTATTCAATCTATTGAAGAAAGTGCATATAATGATAGTGTTTTTACAACTAATAAAAGTGAGTATTACGGTAATAAATCAGAATAATTTAAATGAAAAAAATTAGTAAAAAGAGCAAGTACTTGTTATATAAGCTATGATAATATATAGTTTATATAAGGTTACTTGCTCTTTTATTATAATTAAAAAGTATAGAAAAAATAGAAATAGTGAAAAATATAAATAAAAATAATAAACGAAAGGAATTATATATGGAAAAAACATTTCAAGAATTTGAAAGACATCTAATGGAAGATGAGACACCATCTACATATTTCAATAAAGTTATAAATGATAAAAGCATATATCAACAGTATCCATATACACTAATAAGGAACTTAGTGGATACGCCTCAATCACCATTACATCATCCAGAAGGTAATGTATGGAAACATACGTTACTAGTTATAGATAATGCAGCAAAAGTAAAACACCTTAGTGAAAATACTAGGGCATTTATGTGGGCAGCATTACTTCACGATTTAGGTAAAGCACCTACTACAAAAGTGAAAAAAGGGAAAATAACATCTTATGGCCATGATAAGGTAGGAGCGGAGATTGTCAAAATATTTTTGGAGGCACTTACTGAGGACTCACTGTTAATTAAACAAGTTATAGCATTAGTTAGATGGCATATGCAAACTCTTTTTGTAACTAAAGATTTGCCTTTTGCAGATGTAAATAAAATGACTAAAGATATATCCATTAAAGAAATCGCATTGTTATCAGAGTGTGATAGGCTAGGTAGAGGTGAAATGAATGAAGATAAAATCAAGGATGAGAAGGGAAATATTGAAGCTTTCATTAGAATATGTGAAGAAAAGATGTCTTTAAAATAATCAATATAAATAAAAGGATATATCTTATATATAATTTAAGAAAAGTCTCATACAAAGCTAAAGAAGGTTATTAAAGAAAAGACGTATAGAAAAATACTCTAAGATGTCTTATTTTATTAGAAATTTGTATGTTATACTTAGAGGGTATTAATCAAGGATATTTGTTTAATGCAAAAGAACCCACGACTTTTAGCGTGGTCGAGGGCAGGACTCGGTAGGAGATGAGTATAGTGATGTATGAAGGGATAGTATATAGACCACCTAGTGAGGCAAATAGTCTTATTGTGCAGGTAACGATTGGGTGCTCGCATAATGGATGTACTTTTTGCGCTATGTATAAGGATAAGAAGTTTAGAATACGTGATATAGAAGATATTATGGCAGATCTTGCGCAGGCTAAATTAGATTATGGGAATGTTAAGAAGATATTTTTGGCTGATGGAGATGCTTTGGTTCTAGAAACTAGTAAATTAAAATTAATTTTATTAAAAATAAAAGAATTATTTCCCGGGTGCGAAAGAGTAGGAATTTATGCTACAACTAATGATATTATAGCAAAATCATTAGAGGAGCTTCGAGAACTTAAGGATCTGGGTGTTGGAATCTTGTATCTTGGAGTTGAGTCTGGTAGTGATGAAATATTAAAGAGTATAAATAAGGATGTAACAGCAGCAAGGATGGTTATGGCAGGTAAAAAAGTAAAAGAAAGTGGAATAAAGTTATCCGTAACCCTTATCTCAGGTATAGGAGGCAGGTCGAAAATTAGTGAAAATGCTATAGAATCTTCAAAACTTATAAGTGCTATAGATCCAGATTATGTGGGTTTTTTAACTTTAATGTTAGAGCCAGGTACTCCTATATATGAAGATATACAAAATGGTAAATTTGATGTGTTAACTCCAGAAGAAATTATGAGGGAACTAAGAGAGTTTTTGCAAAATATAGAAGTTTCAAATTGCATTTTTAGGAGCAATCATGCATCAAATTATGTGGCGCTTTCTGGAACTTTGCCTTGGAATAAGAATCAATTAATAGAGAATATTGACCTTGCACTTAAAGGAAAAGATAGGTATAAACCAGAGGAATACAGAAGATTATAATATTATGAATAATATTCCTCGTAATTTTATAAAACAAAAAGGTGTGAATAGTTATGAAGGAAAAAATTCTTAAGCTACTTAAAGAGAGCTCAAATGAATTTGTATCTGGTCAGAAAATTAGTGAGGAGTTAGGAGTTAGTCGCGCGGCTATCTGGAAACATATAAATGTAATTAAAGAGGAAGGTTATGAAATTCAAGCGATTTCAAGAAAGGGCTACAAGGTAATATCATCGCCGGATATACTTACATTTGAGGAGATTAGGAATTTTATAAATACGAAATATATAGGTCAAAATATTTTACACTATGATTCCATAGGGTCAACAAATTCTAAAGCAAAAGAGCTTGCAGAGGCTGGGTGTGCTCATGGCACTGTTGTAATAAGTGAGGAGCAAACATCAGGTCGTGGAAGGCTCGGGCGAAATTGGGTGTCTCCAAAATATAAGGGTATATGGATGTCCATAATACTTAGGCCAAACATAACTACGCAAAACGCTTCTCAAATAACTTTAATTGGTGCTGCCGCTGCTCAAAAGGCTATCATGAAAATGGGAGTTAAAACTAGTATTAAGTGGCCTAATGATATTGTTATTAATGGTAAAAAGGTATGTGGCATATTAACAGAAATGAGTGGAGAAATAGATCATATTAATTATTTAGTTATGGGAATTGGAATTAATGTAAATCTTGACGCAGAGGATATACCAACGGAGCTAAAAGATGTGGCAACATCACTTAAGCTTGAGAGTGGAAAATTCATGGACAGGAAGTTACTCGTAGCTAATATATTAAATATATTTGAAGAACTATACTATGATTTTGTAGAAAATGGAAATATAAAAGAAACTATAGATGTTTGTAGAAAAAACTCTATGCTTTTAGGCAAGGAAATACAATTAGTTAGTAGAGGAGAAATCAGAATAGCTAAAGCAATAAGTATAAGTGACGCAGGAGAATTACTTGTTGAAAACGAGCAAGGAATCATAGAATATATCGTCTCAGGAGAGGTTTCTATTAGAGGGATGTATGGTTATAGCAAATAAAATAATATTTAGGTTATTAAGGTATAATATGGTGTTCAATAAGTAAATAATATAGTATAAATCTATATTTTATATAGACAGTTTAGCTATATTAACGTTATAATATGGGTACTAAGGTTGAAAGGGGAATCATCATGGAAGAAAATAAGATTATAACAATGTTAGATGAAGATGGAGAAAAAATTGATTTTGAATTAATTGAAATCATTGAATTAGATGAGAATAAATATGCTTTATTAGCTCCTATTGGAGAAGAAGATGATGCTTTTGTTTATAAAATTGAATTGGTAGACGGTAAAGAACAATATATTGCAGTAGAAGATGAAGAAGAATTTGAAAGCGTACTTGAAGAATACAATTCAACTTTTGAAGAATAAAAACCAAACCAATAAACCTTTGAGGTTTATTGGTTTTTCGTTATTAGCATAAAAAATAAAAAGATTAAATGGCTTAGGATATGTAGCTGTTTTAATAAATCTAGGAGGTATAAATTTGAATCTAGTACAAATTGATATGGAAGCACTTATAGAAACAATAGCTCATGTTGATGACAATTTGGGAAAAAGTTTTTTAGATGTTGTTACTGGTGAGGTTATATATATTCCTACAGAAGTAAGTTTAGCATTAGAAAGTGGAACTTTAAAAGAAGATTACTTTGATAGTTGGTTAAAAGAATTTGTAAGCAAGGCAATACTTATTAACGAAGATGAGATTAATAGATATTTGAGTACTCCTCTCATAGATGAGAGTTTTTATATAAAAGCCATGAATGAGTATGTTGATAAAATAGATAGTGAACCTGATTTAAAACTAGAATTACAAAATGCATTAGAAAGCGCGGAACCAATAAAAAAATTCAAACATATACTAATGGATAAACAAGATGAAGAGCATGAAGGAAAAGCTAGTGGAGATGAAAATAATTCATCTGAAACAGATAAGTGGTATAAATATGAAGATAGCTGTATAGAGAAATTTGTTAGAGCATGGCTCACGTTTAATGATATAGAATTAAAGTATTTAAATTAAATTATAAAAGGGCAAGCAATTTATGGAGGTATGTACATGTTAGTATATGAAGTAATAATAAGGCTTGCGCTTGCAGTTGTAGTTGGTGGTTTAATTGGATATGAGAGAGAATTTAAAAACAGGCCAGCTGGTTTTAGGACACATATTTTAGTGTGTTTAGGGGCGGCAATTACCTCAATGATACAATTATATTCAATTCAAGAAACAACAAATATGATAATTCAACATCCAGAACTTCAAACAGCAATGAAAGTAGATATTGGTCGGCTCGGATCGCAAGTTATAACAGGAGTTGGATTTCTAGGTGCTGGGACTATTATACATGATAAGGGATCTATAAAAGGTCTTACCACGGCAGCAAGCATATGGACTGTGGCATGTATTGGGCTTGCGGTAGGACTCGGGTACTACACTCTGAGTATACTCTCAACTATATTTATTTTTATAGTATTGGTATTTCTTAAGTCTTTTGAAGATAGGTTCTTTAAAAATACTAATATACTTAAATTGGAAATTCAATATATTAATAAGAAAGACATGGTAGAGAAATTGGAACAGTATTTTGAAGGTATGAGTATAAAGGTTAAGAATATAGAATTTTTAATTGATGATGAGGAAGATGAGAATCTAGAGTACAGTACTACAATGTATACAATTTTGGCACCAAGGCATATTAAGAGCAGTGTAATTGTGCAAAAATTATGCGCTTTTGAAGAAATAATTAAAGCTACGTTATTATAATCAGTAATATTGCATGTATATAAGACAGATTTCTATTATCAAGATAAAAGTTTACGTAAAAAAAAGATCACTTACGAATAAGTGATCTTTTTTTTATGCGCTAAATTTATCTTCTAGATTTAGCAACTTCAATATTTACTCTTCTACTGTTTAACTTCTTACCTGAACTATTGTTTAAAATAGAATCAACTAAGTTTGAAGGAACATCTAAGAATGAGAATTTATCTAAAATATCGATACGGCCAAGCTCATTTTTATTAAGGTTAGCAGTTTCACATAAGAAAGATATAATATCTTTAGTCATAACTTCGTCCATTCGTCCTATAGATAAGAATAATCTAACTGTATTAGTTATTGGTGTAGTTGAAGAATCATCTGCATAGTTATAGTTAACTTCTTTATCAAAAATAATTTTAATTAAAGAAGCAGCTACATCTTCAGCACCGAATTCTTTTATAAGATTATGCCCAAGTGGAAGGAAGTTCTCATATAAGTTTTCTTCTAGAACTAATTTTATAGAATCCATAATAGTTTCAGATTTTGCTGCAAAAATATCTGTTATAGTAGGTACAGTTTTTTTAGCGATAACACTTTTAGTGTCACGTTCAATTTGTCTTATTGAAGATGCTTCACGTCTTGTTATAAGACTATAAGCAGTACCCTCTTTACCAGCTCTACCAGTTCTTCCAATTCTATGTATATAAGATTCGCTATCTTGTGGTAAATCATAATTTATTACATGAGTTACATCATCAACGTCAATTCCTCTTGCAGCTACATCAGTTGCAATTAAGTAGTTTAAGTTACCATCTTTAAATTTCTTTAAAGTGTTCATTCTTTGACTTTGTTTCATATCTCCATGCATACCTTCTACTGTATAACCTCTAGGTTGTAATGCATCAACTAATTCATCTACACCTTTTTTAGTTTTACAAAATAGTATGCAAGTTTTAGGAGCATCAACGTCAAGAATTCTGCATAATGATTCAAACTTGTTTTTTGAATTTACTTCATAATAATATTGCTTAGTTTTAGAAACAGTTAAAGATTTCTTTTCTATTGCAATAATTTTTGTTTCAGGATGCATATACTTTTTTGACAATATTTTAATAGCTCTTGGCATAGTAGCTGAAAAAAGTAATGTCTGTCTATCTTCACTTAAATTGCTTATAATGCTTTCAATATCTTCAATAAAACCCATGTTAAGCATTTCGTCAGCTTCATCTAAAACAAGAAATTTAGCATTTGCGAGCTTTAAAGTACCTTTTCTAATATGGTCTAGTAATCGTCCTGGAGTTCCAACAACGATATCTACGCCTCTTTTTAAAGCAGAGATTTGTCTATCAATAGATTGACCACCATATATTGGTAATATCTTAATTCTTTCATGCTTTGCAATACGGGAAAGTTCTTCTGAAACTTGAACAGCAAGTTCTCTTGTAGGAGACATTATTATTGCTTGGACTTTACCATTCGATTTTTCCATTAAGCTTAAAATAGGTGCACCAAAGGCTAATGTTTTACCAGTTCCTGTTTGAGCCTGACCTATAATATCAAAGCCTTCAAGTACAACTGGAATAGCTTTTGTTTGAATATCAGATGGATATTCAAATTTTAGATCTTGTATAGCGTGTAGTACGGATTCATTCAGTCCTAGTTCATCAAATTTAAGTTTTTCAATTGTTTTGGTCATTAAAATTCCTCTTTCTTCTCATAAAATATCAAATACATCTATTATTACAAATTATATACAAAATAAATATTAAACTTAAAAAGCAATTTAAATTGCTTTTTAAAAATTATCTAAAAAAGTTCCTCAAAATTGAGTTCTTCTCAATAATATAAATAAGCGGTAATCCAATTCCATAACAGCAAACTAATTCTCCCCACGCAACTTGCAGCATGCAAGCTAAAAGGGGCATGTTCTTAACATATAAAAGCTTTAATAGTATGCCAATAACAAGGGCATTAACTACTACAGCCGGTAACGGAGCAAGTATTCTTTTAAATCTTAGTTTGCTTTTACCAATATAGTAAGTTAAAATCGCGGCTATAAGTGTTGCAAGGGAACCGAAAATCATATCCATAATACCTAATGGACTTATGATATTAGATACTATACAACCAATTAGCAGCCCAGGTATAGAAAAGGATGCAAAGAAAGGTAAAATAGTAAGTCCTTCAGCAACACGATATTGAACAACTCCAAAGCTGAAAAACGATAAGCTTAGAGTTAAAGCTACATAAATTGCAGCTACCATTGCTGCAAAAACAATATTTCTTGTTTTTGCAGACATAGTTCCTTCATTTAATTTAATATTCATTTTTGCGCCTCCATAGTTTTGTTTTAAGACAGGATGGTCACGAACTGTCTATGAGTATTTGACTCGAATCTTAATTTTACTCTATATTTAGCAAATAGTCAATAGAATTTTTGTATTTTCTTAAAAATTTGTAGGAAATTGCCGAAGGATAAACTCTAATTTAACTCTGGTTTTAAATCAATTAATAATATAGTCTAAAATAGTTAAAAGTGTGATATAGTTAAAATATATATGCTTTTTGTTTTCTTATATATAGGAACTCATTTTTAAAAGCTATAAATTTTGATAACAAAGTTTTTGGTTAAAGGAGAATATTATGATGAGTAAAGAAATTTTTGATACAAAACAAACTAAGCTCAGTAATGGAATCAAACTTATTACTATTAAAAAGGATAGTCAAATTGCAGCAGTTCATGCTGGAATCAATATAGGTTCACTTTTTGAAGAAAAAAATGAAAAGGGAATAGCACACTTTATAGAACATATGCTTTTTAAGGGTACAAATGATAGATCAAATGAAAAGCTAAATAGTGATCTAGAGAATTTGGGTGGGGAATATAATGCATATACTGATTTTAACTGCACCGTATACAGCGCTACGATTTTAAATGAAGAGTTAGAAAACGCATTAGAACTCTTAGGTGACATGCTTTTAAATTCAATATTTCCAGTTGATGAGATTGAAAAGGAAAGGGGGGTAATTCTCGCAGAAATAAGAACAATCAATGATGACATTGAAGACTTAAGTTTTAAAAGAGTTAATGAAGTTGCATTTAAAGATAGTCCACTTAGGGATGATACTATTGGTAGTGAAAGTATAATAAAAAAGGTTACAAAAAAACAGCTTGTTAATTTTTACAATAAATATTATGTTCCTAACAATGCTTTTATATCGATTGTATCCCCATTTGAACATAAAGAAATAATAAATATTATTAATAAGTATTTTGGAGATTGGGAGCAGAAGGAATTTGAAAAGAAAAAAATAGTTGTTGAGCAGCATCAATTTATAAAGAAAGTATCATATAAAAAAGAAATTGAGCAAAGTACTATACTTTACTTATATACATTTAATGGATTATCTAAAGATGAGGAATTAGCGCTCAGAATTTTAAATTATAAATTTGGAGAAAGTGCTAATTCAATATTATTTAGAGAACTTCGTGAAGAAAGAGGATTATCATACGATGTCTATACTCATTTAGATACTTCTAATAATGTTAAGACATTATATATTTACACATCAGTTGCGCAGAAAGATGTAGATGAGGCAATTAAGGTAATTGATACTGCTATAAATGATATTGCAAGTGAGAAAATAGTTTTTGATGATAATACAATAGCTTTAATGAAAAAGATAATGAAAACTGCAATAGCTTCAACCCTAGAGGACTCTACAGATCTTGCAAGTTATGTAATTCATCAGGCTATGGATGGTGAAGATATATACCAATTTACTGATGATATGAAGAATATGGGAAATGTTAAAAGTGAAGATTTATATAATGTGTCAAGAAAAGTGTTACAAAAGCCAACGATCCATATATTTTTACCAGAAAAGAGTGTGTAATATTGAACAAGTTAATATTAAATAGTGTTATAACAAAAATTGAATTCCAAAAGAAAAACAAAAGTAGAGTTAACATCTATATGGATGATGAATATGCTTTTGCTTGTGACGCTGAGCTTGTGTATATTCATAATATAACTAAAGGTAGAGTCATGGACAAAGAGAGTTTAGAGAATATAGCTAATGAAGATAATTATATTAAAGGAAAAACAGTTGCGCTTCATTTTTTAGAAAGAAGTTACAAATCCTCTAAACAAGTAATTGATAAATTAGCTATGAAGGAATTTGACGAAAAAACTATAGATAGAGTAGTAAAGTTTTTAAATGAGTATGATTTCATTAACGATAAGAAGTTTGTTGAAATGTATATAAAAGAAAAAGTTAATTCTGCTGGAAAAAACAAAATTAAGTTTGCTCTATTAAAAAAATCACTTCCAAAAGAGCTAATTATCCAAGGTTTAAGTACAATAACTAATGAGGAGCAACTACAAGTAGCTATAAAACTGGGTCGAAAAAAGTTTGTTACTTTATCTAAAAGTGAAAAAGATTATAGAAAACTTTATAAAAAGTTATCAGATTATTTACAACGTAGTGGATATGATTTTGATATAATTAAGCAGGTACTAAATGAAATCACGGACAATGATAATGATGAGAAAATGAGTCAGGTAAGTTCTCTTGTTGATACATCAGAGGAGGATTATCAAAGAATGTACGCGCTTGCTAGCAGACGATATAACATATTAATTAAGTCGGAGAAACAGAAGGTAAAGATGTATAAAAAGTTAGGAGACTACCTTTTAAGAAGAGGGTTTAAATGGGATCAAATTAAAAAAGCATTAAGAGAGCTAGTTAATGGTGAAGAAGACAGTTATGATGGAGATGTGACTAATGAAAGTAGGTGGTAGGTTTGTTTAAGCAACCTGTAAGTTTAATTTTATTATTATTGTTTGTATATCCAATAATAATGGGGTTTATATATAAATTCTCATCTGAACATTTAAAAGGAGCTATTGAAGGGATTTTTCAAAGTATTTCTTTTTTAATTTCATTGTGTTTAGGTATTTTTTACACTAAAAAGGTGTTTATAACCCATGATGAAGGTATGTATGAAAAAATATATAGCAGTATTCCAATAGATATTATGGGATTTATTAATAGCAAACCATTAGTTATTTATGTACTGCTTATGCCACTTGTTATACTAATAATTTACAGCATAATAAATTCTGTTGTGAGGTTTATTAGTCGCATTACGTTTTATCCTTTGCTTGATGGGATAGAGACTAGTTTAAGGAATAAAAGCGTTATTTTTAAAAGGATTATGGGCGCAGTATTTCAAGTTCCTAAGTCAATATGTTATGTAATTGTTATTACTTTTGTATTGAATTTTTTGTCGCTTTTAAATGTAACAGCTACATACAATAAGTATTTGGAAGAATCACAAGTATATAGCTTTATATCCAAAGAAGTAGTGATTCCACTTACTAATTCAACTCTAGCAAAACAGCTTCCTAATGTTGTTAATAACTCCTTTAAAATTGTAGTAAAGGATGCATCAACTTTGCAACCAAATTCTTTAAACAATCAAAAAGGCATAGTTTATTACAATGGGGTTACACTTGAAGAGGCGGTTAAATCCAATGATGAAATAGACAAATTTGCAGTTGACCTTGCAAAAAATAAAAGCAAAACAGTAGATAAGGCAAGAACTATTTATAACTGGGTAGGTAGTGAGGTAGCGTATAGTGATGAAAAAGCAAATAGAGTATTAAATAATGATTTAGAGGTAAAATCAGGGGCAATACCCACTTTTAACTCGAGAACTGGAATATGTTTTGATTATGCATCTCTTTATGTTGCAATGTGTAAAGCTAATAATATAAAGGTAAGAATTATAACAGGACAAGGATTTAACGGAAGTAGTTGGGTTAGTCATGCTTGGAATCAAGTATATATCGAAAGCAACAATACGTGGATTAATGTAGATCCTACATTTTTAATTGGGGGGGATTATTTTAATACGCAAAGATTTGATATAGACCATAAGCAAGAAAGTATAGCTGGAGAATGGTAAAAGAGCTCCCTAGGTTTAGGGAACTCTTTTATAACTTTTCAATAATAAATTAATGGCTTTTTCACAATCTTCATCATCATTATTTAGTGTCCAAGCGGTATTAAAATAATATAATGCTTTGCGTTTGTTAACGCACATAGCATAACAATAGGCTAAATTGAAGTAGTATTTGCTTTCAGGGCGAATTATTATAGCGGAATGAAATATTGGTATAGCCTTTTCGTATTCTTTTAAGTGAATAAAACATACTGCGGTATTATAAAGTGAACTAGCCTCATTGTCCTTCATTTCTGCAGCTTTTTTATATAGAGCTATTGCCCTGCTATAATCTTTGGTATTATATATATCGTTAGCTTTTTGAAAGTATTCCATTATTATCCTCCTTATAATTTAAAGAAAAATTATAAATTTGTTATTTTAAATACTGTCCAACGAGTTTAAATTATATTCAATTATTAAATTTTATTTTGATTTTAGCGACATTTCAGCTCCGCAGGAGATGATTTAGTTATCTTTATTTACCACTTTACGTTCAAGTAGCGCAACCATTTCATACATAAGGTAAGCCAGCACGGAAAGTATTATTATACTCATCATTACCATATCCAATTGAGAAACTTGGCCACCATAAATTATTAAAAAACCTAAACCTTCTTTAGCAACTAAAAACTCACCCATTATTACGCCAACCCATGAAAGTCCTACGTTTATTTTTAATGCAGAAATAAGGGCACCTACAGATGCAGGAATAATTAAATTAGTTAGTATTTGAAGTTTAGAAGCCCCGAAGGTTTTTAAAAGTTTTATTTTATCTTCATCAACTTCTCTAAAACCACTTAATATACTTATTATAGTTACAACTATTGATATTAAAAGAGCAATTACTATTATTGCTGTTATTCCGTTGCCAACCCAAAATATAATAATAGGTGCAAGGGCTACTTTAGGTAAGGCATTTAATACTATTAAGTATGGATCTAAGACCTTTGAAATAAAATCGGACCACCATAATAGAATTGCAATAAGTGCGCCTAAAATTGTTCCAAGCAAGAAACCCGTTATTGTTTCAAAACATGTCACTCCGATATGAGTAAGAAGAGTACCTTCAGAATATATTTGCATAAAGGATGCAAACATTTTTGACGGAGTACTTGTTAAGAAGGTGTCAATCCATTTAAGTCTGCCTGCAATTTCCCAAAAGCTAAAGAAAACAATTAATATTATTATTCTTGTGAAAATTATAATGTATTTTTTCCTTTTTACATTTTTAATATAATTCTTATGCTCTTCACTTTGAATCAACATTACCATTCAACTCCTTCCATATTTCATTGAAGTAAACTCTAAAATTAGGAGCTTCTCTACGTTTTAGAGGACAAGAGAAATCTTTCCCAAATTCAATATTCATATGTGTATTGATTACGGCGGGACGATTAGATAAGATAATAATCTCATTGGACATAGCAATGGCCTCAGATATATCATGAGTAACCATTATAGTAGTCTTTTTTTCTTTTTTTATGATTTCATAAACCTCATCACTGATATTTAATCTGGTCTGATAATCTAGTGCTGAGAAGGGCTCGTCTAAGAGAAGCACTTCAGGGCTTAAAGCTAGAGTTCTAATTAAAGCAACTCTTTGGCGCATGCCTCCGGATAATTCTCTAGGATGATGATTTCTAAAATCCCAAAGGTTGTAATTTATTAAAAGATTTTTAACTATTTCCTTATTAGAATCTGTAATGCAATGGTTAACTTTAAGACCTAAAAGTACGTTGTCCCATATGGTTAACCAATCAAACAACTGATCCTTTTGAAACATATATCCAATTTTTAAAATACCATCGCTATTATCGCTATTATCGCTCTTATTAATTACTATTTTTCCATTTGATGGAGTTATCAAACCCGCTATTATATTTAGTAACGTAGATTTGCCACAACCGGAAGGGCCTACAATGCTTAAAAACTGGCCTTCTTGTACAACAAATGAAATATCCGCTAATGCAGGGGTTTCTGCAGTTAGAGAGTGGTAATTCATACTTATATTATTAATTTCTACCTTAATCACTTTATCATCCCCTTGAAAGTTATACTTTAGTATATGAGGTTAGATAATGTATTGTTAACTACATTTTATATATATGTTATCATTTACACGTGAAATAATAGAAGAAATAGGTTGAAAACATTATATTCGTTGAGTTATAATATTATATGATTATTTGTTAATTATTTATAAATTTACTATATAAATAATTAATAGAATACAATTAAAATGAAAAATGAAAATAATATCAAGCGAGTTAACATTGTAGAGAATAAATTTAATTATTGAAGAATAAACATATATATGTATAATTGGACATTTAAGGTAATATAAATTAATTTAAAAATGTTGCGTATAAAATCTATATTTATAAACATATAAAATAAAGTTTAGTGGCTTAGTTTTACAAATAAATCGAAACTTGCGAGGAAAGAGAAGATAATTATGAAAAATATATTACATGTTGGGTTAGATGTAGGGTCTACTACTGTTAAAATTGTAGTGTTAAATGGACAAGATGGAACGATTTATAGTAAGTATCAGAGGCATTTTTCTGATATAAAAAGTACAATAGCTGAGCTATTATATGAAGCTTATGATAATTTTAGGGAGTCATATATTACTATAGTTGTAACAGGATCAGGTGGACTAGCCCTTTCTAAATGGATGAACATTCCGTTTATTCAAGAAGTTATTGCTAGCACATATGCAATAGAAAACATTATTCCAAGGACTAATGTAGCTATTGAACTGGGTGGAGAAGATGCAAAAATTATTTATTTTGATGGAGGAATAGACCAGAGAATGAATGGTACTTGTGCTGGAGGTACTGGGGCGTTTATTGATCAAATGGCTTCTCTTCTTCAAACTGATGCAACTGGACTGAATGAACTTGCAAAAAATTATAAGACCATATATCCAATTGCTGCTAGATGTGGAGTTTTTGCAAAAACTGATATTCAACCATTATTAAATGAAGGTGCTGCAAAAGAAGACATTGCTGTGTCAGTTTTTCAAGCTGTAGTTAACCAAACTATCAGTGGACTTGCATGTGGTAGGCCAATTAGAGGTAATGTTGCATTTTTAGGTGGCCCATTATTTTTCTTGTCAGAACTAAGGCAAAGGTTTATTGAGACTTTAAAACTTACGGAAGATCAAGTCATTTTTCCACATGATTCGCAACTATTTGTAGCTGTAGGGGCTGCCATGTTATCAAAAGATAATAGTGTTATGTCGTTTGAAGAGTTAAGGGATCAGCTTCCAAAACTAAAGCAAGTGTCTAGTAATGATATTCGTAGATTTAGACCTTTATTTGAAGATGATAAGGAGCTAATAGCCTTTAATGAAAGGCAAAGCAAATATAAAGCAAAAACAAGAGAATTATCTAGCTACGTAGGAAATTGCTATTTGGGTATAGATGCTGGTTCTACAACTACTAAAGTTACACTTATAGATGAGGAAGGTGCGCTTTTATTCTCGCGTTATGGAAGTAATGAAGGTAATCCATTAACTTTAGTTAGAAAGGTATTAAAACATATATACTCTATTTTGCCTAAAGGCGTAACTATACTAAATTCAGCAGTAACAGGTTATGGTGAAAAATTAATAATGGCAGCGTTAAAAGTTGACATTGGTGAAATTGAGACTATAGCTCATTATAAGGCAGCAGAATTTTTTATGCCTGGAGTGGATTTTATATTAGATATTGGTGGACAAGATATGAAATGTCTAAAGATAAAAGATGGAGTAATAGATAGCATAATGTTAAATGAAGCTTGTTCATCTGGTTGCGGTTCTTTTATAGAGACATTTGCCAACTCTTTAAATATGGAAGTATCAGAGTTTGCGAAGGTAGCCTTAAATGCTAAAAGCCCAGTTGACTTAGGTTCAAGGTGTACTGTGTTTATGAATTCTAGGGTTAAACAGGCCCAAAAGGAAGGGGCCTCTGTAGGGGATATATCAGCGGGACTTTCTTACTCTGTTATAAAAAATGCACTTCTTAAAGTTATTAAAATAAGAGACCCAAAAGACATGGGGAAAAAGATAATAGTTCAAGGTGGGACTTTTTATAATAGCGCCGTACTTAGGGCATTTGAAATAGTATCAGGAAGAGAGGCAGTTAGACCAGATATTGCAGGTCTAATGGGTGCATTTGGTGCATCGCTTATTGCCAAAGAAAGATATGAAAGTGGAGAAATTTCTACATTATTATCATCAGAAAAGCTAGATAACTTAGTTATAGAAACTTTGATGGGAAGATGCAAACAATGCGCTAATCAATGTGTTCTTACAATTAATAAATTTGATAATGATCGACAATTCATATCTGGTAATCGCTGCGAAAAAGCATTAGGACTTAGTAGCAAAAAGGAAGAAATTCCTAACGTATATGATTATAAATATAAAAGAATATTTGATTATATTCCACTTAAAAAAGATGAGGCTCCCAGGGGAGTAATAGGTATTCCAAGAGTTCTTAATATATATGAAAATTACCCATTTTGGTTTACTTTTTTTACAGGTTTAGGGTTTAGAGTAGAATTATCTCAAAGATCATCTAAAAAAGTGTATGAAATGGGAATAGAAACAATTCCATCAGAATCTGCTTGTTACCCTGCTAAAATAGCACATGGACATATAATGAGTCTTATTAATAAGGGGATAGATTTAATATTCTATCCTTGTATTCCTTATGAAAAAAAGGAGCAAAAGGGTGCCGATGATCATTATAACTGCCCAATAGTGGCTTCATACCCAGAGGTAATTAAAAACAATATGGATATTTTAAAAGAGCGAGATGTTAAGTTTCTTAATCCTTTTATCTCTCTAGACAATGAGAAAGAATTGATAAACAGATTAACTGATGAGTTAGTTAGTTTTGGCGTTAATAAAAAGGAAGTAGCGTGCGCTTGTCAAAAGGCATGGGACGAAACTGAAAAGGTAAAATTAGATATTCAAAAAAAAGGTGAAGAAGTAGTAGAATACATTAGGCGTACTGGGAAAAAAGGTATAGTTTTAGCTGGTAGACCTTATCATATTGATCCTGAGATTAATCATGGAATACCAAGTGTAATTACTGATTTTGATATGCCTGTGCTTACGGAAGATTCTGTGGCTCATCTAGGTGTTGTGCAGAGACCTCTAAGAGCGGTAGATCAGTGGGTATATCATTCTAGATTATATGCAGCAGCTAGCTTTGTATCAAGCCAGCCAAATATTGAACTTATTCAGCTTAACTCTTTTGGTTGTGGACTTGATGCAGTAACCTCTGATCAAGTAGCTCAAATACTTGAAAATAATGGAAAGATATATACAACTTTAAAAATTGATGAAGGCAATAATTTGGGAGCAGCGAGAATTAGGATTAGATCTTTAAAAGCTGCAATTAATGAGCGGGACAAGAATGGAATTTTGCCCAGGAAAGTTCATGCAAGCGAGCAAAAAGTTATATTTACAAAAGAAATGAGAAAAAAGCATACAATTTTATGTCCACAATTGTCACCTGTGCATTTCCAATTTGTACAAGAAGCATTTAGTGCATCAGGATATAATCTACAAGTATTACCATCAGTTGATACTCATGCTGTAGATGAAGGCCTTAAATATGTAAATAACGATGCTTGTTATCCTACAATTATTGTGGTTGGTCAACTTATTGCTGCTCTAAAGTCAGGTGATTATGACATTGATAACACTTCTGTTATAATGTCTCAAACTTGTGGTGGATGTAGGGCTACAAACTACATTGGATTTCTAAGGAAAGCACTTAAGGATGCAGGATTTCCTCATGTTCCAGTTATATCTTTAAATGCTGCTGGTCTTGAGAAAAATCCAGGGTTTAAATACACATATCCAATGATTAAAAAATCGATTATGGCCTTAGTATATGGAGATTTACTTATGCGCGTACTTTACAGGGTTAGACCTTATGAAGTAATAGAAGGTTCAGCTAATTTACTTTATGATAAATGGGTAAAGATATGTAAAGAGGCTGTAGTAGTAGGAAAAAGTAAAGAGTATAAAAAGAATATTTCGCAAATTATATCTGATTTTGATTCTTTAGAAATCAAAGACAGTATTAAACCTAAGATAGGTCTTGTTGGAGAAATTTTAGTTAAGTTTCATCCAACAGCTAACAATAACATAATAGATGTTATTGAAAAAGAGGGTGGGGAGGCAGTTATGCCAGATCTAACTGACTTTTTCTTATATTGTGCTTATGATGCTGACTTTAAATATAAGTATTTAGGAAAAAGCAGAACTGAGCAAATAGTAGATAATATAGCTATTAAATATATAGAGACTTATAGGAAACATATGAAATCAGTTCTTGAAAAAAGCATTAGATTTGGTGCACCTAAAACTATACAAGAATTAGCAGCAGGGGCATCACCTATAATATCATTAGGTAATCAAGCAGGTGAGGGATGGTTCCTTACTGCTGAAATGGTTGAACTTATTGAAGGTGGGACAAAAAATATAGTTTGTATGCAACCTTTTGCTTGTCTTCCTAACCATGTAACGGGTAAAGGAATGATTAAGGAATTAAAAAGAAGATATCCAGGTGCGAATATAACTGCTATAGATTACGACCCAGGTGCTAGTGAAGTAAATCAAATTAATAGGATTAAGCTTATGATGTCTATTGCTTTCAAAAACCTTAGAGGTGAGCAGGAAATGAAACTTGCATATGAAGAGGCAGCTAGTGACAAAAAGGAAGATTAATCGCTATGTTAGGTTTTGTAATTATGATGATATTGGATGTAGCGTTGGGTTAATGTTAAAAACGCCTGTAAACTGAAGGGGGGTTATCACTACATTAATTTTTATATTTAGTACAATTTCTTCAAGCATGTCTTTAATTTGAAAATCTGTTGTAATGTTTAAGATTTTCAGTAACGTCAAAAATAGATCTAAATTCCTAAGGAGATGCAAATAGATTTAAATTTAATGGAACATATTAAGTGTATTACGAGTATGATATTGTATAACCTTTTGACAATGAATACCATTAAATATAAGTTATCCTCCCAAAGGTAGAGCCTAGCGCAATTGCTAGGCTTTTTTATTTTTAAAAGAATTAATGAGAGTAACACAATAGTAATTTTCTGGCATGTAAATGCCAGTTTTTGCAGTGGTAGAATATATTTAGTACAATCCATATTAAATAGTTCAAAACAAGTTGATACAGCATATGAATGTGTTAAATTATATCCTGTTGCAATATATAATAAAGACGTTAGCATGATTTACAATAACGTTATTCTGCTCTATTGTTTTGTTTAATGCTTTTGCATCGCCTATACAATCAGTAGCTTAAATATTGGTATTAATAAGTAACATTCATTTTGAAATTTTTATAAATTCTAAATTAATAGTTATGGGTAAGGTTATAGTTTAATACCATCAATATAGTACATTTCTCCATTATCAATTACTTTAGTTATTTTAAAATACTTAGACATGTATTTAGCTGTAATTTCAATTGGAGCGAGAACATCATCTTTAACAGATTCTAAGTGTGAATGTATTTTATTAATTTTTTCTTTACATTCAGAATGAGCAATAATTATTTTCCCGTTTTTCTTTAATAAGCCTGAAATATGTTTAAAATGTGGGTATACTGAATAGTTTCATCCCAATGTACAGCCAGTTTATTAAAAAAATCTCTATTATCCATTGAAAGTAACTCCGTTTCGGGTTTGAATTTTATCTAATGATTTAACAATAGTAGGAATAAAAATCAGCTGCAATATTATACCCAAAATTGGAGTAACAAAGGATGCTGTAATAAACATTTTAAATGCATAAGGTTTCCCAGTCATTGAAAGTAAAAGGAAATTTGCTGTTCCAGATACAAATCTTCCGAGTAACATTGCAATTAATAAGGATAAAATAATATTAACATTTTTACTTTTGTAGAAGTAACCTGAAATAAAACCATATGTGGCAAGTTCTAAAGCCATTGATAATGCTGTAGGGTAAATAGGCGGCATACCTGTTAACATAGAATTTAAAAGAGGGGTCATAAAGCCAATTATAGCACCATATTTTTTCCCAAGTATACATCCGCATAATAAAACGGGAATATGCATAGGAAGAAATATCTGACCTCCCATATTAAGATGATGAAACATAATTGGAATTACGAGTCCTAATGCGATAAAAAAACTTGCCTTAATCATCTCGTTTGTTTTGAATTTCATTATAATACCTCCCTTATATAAAATAAAAAGGTAGAGCAAAATCAGCTCTACCTTCGTGGTCTACAATTGACTAGTTATTTTATTTTTAATTTACAAGTTAAAAGTATATTTTCGTAATATACGACTATATTATATAATGTAGTTGTCACTTTGTAAACCCTTTCACTATTTTTTTCTTCAACGATTTGATTGAATAAAAAATATTCAGTATTTATCCCAGTTTAGTTGTATCTATGCACCAAACACGAACTTATGAGAAATAGATTGGTTCATGAATATGACAAGATACAAGACAGAATTGTTTTTGACAGTATAAAAAGAGTAATAGAAATGGTTAATATGTATATTGATTATATTAATAAACATTAACAACGTGAATAACTTTTTTATAGATGAGATTTATTATTTTCTTATACGGAATCTATACTAGATACATATTAGTGTAGATATTATATAGTATGAATTCCTCTAGGCGTGGCACCAAATAAGAAGATTAGAATTTCTTAATGGAATTTAACGTTTCAAATTCTTATTTGGAGTCACACAGAAGGAATTAATAAGGATGCACTTTTTTATTTTATATCTGCTACTGCTTTCTCACTAAAGGTAGTATTGACAATCTTATCAAAGGCTGGTCTTTCTGGGATTAGTGAAGCTTTGTAAGATTGTATTATATCCATAAGTTTTGTTAAATTTTCTGAAGTTAATGTTGGGTCTGTTGAGTAAGCATTTATATCTCTGTAGCTTTTAACTGATGATTCAAGTATTGCCTCATCTGTACCAGGGAAGTATGATTTTATAGAAGTTACCAATTCTTTATCAGTATGAGTATTAACCCAATTTTGACCTTTATATATTGCATTAGTGAATTTTTGTATTATTGTTGGATTCTTTTCTATATAAGATTTTGTAGCAAAAAAACATGTATAAGGTATTGTTCCAGCAGATGCTCCGACTGATGCTACGTTATATCCGGAGTTATCTTTTTTAAGTGTACTAGCAGTTGGCTCAAAGAGAGCTGCATAATCACCTGTGCCACCTTTGAAAGCACCTGAAGTTGCTGTGAAGGCGAGGTTGGTAATAAGATTTACGTCAACACCTGGTGTAAGACCATGATTTCTTAAAACATATTCAAGAGCCATTTCAGGTACTCCACCAGGTCTTCCACCTATTACAGTTTTACCTTTTAGGGACTCCCATTTAAAATCTGTTTCAGCTTTTCTAGATACTAAGAAAGCACCATCCTTTTGGGTTAATTGTGCAAACAGAACAGGATAGTCTTCTCTTTTTTGATTGTAAATATAAATAACTTGTTCTGGACCTGCAAAACCAATATCGGAAGCTTTGCTTAAAACTTGTTGCATAGTTTTGTCTGCGCCCTGACCGGTGGACAGGTCAATGTCGATACCTTCTTCTTTAAAGAATCCTTGAGAAATAGCTGCGTACATTGGGGCGTAGAAAATAGAGCGAACTACTTCATTTAATTTCACTTTTATTAAAGCATCGTTAGTATTTTTTTTGCAACCAGAAAATAATGTAGCTACTAGGGCGAGAGAGAGAAGAAGTGAAAAAACAGATATTTTTTTAATTCTCATACAAACCTCCATATTATATAGTTGTTATCATTATATAATATGAAAAATTGGTCAGATGGTACATTATAAATGAAATTGTAAGTTGAAAAAAAAATTGCAAGTTAAAAAAAGAAATGCCTTGACTTATGTAAATTAAGAGGTATAATAAAATAAATTATAATTAAACAATAATAAGGTAAGATAACAAATGACAAATAAATAATAACATGGTAAAATAATAAGTAAATAATAATATTATAAGCTACTAAAATATTAATAATATTATAAAATATTCAAAAAGCTTAGATGAAGAGGAGTAAGGGAAACTTAATATTAAGAGAGGAAGATTCGCAGGCTGTAAGATCTTCTATATGAAAAACCTTGAAGGTTGCTTCGGAGCTTCTTTGCCTAGTTCATGTAATTATGAACTTTGTGAAGACGGTTTTCTTAATCGTTAAATTACAAAGAGCCTGCAAATTTTGCAGGAAAAAAGGTGGTACCGCGAACTTTTCGTCCTTTTATAGACGAAGGGTCTTTTTTTATTGTTTTTTAAAATTTTATGATTAAAGCAATTAAAACAATTTATAGAATAAATATTACTTAGGAGGAGTTAGGTATGGAAGAAAATAATAATATAGATAAGAATTATGATCCTAAAGAGTTTGAGGAAAGACTTTACGCTTGGTGGGAAGAAAAAGGATTTTTCACTCCAACAATTGATAAAGATAAAAAACCATTTACAATAGTAATGCCACCACCAAACATTACAGGAAAATTGCATTTAGGTCATGCGCTTGATAATACTCTTCAAGATATTTTAATAAGAACTAAAAGAATGCAAGGATATAATACATTGTGGCTTCCAGGGGAAGACCATGCTAGTATTGCGACAGAAGTAAAAGTAGAAAATGAGCTTTTAAAGCAAGGACTTAAGAAAAAAGAAATGGGAAGAGAAGCTTTCCTTGAAAAAGTTTGGGATTGGACTAATGAATATAGAGAAAAAATAAGAGGACAAATAAGGAAAATGGGATGTTCTGTTGATTTCACTCGTGAAAGCTTTACCATGGATGAAAACTTAGATCATGCAGTAAAAGAGGTTTTCGTTAAGTTATATAATGAGGGACTAATATACCAAGGTAACAGGATAACAAATTGGTGTCCAAAATGCATGACAGCAATTTCAGATGCTGAAATTGAGTTTGAAGAACAAGCGGGATACTTCTGGCATATAAAATATCCAATAGTAGGCACGGATGAGTTTTTAGAAATAGCTACTACAAGGCCAGAAACTATGCTTGGTGATACGGCAGTTGCTGTAAATCCTAAAGATCCACGGTATGCACATTTAGTAGGAAAGAAAATAATGCTGCCTCTAGTAAATAGAGAAATACCAATAGTTGCTGATGATTATGTAGATATAGAGTTTGGAACAGGGGCAGTTAAAATTACTCCAGCACATGATCCCAATGATTATCAAATAGGAAAGAGACACAATCTTCCTGAGATAGTAGTTTTGAATGAAAATGCAGCTATATGTGAAGGGTATGGAAAATATTCAGGTCTTGACAGATATGAAGCAAGAAATGTCATGATAGAAGATCTAGATAAGGGAGGACTACTTGTTAAGATAAAGGATCATGCTCACAATGTAGGTACTCATGATAGATGTAAAACAACTGTAGAACCAATGCTATCAAAACAATGGTATGTAAAAATGAAATCTCTTGCAAAACCAGCTATAGATGCTGTAAGAGACAAGAAAACTAAATTTGTTCCAGAGAGGTTTGATAAGACATACTTTAATTGGATGGAAAATATTCAAGATTGGTGTATATCAAGGCAATTATGGTGGGGACATAGAATTCCAGTATGGTACTGCGCTGATTGCGGCGAAATGATAGTTAAGGTTACTGATCCAACAAATTGCACTAAATGTAATAGTACAAATATTACTCAAGATAAAGATGTACTTGATACTTGGTTTAGCTCAGCACTATGGCCTTTCTCAACGCTTGGTTGGCCTAGTAATACAGAGGATTTAAAACAGTTTTATCCAACGAGTGTTTTAGTAACTGGATATGATATTATATTCTTCTGGGTTGCAAGAATGATTTTTTCAGGGCTTTATAATTTAGGGGAAGTACCATTTGAAACAGTAGTTATGCACGGAATGGTTAGAGATGAACAAGGTAGAAAAATGTCTAAGTCACTAGGAAATGGCATTGATCCATTAGATGTAATAGATCAATATGGCGCAGATGCATTAAGATTTTCACTAGCAACAGGAAATTCTCCAGGAAGTGATATAAGGTTCTATGAGTCAAGGGTTGAAGCTGCTAGAAACTTTGCCAATAAAATTTGGAATGCTTCTAGGTTTGTTATGATGAACTACAATGAAGAATTAATGGCCAAATATAAAGATAGCAAAAACTACACTGCTGCTGACAAGTGGATATTATCAAGAATGAATACTGTAGTGCAGGAAGTTACTGAAAATATTGAAAAATATGAAATAGGAATAGCGCTTCAAAAGACTCATGACTTTATGTGGACAGAATTCTGTGATTGGTATATTGAACTTGTTAAACCAGTATTGTACGCAGAAGATGGTGAAGCTAAAGGTGTTGCATTAAATGTATTAAATAAGGTATTAAAAACTGGACTTAAATTACTTCATCCTGTTATGCCATTTATAACAGAAGAAATTTATATGCATTTGGATAATGAGTATGAATCTATAACCATTGCTAAATGGCCAGAATATGACGATTCACTTAAAGATGAAAAAGCACAGGAAAATATGAACTATATTATAGAAGCGATAAAAGACGTAAGAAATGCAAGAGCCGATATGAATGTAGCACCTTCTAGAAAAGCTAAAGTATTTATATATGCAACAAAAGCAAAAGAAGCATTTGAAGAAGGTATGGTTTACTTCCAAAAGCTTGCATTTGCTAGTGAGGTTAAATTTTTAGCATCTAAAGATGAAGCGCCAGAAAATGTAGTCACAGTAGTTACTATTGGCGCTGAGGTTTATATGCCACTTCTTGAACTGGTAGATCTAGAAGTAGAACTTGAGAGATTAAATAGAGAAAAATGTAAATTGAAAAAAGAAATAGAGCGAGTAGAAAAGAAACTTTGCAATGAAAAATTTACAGCTAAAGCTCCAGTAGAAGTGGTTGAAGAAGAAAAAGCTAAAGGCACTAAATATAAAGAAATGTATAATTCAGTAATTCAAAGTATAGAAAATTTGAAATAGGGGATGCATAATAAATAGAATTAGTGAGTCACCTATGTTTAAAAAGACATAGGTGACTCACTTGTTTATTTTGATTTTGAAAGGAAGTATAACCATGAATTATGATGAGGCTATAGCATATATAAAAGATACAGCAAAGTTTGGTAGCAAACTTGGACTTAAGAGAACCGAGATGATATTAGAACTTTTAGGAAATCCACATAAAAAATTAAAATCTATACATATTGCAGGGACTAATGGTAAAGGGTCGACTACATCTATGATTACTACAATTTTGGTAGAGGGTGGATATAAAGTAGGTGCGTATACATCTCCATTTATAGAGGTGTTTGAAGAGAGGATGCAAATTGATAATAAGAATATTTCTAAAGATGATTTAAGTGATATTATAACCCGAGTTTCCAAAGTAGTAGAAAAGGTAGTGGAACTAGGGTACGGAAATCCAACAGAATTTGAAATAATAACTTGCGCGGGATTTTTATATTTTTATAAAAATAATGTAGACTTTGCTGTGGTTGAAGTAGGAATTGGGGGAAGGCTTGACTCAACCAATGTAATAACGCCTATTTTAAGTGTTATTACATCTATAAGCCTAGACCACACAATAATACTAGGGGATACTATAGATAAAATAGCTTATGAAAAGGCAGGCATTATTAAAACTGGAGTTCCAGTAGTTATGTTTCCACAAAGGAATGAAAGTGAAGAAGTAATAGAAAAAATATGTACAGAAAAAAAATGCAAACTAATAAAAGTATCTCGTGATTCAGCTGTATATTTAGGTAAAGAAAATATATGTAATATTGAAAGCGATTCGATAAAAGCACAGACATATTCTTGTGATAAATTCATAACTCAAAAAATGAATGTTAAAACTTTAAATAATGAATATATTATTGATTTGTCGCTTTTAGGTAGTCATCAATTATTAAATTGTTCTGTAGCATTGCATGCTGTAGAGGAACTTATATCGCAAGGAGTGACAGTTAGCAAAGAAGACATAATAGTTGCACTTAAGAGGGTAAAGTGGCCAGCAAGACTTGAGGTGATGAATAAAAGGCCTTTGGTTGTTATAGATGGAGCTCACAACATAGACGGGATAGAAAAACTTACGTTGAGTATTGATATGTATTTTACTTATAATAAAATAATATTGATTTTAGGAATCCTTGCTGATAAACAAGTAGAGGAAATGATAAAAACTATAGTTCCAAAAGCTAGCAGAGTAATTACAGTTACTCCGCATAGCGAGCGTGCAGAGCTTTGCCAGCAGTTAAAAGTCCAAGTGGAAAAGTATACTACCAGTTGCGAGGCAATTGAGGATTATGAACTAGCTTATAAAAAAGCTTTGAGTTATTGTGAAGAGGGCGACTTATTATTAGTGTCTGGATCTTTATATATGGTGGGAGATATGAGAAAAATAATACGTAAGGTACATTGTAATTAGTAATAATGAATTTCCAAGCTACGCAGAAGAAAGTACAAACGGGATGCACCTATTATGGCTGCATCCCGTTTGTTTTTTTATTTAGCATTAACAACTAATTTTTCAAGCGCCAATGCAAATTGATCAGGGCAAGAAGTACTTTTATTACCGCAGGTAATACCTTTAAGCTTTTTTATTGCAGCATTAACTTCCATTCCTTTAAGCAAAGTTGAAACTCCTAATGCATTTCCAGGACATCCACCTATAAAAATAACTTCAGTTATTATATTGTCAACAATTTCAAAATTTATTTTATTTGCACATACACCTTTTGGTTCATAACTATACATAATTTATTCCTCCATCCTTATGTAATTAAATAATTACAATAGATATTATATACTATTAAGTATATATTGTTCAAGGAATTAATTTTTATAAAAACATTGTGAGCATATTATTACTATCTTCATATTATGGTTATGAGGAGGTGAGGAATTTGAGAAAGTTATATGTATGTAGTACATCATCAGATTGCATATCAAAGGTTAATTTGGATTTGTTTGTAGAAGAAGAAAAAATATATTTGGATAAAAAAAATCTCAAAAGAATTGGTCCTCATGGAATATATGGTTATAAAAATAAGATATTGACAGCTAATAGTTATGGTAATAGTATTTCCATAATTGATATTAATAATTATGAATCTCAAAGTTACTTTACAGGTATGCACTGTAATGATTTATCGATTTATAATAACAAGGTCTATGTTATTTGTGGAGATTCTGATGACATAATAGTTTTTGATTTAGAAAAAAAAGATATTATAGAAGCAATTCCCTGTGGTAATTTACCACATAGTATTTATATTTGCAAAAAAAAGAATCTTATTGTAGTAGCGAATATGAATAGTGATAGTATAACAATAATAGATTCTGAGCTAGGTGGTAATATTAAAAATATTAAAGTAGGAGCATATCCTACTAAGGCAGTAATTACACCAGATGGAAATTATATTATAGTTTGTGAGTCGAATATAGGCATGGATAGCAGAGGAAGTATTAGCATTATTTCATTAAAAAACTATAACGTAATACAGAAAATATCTGTTGGAAATTCACCTGTGGATATGTATTGTAATGAAAAATACTGTTATGTATCAAATTTTGGAGATGGTACAGTGAGTATGGTAGATATTAACAATTATAAGGAGATAAAAAAAATAGAGGTTGGAGGTATGCCTAGAGGAATACTTGAGGATGAAAAATATTTGTACGTAGGTGATAATTATAACAATATGCTACTAAGAATTGATAAAATAAACGAAACTAAAAAAGCCATATCTATTGGCTCGGAGCCAACGGGAATGACTTTTCTATAGGAAGATTAATAGCTTCCTATAGAAAAGTAATAGCTTCCATAGGAAGACTAAGCTTCCATAGGAAGACTAAGCTTCCATAGGAAGATTAAGCTTCCATAGGAAGATTAGTCATCTATAAGAAAATTTATTATCTTAGCATAAAGCTCTGAAGGTTTATTTCTCCACTTTGCACATAAATTTCGTGCTTGTTTGTTTGAAGTTACACTAAGTTTAATGTCAATAAGAGTGAAACTGTCCTCAGAAGCGGTTAGGTTAACTAGATAATTGTTATTGTTTTCTATTGTGTAATCAGCACTAACCGTTAGCTCTTTTTTTATATTTTCAATATGGGTTTTTAAATAATCATCAATAAGTTGTAACTTGCTATCAGAAATTCTAGCTTTAAATAATGATAGTACATTGTCACCCTTTTGAGTAATGACTAATCTATGTTTACCTTTTTGCTCAGTACGCTTAAGCAAGTTTGAGTTAATGAGCTCTGTAATATATTGTTGCAAAGTAAAATAATTTATAAAATTATTTTCTAATATTATTTGTGTTATTTGGATATTAGATATTGGAAGTTTTATTTTATAAAATATATAAAGTAAAAGAAGCTTGTTTTCAGCTAAGTCTAAAGCATCTTCAAACATATAGTATCCTCCTCGTGGGGAACTTAGTTCAAAACGATAATGAACTGGTCCGTTTAATGTAAAATTAACTATACACATTATAACATAAAAAGCATTGAATTTAATTGGTGCTTTTAATTTTAACCACATTTCAGCTCCGTAGGAGATGATTTAATATGATTTAAGGATTAATTTATTAGAATAGTTTACATAAATTATACTAATAAATTACTTTTATAAATTTAATATATACATATATAGTTGTTTTTAGAATATAAATTTAAAGTATAAATGTATAAGGAGGACCTAATAAGGAATGAGTTACATAAAAAAGAATTTGATAATGTTTTGTGTTGCTTTTATTGGAATTTCAACGATAATAGGTGTTTATAATTGGAAGACTAAGGGGACTTTTACAGGGAATCAACGTAAATTACCAATTTACTCAGTTGATACTAAAGAGAAGAAAATCGCAATTTCATTTGATGCAAGCTGGGGTGATGATAGAACACAGGAAATATTAAATACATTAGATAAATATAATGCTAAAGCAACATTTTTTGTAGTGGGAGCATGGATAGACCAATACCCAGATATGCTAAAAAAGATAAGTGAAAAAGGTCATGAAATAGGAAATCATTCAAATAAACACCCGATAATGACTACAATATCCCCAGGGAAAATGCTTGAAGAAATATCAGCTACAGATGCTAAGATAATGTCCATAACGGGAAAGGGAACAACACTTTTTAGATGTCCTTCTGGAGAATATAATAATTCGGTAATTGAAACAGTGGAATCTACGAATCATTATTGTATTCAATGGGATGCAGATAGTATTGATTGGAAAGAAGAAGGTGCAGATATTGAATATAATAGAATAATTAAAAAGACGAGACCTGGGTCTATCCTTTTATTTCATAATGATGCAAAATATACTCCTGAAAATTTGGTTAAAATATTAGAGAATTTTAAAGCTCAGGGTTACAAATTTCTAACAGTATCAGACCTTATATACAAAAATAACTATTATATAGATGAATCAGGAAAACAAATACAAAAATAAAAATAAAATGTATTGAAATTTAATAGCCATATGTATTATAATGGGAATAGAAAAGGAACAATTTTGGAAAAATAGGAAAATTAGTACAATGATTACAAATAAAAAAATCTCTTAATATTAGGAATATTACATCAGAAAAATGAATACTTATAATCTAAGGAAAGTTTATTAAAAAAACTAAGGGGAAAGAGGGATTATGATGGATAATGTTATGTTGAATAACAAGATTTATTTAGAAGGAAAAGTAGCATCTGAACTGAAATTTAGTCATGAAATGTATGGGGAAGGGTTTTATGTATTTGATTTTGAAGTGTGGAGACTTAGCGAAACCACAGATATTTTAACTATAACAATTTCTGAGAGACTAATTGCAGGCATGGATATTAAAACAGGAAATGAATTTATAGTTGAAGGACAACTTAGATCTTATAATAAATTTGTTGAGGGATCTAATAGATTAATATTAACAGTATTCGCTAGAGATATTAAAATTTGTGAAGAACGCAGCAAAAATCCAAACCAAATATTTTTAGATGGCTATATTTGCAAAAGCCCAGTATATAGAACAACTCCATTTGGAAGAGAGATTGCGGACATGCTTTTAGCCGTTAACAGATTGTATAACAAATCTGATTATATACCTACAATTGCTTGGGGGCGAAATTCTAGATTTTGTAAAAGTCTCGAAGTAGGAGATAATATAAGGATTTGGGGAAGACTCCAGAGCAGAGAATATCAAAAGAAATTATCAGAAGATGAAGTTATAAAAAAAGTGGCATACGAAGTGTCTATATCTAAAATGGAAAGAGTAACAAAAGATGGTGAAAACATAGTAGACCCAGAAACAACCCCAGATGAAGATCAAGACTTTCAAGCACTAGACGTTATATAGCATATATTACGTGAAATACGTTTAAGCCAGCTTTAGCTGAAACAAAACGGCATACATCACCGTAAATTTTTTTAAAAAGATTAGTTGGTTGAAAAGAGCATATATTACGTAAAATACATTCAAACAAGCTTTAGTAATTCAAAATAATTTTATTGAAGAATGCGTTAAGAAAAGTACATGTTTGAGCGTTAGCGAGTTTGTACTTTTTAGCATTTTTAATTAAAATTATTTTAGAATTACTTAGCGAAGTGAGATGAATTTGTAGTAATATAGGCTCTTTTCTCTTAAACTATTTTCTTAAATCATCAAGCAATTTAGTTTTTTCTTTAGTGTTATCATCTACATTTTTTATTATTTTTGCTGGTGCTCCTGCAACTACAACATTTTCAGGAACGTCATTTACAACAACAGATCCAGCTGCAACTACTGAGTTTTTACCGATTTTTACTCCTTCTAAAATTACAGCGTTTGCTCCAATTAGAACATTATCTCCAATTTCACAAGGACTTTTGCTTGGTGGCTCAAGTACGCCAGCTACTACGGCGCCTGCTCCTAAATGAACTCTTTTACCTAGCTTACCTCTTGCTCCTACAACAGCATTCATATCTACCATAGTTTCATCACCAATTTCAGCACCTATATTTATTACAGCACCCATCATTATAACGGCATTTTTACCTATGGTAACCTTATCGCGTATAATTGCACCTGGTTCAATTCTTGCATCAATATTTTTCATATCAATTAGAGGGATAGCAGAATTTCTTCTGTCAAGTTCAAGTCTAAATTTCTTAATTTTGCCTTTGTATTTTTCTAAGAAATCTGATACCTCATCACTTTCTCCAAAAAGCATACAGAAATTACCTTCACCAAAATGGTCTATATTACCAAACTGGCATTGTGATAAATCTCCATCAATATAAAGTTTAATTGGTGTAGCTTTTTTTGATTCTTTTATGTACCTTGCAATTTCATAAGCGTCTGTTAAATCGTAGTTCATAATTCGTCTCCTCTCGTATTATAAGTATTAATCCAAATTCTTGTTTTTATGCATTTATTTTCAAGTAAACTATAAATAATTTTCTTCAAACAAAAACATTATCATTATTAAAAAAAATAAATAAAATTACTGATTTTTATTATATTATATAGTAAAATACTTATAATGCAAAGACTTGAAAAGTAAAAACACTTGAAAGGATGATTTTATGAACAATTTATTTTCTAACAATGTGTCTAAAGTTGAAATTTCTGGAATAAGGAAGTTTTTTAATAAGGTTTCAAAAGTTGAAGGTGCAATTTCACTTACTCTTGGGCAACCTGATTTTCCGGTTCCTAAGAATATTAAAAATGCCATGATTCAAGCTATACATAAAAATAAAACTGAGTATACTGCTAATGCAGGTATTATTGAACTTCGAAATGAGATTTCTAATTTTTTATCTAGTATGGATATTAACTACTTAGCTGATGAAATAACGGTGACTGTTGGTGGAAGTGAGGCACTACTGTGCATTTTTGGAGCGTTTTTAAATGCTGGGGACAAGGTCCTTGTGCCAACTCCTGCTTACCCCGCTTATGAGAGCTGCGTTAAAATTTTTGGAGCAGAAGTAGTTAACTATAATCTTAATAAAGATTTTACTATTAATTTTGATAACATAAGTAAGCTTATTGAAGATGAAAATCCTAAGCTTTTGGTTATGTCACATCCGTCTAACCCGACTGGGTCAATACTATCAAAGACTGAGAGAGATAAGCTTTTCAAAATTCTAAAGGAAAAAGATATATACATAATAAGTGATGAGATGTATAGTTCGTTATGTTATGAAGAATACTATTCTTTAGCTCAAATTGATGACTTAAGAAGTAGAGTAATTTTAGTGGGTGGATTTTCTAAAATGTTTTCCATGACGGGACTTAGAGTAGGTTATGTTTGTGCTAGCAAATATATAACGGATAATATCATGAAAATGCATCAGTATAATGTTTCTTGTGCCACTTCAATATCTCAATGGGGAGCATATGAGGGATTAATTTCTTGTAAGGGTGATGTAAATACTATGAAAGTTGAATTTGAAAAGCGTAAAGAATATGTATATAAAAGATTAAAGCAAATGGGAATTGACACAACACTTCCAAGGGGGGCGTTTTATATATTTCCATCCATAGAAAAATTCTCCATGAGTAGCGAAGAATTTTGTACTAGGTTACTGCACGAAGGTTTGGTTGCTGTTGTGCCTGGATCAGCATTTGGAATAGGTGGAGAAGGATACATAAGAATTTCATATTCGTATAGCTTAGAGATGCTAAAAGAAGGTTTAGACAGAATGGAAAAATGGATTAAAACTCTAATATAACTCAATTATTTATGGATTGAATGAATTGAATGAATTAAAAAAATGTAACTAAAAAAGCAACATTGAAGTATTACAATACTTTAATGTTGCTTTTTTACATATAAATTTTGCTAATTCATATTTTTTATAGTTGCGTACTTTTTAAAATTTAAAGTCTAAAGTGACATATTAACTACATCATCCATGTTATACATACCTTTATCTTTTCCGTATATAAATTCACAAGCTTTAAGTGAACCTATTGCAAAAACATCTCTTGATATTGCAGTGTGCTTAATTTCAATACATTCGCCTTTTCCTGCGAATATGACTTCATGATCGCCTATAATATTTCCACCACGGATAGCATGAATGCCTATTTCATTGGGCTCTCTTTTACTTATTCCATCGCGGCCCTTTATAAATACAGTTTCGTCTTCTATTGAATTCTTAATTGTATTTGCAAGAAGAAGTGCGGTACCACTAGGTGCATCAATCTTTTGATTATGATGTTTTTCAATTATCTCAATATCAAAATCTTTATAAAGCATATTGCTAATATTCTTAAGGATATTATTAACAATATTTACACCTATAGACATATTTGCAGAGTGGAATACTGGAATTTCACTGCTTAGGGCATTAATTTCAGATAATTGCTCAGGTGAGTAACCAGTAGTGCAGAATATAATAGGAATATTCTTTTCTTTAGAATATTTACATAAGTCATCTAAAGCATCAGGTCTTGAAAAATCTAAGATTACATCTACATCAATATCACAATCCAGTACGCTTTCATAACATGGATAACTTAAATTAGATGAATTCCTATCAACTCCAGCAACAATTGAAATTGTTGTAGAGTCTTTAGCCATTTCAGAAATAACTTTACCCATTTTTCCATTGCAACCATTTAGAAGCATTCTAATCATTATATTTCCTCCTTTAAAGGGATATTGTAAGCTTTTAATTCTTTTTTTAGAAGCTCTAAATTATTTTCATCCATTTCACATAAAGGGAGTCTTAAATGACCGACATCCATGCCCATAAGATTTAGAGCAGTTTTTACAGGTATAGGGTTTGTTTCTATAAATATAGAGTTGTTAAGAGGAAGGTACCCAAGTTGAATCTTTAATGCCTTGGCATGATCACCACTTAAATATAATTCACACATGTTATGAATATCTGTAGGAATTATATTTGCAATAACGGATATAACACCTATGCCACCTAAGGAAAGTATAGGTATAACTTGATCATCGTTTCCAGAATAAACATCTAAATTATCACCACATAACGCTTTAATTTGTGCTATTTGACTTATATTGCCACTTGCCTCTTTAACTGCAACGATGTTTGGTATTAAGCATAATTTTTGAAGCGTTTTTGGAAGAATATTTAGAGCCGTTCTTGAAGGAACGTTATATATTATTATTGGTGAGGTTACACCACTTGCAATTGCTTTAAAATGTTCAACCAGACCCTTCTGGGTAGTTTTGTTGTAGTAAGGCGTAATTATAAGCAAAGCATCTGCTCCTATATTTTGTGCCCATATGCTCAGGCTAATTGCAGCTGCAGTGTTGTTACTTCCTGTACCTGCTATTACTGGAATTCTTTTATTAACTACATCAACTACAAATTTTATAGTTTCCTTTTTTTCTTGTTCTGTCATAGTGGAAGCTTCACCCGTAGTGCCACATACTATAATAGCATCTGTTTTACTTTTAATATGCCATTCTATTAATTCCTCAAGTTTTTTGAAATCTACTCCTCTTTCATTAAATGGAGTGACTATTGCAACACCAGAACCTTTAAAAATACTCAAAAAATTACCTCCTCGTAGTTTTATGAAAGTTAATAATTGTTAATTACTATCCGTCATATAACTATTTTATTTTTATACTATATATGTATTAATTTAGATTACTTTTAGTGAAGTATTTATTTTTGTAATAGATTCTTCATACTAATTCATAATGAATTTAAAGAAGAAGTGAATAGTCACTAAAAAAAATACTCTATTATATTATATAACCCATATGTGAAAATATATATACTTTTTTGAAAATAAATAAAAACAGCTATGTAGTAAAGTTACAAATTATTTTTTAAAGAGGATATTATTTTAATTATTATGAATAAAAAAGCTCTACATTGTAAAATATATAACATAATATAAAATATCTGGGAGGTATATCATGGGGAAAACACCATTGAAAAAAATTATAAAGGCTAAATTAAAAACAAATAAAGAGTTAACAACAAATGAGACGTTAAGAGAAACTTTAAAATATGAAATAGCAGATGAATTGGGACTTACGGATAAGATAGATGAGTGTGGATGGAGTGGACTAACGGCAGAAGAAACAGGTAGGATTGGAGGATTAATGACAAAAAGAAAGAAAAGCATAAATCTTCCTAAAAACAAAGATTTTTAAGTAGTTAAAGTAAATAACTTGGACAATGTTTGGTGTATAGGTTAGAATATTATATACCATTACAGTTTTAAAGGGGAGCCTTGCAAAAAAGGAGAACTCTTGATTAAAGGAGAAATGAAAGTATGGATTGTTATAATGAGTTTGCTAATATATATGATGAATTAATCAATTCGGATATTGATTATAAAACATGGGCGTCTAATATTTTATATATTTGCAAAGATCAGCAGCACTTAAGTATGGAGAACTATTTAGATTTAGCCTGTGGTACAGGGAATCTTACTATAGAAATTGCTAATGAATTTAAGCATGTATGGGCAGTTGATTTATCCTGTAATATGTTAAGCCAAGCGGAGAAAAAAATGAGAGATGTGGATATAAAAGCTAAATTTATATGTCAGGATATTTCTAAACTTAATTTAAATAATACTTTTAATCTCATAACCTGTTGCTTAGATTCTAGTAATTATATATTAGAAGAAGAAAATTTTAGAAAGTATTTATTAGGAGCATATGATTTATTAGAAAATGACGGGTTATTTGTTTTTGATATTAATTCTTATTATAAACTTACAAATGTGCTTGGTAATAATACTTATAATTATGATTTTGGTGATGTAGTCTATATTTGGGAAAATTATTTAGAAAATGATGTAGTGGAGATGAGTTTAACCTTTTTTGTAAAAGAAGGACAAGTATATAGACGGTTTGATGAACAACATTCAGAAAGAGCATATAAAGAAGAATATATAGAAAATGTTATAAAAGATATTGGATTTAAAATAATTAAAAAAATGGATAATTATGAAGATAAAGTAGTAAGTGATAAAACAGAACGAATATGTTATGTACTCAAGAAGTAAAAATAGAATATTATGAGGAGGTTATTATATGGATAAATTAGTTAGAGCTACTGCAAAAGAAGGGCAGGTTAGAATAGTTGCAGCAATAACTACGGATTTAGTAAATGAAGGATCAGCTATGCATTCATGTTTGCCTACGGCGGCGGCGGCTTTTGGTAGGATGTTGACAGCTGGTACTCTTATGGGAACAATGCTCAAGGCAAGTCAAGATAGTTTAACACTTCAAATTGATGGTGGAGGAAAAGCGGGTGGCATAGTAGTAACTGCTCATGCTGATTCCAGTGTAAAAGGATATATAGGAAATCCTAATGTGGATTTGCCAGCTAATGAACATGGTAAACTTGATGTTGGTGGTGCAGTTGGCACAGATGGTTATTTAAGAATTATAAGAGATATGGGGCTAAAGGAACCATACGTAGGTCAAGTACCAATTCGTACTGGTGAAATTGGAGATGATTTAGCTTACTATTATACTGTTTCAGAGCAGACGCCATCAGCTGTGGGACTTGGAGTTCTAGTTGATACCGATATGAGTATTAAAGCTTCAGGAGGATTTATAATCCAAATGATGCCTGGTGCAGATGAATTTTTAGCAGATATGATAACATATAGACTTGAGGAAATTCCATCAATAACAGAATTTATAGAAAAAGGAATGAATATCGAAGAAATTTTAGAATTTATTTTTGAAGATATGGAACTTAAAATACATGAAGAGATAAAGCCAATGTATAAATGTGATTGCTCTAGAGAAAGAGTTGAGAAAGCATTAATAAGTATAGGTAAAAAGGATTTAGAAGAAATATATAATGATGATAAAACTGAAGAACTTAAATGTCACTTTTGTAATAAAAATTATGAATTTAATCATGAAGATATTGGCTTATTGCTCAAAGAAGCTAGTTCAAAGATAAAGTAGTTAGATTAATTGAAAATAATTATTTTATAAAGTTGTTGACAAGTTTTATGAAATGAGGTAATATATAATAGTTGCATAAATACATGTGGGAGCATAGCTCAGCTGGGAGAGCATCTGCCTTACAAGCAGAGGGTCACAGGTTCGAACCCTGTTGTTCCCACCACATACGGCCCAGTAGCTCAGTTGGTTAGAGTGCTGCCCTGTCACGGCAGAGGTCGAGGGTCCGAGTCCCTTCTGGGTCGCCATTTAAATTCAAAAAAATGGCGATTTTTAAAATTAATGTGGCTGGATAGCTCAGTCGGTAGAGCAGAGGACTGAAAATCCTCGTGTCCCTGGTTCGATTCCTGGTCTAGCCACCAGTGGTGCGGAAGTGGCTCAGTGGTAGAGCGTCACCTTGCCAAGGTGAACGTCGCGAGTTCGAATCTCGTCTTCCGCTCCAATAACTTTAAATAATTTAAAGAAATGGCGCTATAGCCAAGCGGTAAGGTCAAGGTCTGCAAAACCTTTATTCCCCGGTTCAAATCCGGGTGGCGCCTCCAAAGCAGAAGAAAAGTAGTCTAAATACTGATATTTCAGTAGGTAGACTACTTTTTTCGTTATAGCATAATATAAGAAACTCTCTAGTGCAAACGTAAAATGCTACCTCTATCAATTAGTTTTCCATTTCTTAAAAATACAGGTTCTACCTTATGCTTTTTAAGAAATTCTAATACTTCTTTTCCATACAAATAATGATCTAAATGGCCGTAAAAAGCTAAGACGTTATTTTCAAGAAGGCCTGTTGCACCACCTATAAATCCATAGTTAAGTCCTGGAAGGAGAATATCACCAGGAGGGAGTAATAAAACATCTATTTTCATGGGAGTTAAAGCTTTGGAAATAGAGACATCCGCAGTAATTATTGCGTGGTCATTTACTATGCATGTAGAACATTTTGTATAACCTTGTTTCACATTTATTAATTTTTTATGTTTAAAAAAAGATAAAAGAGCTGGATCAGTAGAATTAATTGAGTGAACAAGCAGATTTCCTATACTAAGCGCATTAAGAGACACATCATATGGGTATTCTATTTTTAGAGATAAATTTGATTTATGAACCTTATAATTTAGTAGAACTAAATCTTGTATAAATTCACTATCCATATCTTTATGTACCACAATATTATTATCACAGATGTGCATAAGCATATCGGGATGACCACATACAGCATCATATAGCAGGCTACTTGGAGGACAAATAAGCAAATTATAGCCTAAAGATACTAAATGTTCTTTTTCTTCTTTATCAGTTCTAAAATCAATAATTAAATTATTGTTTATAACATTTTTCATTATAATACTCCTTCGTATATGTATACATATATTTTATTATATAGGAAACATCTCGCAAAAAAACAATGTGGATAACTTCTTTTATTGTGTTTATTTTATAACATAAAATTATTAAAAGTACAATATGTCGATAATTGTTTAAGCTCTGGTGCATATACATTAATATTACACGCATACTATCAAAATGAGAAAGGAGCGTGACAAATGCTTTTATTAACTATTGCATATAATAGGAGTATGGAATATATTGTTGAAGAAATTGAAGATATGAAAAAATGTTTTGAAGATAAAAAAAATAAACTAGGCGTATTTGATTGTATAATAGAAGATAGTCACTTGGTAAAGTTTTTTTGCAGTGATGATAATTTAAGTGATAGTAATGTCAAAACATTCAATTTGAATGTTGCTAATATGTTATATAAAATAGTTACAATAGAATTTTGCAAAAAAGAAATGAATGAGTTTTTAGCTGAAACCTATTTTTTTCTTCAATATGATGAAATAAAACAAATCAAACCGAAAATACTAGAAGCTTTGATATGCGAGGGTGCCATATTAGGCCCTAATATGGTGTATTGTATAAATAGGAAAAATAAAATCATAGATAAAATAACTAGGTGTATAGAAGAAAATAATGAAATTAATATAAGTGGATTTTTAACATTCAGGACAAAAGAGATAAATGCAGATTTAGAATGTATAGTAGATAAGGTTGTAGAAGAATATATGGTTGATAAAGAATATAATGAGTTTATAAAACTCCTTAAATACTTTGTTGAAGTTCAGGAAAGTAAGGTAAACGAGGTTAATATTTTAATTGAAAAAAATGGAAATTATCATTTGAGAGATGAACAAGGAAATGATTTAGTAGGAAATATGATAACGGAGTTACCAGATGTTAAGTTTGATTCAAAAGAAAATCAAGAAGAACTTATAATTAGTGCACTTATAACTAGTGCTCCTAAAAAAATAATTATACATTGCGTTGAGAATTGTAAAAATAAAGAATTTATTGGAACTATAACTAAGGTATTTGTGGATAAAGTTTTTTATTGTGATAGTTGTTACGAATGTGAGAAGATAAAAAAAGAAATGGAAGTTTGGAATTAAGCCATAAAATATATGAATGAAATAAAAAATATTGACAAACAATTGGTAAGGAAGTATAATATTAATTGTTGTGAATGAAAATATGAAAATAATTTTATATAAATATGTTTAACAAGAAGAAACAGCCGTTTCTCACCTTACAGCAATGCTAGTTAGGTTGATTAGTAATTTAAATTTGTTACTATTAGGGACGGCATTTTGCCGTCCTTTTAATTGTTTAAATATAATAAGGTTATCTAAATACACCTAGGAGGTGAAAACTATTAGTAAAAACAAAAATTTCATGATGAATGAGGAAATAAGACATTCAGAGATAAGAGTTATTGGAGCTGCAGGTGATGCATTAGGTATTTTAAATACTAAAGATGCTTTAAAACTTGCAGAAGAGGCAGATATGGATTTAGTTATGATGTCGCCTACTGCTAAACCTCCAGTGTGTAGAATAATGGATTTTGGTAAATTTATTTACGAAAATCAGAAAAAAGAAAAAGAAGCTAAAAAGAAGCAAAAGGTTGTTAATCTTAAAGAAATACGATTAAGTGCAACAATAGAAGATCATGATATTGCAATTAAGGCTAGCAATGCTAAAAAATTCTTGCTAGACGAGGATAAGGTAAAGATAACTGTAAGATTTAGAGGAAGAGAAATTGAAAACTCTAAAGTAGGACATAAGATTTTAAAATCTTTTGTAGACAAGATCGGTGATGTTTATATTGTCGAAAAACCAGCAAGGCAAGAGGGAAGAAATATGATAATGATTTTAGCTCCCAAAAAAGCATAACCGAGAGGAGGAATTTTATTATGCCTAAAATGAAAACACATAGAGGCGCAGCAAAAAGATTTAAGAAAACAGGAACAGGCAAGCTTAAGAGAGCGAAAGCTTTTACAAGCCATATATTAACAAAGAAAAGTGCCAAAAGAAAAAGAAATCTTAGAAAAACAGGATATGTTTCAACTACTCAAATAAAAGCGATGAAGAAATTGTTACCATACTTATAATTGAATGGTGATTAGGAGGTATATAAAATGGCAAGAATTAAGCGAGCAGTAAATTCTCGTAAAAACCATAAGAAAGTATTAAAACTTGCAAAAGGCTACTACGGTGGAAGAAGTAAGTTATTTAAAACAGCTAATGAATCAGTAATGAGAGCACTTAGAAATGCATATATCGGAAGAAAATTAAAGAAAAGAGATTTTAGAACACTTTGGATAGCTAGAATAAATGCGGCTACAAGGTTAAGCGATCTTTCATATTCAAGATTTATGAATGGAATGAAACTTTCAGGAATAGATATTAATAGAAAGATGCTTTCTGAAATTGCAATAAATGATCCAAAAGCTTTTGCTGAATTAGTAGAAGTTGCAAAAAAACAACTACAAGCATAAAATTATTTATTTAAAAATGTAGCCATTTGGCTACATTTTTTATTGCATTTTTGACAAAAATATCTTAAGTGATATAATTAATGAAATGTAATTAGTGAAATGTAATTGATGAAAAATTATAGGTGTAGAGGTGACTAAGTTGGAATTGAATATTAAAGTTCTTAAAAAGAAAAGTATATATACTCCTGTTCGGATACTTGCCTTAGGTTTTGCTATAGTTATAGTTATAGGAGCGATGCTTCTAAGTTTGCCGGTAGCTTCGCAAAGTGGTGAAATTACTCCTTTTATAGATTGTATATTTACCTCTACATCTGCTGTGTGCGTTACTGGTCTCGTAGTATTAGACACTGGTACATATTGGACATATTTCGGGAAAACGGTAATAATGTTACTTATAGAAATAGGTGGACTTGGATTTATGTCAGTTGCTACGCTTGCTTTTTTACTTTTAGGTAGAAGAATAACATTAAAAGAAAGAATGGTAATGCAGGAAGCTATGAATGTTAATTCATTACAAGGGTTAGTCAAAATGGCCAAATATGTATTAATATTTACGATGGCTGTGCAGATAAGTGGAGCTGTGCTACTTGCAACACAATTTATTCCTGAGTTTGGAGTAGGCAAAGGAATTTATTATAGTGTATTCCATTCGGTGTCTGCTTTTTGCAATGCTGGGTTTGATTTGATGGGAAACTTTAATAGTGTTGTTTCTTATGCTAATAATTCTGTAATAATATTAACAATTTCTGCTTTAGTAATTATAGGTGGTTTAGGATTCTACGTTTGGGTAGAAATTTACAATTACAAAGGAATTAAAAAGTTGTCACTCCATTCTAGAGTAGTTATTTATTCAACTATAGCATTGGTTCTTGGAGGAGCAATATTTATGTTTATTTTTGAGATGAGCAACCCTAATACTATGCAGGGTATGACTATTAAAGGCAAGGTTTTATCCTCAATTTTTGCATCAGTTTCCCCGAGAACGGCTGGGTTTAACTCTATTCCAATAGATGAAATGACTGCAGCAGGAAAATTTCTAACAATGATTTTAATGTTTATTGGTGGATCACCTGGTTCAACCGCAGGAGGAATAAAAACAGCTACTGCATTTGTGCTTTTTATGACAGTAGTTTCTGTGGCTCGTGGACGAGATGATACTGAAATATTTCAAAGACGCATAAACAAGGAACTTGTCTATAAATCATTAGTAATAACTGTCCTTGGGTTTGTAATTGTTATCTTCGTTACCATGGCATTATCAATTATGCAGCAATCGAATATTCCTTTTGAATATCTTTTATTTGAGGCTACTTCAGCATTTGCTACAGTAGGTTTAACTTTAGGGTTAACTGCAAAATTAACACTTGCAGGAAAGATAATAATAGCGATTACGATGTATGCAGGTAGAGTAGGACCGCTTACTATAATACTTGCATTAGCTAAAAATAAGAAATCTAAATCAGGTAAAATAAAATACCCAGAAGGTAAAATTTTAATTGGATAGGGGTGGTGTAAATGAGTAAAAGGCAGTTTATTGTTATAGGTCTTGGAAGATTTGGAACGTCGGTTGCTGAAACATTATATTCTTTAGGAAATGATGTATTAGCAGTTGATTGTGATGAGGAAGTAGTTCAAGAAATTTCAGATAATGTAACCCATTCAGTTCAAGCTGATGCAAATGATGAGAATAGTTTAAGAGCTCTTGGTATTCGTAATTTTGATTGCGCAGTTATTAGTATAGGCACTAATATTCAATCTAGTATTTTGGCAACACTTCTAGTTAAAGAATTAGGAGTGAAATATGTAATAACAAAAGCGACTAATGCATTACACGCTAAAGTGCTATATAAAATAGGTGCAGATAGAGTAGTTTTCCCAGAACGTGATATGGGTGTGCGAGTTGCCCATAATTTAGTATCTTCAAATATATTAGATTATATTGAATTATCTCCTGATTATAGTATAGCAGAAGTTATTAGCCCTGAAGAATGGCATAATAAAACATTAGGAGAATTAAATATAAGAGCAAAATATGGTATTAATGTAATGGCTATAAAAAGAAATAATGATATCGATGTTTCTCCACTTGCAGATAATGTTATTGAACCTGGTGATATTATTGTGGCTATAGGCAACATTGAAGAATTAAATAAGTTAGAAAATCTAGTTAAATAAGGGGTACTTCTTTTGGAATATATTCAAAGTAAGGATAATTTATTGATTAAAGATGTTAGAAAATTAAAAGAAAAAAGGTATAGAGTAAGTAGTAATATGTTTTTAGTTGAAGGATTTAGGTTTGTACAAGAAGCGTTAGAGTCAGGGTTTGAAGTGGTGAGCATGTTTATAAGTGCTACAGGAGAATCTAAATATGAAGACTTAAACATGAAGCTAAAGTTAAGTAAAAACACTAAAGTTTATATTATTAGTGATAGTTTATTTAAAAGTATCTGCGATACTGATAATCCACAAGGTATTATTGCGGTGCTTAAAAATAAGCCTATTGAAATTAAATATGATCATGGGTTCTATATGTTAGCTGATAAAATTCAGGATCCAGGTAACATGGGAACTATAATAAGAACTGCTCATGCATCGGGAGCGTTAGGAGTTCTTATTACAAAGGGAACAGTAGATATTTATAATGAAAAAACCCTAAGAGCTACAATGGGATCCATTTTTAAAATACCTGTTATTTATGATGAGGATTTATCGCTTTTAAAAAAACTTAGAGATGATGGATTTAAATTAGTTACTAGTTCGTTAGATACTGATAAAAATTTTTATGATGTAGATTTAAAAGGAAAAGTAATTATATCGGTTGGAAATGAAGGTAATGGTATAAGCGAAGAAATTTATACTATAAGCGATATAAAAATAAAAATTCCTATGCCTGGTGGTGCAGAATCTTTAAATGCAGCTGTAGCTGCCTCAATTATGATGTATGAAGTGGTAAGACAAAAAAATAATACATAATATAAAACTTATAGTTGAAATTTTCTTCATTTGTGGTTATAATGTTTTGTATACTTTCACAAATTAATTATAACAAATTTATAATAAATAATAATGAAATAAATGATATTAAACTGTGATGGAGAAAGTAGATATAAAAATATTTACAGGGATAAGAAGCCTAGATTGAGAGCTTGCTTAAATAATTTTTATATTGAAGTTCACTCCGGAGTTCTAGCAGTGAAATTAAGTAACTGATAGCGGGTAGAATCGATAAATTTATCTAAGAGGACTATTTATAGTCAATTAGGGTGGTAACGCGGATATTCCGTCCCTTTAGTGAGGACGGTTTTTTTTTGTTTTATAAAAAACTATAAGATTTATTAAGAAATAAAAATGGAAGGAGCATTTATTATGAAAGAAAAGTTGGAAACAATAAAAGCAGCAGTTTTAGAAGAATTAAAGATTGCTAGTGTAAAAACAGAGTTGGAAAACATTAGAGTTAAGTATTTAGGGAAAAAAGGAGAGCTTACACAAATATTAAGGGGTATGGGGCAGCTTTCAAATGAGGAAAGACCAATTGTTGGTAAAATGGCAAATGAAGTTCGGGCAGATATAGAATCACTTATAACTAAAGCCTCAGATATATTAAAAAGCAATAAAAAGGAAATGGAACTAAAAAGTGAGGTTATAGATATATCTATGCCAGGGAAAAAACAAATAGTGGGAAAAAGACATCCACTTGAACTAACACTTGAAAAAGTTAATGACATATTTTTGTCTATGGGGTTTGCGATTGAAGAGGGGCCTGAGGTAGAAAGAGATTATTATAATTTTGAGGCGTTAAACATACCTAAAGATCATCCTGCAAGAGGAGAACAAGATACTTTTTACATAAATGATAGTATAGTTTTAAGAACTCAAACTTCACCAGTACAAATAAGAACTATGGAAATTCAGAAACCACCTATTAAAATGATATCTCCGGGTAAGGTTTATAGGTCAGATGCAGCAGATGCTACTCATTCACCAATATTTTATCAAATTGAAGGATTAGTTGTTGATAAGGGTATAACTTTTTCTGATTTGAAGGGGACGCTAGAAGCATTTACGCAAAAGATGTTCGGTAGCGAAATGGAAACAAAGTTTAGACCACATCATTTTCCTTTTACAGAACCATCTGCTGAGATGGATGCTACTTGTTTTGTATGTAAGGGAAAAGGTTGTAATGTTTGTAAGGGCAGTGGGTGGATAGAACTTTTAGGCTGTGGAATGGTTCATCCTGATGTTTTAAGGAATTGTGGAATTGACCCAGAAGTGTATAGCGGATTTGCTTTTGGATTTGGACTAGACAGAATTACAATGCTTAAATATGGAATAGATGATATTCGCGCACTTTATGAAAGTGATATGAGATTTCTAAAACAATTTTAATATAATAAAAATGCTAGGAGGATATATAATGAAAATTCCAGTTAAATGGCTTGAAGATTATGTAGATATAAATATTCCACCAAAGGAACTTGGCGATAGATTAACAATGTCTGGTTCAAATGTAGAAGAAGTTATTATAGCAGGTGCTGAAATTCAGAATGTTGTTTCGGGGAAAATAATAGAAATAGTTCGTCATCCCGATGCTGACAAATTGGTTGTGTGTCAGGTAGATATAGGCCTTGATAAACCAACACAAATAGTTACGGCAGCTACTAATATGAAAGAACAGGATATTGTACCAGTAGCCCTTCACGGCTCAACTCTTCATGGGGGATTAAAAATAAAAAAAGGTAAACTTCGTGGCATAGCTTCAAATGGTATGTTCTGCTCTGAGGAAGAACTTGGAATTGCTACAGATGAACCAGTATATGGATTGATGATACTTCCAAGCAATACGATTATTGGTAAAGACATAAAAGAAGTATTAAAACTTCAAAGTGTTTTAATTGATTTTGAGATAACATCAAATAGAGCGGATTGCCTTAGCGTTTTAGGGATTGCTAGAGAAACAGCTGCAACTCTTGGCACAACGCTAAGAAAACCATCGCTAGATTATAAAGCTTCTAACTTAGATAATGTAGAAGATATTTACAAAGTTAATATTAAAGATGAACTTTGCAGAAGATACATGTTAAAGGGAATAAAAAATATAAAAATTGAACCTTCACCACAATGGATGCAAGAAAGACTAATCGAGGCGGAACTTAGGCCTATTAATAATATAGTTGATATTACAAATTTTGTTATGCTTGAGATTGGTCAACCTATGCATGCATATGATGCCAGGCAAATTACAACTAACAATATAATCATTGAGAGGGCAAAGAGCAATGATAAATTTGTTACATTGGATGAGAAAGAAAGAAATTTAGATGAAACTATTTTAACAATAAAAGATGGAGATAGAACTATAGGACTTGCAGGTATAATGGGTGGCTTAAATTCAGAAATAAAAGAAGATACCATAAGCATAATATTTGAAAGTGCAAACTTTGATGGAGTTAATATAAGACTTGCATCTAAAAAACTGGCACTAAGAACTGATGCGTCTTCAAAATTTGAAAAAGATTTGGATCCTAATATTGCTCAAATAGCTATAGAAAGAGCTTGCCATTTAGTAGAAGAGTTAGGCGCAGGTGAAATAATGCTCGGGTGCGTAGATGTGTATCCTAGTGTTATTAAACCTCATTCTTTAGAAGTAGATGCTAACTGGATTAATAAATTTTTAGGAACTGATATATCAAAACGTGATATGAAAATGTACCTTGATAGATTAGAACTTACTACTGACATAATAGGTGACTTTTTAATTATACAGGTACCTACATTTAGAGCTGATATTAACATAAGAGAAGACATAGCAGAAGAAGTAGCAAGAATATATGGCTATGATAATATACCAACTACTATGCCTAAATGTGAGACTTTAAAAAGTGGAAAAAGTGAGAAACAAAAATTAGAAGATAAGGTAGTCCTATCACTAACTTCCAGTTCACTCAATCAATCTATTAGTTATTCATTTGTAAGCCCTAAATTATTCAATAAAATTTTGGTTCCAGAAGGCAGCGAATTAAGGAAAGTAGTTACTATCAGAAATCCTCTAGGAGAAGATTATAGTATAATGAGAACTACAACCATAGCTTCTATGATGGAATGTTTATCAAGGAACTACTCAAGAAACAATGAAGAAGCTAGGTTATTTGAAATAGGTAAAGTTTATATCCCAAATGAAGATGCAGATAAACTACCGGAGGAAAGAAATATATTGACTATAGGTATGTATGGGAATGTTGATTACCTGGACTTAAAAGGTGTTGTAGAAAATGTCCTAGAAATTCTAGGAATGAAAAATACATCTTTTAAAAGAGAAAGTGAAAACCCAACTTATCACCCTGGTAAAACCGCTAATTTATTTGTAAAAAGAGAATTTGCAGGTGTAGTTGGTGAAATTCACCCAACTGTATCTGAAAACTACGAAGTTGAGCCAAGGTGTTATATAGCAGAGCTAAACCTAGATATACTATATAAATATGCGGAGCTTAACAAGAAATATAAACCACTACCTAAATTTCCAGCTGTAACAAGAGATATTGCACTTATAGTTGACGAGGAAATTTTAGTTCAAGATATAGAGGATATAATAGTAGCACAAGGTGGTAATATTTTAGAAAGTACTAAGTTATTTGATGTATATAAGGGTAAACAAATAGCTGACGGTAAGAAAAGTGTAGCTTATGCTATATTTTATAGAAGAGCCGACAAGACGTTAACAGATGATGAGGTAAATAAGGTACATGATAAAATATTAAGAACATTAGAGCACAAAATAGGTGCTCAGCTTAGATAAAAGCATTAAATTATAACCCTCTTATAGCAAGGGGGTTATAATAATTTACAACATCTTTAAAAATAATAGGTTAATATAATAATTGTATTAAATACATGTATAATTTGAAAAAAATGGTTTTATTAAAAGTTATAATGTGATACAATGATATCAACTAATCTGTCTAAGAGGGTGTTTTAGATGAATGTTGTAACAATAAAAATAAATGGTGTTGAATATAATTTAAAGGGCGATGAAAGAGAAGAATATTTACATAAGGTAGCTAGTTATGTTAATAAAAAAATAAAGAATATAATGAGTAATAATGAGAAGCTTAGTACTTCGTCAGCGGCAATTCTAACTGCGTTAAATTTAGGCGATGATATGTTTAAAAGTAGTATATGTTGCAATGAACTCTCAAGTAAAGTTAAATCCATAGAAGTGCGTGATGAAGAACTTACTGAGCAATTAGAGGGTTTAAAAAAACAACTAAGTCATTTGGAAGATTATAATCAAGAATTGCTTAATAAGTGTAAAAAAGTAGAGAAAACAGAATATGTAAAAACTTTAGAGCAAGAAAATATAGAAATGCAACAACAATTAGATATTTTACAAGAGGCTAGTCAAAGTTCAAATCAAGAAAACATTAATATGAACAGAGAAAATAAAGAAATGAAATTTAAGCTGCAATCTTATAAGTATAAAATAATTGATTCTCAAAATAAGCTAATAGAATACCAAATTAGTTTAGCTAAGCAAAAGAAAATTAATAATCCACTTTTATCCTCACATAAGAAATAGTTCTTATTTAAGAATATGCTAGATTGTGAATTGGAGAGATTTTTTTAAAATAAATAGTCAGGTAATAGTGAGAAATTTGCCTTCGAAAATTTTCCGCTATCCCTTGGCTATTTTTTTGGTTATAATTAAAGTATGGTTTTATTAAATGAAAAGGGTGGTACATAAATGAATGTGTTAACAATAGAAGAAATGAGTAAAAGCTTTAGTGAGAGAATACTCATTAATAAAGCATCACTAGGTATAAGCGATAGTGATAAAATTGGTTTAATAGGAGTTAATGGTACTGGAAAGTCTACTTTCTTAAAAATAATAGCTGGTTTTGAAGTTCCTGATGAAGGAAGAATTTTAAAAGGTAGTATGATAAATATAGAATATTTATCTCAAAATCCTGAATTTGACCCAGAAGCTACAGTGCTTGAGCAAATTTTTAAGAGTAAAACTGATATTATGAAGGTTATAAGAGAATATGAGGTTACTTTAGAAAAAATGGAAGAAAATCCAGAGGATGAAAAAATCCAAAATGCTTTAATGAGACTTAACACTAGGATGGATGCATGCAATGGTTGGGAAGTACAAAATGATGCTAAAATTATACTTACGAAACTTGGAATAACTGATTTTAAGCAAAAAATTGGTGAGCTTTCAGGTGGACAAAGGAAAAGAGTAGCTTTATGTAGTGCCCTAATTACTCCATCAGATTTACTAATACTGGATGAACCTACAAATCATATGGATAATGAAATAATAGATTGGCTTGAGAAATTTTTAAATAATAGAAAAGGTGCATTACTTATGATTACTCATGATAGGTATTTTTTAGATAGAATTACAAATAAAATTATCGAATTAGATAAAGGTAATCTATATAGCTACCAGGGAAATTATAGTGTGTTTTTGGAAAAGAAAGTTGAAAGAATGGCTTTAATGGGTTCAATGGAGAAAAAAAGAGAGAGTTTATTTAAAAAGGAACTAGCTTGGATAAGACGTGGTGCAAAAGCTAGAACTACTAAGCAAAAAGCTAGAATTGATCGTTTTGATGAGCTTCGCGATGGAAAAGTTGAGGTAACAAACGAAAAGCTAGAATTAAACTCTGCATCAACGAGACTTGGTAAAAAGATTATGAATGTTGAACATATCTATAAGGCATTTGGTGATAAAAAGTTAATTAGTGACTTTAATCATGTTTTTACTAGGAGAGATAAAGTAGGTATTATAGGCCCTAATGGTATGGGTAAATCTACGCTTATGAATATTTTAAGCGGTATACTAAGTCCTGATTCAGGTATAATTGATTGGGGCGAAACATTAAAGATTGGTTTCTTCCATCAAGAAAATGGTGAGATGGACGAAAAGCTACGTGCTATAGAATATATCCGTGAAGGAGCAGAATTTATAACCACAGGTGATGGAGAACAGATTACAGCTTCTCAAATGCTTGAGAGATTTTTATTTGATGGAACTACAAAACATTCATTTATTTCCAGTTTATCCGGTGGGGAAAAAAGAAGGCTATATCTTTTAAGAATTCTTATGGAAGCTCCAAATGTATTATTCTTAGATGAACCTACCAATGACTTTGATATACAAACTCTAGCAGTGCTTGAAGATTATTTGGATGGATTTAATGGTGTGGTTATAACTGTATCTCATGATAGATATTTTTTAGATAGAGTATCTGATAAAATATTTAGTTTTGAAGGAAATCAAAAGATAATTCAATTTGTAGGGAATTATACTGAATATCAAGAATATATACAAAACAATCCAAACTTACTTGAAGATAATGAAGAAAGTAATGAAAGTGAAGATAAAGAAGCTATAAAGGATATTATCCCAGAAATTAAGCAGGATAAACCTTTGAAATTTACTTTTAAAGAGCAAAAGGAATTTGATGAAATTGATGGTTTAGTTGAACAAAAAGAAGCAGATCTTGTTGAGGTTAATAAAAAGATTAATGCTGCAGGCAGTGATTTTGAATATTTGGAGAAATTGATGAAGCAGCAAAAATATATTGGATCTGAATCAGAACGTCTAATGAAACGTTGGACAGAGCTCAATGAGTTAAATGAGTCTATTGAAGCTCAAAAAAATAGTTAAAGTATTACCTATAATGGTATAATAAAGGCGGCTTCAGAAGAAAATTTATATTTCTACTGAAGTCGTTATATTTTAATGAATACAATGAATTATATTATTATTCAATAAAGACGGTAGTTATTAAAAAAAGAAGGTATAATCTGTGGATAAAAATAGAGATATAAAAATATCTGTGCGTAACTTAGTAGAATTTGTACTACGGGCTGGCGATTTAGATTCGAGATTTATGGGCAGTAGTAGAGCTGTAGATGGTACAAAGGCGCATCAAAAAATTCAGCATGAAAACAGAGAAAAGTATTCTATTATATTTGGAGAAGAGTATTTGGCAGAGGTAAGTTTAAAACATAGAATATTATATAATGATACTGTAATTCAAGTTGAAGGGCGTGCTGATGGTATTTTAATTATTGGCGATAAAGTTACCATAGATGAAATTAAAACAGTTACTAAAGATGTTGAACTTATTAAGGAAGATTATAATAGTCTTCATTGGGCCCAGGCTAAGTGTTATGCGTATATATATGGCATTCAAAATAATTTTGAGCTTATAAGTGTTCAGTTAACTTATTATGAATTAGAGACGGAGAAGATAAAGCAATTCATTAAGGCTTTTTCAATAAATAAACTTAAGGAATTTTTTGATGAAATTATTTCTAGTTATTTTATATGGGCTAATATCACATATGAGTGGAATAAGGTGCGAGATAAAACTATAAAAGATTTAAAGTTTCCTTTTGATAGTTATAGAGATGGACAAAGGGAACTTGCCGTTTCCGTATACAAAACAATAACTCAAAATAAAAAGATGTTCGTGCAGGCACCTACTGGTATAGGTAAAACTATATCTACTTTGTTTCCAGCGATTAAAGCTGTGGGAGAGGGTCATTCTCAAAAGATATTCTACTTAACAGCTAAAACTATAACAAGGCAGGTTGCAGAGGATGCCTTTGATAAAATGAAAAAGAATGGACTTAAATTTAAGACAATTACAATAACTGCAAAAGACAAAGTGTGTTTTAGCAAAGGTAGTGCATGCAACCCGCAGCAGTGCACATTTGCAAAAGGTCATTTTGATAGGGTTAACGGAGCGCTACTTGATATTTTGAAAAATGAAGATACATTTAGTAGAGAAATAATTGAAAATTATTCAAATAAATATAAAGTATGCCCCTTTGAATTTTCATTGGATTTAACTCTGTGGTCTGATTGTGTTATATGTGATTATAACTATGTATTTGACCCTAGGGTATACTTAAAAAGATTCTTTACAGATAACACAGGCGACTATACTATTTTGGTTGACGAGGCTCACAACCTAGTTGATAGAGCTAGAGAAATGTATTCGGCATCACTTCATAAAAAACCGCTTTTGCAATTGAAAAGAGATATCAAAGCTATTGACAAGCAAATGTACAAAATTATTAATAAGCTTAATGCTTTTATGGCTGACATGAAAAAGATGTGTAATGAAGATGGGTACTATAAACAAAAGGGTGAGCCAGTAGATGTATATAATCTGCTTACAAGGCTTACTAAAATATTAGAGGTTTGGCTAACAAAAAATGAAAAATCTGCAATATACGATAACTTTTTAGAACTGTATTTTAATTCGCTAAGTTTCATTCGTGTGGCTGAGCTTTATGATGATAAATATGTAACCTATGTAGAAAGTACTGATGATGATGTGATATTAAAAATATTTTGTTTAGATCCCTCTAAGCTTTTAAGAGAAGCATCTAAAAGAGGGCGGTCGGTGATATATTTTTCTGCAACATTACTACCACTTTCATATTTTAAAAAAATTTTAGGTGGTGTCAAGTTAGATTACAATTTAACATTAAGTTCTCCTTTTGATAGAGATAAACTTAAAGTTCTAGTAGCTAAAGATATCTCCACTAAATTTAGACATAGAGAAAATAGTTACCCTAAAATAGTGGAATATATATATTCTATAATAAGCTCTAAAAATGGAAATTATATGGTGTTTTTCCCTTCTTATAAGTATATGGATGAAGTGTATGATAGATTTACTCAAAAGTATCCTGGAATAAAAGTTAAAACCCAAATGAGTTTTATGACAGAGGAGCAGCGCGAAGCTTTTCTACAAAATTTTAATAGTTTAAGTAGCGATGACACCTTAGGATTTGGAGTTTTAGGTGGTATATTTTCAGAAGGAATTGATTTAAAAGGTGAAGCCTTAATCGGTGCTATAATTGTAGGTGTAGGACATCCCATGATTTGTTTTGAACGAGAAATTATTAAAGAATATTTTGATGAAAAAAGTAATAATGGATATGAATATTCTTATATGTACCCAGGCATGAATAAAGTACTTCAGGCAGCTGGAAGAGTAATTAGAACAGAAGAAGATAGAGGGACAGTGCTTTTAATAGATGATAGATTTCTTCACCAAAGGTATAAAAGGCTTTTCCCAAAAGAGTGGGATAATTATAATATAATAAGTAATAAGACCGATGTGCAAAAAGAGGTCAGCGAATTCTGGAAGTAAAGTAAAAGACCTAAGCAATTGCTTAGGTCTTTATATATATAATAACTAAAATTTAGTTATAAAGTCCATTGGGGGGGATAAAGAAAAGGAAACTAAATTAATAATAACTGCTCCAATACATCTACATAAAATATTTATATCCATCAATACGATAATGGGTCACTGGTTATTAGTTAGAGCGTAATATGAATAAATAATTATGTTCATAACTAATTATAAGATATAAATAGTTTCCTTTTTTTATTTAGGGGTTTTTCTGTTTTGTAATTTAATATCGAAACAAGGTTTATCGTTTGTATAAGTAATACTGGGGGAAATTCGACTTATTTCTTATTCTTAGGATAACATTTATAACACGTTTAGTCAATAGTTTTTAGTAAAATTAATAAAAACAAGAAAAAAATAAAAATAAAGGATGCAATTCGACAAAATATATATGTAATTATTTAATCCTTATTTATAACGACATTTCAGTTCCGCAGGAGATGATTTAATTAGTAGTGTAATTGTAATAGAATAGAAGTATAAACAGGCATTACTAATCTTTTACAGAAAATTAATAATAATCTGAGCATTATAGTGATAAAATATATATAAGAGCATTAATCATATATTCGTCAATGTAGATAACAATTCGCAGTTGTTATCCACTCCAGAGAAAAGTAGGGGGAATTGTAAATGTTTGTTAAATGTTGTAGAGGATCTTATGGCTGGGATAGACTATCAAAAGTAACCTTATTATCAGGGATACTTTTGATTGTAACTAGGTATGCATGGATTTTAGGAACAACACTTATTGTATATTCAATTTGGAGAAGTAAGTCATATAATTTGCATAGGAGAAATACTGAGAAATTCATTTTTGAAAATATAGAAAGAGGGTTTTATAATAAAATTGGAAATTTTAAACATAATTTTAAGCTAATTAGTATTAAAATTAAAAAATATAATCCTATAGAGAGATTAAAAGAAAAAAGAAAGTATATAATTACTAGTTGTCCGAAATGTAAACAAAAATTAAGGGTACCAAGAAAAAAAGGGAGAATTATTGTTACTTGTTCAAATTGTTTTAGTGAGTTTAGGTTAAAAACGTAAAAAAAGATATCCTTAATATGGATATCTTTTTTATTATTAGGTATATGATAGCTAATTTTAAAAAAATAAATTATTTACTTGATCCTAATTCAGCAAGACAATCTTTACAAATGTTTTTACCTTTGTAATTTACAACGTCTCTTGCATTTTGACAGAAAATACAAGCTGGTTCATATTTCTTAAGGATAATTTGATCACCATCTACATAGATTTCTAAAGCGTCCTTGATATCTATATCTAAAGTTCTTCTTAATTCTATAGGAATAACAATTCTTCCAAGTTCATCCACTTTTCTTACAATACCTGTTGATTTCATATAATTTCCTCCTCAAACATCTTTCGACTTATTTATAATTAAATTGTAGCAAAAATAACATAAAACGTCAATAGGTTTATGAAAACATTTAAAAATAATAATAAAAATTAACAAACTTTTACGTATTATGCAAATAAAATATAATTGCCTGTCATTTTAAAAGATATTATAATATCTTTTAAAGTATACATAAATTTTTAATTATTACAATATTAGCAACGGTATGAAATTAATGTAAAAAAATATAAGACATATAAGATAAGATAAAATAAAAAAGGGTTAGTACAATTTAAATTGTACTAACTCTTTTAAAGATAATTAATAATTTTAAAATAGAACTATCTATAATTAGTGAATTGCAAAGCAATATCAAAATCCTTAGATTTTACAAGTGCCATTACTTGTTGCAATGTGTCAAGGTCCTTGCTGCTTATTCTAAGCTGACTATCCATAATTTGAGCTTGAACCTTAAGCTTGCTAGATTTAATTTCAGCAATTATAAGTTTCGCTTTTTCTGTAGATATTCCTTTTATAATTTTAGCAGTTTGTCTTGCTGAACCTAGAGTTGCTTCTTCTTGTTTATCAAGGTCTAATGCCTTGCCGGATATACCTCTTTTAATTAATTTACTTACAAGAACTTCTACAACTGATTTTAATTTAAAATCATCATCAGATACAATTTTAATATCTTCTTTTACTAATTTGATCTCAGTAATAGTGTTTTTAAAATCATACCTTTGCTTGATTTCTTTTAATGCTTGGTTTATTGCATTGTCGACTTCTTGCAAATCTACATCTGATACTATGTCAAACGAATGTGCACTTGCCATAATTAAAAACCTCCTCTGTATCCTATTATTAATTAATAGAATTATCTTAATTAATAGTAGGTTAATAATACAAAAATGTCCAGTGGTTAATGAGTAAAGATTGTAATAATAGATAATATAACCTATTTTAATGAAAAATATATGATTTTTTAATACTATGCAAGGTTTATTTAGAAAAAAACCCCGTTTTTCACTAAGGTATATTGGAAATGGAACGATATATTATTAAACATAAAAAACAAAATCATTTCAATATTGTAGCTGCTCAGGAGATGATTTAATGTAGAACAAAAGTGTACATATGTTTAAAAGGAGAAAAAAATCAGTGATTGTAGATAAAAAATATGAAGAAAATAATAAATATAAAAGTAATTTAGATGACATACAAATAGAAAATAAATCTAAGGAAACAGGAATATATATTAATCAACATTTTCTATTCAATACTTTAAATAGTATATTGTCACTTTGTAGGGAAAATTCCGAAGAGGCTAGAAAAGTTGTTTTAGAATTAAGTAGCTATTTAAGATTTAATTTTAGTGTAACAAATGAAACTGTTTTTTTGCGTGAAGAAATAGAGCATATAAAATCTTATTTATATATTCAAAAGGTTAGATTTGGAACTAGGTTAAATATTGATTATGATATTGATAAAAATATAAATTTTCTAATACCTAAAAACTCATTATGTAATTTAATAGACAACGCAGTTAATCATGGTATTTTAAAAAATGATTTAGGTGGAACAATAACATTAATGATTAAGAGGGATAAAGAAAAAATAGTAATAAAGATTAAGGATGACGGTGTTGGTATGGCGAAGGAGCAAATTAAAAATTTACTTAGTAATAATTGTGGTTCTCTTTCAATTTCAAGTGCTAAATATAAAAATTTATATAATAGTAAAATCCAAGTGAGTAGTAACTTACAAATTGGAACAAATATCAATTTATATATACCGATTGAGAATATAAAGTTCATTTAGGGGGTGGGGTGTATATGCTAAGAGTGGTCCTAGTTGATGATGAGAAATTATCTTTAGACGAATTGAGTTTTATTTTAAGTAAAAACAGCGAAATCGAAATTATAGGTAAGTATGACAGTCCATCAGTCGCTTTAGAATTCATAAAAAAATCTAAACCTGAAATTGTTTTTCTAGATATAGAAATGCCTGGAATTGATGGGTTTACTTTGGCGAAAGAGATAAACAATCTTGATTTTAGTGTAAGTATTGTATTTGCAACAGTATTTGATAAATATGCCATAAATGCTTTTGAAATGAATGTCATTGATTATGTTTTAAAACCATTTTCAGAGAAAAGGCTACAACTTACTATGGATAAAATAAATGAAAAATATAATAATAACAATATACTACAAAAGGGAAAAAATACTGAGGGTATGGTAAAATTACCACTTTGGAAAGATGAGTGCATATACTTAGTACATCCAAAAGATATATTATATTGTACTGTATTAAATAAGGAAGTGTTCGTTTTTACAAGGGATACTACTTTTACAACTCATGACACATTAAATCAATTAGGGAATAGACTTATTAATCAGAATTTTTTTAGAAGCCATAAAAGCTATTTAGTTAATTTAGATAGAATTTATAAAATAGTTCCGTGGTTTAATAGCACTTTTATATTACAAATAGAAGGGCTAAAAGAGGAAGTACCTGTAAGTAGACATTATGTTAAGGATTTTAGAAAATTACTTAATATGTGAATTTGATCATCTTCAAAAATAACTAATGTTGAATGGTTATTTTTGAAGATGCCTAAAAGCATTATCATAAGAAAAAGCGAGGCAATAAATGAATAAAATACTAATAGTAGATGATGAAGTTAATAATAGGATATTGCTCGAGGAAATACTTGAGGAATTCAAAGAAAAAGGTGTGGAAATACTTCTGGCAAGTGATGGGAAAAAGGCTTTAGATATAATTAAAACTCAAATGCCTGACTTAGTATTTTTAGATATCATGATGCCTATGATAAATGGGTATGAGGTATGTAACATAGTAAAAAAAGAATTAAAACTGCTTGGTGTATATATAGTACTTTTAACAGCCAGGGGGCAAGCAGAAGATAAAGAGAGAGGTTTTGAAGTTTCGTGTGATAAATACATTACCAAACCTTTTTGTTTTAATGAAGTTTTAGCAATAGCTGAAAATGTATTGGGATTGAAAATCTAGTAAATAAAAGGACAACTATGTTTTAAATATTATAAAATTGACTAAAATAGATAATGATAAGATTTTTGATCTTGGGAAAAAAAAATTACCATTTAAAACTAATATAAAGTTCGTTTCATATTGCTACAAATATTTTAAAATAATGTTATACTATTGTAAGAAATTATTACGGATGAGAGGAAGAAGTATATGTTGCGTGAAGCACAAGAAAAGTTAAAGAAGTATTATGGATATGATGATTTTAGAAAAGGACAAGAAAATGTAATAGAGAGTATTATAAGTGGAAATGATACTTTTGCTGTAATGCCTACGGGTGCTGGAAAATCTGTGTGCTATCAGATACCTGCGCTAATGCTCGAAGGGGTAACACTTGTAATATCACCGCTTATATCACTTATGAAGGATCAAGTAGATACATTAAATAGTATAGGAATAGCTGCAACATATATAAACAGCTCACTTAGTATTAATGAAGTTAATGATAGAATAGATAAAGTGGCGTCTGGCGAGTTTAAGCTTCTTTATGTTGCCCCAGAAAGGCTAGAATCAGACTTTTTTTGTAATATGCTAAATAGATTAACAATATCGCTTTTAGCAGTGGACGAAGCTCATTGTGTATCTCAATGGGGACATGATTTTAGACCTAGTTATGCTGCAATATCTACTTTAATAGATAAATTACATGAAAGACCGATTATAGCAGCATTTACAGCTACGGCAACTCAAGAAGTAAGAACTGACGTTATAAAGCTGTTAAAATTAAGAGAGCCGGATGTTTATGTAACTGGTTTTAATAGAGAAAATTTAAACTTTGCTGTTATTCGTGGAGAAAACAAAAGAGATTTTGTTTTGAAATATATTCAAGATAATAAAGATAAAGTAGGGATAATTTATACAGCTACAAGAAAAGAAACAAACAATCTTTACGAACTTCTACATAAAAAAGGATACAATGTTGGTAGATACCATGCGGGACTTAATGATGATGCGCGAAAACAAAATCAGGAAAAGTTTTTGTATGATGATATAAATATTATTATAGCTACAAATGCCTTTGGAATGGGTATAGATAAATCAAATGTTAGATATGTAATTCATTATAATTTAACCAAAAGTATGGAAGCATATTATCAAGAGGCAGGACGTGCAGGCCGTGATGGTGAGCCTAGTGAATGTATATTGTTATTTTCAGCGGCAGACGTTTTGCTTCAAAAGTTTTTCATTGAGCAAACTGGCACCAATTCGCAAAGAAAGGTAAATGAATATAAAAAGCTTCAGGCTATGGTTGATTACGCGCATACAACTAGATGTCTGCGACAATTTATTCTACAATATTTTGGCGAAGAGAATGTTGTAGATAAGTGTGACAATTGCAGCAGCTGCAATGATGATAGTGAACTTGTAGATATAACTATTGAAGCGCAAAAGATATTTTCTTGTATCTTTAGGATGAAGGAGAGATATGGTACGTCTTTAATTGCGGACGTGCTTAGGGGATCTAAAAATAAAAAAGTTTTGGAGCTTGGATTTGATAAGTTATCAACATATGGAATAATAAAACAATATACTGTTAAAGAAATAAGAGACCTTATAAACGTGCTTACAGCAGAAGAATATTTGTCACTAGCAGATGGCCAATTTCCAGTTGTCCATTTGAAAGAGAAAGCTGTTGCAGTGCTCAAAAACCAAGAAAAAGTATATCAAAAAATTGAGAAAAAGAAAGCTAAGGTTGTTCGAGATACTGGATTGTTTGAAATACTTAGAGAGCTTAGAAAAGAAATCTCTGAGAGAGAAAAAGTTCCGCCATATATTGTGTTTGCAGATAGCGCATTAAGAGAGATGAGTGAATATTTCCCGGTGAATGAGAAAGAGATGCTTAATATCAAAGGAGTTGGGGAATCTAAGCTTAAAAAGTATGGAGAGGAATTCATATCAGTTATAAAAAAATATATGCAAGAAAACAATATAGAAGTTAAGGATGAAATACTATATAATAAAGATGATGGTAAAATGGAAGTTGCAGTCGCGCAAGATTCTAAAAATGGGGATAAGGTGCCTAGCTATGTTATTACTTATAATATGTATAAAGAAGGTAAAAGCATAGCAGAAATAATTAACGAGAGAAAACTTAAAAGTCTCACAGTACAAGAACATATATTTAAATGCGCTGCGGAGGGTTTTGATGTTAATTTAGATGATTTTATTCCAAAACATCATGAAGCACTTATTATTGAGGTTATAGAAAAAATTGGAGCAACAAAACTTAAACCTATTAAAGAAGCGTTACCAGAAGAAATAGATTATCTAGCAATAAAAGCAACAATCTTTAAATATGCAAATAACAAGATTTCTTAGAAAAAAGGAGAACATATGAATAAATTATTTAATGAACTAGGATTACAAGAAAACCTTATAGAAGGTCTTCTTAAACAAGGAATTGAGTGCCCTACAGAAATTCAAGTAAAAGCTATACCAATGGGACTTGCGGGCTCAGACATTATAGGAGAATCAGAAACCGGTACAGGCAAAACGTTAGCTTATCTACTACCTATATTTCAAAAAATAGACGTAACATCTAAGGATGTTCAAGCAATCATACTTGCGCCTACTCATGAACTTGCTATGCAAATACATAAGCAGATAGAATTATTATCAGAGAACTCCGGTAGCAACGTAAAGTCTACTAGCATAATAGGTAATGTTAATATTAAAAGGCAACTCGAGTCACTTAAGGAAAAACCACATATAGTAGTAGGATCTGTAGGAAGGATTTTAGAACTTATTACTATGAAGAAACTAAAATCACATGGTGTAAAAACTATAGTAATAGATGAAGGCGACAGAATGATTGATGAGGATAACATAGAGGGAGTAAAGGCAATAATAAAAACTACTCTTCGTGATAGACAAATTATGATATTTTCAGCTACGATTTCACTTAATGTTGTAGAAACTGCTAAAACTTTGATGAAGGACCCAGAAATTATTAAAGCTTTAGATAAAAGCGTTATTAACCCTAATATAGAACACATCTATTTTGTAACTGAGCAAAGAGATAAACTTGTTCTCCTTAGAAAACTTATAAGTGCTACTCAGCCAGAAAAAGCGATAATATTCATAAACAGAAGTGATGAGGTAGAAATTACAACTTCAAAACTTAGTTATCATGGACTCAAGGTAGAGGGTATTCATGGGACATCTGATAAAGTTAATAGAAAAAAAGCTATGGAAGATTTTAATGTTGGTAAAATTCAACTTTTAGTTGCTTCAGATTTAGCAGCTAGAGGGCTTGATATAGCAGGAGTAACACATATATTTAACCTAGATATACCAGAAAATTCTAAGGATTATTTACATAGAGTTGGTAGAACAGCAAGAATGGGTAGACGAGGCCTTGCTTTATCTATAGCAGTAGAGAGAGAACTCGATCTTATTAAAAGTTATGAAAGAGATTTTAATATAGAAATATTACAAATGGATATTGCAAGAGGAATGATTTCGCCACACAAAGATATACCACCATTTGAAAAAAGAAAAGCAAACAAGGAAAAATAAATTACATTAGCCTAGCTACATTCAGTATGGTATAATGGATGAGTGGTTTCCGCTAGATGAAATCACTTAATATATACAGGTTTAAAATTGTAATAGAGGTATTAAAATTATATGGAGGTATTTAAAATTATATGATAAGTTCAAACAATGTAAGTTTAAGATATGGAGCTCGAAAATTATTTGATAATGTTAATATAAAGTTTATGCCCGGTAATTGTTATGGATTAATTGGCGCAAATGGTGCTGGTAAATCAACATTTCTTAAAATATTATCAGGTGAAATTGAACCAAACAATGGAGACGTTTTTATAACTCCAGGAGAAAGACTTGCAGTACTTAAGCAAGATCATTTTGAATTTGATGAACATCAAGTTCTTGAAACAGTAATGATGGGTCATATAAGACTGTTTGAAATAATGAAAGAAAAAGATGAATTATACGCAAAAGCAGATTTTACAGATGCAGATGGAATGAGAACTTCAGTACTAGAGGGTGAGTTTGCAGAACTTAATGGTTGGGAAGCGGAATCAGAAGCTTCCACACTGCTCATGGGCCTTAGAATAAATGAAGAGCTTCAAAACAAAAAAATGAAGGAATTAACAGGATCTGAAAAAGTGAAGGTTCTTCTTGCTCAAACTTTATTTGGAAAACCTGACATCTTGTTACTAGATGAACCTACAAACAACTTGGATATAAAATCTAAAAATTGGCTTGAAAGTTTCTTGCTCAATTTTGAGTCGACTGTTATAGTTGTTTCCCATGATAGACATTTTTTAAATAAAATATGTACTCATGTTGCAGATATAGATTTTAGTAAAATTCAACTGTTTGTTGGAAATTATGATTTTTGGTATGAGTCTAGTCAGCTGGCCCTTCAAATGGCTAAGGATCAAAATAAGAAAAAAGAAGAGAAAATTGCTGAACTTCAAAACTTTATCGCTAGATTTAGCTCTAATGCTTCAAAAGCAAAACAGGCTACTTCTCGTAAAAAGCAATTAGATAAATTGACTTTAGATGATATAAAACCTTCTTCTCGTAAATATCCATTTGTCGGATTTAAGCCAGAAAGAGAAGCTGGAAATGATTTGTTGACAGTTCAAAACTTAAATAAAACTATTGATGGAGTGAAAATTATTGATGATTTAACATTTATAGTTACTAAGGGAGATAAGATTGCTTTCACAGGTGCAAATGAAATTGCTAAAACCACATTGTTTAAAATAGTAATGGGTGAAATGGAGCCAGATAGCGGTGACGTTAAATGGGGAGTTACTACTTCCAAAGCTTACCTTCCAAAAGATAACACAGATTATTTTTACGGTGTGGATTGTAGCTTAGTTGATTGGCTTCGTCAATATTCAGATGACAAGGCTGAAAGCTTCATTAGAGGTTTTTTAGGCAGAATGCTTTTCTCAGGAGAAGAAGCTCTTAAAAAAGCTAGCGTATTGTCTGGTGGAGAAAAAGTTAGATGTATGCTTTCTAAAATGATGCTTAGCAATGCTAACGTATTAATTTTTGATGAGCCTACTAATCATTTAGATTTAGAGTCTATTACAGCTTTAAACAATGGGTTAACTAGCTATACAGGAACAATGTTATTAACATCTCATGACTCTCAGCTAATTGCGACAGTTGCAAATAGAATAATAGAAATTACACCTAAGGGTATAATGGATAAACAAATGGGTTATGAAGAATTTATAGAAAATGAAGAAATTCAAAAAGAATTAGATCTTATGTATAAATAAAAACGAGGTGCCTCTAATAATACTATTAGAAGCGCCTCATTTATTAATTAACTAAAATAAGCCAAAGCCGCCTCCGCAGCCACGCCCACGTCCACCAATACCACCAACACCTAATAGTAATAAAAGTATCAAGATACCACTTCCGCCTCCAAAACCGCCTCCAAAGCCGCCTCCACAGTTATTATTACCACAACCGCAAGTGGGTTTACAGACAGGTTCACAACAACAACAATCTTTATGTCTATGACTCATATAAATAACCTCCTTATTTTATAAGCAAAAATTTATAATTATACTAAAGTAATTTAGAAAGCTACTTTAGCACGAAATTATATATCTTTGCTTAAGTAGAGGAGACGGATTGATATAAGAATGCAATAACTAAGGAAATATTGCATTTTATAAAGAATAAGCTCAATTAAGTAGTATCTGTAGTATAATATATTCGGTGTTATATTAAGTGTGAATATTAAATCGTAAGTTTTATGATATAATATTAAAAAATATATTTAAAAACTTAAGTTTAATAATTATAAAAGTCATATATATTAAATGTAATGGTGAGGGAGGTAGTGCAAATGTATGATGCACTTGTTAAACTGGTTAGCACAGTTGGCTTCCCTATAGGTGTGAGTATATTTCTGCTGGTTAAATTTGAAAAGAAAATTGAAGAGCTCAATAAATCTATTTCTTATTTAGCAACGGTTTTATCCACTGTTATAGGAAAATATGAAAAATAAGGGTACCAATTTGGTATCCTTATCTTTTTATAGGAATAATTATAGAAAAAGAATAGTTTCATTAGGATAAATCAGTATAATTATGTATTTAATAACAAAAAATAGTAATCTATTGAATTTTGTGGTATGATGAGATACATAATAAAAGAACAAAAAAATTTATAAATAAAGGATTTTATGATATTATATATAATAAAAATCATAAAAAACGTAAGAAACATAAAAAATATTATAATCGGGGGGAAATGACATGGAAAAAGATAATACTTTAACTTCTGATAAAGAAGTAAAAAGTGAAGAAACAGAAGAAGCAATATCATTGGTATCTGATGCTACAAAAGAAAATGTTGGAAAAACTATTAACGCGGTGAAAGATATCGCTAAAAACGTTAAATCAAAAACTACTAAGGTTGCAACTAAAGCAAAAAAAACAGTGGCTAAAAAAACGATAGCTAAGAGAGTTGATGTTGGGTTTTACATTCAATACAAAGGCAGGGAGGTTTCCAAAGGAACAATACTAGAAAAAGTTTATGAAGAATGGGTAAAAATTCATAAAATATCAGAGCTTAAAACATTAGACGTATATCTAAAGGTTGAAGAGAATACTGCGTATTGTTTGGTGAATGGAGATATTAAAGTAGATATTAAATTGGACTAATATAATTCAATAAAAAAATTAAGGCTTATGGCCTTTTTTTATTTGCCATAGATTAATTATAGTAATAGCTTAAAAATAGTGTACATTGTTAAACTTTTATGATAAATTGATGAAGAAAAGAACATAATACAGTGTGATAAGTAACTATATTATAAGTTCACAATATTTTAGGAGGGGATTTTTAATGTTAGAGGGAAGACTTAACAAAGTTCTAAAGATAATGGAAGAGAAGAAAACGCCCCAAATGATTATCTCTGATAGCGCTGCTATATTCTATCTTACGGGGAAATGGATTTCGTCAGGTGAGAGAATGATAGCACTTTACATTAATTTAGATGGACATAACAAACTGTTTATTAATGAGTTATTTCCAATAAGTGAGGATTTAGGGGTAGAAAAAATATGGTTTAACGATACTCAAAGTCCAGTAGAAATACTTGCAAATAATATTGATAAAGATAAGCCAATGGGCATAGATAAGAACTGGCCAGCTCATTTCTTAATAAAACTAATGAGACTAAAAGGTGGAAGTTCTTTTGTTAATGGGTCTGAAATTCTTGACAGAGTACGAATGTGTAAGGATGAGGATGAAAAAGAATTAATGAGGATAGCGTCGACGCTAAATGATACTGCAATGGATAAAATGATAAAACTTATCCCTAAAAAACATACTGAAAAGGAAATGGGGAAACTGCTTGGGGATATATGGGAAAATGTGGGAGCACAAGGACATTCATTTGATCCGATTGTTGGTTATGGCGCAAATGCTGCTGACCCACATCATGAACTGGATAACTCAACAGTAAAAGAAGGGGACAGTATAGTTATTGATATTGGATGCAAAAAAGATTCATACTGTTCTGACATGACTAGGACTGTTTTTTACAAAAGTGTATCAGATCATAGTAAAGAAGTTTACGAAATTGTAAAAGAAGCAAATAAAAGAGGAATTGAGAAAGTTAAAGCGGGAGTTAGATTCTGTGATATTGATGCCGCAGCTAGGAACTATATTACAGATAAAGGCTATGGAAAATATTTTACTCATAGATTAGGTCATTCCATAGGAATTGAATGCCATGATTTTGGTGATGTTTCATCAGCTAATACTGATAAGGTTCAGGTAGGTCAAATTTTCTCCATTGAACCAGGCATCTACCTTCCAGGTGATGTAGGAGTTCGCATAGAAGACCTAGTAATAGTTACAAAGGATGGTTGTGAAGTGTTAAACCATTATACAAAAGACTTAATTATAGTAGAATAGGGTAATACATTAAGATCGAAAGTGTTATATATGTAATTAGAATAGGATTTTTTATTGGAGGATGTTTATGTTAAATATAGGTTGTCATTTGTCAGTATCAAAAGGATATAAAGCTATGGGAGAAGATGCTCTTAGCATAGGAGCAAATACATTCCAGTTTTTTACCCGTAATCCTAGAGGTAGTAAAGCAAAAGAAATTGATCCAAGTGATGTAGAGTCACTACTTGAAATATTAAAAGAAAACAAATTTGCCACAATACTAGCACATGCGCCATATACACTAAATGCATGTTCAGCTGATGCAAAAACAAGAGAATTTGCAGTGATAATAATGGAAGATGATTTAAAAAGAATGGAGAATTTTCCTAATAGCTTTTATAACTTCCATCCAGGTAGTCATGTAAAACAAGGAGCAGAAGTGGGCATAGAATATATTATAAATATGTTAAACCTTATACTAAAGCCTGAACAAACTACCACAGTGCTTCTTGAAACCATGTCTGGTAAGGGAACAGAAGTAGGTAGAACTTTTGAAGAGTTAAAACAAATACTTGACGGAGTTACGCTTCAGGGCAAAATGGGTGTATGTCTTGATACTTGTCATATATATGATGCCGGTTATGATATCGTTAATGATTTAGATGGAGTTATAGATGAGTTTGATAGAATTATTGGCCTTGATAAGTTATATGCTATTCACTTAAATGATAGCAAAAACCCATTTGAAAGTCATAAAGATCGACATGAAACAATCGGTGAAGGTTCTATTGGACTAGAAGTCATTAGCAAGGTTATAAATCACCCCAAACTACGTCACTTGCCGTTTTATTTAGAAACTCCAAATGAACTTGAGGGGCATGCAAAGGAAATTAAGATGCTAAGAGAAGTTTACGTAGAATAAATAGTAGCCATGAGAATATCTCATGGCTACTATTTATTGTGTATTTAGTTTGTAGAGTTTTATGAATAGTATAACAAAAACGCATCAATATGTAATGTTTATTATTAATTTTTACAAAAGCTATTAATTTTTAGAGTATAATTCTATTGATAAGTTAGCGGATGTTTGATAAAATAGGGTTGAAGACGTATTTCAATTGTTGACCCAGTGGGATTTTTTAGTACCCACTAACTATAAAGAAGGTTAAATTACAATCTACATAAGAAAGGAGATAATATTATGAATTATACAACAGAAGTTTCAGAAATGATTTGTGTTGCTAAAGGACCTAATCATGGTTCAGCACCAATTCCTGAAGAAGGAAAATGGGTACAAAGTAAAGAAATTAAAGATATCTCAGGTTTAACACACGGAATTGGTTGGTGTGCTCCTCAACAAGGTGCATGTAAGCTTACACTTAATGTAAAAGAGGGAATAATACAAGAAGCATTAGTTGAGGTAATTGGTTGCTCAGGTAGTACTCATTCAGCTGCAATGGCTTCAGAAATACTTCCAGGAAAAACTATATTGGAAGCATTAAACACAGATTTAGTTTGTGATGCAATAAACACAGCTATGAGAGAGTTATTCCTTCAAATAGTATACGGAAGAACTCAAACTGCATTCTCAGAAGGTGGACTACCTATCGGCGCTGGACTTGAGGATTTAGGAAAAGGTCTTAGAAGTCAAGTCGGAACAATGTACGGATCACTTGCTAAGGGACCAAGATATTTAGAAATGGCTGAAGGTTATGTATCTAATATTGCTCTTGATAAAAACAACGAGATAATAGGTTATAAATTTGTTCAATTAGGAAAAATGATGGACATGGTTAAAAAAGGTATGGATGCTAATGAAGCTATGGAAAAAGCTACTGGAACTTATGGTAGATTTGCAGAAGCAATAACAGTAATCGACCCTAGACAAAAATAATAATAATATAAAAAGGAGGAATAATTAAATGGCTTTATTTGAAAGTTATGAAAGAAGAATAGAACAAATATTACCTGTTTTAAAGAAACACGGAATAAATTCACTAGAAGAAGCAAGAACTATATGTGAAGAAAAAGGTATTGATACTTTTGAAATAGTAAAAGGAATTCAACCTATAGCATTTGAAAATGCTTGTTGGGCATATGCAGTTGGAGCAGCTATTGCAATTAAAAATGGATGCACTAAGGCAGCAGATGCGGCAGTATATATAGGAGAAGGACTTCAATCATTTTGTATACCAGGTTCTGTTGCAGATGACAGAAAAGTTGGAGTCGGACATGGTAACTTAGCAGCTATGCTACTGCGCGAAGAAACTAAATGTTTCGCATTTTTAGCTGGACATGAATCATTTGCTGCTGCTGAAGGCGCAATTGGTCTTGCAAGAGCAGCAAACAAAGTAAGAAAAGTGCCTCTAGAAGTAATATTAAACGGCCTTGGAAAAGATGCTGCTTATATAATTTCAAGAATTAATGGTTTTACTTATGTTCAAACTAAATTTGATTACTATACTAGTAAATTAACAGTAGTTAAAAAAACAGCTTATTCTGATGGAGAAAGATCTAAAGTAAGATGTTACGGAGCAGATGATGTACGTGAAGGCGTTGCAATATTGCATTCTGAGGGAGTAGATGTTTCAATTACAGGAAATTCTACAAATCCTACAAGATTCCAACATCCAGTTGCTGGTACTTATAAGAAAGAATGCCAAGAACAAGGCAAGAAATACTTTTCAGTAGCATCAGGTGGTGGTACAGGAAGAACTTTACACCCAGATAATATGGGAGCAGGTCCTGCTTCATACGGAATGACAGATACTATGGGAAGAATGCATTCAGATGCACAATTCGCAGGGTCTTCATCAGTTCCAGCTCATGTTGAAATGATGGGACTTATAGGAATGGGTAACAATCCTATGGTTGGAGCTTCTGTTGCAGTTGCGGTTGCAGTAGAAGAAGCAATGAACAAATAAAATTTAATGTTGTACCATAATAATAAAGTTCGCCATCTTATAATAAAGTTCCCCAAACTCATAATAAAGTTCGGGTAAAATAGATGATGGACAAGCCCAGTAATTAGCTTTTATCGGCTAAGTACTGGGCTTTTATTTTTAATACCAAAGAGTAATATTAATTAATAATGGGATTTTTAGTAAGAAAAGAAATAAATTATGAAGAGTTTGAATAGTATATTTTCATTGCATTATCCTAAAGATAAATCAAGTAGAAAATAAATAATCTTAGGATGGTGTGATATGAAAAATGCAAAAATTACTTCAATATTTATTATATGTAGTCTATCTATTATGCTATTTTATGGTTACAATTCTACTGTAAAGAAAGCACCCATTAATACCAAAATAGTACCGATGAATAATAAAACAGCTGATGGATTTATACCAGCTTTATATGGCAATCAGTCAATGCAGTCATTAATTTATATTCCTGAAGATGACGTTATTATTTCAGGATACAAATTATATTCTGGAACAGAAGGATTATGCACGTTAAGGAAATGGAATAGAAAAACTAAAAAATTAATAACAAATTATGATAATTTAAATCTTTATCATTGCTCAGATATGACATACAACCCCAATACTAAAGAAATATTTATATCAACCAATACTGACCCACGTGCAAGGAATTATATATCTGTATATGATTATACAACTATGACATTTAAACGTGAATTTCAATATACTTATAAGCCGATAGTTTATGGAATTGCTTACTCAACGTTACATAATCAATTTGTTTTTTATGATAATTCTAATATTCGTATATGCGATGAAAATATGGTTTCACAATCATTTTTTAACGTTCCTAATTTAGGTATGAATTACCAAAGTATCGAGGTTTATAAAAATTATGTTTACATTTACTATGATATAGCAATTCAAATTTATGATTTTCAAGGTAATTATATTAAAACATATAAAATTGATACACTGGATGAAGGAGAGGGAATTTGTCACATTGGATATGGTAAATTTTTAGTTGGTAGAGTAATAAATACTCCTATGGCAACGGCTTCTGCTACATCGAGAGTATATATATTTGATACATCTCTAATGGGTGTTTGTCGTAATTTTTTAGGGAGGTATTTCACAAGAGCTTAACTCTTTTACTTAATTTAATAAGTTTATTGCAGCAATCTATGAGAATTTAAGAGAGGTGAATGATATAATTATATAATATTAGAAGGGAGATAATATAAATAGACAATCCAATAAATTTTTACATAACAAGGGATTATTTTTTTATTTTAAATCTGATAATTAAGCCAATTATAAGTCCAATCAACGCAGGAAAAAAAGCGAAAAATAAATCTATACCATCAAATGTTCTAAACACTAAAAACGGAATCATTATGCCCAAAAGACCAAAAAATATGGGATAAAACCAAAACAGATAACCATTTTTCATACTAATGATAAGTGAAGCAATTAAAGAAGTTAATGGCATTATAATGTAAAAATCAAGCACACAATAGCCTATTTCGTCGCCAGCGGCAAGAAATATTCCCTGAAGACCAATTGCGAAAAAAACTAGTGCAGAAAAACCATAACACATTATCGAAATTCTTTTTTGTGAATTAATATTTTTCATTGTTACTCCTCCTCCAAATAAAACTCTATGATCAGTACAAATAATACAATTATGTCCTTATTAAACTATATGGAGTTTTAATTTTATTTCATAATCCATTGAGTATTATTACTATCTACAAATCGCGCGCTTTTCCCCGTATCTAAATCCATTATCCAGTTATGACCACAAGAACCGGTAATCATACCCTCTAATATAGACCCAACAGAAGTTAGGTGCCCCATTGAGTAATATATAAGATATTTGCCATCGGGTGAAAAACCCACAGGTGAGTATCCTGTAAATTTATCATATATACCATAAAACTTTTTAACGCATTTTTCTTTACCGTTTTCCACTAAAAAAATCGAACCTTTTTTTTGAATAGCAGTAATGCTTCCGGCATGATTATTAATATAATCAGTTTTACTTATATTAGAGGAGCTATATTCGTTTATTGTTCCTTTTTCAAGACTATATAGCTGCCAGTCTTCATTCATTGCAACAAAATTTATACTATCGCTTTTTATATCATAGTAAAAATCAATAATATTATCGTTAGTTCCATACTGGTTTTTACCTTTTCCCAAGTGGCTATATACGAGTTTTTCATTTTCCAAATTTGCGTTCGATTTGTATAAGGTTAGTACTGAATCTACCCTTTTGGTATAATAAATCTGACCTTCCAATTTTGTAATGATATCTTTATTGTTAAACCCTATTAAACCCCAAAAGCAATAAATAAATAGAGCTATACTTACTAAAAGCAATAAATTATTTTTCATATTAACTTCACCGCCTATATTTAATAGAGCATTTGTGCATAATAGTTCGAAAACAAATATTAACTGGTAAGTTCTTTGAGTCTTGTGTTTATATATTCAAGATCAAAAGAAAAACATACTCTTCTATGATTCTTAGCCAATATTCTGTAATGTTTTGATATCATGTTTTGTTGTACTGTAAAACTATTTTTCGTTTGTACGTCCTGCCACCAAATTCTACCTCCAAGTGTTGGGATATATTTTCTCTCATTATTGGGGAATGATAATGAAAGAATAATATCTTCAATATCTCCACCAAAAGTTAATTCTAATATTTCGCTATCCCTAAAAATAACACATACTGCAATTGCGACCGCCCAACCCAAACTACTTCTTTCCTTTTCGACTTGTACAAGTGTTTTTTTAGAAATCCCAAGTGTTTCTGACATTTTATCTTGTGTATATCCTTTTTCAGTTCTTATAAGCCTTACTTTTTCATCCACTTTCTTTATAAACTCTAGCCTAGTCATAAATGCATCACCTTTCAGTTGATTATTATACTTGTCGTACGTTACATAATAAGTATAAATCTATTCTTATAGTGTAATTATACACCAAAAAAATAGATTTGTAAATATTAGATATAAAGTGACTTGTGGATATGGAGCTTAATTGGAACAAATGGTATATAATTATGAGAGTGAATGGTATTTAAAATAAATATCGTATGAAAATTACAAAACATAAATTATTTATTTAGTGAGGAGAAAATGTGGGATGGAATTCAAAAAAGCAGTTGCAGCAGATGCTAATAGTATAATGAATATCATTAATCAGGCTCAAGATTATTTTAGGGAACGTGAAATAAATCAATGGCAGGATAATTACCCTAACTTTGAAACAGTAATGAGTGATATTAACAATAAAAATGGATATGTGTTGCTTGAAGATAATAATTTGGTTGGTACTGTGGTAGTTACTTTTGATGGAGAAAAAAACTATGAATTTATATGTGATGGTAATTGGATTAGCAATGATAAATATGCAGTTATTCATAGAATAGCTGTTGACATAAATTATAAAGGAAGAGGGCTATCAACTATAATTATTAAAAATATTGAGAGACTTTGTTTAGATAGGGGCATACGCAGTATTAGAGTAGACACACATAAAGAAAATATATCTATGCAGAAGATGCTTTCAAAAAATGATTTTAAATATTGTGGCATAATTTATTTAGATGATCAAAGTAAAAGAATTGTATTTGAGAAAAGACTATAAAAAGATACGGGTATACTTTATTCTATTCTTAAAGATAGAAACCTATCACAATATGTTGGAGTAGATATTTCTAAAAAGATAATAGATGTGCAATACATTCATGAATGCACTGAACTAAAGTTGGACAATCTATTACAACACCTCCTAAACGGTTTATATTGATATTATAATTCAAAGTTATGTAGATACCGTGAAGATTGGGAAATTTATCTTAAATGTATTCATGGTGTAAAACAATTATTTCTAGTTGTGATGTATTAGAAAATGAAGTTCCAGACGGAGAACGAACTACACAAAGGTACTGGATTATGATAATATAAATATATTAAAGAAAATAAAAACTATAGAAATGAGGCGGTATAATATATGATTCTTTCAGGAAAAGAGATAAAGAAAAAGTTAGGCAAAGAGATTGTAATAGAGCCTTTTAATGAAAAACAACTTAATCCGAATAGTTACAATTTGAGGTTGCATAATGAACTACTTGTCTATGATGAACCAATTTTAGATATGAAAAAAGAGAATAAAGTTAAAAAAATTTTTATACCAGATGAGGGATTAGTTTTGGAAACAGGAAAACTATACCTTGGAAGAACAGTAGAATTTACAGGGACAGAGAATTATGTTCCAATGCTCGAGGGCAGGTCATCTATTGGTAGATTGGGGCTATTTATTCATGTAACGGCAGGGTTTGGAGATGTTGGTTTTCATGGCTTTTGGACCTTAGAAATATTCTGCGTTCAACCAATAAAAATCTATTCAGGAGTTGAAATATGCCAAATATATTATCATTGTATTGAAGGTGAATATGATGAATATCGCAGTGGTAAATATCAAAATAATCAGGGGGTACAGCCAAGTTTATTATATAAAGATTTTGAACGTTAAATAAAAATATATAAAGATGTTTGATACAATTTTGGGGTTTTAATCTCAATATTATTATTAGCAAAATTATTTATATTTTGAATGGGGGAAAAAGATATGAATTTAGATGAATTAAGAATTGATATTGCAAAACAAGGTAAAAAGGGACTACATTTTATTATTGCTTCTGTAATTATTTGGTGTGTTGTACTGGTTATATGGTTATTGCCAATAGAAAATATTATAACTAAAAATTTACTGACATTCTGTGTGACAGCACCGCTTCCACCGTTAGCATATACGATTTCAAAGATAATAAAAGCAGAGTTTTCACCAAAAGATAATCCTTTAAATAAATTAGGTATTTTATTTTCCGCTAATCAATTTTTATATCTATTAATTGCTATGTGGGTATATCCTACAGTACCAAATAAAATGGTAATGGTTTTGGCAATTATATTTGGTGCACACTTATTGCCTTTTGGATGGTTATATAAATCAAAAGCTTATTCAGTAATGTCTGTACTTATTTCTTTTACCGCTCTTATTATTGGGATTATGTTTAATGCAGTCGTGGTTTCAATAGTTATGGTTATATTTGAAATTATATTCTGTATGTGGTTAATGTTTGAAAATAAGTCATTAATCAAACAATCATGACCATATTTTGTAGTTACTCGATGAAAGATAATAAAAACAACAACTAATTAGTTGTTGTTTTTATTATTCTGAAGCACTTGCTAGTATTAATGTTGTTTTAGATTCCTTGAAAATTTGTGCAACGCTTTTATCTAAAAGAAAGTCTGTAATAATATAATTAATTTTATTTAATGGTGCGATACTTATAATTACATCTCGTCCCAATTTACTGCTATCAGCAGCAACATAAATTTCTTTTGATCTTTCAATTATTTTTTTTCTAGTAACTGCTTCTTGCATATTAAAATCTGAAATACCATTTTCAACAGTTATGCCTCCAGCACAAAGAAAACTTTTTTGTATATTCAATTGTGAGAAGTTGAAAATATAGTCAAAGGTGACAATGGAGCGTTCTTCATGTCTTATCTTTCCTCCAATTATGATTATTTCAAAGTTAGTATTAATTAATTCATTAACTACTGCGATAGAATTAGTTATGATAGTTAGATTTTTTTTATTCCTGATATGTTTTGTAATATGATATGTGGTTGAGCCACTATCAATAAATATGCAGTCACCATCATTAATAAATTCGCTACACTTTTTACCTATCCAATCTTTTTCTTTCAGATTATTTACCATTCTTTCTTCTATTGAAGGTTCACTTAAAATTGATCTCTTTAGTTTTGCACCACCGTAAACTTTCTCGATTTTATCTTGTTTTTCTAAAATAGATAAGTCTCTTCTTACTGTTTCAATAGATACATCGAATTCAGTCATGAAAGTTGTGATAGCAATTACATCTTTATTAGATAATAAGGCTAAATATTTTTTTTGTCTTTCAATTGGTAACATATAATTTACCTCACTTAATTTATAGTTAATATACTAATATTATCATTAATTGTGATGATATTCAACATTTTATTGTCAAACTTGCAATAAATATTGTAATTACATTGCCTAAATATATTAAACACATTGTAAGTATTTACGCACAATTAACAAGAACATAATATAAATTAACAAACAATCCTTTATACTTAAGAAGTAATGAAATAGCGAAGGTGGATTTCCAAGTAGAACTATTACAAAAACATCAAGATTTCTTTGATTCAGCAAAATAATAGAAAATGGAGATGAAATATATGAATATATATAAACTTTTAACACCAGGCCCCTTAACAACATCTAATTCTGTTAAAGAGGAAATGCTCTTTGATCGTTGCACATGGGATGATGAATATAAAGCAATTACACAGAAAATTAGAAAGCAAGTGCTTGAAATTGCAGAAGTTTCAACGGACGTGTATACATCTGTTTTGATGCAAGGAAGTGGTAGTTTTGGAGTTGAGTCCGTTTTAAACTCCACTATTAGTAAAAATGATAAACTACTCATAATATCTAATGGAGCTTATGGTGAGCGAATTATAAAAATAGCTAATAAGATAGGTATTAAATATGTTTGTTATTATACGCAATATGATAAGGTTTTTGATGTGAGCGAGATAAAAAATATTCTTGGTAAGGATTTAGAAATAACGCACTTAGTTATGGTACATTGTGAAACAACCACAGGTATACTTAATCCAGTTGAAAAACTTGCAGAAATATCTAAGCAGTATGGGAAAGTATTAATTATTGACGCAATGAGCAGTTTTGGAGGAATACCAATTAATGTTCAAGAATTAGGAATTGATTATCTAATCAGTAGTGCAAATAAGTGCATCCAAGGAGTACCAGGGTTTTGTTTTATAATTGCTAAAATAGAGAGTCTTCTTAAATGCTCAGGAAATTCTAAAAGCTTATGTTTAGATTTGTATGATCAATGGGAATGTATGGATAAGGATGGAAAATGGAGATTTACTTCACCTACTCATGTGGTTGCTGCTTTCTCAAAGGCAATCGACGAATTAATTGAGGAAGGAGGGGTAATAGTTAGAAATAACAGATATAAAGAAAATAATTATTTATTAAGAACTAAATTAACGGATATAGGGTTTGATGTTTATATAAAAGAAGAACTTCAATCTCCAATTATAACTACATTTCTTTTTCCAAATCAAAAATTTAATTTTAATGACTTTTATACTTTCGTAAAGAAAAGAGGGTATGTTTTATACCCAGGTAAATTAACAGATATAGATACTTTTAGAATTGGTAACATTGGAGAAATTTATAAGGAAGATATAAAAAAACTTTGTTTAATAATACAGGAGTACATGAGGGGAGAAAAATTATGAATAAAATTGAAGGAGTAATTTTTGATTGGGCAGGAACCACTGTAGATTTTGGATGTTTTGCACCTGTGAATGTATTCTTGAAAATTTTTAAAGAGAAAGGTATTGAAGTAACACTGGATGAGGTAAGAGAACCAATGGGCATGTTAAAAAGAGAGCATATTAAAACTATGCTTAAAATGAAACGGATAAATAATCTTTGGAGAGAAAAATATGGTAAAAACTTTGAAGAAAAAGATGTAGATGGTTTATATTCGAGTTTTGAATCATTACTTATTAGCTCACTTTCTATATTTTCTAAGCCATTACCAGATGTTTGTAAAATTATTAAATTGTTGAGAAGTAATGGTATAAAAATAGGCTCGACTACGGGGTATACTGATAAAATGCTCCAAGTAGTTTTAGAAAATTCTAGAAAAAATGGTTATGAACCAGATTTTTGGATTACTCCAGATTCTACAAATTCTTATGGAAGACCATATCCGTATATGATATATAGAAATATTGAGGCTTTAAAACTTTCTGCAACATGGAAGGTAATAAAAGTTGGTGATACAAAATCGGATATAAAAGAAGGCGTAAATGCTGGGGTTTGGTCAGTAGGAGTTATTGTTGGAAGTTCTCAGATGGGATTAAGTTATGAGGAATATGAGAGTTTATCTGAAAATGAGAGAGATGAGGCTATAAAAAAAACAAATCTAGCATTTTTAGAAGCAGGAGCTGATTTCACAATAAAGACAATGATGGAATTGCCAGAATTAATAGTTAAAATTAATGATTTAATAATAGAGGGTAGAAATTAGATGAAGTGATAGTTAGTGTTCATAAGTAAATTTCTATTCATGGACAGTTATACATGCAGTTTTTATTCACATAATTATTTATAGTTGCATATATTGCTATTGTGAAATGTATATTTTCTGTATTATGTACAGATCCATTAATCAAACTAATTATAAATTTATAATAAAGGCATTTTAATATATTAATCTGATTTAGGAGAACATATATCAATATATAAATCTCATGTTCAATATATATTGTAGTGATATATGTAACTATAGAATTACAAATGACCCAATCAGTATTAGTACGTATTGTCGTATTCTTAATTTATATATAAAAAGGAGTTTTGTTAAATGGGTAAAGATAATTGTTCATGTGAGTTATGCAGTAATATTAATGCAGACCCAATAGATATGGAAAAACACGGTGCTAAATTATTGACTGTAAGAATACAAGTAAATAACGTATGCTTTGGTAAAAAAGTATGTGTTGCATGCATTATATATGATAATTGTCACAGAATACTTGCTTTTAGGGGTTTCACTACAAAAGTATGTAAAGAAGATAAATGTGGTAATGATCGATGTGGTATGATTACACGAAAACTAGTGTTTGTGCTTCCAGACGATATTGAAGATCTTGATGAATTAGATGTTCGTTGTGGAGCAAATTATATATATCCATGTGAGTCAAACGATTAAGTAACTACTAGAAGGATAATAAAGATATAAAAGTACCTATAGAGTTGAGGAATGAATGGTCCAACCCTATAGGTACTTTTTAATAACTAATTTTCATTTTGATACTAATCATCGCACCAATCATAATAATGCGAATTAAGATGATATTTATAGTCACAACAATTATCGTGCCAATCCTCAAGACGAATTTCGGAATGAACTTCATAACAATCATTATTTCTATTGGTAGAGTGGGGCTATTTATTCGTGTAACAGCAGGGTTTGGGGATGTTGGATTTCATGGGTCTTGGACTGGTGGTCATGCAGACGGAGACGCAGATTTATTGAAAGTTGCTATTAAAGAAGCGAAAGAAGAAATCGGTATAATTGAAGTAACGCCGCTTACAGAAAGTATTATAGCTATTGATATTCTACCTGTATACGGGCATATGAAAAAAGGTAAATATGTTAGTGGACATCTTCATCTTTCAATAGCTTATATCCTTATTGCGAGTGAGGAAGAAAAATTGATAGTAAATGAGGATGAGAATAGTGGGGTTAGGTGGTTTGAATTGGATAAATTTAATGATAGTTACTTTGATATACATGACGTTTATTTGTATAATAAGCTAATTAAAAGAGCTAAACAATTAAGTAATGCTTTGAAATAATCCTTAAGGGAGTAATATTATTATTTATGTACATATGTGGGATTAAGAGATAGAGGTAACTAGGATTTATAATTGGGATGTTTTTTTATTCGTCGCTACCAAGTAGAGTACCTATACATTGGAATTCACAAGGGCAAATAGATGGGTATGGTAGTAAATTTCTTGGAACTTTTGCTATTCCGTTGGTGAATTTAGCGATTTATTTATTATTTCTTGCACTTCCGTATATAGATCCTAAAAGAAAAAATTATGAAAGCTTCCAGTCAACTTATCAATATTTAAAGTATTTATTGATTATATTTTTTCTTGGACTGGAAATGACAACACTTCTAATAGCTACAGGAGTTGTAGATAACACGCCAGTCCTCATACAAGTATCAATTTCATTGTTATTCATTTTATTAGGAAATGTTATGGGTAGATTTAAGCCTAATTATTTTGTAGGAATAAAAACTCCTTGGACCCTAGCGAATGAACAGGTATGGAGAAAAACTCATAGGATAGCTGGCCCAGTATGGGTTATAGGAGGTATTCTAAATGTATTATTAGCTGTTACGGGATTGAATTTTAATGGAATGGCTTTCATAATTATTATTGCAGTAATTGTAATTGTACCCACTGCATATTCATATATTATTTATCAAAAAATTGTTAATTAGTAAAGATTAATAGCGGTATAAAATAAAATACATTATAATATTTCAGCTCCGAAGGAGATGATTTAATCTGTTTTTAATATTATACATATATAATATGAATATCAATCAGTGTAGCATGTCCTACACGAGATATTTAAAGGGGTGTAATTAGATGGATTTAAACATTATATTAGTATTAAAAGCTATAATAATAGCTATAGTAGAAGGGATAACAGAATTTATTCCTATTTCCTCTACTGGACATATGATTATTGTTGGAGATGTTATAAACTTTAAAGGTGGTTTTGCAACTAGTTTTGAGGTAGTCATTCAATTAGGAGCTGTTCTTGCAATTATAGTTTTATATTGGAACAAAATATGGACTTCCGTTGTGGAGTTTTTTCATGCTAAGCCATCAGGTGTTAAATTTTGGACTAATATTATCGTTGCATTCATTCCAGCAGCAGTTTTTGGTTTTCTTCTAAATGATAAAATAGATGAATACCTTTTTAATTCAGGAACTGTAGCAGTAGGTTTAATAGTTGGCGGAGTTCTTATGATTATTATAGAAAATGAATTTAGGAATAAGAGTACGACAAAAAGTATAGAGAAAATAAATGTTAAACAATCATTTAAGATAGGATTTTTTCAATGTCTTGCTCTATGGCCAGGTATGTCAAGATCTGCATCAACTATAATGGGGGGATGGGTTTGTGGCGTTTCTACAGTTGCTGCAACTGAGTTTTCATTTTTCCTTGCGTTGCCAACAATGCTTGGAGCTACAACCTTAACTTTGATTAAAAGCGGTATGAATTTTACTGGTGGAGAAACTATTACTTTAGTTATTGGATTTATTGTGGCATTTTTAGTTGCAATGGTAGTAGTTGAAAAGTTTGTTTCATATCTAAAGCGAAAACCTATGAAAGTTTTCGCTATTTATAGAATTGTTTTAGGCATAGGTTTGCTATTATTAATTCAGCTTGGCACTTTTGTTAGGGTCTCGTAGTAGCATTTATATTGAATATAAAGAACAATAGAAGAAAGCAAATATACGTTAAGGTTGTGTTATAAAAGCACCTTTTCTTATAAATGTTCTTCAACTGTATCAATATATTTTTATCTGAATAACATATACTAGTAGTTTATAAAGAGTAAGCTACTAGGAGGTTAATTTATGTATAATGAAATCTATAATGTAGATGGTGAAAAATATTCTTATTGGCACAGGAATGAGGTTGATAATAGTAAATCGAATAACTATTATAGTAATGACAATGATTTAAAAAAATGTAAAAAACATCATTGTAATCATTGTAATGACAATCATGATTGTCATTATTGTCATGATTGTGATGATTGTCATGATTGTGATGATTGTCATGATTGTGATAGACATTGCTGTAGGGGGTGCCATACTGGAGCAACTGGAGCAACTGGAACAACTGGAACAACTGGAGCAACAGGAGTAACTGGAGCAACCGGTGGAGCAACAGGAGGAGTAACCGGAGCTACTGGCATTACTGGAGCCACAGGAGCAACAGGAGTAACCGGAGCAACCGGTGGAGCAACAGGAGGAGTAACCGGAGCTACTGGTATTACTGGAGCCACAGGAGTAACAGGAGTAACTGGAGCTACTGGTGTACCAGGTTTTTCGACTCAGATAAGAGGATTGCAAGTTCAGCTACAAGACCAAGGGATAATATCTATTGCGGCTGGTGACACTGTGGTATTTGATACAGTCATAAATGATTTATCAGCATTTATTTCCTATAATAATATAACTGGCGAGATAACAATTACGCAAGATGGTGTATTTTATATCAATTGGTGGGTATCAGTAAATGGTTTTGGTGGTGGAACAGATACAGCTATTACAATGTCCATTATTACCTCAGCTGGTGATGATATAAGAGCTTCAAACGAATCCCTAACAGGACAAATTAGTGGAAATGCATTAATTTCAGTTATAGCAAGTCCGGGATTCCCAGTAATATTACAACTTATAAATGCAACTGATGGTACAATCGGTTATGGTTTAACTCCAATTCTAGCAGATTTAACAATTATTAATGTAGCATTTTAATTTATTTGATGGAATAATATGTTTATATTATTCCATCAAATTTTTATTACCTGTAAATTTATTATTAAAATCCAATAGTAATTTTGTAGAATTTATAGTTTGAAATATTTAATGACATATTTTGAACCAACATCATATTATGAATTAGCAATGATAAGATTCATTGCTAAAAGGAGAGATATAATGTGGATACAATAGGTCTTCAATTAGAAAGAACAACAGCTGGAACAGTAAATATAAATTCTAATGTAATATTTAATACGCAAGTAAATAGTTATGGAGCTATAGTTTATAACTCATTAACTGGTGAAATAGTAATAAATAAAGTAGGAAGATATTTTATTAATTGGTGGGTAGCCACTCAGTCAGCTATAGGACACAATAATATAACTTTTTCAATTCAATCATCTCAAGGAGATAACTTGATAGGAACTTCACCTATTAAGAAGAATGAAGTTGTTGGTTATGCACTTATACAAGTTGATTCAGCGCCAATAGCATTAAGGTTAGTTAATACAACTCCAGCTAGCGTGTTTTATTCTTCTTTAGTACCAACTACAGCTTTTTTAGTATTAGGTGAGATACAAGAAATAGACAATACAACTGCAATTACAGGTGCAACCGGTCCAACAGGAGCAACCGGTCCAACAGGAGCAACCGGAGCAACGGGAGCAACTGGTGTAACTGGAACTACAGGTGAAACCGGAACTACTGGTGAAACTGGAGTTACTGGGTTAACCGGAGCAACTGGGGCAACAGGAGATACTGGAGCAACAGGTGTTACTGGAACTACAGGTGATACTGGGGCAACAGGCCCAATAGGAGCAACAGGTGCAACAGGATTAACTGGCGTTACTGGAGTAACAGGAGAAACTGGTGTAACTGGAGCAATCGGAGACACGGGAGCTACCGGAGCAACTGGAACTACAGGTTCTACAGGAGATACTGGAGCAACGGGAGTAACGGGAACTACTGGTGCAACTGGAGACACCGGATCAACTGGTGTTACTGGGTTTACAGGAGAAACAGGTGCAACCGGAAATACTGGAGTAACAGGAGAAACTGGTGTTACTGGAGCAACCGGAGCAACTGGAAATACAGGAATAACTGGAACTACAGGTGAAACCGGAACTACTGGAGTTACTGGGTTAACCGGAGCAACTGGGGCAACAGGAGATGCTGGAGCAACAGGTGTTACTGGAACTACAGGTGATACTGGGGCAACAGGTGCAACAGGATTAACTGGCGTTACTGGAGTAACAGGAGAAACTGGGGTAACAGGATTAACTGGTGTAACTGGTGTAACTGGAGCAATCGGAGACACGGGAGCTACCGGAACAACTGGAACTACAGGTTCTACAGGAGATACTGGAGCAACGGGAGTAACGGGAACTACTGGTGCAACTGGAGACACCGGATCAACTGGTGTTACTGGGTTTACAGGAGAAACAGGTGCAACCGGAAATACTGGAGTAACAGGAGAAACTGGTGTTACTGGAGCAACTGGGGCAACTGGAAATACAGGAATAACTGGAACTACAGGTGATACCGGAGCTACCGGAACTACAGGTTCTACAGGAGCTACTGGAATTACAGGTGCAACAGGATTAACTGGTGTTACTGGAGTAACAGGAGATACTGGAGCCACCGGAGCAACAGGTGTAACCGGAAGTACTGGAGTAACTGGTGTAACTGGAGAAACTGGAGCCACCGGAGTAACAGGAACTACAGGTGATACTGGATTAGGTTCTATTATACCATTTGCATCAGGAAATTCGATTGATATGACAACAATTGCAGGTGGATTAGTGGGTACTGGTGGAGTTGTTGGTTTCGGAAGTTCTGTTTCAGGCGTTTCGCTTTTAGGCGGAACCATAGACCTTACAGGTGGTGCAGCAGTACTCCTTAATTTTGCATTTTCTGTTCCGAGAGATGGAATTATAACATCGATAGCAGCTTACTATAGTAATGTAACTCCACTAGCATTAACAGACTCTACAGTAACTATTACCGCACAATTGTATAGTTCAACTACACCAGATAATCTTTTCACACCGATAGCAGGGGCGATAGCAACCTTAGCCCCAGCTCTTACAGGAGCTGTTGCGTTAGGAAGCAGTAGTAACGGAATTACTACTGGGCTTTCAATACCTGTTACTGAACAAACACGATTGTTAATGGTATTCTCTACAACCGCTGTAGGTTTGTCACTTATTAATAATGTAACTGGATATGCTAGTGCGGGTGTTTCATTAGTATAAAGATAGAATAATAATAACGGTCATGTAATCTAAATAAAATATGTATAGATAATTGGATAAATAGTATTTTAAATCATCACTTTAGTAAAAGAAATTTCATATGAATTTAATATGGAAAACGAAAAACTACCCTTAATTTTAGGATAATATGCCTAAAACTAAGGGTATTTTATTTAATAAATATATTTATTAAATCATACATATCTAAGTACAGCGAGCCCAATTGTTAATGTAACTTTTATTACCTTGTAAATTATTATTAAAATCTAATAGTAACTTTATAAAATTTATAGCTTGATAAATATTTATGGACTAAACGTATTTAATATAGGTTATGATATTAATTATTTTTTGAAAGGTATTTTATTTGTATACTTACATTTTATAATCTTTAATGACATATTTTGAACCAACATCATATTATGGATTAGCAATGGTAAGATTCATTGCAAAAAGGAGAGATATAATGTGGACACAATAGGTCTTCAATTACAAAGAACAACAGCTGGAACAATAAATATAAATTCAAATGTAATATTTAATACGCAGGTAAATAGTTATGGAGCTATAGTTTATAACTCATTAACTGGTGAAATAGTAATAAATAAAGCAGGAAGATATTTTATTAATTGGTGGGTAGCGACTCAGTCAGCTATAGGACCAAATAATATAACTTTTTCAATTCAATCATCTCAAGGAGATAACTTGATAGGATCTTCACCTATTAAGCAGAATGAAGTTGTCGGGTTTGCTATTATACAAGTTGACTCTGCGCCAATAGCATTAAGGTTAATTAATACAACTTCAAATAGCGTGTTTTACTCTTCTTTAGTACCAATTACAGCATTTTTAGTATTAGGTGAGATACAAGAAACAGACAGTACAGCTGCAACTACAGGTGCAACTGGAGCTACAGGATCTACTGGCGCAACCGGACCAACAGGAAATACTGGTACAACTGGGGTCACTGGAACAACGGGAACTACTGGTGCAACTGGAGACAACGGATCAACTGGTGTTACTGGATTTACAGGAGCAACAGGTGTAACCGGAAGTACTGGAGTAACTGGTGCAACTGGAGCAGCCGGAGACACGGGAGCAACTGGAACTACAGGTGAAACCGGAGCTACTGGTGTTACTGGAGTAACAGGAGAAACCGGAACTACTGGAGCAACGGGAGTAACGGGAACTACTGGTGCAACTGGATTTACAGGAGTAACAGGTGATACCGGAACTACTGGAGTAGGGGATACAGGATCAACTGGAGTGACGGGAGTAACGGGAACTACTGGTGCAACTGGAGACACCGGATCAACTGGTGTAACTGGAGCAGCCGGAGACACGGGAGCAACTGGAACTACAGGTGAAACCGGAGCTACTGGTGTTACTGGAGCAACCGGAGCAACTGGAGAAACAGGAAATACAGGAATAACTGGAACT
>NZ_JBOITN010000032.1:0-146359 GCF_050717545.1 Clostridium sp.
AATAGCTAGGATTAGATAGGTTATTCGTACAATATCAAACTCAAATAAATTCTGGGGTGAAGTTGATTTTAAAGGAAAAATGAACGTAGAATTAACAATGTCTTAGGAGTTTTCGAGAGTACTAATACATATAATGGAGGTGAAAAATATGAAAGAGTTGAATTTTGATGAATTAACAGAAATTAACGGCGGTATTGGTGTGGTTGCTGGAATACTTATAATTGCAGGCATTGCTTTTGTAGCTGGGTCTGTGCGAGGATGCGCTAAAGCTGACGGGAAATAATAATGTAAAAATGGAGGGTAAATAACTATGGTTACTTTAGAAAATGATAAATTAGAAAATATTAATGGTGGTGATATTAGTTTAGACTTGGGAACAATTAGTCCTTGGGAAATTGGTAAGGAGTTTGGAGAACATGTAATATACCCATATGTATATAAGCCAGTTAAAAATTGGTGGAATTCGTAAATCTTTTGATTGAAAGTACACCATATAATTACATAGGGTTCGTATTAGAGTTGGACTAAATCCAACCAAACCCATTAATATCAATGATTTAAATCGAGTAGGAGCTAAATAATTAATTTATTTAGCTACCTCTCACACCACTTATTCCGACTTTATCATTATCCCGCCTTCTTTATAATACTATAGTTGAAACGTATTATTCTGAGTAAAAAGTCGGGATAATATTTTTTCTTACATCAATTCATAAAGACGCTTGATTAATTCATCATCGTCTTGCCATGGTGTAATTTTTTTGTCTTGCTTTAACGGATTGATAACGCTGGTCGCCTTTTCAATTGCTTCTCTCTTCATTTTTGTGTCTGCATAAGCGTAAATCATTGTGGTTTCCAGTTGTGCATGCCCGAGCCATTCCGAAAGAAGCGGCAATGGCATTCCTCCTCTGTAGAGATGCATTGATCGAGAATGCCTTATCATATGAGGATAGCAAATTCGCTCCGCTCATAAAAACCCCCGGGGGACGTGAACAAATTGTAACTACAATTTGTTTTGCTACAGTAGAAATACTGTCATTTCTAATGTACTCAGTATTAAATAATCTTGTTTTTCTTTAGTCATAAACCATGTTACTATTAGTATTATGATATAAATAACTGTCGTTACTATCACATCGAATTTACTCACTGCTATTTTTGCCATTACTTTATTCTACCCCTTAATTCCAAATATCTTTATAGATTAACCCTCTTGCCAATAAATATTGAAAATTTAAAGAAAATTTAATCACAATAAATATATAAAATCAGTTTCTTTAATTTACAATTAATCTTTAGTTTTTTCACTACAATGACACAAATAATTAGAAAGTAAAACTTGTACGCGCTGCTTACAAATTTTACAACGGGGTCGTACCAGCCAACTAATAAATGTAATTTTTGTATAAAGATTATATTTACTTCAATTATTTAATTCATACTCCCTCAAAATCCCTAAAAACGTTTAAATCTAAATCTTCTTTAAAGGTGTATCTACTATTTTTAGGATAAAATCTGTGTTAAACAATACAAATTTTATAGATTTTTATAGTCATTTAGCAAGCGTAAAATAGTTCAGGCCTTAGGTTAAGGTAGGGACTATTTTACGCTTGCGGTCTCCTCTATATTCCGTTCTTTTCAGTTCTTTTTATCTACTCAAATAACTTTATCTATTTTAACAACAGAAATACTTTCGTCTTCATTAGTAATTCTAAATCTTGCAGAAGAACCCTTTCAACGGTTCTTCTTATTTGCTACTATTCAACAACAATATTTATTATATAAGCACGATCCCAGTCACCATAATTAGGTACTATTTGGAGATAAGTACTTCCAGCCTTCAACATTTTAATAGAGCAACTTTCTCCTTTCTCATTAGCAGTGAAAAATGTTATATCATTTTCCTCACCCATAGTTCTGATAGTTGAATTAATTACTGTTGCATTTATTTTAAGAGTATCTCCTACTTTAAATTGAAATGTTGTTCCACTAGGATAATTATATTTAGTGAATACATCTTTATTAACAGTATAATTTATTGTGGTCGTCTTATGCTTAGTGGAACGGATAACTTCTAAATCTCTTACTAAAGAATTATCAGAATAATGTTTATAAGCAAGACCAGTTTTCTTATTTACAACAAAATACCAATCAGCTCCTGCATCCTCCCAATTAAGTTCAAATAATTTAAATTCATAGTAAGCGTTATTCTTAGGTAGTTCAGTTCCATCAGATGCTTTAAAGTTAAGATCAGGATGTAATCTATATGCCATTGCTAAAGCTTTTTTAGCTGTCATCCCATTATTTAATTTAGCAGCTTGTATCTTATCAGCGGCTTTCTTGTCTGCTATCTTCTTTGAAGCTAATTTATCGATAGCAATTTTTTTATCGTTAGCTATCTTATTGGCTATTTTCTTATCATTAGCTATTTTAAGATCATCTGCAATTTTCTTATCGTTAGCAATCTTAATATCATTAGCTTTTTGTTTAGCTACTTTCTTAACCTCTGCTTCCAGTAAAATATTATTCTCCACTATCTGTTTCTGAACTTTACTTACACCTCTATTATACACAACTGTAGCGAATGTAGCCGAAGTAACTAGAACTGCGGTAATACTTAAAATAATTAATCCAGTTTTCTTCATCATTAATAACTGTCTCCCATTTAATTACTATAAATACATTATATCACAGAAGAGAGGTGCTGAACACTTAACAGCGCTTCTCTTCTGTGATATACTAGGAGCAAATTCGCTCCGCTCATAAAAACCCCCGTGGGACGTAACTACACGTTAAATTAGCAGAGAAAATATAAAAGTAATACAATATTTTATATTGACTGAGTAAGAGATTCATCTACAGGTAAAGCTAGCGCCACATATAAAGATATAAAACTTGGGAGTTTTTATGTTTCTTATTTAAAATATGTGGTTAATAAAGAAAATTATTCATGTTTAAAAAAACGGTTTTTTATGTTTAAAAGGAGAGGATTCTAATTAAGTATTTAGTATTTGAAGAAGATAAAGAGCGGGGTATTCCTAGTTTCAAGTTAGATTTAAAAGCACCTTCTGAAATGCAATTTCTTCTGAACATGGTAGGATACTATCCTGCAACATTAGTAAACAAAGATATAGACGACTATATCGAGTGTGATAATAAAGAAAAGTTATGGAATAACGACAGAACTGCCTTCTATAAAGATAAAGATAGAATGATGGGCTTGTCAATTATATCGGGTATGAAATTGGAAGATATTGAAAAGTGTAAATAATTAAATGAGTTAAAAGCGTATCGAACAAATTGCAATCTGTTCGGTACGCTTTTATTTTGGATGTTTTTTTCTATTTATACCAAAAGGAGCATTGCATACATCTACCCGCTATATGGCGTGGGGTTGTATGGATCATTTTTGTAAACTAAACAAAAAACACTAAAGTATTACTAGTGTAGATCCTAGACTTAGAATCTTTTTAGTTCAATGTGATTTAGTTTAGATAGTGTTATTGTAGAACATTCAAAATACCATTGATAGAATAAAGGGGAAGATTGGTTAACCACTCCTCTTTTCTATAATCGGACATCGAGGTTCGAATTGCACACTTTGGATTGTATTTTAAATAATAGTTTTTTAAGCTTTTAGCTTGTAAACTTTCAGATGCCTTTACCTCAAGCGGAACAATATTCATTCCATTTTGAAAAATAAAATCAATTTCGCCGGTTGATCTTTCGGCAGTCCAATAAAAAGGTGTTATATTTTTATTAACCGTTAATTGTTGCAACACATATTGTTCAGTCAAAGCCCCTTTGAACTCCTCAAAAACTCTGTCACCTTCTAATAATGATTTTATATCAAGCCCACTCATAGCAGATAGTAATCCAACATCTAAAACAAACAGTTTAAATGCATTAAAATCTTGATATGCCATAAGTGGCATATCTGGTTTTGTTATTCGCCCTACTTTGTAAATTAAGCCACAGTCAAGGAGCCATTGCATGGCAAGTTCATATTCCTTTGCTCTTGCTCCCTGGCGAATAAGACCATATACAAATTTTCGGTTTTCTCTTGCAAGTTGAGCTGGGATTGATGTCCATAGCATACGTATTCTTGGTACAGTATCATTTGGAGCGTGCTTTGAAAAATCCTGTTCATATGCCATTAATAAACGATTTTGAACCTCACGCACCTCTGTATAATCCTGTGTTTCGATAAAACTATTTACAACCTCTGGCATTCCGCCAATATAATAATATTGTTTTAGAAGATCAATGTATTTACCTTTAAAACTTTTAATAAGATCAAAATCTTTAGTTTCTAAAAGATTTACCAAATCTTCATTTCCAGTTGCATTTAAAAACTCTATGAAGCTAAGTGGATACAAGTCCATAAACTCAACTTTACCCACAGGGAATGATGTGCCGGGATGAAGTGCTACACCGAGTAATGATCCTGCAGCTACTAAATGATATTGTGGTGCGTTTTCGCAAAAATATTTTAATGACGTTAATGCTAGCGCCGTCTCTTGAACCTCATCAAAAATGATGAGTATGCTTCGCTCATAAAAACCCCCCGGGGGACGTAAACAAATTGTGAACACAATTTGTTTTGCTACTAAATATTTTTTTCCTTCCACTCCTTCGTATCTCATAATAATCCCTAGGTTTAAACATTGTATATCGCACCCTACTTTTTTAAGACAAAACCACTGAAATTTTATGTAAATTTCAGTGATCTCACCAAATATATTGAATTTAATTCAATAATTAAAGATCTAAGGGCCCCTTCATTAGCCCTTAGATCCCATAGTAGCTATCCCAACAATAATATGTTTTTATAAAATCAGAATAAATTATAAATCATTTTGAGTTAGAAGTTTCTTAATTCCCTCAGTTGCATCTAATAATGGAGAAATTGATTTATCACAATTTATATTATCAATAACCCTTGCAATAAGACCAGACATATCAACCTCCCTAAACCATTCTGCCTGTTTAATGGTTTTGGGAATATAGGTTAAATTTGTAGAGAATACCCTTTTAATGTATCCCTTTTCATAAAATTCATTGAACTTTTCAATACCTTTTGTGAAAAAAGAAAAAGTAGTTGCAACATATATATTATTAGCTTTACGCTTTTTCAATTGAAGAACTATATCGAACACGGACTCTCCAGATGCAATCATATCATCAACAATTAATATATTCTGATTTTCAACATTTCTACCCATATACTCATGTTGTACTATTGGATTCTCTCCTTTGATTATCAACGAATGATCTCTCCTTTTGTAGAAGAGTCCTATGTCAAGTCCTAACATACTAGAATAATATATCGCCCTGTCCATCGCACCTGTATCAGGACTAATGACTAACATTTTTGTTCTATCAATAAATAAATCTCTTTCTGCTTTAAGGAAGGTCTTAACAATTTCATATGTAGGATACAGATTTTCAAGAGAAATCTGAGGAATAGCATTTTGAATATTTGGATCGTGAACGTCAAATGTAATAATATCATTTACGCCTAATCTCTGAAGTTCTTGTAATGCAATAGCGCAATCTAAAGATTCTCTCCCCCTACGCCTATGTTGCCTTGAAGAGTAGAGTAATGGCATTATCACAGTCACCCTTCTTGCTTTCCCTCCTAGGGCAGATAATACCCTTTTGATATCCTGGAAATGTTCATCTGGACCAATGTGATTTTCAAAACCAAACATATCATAAGTGCAACTATAGTTTCCAATATCACATAATATAAAGATATCTTTTCCTCTTACAGACTCGGTAAGTTGTATTTTTCCCTCACCATTAGAAAATCTTATTTGACGTATTGGGAGTAGATATGACTTCTGATTAGAATCGTCATCTTTTATACTATTTCTTGAATTTTTCAATCTGTTTTTTTGTATGTTATTATCAATTTTATTTCCCAATTCACTACAATTTTCTAATGCAATAATACCTAACTCTCCATACATTATTGGATCTAAACTCATATATAACCTCAACCCCTTTTTAATTTTAAATCATTCTTTAAAAGTATTGATTGTTTTTAATCACTATTTTATTTTCACCTTTTATATGTTAATCCCTTGTACACTCATCATAAAGTATAGCCCTAACAGTTGCAGCGTTTATTTCTTATTAGCCATAATAGTATTAAGTCATCTATAGATATACCCCCCTCTAAATACTTAACTTCACATATACTATAATTCTACATTAATTTCCAAACACCTTTATACTGATTACCCTTCCTGTAAATAAGTGTTAAAAATCTATCGAAGCTTCAATCACAATAAACATTTTAAAATCACGTTCTTTAATTTACAATTAATTTTTAGTTTTGTCACTCTAATGACATAGCTAATTGATAATATAAGTACATACAAAGCAATTGATTTTTTTAATTAGAGTCCCCCTTTAATTAAATATAAATTTATATAAACCCAAAGAGATGGAGCCAGCAGATAAATTTATCTGCTGGCTCCATCTCTTTGTAAGCTAATCCGACTACACAATAACAACAAAAACTGGAAATGCAACTTTCAATCTTTAGCAAGTAAAATAATCGTCTCCGCTACGCTTCGCCTATTTTTTTACAAAGACCCCCGAGGGTCGTGAATAAATTGTAACACAATTTGTTTTGATATTTACTAAAGAGAGAGAATACACAAAATTATTTACACAACCTTAGAGGCTTAAATCATTGCTTTGATTAGATTTAATCCTTAGCGTATTATTTTCGCGTTTTGCTGCTACCCCTTTACTATCAAAGCTGAATAAGATTTTAATAATCCAAGCAAAAATTAGTATTACCACTATCGGTATAACACAAGTGGTTATAATCAGAACAGCAATTATCTCTAAAAATGTATTTAGTGTATCTTCTCCCTTTTTAGTTATTTCAGATATGCCATTTCCTATTTTAGAAGTTAAATTGGATAAAGAATCGCCTATTTTTTCAATCCAGTTTTTGTCTTCTTTGTAAAGTTCATTTTTCTTTTCTTCTATATATTCTTTGTTTTGTTTTGCAGTTTCAACCGTCTGTTCTATAGATGCTTGGTAAGAAGATTGCATTAAGTCACTTACTTGTACGCTTGCTGGAATTGCCATAAATAGAATAATTCCAAATATAGTTAGTTTTATTGCAAGATTTTTTAATTCAACTTTCTTTATGTATAAATAAGAAGCACCTAAAAAACAAGCAAATGGAATAATAAAAGTAAATGACACATAACCAACTACTGCAATTAACATCTTTTCTAATAAAATTGCACTCAGTACAACAATGAAATAAGAGCTTAATTCTGCAATCTGATTAGCGATTGGAATTGCAGCATCTCCGGGTAGAAACGATAGAGCTGTTGAGGATGCTGCCGCTGATGCTGCGAGTTTCATAACTACAACTTTTTTATCGTCCAATGATTTTACGTTTGCTGCATTAAAACTTGGGGCTGTTACTATTTTTGATACAACGAAAATTGAAAACAATGCTATTGAGAGTAATGTTATAAGTATCATAGTTCGCTTAGAAAATTTTATTTTAATTTTTTTTATCATAATTTACCTCCAATTTTAAATTAATTCATAATATTATATTAGCAATCAGAACTTGTCCACTGCGTTACCAATTTCTGTAACGGGATCGCACCAGCCGACCAATATATGTAATTTTCGTAAAGCAAGTGGGTCCAGCAAAACTTGTCCCCATAAAAGGATAAGACCCTTGGGATAATTTTTAATTACTATTTTAGTTTCACCTTTTATATATTCATCTCCTGGACACTTCATCATAAATTATAGCCCTTATTTCTTATTAGCCCCTGGTATTAGGTCCTCTATAACTACTCACACTCTAGATACTTAACTTCACATATACTATATTTCTATGTTAATTTCCAAATACCTCTATATAAGGTAATATATTTATCAATAATTACTGATTTGTTATTAAAATAATTAGAAAAAGCCTACTCCATAGATTACTCTATGAAATAAACTCTTGCTGTTAGCAAATTCACTCCGTTCATAAAAACCCCCGGGGGACGTAAACAAGTTGTGACCATAATTTGTTTTGCTATCTGCAAAGTAGATAAATAATATAGGAAAGTTACAAAGCAACTTATATCTAGGTAAGGAGTCAGTTAGTTGCTAAATTAATAAAATCGAGTTTATTTTAATTTAGCAAATTTATCGTTTGATGCTAAATAGTTTGCAACTAAATATATGAAAATCATTATAGGGACAGAGTAATAGTTTTCCCAATGTGTCCTTCTATACAACCCTAACAATTCATTTAAGGGTTCAAACATAAAAGAACTAATTACAGAATATAATCCTGCTTTAATATAAGGACTGACATTAGGGAAATATTGAATGAAAAGCATAGTGGCAACAGGCAATGCACAAATATCATAGGGTATGAATTCTGGCATTAAAGGAAACATTTTTACAGGGTAATACCATAAACCAATTGATGCACCAATCATATCCAAAGCAGAGGAAAATAACATAACAAAAAAGGCGACATATAACAGCCTATTAGTGCTTTCCTTTTTTCTAACCAATAACCAAATAGTCCACGGTAAAACAACTAATGATACTGCTATCCACCATCTCCAAGTAAATAGAATATTATTTTTCCAAAAATAGAAATACTCTATGTGAACATTATGTAGTTTTTCATATAAGCTATGCGATTGCGCTTCTAGTGTGTTCCAATTCATTATGAATTCACCTTTCAGGCATAAAGCCATATATTAGATTTATTTTAAATTATATATTAATATGATCTGTTTTACTAACACCAAGTGCATGATTCGACCAAAGTGTAGTTGTAACCATTTCAACAAGGGTTTCTGTTTCTTTACATTTGATTTTGCCTGTTAGGGAATATAAAATTGCAAAGTTATGTGTGCGTTATAATTTATAAATACTTCCCATAAAAATAAAAGAAATCCCCCTAAATATTTTGATAAAAGAAGATGCCCTATTCCTGGAAAGGCCGCAGACCAACATGCAATTATATATGGACTTCTTAAATGAATGCGAATGGTTGTTGTACCCATTAAACTTACATACGCTCTTTTTCTATGTGGTGTGCTATTCGCTTTGTAGTTATCCATTTTTTAACCCCATAATTGAATTTTACTCGTCTTATTTAATACATGTTATAAAATATTTTCTATATCTAACAACATATCCTATATTTGTATTTCTATACATGTACAGCATGTTTATTATGTTATTAGCAAGTAAACAAATTGTAAACACGATTTGTTTACTTGCTACTGGTGGAAAAGGTGGAACTGTATCCGGATCAAACTTTATTAAATTCCATTTAGTTTTATTAGATTTATATGAAGTACATTTTCAAAAGATTTAAGGTACTCATTATAATTTAACTTTATTCTATATTTAGAGGATAAAAAATTATATGCCCCTGAATAAGATATTTTAGTATTTCCAAGTGTTCCACACCCTGCACTTTTCCCTTGTACATTATATATTATTTCAAATGCTATAGTTATAAAAAGATGATAAATTTGGATAAAAGAAGATTAGGATAAATACTGAGATCTTATGGTATAATAAATGTTACCTACAAAAATAATAGTAAATAGGAGGATGATTTTATGTTGAAAGCAGTTATATTTGATATGGATGGAGTAATTATTGATAGTGAACCAACACATATGAAACTAGAAAATGAAACTTATAAAGAATTAGGAATAAAGGTTACACAAGATGAGCATCACTCTTTTGTAGGCGCCACTTCCAATTATATGTGGGAAACTCTAAAAAATAAATATAAGCTTAATCAAACACTTGATGAGTTAATTGAATATGATCGAAGTAAGTATTTTAAATACCTTAATTCAGATGAATGTGAAATAACTCTTATTGATGGGGTGAAAGATCTAATAAAAGACTTTCATGAGAATGGACTAAAGCTAGCCATTGCCTCATCATCTCCACTTGATGTAATTATGGCTATTGCAAAGAAATTTCAAGTAGAAGAATACTTTGAAGTTTTTGTTACCGGTGACTATGTACAAAGAAGTAAACCTGAACCAGATATATTTCTTTTTGCTTTAAAGAAGCTTGGTGTAAGCGCAGATAATTGTATAGTTATTGAGGATTCTCATAATGGGGTTCGCGCTGCTAAGAAAGCAGGTATGAAGTGTGTAGGAATTAATAGCGGCGTTGCCGGAAGCCAAGATATTTCCATGGCTGATTTAGTTATAAACATCTTTAAAGAGGTGGATTACATAAAATTAAGCAAGACATTTGCACATAATAGTTCTCTAAATACTTAATTTAGTTAAGCTTATAGTAAATGTACTCCGCTCATAAAAACCCCTAGGGGACGTAAACACCACTATTTACTTTGATACTCTTTTGACAAAGTATCTTTATATTTTCAAAATATAAGAATAAATTAAGGTACATTCCTTTAATTATACTAATATGATTATAAAGTTCATATTTAGTTTCTAGCGTATTTACTTTGCTGATACGACTTCTAGTCCTGATTACGTTTCATAATTCAATATTTATTATTAATTAAAAATAGTTCTTTACAAATATAAATTACTATGATATTATTAGTTCATAAACAAAGTAACAGAATTTAATTAATTAAACAAGTGGAAGTAATTCCACAAAGATATCACCCTCCTTAGATAAAGTAAAATAATCGCTAATAGAAAGGGGATAGTCCAATGTTTCAAATTAAGTTCTTAAAGTTTTTAGAGGTTAGTAAAATTTATAAATAAGAGGTCTTTAGAATATGTGATAAGACAAGAAAAATTTATTTGATCAAAATAAATTACTATACTCTACTTAATTAAAAATTAAATATGTAAATATATTAGAAGGAAGTTCTTAAGTGAACTTCCTTCTGTCAGTTTAATAATAACAACCCTCAGCAATGCTGGGAGTTTTAATTCATTGGATCAAGAATGAGTACCACCAGAGCCTATTGGTCTGTGTTTTATTCTTCTTCTACTTCTTTTCTATACTCATTGTCGAACTCAATATCTTCTACACGGTGTTTCATACTTAAAAGTGTTGAAAATTCAGAGAATCTTTAATCCTAACTTCTTAAGTCCAGTATAGCGTTCTGGATTAGAACTCCTAGGTCCCGCATTAAAATCACCAGTAATTATAGTTTGTGTTTTAATAATACAACAAGAAAATTTTATAATATGATTAATACATTCTCTTGTTGTATTATCATCATTACAAAAAATTCCTATAAGATTAATATTTTTTATTTGAACTGGTATAAATAAATGTCTCTTATAAAATTGTGGGATATTTGATTCCTTAATCTCATACTTTGAAGCAATCAAAACACCATTTATATTATTTCTATCTTGATTATGACGTATATGTTCAAACCCCGCTTGCTTTAATACTTTTTTTATTTATATCCTTTAATGTAACTGGTTTATTTCGTTCGTCATAACTATTAACCCCTTCCTGAGGTCCCTATCTATTCTCTATTTTTAAGCAAACATAAACTTACATTTTATATAAAGATCTCAGAGGTCGTATTAAAAACTGTAAGTTTTACTTTTGGTAACACCTAATCAATTGATTGTACAGTTAGAGTAATGTATAATTATACATTGTTGATGATTTACATCTAAATATAGGAGGAGAATGAATGAGTAATTATGGATTTTTATCGGTTATACCTGTTTTTTTAGCAGTTGTACTTGCAATTAAATTTAAAAATGTTGTACTGGCCTTATTTGCCAGCGTATTCGTTGGAGTTTTAATATTGGTAAAATGGAGGCCAGTATTTGGAGTTACAACAATGATTGAAAAATATTTTTTTGTGCAACTCACAGATGAATATAATGCAGGAGTTCTAGTACTCCTAGTGTTTATTGGCGGTTTTATAGCCCTAATGGAAAAATCAGGAGGTGCTACGGCTTTCGCAAATAAAGTTGCTACAGTAATTAATAGCAGATTAAAATTACAATTAGCCGCATGGTTTGGTGGAATAATTGTATTCTTTTCAGATCTTGGTACGCCTCTAATAGTTGGACCGGTTTTCGAACCATTATTTGATAAATTAAGGGTGTCTAGAGAAAAACTTGCCTGGATTTTAGATGCAACAGCTTCTCCAGTTGCTATACTTGTGCCTTTTATAGGTTGGGGCGTCTATATTATGGGCCTTATACAAAAGGAGTTTGATTTACTTAAAATAACCGAATCGGATTGGACGGCGTTTATTAATGCAATCCCATTTAATATCTATTCTATTCTTTCCATTATTATTATCCCAGTTGTTGCATTTACGGGTTATGAATTTAGTTCAATGGCAAAATCTGAAAAAAGAACTCAAGACACTGGAGAGATATATTGGCCAGATTCTAAACCACTAAGAAAATCTGAAACAACAGTAGAAACTAACGGTAGTAAACCAATACTCATATGGCTTCCTTTATTGGTTTTACTAATAACAATGTTTAGTATACTTGCACCACTAGGTTTTCCCTTTGTAAAAATTTCGGGAAATGCATTTAGATCTGCTTTATGCACAGGCTATTTATTTGCAGGGGTTCTATTAATGTTAATGATGGTATTCTACAAAGTTAAGACCTTTGAGGAGACCTTTAGTATTTATACTCAAGGCATGAGTAAAATGATGTACGTTGCAATTATACTTGTTTTGGCATGGTCATTAAGCTCAGTGAGCAAAGAACTGGGAACAGCAAACTACATAATACAAGTAACTCAAGGTGTTATGCCTGCATGGTTACTTCCATGTACAGTATTTTTAATTGGCGGAATTTTATCCTTTTCAACAGGATCATCATGGGGCACGTATGCAATACTTATGCCATTAGTTATACCTATGGCGTATGCTATAGGTTCACCAATGCATGTGTGCATTGGCGCTGTATTAGCAGGTGGAATGTTTGGCGATCACTGTTCACCTATATCAGATACAACAATCCTTGCCTCATCTGGTGCTGGGTGTGATCATATTGATCATGTAAAAACTCAACTTCCCTACGCATTATTAAATGGATTTGTATCAGTTATTGGTTTTATCATAGCAGGCTTAACCCAAAGCACCGTAGCACTTCTTATATCAGTAATTCTATCAATCACCCTTTTAGTAGTTGCTTCGAAATTTAAGGGTATTAGAATAAAAAATATGACATTAAATGATATCGAGAAACTAAATAGCTAATTTTAACTTATCTAAAAATAAATGGCTGATACTTTATATAAAGTATCAGCCATTTATTAATTAAGAATATTATCAAATTCGCTTCGCTCATTAGCAAACAGAACTTGTCCACTACGTTACCAATTTCTGCAACGGAATCTTGTCCAGTGAAATAAACTGTAAACAGTTTGTTCTTTCTAATTTTACCATAGTTAGTATTTACCTTCTATAAATTTAATTCTATCATATAGTTTTCTATTTACAGGAGTAGATATGCTATATTTTTTGCCTAGCTTTAATACCTCACCTGCAAATAACTCCACCTCGCTATATCTCCTCGCATCCATATCCTGGCTCATTGATGTTTTTGATTGTGGATTTAATGTGCTTAATATCTTTAGCCAATAGTTCAAATCTGCCTCAGTTAAACTAGTTCCTGCCTTTTCAGACAATGCTATAACCTCTCTCATAGCTGAAATCATTATTTCTCTTTCTAATCCTTCTTTTTGTATTTTATCATAGTTACATTCATATACAGCAACTGTTTGATTTAATCCAACATTGAGCATAAACTTACCCCATTGTCTCTTGTACATATCCATTACTGCTTCATATGGAAACTCTACCTTGTCAAAAAACTCAGAAACCCTCTTCACCTTTTCTGTCATAATGCCTGGTTCTCGTTCCCCAAAACAGAGCATTCCCATATTCTGATATGTTAATTTATTTCCTTCTTTAACTGCATCCATGCCTTGTGCAACGCAATATAAAATTTTATCCATTCCATAAGTTTCAGAAATAATAGCTTCACTTGAAATTCCATTTAATGCTGATAAAATAATAGTGTGTTCTCCTATCTGATTAGATGCATCTTTTATAGCATTATTCAATGCACTATATTTAACAGCAAAAATAATTAAATCTGCAGGTTCGCATAACTCCTCAGGTGTCACATAATTGAACTTACAAAGTTCACCATTACAATACACATGGCTATTTTCATATTTTTTTATTCTATCCTTATCAGCAATAATCCTCAAATTTTCTTCTGGCATTTTCTTTGATAGGTTATTACCAAACAAGATTCCTAGCGCTCCAAGGCCTATAATTGATACTGTTTTAATTCCCATACTTTTGCAACTCCTTTCATGTAAAATTCCTCATCAAATCCACCTTTGAAAAATTGACAATTAGCATTGGTGGTTATAACAAAATAATTTTTATCTTTAACTATATCATACAATAGTTTATAAGTATAAAGTTGCTCTTGACTATATAAAACATTATTAATATTGACTGCCCAGAATCTCCAATAAGTAATTGTATTATCTATCCTGCTTTAACTGGATTACATACTTCTAAAATCATAAATTCATATTACCGCGGTTGTAAAAGGTTTCTAAAATTAGTAGAATAAATTAAAAAACAAAGCTCTAAATCGGAGCTTTATTTTTTACTTATATTACTTACATTAAGCCTTAAGTTTTAAAGCCTCATAAATTGCATAATCCTTAAACCCAATCACCCCAACCTTTAAGCCATCATAGAAAAAACCATTGCAAGATGTACAATGACTTACCCCTTTTCCAATAATAATCACATCATACATAAAATCACCTTCCTTTACAAAATATATTCATTAATTACTAAAATACCTTATATATTATTTAATTAACTCAATATAGTAATTATTTTTTTAATACTTGTTGCATTTTTAGAATGCGTTGCATATATTATACCTATAGGGGGTATCAAACTCTTATTTAAAAATTTATTTTCTAGGAGGTAATTTTATGTCAATAAAAGTATATTCAACACCTACATGTCCATGGTGTACTATTACAAAGAATTATTTGAGATCTAAAAATTTTAAATTTGAAGATATTGATGTATCGAAAAACAGAGAAGCTGCTAAGGAAATGATAAAAAAATCGGGACAAAGAGGTGTTCCGGTTATAGATATTAATGGTAAGATTATTGTAGGCTTTGACCAGGATACAATTGATAAATTAATGAAATCATAAAGGGAATAGATTTTCCATTAGAGCCACCTAGTTTTTTGTTTTAAAAAACTGGGTGGCTTCTACTTGCTATTCTTGAATTTATTAGCAACACAGCTTGTCCGTTTCACCTTCAATCTCTGTAAGGGGTCAGACCCTTGGGTAATTATGAAGCTGTATTAATTAGAAAGTAAAACCTGTACGCATACACTTCCAAATTTTACAATAGGGTCGTATCAGCATACCAATAGATGTAATATCAAATTTGTATTTAACTTTTCGGATAATTTATGTATTATTTGAGTATCATCTATGCCCATATTAGTAGAATGTATCTCTATGGCATCAGGCACAAATTCTTCAAGGTTTTCTTTCACAAAATCTCTATATCTAAAAGGGTGTACAAATGCTATATTCCCATTATTTTTTCTAACATAAACATATAATTCCTCGTAAACCCATTTTTTATCTTCAAGTATTTTATCATGTTCTTTCCCCATAGATATAGTTTTTCCATTTTCCTATCTTTAAATATTGTAGAATCATATTAATAGGGAATAGGTTAAAGAATAAGAAATATGAGGCAAATACTGCATAAACAAACCAATATCATATACTCCGAATACCCCATTTATTTATAGACACAATTCCATTACAGGTTACTTTTACTCCTTCGTCTTCCCCCCACTGATAAAATCTTGTGGTAAATACTTCTTGTCCCCCATTTATAAATATTTCTATAGAAGATGTATCTGAAAATATCCATATTGATTGTAGTTTATCTAATTTGACTATCCTCTTCACCCTACCGTATCCACTATTACCTAAAGAAAGCTCAAGTATTTGTTCTTCTTGAGTGAATATCAATTTACAGTCATTTCTCATAATTAATTGAAAATCACCAGAAAGCTTCTCTAACTCTAGTTTTAATTCTAAGATCTCTCCCTTTAATTCTTTAAATACTTTTTCTCCATTAATTCTGGTTTTAATTGCTATATGATTCTTTCGTAATTCTTCCATTTCCACAATAGGCCTTTGTATAATTTTTTCATTTACTATAAAAAGTTCTCTAGGCATAGTTAAAGCATGCTGCCAAGAATTTTTTATAGTAGGATTACTATACTGAGCTACATCAGTAAGTCCCATCCACGCTATCATTATGCGCCGGCCTTTACTATCCTTAAAAGTTTGAGGGGCATAAAAATCAAACCCTCTATCCAATTCTATAAATCGCTGATAATTAAAATTCTTCTTATTTTCATTAAAGCTTCCCAATAGATATCCACTTTGATGTATATTGTTATATAAGTACCCTTTTGCTGGAATTCCCTGTGGTGATATAATCAAAACATCTGTCTCATCTAAAGTGAAAAAATCTGGGCATTCCCACATGTACCCTAATCCTTCTAATCCTCCTGCTGGTATGCTTTGAAGATTCCAATCCACTAAATCTTTAGATTTATATAAAAGCACGTAACCTTTATTATCTTTCCCTCTTGCACCTAATACCATATAGTAATTATTATTTTCCTTCCAAACCTTAGGATCTCTAACATGTAATGTAAAGTTTTTAGGAAAATCTTTATTTGTTAATACTAGTTTTTTTTCACCAAAATTAATTCCGTCGAGACTTTTTACACAAATCACATTTTGCTGTCTACCAGTAAGTAAATAATCGTAGTTACCTTCTTCCTTTACATTACCAGTATAAAACAAATATAATTCTTCTCCTTCTACTAAAGCTGACCCCGAATAAACTCCATCACGATCAAATTCACTGTCTGGATATAAGGCTATTCCTAGATCATCCCAACGCAAGAGATCCTTTGATTTATAATGTGCCCAAAATTTTAATCCACCTTTAGCATCTAGTGGTGAATATTGATAAAAGACATGATATTCACCTTTAAAATAGCACAATCCATTAGGATCATTTAACCATCCTATTTTAGGCATAATATGATATTTTAATGCCCACTTATCTCTATTTACTGTGTCTTTAACATTATCTATTGCTGCAACTATTTCTTCATTTAATGTTCCAATTTTTTTCACCATAATTACCTACCTTTTCATAATGTTATCTACTTGTTTTTTCATTGCAATGCATCAATAGCATTTCTTTTTAGAAATTTAAAAATTATACCTCAAGAGTTGCTATTCCCTTGAGGTTAAAATAACTTTTATATTATTCTTCTTCTATACCTAAAATATAAGTTGCACCAAATGAAACAACTAATGCTATGATTAAGCCTATTACATAATTAACCATTGATCCAGATTTTACTATAGTAAGAGCTGGAATTGCAGTTAATCCTATAGCATTCATTGCTACCTTTGTTAATACTACATAAGCGCCTGCAATAGCTCCACCTGCAAGTGCAGCTAAAAATGGCTTTCTGAATTTTAAATTAACACCAAATATAGCAGCTTCGGTTATTCCAAGAAACGCACTTAAAGCAGAGGGTAATGCAATAGATTTAGTTTTTGCATTCTTTGTTTTAAAATATACAGCTAGTGCAGCACCTCCTTGTGCAAAATTTGACATGCACCATATAGGAAGTAATGTATTAGCTCCAGTTTTAGCTAATAACGTAAGTTCAATAGCATGGAAGCTATGGTGAATACCAGTAATAACTATTATTGAATATGTTCCACCAAATAATAATCCAGCTAGTAGTCCAAACTTAGTAATTGCAAAAGTTAAGAATATACTTATTCCGTTTCCTATAAGCATTGCAAAAGGTCCAACTATAGATAATGCTAAAAATCCAGTTATTAAAACAGTTAAAAATGGGGTTAAAAATAGATCTAGTATATCTGGCACAATTTTTCTAATTCTTTTTTCTATTATGCTCATTATCCAAATTACAAGCAAAATTGGTAAGACAGTTCCTTGATATCCCACTAGTGGCATAGTTATCATCCCACCTAATATAGGCATAGTTTTATATCCTCCACCTATTGTCCATGCATTTTGAAGTGCAGGATGAATCATTATTCCCCCAATAACAGCCGCTAAATATGGATTAGTTCCAAATTCTTTTGCTGCACTAAATGCTACCAATATTGGGAGGAATATAAATGCTGAAGAACTAAACCAATCTAGCATTGTCCACCACCAAGTCTGAGACAATGACTCAAGACCAAAAGCTTTTAGTGCTCCCAAGGTTCCCATTAAAAGTCCTGATGCTACAATTGCAGGAATTATAGGCACAAATATATTTGATAATATCCTTGCTATCTTTTGAATTGGGTTTAGCTTTTTCATAGCATTTCTTTTTACATCTGAAGTACTGGTTTCATCTATATTTGCTTCTAAAGCAAACTGCTCATAAACTTTATTTACAATACCCTGGCCTAATATTATTTGGTACTGTCCCCCATTTAAAAAGCTTCCTTTCACTAGCTCTAAGTTTTCAATTTCATCTTTTTTTATAAGACTATCATTTTTTAGAACCAGCCTTAAACGAGTTGCGCAGTGGGCCGCACTATCTATATTTTCCTTCCCACCTATTAGTTCTAATATTTCACTAGAAGTTTTCTTGTATAATGTATCCTTGCTCATAATATTTCCCCCTCGTATAATTTTAATATATTTTTAAATGTGGTATCGTTCCCATAATGGATAAAAAATATTTAAATACCAACAACAGATTTAACCTTTGTGGTATCGTTCCCATAAGCACTAAAAAAATGCAAACTCCTTAAATGTTTACATTTTTATTGTATACTATTTCTTATCTCAAGTCTATAGTTTAATTTAATCTTTTTTGTATTTTCTTTTAAATAGTCTAATTTTTTGTTTAATAACCCCATCATTATTTCAGCACTTTTTTCTCCAGCAGTTTTATAAAAATAATGAGCTGTAGTAAGTTTCGGAGTTACTACTCTAGATATTTTTGAATCTCCAATACTACAAATGGATATATCTTCTGGAATGCTGTATCCCATATCGGTAAGGCATTGCATTGCTCCTATGGCTATATTATCACTTACAGTAAAAATTGCTTTTGGTTTTTCAGTTTGATTCATTAATTCTGCTGCTAATTTATACCCAGAATCCATAGAAAAATCACCTTTTTTAAAAAACTCTTGTTTGCATGAAACACCATATTCTTTTAAGGCATCCATATATCCTCTTTTTCTTTCAAACCCAACAGAAATATCTTCTTCAGTAACTCCTATAAATGCTATTTCTGTATGACCTTTGTTTAAAAGTAACTTAACCATATCCTTAGAAGCATTGTAATCATCATAATAAACGCAATGAAAATTTTCAGTTTTTTGAGCTACTACAACTATTGGAAGTTCTATACTATCCATAATCCTTAAATGCTTTTCTGTTAATTTTGTTGCCATGAATATTATGCCGTCTACTTGATTGTTATTAAATATCTTTAAATATTCAATTTCCTTGTCTACACTTAAATTTGTACTTGCAATGAGTATCTCATAACCATATTTAGATACTTCATTTGATATCCCCTCAACAACTCTAGAAGCAGTTTCTGTACTTATTTTAGGAACAATAACCCCAATAAGGTTTGTTATTTTGGTTCTTAGAGTTTTAGCTTGACGAAGAGGAGTGTATCCTGTACTCTCTATTACGTCTTGTATTTTCAGTCTATTTTCATCACTAACATATCCATCATTTAAATACCTAGATACCGTAGACTTAGATACCCCAGCTAACTTTGCTACATCTATAATGTTCATAATTATCACCAACTAAATATATTTTACTCCTATCTATATAGTATACTTTTACTTCTATGTATAATCAACTTTTCAATGAAATTTGTTCGAACTCCCTTGCAAATTATAATTATCATAAAAACCTCTGGGGGACGTAATTCTATTATATTGGAAGATTTCTTTCCTTTTCATTAATAATTTTTCCATTTACATCAATTTCTCTTATTGGATCACTATTTATTGCTTGTATATTATCATTCCATAAATATTTCTTAGTTTCACTTACAATTACAGGACTTAGCATAAGTAAGGCAACTAGATTTGGAATTACCATTAATGCATTAAATATATCTGCGAGTCCCCAAACCAAAGAAATTGAGAACACTGATCCAATATAAATAAATATGACCCAAAATATTCTATATGGCACAATAGCTTTTTTACCAAGTAAGTATTCAATTGCTTTTTCTCCATAATATGACCAACCAAGTATAGTTGAAAACACAAGTGTAATAAGTCCTATTGTTAACATTATAGGTCCTACAACAGGTATTGCTGAGAATGCGGCCTTAGTAAGTGCAGCACCCTCTAGACCTTTTTGCCAAAAACCTGAATTTACAATAGTTATGCCCGTCAATGCAGCCACAACAACTGTATCCCAAAAGGTGCCTGTTGCTGAAACCAATGCTTGCTTAACTGGGTTTCTTGTTTGTGCAGCTGCTGCAACTATTGGTGCACTACCAAGACCTGATTCATTTGAAAAAAGGCCCCTGGAAATACCAAATCTCATTGCCATCATAACTCCTGCTCCAGCAAATCCACCAGTTGCGGCCTGAGGTGAGAAGGCATCCCTAAATATTAGAGCTATTGTGCTTCCAATAGTTTTATATCCAATTACAAGAAGTATAAGAAGTCCAATAAAATAGAATAGGGCCATGAATGGAACTAGAATTTCACATACCTTAGCTATTTTCTTTATTCCACCCAATATAACAAGTGCTACTAATGCAGCTATTACAATTCCTGTAATCCAAGTTGGTACATTAAAGGTTTCATATACCATTGAAGATACGGAGTTAGATTGTACCATACATCCAATACCAAAAGCTGCAATACTTGTAAATAATGCAAAGGCTACTCCACCGAATTTTGACTTAAGTCCATGCTCTAAAACATACATAGGACCACCAGCCATTGTACCATCCTTTGTTTTAACACGATACTTAACAGATAACAACGCCTCGGAATATTTTGTAGCTATTCCAAAAATTCCTGTTAACCAGACCCAAAGGACTGCACCGGGTCCACCAATACCAATTGCTGTTGCTACACCAACTATGTTTCCAGTTCCCATAGTACCTGCAAGTGCTGTTGTTAACGCACTAAATTGGCTTACATCCCCCTCTTGACGACCATAGTCATCTTTTGTTACTGATAACTTTATAGCTTTAAATATATACCGTTGAATAAATTTAAGTCTATAAGTTAAGAATAGATGAGTTCCAAACAATAAAACAATAAGTGGTATACCCCATATCCATCCATCAATTTGATTGACTATATTTTCAAATGATTCCATTTATATTCCTCCTTATTTGATTTAATAATATTATCTAAAAATTTTATAGTGATTCCCCTTATAATCCGGTGTCATTGCAAAAATCAACGAATACCTCAGCGCTTATCTTAGCGCATTGGTACTTTCTTTATGAACTCAGATATAGCCCTTTGCTTTGATTGTAATCCTTTTAATATCCTGAAGATTCAAACCACAAACTACATCCAGCTTAAATAATATCATGAATAGACAAATATTGATAGTTTTCGCCCAATCTGTCAACATCTAACACAGCTTGTCCGTTTCACTTCCACCCTCTAAGGGGCCATACATAATCTGGTCGAGAGCTAAGATTAAACGGGAACAGGTTCATTCCTGGTTTAGTTAAATCTGGATCTGCATCTTGTGGTGCATAACTAATTAAAATAGTCGTAACTTCTCCTTGATTTGCTCTTAGCAAATTCGCTTCGCTCATAACCACCCCCGGCAAAAATAAAGCTCCAAATCGGAGTTTTATTCTTTACCTATATTTCTTACATAATCAATTACACTTTTGCCTGCCATAGCACCTTGCACCACAGCATTATTAATCTGCATAAGATCGTCAGTACAATCTCCTGCAGCAAAAACTCCCTTAACATTTGTTTGTTGGTTTGTATCAACAGAAATAGATTCTCCATTAGTAACTAAACCTAATTTGTTAGCAAAATCAACAGTTGCTGCACTTTCATAGGCTATAAAAATTCCATCTACGGCTTCAGTCTTATCATCATTAAAAATAATTTTCTCAAGAAAATCATTGCCCTCTAGTCTCTTTATACCTTTATAGTTTATTTTAAAGCTTTGCTCATATTTCTTGAAACTATCCGTAAGTTCAAGCTCTCTCCCATTAGTGAATATAGTAATATCCTCTGTATAGGCCTTAAGTTCTAAAGCCTCGTAAATTGCATAATCCTTAAAACCAAGCACCCCAACCTTTAAGCCATCATAGAAAAACCCATCGCAAGAAGTACAATGACTTACCCCTTTACCTTCAAAATCACTTAATCTATCAACCATCAACTTTTTATTAGTATGACCAGTTGCTATGAGCAATGATTTAGCTATAAATTTATTTTTTGCAGTAATCACCTCAAAAAAATCATTCTTTTTAATAGATATAACCTCTTCTTCTAACATATCTACGCCAAGGTTCACCACTTGAGTTTTTCTTTTTTGTAATAAAGATTCACAACCATTTATTTCAGCTTTAGAAATTACAAGTGTCTTCAAATTAGCTCTTAAGGTATAAAGTGAAGCCGAATTACCTGCTGGACCTTTTCCAATAATAATCACATCATACATAAAATCACCTCCTGTACAAAATATATTCATTAATTACTAAAATATCTTATATATTATTTAATTAAGTCGATATAATAATTATTTTTAGATACTTGTTGCATTTTTAGGATGTACCTCATATATTTAATTCATACTTTTTCAAAATCCTAAAGAACTTTTTAATTATAAATCTTTCTTTAAAAGTGTTGATTGTTTTTTAATTTACAATTACTCTTTAGTTTTGTCACTACAATGACACAAATAATTGTTATTATAAGCATGTAGTAAGTAATTGGTTTGTTTTAATTAGAGTCCCCCTTTAATTAAATATAAATTTATATAAACCCAAAGAAATGGAGCCAGTAGATAAATATATCTGCTGGCTCCATCTCTTTATTAACTATTTTTTTAATAAATCATTTGTTCATCTTCGCATATTTTTATCTTTCCAGATTAGTTTACCATCTTTAAAATCAATTATCTCCTTAAAAATTTCGGTATTATCGTATATATTAATTTAATCACATATATCAATCGCACCTTTTAAATTTTTTAACGAGGAATAATACCTTCTTTCAATGGTTTCCTCAGTTATTACATGTCCCCCTTTAGTTATCCTAAGCTTAATTCTATCCTATGCAATTTGAAGATTTTCAACTTGGTTTTCTGATTGGGAATTTAGAAAAGGCATCCTCTTTTTGATATCCTAATTTTATATTATTGTGGCTGCATTACACCTGAAAAAACAAGCCATGCCAATATTGATTTTGCAACTAAACTAAGAATTATATAACCTCTTTCCCCATAGATATAGTTTTTCCATTTTCCTATCTTTAAATATTGTAGAATCATATTAATAGGGAATAGGTTAAAGAATAAGAAATATGAGGCAAATACTGCATAAACAAACCATGGAACTTTATCTAAGTTTGAATTACCAAATGCATACATAGTTATTATAATCCAAGGCCCAAAACCAGCGATAGATCCAAATATAAAAGCATACCAATCTGTCTTTTTTGTATATTGGTTTATTCTTTCCATTAATAAGCCAAATAAATTCATTGAAGCATTTAAAGCAAATATTGCTATTAAAAGACCAATATCATATACTCCGAATAACAAGGCAATCAAAGTTATCATTAAAGACGAACTAATGGAATATTCATACCATCTAAATGGATTCATTCCTTTTTCTATATTACGATTATAAATATCATTTATCTTAGGCATTACAATTAAAAAATGAAATAGTGCTGATAGTAATAAAAAAAGTGAAACTCCTACAGCAAATGGCACATTAAACATTTTTTGATTGTCAGTTACGAGTCTCATGGTAACAGTGTCAAATTTTAAAAAGTTCGAATATACTGGAAGCTTAAAAGCAATAACTTTATCAATTGTTAAAGCAAAAAATAACATTAATGCTCCTTGGATAAAATGTAAAAATCCCATAATTAAATTAAATTTGCGAAGTGATTTGAATTTAATATTCTTTTCCATTTTAAAACTCCTTTTAATATTTATTATTAACTATATTCTATTCTATATAGTCACAAAATTCAACTAGTTTGTATTTATTATTAATTAATTATTATTATTAACCCCAATAGTATTAAATCATCTATAGAAAGCCACCCTCTAAATACCTAACTTCAATTAGAGTCCCCCTTTAATTAATTATAAATTTATATAAACCCAAAGATATGGAGCCAGCGGATAAATATATCTGCTGGCTCCATATCTTTCTAAGCTTATTCAACTACACTAGTAAATAGCAAATTCGCTTATAATCATTCTGTCTGGCAAGCTATTGTTAATTAAAACTAAAATAATTACTGCTTTAAAGTTGCACCAGTTAAATCCGCTACATTTTCTTTTGTAAAGAATCCATCAAACCCATTGTATCTGTAGATGTATTCATTTATTAAGAATGTATTTTTAGATGGGTAACTAAAAGTTTGTTTTAAACCTTGCTCAGGAGAACCTACTAATTTTATTAAAAAGTCCATTCCATTTTTCTTTAGCATTTCAAAAGTATATTCAATATGTTCTGTATTGAAAGCAAGATGATGAACTCTTGAACCATAATAATGTACAAATTTTTCAGTAGGGCCTGATTCTTCACCAGATACATAAGGCTTAATTCCAGAGGTGAATACCATAGCAAAATGACCATCTATAACTCTCGCCACTGATGTAATAGAATTCATGGATTTCACAAATATTGCAAAATCAAAATTGTAATTAGTTAACTCCATAAGTTCGAGTATTGCAGCATCTCTATCCTTTGCCAATACTCTTGTAGCTGCATGGTCAAGAGCCTTAATGTTATTAACATAGTTGTCTGTAGGTTTTTTAAAATCTACATTTAATGAAGTAAATCCTTTATCAGAGTAATTTTCTACTGTATTTTTCCATTCTATTAATCCATATGAAAACCCTGTGAAACTAGAAGGTATAGTTTGAATATAGTAATAGTTATCAGTTTCAATTATGTTATCAGTTAAAAAATTAACTCCTCTAGATTTTTGTATTTCATAATATTTCTTAACATTACTACATTTAAATACAAATGCTTCTAGCCTTGTGTTTGGTAAATGCTTAGTACTAGGATGAATATTAAAATCCAGATAAGTATTTTTACCTTTTTTTCTAACTTTTATTAAAACATCTGCGGAGCTTGTGGAGGTATTCTTTAATACGAATATTTTGTCATACTCATTTTCCATAGCAGCGTATAAATCATGGCCTGTATATGTTAAAAACTCCTTTAAAACCTCTTCTTGTGTTTGGAGCTCAGTATTTATAAGAACAAACTGGAGATCACCTACAATTCCATGAAGCCCTAGCTTTATACGGATTTCTTTAGTTTTTTCAGCTTCAATTTTTAATAATTCATCATCGTTTGTAAATTTTTTGTTTATTAGAAGTTTATCTTTATAAGCTAAATGCATATCCCAAAAATTTGGTATAATCATATTTTTTATATTGATCCCTCCCTAAGTTGGTATATTATTAGTTGCATAACCACATATTCAATCAACTGTAAGGTGTTACAAGCATATATATACAGGAATTCCCCTAACCCTTTTGGGAATTTATATTCATCACAGTTAAAACTAAAAGGATATGGACAGTGGCCAATAACGAAGAGCTATCACATCTCCAGAATACATAATATTTAATATATATGCTGGATAACTAAATGTATACTCAAATACTAGATTCTCCAATCTCAATAAATATTTGACCAGATTTATTCACTATCACAAGATTAATTATCCGAACGTTCATATCGCCCATACTAATCACAATAATTCTTTTTTTGACACCAATCATATTAGCTGCCATTCCTACACAGCCTTCTTTATTTGCTTTAAGCGTATCAAGCAAATCCTGTATCACCTGAGCCTCTGCTTTTGTAGCAAGTTCTGATTTTTGATTAAGAAAGAATATCAAAAGTGGTAAATATGTTTATGATAACTATGCAAACAAAGTCAGCAATAGTCTATAAGATAGTAAAGATAAAAACCAAGGAACATATAGAAAAAAGAGCATTATTTGGTTGACAACGCATTATAAATGTATATGTATATGTATATGTATAACATTTTAGTTTAAAAAGGATTATAGGTTGCCTTTAATAACCTAAATATATTTTACAAGAGGAATAATAAATGAATATTGATTTTTCAATTGAAGATACAGTAAAAAAACGATACAGTGCACGAAACTATAAAGAAAGAGAGATTGAACCGGATAAAAGAAAAGCTATTGAATCTTTTATTCATTCTTTAGATAATCCATTGGGGAATAAAGTTAAGTTCCACTATCTTGATGACACGGGCATAAAAAACAAAGAAAAACTTGGAACCTACGGCGTTATTAAAGGAGCAAAGCAATATATCGGAACTACTATTAAATTAGAACCAATGGCACTCGAAGCATTGGGATATGAATTGGAAGCGGTAGTTCTTTATCTAGAACATCTTGGTCTTGGAACTTGCTTTCTCGGAGGAACCTTCAATCGTGAAGGCTTTGCAGATGCTATGGCGATTAAAGAAGGAGAAGTATTTCCAATCATAACACCTTATGGATATGCCGCCGCCAATAAGCATGAAAAAGAGATAGAAATGAGAACAATGATTAAGGCTGATCAGCGTAAAGACTGGAGTCAATTATTTTATAAAAATGATTTTAAGTCACCTCTTACTAAAGAAGAAGCCGGTAGTCTTGCCTTTCCACTAGAAATGGTTCGATTAGCACCATCAGCATCGAATAAACAGCCGTGGAGAATACTTCTTAAAGATGGTAACTTCCATTTTTATGAATACAAAGAACCTGGATATAGCGATAGATTCCCATACGATATCCAAAGAATAGATATGGGGATTGCCGCAGCTCACTTTGATTTTTCGAATAAAGAAAAAGGTTTTAAAGGTAATTTTAATAAGGAATATGAACCACAGCTAGAGTTACCTGAGCATATGGAGTATGTTTTTTCTTGGATTAGGGAATAAAAAATTCTTATGATGCTATATTATTTGCTGGTGGTCATGGTCCTTTGATGGACTTCGTAAATAACAAAAATATAGAGAACTTAATTTTAGATACCTACACCAATGGAAACATTGTCCGAGATAATATTAGAAAATTTAATTAATAAAAACTAATCCATTTATAGACACTTTATTATTTGATTATAAATAATAAAGTGTCTATATTTTTTTAAACCTTATGATATTTCAGGATCATTTTTCAGTATTTTCTATATCCTTTGCATATCCACTAGCTACTAATTTTCCAAATATTTCAGTTGTACATTTAGGATTGTTATCCCTCATTTGGTTCTTAATGCTGAGTCTTCCGCGGGGATGTTAACAAATTATAATCAAATGTATATAAAATCATGTAACCAATATTAGTAATGTTGCATACTTTACAGTGACCACTAAATTTTTTAAATATAAGGAGTGTTAAAATAAATGAATTCTACGAGTTGTTATGAATGTTCAAATTGTAATAAGCACTGCAACGATAGATTTGACAGATCATTATGTACAATAGAAACCTCATATCCAGGTCTACAGAATATAGTTTTAAATAACCCAATATTTTTAGGTTCAATAGTCGATGGAACAAAAACAGGCAGATGTATACACCTGGTCGGAAATAGCTTAGTTTTTTCTACACCAGGGCTATATTTAGTAACTTATAGCACGTCTGCAGTATGGACCACACTTCCCTATGGAACCAACGAGGCTATAATCAAATTAAAACTCAATAAAACACTATTAGATGGTTCTGAAACTAGAGTTCAAGTGTTGACACCACAGCTCGAGGAAAACCAAACATCAAATTTAGCTAAGACAGTTCTTGTTCCCGTAACTGCTAGAAATTCATCCTTAACTTTAATAAGTACAAGCTTGCAAATTATGGGCTTTATAAACACAACAGTAACTGTTGTAAAAGTAGGATAATAGAAAGTTAGTTTAAATAACAGATCCTTTAAAAAGTACAAGCTTCCAGTTCTTGCTACGACCTAGGTCGTAGTAGAAACTGAAAGTTTGTTTGCGTTTGGTTCCATCATGTCATTATCGGAACTTTCCTTCTAAAATGTCGTTAAACTGAAAAATGTCCATCCCTGGTTTAGTTAAATCTAATTTTGCATCTTGTGGCGAATAACGAATTAAAATAGTCGTAACTTGTCTTGGATTTTTGGAATAAAATTTGCGGTAAATAAAAAATTTTATGTAATATAAATATATAGTTAAAGTTGGAATTTTTTAAACACTTCATTCATACCTTATAAGTATAGTATACAAATAAAGTATGCGACAGTTAATAGCTATTCTCCCGAGGAGAGTAGCTATTTTTATGAATTTTTATATTATTATATCCATAAATTACTATGAATATTGTTTATTATAATGCACATGATAATAATATCCAAATGATATTAATTATTATTTAAAGAGGAGGTGATTTATATGTCAAGAAGTAGAGTATTAATTCCTGAAGCTAAAGCTGGATTAAATAAATTTAAGATGGAAGCAGCTAAAGAAGTAGGAGTAAATCTTACAGACGGTTACAACGGAGATTTAACTTCAAGAGAGAATGGTTCTGTAGGTGGACAAATGGTTAAAAAAATGGTTGAGGCTTACGAAAATAATTTATAATATGTAATAAGAGTGAAAGAATAGAGTCTAGTATAATTGCTAGGCTCTATTTTATATTAGCAAATTCACCTCGCTCATAAAATCCATCGGAAACAGCTCCACCATATCCCCAAACTATAGTGATTGTAAAATAATATTTAAGGTAAGATCAGGTTACTTTTCTTTTAATTGAAGTTTTATCCTGGGCAACTTATTTTGAACCATTATCAGTGGCATTTACCGATGTTCCAACTAGTTATTGAAGCCTTAAAAAGAATAAAACCATGGGAACAACCTAGAATATATATTAAATATCTGACAAGTGTAAATTTGGTTATGCCATATCTGGATTTTATCTATACATTCTGTTGGATTCCAGGATTAATCTTGGCTTTCTTTGGAATATACTGGGTTGTGGGGCTTATGACAATACTGGTTCTTCCTTTAACTTTTATAAGTTATGCAATATTATATAAATATCAAATGTGTGTGTTCAAGACTTTAGATTTGAAAATAAGAAAAAATATATTGGGTCTTATATTTTTCGTATTGTTCTATCAATTGATTATATGGACCACTGCGTTTCCAATTCCATTCTGGACGTGCAAAAAGGACTAAGGAAGTCTATCCTTAATCCTATTATATTAAAATTACAGTAAAAACAAGAATATGACAATCGAAATCATTATAAGTTTATAACAACTCTTTTCTTAATTCTGCTGCTGATTTTGGAGATAAATAACTAAATGGTATATCTAATACTGTACGAGCTCCTGTTTGACCCTCATTATGTAATCTATAAACTGCTCTTGCATAAGCTACTAACACACTAGCAGTAAACTCTGGATTACTATCAAGTTTTAAACTAAACTCCATTCTCTGATTTGTACCATCTCCAGTAGCTCCTGTACGAATAACAAATCCACCATGAGGCATACCATTGTGATTTGTCTTCAGCTCTTCCTCAGTTATGAAATTTACGGTTGTATTATAGTCTTCAAAATAATTCGGCATATACTTAATTTCACTTTTAATTTCATCTAAATCAGCTGCAACTTCTGGTACAACATAGCAAACTCTCTCATGTTTTTCTTTAGTTGAAAGCTCTATATTCTTTCCTGCACGCACCATATCAATAGCACTTTCAATAGGTACCGTATATTGAACGCCATCTTTAACGCCTTCTACTCTTCTAATAGCATCAGAATGTCCTTGGCTTACCCCTGTTCCCCAGAAAGTATAATCTTTTCCACTTGGAAGTACTACCTCCCCTAGAAGACGATTTAATGAAAATAGTCCTGGATCCCAACCAACTGATATAAGTCCAATAGTACCAGCATTCTTCGTTACCTCATCTACCTTGTTAAAATGTTCTGGTATCTTGGCATGAGTATCGAAACTATTTACTGTATTAAATATTTCTGCAATCTCCGGCGTTTGTTGTGGCAAATCAGTTGCAGACCCTCCACAAAGAATCATAACATCAATTTTGCCTTTGTAATTAACAATTTCTGAAATATGTACCACCTTTGAGGCAGCCAGTAACTTATCAGGATTTCTCCTTGTAAAAATAGCCTCTAACTGAAAATCTGGATTTTGTGCTAAAGATAATTCTACACCTTTTCCAAGATTTCCATATCCTACAATACCTACTCTAATTTTATTACTCATTCATTTCCCTGACTCTAAAGCCAAGTCCCTCCTTTTTTATAAATCAAAATTTTAAGTTTATTATAAGGTTATCATAATACCTCACATTTTTCCATACTATATTAGCAAAAATAACTTATCCACTGCGTTACCAATTTCTCAAACGGGGTAATACCAGCCAACTAATAAATGTAAAAATTGTTTTTTTATTTCATCTTATCTACTCGCATTTACTTTCATTTACCATATCATAAAGCATTTCTTGCTTTAACAAACTACTATTTCCACCTAATACATTTACTAATGTATAAGCAAATGCTAAGGTTGATGCAGGCCCTCTGCTAGTAATCAAGTGATCATCAACCACAACGATATCTTCTACATAATTTGCATCTTTAAGCAATGTAGTATATACCTCTCCAGGATATGATGTTATTGTGCGACCCTTAACAATTCCTGCTTTTTCTAGAATCATCGGCGCTGCACAAATAGCTGCAACAAATTTTTCAGGTGCTTTATCAAAATATTTTACTAAATCAATGACCCTTTCATCATTTCTTAAATTTGTTGCACCTGGTAATCCACCAGGTAAAACAATCATATCGTATTCTTTTATTTCATCACTTATAATTTTGTCCGCCTTTACCTCAATGCCATGAGAACCTTTTACCATTTCTTCATTGATGCTTACGCAATTACATTCAAATCCTGCCCTTCTTAAAATATCAACTACAAATAATGCTTCACCCTCTTCAAACCCTTCTGCTAAAAAAACTGCAACTTTTCTCAATTTAACTCTCCCCTTTCATTACTAATATAATCATTACGTGGATTAAATTTTTATTATGCTTGCTTTATTTTTTCCTCAATTATACTTACTATGTTTTGTTAACTAATTTTCATTTCATGTTATATAATTGCCCAATTATAACATAATCTGTATACTAAATATTACTAACAAATTTATTTACAGTATAATATAAACTTATTTTAAATTAAATTATCTATACCATTAACCGTAGTTTGTTCATTGTCATTAATAGGAATAACTATGCATCTTTGGCCATTAATTATTTGAGATTTTATTTGAGATACTTTTTCGGGTTTTACTTGTAGTATAACATCATAATGAAGGGTAACATTATTATCTTCTGAAATTGCATCTGGAACTTTATCTAAATTAGTTTCTAATGTTTCTTCTAAATCAGTTGCACAGGCTTCTTCTAAAACCTCATTATCATCATTAACTTCTGTAGACAGGTCAGCTTCATTATCTATAACAACATTCTCTTGTTTAACTTGATCAAGTCTAGCTTGAAGTATTTCTACTTCTTTATGAAGGCGTTCTTCCTTTTTTCTTTGCACATTTGCCTTAAGAGCCTTTGTGTCAATTAAATGCTTTGCTAAAGTGATATCATCACCAAAGTTCTCTACATAAGAGTTTTCAATCAAAGTAGTAATTTCCTGTGGAACTTCACTTTCTATTAAAAGGTTTTGTATATCCTTCTTAGTTAAGCTTATAGGTTCACAATCTGCATCATGATTTAGATCATTGTATTCTTCTATCATAGTGCTTAGGTTTTCTTGTATATCCATAAAAATTTTATCAGCTTTATCATCACCTGCGCTAAAAGAATCTTTAATAATTGATTGAAATGTTTCCTTTTGCACCGTAGCCGTTGTTTTTGAATGACACCCTAGAACATTTTCCATTAATTCAGTATGTGTATCCTTTGCATTTTTTGTATAATACATAATAGAATTAACATCGCAGCTACGATCAATAAATGCAGGAAACACAAATCCATTAGTTGGGGACTCGACTACCCAATCTCTAATACGTGCTCCTATTTCATTTTGCTGCTCAAAGTATCTAAGACCAGGCTCTGAAAGTGAAACTGGACATATTGCACATAACACATATTCATATACTTCTTCAGATTCATCTATCTTTATATTATCTTTGGTCTTGCTAACAACATCATAAGCATCATGAAAAAAGAGTATTAAAAAATTACCAGTGTAATCATAATTAGCTATAATCAAATCATAAAGATTACCTACAATAGCATCATCTTTTAATTGACTGTTTTTAAGATGCATAAGCGAGGTCTGTCTTTCATTTGTAAAATCTTCATTAGTTGTAAAGTTAAGCTCTAAAATATTATTCCCAATAGTTCCAGACAGTACTTTTTTAGCAATTTCTAAATATTTAAAGTATTCATCCTCATCTAAATTTAAAAAGCTTTCTCTAAATTTTAAAATAGTATGTTTTTCTCCGTTAACATAGCAGCCACACATTTTAGTGAAGGTACATTGTTCTTTTTTAAAACGTCTTTTTAACTCAAGTATATCTTTTCTTCTCATTTATAAGCTCCTCAATTTATAGACAAACCCTACGTAAATTTATAACTTAAATGGTTTGTCTTTAGTATTTTTTATTTGTAGCTATAATTAATATATTATCGTTATTAATTATAGTATTTTTTTTACAGAAAATAAAGGGTTTATATTAGTAAAACAACAAATATTCGATACAACCTATGTAAGGTTCCCGACCCTTGAATTTTGGAATAGAAAGACTACTAGAATTTTAGCAGGCGTAATGTCCGATATTATAGGTTTAACCGGGGGTAGTTAATTGTTGTAGATTTATCTGTTATAATGAATACAAAGATATAAAATATTGTGAGTAAATAATTGCAAGTGAAGCTTACAAAATAAAGGGTGATTAGGATGAATGTAAAAGAAAGAATTGAACAATTAAGAAATGAAATGAGACAAAGAGGTATAGATGCTTACATTGTGCCCAGTTCGGACCCACACCAAAGTGAATATGTAGCAGAGCACTATGCTGCTAGGACTTTTATGACAGGATTTACAGGTTCTGCAGGTACTGCAATTGTAACTTTAACACAGGCAGGTTTATGGACAGACGGAAGATATTTTATACAAGCAGAAGATCAATTAATAGATACAGGAGTAACACTATTTAAAATAGGCCTAGATGGTGTCCCAACTTTAGAAGCATTTTTGAAAGAAACACTTAATAAGGGAGCAAAAATTGCTTTTGATGGTAAGGTTATTTCGGAAGAGTATTTTAGAGAACTAAAGATTACTTTAGAATCTTGTAGATTTTCCTATGAGGTTAATGAAGATTTAGTAGATATAATTTGGAAAGATAGACCACAGAAACCTTGTAGCAATGTAATTCTACATGATGTAGCATATGCCGGAGAGTCAAGAGAATCAAAACTTGCTAAGGTAGAAAGTGAAATGGAAAATATGGGAGCAAATTACTATGTTATATCTGGACTTGATGACATAGCGTGGCTGTTAAACATTAGAGCGAGAGATGTAAAATGCAACCCACTAAGTATCTCTTATGTAGTTGTTTCAGAGGAAAAATATTTTTTATTTATAGACGATAAGAAAATAAATTCTGGGGTTAGGCGAGAACTTGAAAAGGCTAATGTAGAAATAATGGCTTACGAAAGCATAAGTGAATTTTTAGGGAAAATCAAAGATGGAGCAATATTACTTGATGCAGCAAGAACTAGTACTTGGATTTATAGTTCTATAAATATTAAGATTTTAGAGGCTATGGATATTACTACAAGATTTAAAGCTATAAAGAATGAGATTCAAATTAAAAATGTTAGAAAGGCTATGCTGCGCGATGGTGTGGCTATGGTTAAATTTATAACATGGATAAAGAAAACTATAAAATCTCGTAATATTACAGAAATAGAAGCATCAGATAAAATCGAGGAGATAAGAAGTGCAGGAGAAAACTTCTATGATTTAAGCTTTGCATCAGTTTCAGCTTATAAAGAAAATGCTTCTATGCCTCATTACTCGGCTACGCAGAAAAATCAAGCTACTATAAAGCCGAAGGGGCTTTATCTATTAGACTCTGGTGCTCAATATTTAGATGGAACAACGGATATCACAAGAACACTAGCTGTAGGTCACTTAACTGAGGAAGAAAAAACAGATTTTACATTAGTATTAAGAGGAATGATTAATCTAACATTGCAGAGATTTTTATATGGAACTACAGGTTCAAATTTAGATATTATTGCTAGAATTCCACTTTGGAATGCAGGTATGGATTATAAGCATGGAACAGGACATGGAGTAGGTTTCTTTCTAAATGTTCATGAAGGACCACACAGAATATCTGTGATTCCTAATACTGTTGTTCTTAAAAAAGGAATGGTAGTATCCAATGAACCAGGAGTTTATAAATTAGGAAAGCATGGTATAAGAATAGAAGACTTAGTTGTAGTTCAAGAAGATGAAAAAACTGAGTATGGTGGACAATTTATGAAGTTTGAGACTTTAACACTATGCCCTATAGACTTAGAAGCTATAGATGTGTCCTTATTAACAATTGATGAAAAATCCTGGTTAAATAATTATCATAAAACTGTATTTGAGAAGCTCTCTACTTATTTACAAGGAGAAGAACTAGAATACTTAAAACAAGCAACAGTAGCAATATAAATATAATATTCTAAACAAGTTAGTAGTAGTTTACTTTTAGTGAACTACTACTAACTTGTTTAGCCCTGTTTAAATTTTAATTATGAATTTTCTTACACTTCTACTCCCAAGGCAGATTAGAATGTAACACATCATTAAATTCACAAATTAACTGTTCTTCATATTTCCCCTTGTAGCTTCCATTTACAAACTTATCAAAAGCTTCATTATAAAATTTTTGCCATGACAACTCTTCTTTGCCTGGTATTATTGGATAGTATAAAACCCCATTATCTTTTGCGGCTTTTAAATCTCCAGGTGCATCACCCACCATTAATACTTGAGAATTATCATATTTCTCATTTTTTACATATGCAATACATGAAGTTTTAGATCCCATTTCCTGTCCAGCTAATACTTTAACAAAACAAGCAATTCCATGTTCATTCCATTCCTTTTTTAATGCCTCGGCATTAGCAGAAGAAATTACAGCTATATCAGCATATTTTTGTGCTTTTTCTAAACTTTTGTTAACACTTTCAAAAGGTAAACAATCTACCTTAGATTTTGCAATCGCCTCGTTAACTGACTTAGACCAAATAATAGCCTTTTCTAAAAAAATATCACTATGCTCTTCTATCCTAGCCTCAAGTAAAACATTAGATAATTCATCATTCTCCTTCGTCCACTCACATAGAGATTTAATATCTGGAAGTTTAAATTTTTTATTTAATATTGTTTTCTTGTCCTTTAATAACTCAAAGACTTTTACCAATGCTAAAAAACGATTTATTCCTCGCCATTGTGAGTAAAGATTAACATAGTTCCATACCTGCGTAACATCTTCTGCAATACTTTCCAACTTCCATATTTTAATCATCTTTGGTCCGAAAATTTCTTTATGCTTGTATTCCATGGTATTTACAGCACATCCATCAGAATCTACACACACTAAAAACTCTTTTTCTTTTTTCATCTCTTTTAACTTTAATGCTGAGTCCATTTTATATACCATCCTTTTAATACAATCCTTATAAATACTTTTGGAATCAAATTCTAGCTTACTCCCAAAGTAAATTTAGAATACTAAAAAATACGTCTTTTCCAACCTAATAATTTTGCTATCCCCTCTACAAAAAAGTAATCACCATAAATCAGTGAAACATTTATTCCAACATTACCTGGCTTATTGCTGGTAGCAGAATTTAAAATCCCTTCCTCTTCTGGTTTATTAAAGTTTGAATAGTTTTTCGCAAGAGAAAACAATATCTTTTCTGCCCAGTTTTTGTAAACTTGTCCTTCCTCTTTGCTAAGACAAGCAGCGATTTCAAGCAATCCTGAAGCTGCACAAGCAGCTGCAGAAGTATCCCTTGGTTCACCAATATTTGATGGTAATCTAAAATCCCAATATGCTATGTTATCTTCAGGCATACAAGAAATAAAATATTTTGCAACTTTAATTGCTGCTTCTAAATACTTAATATCACCTGTAGATTTATAACAATTAGCCATACCATATATTGCCCACGCTTGCCCCCTACTCCATGATGAACCTGGTCTATATCCCTGCCCTCCCTTTTCATCTACAACTTCACCAGTTTCTGGATCAAAACATACAACATGTTTTACTGACCCGTCATCTCTTATAAAATCATGAATTACTGTATCTGCATGTGCTACCGCTATATGTTTAAATCTTGGATCTCCTGACTCAGTAGAAGCCCAAAACAGTAAAGATAAATTCATACACGTATCAATAATTGACCAACCAATTTTTTCATCCTGATTCCAAGCACGTATAAAGTTTCCCGCAATATTAAATCTTCCTGCTAGAAAATTTGCTGCAAAAATCCCACGTCGCCTTGCATCCTCATCACCAGTTATCTTATATTTAATTACTGCTGTTGGTAAAAATTGAAATCCTACATCATGATGGAACCTATTTTCCATTAGGTACAAAGCTTCTATTTTCTCATCAAAGTCCCATGCAGCATTTTTATATTTATCTTTTCCAGTCATTTCGTACATAACCCAAAGCGTTCCTGGCCAAAATCCAGATGTCCACCAATCATAGCTATTATTATCATAAACACCATCTTTAGTCATATGACAAGCTTTAGCATTTAGCGAATACATATTTGTGTTAACTTTTTTTTCAATTTTCTCTAATATATCTTGCACACTTAAACTTCCCATATCCGTACCTCCCAAAAAACTATTCTTCTATGTTTATTTACCAAGTTTATACTCAATAGGCCATTCGCCTTCAGGAACTACTTCACCAAATATTACTCCCGCAACAACCTCTATATTCGCTGGAGATGTTGCAAATGTTATAATAACTGAATCCGCTTCTTTTGGTATACTTAATACTTCATAAGGCGTATTGGTAACTAGTATTACTTTCTTAGATTTATCACCTGCGATTTCTTTTATAATATCATTATTTGCAAGTTTTCCTCGTATATAGAAATTAGTTACAACTATTGTATCGAAGTCGTTAACTCTTCTTCTAATATTTTCTATATCTTGTTCATCGAAAGTATAACTTGTTTCTAAATATGTAACATTTTTATTATACTTTGAGCACTTTTTAAACAATATACCTGGATGCCAAGTAAAATCATTTGGTGTTTTATTTATTTGTTCTATAATTAATATCTTTTCTTCTTTATTTAAAGGTAACAAATTACTTCTATCTCTTGCCACAAGAACAGATTTTCTTGCAACCAATTTTGATAGTGCAATAATTCTCTTATCGTTAATTACATTTTCAGGTTTTTCATCTGTCATTTTTTCATAATTAAAGAGCCCATACTCATACTTTGTATTTAATACTCTATAAACTTTTTTATCTAATTCGTAAGCACTTATTCTTCCTTCTTGAAGAAATTGTTTTATGGTATTAAAGGTTTCTTCAACTAAACTTCCTTCAGCCTTCATTAGTACAAGATCTGCGCCAGCTTCAAGAGATAATGCACAAGCATTTGCAACTCCATATCTTGTAGCAATAGCACCCATGGTCATACTGTCTGTAGCAATTACTCCCTCAAATTTTAATTCCTCTCTTAGTAACCCAGTTAATATCTTCTTTGACACTGTAGCGATATTCTCACTATCAAATGCTGGGAATATACTGTGAGCAATCATAATTGATGGCAACAAATCTTTTTCAATAAGAACTTTGTAAGGTAATAATTCTCTTTTTAACATAGTTACTTTATCAACATTTATAATTGGCACCTCAAAATGGGCATCTACAGGTGAATCTCCTCTTCCAGGAAAATGCTTGCCTGTTGCAATCAAACCACCCTCTTTGAACCCTAAACAAGATTGCTCGGAGTATTCCACAACTTCTTCTACTCTATCTGAATAAGATCTTGTATAAACCTCTGGGTTTCTAGAATCTACATTAACATCAATTACTGGTGAATGTATCCAATTAAACCCAACAGCTTTACTTTGCTTAGAAACAGCTAACGCAACTTCATATGCTAATTTGCTATCACCAGTTGATCTTATTCCCATTGGCTTTGTGAAAATATTTACTCCACTAAAATTAAAGTCTGAACTAGTACCACCTTCTTGATCAAAAGCGAAGTGAAGGGGTATTCCATGAGGCCTGCTCATTGCTAATTCTTGAAATCCATCAAGTAATTCTTTATATTGTGAAGCAGTTGTAGTTGGAGGCTCTATACCAATTTTAAAACCTTTTTCATCTACAACATTAACAACAGTTTCTCCTGATTTAGGATTTACATAACTTCCAAAACTTCTTGAAGTTGGAGAAAGCCTTAACCCACCACAATGATATTTAGTTATAAACTCGTATATATGTGGCATTGCTATAGTTCCACTAAAGCCTAATGTTAATACTGCTCCAACCTTTTCATCTAATGTCATCTTAGAAACTAAATTTTTCACATATTTATTCTCAGTCCTCAAAATCATCCTTTAACACCGCCAACAGTCAAACCAGAAATAAATTGCTTACTAGCCAATATATATACTATAAGCATTGGTATTAATGCTATAGAAGCTCCAGCCACCATTATGTTCCATTGAATCGCAGCTCCATCAGCATATTTTAGGTTTACAACTCCTACCGTCAATGTCATAAGACTTCTATTCATTATTGAAAATATAGATGGCAATACGTATGAATTCCAAGCGTCTCTAAACGAAAACAATCCAACAACCCCTAGTATAGGTCTAATTAAGGGAAGTATTATTTGCCAATAAATTCTAAACGAACTACAACCATCTATTTTTGCAGCTTCGTCAAGTTCCTTTGGAATTCCTTTTACGAATCTTTCAACTATAAATATGTTCATACCTTGTGCTCCAATTTGAATTAAAATTATTGCCCACATACTGTTGTTTAGTCCGATACTTACCATCATAATATACAATGGTTTATATACAATTGCTCCTAAAGTTATAAACATTGTAGATAGAAGTACTCCTTTAAAAATTTTTTTACCAACAAAATCCTTCCTTGCAAGTACATATCCTGCCATTGACGAAATTATTAAAGCGCCCAAAGTAACAAAGACACAAAAATAAAGACTGTTCCAAGTATATATTGCAAAATTGGCTTTTTGCCATGCATCAATATAATTTGTAAGATTCCATACCTTTGGAATGATGTTACCACCTATCATTAGTTCATTATTACTTTTAAATGACCCTAAAATAATATAAATAACAGGAAACAATGTAAATATAACCATAGAAATTATGAAAATCCATTTCAATATATCAAGGAATATCCTCAAAAGAAATTTTACATTTTTATAATTTGAATTAGCTTTCATATTAATTCCACCTTTCATTTAGCCCTTCACCTCATTTTATTATGTGTCCTCATTTGATTTTCTAGAGTAATAGAGATACGCGCAGGTTATTAAACCAACAATAATAGCTGATACAAATGCTGCTGTAGCACCATAACCATAATCAGTTCTGAAATCAGAACCATCAGACATAGGGAAAAATAGCTTATATACATAAAGAAACATAACATCTGTGGATCCATTTGGACCTCCGCCAGTAAGAACCATAATACTTTCATATCCCTTAAGTGATACAGTTATCGCCATCATTATTATAACCTGCATAACTGGTCCAAGCATAGGAATGGTTATAAACCATGTTGTTTGCAACTTATTTGCACCATCAATCTCCGCACTTTCATATATTTCTTGCGGTATTGATTGAAGACCCGCAATAAAATAGATCATATAATTACCTATTGCTCCCCATACTGCTACTAAAATTACTGACACCATAGCATATTTTCTACCTAGCCAATTAACAGGCTGGCTAACCAAATGGAATCCTACTAATATCTGGTTAAGTACACCATTGTATGGATTCAATATGTAATAAAACATCATGGCCATAACAGCAGTACTGATAATTGTAGGCATAAAAATCATAGCTCTAACTATATCTTTTCCTTTTAATTTTTCATTTATAAATAATGCAAGAAGAAATGATATCGGAATAGTCAAAAGGATTTTTCCACCACCATACACAAATGTATTCATAACTGTTTTCCAAAAATAAGTATCCCTTGTGAAAATTCTAACAAAATTTGCCATACCTATAAATTTAGCTGGTGTAGATTCGTCAAATTCAGAGAACATATACCTAAGAACCCATAGTAATGGATATATAGAAAATACCAAAAGAAAAATAAAACTAGGAAGAATCATTCCATATGTCTGCAGTCTTTCTTTTAGATTTTCTTTCTTATTATAATTTGAAGATTTATTAGTATTATTTCTTTGTATAACTTGCATGTCTCTTCCCCCTTTTTAAAAATTATGCCTGGTACTCCTTTGTGTTTCCGGAGCCAGGCACATTTAATTTATACTTACTATTTATTTAACAATTAGGGATGATGGATCAAAATCGGGTATCTTGTAATCTTTTACTGCTCCTGATTTAATTCCTTCTTGTAGAGCATCATTATATTTTTTATTAAGACCACCTATCTCTTTATCAAATGTTGTACCACCTGTAATAATATTTGCAAATATATCATTAAAAGGACTTCCTTCAATTTTAAGAGCTCTTACATTAGGTATTGATGGATAAATTGCATCGTCTTTTGTAGGTAAAAAATCACTCATAGCTTTAACCGTTGATGGTTTCGACTTTGCTAGTACTGTTGGAACCATAACTACACCTAAACCCTTTTCATTGTAGCCCGTTTGTACCTCATCTGAGTAGAAAAATTTCATTACATCCCAAACCTGATCTTTATTATCTGACTTACTGCTCATAAACAACCACCTTAGACCGCTTATATAAGCTGGTGCTTTTACAGTTCCATCAATTGTAGGAACTGGAGCCGCTGCATAGTCAACTTTAGATTTAGGGGATAACGCATCATACCAAGATGGTTCCCATGCTCCTGACAAGTACATTCCTATTTTTCCTTGCGCAAATTGTGTTCTCATTGGATCTACGTCAAGAGATTCATAACCAGGGAACATAGAACCATCTTTAGCCATACGAGCGAATGCTTGTACAATGGGTTTATATGGAGAAAAATTGAATGAACCGGTTTTATAATCATAATTTCTGAAACCGCTCTTCATACCAATTACATTAATTGATCTCTCAATAGATGTTTGAGTATTCTTCATATTAATTGCAAACCCATATGCTTTGTCTGCTTTTCCTACTGCTGTTATCTTCTTAGCATCTTCAACCATTTCATTAACTGTTTTTGGAGGAGCAGCAATACCGGCTTTCTTAAATAAATCCTTATTATACATAAGTCTATAAGTTATGCCTGTATTAATTAGACTGTAAATCTTTTTATCTACGCCATTATCTCCTTCACTATATAACATTTTTCCATAACGCGCCTTCATCTCGGGTGTTATATATTTGTCTAATGGTTCTATTTGACCCTTTGGAACATAATAACTTGCTATATCTTGACCTGTAAATATATCAGGTGCCTGATTTGATTGATAAGCTAAATCCAGTGCTTGCCTAAAATTATTGGAACTTTGAACAACATAATCAACTGTAACTCCTGCCTTGTTTTCTTTATTGTACTTTGCAACCATAGCTTTCATAAAGGTTGAATCAGAATTTTGAAAAGTCCACCATGTTAGTTTTACCGGTTTTACTGTATCCTCACCACTTTTTTTCACTGCTTGACCATTTGATGATCCACAACCCACAAGTAAAGTTGCTGTTATAGTAAAAGCTATTGCTTGTGTTAGAAATCGTATACACTTTCCTTTCATATTAAAACCCCCCATTAATTATTTTTCGGTAAGTTCAGTTTAATATATATGGCAAAAACGAACAATGCGAATATCTTCAAAAAAGGGAGAAAAACTTTAAAAGGTTATTTACACGCTTTTAAAGTTTTCTATATTTCACAACATATTCCTTAGGTGTTAGTCCCGTACATTTCTTAAATATTTCACTAAAATATCTTCTATCTTTATAGCCAACCTTGTCTGCTATCTCATAAACCTTATCTCTCCCTGAAAGGAGGAGTAGTTTCGCCTCCTCAACTCTTAGCCGTGTTACCCTATCAACAAAGTTTTCATTGTAATGTTCTTTAATAAGTGTTGATATATAGCTAGGGCTTATAAATATATGCTTTGATATATTATTTAAAGATATATCCTTCATATAGTTTTCATTAATATAATCATTAATTAGATCTATATTTCTCTTCTCATTTACTTTTCTAAGATTGAAAATATAATTAGTTATTTCAATTATTACTTTCTTTAATTTATCTTTAGCTTCGCTTAATGTCTCAAGGCTATTTAATTTATTTACGTACTCCAACTCATCTCCTAAAATTTCTTTTATACTTATTTCTTCTACCATAAGTTCTTTTGAAATTGAAAATATAAATTCACTTAGATAACTTTTTATTAGCTTTGGTAAATTAGGGTTTTTGTTACGTATCTCCTCAATAAAAGAATCAAAAATCTCCTCAACCCGCTCTACCGCTCCTATTTTTATGTACTTTATAAGATCTTCTAAGATCTTATGAGGGTATCTAAACGTTCTATCTCCACTTACATCTATATCTTTAACACTAATAATGCTATTTTTACCTATAATAAATCTGTTTTCTACCGACTGCATCGCCTCCTTATAAGAAACAGGAATATCCTGAGACCTTTCATAATGTCTCCCGATTCCAATAGAAACTGATAAGTGCAGGTATTTGTTTATACTTTTCTTACACTTATCGGCAATAGAGAAAATATTATTATACTTATCGTTCATTATAATAGATATTGTGGACTTGTCAGTTTTAAATACAACATTCTTGCAAAACGTGCCTATATTTTCCTCTAGTATGTTTACAATACCGAATAATAACAAATCATAGTTTTTACCTAAATTTAAAGAATAAATATTTTCATAATCATCAATTGAAACGACCATCACTCTGAAACCCTCAACATCAAGGTCAACTTCCAAGTAACTCAGTTTTTCCTTCATTCCTTCAATATCATTTTCCGCATGAGATACTAAATAAGTAAAGTACTTATCTTTAACCAAATATAGATTTTCTTTAACTCGTTGAAATAGTTCTATTTTTTCGCTAAACCTCATTTCTTCAATTACTATTTCTTCTTTTGCTTTCAAGACTGCTTTAGTTATAGTTTCAATGGTAGCAGGCTTTAACAGATATTCGCTAGCTCCAAACTTAATAGCCTGTTGAGCGTACTCAAATTCACCATATCCACTGAGCAATATTATTTTAATTGTCTTATCAAACTCTACAGCCTTTTGAGTCAATTGTAATCCATCCATAACTGGCATTTTTATATCTGTTACAATAATTTTAGGTTTTAGTTTTTTTACTAATTTTAATGCCTCTAATCCATTTGATGCAGTACCTATAATTTCAACACCAATTTCTTCCCAGTTACCTAATTTTTCTATACCCCTTACGATATCTTCCTTATCATCTACTATTATCATTCCATACATAACTATATTTCCTCCGCAGGTATTATTATTTCAACTGAAGTTTCTTTAAAAGGCTCACTTCTAAGATTAATGCTACATTCTTCTCCATAATTTAGCTTTAATCTCTGATATACATTTTTTAACGCATATCCCTCTGATTCAGTTACGTTGTCTTGTAAAGATTTCCTAATAACTTCAATATTCATTCCTCGCCCATTATCCTTAACCACTAGGATAATATTATTTTCCCTCACTTTCACATCTATAATTATATTTCCCCTATAGTCAATATCATTGAATCCATGAAGCAACGAATTTTCCACAAATGGCTGAAGGATAGTCTTTACGATATAGTATCTAGATATGTCCCCTTGTATATTAATTACATAATCAAATTTTCCCTTATACATGTTACTTTCCAAATATAAATAATTTCTTACATGTTCAATCTCGCTTTCAACTTGAATCTTATCTCGACCCTTGCTTAACCCAATTCTTAAGAGCTTAGACAATGAAATTATCATTTCACTTACCTCTTGATTTTCTCCTAGCTTTGACTTCCAATATATTGAGTCTAAAGTATTATATAGAAAGTGAGGATTTATTTGCGCTTGAAGCGCTCTTATTTCTGCTTTAGATTTTTGCTTTTGTTCTTCTTTAGTCTTTTCACGTTCAAGTCCAAGATCCTTTATTAAAGATTGTATCTCGTCTAACATTCCATTAAAACTTTCTCCAAGTTGCCCTATTTCATCTGAATAGTTGTTTTTAAATCTGGAATCTAATTCCCCACTCTGAACTTTTAAAATAGTATTCCTCAATCTATAAATAGGTTTTGTTATAGTTGATGCCACACGTATTGACATCATTCCTGCAAAACTTATGGTAAATAACCCAATTAATAAAATTGTTATCTGCAAACTATTCACATCTTTAAGTAGTTCCGATTCTGGCTGAACCATTATGGTTTTCCATCCATTTATTGCTACAACGGCATAGTTTACATAAAGCTTTTGGTTATTATAATTATACTTAAAATACCCGCTACTATTATTTAGTTTGTACAGAAAATTTTTATCTTTTAATAATGGTGCATAGTCCTTAGCATCAACAGATGTGACAACGCTTCCATCAGTATTAAGTAAAAATATACTTCCTTTATTATTTGAACTAATGTCTTCTAAGCTTGCTTTAAACGCATTTTCTTTTAAATTAAGTACCAGTACTGCCTTATCATAAACTCCATCTATTGTTGTACCTAATACAACAGGTATTACGTCGGAATTGTTATCAAAAACAACATCATGACAACCAGATTGCCAGGAAATAATGTGATTTATTTGATAACCTTTATAAAGATTAGATTTAGTAAAATCAAATCCTGTTCTTACCTTGTTATTATTTTCATGAAATACACCGTTGGTAGTATACAGAAAAATAGAATCCACAAATGTATCTTTTAACCTAGTTTGCTGGAATAGACTTTGCATGGTGGTTGATTCTATTGCATAGCTGTGATTTGGATTCCATAATATATTATTTAATGACAACTTAAAAGCTTGATCTTGAAAAATACCTTGAGTTAAGTTAATTATTTTAGTAAGTTTTTCATCATAATACTTTACTAGCTGTACAGTTATCTCATGTGTTTCATTATAGCTTTTTTGTAACACTATATCCTTAGATTGTATGTACAGAAAGAATAATGTACTTGCTGTTGACACTGAAATCAATAATGTTGTAGCTAAAGCTATTTTATTCCTTAGTTTTAAATTTTTAAAATGTTCAATACTCCTTTTTAAAAAAATTGATACAGTAGTCATTACACACCTCCCTTAATAATAATGTTTTCATTATACTACCATATTATAAAGCATTCCTTGCTTTAACAAACTACTATTGCCACCTAATACGTCTACTAATATATAAGCAAATGGTAGCGTTAAATGATAACATATCCTATATTTTAAGCAATTGGTGCAATAAACTGCCAAATAGATTCATAAATTTTCTTCCATAACCCTCTCTTAGAATAAGTTTCCATATCGAATATTGTACAGTCTTTTATATCATTTAAAAATATATCCCTGCATTTAATTGCAAATTCATTATTATATATAAATGCATTGACCTCATAATTAAGACTAAAACTTCTAATATCAATGTTTGCAGTCCCTACTGTTGAAACATGATCATCTATAACAAGTGTTTTTGCATGAAGAAAACCTGAGTGCAGATATACCTTTACACCAACCTTTAAGAGTTTAGCCACATTTAATAAAGAAACTGCATAAATAGATTTTTTATCTGGTACTCCTGGAAGCATGATTCTCACATCAACACCACATTCTGCAGCGACCCTAAGAGATTCCAATATAGTTTTATCCGGAATAAAATATGGTGTCTGAATATATAAATATTTTTTTGCGCTAGTAATCATTTTAACATAACCATCTTTTATAGAGTCATTTCGACTACTAGGACCACTTGAAAGTATTTGTACTCCTATAGTCCCTTCTTCAATGGGACTATAAAAACTTTTTAATAACTTTTCATCAAACATAAATTTAGCTCTATTTTTCTTTCCAAAACTTTGATTTTGCAAAAATACCAAATCAGACCAAAACCTTGTTTGAAGCGAAAGTACACTGTATCCAGTCAAACGTATTGTTGTATCTCTCCATGGTTTATTTATCTTTTTCAGGCCAAAATATTCGTCTCCCACATTAATCCCACCAGTATGAGCAATTTTACCATCCACAATAACTAGTTTTCTATGCAGCCTGTAATTGATAAATAAAAAGCTTTTTAACATTGATGGCAAAAATCTGTATACATGAGCACCAGCTTCTTTAAGCTTCTTAAAATCACGCATATAAGTATGTAAAGAACCAATGGTGTCATATATTAACGTTACTTTTACTCGCTGACTTGCCTTTTCTATTAAAAGACTGATAAATTCTTTACCAATACTATCTCGTGCATTAAAGATATAATACATTACTTCAATACTCTTAGTTGCATTTTTAATATCTTCAAATATTCGAGAAAAATTTTCTTGTGCATTTATTAAAAGTTCTACATCATTATTTTGAGTAAAATAGCACATTGTATTTTTTGAGTTCATTGTTATCAAATCTCTATATTTTCGAGTTTCCTCTTCTGTAAAATGTATTTTATCAACATCAATGTCATCAATTTGTTTTTCAAGTACTTTACTGTACTTTTCTTCTATTTCACTCATACCATATTTTTTTGACATAACACGCATTCTATAATTACTACCAATAAAGAAATAAAGAATAAAACCCACATAAGGTAAAAAATAGAATACTAATAGCCATGCGAATATAACCCTCGTGTCACTTCGTTTTACAAAAATTAGTGATAAAACATATATAGTATTAATTATATACATAAGTATTAAAAAAATAGTTGATAAATTCATGTTACCTACAACTCCCTTTTGTAAATATGAACTATAAAATAACTTCTATATATAATTATACAGAAAAAGTACAGAACTTGTCCACTTTGTAATATTAAGTTGACAACATGATATATTTGTATTAATATGAACATAATTGAAAGTAAACGAAATCAAATGAAGTAACATATAACATAAACGCACATTAAGCAATTATAAAATATGAAAAAAAGGATGAAGAAAATGACTAAAAAACTAAATCTAATTAAAAGAATAATTCTATTTTTTATAGGGATGAGTATAATACAGATTGGAGTAGCTTTGTTTCTAAAAACTAATATTGGTTCTGATCCATTTACTATATTTACTCAAGGATTAGCATTTTCATTAAATAGAACACCTGGAAATGCTAATATGATTATTTTATTTATATTGTTTTGCATAATACTTTTAGTTGAAAGAAAGCGCATTAAAATAGGAACAATAATATGCGTAGTCGGAGTAGGACCCATTATTGACCTTGGAGTAAAGGCTGTTTCATTTTTTCCAATTGAATCTTTAAATATTGGTATAAAAATACTTTTAGTTATATTAGGCTGTATTTTAATTTCAATTGGATTTTCTATACTTGCAGCCAGTAATCTAGGTGTTGCACCTAATGATATTATACCATTTATTATAAAAGATAAAACTAATTTACAATATCGTTGGATTCGTATGGTATTAGATATTAGCTTTGTAATAATGGGCTTTGCACTCGGCGGAGTATTTGGTATAGGTACAATAATACCAGCATTATTAATAGGTCCATTTATACAATTTTGTATCCCATATGGAGAAAAGTTTGTAAATTCAATTATTAATAATCAAGTTGAAGGCGAAGCTAAGGATGAAGAACAGGTAACTTTAAGAGTGCCCCAAAGTGAAAGTAACTAGTAGCTGAATTGATATAGTGTTACTTTCAGAATATTAATATATTAACACACCTATTCTATTTTAGCTTTTATTTTAAAGAACCATACAAAATATGTTCTAGTACAGTAAGAAGTAATAAAAAGTGTAATCCAGGTTATATACCAAGTCCAATGTATGTATTTTAAAATATTTGTATATTTTTCTACGTATATTTCTACAATTGTAATTGCAGTACAGTAATAGCAATAGTACATAAACTGACCAAAGGCTTTTTTCTCTTGGGGATAGTTAACATTGAACATTGCACAAAGAGAAGGATATATAAAATATTCAAAGGTAAAACTTGATTTATTGGCATATGGAAAAAGCCTAACTGGATATTCTATAAGTTTATATTGCACTACAGTTAAACCAAGTACCCATGTAATAACTTGTTTGAAGTGAAATGCAACAAGTGCTTCTCGAATTTTGTTTTTAGGGATAAACTTGAATAACAAGCCTATTATTATAATCCATCCAATAATTTCCAATATATAATCTCTGTTCATAGTTAATCCCTCCCGTAGCAATGTGATTGATAATAGTAATATAAGTTATATGTTGATATGGTCTGATTTACCAACACCAAGTGCATGATTTGACCAAAGTGTATCTGTCACCATTTCTGCTTTGATTCCTTTACAATCAATTATAACAACAACCTCTGGTTCTTTCTTACTTTCCCTTCTATTTAAATACTTTTTTAGAACAATTAACTTTATTGCAAAACCTGTACTAAAACCAAATAACAAACCAATTAGTCCCCACCATACAGGCCCCCACTTTAGAACAAAACCATATACACTTCCAAAAATCATAAATATCGCACCTAGTACTGCAGCCAAATCCAATAAACTTACGCTATCAGAATGATGGATAGAATCAATAAGATTTATTTTTTCATTTGATTTGTCTACTGGAACAACAAATATATTTTCTTTTTCTACGCCTTTCATTTGTAGTGAAGTAAGTGCTAATTCCAGATTTACTGAATAATCAAATGTAGATATTATATACATGTTATCACCTTTATTTCCTCTCTCTTTATCTGGCATATGAAAGCTTTTGCTTTGATAATTTATTCTAAGAAATTTAGATTGCTCCCAATCATACAAATTATTTCCTTCTACGCAATTCGTATAGGCATCATACATTGCATACACATAAATAGAAGGAATATTTAATAACCATTGCCAATCGACAACAGACTTAGCCATAGCAAATTGACCCAATAATGAATACTGAATTGCTGGAAGTAGTTTGGAAAGATATACTACAACTATTACCCAAATATATATAAAAGCCGCTACGACAATTCTATGAATATAGAGTTGGCCTGATCCAGGGCTAATTAATGACCATACAGCAGCTACCCATGGCGTCCTTTTATCTAAGAAATTAATTTCTAATGCTCCTATGTGAAAGGGTACAATTACTGCATCCTCCCTCGCTGCTAAGATAAAATTATTATTTAAATCAACTGTAGATTGATAACTGTCATAAATAGCAAAAATATATGTTGGAATATAAAGTAATGCATAATTAATATCAATTATATCTTTCGCCATATCAATTTTACCTGTTAAGGAATATAAAATTGCAAGGTTAATGTGTGCGCTATAATTTATAAATACCTCCCATAAAAATAAAAGAAATCCTCTTAAATATTTTGATAAAAGAAGATGACCTAATCCTGGAAAAGCCGCAGCCCAGCACGCAACTATATAGGGATTTCTTAAATGAATGGTTGTTGTACCAGTTAAACTTACATATGCTCTTTTCCTACGTGGTGTGCTATTACATTTACTATTATCCATTTTCAAACCCCATTAAAATAAATTTAAATATATTGTTTATACATTTTATAAAATATATACCATAATATAAACATATCCTAATACTTATATTTCTATACATATAATCAATAACCACTGAAATGAAGTACAAGTAAAAAAAACCCTAAAATTAAATATAGGGTTTTTATAATACATTATTAGGAGTATAAGTTATATACTAGCTTGATTTAATTGACTTTGTTTCTTTAATAGTTTTTTAATAACAAATGTAAAAATAATACCTGCAATATTCATAATAGCAACTATTAAGAACGCTGTTCCATATTCTCCACCACTTGCCTCTTTCACCATAGCTGCAAGTCTAGGCCCAACAAACGCTGCCAAACCAAATGCAGTAAACATCACTCCATAATTTACACCTATATTTTTAGACCCAAAATTATCCGCTGTTACTGATGGAAATATACCCAAAAATCCTCCGAAACTTAATGCTATACCACACACAGCTACTACAAATACACCAGTTGTTTTTGCTCCAGACAATAAGATAAGCATTCCACTACTTAAAATATACATACCTAAGATCGCGTTATATCTTCCAATTTTATCAGAAACCGATCCCCAGAATATTCTACCACCGCTGTTCGCAAATGCTAATACACTTACTATTACTGCTGCTACTTGAGGTGTTAGCCCGATTTTCTCTTGAGCTATGGGAGAAGCATGACCTATAATCATTAGTCCTGAGATACATCCGATTGTATACATAATCCATAAAACATAAAACTTTACATCTTTCACCATTTGACCAGGGGTCATATCAACAGTTACTGTTGCAATTGCAGTTGGACTTAATACCTTTGGCACCCAGCCTTCTGGCTTCCATCCTGCTTCGGGGGCCTTCATTGCAAATGAACATGCAACAATACATAACATAAAAACAAATCCTAAAATTTTAAATGTGGAAAGCACTCCAAAATTTTCAATTAAAGAAACAGACAATGGCGCAAATAAAACTGCTCCAGAACCAAAACCTGCTGCAACTAATCCTCCAGCTAGTCCCCGTTTATCAGGAAACCACTTTACAGTGTTTGCAATTGTGCATCCATAAACTGTACCTATTCCTAATCCCCCTAATACTCCATAAGTTAGATAAAGAACAGTTAATGAACTTGTAAATCCTGATAATATTACTCCTGCTCCAAAAATTAATCCGCCTACTAATGTTACCTTCTTTGGTCCCCTTTTATCCTGAATTCTTCCAGCTACAATCATTGCAAAAGGTACTAAACATAGGTTAATAGTAAACGTAAGAGATGCTTGTGTAGTTTGCCATCCAAACATTTCTATTAAAGGTTTTTGAAATACACTCCATGCATATGCTGAACCAATACATAAATTCATAAAAATACTTGCTATCAGTACTATCCAACGATTTGTTTGTTTTTGTTTCATTGCTATTACATCCTTTCTACATTTTATTATTTTGTAAAATACATTAGAGTGAACGTTTTTCTCCTTTCTAATTAAATACTTTAAAATGCTTTAATCACTCCAGTATTTTCGTATTTACACAACCTAGATTCTCAAATAGTAGTTAGTAGGAATCGTTTTCATCACAACAAAACAAAAAATAGTAATTCGGGGCTAACAATCATACTCTTTGGTGCTAAAATCGTAGCCTCACTCACCTCCATATTATATTGATAATAATATATCACACTTTAGTAAATTTTAAAAGAGATTTATTTATTCTATTTTTGCATCTTATATAAAGCTTATACAAGCACTGATTTAACTTCACAAGAATACTATATACTGTAACTTTTATAATAAACCTAAGGAAGTGTTTTTTATGGCAATAACTCCTGCTGATTTTAACGCAAGTATATCACCCTCGCCAATAAGTGTGACGGTGGGATTTACTGGCAATGTTAATTTATCTTTTTCGAATACAAGCCTCACTGAGAGAGGTTATAACCTGAAAGCAACACTTACGGTGCCTGATGGGGTTTCTTATGATGGTGGCGCTATACCTCCAACATCAATTGTAGATGGACCAGGCGGCACGCTTATTCTTACTTGGATAAATATAAAAGATTTGGCACCCAATGAGATTGGATACCAGCTTGGTGTCGTACTAAAAGCGGATGAATTCTTTAGGGCTACTGGATTACCAGTTCCTTTTGATGTCCCTTTGACAAGCGTTGACCTTATAGGAACGGTAGATACCCTTCCAAGAGGAAATGATGATCCTGGAAATGTTGAAATAAATAAATTTGATTCATCTACATTTATACCACTTAGATACACTCTTACAAAAGCTGCTCCAGGGAAAATTCCAAAAGGAGCTGGACTTTTAAGTCCTATTACTGCACCTCTTTGGCCATACCAATATACTTTAACAATTGAGAATAACAGCCGCGAGCCATCCACAGTAACTTTAATTGATGACCTTCCAAATGGAGTGAGATACCTTAATGCTCTTTTGGTAACTGGACCAGACAGTGTTGCACTTTCATCGCCTACAGTAACTATTCCATCAGCCGGTCCAGGATGTCAAGATTTCGTAACCATAGACTGGGGAACTGTGGAATTGTCACCATTTAGCGAAAATACAATCGTATTTGATGCAGCGATTTGGGATAACTATACAGTAGGTTGTACTGAGAACAGCGGCGGGAAAATTCCCCATATGGCACCAATGCAAAATACTGCTACATTAACTGGATTATCTGGACCAGTTCAGGGGATAACTGTGACTAGTGCTATGGATATAACAATAGATAAAAGTGCAGAACCGTCACCTGTTACAGATGTTGCTGTAACCAATAATTATACATTGACTTATAGAGTGAATCAATATGATAATGTAGGAAATGTTATTATCACAGATACGATAAGTGATGGTCAGGAGTATAATGTAGGCTCTGCATCTTTATTACCAGTTAATCCTAATCCACCAAGAAATATTGATGGAACAACAACCTTAACCTGGAACTTAGGCCTCTTAACTACAGGTACAACAGGAAGTATTACTTTTAATACTACAACAAGCACCAATTACTTTTTAGGTGGTCCAGTAGTTGCTGCAGATGGATTAAGTAACGATGTTATTATTAATGGAATAAATCAGACAACTATAACACCTACGCCTGATAGTTCTAGTGCAAGTTTAGGAATAGCAGTTTCAAGTATTAAAAAGGAAATAATAAACTATTTTTATAAAGACGGAACCCCTAAAACAAGCGATGTAGTTGCTCCCGGAGATGGGGTGGAATTTAGAATCACTTATAGTGCTGTAGGAATAACTGCAGAGCAACGAGATATCCAAGTAGATGAATATGCACCACCGAATATGGGACCTTTAACCGCTGCACTTCCTGTAACTTATGGTGGAACCCTTGGAACTTCATTTGCACCTGTTACTGTGGCCCCAAATGGACTAAGATGGTTTTTAGGAACAGTGCCTGGTAACACCTTGTGGACTGCTGATTTTATTATTTCAGTAGCCAATATTGATTTTGTAGGAGTAAATAATAACCTTGCAAAACTTGCAGGTATAAATACACAAGGGTTTGCATATAGCAGTCGAGATCAAGTAGAGGTGAAATTTGGTCAGCCTAATATAACCTTTGCTAAAACTGTTACTGGACCAAATGTAAACGCTATAAAGGCGGGTGAAAATTACACCTATTCCGTTACAATTTCTAATCCACAAAACTTGACTGGGAATGTAACAGACGCCTTTGAGATGGATTTTACAGATGTAATACCTACAGGACTTATTTATACAGGGACCTATAGTGTTACAGGTACAGGAACCCATACCACTCCTATATTTACTGGGCAAAATGTATCCATGACAATTAATAAACTTGCTCCTGGCGAGAGTTTAACTTTAAACTATACTGTTTTAGTATCACCAACTGTTGTTAGCGGACAAAGCTATATTAATAATGCAGTGCTTCAAAGACCATATTCACAGCCAGATAGATCCTACCAGTTTCCAGGAGCACCATTTACGACTTCAGCAACTTTAAAAGCTTTAGGAATTACTATGACAAAGCTTGTAGCACCTATTTTAGCAAAAATAGGGGATATAGTTACTTATATACTCCAGGTAAAAATTCCTCTTGGAACTACTGCTTTTAATGTGAAAGTAACTGATAATTTTCCTATAGCTACTCAAAATTTTATAGGCAATGCAACTAAGGATGGACTACCAATAGTACCAACGGTTGTTGGAGGATTAGTAACTTTTCCAACTATTCCTTTTGTTGATGCAACAGCTGATGCTGTGACTATAATTTATTCTTTTGATGTTAGAGTTGTAAATGGGACTAATGTTACACCATTTATTGATAATCAAACTGATAATGCAACTGTAGCATGGGACATTGATAATGTAGGAACTCCAGCCGTGCCATTTAATATTTCAGCAATCCTTCAAGTAAGAACACCTAACCTTATTGGTAGGAAAGAGCAAAGAAATGTTACAAGTGGAGGAGCTTTTACAACAACAAACGTGAACTATAATGTGGGGGATGTTATTCAGTATAGAATTACGGTAACAAATACTGGAGCTGAATCAGCATTTAACTCAGTTATAACAGATATACTAAATCCACTTTTATCCTTTAATGCAGGTTCTATTATCACAACCAATGGATCAGCCTCTGCACTAGCCAGTACTATTACCTGGAATATACCTGTTATTGCTGCAGGAGCTAGTGATACTATTACGTTTAATGTAACTACACTTACTGGAGTAGGTGCTGATGGGCGAATTCCAGATAATGCATCGTTTATATATAACACAAATAATAACGGCTTTGGTGTAAGTTATGGGCCAGCAATCACAAATACAGTTCAGCTCGTAGCTCAAGCTATAACAATTTTAAAGACCGCATCGCCTACTCAAGGAGAAATTGGGGATAATATCACCTATACAATAGTCTTTACCGTGCCTAATGGAACTATAGCCTATACACCTATATTAACAGATATATTACCGGTTGGTCAGACATATATAGGACCGGCAACAAGGCAAGATGGAGTAGGCCCAATAGTAGGAGTAGTGCCTACCGTAGTAGGACAGATTATCACTTTTCCAACTAACCCTAATATAGATGCAAGCTTAGGTACAAGGACGCTTACCTACACATTTATTGCAAGAATAACTAGTGCTACACAAAGCGCACCTTTTCAGGAGACTCAAACGGATACAGCAAATATTAACTGGGGACGAACACCCGTTGGTAATCGAGTAAATAGGACGTCTACTGCTAATGTTACTGCAAGGACTCCTAATATTACTATATTAAAAGAGCAAAGGAATGTAAGTACTGGTGGAAGTTATACAACCTCAAATATTGTAGGCTTTCCAGGAGATATTATTTATTACAGATTTACAATAACCTCAAATGGAGCTTCTCCTGCTTTTAATATCAATTTAACTGATATACTCAGCAGTAAAATAACTTTTATAGGGGGAATATCTGGACCTACTGCAGGCACAGTTACACCTCCATTACCAGGTCCTGGTGGAACATTAGCTTGGAATATACCTCAATTAAATAATGGTTCAAATGCAGTTTATGAATTTCAAATAAGTATAAATAACGGAATAGGTGCTGGTGACAGCATACCAGATAGTGCAACTTCTACCTATGATTCTAATGATGTAAATCCAATAATTTATAACCAAAATTCAAATCAGGTTATTATAGATGTGCCTTTAATTGCATTTGCGAAAACGGCTAATACTAGCGTAGCAGCTTTAGGAAGCACAATAAGCTATACTCTAACAGTAACAATTCCAAGTGGCGTAGCTGTAAACAATTTAACATTTACAGACGTTATACCAGCTGGGCAAAATTATGTACCAGGAACATTTGGTGGAGTACCACTACCATTAGGTGTACTTGTAGCATCACCAAACCAATTGATTTATACAGATAATCTACCTTCAAGGGTTGGACCATTAGCTTTAATTTATACCTTTGATACCACTGTAATAAGCGCTACTACAGTACCGCCATATACTCAAACGCAACGCAATATGGCAGATGTAGTATGGGATATTACGCCACTTGGACCTAGTGCAACTGTAAGTGATTTTAATCACGTAGAAATACGTACACCTCATATTGTTGCATTAAAAGAGCAGAGAAATGTAACTACTGGAGGTAGTTTTACAACGGCTCCTCTTTTAGGTATAGCTGCTTTAGATGTAGTAGAATACAGAATAACACTTACAAATGATGGAGCAGGAGATGCATATAATGTAGTTACTACAGATACTTTAGACCCGTCTTTAAGTTATCTTAGTTTGACAAGTGTATCTGCAGGAGTGGTAACCCCTCCTGGACCCAATGTTAATTGGACAATTAACCCTGGTCCGATTATTGCAGGAACGTCGGAGAGTCTTGTGTTCCAGGTTACAGTAAACGTAGGCCCGGCACCGGGCAGCGCTGTATTTGATCAAACTTCAACCTTATTTGATACCCTTGATACCAATCCTACTACATTGGGACCAGCATTATCCAATGAGGTTGCATTTAACTTCAATAATCTTGAGATTATAAAAAGTGTAGATAAAAATGCTGTGTTTATTGGTGATATCGTAAGTTACACCGTGGCAGTGACTGTTCCTTTAGGAAATATCGCATATAATGTTAAAATTACAGACACATTCCCTCCAGAACAGACTTATAACCCTGGAAGTTTAAGAGTAGATGGTGTTCTCACGGTCCCAGTAACAACAAGTCCTTTGGTAACACCAATAATCCCAATAATTGACGCGACTGCAGCTGCAGTAATAGTGCTCTATACTTTCTCTGCAACTGTTAATAGTATAGCTGCAGGCCCTCAGCAGGCTCAAGTTGATACTGCAACAGTTAGCTTGACATTAGATCCTGCGGGGCTCAATCCAGGAACACCTAAGAGTAGTAATGCCACAGTCTATGTTACAGATAGTGATATTACTCTTGTTAAAACTCAGAGTAATAATATAGCAGGCCCATATGTTCAAACCCCAATTGAGACCTCAGTGGGTAGTTTAATATACTATAAGCTATCAGTTACAAATCCCGGACCAAACACTGTATTTAATGTAGTGGTTAATGATACCTTTAATCCACTTTTGCAAATAATTTCAGTTACTAATAGTGTTGGTGCTTCATTAATAACAGGGAACAACTTGGAATGGGCAATAAGCTCTATTCCTATATTAACAACTTACAATGCTATAGTAACAGCTTTGGTTTTACCTGGTGGAGGTTCTGAAAGCACAATTCCAAATTTCTTTACAGCAGTGTTTGATGCCGAAAATCCACCACCAGAAATTGAGTATGGACCTAAAACTTCAAATACAGTTTTAGCAGATTTGCCTCCAATCCAATTTACTAAGACAGTTTCTAGTAGTAATGTGGAGCTAGGAGATATTATAACCTATACGTTATCAGTAATTGTGCCAAATGGAACAATAGCCTATAATGTTGTAGTTTCAGATATTTTGCCTCCTGATCAGAATTATTTAGGGAATGCATTTATAGGTGGAAATCCAGTGATCCCTTCGCAAGTTGGGCAAACTATTACTTTCCCAGCATTACCAATTATTGATGCAACAGCTGGAGAAGTAACACTTGAGTTCACTTTTGATGCAAGGGTAGTAACAGGCAATACGTCACCACCATATACACAGATTCAGAGTGATAATGCTATTATTAACTATGAAACAGACCCTCAAGGTACTCCAGGAACACCCTTAACAGCAACCTTGGATATTACAGTAAATAATCCATCATTGTCTGTAATAAAAGCTCAAAGTAATGTTACTCTGAGGACAGGATTCACGACAATACCAATTTCAGTTAATACTGGGGATATAGTAAGGTTTCAACTGGAAGCAACAAGTTCAGGGGCTTCACCTGCTTATAATGTAGTTATAACAGATGTGCTTGGACCTTTTTATCAGTTTGTAGGAATAGAACACATTTCAGCGGGAACTGTAACTTACAATGCCCTTACCAGAACTGTTACATGGGTGATTGATGTTATACCACCGAATACTGTATATCAATTGGAATTTGATATACAAGTACTTCCGGGAGTTGGAGCAGGAGGGTTTGATACAAATATTGCGACCTATGTTTATGATAGTAATATAACAACTCCAATCCAGTTTGGTCCTACTGATACAAATGAAGTACGACAGAATTACCCTCATATACAGATTACGAAAAGTTCTAATATAAACAATGCGGTTATAGGGGATGTGGTAACTTATACAGTTACGCTAACAATTCCAAGTGGCACTTTAGCGTATAATGTTCAGCTTTTTGATACCCTTGATCTAGAGCAACAATACAACGATAATGCTACATTAAATGGTGTGCCTGTAATCCCTGATTCCGTTGACGGGCAATTAATAACTTTCCCTGTAATCCCATTTGTAGATGCTACTTCTGGAGCAGTGATTTTTGTATATACTTTTGAAGCTATTATAGTCTCTGCAAATGTTGATCCTATAACACTTATTGAAACACAAATTAATGTAAGTAATGTAAGTTGGTTTATAGACCCAAACACACCTGCCGAACCTCAGAGTGCTACGGCGCAGGTAAATGTTACTGATAGTTCAATTCAAATAACTAAACTTCAGAGAAATGTATCTAGGGAAGATAGTTTTACTGATATGCCTATAAGTGGGAATCCAAATCAGACCGTAGAGTATAGCTTAACTGTTACTAATAATGGAGCTAACCCTGTTTATAATGTAATCATTACAGATGTTTTATCAAATGGCTTATCATTTGTCGGTGCTGTATCTGTTCCAGTAGGAACGTTAATTCATAGTGGTGGCAGCACTAATGGTGTGGTTACTTGGTCTTTTAGCCCATTAAATCCAGGTGATACGGTTACTGCTGTATTCTCAGCAACAATTGTAAGCAATGCAACAGGGACTATTCAAAATTTAGGATCGGGAAATTTCACACTTAATCCTCAAGATCCAACCCGTTTCCAAGCACCAAATTCAAATGAAGTATTATTGAATGTATTACAACCAATAATACAAATTACAGGTTATGCATGTGCTACCATATTTACAAAATGCGGGAATAAATGTAATGATCCCGATTATCATAAAGAATGCCATAGAAAATACTAATGAATTTTATAGATTTATAATTAATAACTAAGTAAAAAATACCAGTTGAATTCTATTTTGAATTCAACTGGTATTTTAATTTTTTTATAATATATAAAAGTTATTTTAAATATTATTAACTGTAAGGTGTGGCTTCTACTATATAGGTACAACATTTACTTTTAAAAGTGTCTTGATCACATACAAAGAAAGAAAATACAGAATTAGTGTCTGTCGATAACCTATTTTTAAAAACCCATGCATTGCCTACTGGTACTCTTTCTTGGATATTTTTACAGAACTTAAATACTTGGAAAGTAAGATTTGTAATTGTAGCACCTACTGGATTAGTGATAGTAAATGTAAAATCAAGTTTAATTTCCGGGTCGTCTAAGCATAAAGTATTAACGCAAACATTAGCAACTTTAACTGGTGTACCAGGAATTCCTGGTACTAATGGAAGTTGTACTTGTGTTGACACAGGGTTTCCACATTTTAGAATTAGTTTATTTGTACAACAATCATTTGATACTTCGGTATGAGAGTCGCAGCAAGGAGTGACACACTTCTTTGGAATAGGATTTTTAGTGCATTCATCATCAGGTGCATGCCAATAATAATAATTCTTTTTATCCTCTATATAATGTGAAAAACAAACTTCATATTTTTTCATGACTTAACCTCCTAGCAGTAATAGTTTATAAAAACTGCTACTCTATAATATTCATATACTTGTATTAATGTTATAATAATTATATTTATTTTGCTACTAACAAAAGCAATGGCTAATTGTTTTAGAGTCAATCTAAAACAATTAGCCATCCCTTTGTTGTTTTCTATAAAAATTGCCACCTACAATATATGTAACAATTTTTTATATTCTTTCAAACTCACAACAAATACTTAGTACATCATCAATAATTTCAGCTGTTATAACTGCATTCATTTTTTCCACTAGTGTTTTTACAATAGAAAGTCCAAGTCCTGTCCCTTTTTCTGAGCGGGTTTTATCTGCCATGTAAAATCTATCAAAGATTTTTTCAACATCTTGTGAAGATAAATTTATTACTGTATTAGTGATTTTTAATAGAACCTTATTTGACTTAACTTCCAAGTAAATTGATACATTATCTCTTGAATATTTAATAGCATTACTTAACAGGTTTTCAATTATTCGCTCTATAGATTTTTTTTCGGCTATTATATAAATATTTTCATTTTGTATTTCTATGTTCGGTTGCAAATTTCTACGTGTAAAATCATTATATTTGCCAAGTAATGTTTCTTGCAATATATTAGCAATATTAATTTTTTCAAGTTTCATTTCAAAGTCTTGGGATTCAATTAGCGATAATTCATAAAAATCATTTTAATAAGCTTGGCTTACATTATATTTATCCTTTTGCAAAAGTATAGCTAACATGCTATTTATATAATTGTCATCTTCTACCACTAATATATTAATGTCCTTATTCATACTCCACCCCCTTGCAAAATTTATTCAATACTTAATCTTACAATTTTACACTACTTATTAAGTATACAACATAGTAGTTCCATATATATCTGTTATTTTTAAAAACCACTATATTCCATACTTGCAATGTAAGTTCTAATCATAGATAACTTTAATTTTTTACAATTATATATATAAATTTTATTTCCATATTACTGATTTTTTGAGTTACAAGTGCTAAACTGAAAAAAATTGACAAGAGGATAATTGAATGGTAAATTAATTATGCAACTGAGTACAGGATAAAAAATCACTTGTGTTGAATGCCATATTATAAGAAAAACAAAAGAAATAGTATAAGACTAAGAATAAAATATTATTAAGTCCAAATACTAAGTATAGTCCAATCTGAGGAGGTCGATTATGGATACACTTGATATCAAACGTAAAGAAATAGAACATATTTATGGTAAGGTAAGTCCATTTGAGCTTAAAGACGTATTAATTAACCTTGCAGAAGAATCAAAAGAAAAAGGTACCCACGCATTATTAAATGCAGGAAGAGGTAACCCCAACTGGACAGCAGCAACTCCTCGTGAAGCTTTTTTTACATTTGGTCTTTTTTCTGTTAAAGAAACGCGCAGAGTTTGGAACAATAACGATCTTGCTGGAATGCCAGAAAAATTTGGAATTGCAGATCGCTTTAATAATTTTATTAAAGAAAATTCTAGTTACCCCGGAACACAACTTCTTAAAAATATTATTGATTATGGAATAATGTCTAAAGGGTTTAATGCGGATGATTGGGTACATGAACTCACAGATGGTATAATTGGAGATAACTATCCACAGCCTGATAGAATGCTCACACATGTTGAAAAGGTCGTTTGCGATTATCTAGTTCAAGAATTGTGCTATGACGCTCCCCTAACTGATAAATTTAAATTATTTGCCGTAGAAGGTGCCACTGCGGGAATGTGTTACATATTTGATAGTTTGATTGCTAATAACATACTATCTATCGGTGATAAAGTTGCTCTTATGGCCCCTATATTTACACCTTATCTTGAAATTCCACATTTGCCTCGCTATAATTTTGATGTTGTAGAGATTTTAGCAAAAGATATGACCTCTGCCGGCAAGCACACATGGCAATATCCTAACTCAGAAATTGAAAAACTTAGGGATCCATCTATAAAGGCTTTGTTCATTGTAAATCCTAGTAATCCACCATCTGTAGCAATGAAACCTGAAACAATTACACTTTTAAAAAGTATAGTTAAAAAAGATAATCCTAATTTAATGATTATTTCAGATGACGTTTATGGTACTTTTGTTGATAATTTTCGTTCACTAGTAGCTGATTTGCCATATAACTCAATAGGGGTATATTCATTTTCTAAGTATTTTGGAGTAACAGGGTGGCGACTTGGTACTATTGCACTTTATGAAGATAATGTATTTGATAAATTGTTAAGAGAGTTACCTAAAGAGAAAAAAGAAAACGCACGGATTCGTTATTCAACATTATCCACAAGTCCTGAAAAAATTCCTTTTATAGATAGGATAGTAGCAGATAGCAGGCAGGTAGCACTAAACCATACTGCAGGTCTATCAACACCTCAACAAATACAAATGGCCTTTTTCTCGGTGTTTGCACTCCTTGATAAAGAAAACAAGTACAAACAACTTACAAAAGATATTTGCCGTGGAAGGCAAAAACTCTTATTTGAAGGTTTAGGTTTAGATTTAAGAAAAGATCCGTTCGATGCTTCATACTATACAGAATTTGATTTATTGGTGTGGGCATGTCATTATTATGGTGATGAGTTTGCAGAATACTTTCAAAAAAACTATAAACCAGTAGATATTCTTTTTAGACTAGCACAAGAATCTTCTATAGTGTTATTAAGCGGTGGTGGATTTCACGGCCCTGAATGGTCAATTAGAATATCGCTTGCAAACCTAGATGATAGGCACTATTCTGAAATTGGAAAAGTACTACACAAAATACTTGAGGAATGTGCAACCTCTTGGAAAAACCATCTAATTAATAATATACATAATTAATAAGGAGAGTGTTTTCATTGAAAAGCATTGATTTTTTTGTCGATTCATATATAATTATGATGTTAATGAATTTATTTTAACTACTACGCTTAAGGAGGACTATTATGTCTGAAAAAATAAAACACACTAAAAAGTTAACTTTGATATCATTAGTTTTAATGATTTTCACTTCAGTTTACGGATTTAACAACATGCCAAGATCATTCTATATTATGGGGTATGCCGCTATTCCATGGTACATCTTATCAGGAATAGCATTCTTTATCCCTTTTGCTTTCATGATGGCTGAATTTGGTACAGCTTTCAGAAATGAAAGAGGCGGAATATACTCATGGATGTCACTATCAGTAGGCCCTAAATTTGCTTTTATGGCAACCTTCATGTGGTATTCATCTTATGTAGTTTGGATGGTAAACGTAGCATCAGGAGTTTGGATTCCAATATCGAATGCTATATTTGGTAAAGATACAACACAAACTTGGGCTTTATTTGGTATGACTGGATTAACAGGTCCTAAAACGCTAGGTATACTTGCGGTCCTTTGGATAATATTTGTTACGTATATGTCAACTAAGGGCTTAGAAAGCATTAAGAAGTTTACTTCTATAGGTGGAACTGCAGTTGTAGCGGCAAACGTACTTTTATTTGTTGGTGCGTTGCTAGTACTTATAGGAAATCATGGTAAGCTTGCTCAACCAATAGTTGGACTTAGTTCATTTACGAAATCACCAGATCTTGTATCTAGTGGAGGTATGGTTTCAGCATTTGCATTCATAGTATTTGCTATATTTGCTTATGGCGGTATAGAAGTTGTTGGTGGACTAGTAGATGAAACAGACAATCCAGAAAAGACATTTCCTAAGGGTATAGTTATTTCAGCAGCTGTTATATCAATTGGCTACTCACTTGGAATATTCCTAGTTGGCGTATTTACTAACTGGACAACTGTTATGAATATAAAATCTGTTAATTTAGGTAATGCTAGTTATGTAGTAATGGGTAATCTAGGATATGCTCTAGGTCAAGCATTTGGTGCAAGCAATGCAACTTCACTAGCAATGTCACATGGAATAGCTAGGTTCTTTGGATTTTCAATGTTCTTAACTTTAGCAGGTGCATTTTTCGCATTAATGTTTTCTCCACTAAAACAAATAATTGAAGGTACTCCACCTAAATTGTGGCCTGGTAAAATGGCAGAAATGAAAGATGGAATGCCTCAAAATGCTATGTGGGTTCAAGCTGCAATTGTTTGTATTATGATTGTACTTATAGCCTTTGGTGGAAGTAGTATGAAAAAATTCTTCGTAATCTTAGTTTCAATGACTAATGTAGCTATGACTCTTCCTTATATGTTTATAGCGTATGCTTTCATACCATTTAAGAAAAACACAGATATTATTAAACCTTTTGAAATGTTTAAAACTTATAAAAGTGCTGTAATATGGACAGTAGTAGTTATGTTTACTGTTGGATTTGCAAACTTCTTCTCAATATTACAACCGGCACTTGAAGGAGATTTTAAAACAACAATTTGGAGTGTAGCTGGGCCAGTATTTTTTGCTTTAGTTGCATGGACAATGTATCGGTCTTATGAAAAAAAATATATCCTTTAATCTTATAATTTAAGATTAACTTTAAAATTAACAAATGACGTGTAAATTTTTACACGTCATTTTACTTTGGGTATATTAGATCATCTCCTGCGGAGATGAAACCGCTTTGAAAAAGATGCATTGACGACGCTTCCCATAGTAACAGTCTAATCGTTCACTCTCCTACCATAAAGTTCTTTTAATTTTGCTTTGTGAGTATACATAGCTTTATCAGCCTTAGCAAATGTAGAATATATACTTTCACTTTCATTTTTATTATAAATAGCATATCCATAAGCAAGTATAATTTTAATGTTTCTATTTTGATTTGCTTTAATTAATAATTTATCTAAATTAAATAGAGCATTATCTACTAATTCCCTTCCAATCCCCTTACAAATAGCACAAAATTCATCGCCACCAATCCTATACGCCTTACCAATATCCATAAAGCTTTCCTCTATAGTTTTTGCGGCATAAAAAATCATTTCATCTCCAGCTTTATGTCCATGTTTATCATTAGTATTTTTCAAATTATTTAAATCAAATATAACAATTGTTACATTTTTATCACTATTTTTATTTTGCTCCATTTCCTTTTCAAACGCTGTACGATTTCTAATTTTAGTTTGAATATCATATCTAAATTGTAACTCAAGTAAAAAAATGTAATATAGCAGCAACGCTAAAGCAGTGCTGCCCCAAATTAATATTAAATCTCTAAATAAAATCTGAAGAATGATAGCTAGTAGAGGTATAAAAAGAAGAGTAACTAAAATCTTTTTATCTTCATTTTCAAATTTTTTAATATTTTTAATTACAGTTATTAAAAATAACGAATAATAAAATATACTAATTATAGTAGGCAGTAAAAATAAATTTCCTCGTGTATATTGGTTTTGAGCATTAATAAAAAAGATAAAGCCTGTTTTATAGCTTAAAACGCACATAAAAGTATTAAAATATAAGGGTATTGCTAAAAAAAGATTAGAAAAAGTGTCTTTTTTCTTATTGTTATTAAAGGATAAAAGAATGAAAGGAACTACGGGACTTAAAGAAAATCCTAAGATGTTAATTATACGGTAAGGTATCATAAGTTTGTTGTTACTTGAAAGCTCCATTAAAATAGTCATTATTTCTAAAATAAGCAAAATAATTGTTATCACTGATGCAAATATGTAAATCCTATTTTTCTTATTATCTACGGCAATGTTCCGCTTAGCCAAACTTATCATAAAACAAAGTGAAATGATTGCAAAAACATCCGTGCTAATTAATGACATTCTGTCCCTCCTTACATTTAATTCTTAATTTACTTTATCTTTCGGAATATATTGTTAATTACTCCAACATAATATACAACTGCGTCACAACTCTCTATATTATATTATCATAATTTGTTACTATTTAGAACAATTTATTAGTAAATAAAGATCGTACATTGTTTACATATAGACATAATTAAATCATCTCCTACGGAGCTGAAATTTAGTTAAAATCAATTATCTAAGTCTTTTTATTTTATAAAATCCATTGAAACCCAACCTCCATGGCATCCAAAATATATGCTTGCCCATTCATTTGATATCAATCCTATTTGAACGGTATCGCCTTTTTTTAGTTTACCAACTAAGTTAGATGTATCATTTGCCTCAGATCTAACGTTAAGAACATTAGCAGTAACAATTCCACTAGTTTTGGAAGCTGCCTTTACAACTGTAGTTTTATAATTTATATATTTTGCAGAAACCCACCCACCATGTTCTCCGAAATATACGTTATACCAGTCTCCTACTTTATTACCTAGTCGTACTTTCTCCCCTTTTTTAAATTGTCCTATTATACTGAAATCAATATCAGCTCCGCTTCTTACATTGAGCTTAGTTGCAGTAACCGTACCAAACTTAATAACTTCTTTTGTAAGCTCAGATGAAATCGGCTTACCTACAAAAATTATATTATTTATATTTCTTTTTATAAAAATTCCATCATTGAAAAAATTCATATCTACAACTCCTTTAACTCCATCAACGCTCCCTGTACTACTATATTGGAACCCTACATAATTACTTACGTTAGGTTTTAAAACTCCATAGTGGGCAATCCATAACGGAATATCTCGCACAGTGGAATTTAGGTTTGTGGCATAAAAACTGTCCCCCGTGTAAATACAAACATCCTTGCCTTGGCTTATAATATAATCAGCAAATACACGTACACTATAACTAATTTCAGCTACAGAACGTCCTTGTGTTTCTTCTATATCTATAGCATATTTACAATCTACTTCAAGCCCTTGTGTTGAATCTAAGAAATGTTCTGCTTCTGCTACTGGATCATTTGCTTTCATATAATGGTAAAATCCAATCTTTAATCCTACAGATCTCGCTTTTGCATATTGTAATTTAAAACCTGGACTATCAAATGTTACGCCCTCGGTAGCCTTTATATACACGATTTCTACACCACTTGCTTTGACTTTGTTAAAATCAATATTAATACCTTGATAGGCACTTATATCTATACCTTTCATAATTAATTTTCCTCCTTATTTTATAAATCTTTATGTATATTTATAATTCCATCTAATGTGAGAATTAACAACAACTTGATTCTCTAATATGCTTATACTTCACACTTACACCAAATATATATGCTAAAGACTACCTATTAGTGATGCGATTGTAATTATTTTTCTTACGTTGCAGGTTAGACAAAATTAATTATAATGGAAGACATAATAATGATTGGTTATCCAAAAATACTTTGGGTTAAAAACTAACACCCTTCCTTTATTAAGGAAGGGTGTTACATCGTCTTTCTGGTTAGCGTAAATAAAAAGCTTATCTATCGTTCCGTATTGGGCGATGGTTGTTCATTAAAATTTTTCAACCTCTTTTCTCCCGATTCTAACATCTCTAGTGTTAAATCACAAGCAAGTCTATTCTTCATAACTCTTAGAATATTCTTTTTATCTGTTGTTTCATAAAATTCTAATGCGTCACACCGAGTTAATCCCCCTTTTATTTTTCTTTCAATTAATCTGTTTTTTAGGAGATTCTCTTCGGCTTCTATAAAAATACTGTAGTCACAAAATGATTTTAATTCTCTCCACTTATCCTCATCTAAAAGTAACCAATTTCCCTCAATTAAAATAATATCAGCAGTTACTTCTATTTTATCTATAACTGGATCATGAATGTTTCTATCATAAATAGGCCACTTTATATTTTTATATTTTATATTTTGTATGCATTTTTTAAATCTTTCTAAATCAAATGTTTCAGGCATTCCCTTTATTTCATGTAGAGAATGCTCAATTCCTTGAATAATAATTTTATGACCATAGAGATAATCGTTATTATAATGAAATCCATCCAAAGATAGTGTTTGAAAAGAAATTGTATTATATATGTCTTTAAAGAGTTTTTCTAAAAACAAAGCTAAGGTTGATTTACCGGTAGCAGGTGGAGCTGCTAAAAAAATAATGATCCTTTTTTCTTTTTTATCTCTTATTTTCTTCAATTTCTTTAAAAGAGGAATATATATGCTATTTATTTCTTTCTCAGAAAAAAATGCTTCATATTTAAATCCATTAACTTCTAATTCAGTAAACATTAAGTCCTCCTTTGTCACTAAAATTAGCTTTATTATTAAACACTAATTAATCTACCATTTTCTGTTTTAATAAATATGTTTCAGCTTCCTCGCACCAAAGTCCATTGTTTCTCTCAACTATTTCTGCTAGTTTTCTGAAAATTTCATCCTTTTCTCCAAGTTTCTTAAAATCTTCAATCGCAGTAAGTTCCATTTCTATATGAGGGTAAATCATCTTTTTCCCTCCAGGTATCTTCGGTAAATTTAATACCGTATTTGGTACACAGTTTAATCCTCCAATATGTGTAATCATAAATGATGGGTTGATTATACCCTTTTGCGAAAGTTCCAATGATTCTTTCATATCATCAAGACTACCACCGCTTGTCCCTACGATGTGAGTTGATGAATAATGTACATTATAAAAATTGAACCTTGTGGAAAATTCATTATCTGTAGGACCCGCAAAGAAATTAAGACATCCATCACGTCCTAAAATGCTACCTGCAAGTTCCACGACTTCAACAATTGCTGCAAAAGCAAAAACATCATCGTACCCCTTGTTATCAGTAAGTTCCATTAAATATTTCTTAGGATTTTCTAAATTTTTTACATTAACATATATTAATTCAATCCCTTTTTCTCTTGCACTTTCAGGCGATATTAACTTTTTAGCTCTATTAAGTCTATTGTCATCAATATCTGTTACAACTATCCTGCTTGGAGTTCTTGTACCATTATTAATAGCATAATCAATTGCACCTAAACCCATTGGTCCTGCACTTGCAAGTAATGCTAAATTACCACCCGATGCGATGCCCATTCTATGTTCATAAACATAGTTGGTTGTATGATAATTAGCATGGAACGCCCCTATAATACAAGACATCGGTTCTGAGAGTGATGCATTTGCAAAATAACTACTGTTGTATTTGAGTAATAAATCTAATTCCATTAACTCGTTTGGAAGTATTGTATAAGTTGCATCTCCTCCAAAAAATTCATATGAATATCCTGGTGAATATGGACTCCCTTTATAATTCATAGCTGGTTGCAATGCGAAACTGTCCCCTTCTTTGTACTTATCTTTCCAATAAGCACCCACCTTGACTATCTTTCCTGCAAACTCATGGCCCATTATAACTGGATGTTCACTTATGTTAGATGGTACTCTTTTATGATCGGAACCTAAAATTGCGGCTTTCCAAGTCGATAGACATTTGCCATTTGAAACCACCTCAGCTAAAATTTCATTATCCTTAATTTCCGGCAAATCAAATTCCCTAATTCTAACATCATTTTTTCCGTATAATGCTGCTACTTTTGTTCTCATAATATTTCCCTCCTTAATTCTAATTATTTATTGATAAAATATTGCAAATTTCTCTCCTGCTGTTAGAACTTATAATTTTGTTAACATTATCCATATCTTCTATAGAGATTGCTATCTTAGACAATATTTCTAAATGCTCATCATTAACTCCAGCTATACCAATAACTAAATAAGCCTTATCTGTACCATAATCTATTCCCTCTTTAAATTGTAGAACTACAATACCTGATTTTATAATTTCATTTTTAGAATCGTTAGTCCCATGAGGTATTGCAATACTATTTCCAATATAAGTGTTACATTTTTTTTCTTTTTCCAACATACTTTTTACGTAATTTTCTTTCACATAACCATTTTTAACTAAAAGATTGCCTGCTGTAATAATTGCTTCTTCCTTTGACATCGGTTTTAAATTCAGTAAAATATTTTCTTTTGAAAGAATGTTTTGTTTCATTTTGCATCTCTCCAATCTTTTTAATTTATAAATTTTGATAATAGTTTACCAATTTTGTACAAAATAGCACTTTTAGAACCGTTAAATAGTTCTTCAACTAACCCTTCATTTTCTACTAAATCCTTACTTATTTCAGAGAATATCTCTACTATTCTGTCATCTGGTTCTTCTGGTACTATCATAATTAAAACTGTATTAATTTTTTCTTCATACTTTTCTACAGAAACATCTATTATTTTTTTTAACCTTACTACACCTAATTTAATATAATTTCCTGCACTACAATGTAATAAAATTAGGCCTTTGTCATTAATTACTGTGCTTCCATATTCTTCTCTTTTAAATAATTTACTAAGTATTATTTGATGCATCTTATCGGAATATGATATCTGTTTTGAAACATACTCTATTAACTGATCTTTGTTTCCAACATCCACATCCTCTTCATAATAGAATTCATCTAGTATTCCATGAATAACTTCCATATAGAAAAGCATATCTTCAACACTTTTCTGATTACTTTCCACATTTACCTTTTCAGGTGTTTTTGATGTTAAACCTCTATTTTTCTTTTTAGAAATTGTATCTATCAATTTATATATCTTTAATTTATCCTCATCCTTCATTAGTGGATTGACAACAGCAGTCGGTATAATAAAAGTTTCCAGATTTACTGAGGATATAATTAAGTCTACTCCTTGTTTAATCAAATTTACTTCGTTGATCGCACCACTTGACATCGTAGCAACTATCTCTATATTATTTATTTTCTGCTTTATTTTTTCAACTAATATTCTTGAGGTTCCAATTCCACTAGTACAAACTACTACAACCTTAATTATTTGTGTGTTATTTTCTAATTCTAACAATGTTGCAACAATATGAATAGTTATAAGCCCGATCTCTTCGTCATTGACACTTTTTAGAGTAATCTCTGAAAGAAAATCAACACTACTTTTAACTACATCGAATATTTCTTTATAATCTGACTTAATTAAATCAAGATAATTATTCGTAACCTTAACTTCCATGCTTTGTCTATCAAGCATAAGTTTCAAATGGATCATCAAACGCACTAAAAAATCATCATCATAATCAAGTCTTATATTTAAATTATTTTGTAGGTTAGAAATTATTCTATTCGTGATCATTGATAATTCTCTATCATTTGTGATTTGAGTGTTGCTCTCACTTAGTTCTCTAACTCCTGATGTTATAAAATGAATCATTATTACGTATTTATCACTATTAGATACTATTACCTTATAAGACTTTTCAACTTCATTTAATAATAATGAAATATACTGATATTGTTGTAATTTCTTAATATCGTCTATTTTATAGTTTTCTATTACCATTCCTTTTTCTTTTCTTTGAATAATTAAACATAAAAGAATAATAAACTGGAAATAAGACCCATCAACAATTACTTCTTTTAGATTTCTATCATACTTCTGAACAATGCTAACCATATTAACAACTATATTATAATTAATTAGCTTAGCTAGCTTCACTTTAGTCATTAAAGCTAGATTTTCTTTAAAAAATTTAGGTTTCATAAAATCATTGTTCCAGTAATAGTTGTTTTTATTTTCTATATTGCTGAGTAGTAAGTTTACTATTGCTTGCCTAATAGATTTTTCTTCACCTTCGACAAACAGTCCATTTCCCATCCCTTTCTTAAGTGTTAGATTATTTTGTTTGAACCAATCTTCCACATCCTCTAAATCTCTTCTTACGGTTCCAATCGCCACCTTAAGAACTGATGAAAAATAATAGGTCTTAACTGGTTTATCCATGCTCAAAAGCTCACAGATAATTATTATCTTACGATCATGTGGAAATAGATAATCACTATCTTCTTCATTTAATGATTCCTTTAGTGTTTTTCTATCAGATTGTGATAAGATTAACCTTATTCCTATACCTCTTTTTTTCTCCACTCTTATTTTATTTTCTTTAAAATAAGAATCTAGATTTTTAATATACCTAATCACAGTACTTAAGCTTACGTTTAGCTTTTTAGAAATACATCTATAGGTAATATAATCGGTTCCCTCTATTAAAATTTCTATAATAGAGATGGTTTGCTTATCCATAAACCACATCTCCTTAAGCTCATATATTTTTAATTCTACGTTAATTAATTATATTATTACCTAACGTAGAACTAATAACAATAGCTAGTAACACCTGATGCCATAATCCCTATATTTTGTGTTCTATTTTAGATAATCTCTCAACTAACTTGTCATACTCTGGCGCAGCTATAAAATTCTTTATAGTAATAAACTCTACGTCTGGAGCAACTTTCTTTGCCCTATCCAATAAACTTTCATGACAAATAACTATATCTGCGTCAAGTGGTATTTTTTCTATTGCTTTATTAATAACCTTAATATCGAGTCCTACTACATCCAACTTCTTTCTAATTAGTGCAGCTCCCATTGCGCTAGATCCCATGCCTGCATCACAAGCAAACACTATTAATTTAACATCCATAACATTTTGCTTAATCTCTGTAACATCTTGTTTAATATCTGCTTGTTCAACTTTTTTAACGCCTTTTAACTCTTTCATAAGATCTTGTGAAGCTTGAAAATCGACATCTCCTTCAACTTTATTATCAAGTTTTAGAATGAAAGATGAAACTAAAAAGGTTACTATAGTACCGACGGTTACACCTGCTATAGTTGAGATAAATCCACCTCTAGGTGTCATTGCTAAGAAAGAGAATATACTTCCGGGCGATGGAAATGCTACCAAACCTGCACTTAATGTTTTAAAGGTAAATATCCCACTCATTCCACCGAGTATCATAGGTATTACCATTATTGGTTTCATTAATACATATGGAAAATACATTTCATGGATTCCACCAAAGAAATGAATTATAATTGCCGTTGGCGCAGATTCCTTACTTGTACCTTTTCCAAATAACCAAAATGCTAATAATAAACCGAGTCCTGGTCCAGGACTTGATGCTAACATAAAGTATATGGACTTGCCATGAATTAGTGCGTCCTGTACTCCGATTGGTGCGTATATACCTTGATCAATGGCATTATTTAAAAACAATACCTTTGCAGGCTCATTTATAATTGCAAGTAAAGGTATTAAGTTAGCGTGTACCATAGCTTCTATGCCAGCCTTAACTACTGCATTTGCACTTAATATCGCTGGTCCAATTGCTAAAAAAGATATAATTGCTAATATCATTCCAATAATTCCCATAGAAAAATTATTAACTATCATTTCAAAGCCAGCAGGAATCTTTCCGTCAATTGCTTTATCAAACTTTTTAATAACATAGCCGCCTAATGGTCCTATAACCATTGCACCCATAAACATTGGAATACTGGAACCTGTAATAACACCCATAGTTGCTATTGCCCCCATTACACCACCACGTTTGCCTCCAATTGCTTTACCCCCAGTATAGGCTATTAATAATGGTAGTAAGTAAGTAATCATTGGACTTACCATTTTTGCAATTTCAGCATTTGGAAACCAACCTGTTGGAATAAAAATAGCTGTAATTAATCCCCAAGCAATAAATGCTCCGATATTGGGAAGTACCATACCAGTTAAAAAACCGCCAAAAGCTTGAATCTTTGCTCTTTTACTCATAATAAAAACCCCCTTTTGTGTATAGTTATATTATACGTTGCAGATGTACTCCTTTACAATCTAAAGTAACCACTATTATGACATGAACATAAAGTGTCATTATGGTACCCCTTAACTTATAAAGCAACATCACACACATTAAATCAATTTATTTAGTGAGCTCTAGAACCAACAGTTCAGTACCTGTACTTTTGTACTTCATATATATTCCTGATGCAATACTATTTAGTAATGAAGGAGATAGACTTGAAAATTTATTAAAACAATGACATGGGATTGAATATTAATGCGATATATAGCTCAACATAATTATTGGTAACACTTGGTAAAAATACGGCTAAAATCCATACAATATAAAATAAAAAACATAGCTCTCCCTCCACAAGAAAACTATGTTTTTTATTTTATAATAATAGCATGCAATTTTACGCTAGTTTATCATACTATCTTTATTATGTTCATATTAAGGTAATATTATACTATTATAAAACACCCTATATAAACAATACCTATTGATTTAATGTCTAAAATAAAGTATAGTTAACATATTAATAATTAACTTATTAAATATTAATATGTTAACTATAGGAGGAAATAAGATGAATGATAGCATAAGAATAATGGAATTGCTTAAAGAAGTTAATTCTTTGATGGACAAAGGACTAAAAAACTACTTTTCAGATTGTGGAATAACTGTGACACAACTAGCTGTAGTGAATATTCTAGGAAAGAGGGACATGGTAAAACTTAATGAGTTAAGTGAAGAACTCAAGATAACCCCAACTGCTGTTTCATTAATTGTTAATCGCCTCGAATCACAAGGGTTACTTGAAAGGGTAAGAAGCAAAGAGGATAAGAGAGTAGTATATGCAAAATTATCAGATAAATTTAAAGCTACACATTGTAATTTAGATAATAATATAAATGGATTTTTGGCTTTATTACTTGGATCTAAGAATGAAGAAGAAGTACAGAAAATTTTTGATGGTTTGAAAATATTAAAAGATCTACTGGAATCCAGTGATAAGATCATATCGAATCATATCAAAATGAACTAACAAAGGGCATAAATATTTCTTATTAATTGTCATATGGATTCCAAAAAGGTGACAATATAGCTACAATAACAAGAGATGAACAACAAAAAATTATAGAAAAATCTATAATTGAGTTCATGAATGACAAATAGGATATGAATAAAAAACATCTTAGAATAGAATTGTAATAAAAAAATAAAGATTGGAGTGAAATTTATGAATAATAAAAAATTTACTATAGGTACAATATTTTTTACTGTATTTTTAGATCTATTAGGGTTAGGTATTATTATTCCAATATTACCTGCTCTTCTACTTGATCCCATAAACGGTATATTACCAGCGGCATATACTTTCCCAACTAGAACCTTAATATATGGTTTTTTAATAGCCTCATATCCACTAGCGCAGTTCTTTGGTGCACCAATTCTGGGTTCCTTAGCTGATCAAAAGGGAAGAAAAAAAATATTACTTATATCTCTAATTGGTACAGTTCTTGGTTATGTGATTTTTATAATAGGAATACTTAATTCTAACCTATATCTTCTATTTTTAGGACGAATTGTTGACGGGTTTACAGGAGGAAATATATCCATAGCACAGTCTGCAATCGCTGATGTCAGCACAAAAGAAACAAAATCCAGAAATTTTGGTTTAATTGGAATGGCCTTTGGTCTAGGTTTTATTGTTGGACCATATATTGGTGGAAAGCTTTCTGATTCCGCTATAGTTAGTTGGTTCTCTTATTCAACACCATTCTATCTTACTATACTACTATCAACTATTAATGTGGCATTAGTATTTTTGAATTTCCCTGAAACTTTAGCCATTAAAAGGGCACTCAAAGTAAATTTATTTACAGGCTTTACAAATATAAAAAAAGCTTTTACCTTTAGAAATTTAAGAGTAATGTTTTTAGTAGTTTTTTTAACGACAGTAGGATTTAATTTTTATACACAGTTTTTCCAAGTATTCTTATACGGAAAGTTTAAATTTACTCAATCTCAAGTTGGTGATTTTTTTGCTTATATGGGGATTTGGATAGCTATTTCACAAGGCGCAGTTTTAAGACCCCTTTCAAAAAAGTTTAAACCTTCTAAAATACTTAGTTACTCAATAGTTCTACTTTCAATAAGTTTCCCGTTTTTATTAATACCTAATGATCGCGTGTGGTTATATTTAGTAGTTCCATTTATAGCAATATTTCAAGGCCTTAGCCAACCTAATGGAACAGCTATTATTTCTAATTTAGTAGATAGTGAAAAACAAGGAGAAATACTTGGAATTAACCAATCTATTTCATCTTTAGCTCAGGCATTGCCACCTATCATTGCTGGTTTTGTAACCGCAGTTAATATTAATCTTCCAATTTGGTTTGCTGCAGGATCTACATTGCTGGGCTGGATAGTATTTAAAGTTTTCTTTAATACAGAAAAGAAGACTGAGGAGGAACTTATAGTAGGTAATTTAGTAAGTGCTAAGAAGGAATAGTACTTATATTATATCTTAACAGAATAACAAGTATTAAAAATCCCCTCAGATAAAGTTCTGAGGGGATTTTTGTTTTTCCTTCTTAAATGTCGTTAAAATTCAATTATATCCATATGAGCATTACTTAATCCTACAAAAATCTTATCTGCATTAAATAATACATCCTCGAATAAGCATGCTTTTATTTTATTCATACTACTTAGCCTACATCAATTATTATATTTGAAATATGTAGTATTTTTTATTCTTTACTACCTGTGGTAGCGATACCTTTAATAAAATTCTTTTGAAATATTAAAAATACTAGTATCATAGGTATTGATAGTAACATTGCTCCGGCTAAAACCTGATCCCACAATGAATAATGTTGACCATAGAAGGAGTTTAGCCCAACTGGCAATGTGTACATTGATTCTGATGCTGTTAATAAACTTGGCCACAAGAAAGCATTCCAGCTACCTGTAAACATCAGTATAAATTGTGTGGTTAATGCAGTGGTTGACGTAGGCAATATTATTCTAAAAAAGGTTCCAAATCTTCCTAGTCCATCTATAGCAGCCGCCTCCTCTAATGACTTAGGTATACTAAGAAAAAATTGTCTCATTAAAAATATACCAAACATACTAGTTAAGAATGGTATTGTAAGGCCTTTGTAGGTATTAATCCATCCAAGCTTACTTAAAAGCATGTACATAGGTACCATAATTACTTGCCCAGGTATCATCATCATTCCAAGAATACCTAAAAACAAAGCTTTCTTTCCTGGAAAATTAATTCTTGCTAGAGCATATCCAGCCATTGAATTAAATATTAGATTTCCAATGGTACAAATTAATCCAACTACAATACTATTAAACATCCATCTTGCAAAAGGAAAATTGTTTAATATATATTTATAGTTTTTAAAGGATAATGTACTAAAATCAATAGTAGATTTACCAACCTCTGAAGAGGGCTTAAGTGAAACTATAAAACTCCATAGGAATGGCCCAATAGTTATTGCAGCATATAATATTAGTATTAAATAAAACAATATTCTAAGTGGTGATATTTTTTTTAATTTTTCCATAGCTCTACCTCCCTAATTTGCTTCTTCTTTAAATAATCTTTTTTGTATTATTGTCAATGTAAATAATATTGCAAAAATGACAAATGCTATAGCTGATGCATAACCCATTTCGCCTTCTTTAAATGCTTTATTATATAAATATAAAACCATAGTCATAGTACTGTTTAAGGGTCCACCAACACCCTTAGAAATTATGTAAGCTTGGTCAAACATCTGAAGTGTTCCTATAACAGATACTACTAAGTTAAAGAAAATAGTTGGTTTAATTAGTGGTACTGTTATTTTAAAGAACCTTTTAAGCTTACTAGCTCCATCTATTTCTGCCGCTTCATATAGTTGTTGTGGAATTTCTTGAAGTCCTGATAAAAATATTATCATATACATCCCAACTGATGACCATACTGCCATAAGTACTATAGCTGCCAATGCAAATTTAGGCTCCGTAAACCAATTTTTTGGAGCTATCCCAAATATATCAAGAAAATTGTTAAGAACTCCATCAACCTTAAATATAAATAGAAATATAAGTGACACCGCAACAGCTGACGTTAGAGTTGGTATATAATAAGCTGCTCTAAAAAAAGCCTTTGCCTTAATCTTAGAATCCACTACCATTGCAAGTAATAAGGCTATAACTAACTGTAGTGGTACAACACATAAAGAGTAAGTAAAAGTATTTGTTAGTGCTCTTGCAAATACCTCATCGTGGAATACTCTTATATAATTATCAAAGCCAACACTTTTTGCACCTAAAAAAGATGTTTGATCTAATAGTCCATACTCCTTAAAACTTAATATAAACGCCGCTATTAATGGTCCTATAAAGAATATTAATGCAGAAATAGCAAAAGGTGCTACAAATAACCATCCATCTAATTTTTCCCTATTCCTCTTGGTTATAAATTTCTTTGGAATTTTCTTTTCTTTTGCATCCTTATTTTCGGTGGGTGTTTTTACAGGCATCATATTTTCCCTCCTTTTAAAATAGGAAGCATGAAATCATGCCTCCTATCCTAGTATTATTTCACTGCTTTTATTGCTTCCTCTAATGCAGATTTACCATCTGGGTTTTTCCCAAGTCGTAATCTTTCTCCTGCCTTTTGAAGTTCACTATTAATTTTAGAAAAATTCTTACCATAAGAATATGGAGTTGCATATGCTGTACCCTCTACTAATGCTTTTCTTTCAGGAAATTTTTCTGCATAAACAGTTCCCATTGAACTTCTAGTTGGTATTGCTAGACCAGAATCTGCTACCATTTGCTGTGATTCTTTACCTGTTAAGAACTTAATAGCCTCAGCTGCTTCTTTTGGGTGTTTTGTATTTGTGCTCATTGCGTATGCAACTGTAAATATCATATTACCTTGTTTTTCACCTTTTGGAAGTTCTGCAATTCCATATTCAAGTTCTGGTGCTGTATCCTTCATGAAGGGTATTAACCATCCGCCCTCTATTACCATAGCCGCATTTCCCTTAGCTAATGACTCCCCAGCCCATCCATCACCTAAATCAGCAGGTGATGCTGCATATCCATTTTTTATAAACGAATAGTAAAATTCAAATCCTTTTATAGCTTCTGGTGAATTAAATACCATTTTTTCTCCATCAACAACCTTTCCACCCGCTTGAAACATAAATGATGAAAATCTTGCTGAGTCATCTGGTAATGATAGTGCTTTCACTTTTCCCTGTGTTAACTTTTTAGAAACCTCTTCTAATTCTGCCCACGTAGTTGGAGGTTTAACTCCAGCATCAGAAAACATCTTCTTATTATAGAAAAGTGCTAATGAATTAAAATCTTTTGGTAGACCATATGTTTTACCATCCACTTGATATCCTTCTAATAGGTTTGGATAAAAATCTTTTAAATCTTCTTTATTCAAGTACTCGTCTATTGGTGCAACTGCACCTTTTTCAACATAAGATGGTACTAGTGATACATCCAAGAAGAATAAATCTGGTTCTGTCTTAGCTGCTATTTTAGTCTGCATAACTTGGTTATAATCCCCTGTAGCAACTTCTTTTTTAAGTGTAATCTTCTTACTCTTATTTTGTTCATTAAATGAAGCTATTTGATCATCAATAAGCTTTGTTTCTGTGTCTGAAGAACCCCACACCTCAACCGTTATAGTAACTGGTTTTGCTGAAGCTTCCGTTTCAGTTTTACCATCCACCTTAGCAGTATTCTTACTACCACAACCTACAAATAATGTAGTTGTTAATGCTACTGTACACACCAATGCAATTATACGATTTCTTTTCATTAAAATTACCCCCTTAATTATTGTAATTTAATTATATTTTTATTGTTGATTCTCTTTCAATTAACTCAGGTTCTATAACAATACGGCCTAAATACTGTTCTGATATTATACTTAAAATTAAATTAGCTGCAGCTTTGCCTATTTTGTCCATATCTTGCTTAATTGTTGTAAGTTTTGGTGTAACAAAATTGCATAAGTTAATATCATCAAACCCTACTATAGATATATCCTTAGGTATATCATATCCCATATTTTTCAAGCCCTCTATTGCTCCTAGTGCCATTAAGTCACTAGCACAATATATTGCTGTTATATCTCCATGGTTTTCAATAAGGTGTTCCGCAGCACTTTTCCCGCCTTCATAGGAGAACCCTCCACTAATTATAAGATCATCTTCAATCTTGATACCTCTTCTACTTAATGCCAAGTAATAACCGTCTAATCTTTCATAACTAACTAGTGCCTCTTTATGTCCATTAATAAAACCAATTTTTGTGTGACCTTGCTCCAAAAGATATTCTACAGCAAGGATTGAACCTTTTATATTATCAACACCAACGCATCCCACTCTATGGTTTTTTATGAATACGTCGTGTAATACACAAGGGTAAGACATACTTTCCAGTTGCCTAAAATAATCATCTGTCATTTTAAGTCCGAGTATTAGCGCACCATCTAACTGTTTTTCTTTAAATAATTTTTCCAGTTTATTGCCTTTTTGCATATCAGAAGTTGTAGATAATATTATGGTTTCATATCCGTAATCTGAAACCACCGACTTAAATGCCATGAACATTCGATAAATTACATAATCGCTTTCATTATAATCTTCTACCAATAGTCCTAATCTATAATTTTTTGCACCGCTTAAACTTCTAGCAACTATATTGGGACTATATCCTAAATTATCTGCAATTTGTAAAATGTTTTCTCTAGTAGCTTCGCTTATGTCCGCATAATTATTAAATGCTCTGGATACTGTACTTATAGATACACCTGCTTTTTTTGCTACATCTTTTATAGTAATATTTTTTCTCTCCATTATGTCTTCCTTTCATCTTGCTAAATTTATTCTATAAGTACTATTCTCCAACTTTTTTATTATCTTGCAACTACTAAATCATTTTCTTCACTTATTGAATATTTTTTTGAGTATATATTTATTATTACTTTCCCTGTTGAACTAACTTTAATTTTGTCTTTATATATTGAAATAGCTACTCTTGAACCTTTCCAATTTATATTAAAGGATAACCCTTCCCATTGCTTAGGCAACCATGGATTTATATTTAAAATGCCATCCTTATTAACTGTCAGTCCTACAAATCCAAAAATAGCACTTTGCCATGAGCCTCCTGTTGAAGCTGCGTGTAGTCCAAAATCTGTATTTCCTTGATTATCTTCCAAATCTGTAAATATTGTCTTCATAAAATATTTATATGCATTATGCCTATCTCCAACAGCAAGTCCTAATATTGAATACATAGAGGGACTTAATGAAGACTTGTGCATTGTTCTTTTTTCATAATAATCATAGTTTGATTTTTTAACCTCATCTGAAAATTCTTCAGGAAGCATTATCATTAATTGAACCACATCCGCTTGTTTTACAAGCTGTGTTTCACCTAATTTGTTACCCTTTAAATCTGGCCACACCGGCATTTCATTTTCATCATACTCTGTAATTTCTACATCTGCTAAACCAAAGTAACCTTCAAACTGCTCAATTATCATTCCATCTTCACTCCTAGGAATATACATCTTTTCAGCCATAATTTTAAGCGATTTAAAATCTTCTTCATTCAGTCCCAGCTTTGAACAAAGTACCTTATACACAACATTGTTTTCTTCCTTTAACCAATCTTTAAAAAATAATGCTTTTTCTATATTCCATTTAGCTAAATAGTTGGTAAATACATTATTATCAATATGCTCGTGAAACTCGTCAGGACCTATCACCGAACTTATTTCATATCTATCTCCAGCTTTATTGTACTCAACTCTGCTTTCCCAAAATTTTGCTGTATCAAGCAAAATCTCAATACCATAATTCATAAGGAATTCCTTATCGTTTGTTGCTCTATAATATTCAACTATTCCAAAAGCAATGTCCGAATTTATGTGATACTCCTCATCTCCAGTCCAAATTCTAACTGAGTTTCCGTCGTAGTCTACACCCCATTTAGGAGTAACTTCCAGTCCATTATCAGCTGCTTCCCAGGGGAATCTAGCGCCTTTATACCCTGTTACTTTCGCATTTTCCCTTGCACCTTGCAAGGTATTATATCTATACATTAGTAATGCTTTTGCAACCTCCGGCCTCGTATATATAAAGAAAGGAAGCATGAACACTTCAGTATCCCAGAAAATATGTCCCTTATAACCTTCACCATGCAGTGCCTTGGCTGCTATACTTACAGTAGTATCTCCTTCGTAAGCCGCAGATGATAATTGAAATAAATTAAATCTGATACCTATTTGAGCTTTTTCATCGCCCTCTATTTTTATATCTATGTCATCCCATATTTCATTCCAAATTTTCCTATGCTTTTGAAATTCAACCTCATACCCATCTTTCATAAAATCCTTCAATTCACTTGTAGCAGCCACAAATAAATCACATTTCATATTTCTATCACTTAGACTTACGCCATATTTTACTATAATATTGGTTTTACCTTGTGTCATAAACGTTTCGTAAGCTTCACTTACTTCTTCTCCAAACTCGCTATACTTTCTCTTTTTAAATATACTATCCTTTTCATTTTCACCCATTAAAGTTGTGAGTTCTAAAACCTTTGTATTATTTTCATTTGTTTCAATAGTTAGTGCTATACCCGGATTACTTTCACACATATTCACTACTTTAAAATGCTTGTTTTTATTCATTACATCCCAAGTCCCATTGGTTACTGAACCATCTATATAGTTTTCTATAAATACTTTTCCATTAAAATTTAATGGTGTTATTTCATATTTTGCTGCCCATCTATTAATATTTTTTCTACTTACAAATCTTTCACATTTAATCTCTATACTTTTACCCTTTTTAGTAGTTGCAATGAACATTGTTTGTAAAATTCCACTATGCATATCCAATTCTCTTTTGAAGCTATCTAAAACACATTCATCAATATCAACTTTTTCATCTTCAATATAAATATTGAACCCTAATGGATCTTGAAGGTTTACTATTTCCGTCACCTGGCTTTGAGATTTATCAAATATCCCCGCTATATAATTTCCTCTATTTCCTTTTGAGGAAAATTCTAGTGCACCTCTAATTCCCCTGTATCCATTTGCTAATGTAAAAAGTGTTTCATATTTTTTATTATCACAACTGTTATATTCGTCCAAAGAAATCTTCCATAAATTCATATTGAAACCCTCCATATTTTTCCGATATTATTTCGGAAACGTTTTTGTAATTTAATTATACTTTTTCGTGAAAACATTTTCAATCTCCATGAAACCATTTACGATGGGTATTTTTATGGTTTTCCTTTTCAATGCTCCTTTATTCTCTAAAAATCACAATATTGTGTTTTTTATGAAAATATATCTATAATTAAAAAAAGCACAATGAATATTATTAATATTCATTGTGCTTTTACTATTTTTAATCAGGATTCTTTTAAGGACGATATGTTAACTATGTATAATAAATTGTGTAAGTTAAGAAAGCTGATGAGGAGTTCTATCTAGCAGAACTTTTACAGCTTTCATATAGTATAAACATCTAATAAGATAAGTATTTGTTTTTCATTTTTGTTGAGAAAACTTCAAGCAACAACGCAAAAGCTAGAATTAGATAGGCAATTACTCCTATTGACGGTAAATCATAATAAAAACTTCCAGCCATAAATAAATTAAAGCCGATACCTCCAGCACCTGCAGCTGCTCCCATTACCACAGCATTAGTAAAATTAATTTCAAATCTCATAAAAGTCCAAGCAAGAAGGGAAGTACTTGTTGATGGTAAAACTGCCTGAAAAACTATTTGCCACCAACTTGCACCACTTGCTTTTAGTGCCTCAATAACCCCACTGTCTATCTCCTCATAACTTTCAGAATAGACTTTTGTTAAATAAGCCACCGAATGTAGACTTAACCCAATTACTGCAGCAACACTACCAAGTCCTGCAGATACAGCAAATATCAATACCCACAATACTGTTGGAACGGCTCTTATAAAAGCAATAAATGCTTTTATAACATTTGAGATATGCACGTTGGAGAGGTTCTTAGCTGCGAATAACCCAAGAATTAAGGCTATAGCTGAACCAATGAGTGTTGTTAAGAATGCTAGTCCTAATGTTATAACTACCTCAATTACTCCTTCAAGCAGTGTAAAATGTGATGGTTTGGGATGTAAAAATACTGTTTTTAAATTTTCTAATAGCTTTACACTAGCGTCTGCAAAAACTAAATCTTTATAATCAAATGTGTAAAACCCATATATTGTAAGTATACATAATATTAATATTGTTATCCTAACAGCATACTGAGCACTACCATTCATTTTCGTTTTAATTTTTCCATTTTTCTTTCTTCTAATATTAATTTCTAAACCACTAAACACAACGTTATTAATCGAATTAGATATTTCCATTATATAATCACCCTTCTAACAGAATTTGAAATAAACTCAATTATTAATACAGAAATTACTATAGCAATGACTACAAGGCTTGCAGTATTATATTTCATACTTTTATAATACATGCTAAAAGTATACCCAATGCCAGTACCAGTAAGTAGCCCTATTAGAGTGGAACTTCTTATATTTGTCTCAAGCATAAATAATACCCAGCTAATAAGTTGTGGTATACATGATGGTATAACTGCTTGTGATACTATTTGAAAATATGATGCACCAGTTGATCTAAGGGCCTCAACCGACTCACGACTTGCCTCATCTATAGTTTCAATAAATGCTCTGGTAAGAATTCCAAAAGTGGTAAAAAACAGGGCAAGATATCCTGTCATAGCATTCATTCCAAATGAAAATAATAATACCATAGCCCATACAACATCTGGTACATTTCTAAACACAGAAGCAATTAAGCGTGTTATTGTACTTATTATACTATTATCATTTGTCGTACTTGAACCTAGTAAGCTGAAAAGTAATGCAAGTACGCTTGCAGTGGTTGTAGCCGCAATAGATAGAAATACGGTCTCCTTAAGCTTTATTAGTATTTTTGGTAATCTTGACAATGATTCAACATTTGGATAAAAGTTTGAGCATGCCCAAACGATAGCTTTAGGAATAGAGGTTATGCCAAGAATAGGATCATATTGTGTAATAGCCATGGCCCCTATACTTATTAATACTAATCCTGCCCAAAATATAACTAATTTTTTTTTCTTCTTTTTAAATATATCAATATCCACATTTAAACCTCCCTTACGCTATACTTAATAATAATTAATCAGTAATTAATTCACCTATTTGTGATCCATATATTTGATGAATGTTATCTTTAGTTAATTCCTCAGGTTTCCCATTAAATATGACCTTGCCGTCATTAATTCCTATAATTCTATCCGAGTATCTTACTGCTACATCAACCTGATGAAGATTAAATATACAGGTTATTCCCATCTGTGTATTTATATCTTTCAGATGATCCATTATTATCTTTGAGGCATTTGGGTCAAGTGATGCTATTGGTTCATCACAAAGTATCATTTTAGGATCTTGAATTAAAGCTCTAGCTATACCCACCCTTTGCTTTTGACCACCACTTAGTTGATCACATCTTTTATAAGCTTGATCACTTAAACCAAGTTTGTTTAATAGCTCAAATGCTTTCTTCTTTTCGCTTTCATTATACATTCCAAGTACTCCATGAAATGTAGATTTATATCCAAGTCTACCATGGAGTACATTTTCCATAACGCTTAATCTATTAACTAAATTATAATGTTGAAATATCATTCCTATTTTTGTTCTGAGCTTTCTTAAATCCCTTTTCTTAAATTCTTTTATATTCTCTCCGTTAAAGTCTATGTCACCCTCTGTTGCATCAATCATTCTATTAATGCATCGAAGGAGAGTTGATTTCCCAGCTCCTGATGGACCTATTATGGAAACAAACTCTCCCTCTTTAACAGAGAAGTTGACATTTGTTAGCGCTTTAGTTCCGCCCTTATACTCCTTGGACAAACTACTTACTTCCAAAATAGTCATACATATCTCCTCTTTTATAATAATTTTAAAGTACAGTCTGTAAATAAAATTTTTAAATATCCCCTAATTACAAATTATTTTGAAAGATCTCTAATTGGTTGGTACCAAGCATCTTCAACTTTCATAAAATGTTCTTTGCCAGATTTCTCAATTAAACCTGAAGATTTACCTTTTGTATAAAATATTTTCGAGTTATTTGTTACTTCGTCTGATGTTAAAACTGTTGTAATTTTATCTATATCCTTTTGATTAAGTGCTTCTGTATTTACTGCAAAAGGTCCATTTAAAACTGGTGTAGATTGTATAATTACATATTCTTTTCCTGACAAAGCATCAAAAGGAGCTACCGCATCAGCCTTAATGTCATATACTGATCCAACTGCATTTGCGTCACCAGTTTTAACCTCAACGTAGCTAGCTACTGAAGCATCACAAAATGCAGCTACATCAGCCTTATCAGTTAAAAGGTTAACTGCTGAACCTTGATGTGATTGTCCAAACAACACTTCGCTAAAGAATTTATCTTTTCCACCATCTAATAAACCTTCTGTCGTTATATCTTTCCAATTGTCTTCTTTTGAAAACTTACTGATTATGTTTGCTGTGGGAACTTTAAATCCTGAAGTTGAACTATTGGATACGAATGACATTTTCTTTCCCTGTATGTTGTCTATACTATATTTTCCGTCTTTCTGATATCCAGATTCATTTCCTTTTTTAACTGCAAGCCAGCTGTGATATATAGCATCATCTAGAGTTCCTGACTTACCTGCATTTACAACAAGTGGGAGTATTTTTTCATTTTTCTTATTAGCCTCCACATAACCCTGTCCACCCATAAATGCGATTTGTGCATTACCATTAGCTATGGATTCTATTGCAATTGAATAATCTGTTGTAATTTTTTGTTCAACTTTTTTACCAGTAGCTTTTTCTATGATTTTACCTAATTCATCACGGGTTTCTTTTAAGTTTTCTCCTGATTCATTTGGATACCATACAATTGTGATTTTGTCATAATCCTTTACTGTTTGGCTTGCTGCTGGATTTGAGGCTACAGTTTTCGCCTTACTTGCACAACCAGTTAATACAGTTCCTAAAATTAGTACACTTATAAGTGCTAAAATATTTTTTTTCATTTTCTACACCTCTTTTGATTATTTTTATTCTAATATATCTTTATTTTACTGTAGGAATGTTATGAACAAACATAGCTTACGTTAACTTTCAGTTAACTTTGCATTAATTTTAAAATTATCTTTAAAAATATAATTATAATCACTTGGACATTCTTCATCTCCAATATTTATTGACTCCCCATACTTTCCGTGAAAGTCACTACCACCGGTTAAAATCAGTCCATATTTACTAGCATACTCCATTATTTTTAAGTGATCATCGTCGTTGTGGTCTATATGATTTATTTCAATTCCATCTAGTCCCGCCTCTACTAATTCTTCTATAAAATCATATGAATCTAATTGCCCTGGATGTGCAAGTACCGCCAGCCCATTATCAGCCCTAATAGCTTTCACAGCATCTATCATATCAACGTATTCTATGTCTCTCGCGCAAATCCCCTTCCCCTTAAATATTTCCTTATATATAATTTTATACCTCTCATCAATATAATTTTCATGTATGAGTCCGGCCATAATGTGTTGTTTATAAATTACTCCACTATTTTTTGCATATTGCTCAATCTTTTCAAGGTCAATTTTAAATCCCTTTTTAATTAGAGTCTCTATTTGCCATAGAGAATTTGATTTTCTTTTTTCTAATATTGGGTCACATAACTTTTTAATATTTGATCCTAATAAATCAAAACAATAACCTAATATGTGAACTTTTTTACCACTTGCCATATCACAAGCGGATATTTCTACACCTGGAATAATAGTAATACCTTCTTTTATACCTTCTGCTATTGATTCTTCTATTCCTTTTATTGTGTCATGATTTGTAATTGCTAAATGAGTAACACCACTGGCCTTTGCAAGGCTAATTGTCTTTTTTAAATCATAGGAACCATCAGAAATATCTGTATGAACATGTAAATCTGCTTTCATATTTCATCTCCTCTAAACTTAATTATCACATTTATACTTAATTAAATTGACCTGCTTGCATATTGTACTTTTTATCACAAAGTCCAGTCATAAAATCAATGTCATGGAATATTCCTATCATTGTTGTACCTTCTTCTTTTAGCTGCTGGATAAGCTCTTTTACCCTATACTTTGATTCTTCGTCAAGACTTGCAGTCGGTTCATCTAAAAGTAGTAATCTTGGATGTTTCACCATGGCTCTTGCTATATTTAGGCGAAGTTTTTCTCCACCAGAAAAGGTATTTGGATAACTATCCCATAGCTCTTCACCAAGCTCAAAATGAGCTAACATTTTTTGTGCATCTCTTGATGCAATTTCTTTGCTAAAACCCATTTCTATTACTGCTTGCTCAACTATTTCCCTTGCTGTAGTCCTTGGCATTGAATTTAAAAATTGCGATACATAACCTATTTCATATTTTCTAAGGTATATAATATGTCTCTCAGAAGCCTTTGACAAATTAATTAATCCGAATTTTTTTGAATCATACCATATATCTCCTTTTTCTGGTAAATATGTCCTATAAATACACTTAAGAATTGTAGATTTCCCACTACCACTCCGTCCCGTAATTCCGATAAACTCTCCAGCTTTTACTGTTATACTTACATCTTGTGATGCATTTATATGCTTTCCTATATTATGAATATTAAATGTTTTCCATAGATTTTCTATTTTTAACATATCATTCATTAAATCACCCTTTTTCATAATGTTTTTTTACAAAAGAATCTATATCCATTGAAAAATCATTCAAATTTTCTTTTATTTTTTCATACGTCCAATTCCACCATTGTATTTTCTCAAGCTTTTCTATAATATCTGCCTCAAACCTTTTTTTTATTTCTTTTGCTGGTACTCCAGCTACAATAGAATATGCCTGAACATCCTTTGTCACAACTGCGCCAGCTCCAACTACTGCTCCGTTTCCAATTTTTATTCCTGCCATAATCGTAACGCCATGTCCAATCCAAGTATCATGGCCAATGCACGTTATTATACTTTCTCTTTTTCTAAAAAATTCTTCGTCGTCCTTATCATCAAAACCAAACATCTCTCGTCTATAAGTAAAGTGATGAAGAGTAGGCCTCTTCACAGGATGATTTGTCGGTCCTATTCTCACCATAGTTGCTATATTACAAAACTTTCCTATATCTGTGTTTTGAAGAAAACAAAACTGGCCAGTGTACGAAAAATCACCTAAATTTACATTTTCAAAGAAATTAAAGATTCCTACCTCAGTATAGTCACCTAATTTCGTATTACTTATTTTGCAGTCTGAACTTATAAATGGCTCCTTATATAACCTTTTTTTCTCTTCTATTATACTTATCATGTTCTGTAATTTGTCCTTGATATTAAATTTCCATCAACAAACACTGAGGTTATAACTGGATAATTCTCACTGATTTTTTCTATTATAATAATATCAGCCCTTTTATTTTCTTTAATGGACCCAATCTCACTGTCCATATTTACGGCCCTAGCAGGATTAATAGTTACTAAGTTAAACATTTTCCCTAGGTCTTGATTATATTTTTCATGCATAATAAAAATAGAATGTAATAATGCTGCTGGGTAATAATCACTACATAATATATCTATTGTATCGTTATTAATTGCATCTATTGCAGATAGGTTCCCTGAATGTGAACCCCCTTGTAAAATATTCGGTGCACCAGCTAGCGTAAGCATTCCCATTTCTTTTGCCCTCCTTGCTATATCTAGCGTTATAGGGAATTCACTAATGCTAGCTCCAAGCCCCTTAATTAAATTTAACTTTTCTAGGCAATCATCATCATGGGATGCTACGGCAATGTTTTTAGACTTAGCTAAATCAGCTATCTCCTTAATAAGTTCCATAGTCATCTTCTCTTTGCCTTTATGACCCTCTATAATAACGTCCACTTCTTCATCACTTATACTCTTATATCCCTTTATAGTATTTCTATATACTTCTAAATTTTTATATTGACCTTGCCCTGGTGTATGATCCATAAAAGAAATTAAATGCACTTTATTTCCTTTAATATACTCTTTTAAATTATCTATTTCCTCAAAATTATCTATTTCTAATCTTGCATGAAATCTATGACGGATTAGATGCTTATCCTCATGAGTTTTATCTATTAGGTTGGCAAATTTTTTTACATTCTCTGAGGTTCTGATAGGCTTATGAGAAAACCCATCTGGTTTGTAAAGTGAAAGGGAATGAAACATGGTAGTTATACCTTGGTTTATAAGTATTTTTTCACTTTCTCTTAAACAAAGATTAAAATCTAACATGGTAGTTGGTCTTGGTACTGCCATAGTTTCGATGAAATCAGAATGTATATCAACAAACCCTGGTGATATATACCCCCCTTTAGCGTCAATTACTTCAATTGAATCTTCTTTCTTCATTTCTCCTTTGGCTGCAATTTTTTTTATAATACCACCCTCAATTAATAAATCATGATTAATTAAAATTCCATTTTCAGTTACAATTTGGCCGTTTGTTATTAAATACAATTCCTTATCCCCCTTCTAATGTCTTTTAAATAATAGCAATACTACTATATGCTTTATATTAACGAATGCACTAACTGTTGAGTGTATGGATTTTGAGGGTCTTCTAATATTTGATCTGTAAGCCCTTCCTCTATTACTTTTCCATCCAACATCACAATGGTTCTATCTGCCAGCATTCTTATTACTGCTAAATCATGTGACACAACGATCATGCTGATGCCTAATTCTCTTTGTAGCTGCTTAATTAAATCAAGGACATTAGCCTGAACTGATAAATCAAGACCAGTAGTAACTTCATCAAGCAATAATATAGGCGGATTATTTGATAAAGCCTTTGCTATTTGAACACGCTGTTGCATGCCTCCCGAAAATTTCTTTGGAGCTTCCTTTATTCTAAAAAGTGGGATGTTAACTCTATCTAGTAATTCTTTCCCACGCCTCTCCATTTCGCCAACATTTCTTGACCCAGCAGATATTAGTTTCTCTGCAATATTCCCAATTGATGAAAAATCCATCTTTAAACCAAGTATTGGATTTTGATAAACTTTACCTAAAATATTATTTTTTAAAAACCTTTTATTTTGAGATGATTCTTTAAATATATTTGTTTTTCCGTCCTTATAATCACTTATAAAAGCCTCTCCACCAGTAACTTCTTGATCAAAATATAAACATTGAAGCATAGTAGATTTTCCACTTCCACTCTCACCTACCACCCCAAGGATTTCACCGCTGTGCAGTTCAAAGGATATGTCTTTACAAGCATATACAGTTCCACAATGTGGGCAATAGTTTTTTATTAGAACATTTTCACTGCTACTTAAACAAAATTCACATCCATTCCCAAACTGCTTTGTGAGGTTTTTAACCTTAATTGTTGGTTTTTCAAAATCATTAATCCCTGCTTGCATTTATGCTTCACCACCCTCATGTGTAGTCATCTTGTTTAGCCTATTAATGCAGTAGTTAGTATCACTGCATTGATAGGAAGTATCTCCCAAGGCTCCACCGACTATCTCATCCAAATAAACTTTGCTTGCTCCACATATTCTACAAGTTTTCTCACCAAAATCTTCAACTTCGAATGGAAAATCCTCAAAACCTAAAGAGACAACCTTTGTATAAGGTGGAATGGCATATACTTTTTTCTCTCTACCAGCTCCAAATAAGATTAAGCCCTTCGAATTGTTTAGCTTTGGATTATCAAACCTTGGAATAGGGCTTGGGGCCATAACGTACCTATCATGAACATAAACTGGATGGTCTGCTCCAGTTGCCATATTTCCAAATTTCATTATTTTCTCAAATAGCATAAGCCATGCTCCACTGTACTCCATCTCTGAATGAAGCCTTTTAGTAACAAATTCACTTGGTTCTACAACTCTTAAGGGTTCTGGCACTGGAACCTGAAGAACTAGTATTTGATCCTTCTGCAAAGGTATTTCTGGTATCCTATGTCTTGATTGAATCAATGTAGCACAACTTGTTTCATCTGTAAGCGCAACTCCAGTAGTTTTGCTTATTAGCTTTTTAATATTAATAGCATTTACAGATTCATCTGACCCTTGATCTATAACTTTTAAAATATCTTCTTTTCCAATTAATGATAAGGTTAACTGCAGTCCACCTGTTCCCCACCCTCTAGCAATAGGCATTTCCCTTGATGCAAAGGGCACCTGATACCCGGGGATTGCGACTGCCTTAAGCGAGGCTCTCCTAATTTCTTTTTTAGAACCCTCATCAAAGTAGGCAAAATTATAACTTATATTCATTACTTTATTTCTCCTTTCTCGTTTTACGAACACTATCCAATTTAGATTGAAAGGTGACGTAATGAGGCAATTTCAAATGAGAGATAAAACCTGTGGACTCGACACTATCTATGTTGTATAAAACAAATTCCTCATCACTAGTCGGGTATCTACTGTCTGGAACCTCAAGGCAATTATCGAGAATACTCATAGCTATGGCTTTTGTTTCATTTTGTCCATAACATATTCCGTATCCTATAACAAACTCCAGCTCTTTTTTACCAAATTTTTTTTCAGATATGTTAGGTATAAAAGACTCTACCTCTGTTACGCAAATATCACCAATATAAAACTCCTCTTGTTCATCATCAGAATCATCTAGCGGATTATTAATATATAAATCAAGTTTTCCAATTCTTAACTCTCCTACTGTAGGATGGGTAGCACCATATGCCCTAAGTGCTGCATACCCTAGCGAAGTTACCGCTCCAGTTTGACCTCTCGTAAGTATTTGTAGTCTCTCACTCCTCTGGCTAGGAAACTCTAAGCTTTTTTTAGTAATATCTGATGGCTGTTGATTATCGTCCTCGCAACTTTTAATTAATCCTTCTTTTCTCAAATAATCCACAACCTTAGGAAGTCTCCCAAGTTCAGTATTATCTTCTTTGTCTATATACTGGTTTTCAAATTCCCTTACCCATTTAAGCGATTCTTCTAGAGTTTCATTACATAAGTCAAAATCGATAAGTCTATGAGTGTAATCATAAGATGCACCTAGTATTTGGCCTCCAATTATGTCCTTAAAACTTGCAGATATCCTTCGCTCAACATTCATATTAGCTGTATTAACAGTTTTAGTGTAATGTTTTCTAGGCAGGGTTGATCTATATGCTCTAAGAACAAATACTGCTTCTTCTGAATTTCCCTCTGTTTGTTTTACAGCAATGGATGCTAACTCCTCGGAGTACAAACTACTCTCAGACATGACTTGATCTATAAGCCCTCTCATTCCACATCTTATGTCCTCAACATCTAAGATCCTTTTACCCTTTAATCTCTCATATTTCAATTTCTTTATAGATTCCTCTATCGCAATGGTTCCACCCTTTACTGCAACATAACCCATCTAAGTCACCGCCCTATTCAAAAATTGTAGTTGTTCTTGGCAAACACATGATTTTGGCTTCTCTATCAACAAAAATAGTGTCCACGCCAAGAGGGTACTCAATATTTTTATTTTTTCTTTCTATAACAAATGATCCATTTGTTATAATATCCACATGGCATAGATCCTCAATCCCTGGCCCCTTTAATATATACCTTTCATCAGTTGATAATTTTTGTGCCTCAACAATTATAGTTGCACACTTGTGAGGATCAATTAAAGTTCCCAGCTTTGCATTCTTAAAAGCTTCCCCTAAACTATTTTCGTCTGCATCATTTAAAATAAATATAAAATCTGCTTCTTCAAGCGTTGTAGCCTTAGCATAAGTTAATTGATTTATAAAATTTGTTACCACTTGTTTATTCTTAGACACTATATTAAAAGTAACTTCGCCATCGAGTAAAACATACATATTAACTAAAGTCCCTTTATAAAAACTTATATCAAAATCTATTTTTTCACCAAGCGAATATAAACTTTCTATACTTCCTGGTCTTGACATACATTTAAGCAATTTTCTATAAGCTTCCTGAGTGTCATGAACTAAATCTAAACTCATCTATTTACTCCTTTCAAATTAAAATACATACAAAAATTAAATTAATCACTCATATTCTCAAAGTTTACTTTCGTCATTAAAATATTGGCTTGCTTTTTTTTCATTTCTTCTTTTATATTAATTTCCTCACAAGTTAGAATTTTTTTCCAACCCTTAGTCTCTTCTAAATCAGCATTGTATGCTGCATCAATAACCCCTAACCAATAAGCAAGTTCAATATTATTTCCACTAACAATTCCTATTCCTAATTTTCCTTCAATCAATATTTTGGCTTCCGTTACTAAAACCTCACCCATATAGAATAAAGTTTTTTTTGCACTTTCGCGCATTTTAACCATTACGAGTCCATAGTTAGGTTCTTCAACAATTTTTACTGTATATTTTTTATCTATTTCTGAGCATAAACTTTTTGCAATTTCATTGGATCCTTTAATTAAAATTTCAGTTCTTCTCTTCCTATTCATGTTCTACTCCCCCCTCGTCTACAATTCAAAGTATATCTTGTTGCCAAGCTCGTGAGCGTTAAGGTTAAGTTAAGTAAGTTAAATCCTCATAACCTTTAACGACATCATGTTAATTGTCACCATAATAAAAAAAATAAGGCACCATTTCGTTAAGAAATAGTTGCCTTATCTTTTGGGGATAATACATATTTAAATGTATCTCCTCTATATATAATTTTCGTATACTCCAATACTTTCTTACTTTTATTATCGATACAATTTGTTTCTAAAATTAATAGTGGCACTAAGCTAGTACATCCTAATATCTTTCGCTCATCCGCTGTAGGAAATGAAATGCTAATAATACTTTTATATGATGTAAACTCAAAATATCCGTTTAATTCATAATAACTAAAAATAGATCCTATACCTTCCCCATCTTCTTCAATATTCTTGAATACCGATTTTGCTAAATATGATATATGAATTGCACTAGGTTTTTTATCAATAATTCTCAGTCTACCAATTTTATAGACCTCATCTTCCTTATGTACTTGTAATTCCTCATATATCTTTTTATCATATTTAATTTTTTCAAATAAAATATTTTTTGTTTGTAGTACGCGTCCTGTATCTTTCATTTTTTGGCTAAAGCTTTTATCTCCTGATAATTGCAATTCAATATATTGTTGCTTTTCCTTAAGGTATCTCCCCTTTCCTTGTATAGAATATATATATCCCATTTCTTCTAATTTTTCATAAGCTTTTCTTGCAGTAATTCTAGGAACCTTATATATATCTGCTAGTTCGTTTTCTGAAAGTAATTTCTCGTGTAGCTTATACTTGTCACCATTAATTTCTGAAATAAGTTTGTCAATAATCATATTTTCTATTTCATTTTTCATGAGCCTTCTCCTCTTCTGAATCTAAAATCCATTCTCTCATTATATAATACTTTTCTTTTATAATTCAATAAAGAGTAAAATCTGTCCTTGTTGTAAATACTATTATTGAAATTTAGTTTCCTAACTTCAATGTTTTGTTGTTCATTACCTTATACTTTGTTATATTAATATATGATACGAAAGCAATAGACTATTAGGTCATCTAAGAATATACTTCCTATAATTGTTTAAGTTTACATATGCTACAATTCTACATTAATTTCCAAACACCTCTATTAAATTTTTGAGATTAATACAATTTAAAAATTAATAGCAAGTACGTACCGTCCAAAATTTGAATTTCTTAGTTAAGTTTGCTATACTAAATGAATGCGCTATTAATTTTTAGTAATATGTTTACAATAAATACACATATTAAATAATAAAAGAAACTTATTACATATATTAGTTTGCTCAAATTCACAGCAAATTATTATATATAAGATATATATTCTAAGGAGGAATAAATTTATGATAAAAACTGATTTTAAAAAACTGGGTGTAATAGCTCTAAGTCTAGGAATTCTAACTTTTGTAGGCTGTAGTAGTAGCAGTAAAAGTGAAAGTGCCGACACATCTATTGGTGAGCAAATGGATTACAAAATTACAGGCATAGATGCTGGTGCTGGTGAAATGAAACTAGCTGAGCAAGCTGTTAAAGACTATAATACAAATTATACTGTTCAATCTAGCTCAGGTGCTGCTATGACACAAGCACTAGCAGATGCCTATAAAAATAAAAAACCAATAATAGTTACTGGTTGGTCTCCTCACTGGATGTTTAGTAAATATGATTTAAAATACTTAGAAGACCCTAAAGGTATTTTTGGTGGTGCAGAACATATAAATACTGTTGTACACAAAGGCTTAAAAGAAAAACTGCCTAGTGCTTATACAATATTAGACAAATTTAATTGGACTCCTACAGACATGGAAGCTGTTATGCTTAAAGTTAATGATGGTGGAACTGTAAAGGAAGTTGCAAGACAATGGATTGATGACAATGCAGATAAAGTAAGCAAGTGGACAGAAGGCGCAACAAAAGTAGATGGCGATGCAATTAAACTTGCTTATGTTGCTTGGGATAGTGAAATTGCTTCTACTAACATAATTGGATTAGTATTAGAAGATATGGGATACAAAGTTACTCTTACGCAAGTAGACGCAGGACCAATGTGGGCTGCAGTAGGTAGTGGAGATGCGGATGCTATTGTTGCAGCTTGGTTACCAGCAACACATGCAAAATATATATCTGACTATAAAGATTCAGTTGAAGACTTAGGAACAAACCTAGAAGGAGCTAGAGTAGGTTTAGTTGTTCCTAAATACATGGATATTAATTCTATAGAAGATTTAGCTAAATAGATTTGCATTAATTTTTAACATTAGAAAACCCACACGCCTATTAAGTCGTGTGGGTTTTCTAATATTGCAGATTAATTACCTAGCTTTTTATCACCGTTAAAAGCATTTGGAATCTTACGCGAGCTTCAAGTCCATGAGGAACATTAGAAGGCATTATTATTGTTTCACCTGATTTAACATTAAAAACATTATTATCTATAGTAATCTCCGCTTCACCATCTAATACTTGAACCATAGCATCTCCAGGAGTTACGTGGGTGCTAATACCTTCCCCTTTATCTAGGGAGAATAATGAAATGCTTACAGTAGGCGTCTGAGAAATAGTTCTACTTACAACTTGGCCCTCTTGATATGATATTAAGTTCTTTAAATTAATTACTTTTGAAAATTCTATGTTTTTAATTAAAGTTTTCATTTTGTTTCCTCCTTAAATTTTCTTTAATTATAGTATACCTCTATTATTGTTAAAAATCCGTATCATATGTTACCGTTTATAATTATTTACAGCATTGATAGCTAAGACCTGTTTCTAATTATAGAAACAGGTCTTAGCTTTTGAACCTTAGATTAATAAAAGTCATCTCGCTGTATTTTCACATAGTCTTTTTTTATTTGTATTATTAAGTTTAATAATTTATTTATTTGGTTTTAATATCAATTATGTCTTTTGCATTATCAAGTAACTTAGTAGGTACGTATATATTGATGTCACAAACCCCTGGAAAACCATAAGTGCCGCTAACTCCTGCGGTATTTTTAAATGAGGGTATACCAAAAGCGGTTAGTTTTGATTCAATTAATTTTGCTTCAAAATCATCATTAACTGATATAAGAAAGGCCTCAGTGTCATTTTCATCTATTGCTTCCTCTTTTGTAGGTTCAAGCACTTCTACTAATTCACATCCACAATCACTACAAGTTGTAAATCCTGTGCGGTATTCGCATTTACATTTTGGACACCATGACATAATATCATCTCCTTAAAATTCTACAATTCATCTTATTTAAATTATACTCTGATATTTAAAAAATATCAATTCAAACACTAATATTGTACAACTCAAATCAATAAAACAACAGCTAAAATAATATTAGTTGACCCAATAACCATCACAAAATTAGAGATCTTACTTCTTAGAACTTTATCCTCTTCTTTATTACTAGAATCATTTGTTATAAGCCTATCTCTACTAATAAAAGTATCATTTAATATTACTGCTATGCCAAGACATACTAAACCTATACTTCCACAAATTTTTATAGTTAACATCCAATCGTTCAATACTTTACCTAAAACAATACTAATACACATTATAATTAAACTTAATATAATTGGTTTTTTCACTTTAATCCCCCCTCCTAATGTAGGTTTAATTATTTTGATGATGATAATACCTTAAGTAATAATTTTGATATAAAAAATCCAACTATAGTAAAAGTCGTGACCAAGATAAAAAATATACTTAAATCCGTTTCAAAAGTAAGACCAGCAAAAAGTCCAAAACAAACTGCGAAGCCCCAACTAAAGACAGGTCGTAAGTTTTTAAATGCTACTAATCTTAAATTATATTCTAAGTTTCTTCTTTTACAAGCAACATATGCTAGATATAAAAATAAGCAAGTTAATATGAAAAGTATTAATAATTTTAATTTATAGTTAGTATAATAAAAAGTTCTATACATCTCCTTACCACTATCAGGTTCTGTATTAACCCACTCCTGATCAGCTAAATTGTAAATATAAATATTTGACCAGCTATATATTTTGTCAAAAATCAAATAAGTGTATTCAATAACCTCACGCCCCCTCATAAATGCATCCTGTACTACCGCTGTTATAAATGCTGGTACTATAAGTATTATTCCACCTGCTATACCTGCAACTATGCTATTTCCCATAACCGCCTGTGCTAGCATCATAAAAGTAAAAATACAAATGTACTGAAATGTATCCATAAAAAACCATTTAAGAATATCTGAATATGGATTTAACGTAGTATTAAGGTTATTTATATTTATAACATAAAGCAAACTTAAAAATATAAATGTTACAACAAAACTTATTAATAAACTTAGCACTCCCACAAACCATTTGTTAAGTATTACCTCTTTTCTTGTAAATGGCATAGATGCTATAAACCCTTGAGTTTCACTGGTTTTTTCACCTAAGAATAAAATTATAGTTAATATTATTACAATAAATATCATTACAAAAAAGCTATTCTTTACGTAAAGCCCATTATTGAACGCTCTATCAGTCCAAACTTTGCCCTCAAGCCGCATTGTTAGTTTATTATGATTTAATATTGATATGACTCCCTGGACCTTAAAATATAAAAGTATAATAATAGTTAATAATGTTACCCATTTAATGTTTATCCATTCCTTATAAAAAAGGGCCTTATTTATAATTTTATTCATTTTTATCCTCCTCGTATTCGAAATATATAAACATATCCTCAAGACTCATATCAACAATTTCTACAAAATTAGCCCCCAGGTCATAGAGTTTTTGCTCAAAATCTTGCGAGTAATTTTTAGTGATTATATAATTTACTTTACCTATTGTTTCAACCTTAATTACTCCAATCATCGAAGACAATTCTTCACATGAGACATTATCTCTAAACACTACTTGCAGTTTTTTTATGCCATTTTTGGCTTCTTCCATAGAGCTCATAAGTTTTATTTCACCATTTTTAATTATTGCTACGTGATCACATATTCTCTCGATATGATCTAAATGATGTGATGAAATAAATACAGTTACACCTCTTGATGCTACTTCATCTACAATAATAGACATTATTTCTTTTTTAATCACAGGATCGAGACCAGATGTTGGCTCATCAAGTATTAGAACATCTGCCATTATGCTGAAATTCAAAAGAATTGCTATTCTCATCTTCATACCTTTGGAAAGTTCTCTTATTCTTTTTTCTAGAGGTATTTTAAATTTTTTATTAATCTCATCAAACCTCTCCTGCGAAAAATCATTATATGTTTTTTTATAGAATTTTAAGAGTTGCTTTACTTTAAAAGATTGAAAATATTGATTTTCATCGGATACATAACCTATCCTCTGTTTTATTATATTATTATCAAAAACCTCTTCACCATCTATTAATATGTTTCCTCCATTAACTCTGTAAATACCAGTTAGGCATTTTATAAGCGTAGTTTTACCTGCACCATTTTCACCAATTATTCCAAATATACTCCCCTTATTTACATGCAAATTAACATTCTTTAGAATATACCTATCGTCTATCTGCTTGCTCACATTTATTATATCTATCAATGTAACTCCCCCTATTTTATAAATTCAATTAATTTAAAATTCACTATAAATTTCACTAAGTATTTCAATTAACTGTTCTCTATCCACTCCTACATAGTGAGCCTCAATTATTATTTTTTTCATATGATCCTTAATTTCTCTCATCTTTTCTTCATCCATGATGGGTTTAAAATTTTCAACTACAAATGTACCTTTACCCCTTATAACCTCAATTACCTTCATTCGCTCTAGCTCGTTATATGCCTTGCTTATAGTATTGGGATTGATTGTTATAAGCGAGGCGAGTTCTCTTACTGATGGCAGTTTATCCCCCGGCTTTAAAATTCCTTTTATTATATTTTCTTTTATTTTTTCAATAATCTGTTCATAGATAGGTTTACTACTTCTGCTATCAATATTTATCAAGGCTTCACCTTCTCTCAAATAATAAGGTTTATCTATTTATTTTTCAGTACTACGTGTACTACATAACATAGTACACGTAGTGCGTAATATAAATATAATACTTTACACTTATATTGTCAAGATACTATTTTAAAAAAAAGCTATATTTGAAATAATCTGGCCGTAGGGATTAATTGGATGAAGTTATAGATGTATGGAAATAGCCTTCACAAATCGAAGGTTTTGTTGCAAATTTGCACAATCCACCTCTTTTGATGATTTACTATGCTTTATAAAAATTATATTATTGTTATAGACACTCCAACACAAAAGTTTTCTATACTAAATAAAAAACTTAATACTGGATTTTCTATAAGTAGACGAAATTTTTAAATTAAAAGGAGATAGATTAATTGTGATAAATTATGAAAGAATTAAAACATTAAAACCCGAAGGAATTGAAAATAAAAAAGCATATCTAATTGGTGGAGGTATCGCTTCACTTGCGGCTGCTGAATACCTAATTTACGATGGTCATATGGACGGTAAAAATATTACTATTTTAGAACAAAAAAATATTTTAGGTGGTTCTATGGACGGCGCTGGAAACGCTAAAGATGGATATGTTGCACTTGGTGGAAGAGAAATGGAAGAGCATTATGAATGTATGTGGGATTTATTTGGGAAAGTACCCTCATTAGAAGAACCTGGACGAACTGTTTTAGATGAATTTAGAGAATTAAATAATGCTGATCCTAACTACTCTAATTGTCGTGCTATTGCCAACCGCGGAGAAAAACTTGATTTTTCAACTCTTGGACTAGCACAAAATCATGTTAAACAACTTACTAAATTATTTCTTGCAACTGAAGATTCTTTAGGAGCAGTTACTGTTGAACAATTTTTCGATGCTTCATTCTTAGAAACGGATTTTTGGTTATATTGGAGAAGTATGTTTGCATTTGAAAATTGGCACGCTCTTATTGAAATGAAACGTTATATGCATCGTTTTATACATCTAATGCCAGGAATGAATAAAATGAAAGGGTTAGTTTTCACTAAATATAATCAATACGATTCAATGATTCTTCCACTAAAAAAATTATTAGAGTCACACGGAGTAGTATTTGACTTAAATACAAAAGTAACTGATTTAGATATAGATATAACTACAGATAAAAAAACAGTTACAGGAATTCATTTAACTCGCAATGGGAAAAAAGAAGAACTTATTAAAACTACAGAAAATGATTTAGTATTCTTTACTAATGGATCCATGACTGAAAATGCTACACTTGGAAATATGGATAAAGCACCTATATTAGACAGAAGTGAAGGTGCATGCTGGAGTTTATGGAAAAAAATATCTCAAAAAGATGCTTCATTCGGAAAACCAGAAGTATTCTGTAGTGATATTGATAAAACTACATGGGAATCATATACAATAACTGCTAAAGGTCCTAAAATGAAAAAACTTATGGAGAAATTTGCTGAAAGAGAGTTCACTCCACATCAAACTGCAACAGGTGGAATAATAACAATTAAAGACTCAAACTGGTTATTAAGTGTTACTGTTAATAGACAACCTCAATTTACTAATCAACCTGATGATGTTATAGTTGTGTGGGCATATGCATTATTCCCTAACAATGAAGGTGATTTCATTAAAAAGAAAATGAGCGAATGTACCGGAAGCGAATTATTACAAGAGCTTTTATATCATTTAGGAATTGATAAAAAAGATATGGATGAATACATTGATACATGTATTGTAATTCCTTCTATCATGCCTTATGTTACAAGTCAATTTATGCCTCGCGTTAAAGGAGATAGACCACAAGTTGTACCTGCTGGTAGTACAAACCTTGCATTTTTAGGTCAATTTGCAGAAGTTAAAGATGATTGTGTATTTACTGTTGAATATTCAGTTCGTTCTGCTATTATGGCTGTATATACTTTACTTGGACTTGAAAAAAATCCACCTGAAATATATCCTAGCCAATACGATGTACGTGTTGTTACTAAAGCGGCTAAAGCACTATATAGCGGAAGACCATTACCTGCCGAGGCAATTATCAAAAAATTATTAAGCAATACCAGTTTAGAAGGTTTAATTTAAGCTTATTCTAAATATAAAGAATAAAAAGCTATGAAATATGAGTTTATACACTTAATTTCATAGCTTTTATATATATAATACTATTAAGGTATTTTAAATTATAATAACGCTTTATGAGTATCCCCACTTATTATTTTATTAAGATTATCAATAATTTGCTCTGGATTTTCTATCATATTTTTTCTTATCCATTCAAGTAATAAACCAACAAGAGCAACCTTATAAAAATTTACTACAAATTCCTTTTCTTTTTCAGCCACCTCTGTACCTACGGTAATTTCATCTACAACATTTAAAACTAGGTTGTACACTGCACTGTATAAGTGAGTTTCTAATTGTTCACGACCAATTGAGTTATATGTATTTAACACCATTTTTCGGTTTTCACTCAAATAATAGAATATTCTCAAAAATCCCTCTTGCCATGACTTATAGGTTGTATTTTCTTCCATTACATTTCCAACTTCATTTTTAAAAATCCACTCTAAAAGTGCATAAATATCTTGAAAGTGATAATAAAATGTACGACGATTTAAATTACACACTTTAACAATATTATTAACTGTAATTTTAGCTAAAGGAGTAGTATTCATTAATTTTTTTAATGATTCTGCTAAAGCTTGTTTCGTGATATCTGACATACTTTTTATCTCCTCTTTTGTGAAATATATATATATTATATTTCGAATATAATATTTAGTCAATTTATAGTGTATTAGAAATTGAAAACTTCAAGTTTTTAAAAAAAGAAAAAAGAAAAGGATTGCAGGGTTTTGTGCCTTAATCCTTTTCTTTTTATTTACAGGTGTCTGTATGACTGAATATTTAGTATCCCTTATTTGGCGCTTAAAGCTTTTTTAAGAGCTTTAATTTCATCTTGGTGTATTTGCTTGCTTTTGCTATCTCTTTTTTTATCGTCTATAGGTAATAGGCTCTGTAGTGATTTAATTTGTCGTTTTATTTCATCTTTATCTTTTGGAATTTCAAATTTTGGCATTTATTTGACCTCCTTAAAATAATCTTTTATATATCTATTCTACATCTGAGAGTTATTTCCTTCTAAATAGTTGCTTTTTATTAGATAAATATAATAAATAATTACATAAGAAAGTTTGATAAAAAATCATTAAGCTATTAAATAAAAGTAAAAAGGCAGCTGTAAAGAACACTGATACCTATAGACTAGACACTAGAAAGAGTGTTTAAGCTATAGGTATTTTTTGTATGATTTATATGAAGATAGAGACTGGCTAGGAGAGCTCTTATACCCTGCCACTGAAAGTCAGGTAAACAAGAACTGCATTTAAAGCTAAAATAACACTTGTTATAACCCACCCAGCAATTTTAGTTGAACGTTTGTTTACTAAACTGCCCATTAAGTCTTTGCGACTAGTGATCAGCATCATAGGCACAATGGCGAATGGGAGAGCAAAGCTCAAAGCAACTTGACTCATTATTAGAGCATACATGGGATTAACACCTAAAGCTATGATAATTAAGGCCGGGGCCATAGTAATTAATCTTCGTAACTTGATGGGGAGGCTAAGACCAATGAAACCTTCCATAATAGTTTGCCCAGCCATAGTACCCACTGCTGAGGATGACAACCCTGATGCTAGCAATGCTATCCCAAAAGCTCCACTGGAAAGCGTTCCAAGAAGAGGTTCTAATGATCTTTGTGCTTGTTCAATTGTCTCTACAACTATACCGTTTCTATAAAATACTGCTGCAGCAACAATAACCATAGCAGCATTTACAACAAATGCTATATTCATCGCAATAGTAATATCAATATTCGCCATACGTAAATGTTTGCGTTTTTGTTCGTCAGTATCATCACTTTTACTTCTGGCCTGAACTAATTGCGAGTGTAGATATATTACGTGAGGCATTACGGTTGCCCCTAGCATTCCAACGGCTATTAAAACAGCTTGGCTATTGGGAAGTGACGGAATTAACGTGTGGATACCTACTTGTACCCAGTCTGGCTTAGCTAAAACCAATTCAATCGTATAAGCAACGGTTATGACCGCCACTAATATACCAATAATCCACTCAACAACTCTTTGACCATATTTCTCCATACAGACGATTAGGTAAGTAAGTGCTGCTATTATGAGCCCAGCATAAATCATAGGGATTCCAAATAGCAAATATAATCCTAATGTTCCACCAAGAAACTCTGCTAAATCTGTGGCCATAGCAGCGAGTTCCGCTTCAATCCAAAAGAACCAATTAGTCTTGCGCGAAAATACTTTCGAACACATTTGCGGTAAATTGTGACCCGTTGCAATTCCTAATTTTGCAGACATACTTTGTAAAAAAAGTCCCATTAGGTTACTCCAAAGAATTACCCAAATCAGGCTGTAATTAAAGACTGAGCCACCACTAATATTTGTTGCAAAGTTGCCTGGATCAATGTAGGCAACACTTACTATAAACGCAGGCCCTAAAAACTTCAGTACTTCTTTAAACTTAACTAAAGTTTTCTTGCCATTATATACACCTTGTTTTTTATCATTTAAACTTATATCCACTAAGTTCTTATCACTTTCCATAAAATACATCACCTTTCATAACTAATTCCTTTAGTTATACTAAAAATAATTAATAACAGTTAACATTATTAGTCGATACTAACTTTATTTCTCTAGTATAAAATATGTAGTAATTTTTATAATGTTACATAAAAGTAATTAAATTATATTTCAAGCATATAATCTATATAATAAACTATATTTTAAAGTGGGTGAAAATGTGGTAAAAAATAATTTCTATACTTTTAATGAATATATGAAAAAAGAAAATAATCTGCTTACGGCTTCCATGGAAGATTACCTTGAAATGATATATAGATTATCTTTAAATACAGGATTTACGAGAATTCATGAACTTTCTAATGCACTTAATGTCCAGCCGCCTTCTGCTACAAACATGGTACATAAGTTAGCAGAACTGAATCTTTTAAAATATATAAAGTATGGTGTTTTAGTACTTGAAGAAGATGGAAAGATGCTTGGAGAAACATTACTTAATCGTCATAATACTATTGAAAGTTTTTTAAGGTTACTCGATGTTTCAGAGTCTGATGTTTTAGAAGAAACCGAAAAAATTGAACATACAATAAATACTAAAACAACAAAATGTTTTCAAGATTTTGTACAATTCATTAAGGTTAATCCTCAGCTAGAATTTAAATTTAAAAATTACAGAAAAGAACTTTAGCCTTTTTATGTTGAATAAAATTATATTGTTACTAAGTATAAATCTAAGAACCCCATGCCTAAAGGCATGGGGTTCTTAGATAGGTTAACTTCTCGTATAGTAAATTATAATAACTTAATTAACTCTTCTAACTCCTGCGATAAAACTTTAGCAAGTGTAAAATCAGTATCTTTTAATGCCATTGCTATTTTTGTTTCAACTATTTTTTTCTTTTGTTCAATTTCTAAATAATCTTTGTCAAAATGATTAGCATAAATCATCTTTCTAAATTTTCGCATACTCATTTTTCTAATTGTCTTATCTTCAATCATTAAAACAAAATCCATACAGTTTACTATAGAATAGAAATCATGAGAAATCATTAGAATCGCACCTTTATAGTTTTCTATGGCTTTTTCCAGTGCTATTTGTGAATATGTATCTAAATGACTTGTTGGTTCATCAAGAAGCAACATATTTGCTTTACTAGCAGAAACTTTAGCCAGTTGAAGTATATTTTTTTCTCCACCAGATAAAGACCCTATCTTTTGATTAACGGCTTCTTCTTCCTCGAAACCATAACCAGAAATATATGCTCTAACCTCTTGATTAGTTTTAAAACCAGCATCTAAGAACTCCTCAAGTATGGTATTAGACTCGTTTAATGTTTTGCCTTGAAGTTGAGATAAATAAGCCACTTCAACATCTTCATTTATCTTAATACAATCATGATTATTTTTAAATATTTCTTGAAGTAACGTCGTTTTACCTGCACCATTTGAACCGATAATGGCTACTTTATCAGTAGATTTAATCTCAAAATTAACATTTTCTAGAAGCATATCATCAAAGCTAACACTGTAATCATTAACTTTTAAAACAATGGTTTCTACCATTTCATTATCTGTAACTAAACTGATATTGGGTTGTTTAATATCTACAAATGGCGATTTAATTCTACTTTTTTCTAATCTTTCTTGAATTTTAACTCTAGCATTTAAAGATTTTCCTTTAGAAGATTGATTATATTCAGTTGCCATAAATCTTAGTTTATTTATTAAGGTCTCATTTCTCTCAAGTTCTTCATTATCAGTAACAGCTAGTTCTTGCATATCAATTTTCGTTTGAAGCAATGAGAAGTTATACTCAATATAGTTTCCATCAAACTCTTGGAGCTGCATATTTTCAAGGTGTATAATTTTATTAAAACAATGATTCAATAGATATCTGTTGTGCGTAATAATTAACATCGCCTCAGTGCGAGAATTAATTAAATTTTTAAGAGAATTAATGTTTTCAAAATCTAAAAACACATCTGGTTCATCCATAATCATTAAATCTGGACTATTTATCATTTCCTTAATTACTTGAATAAGCTTAAATTCCCCACCACTAAGTTCAGATATCATTTGATCTTTATACTTGATTAAGTTTGCAAGATTTAAGTTTTTATTAATGATGTTTTCGAAATCATCTCCATTAATTGCATCAAATGCATCTAAAGCTTGTTGATACTTTTCTAGTAAAGAATCAATATCCGAAGATGTTTCCATCTCACTGCAAATAGATGTTATTTCATTTTGTAGTTTGATAAATTTTTCCCCTATATATTCGAAAACTGTAATTTCTTTTTTATTTTCTAGTTGTGAGAATTGACTTACATACCCAATTCTACAATTTGGGTCCATCTCGAGCTTTCCATCGAACATATATTTTTCTGGATCCATAATTATATCTATCAGTGTACTTTTTCCACTGCCATTTGTTCCTATAAAAGCACAATGAGTACCCTCTTCTAATGTAAATGAAATGTTATTATATAGATTCTTTTGCGGAAATGAGTAGGACAAGTTATCAACTTTTATCATAATTATTACCTCTCTTTATCACTAAAAAAGAGCCTATAAAAATAAGCTCTTCAATATACTCTTTTTTAAATTGTAATTTTACACTTGATTTTTATATAGTAAAGACATTATACTAATTTTACAATTGATAGCATAACACTTTTTAAAGCTTCTCGTCAATACCCCTAAGGTGTTAATTTTTACCTTTTAGTTGTTTGTTTCACTACTTAAGCCTTCTATCCTCTTCAAGCTCTTTAAAGTATTTTCTTGTTTCATTTGTAATAACTCCACTTAACCCAATTAATCCAATTAAGTTTGGAATTGCCATAAGTCCATTTACTATATCAGCAATTACCCAAATCATTTCTAATTTTAAAAATGCTCCTAATGCTACTAATACAATATATACCCCTCTGTATGGTTTAATTCCTTTTACTCCTATTAAATATACAATACATCTTTCTCCATAATAATTCCAACCAAGTATTGTTGTGAATGCAAAGAAAATAAGTCCAATAGTCACAATCAACTGTCCTATCATCGCTATAGGCAACCCATTACTAAAAGCATAGTTTGTCATAGCTGCTCCTGCATACTCCGAATTCCAAGCTCCAGTCATTATTAAAACAAGACCAGTCATAGTACAAATAATTATTGTATCAAAGAAAGTACCTGTCATAGATACAAGTCCTTGTCTTACACAAGACTTAGTTTTAGCTGCCGCTGCGGCAATTGGTGCACTACCTAGACCAGACTCATTAGAGAATACTCCTCTAGCAACACCACTTCGCATAGCAAGCATTATCGATGCCCCTGTAAAACCACCTGCTGCTGCAGTTGGAGTAAATGCACTCTTTACAACTAAAGCTATCGTTCCTGGTAATAAATCAATATTGATTATTATAATTATTATAGCTCCTATAACATAAAATACTGCCATAAATGGAACAGTTTTTTCTGCTACTGCTGCTATATTTTTTATTCCCCCAATAGTTATTAATGCAACTAAAAGTGTTATTACTATTGCTGTTGCAATAGTTGGTATATTAAATGTAATTGATGTAGCCTCTACTATTGCATTTACCTGTGGGAATGTACCTATTCCAAAAAAGGCAACTCCTATACCAAAAATCGCAAACATTTTTGCTAAAAATTTATTTTTAAGTCCATTTTCAAGGTAATACATAGGTCCGCCAGCCATTTGTCCATTCTCATCAACAGTCCTGTATTTTACTGCAAGTAGGCCTTCAGAATACTTAGTAGCCATCCCAAAGAAAGCAGCTACCCACATCCAGAATAAAGCTCCCGGTCCGCCAAGTTTAATTGCTGTTGCAACACCAACAATATTTCCTGTTCCTATTGTTGCCGCTAAAGCTGTACATAAAGCTGCAAATGATGATACATCACCCGCTCCATCATTATCCCTTTCTTTAGTAAATAAATACTTAAGTGCAAGTGGCAGCTTAGTAACCTGCAATAAACCCAATCTTATAGTTAAATATAATCCTGTACCTACTAGTAAAACAAGTAACGGTGGTCCCCAAAGCCATGAATCAATTCCACTTAATACTTCCATAAATGCTGTCATTTAAAAAATCCTCCCTTAATTTAATATAATGGAGGAGACAAAATTTTTTTCATAATTTCTATCCCCTGTCCTTTTTACCTGAGAGATTCGATAGCTAACAATAAATCTTACGAAAACTTAATTGCTACATGTACAGTTTAAGTAACTTATCTTAATGATACTATCTTGCTCCTTCGGTGTCTGTTTAACCAGCTCTCTCCAGAGGCTCGTCCAATTACGGTTTTCTCCTAATAATAGTTTCTGTGCAAAACTATTAGGTGCCTGAAAGTTTTTCCTCTTCGGCGGATGGCAAGCCATCTCTCTCCCACAATTTTCATCCGAACACAATATTCAATTTTTATTAACAAACCATTTTATAATTATACATTAGCAAACAGAACTTGTCCAATCCGTCCATCAAATATATCCTTACAATTAATTGTAACATTGTAGATAGGATAATACATAAAGGTATCAATCATATTAAATCATCACCTGCGGAGCTGAGATGTCGTTAAAATAAATATAAGCCATTGAAACAATTTGTTTATAAAATTATACACTAAGCGTACAACAATATATCAAAATAATACATCAAGTGTATAACTTGATGTATTATTTTTTACCTTTTTTTGACCATATTTTAAAACCTATAAGCAGTCCACTAGCAATTGTTGATGCAACGCCTGTATATATTGCTACTTTACCTGTGGTTGTTTTATTTTTATGTGCTTTAACTGCGCTGTGGTAATCTTCCATCATATTTTCATACTGTTTCTTGTTGATATTGCCTATACCTATCCCCATAACCTTACAATTCATGCCTGCAAAATAATTAATTTTTTCTGTTATATAACAGTTAAATGTATGTATTTTATCTGGCGATGAACTCCCATCATTCCATAATTCAACTCCAAATAATTCCTCATATATAAATTGATGTTGAAAAACAACTAAAGAGTAATTACCCCTTTTTGAGTGATTTACATTAATATATCCATTGTTTATAATTGCATCGTCAATATTCCCTTTGTATAAAACTAAAATGTTATTGGATGAATTTTCATTTTTGATTTTATCAAATAATTCACTCCCATCAAATGAATAAAATAATTCAACCGAAGTTATATTATTCTTCACTAAGGCTAGTTTCATTATCTCTATATATGAATTAATGTATTGTATATCTTCAGGAATTTTATTCTTGTAATCATTTATTTCATTTTGAGTTTTTTTATTAAATATGCTATTGATAAATCCCATTTTTATACACCTCTATTCTTCCTTCTAAATTTTTTTAGTGTTGTTAGTTTATCATATCTTGCCCTCTTTGTTTGTTTAACATAACATAAGTTTTAAAATTTAAGAAACTGTACGTACCGTATATAATATTTACTAGAATATCTATATAAAATTAAAAAATTCTAGATATTATATTATAATATCCAGAATTTTTTATTTTATTTATTGTCCCCTATTATTTTTACCAACTAAGCCTCCACCATTACCTGCTGATGCACTTTGTGTTCCATTGACCGCCCCTCGCTTAGTATTTTTTTGGGATGAAGATTTTGCTTTTTTTTCTTCAATAAGTTTTTTCATCATTTCCATATTTTTATTTATATCATTTTTCATATTTTTACCCTCTTTTTCTATTTTTATTTCTTAAAAAACTTTATAACCTATGTCTACTAAATTAATATTCACAAAAAAAATCATAGGTATGTCTTGTTATTTTACTAATTTATTATACCCCACAAATGTTACTTTGAGTAGGTCATAAAAATATTTCCAAAAATAAGCTGATATATTGTGTTATACCATGATATAATTTAGAAATGTTAAGATTGTAATATCATCACAAGGAGACAATAAATGAATACTATTAACTCACAGTTTGCAATGTCATTAAGTATTATTTTATTAGGATATTTATTAAAAAAAACGAATATTCTAAAAGAAAGCGATGGAGAAGTTATTTCAAGGTTAATTTTTAATGTTACTCTTCCCTCCATAGTCATAAATGTTTTTAGTACTATGACCATAGACAAAAACCTTCTACTTATACCTGTAATCAGCTTTGTGTACGGGTTATTTATGGCAGTAGTGGCCCTCATTGTATTTAAAGGAGAATCAAGACGAGAAAAGGGAATGCTATCAATGCTTGTGCCTTCCTTCAACATAGGACTTTTCGCATATCCTCTGGTAGAGTCAATATGGGGAAAAGAAGGTCTTAAATACTTTGGTATGTTTGATATGGGCAACTCCTTCATTGTTTTCGCAGTTTGTTATATTATTGGAAGCATATATTCAAGCAGCGAAGGTGAAATCTCATACAAGAATATTTTTTCTAAAACATTACACTCAATACCTTTTCTTACATATATTATAACTTTGGCAATTAATCTTCTGGGATTTAATATTCCAAAGCCAATTATAGAAATTACTGGAATTCTTTCCAAAGCAAATATGCCCCTTTCGTTGTTGGCGCTTGGGTTATACCTTAGCTTTTCCTTTAAGAAGAAATACTTAAAAAATATGGCTAAAATAATTACTTTAAGGTATCTAATTGGATTTGGAGTGGGCATACTTCTTTATAATTTAATATCCATAGATCCACTGTTCAAAATAACTATGTTAATTGGTTTTATCTTACCAATAAGTTTCACAGTAATTCCTTACTCAGTAGAGTTTGGATATGATACTAAATTTGTAGGAACTGTTAATAATTTTACAATTATAATAAGCTTTTTACTAATATGGGCTATTGTTGCTTTTATTTAACTTAGTTAAAAATTGAATATATCAAAAGGGAGTTCATAAATGAGCTCCCTTTTATCAGTATTATTAAACATATAAATTTAGCACCTTCGCTTTGCTCATAAAATTTATTCCTCTGATCTAAACTTCTTAAGATATTCAGATGCTGATCTATTCATTTCTAGTGAAAAATCAGACTAAGTTTATAATATGTGTGATGATCTCACTTATCCTACATAAATCTCCTATAAATTTTCTGCTATATTATAAATTAATTTTTCTGTAGTCTCCCATCCTAAACATCCATCTGTTATTGATTTTCCATAAGTGCCACTACCTACATCTTGTTTACCTTCTACAATATAACTCTCAATCATAAATCCTTTTATCATTTTTTTAAGTAAAGAATTATCTTTCCTACTCATTAACACTTCTCTGGCTATTCTTGGTTGCTCTTTATAAAGCTTCATTGAATTCGCATGATTAGTATCTACAATAATAGAGTTATATAAAAATTGCTGTTTTTCATATTCTTTAGCAATATTAATTAAATCTTCATAATGATAATTAGGAATGTTTTTACCGTAAGAATCTACAGCCCCTCTTAAAACAGCATGTGCAAGTGGATTTCCTGTTGTTTCAACCTGATAGCCACTATATATAAAAGTATGACCATCTTGCGCAGCTTTTATAGAATTTAACATTACAGTTAGATCTCCACTAGTTGGATTCTTCATGCCTACAGGCATATCACTACCACTTACTGTAAATCTATGTTGCTGATTTTCTACAGAGCGAGCTCCAACTGCAATATACCCTAACAAATCTGAAAGATATGTATAATTTTCTGGATATAACATTTCATCTGCGGCAGGCATATGGTATTCACTTAATGCTTTTATATGAAGTTTTCTAATTGCCCTGAGTCCTGCATCCATATCCGGTTCTTTATTTGGATCTGGTTGAGATGCCATACCCTTATATCCTTCACCCGTAGTCCGCGGTTTGTTTGTATAAATCCTAGGTATAATAATTATAGAATCTTTTACTTTTTCCTGAACTTCTGCAAGCTTTCCTATATATTCACACACTGAGTCCTCGTTGTCAGCCGAACATGGTCCAATTATAAGGATAAACTTATCAGATTTATTCTCGAAAACTTTCCTTATCTCCATGTCTTTATTTTTTTTAATTTCTTTAATATAACTTGGTAGAGGCATTTCTTCCATAATTTCTGCCGCCGTAGGTATTTTCTTTATATATTTCATACTCATATTATATTTTCCTCCCTTTACACTAATATTACATTCAACACAAATTCATAAACCTTTCCTCTACAGGATGGTACAGCCTCTGAAATTTTTCTAGATACGTAAAAATTCCGTTTGCCTCTAAGAATTTATAAACACATTTTATTTCGTTAATGAAGTATATCATAAATTTAATTGATTATGGTAATCTTTATGCTTGTAGTCTCGCTTGTATATTCTACATGCGTGGGCCATCATTTAAACTTGCTAATTTCATCTAACATTAATATATTTAGTTTGTTTATTGTTTTTCTTTTCTCCATTAGTTGCTTTATTATTTCACCTCTGTAATCTGATTCCATTAATTTAGCTTTAAGTTCTATGGAATTACAAAACTCATATATTTTTTTAAATTGTACTATTGTTTGCTCAAACTCTTCATCAAAATTAACCAAATCTTTATTCTCATATATCATGTTTAATGACTCTAATTGATATTTTATTATTGTAGAAAACTGTATCAACAGTTGATCTGACTTTACTTTATAAATATATAATAATAACTCTGTATAAATTCTATTAAGTGTGACATTATCAAAAATATCTAGATTTACTCTACTATATCCTAATTTCTTTTTTAACTTCAGGTTAAATAATTTTCTTAAAAAATTATTATAACCTTTCGTAGTCCATATTCCATAAACTAAGTAACTATTCTCTATTTTTCTAAAAAAATTATTTATTTCTTCACTATTTACAAACAATTTTATTTCTTTGTCCATTCTAGTTAACCTAGTTTTATCAATCACTTGAAAATTCTTTCCATAACTTGAAAATAATTTACCCTCTGTAGCACCTCTTATATTCTTTATACACATCCACATATCTGACATTAAGGATCAACTCCCAAATATATATTAATTTACAACAATATTTTTTAGTTTTTTATATTTTTACCTATATTGTACACATTATACTATGTAGCTTTATATTACAACAAAATTACTAGCTAAATTATAAAAATATTGCGTTGGGTTTCCCCTAAGTGCAGTATTTTTTTGCTTTAAATTAATTAATTGCTATATCTAGTAGTTGCATAAAAAAACAGTATACGCTACTATTAAATCATCTCCTGCGCAGCTGCAATATTATTCGACATATAGTTTGATTTATAATTATGGAAATTATTAAAAAGTAATTTATAAGAATTTAACAAAGTTATAAAATGAAAGGTTGGTAGTTTATAATGAAACAATTAAAATTTAGAGTTTGGGATAGTTTAAAACATGATATGCATAAATTGCAAGGCATGACTTTTGATTCACAAAATTTCCTTCCTGAAGCCTTAAAGCTTCCTGGTTTAACTTGGAGGCCTGTTGAGGAATTTGAATTGCTTCAGTGGGTATACTTATCTGATAAATCTGGAGTCGATGTATATGAATGCGATTACATTGAAATTTTATCTCTTGTTTATATTGTATTATGGAATGACACCATAACAAATTTTCAGTTACAAGCATTAGATGGATCTTCGAACCGTAGTATTCTTGACGTAGCGCTTGGAGATATAGTCGGCAATAAATTTATAAATGCAGATTTACATAACAAATAGTCTATTTTTTAAAATAGACTTTATACTCGAAAAGGAACGGTTAATCATTTTATATACAATCTAAAACAATTAACCGTTCCTTTTTTATTTTACTCCTGTTACTTCTTAATTTTTAGATTTTCATAAACATCAGCCATAGGTATTTCAGCATATGCCATATAAGTATCTGCGGCACCATAGTAAATTTTCACAATGCCTTCTTCATAAAGATTACCACAGGTGAAAATTACATTACCGAAAAAGCCTTTTATTTCATATTCTTCCACGGGTTCCATTAAAGGTACTTCACTTCTTGCAATAACCTTCCATGGCTGATTTTTATCCAGAAGCACAGCACCAAGGCAATACCTATCATTTTTATCAGCACCATGATATATTTCAAGCCACCCTTGCTTAACCCTGAATGGTACCCCACCTGCACCAATTCTTCCGTTATCCCAGTAATCTTCTCTAGATCCCATAAGATGTCTATGATTACCCCAGGTAATCATATCGCTAGACTCTGCTATCCAAATATCATTTTTACTAAACACCCCTGATGTTGGCCTATGCAGTGCATAATACTTTCCATTTATTTTCTCAGGGAATATTGCAATATCCTTGTTATCAGGTTGTAAAATAACACCCTCCCTTTTAAAGAGTTTAAAATCTTCAGTAGATGCAAGGCATGCAGTAATTCCTAGTGGCGAGATTGCACTATAGCTTATATAGTATACTCCCTCCACTTTACTGATTCTGCAATCCTCTATCCCATATGCTTCATATTTATTTTCAGGGAAAAAGCTGGGTTTATTCTCAATAATAAAATTTACTCCATCCTTACTTCTAGCCACTCTTAGATGAGAAATTGATGTTAAATACATTGTATCTTCAGTCTTTATCACTCTGGAATCTGTAAAGTCATATTGGAGTGAGTCCTTTGGAAATTTAATTGATTGCAAACTTTTTTTAAAAGTATCGTAAAATGGTGACAAATATACATTCGGATCAGTATTTAGCGGACGCTCCGCAACCCTAAGAAGTAAAATCACCTCATCATCCATCCGAATTACGCCTGCATTTATTACACATAGAACTTCATAATCTGCTCTGCTTGGTTTTACATCATTTGGTTTAATTATTGGGTTATTTTTAGACCTTAATGTTGCCATTTACATTCCTCCTAGTGTTTTCCTGCTTATTTATTTGTGCTTTCATATTCCACGAATGGATCATCAATTAATATCTTATGTGATTCCGCATCACTAACACCTACATATATCTCTGCCATTGCTCCTTCAATCCTATTAATTCCTCCGCTAAAAATTACATCTATTATATCTTTTCTTTTGTACTCTCCAGGTTTAAAGTTCTTTCTTGTGGCTATAAGTTTAATGGGTGAAGCTTTTTTAGTTTCAAGATTAAAGGAAAAGACCATAGCATAATAATGTCTATCCATTATTTCATCAAAAGAAGCAACATGTCCAAGCACTCCAATTAATCCATTATTAAGTACATGTAATTCATTGGCTCCCCCCCACTCTTCATCTACGAATTGAGATTCTAATAGTTCTGCATTAGATATTACATCGGCATTTAATTCCTCTAAAGAATTTATTATATTAAATGCAATTTTACCTCTTCCAAAAGTGTCACCTTGAGGTCTAGTAAATACTAGAATTCTTCCCCCAGATAATTCTAATAATCTAATATCCTTCATTAAATCAGGTCCTACAGCAAATTTCTGAAGGCTGTTTATATCTGCTCCCCTATAAAAGACAGTTCTGTAGGCTAAACACCCTTCTAATTTAGGATGTGGAAATATCTCCACTCCTCCTAGAATAAGTTCTCTACAAATCTTTGTTGCAAAAGGATCTTGAAGATTAAGTTTTATCTTTCTCTCCGCCATTTCCCAGGTTCCATCTACTTCTCTAAAGAAATTAATTTCTGATACTTCACTATCTCTAGGCTCTACTCTTCCAGCAATTATAAGTTCACCATCATCTTCAAAAGGTTTTGTTATATTATATACATCTCTTCCCTGTACCCCTAGAAACTTTAGTTTTTCGCCTAATACATTTACATTTTTCCCATAAAATTCAATTAATAGATCATTACAAGTCTTTAGTTTATGAGATTTTTTCATTTTACCACTCCTATATTTAATTTTCTTTTCATTAACTATTAGCAATCGTTTAATTCTATATTATTGTAACTTTTTCATATGCTGTACCTCAACAGTTTTAACTTGTGCTGAAGCATCTATACCACCAGATACGAAAAGTATCAAATGAACTTTGTGTTTTCCTGTTATATTTTCTGATGCTAACACATTTTGTATATCATATTTTTGCATACCATTACTAGCCGTATCACCTTGGATGTAAAACTCCTTACCAAGATCTTCTACTACTAGCTTGACTCCCCATGATCTAGTTAATGATATTAGATCTACACTTAATAATGGTTGTCTATCAAAGTCTAAATCAAAAGTATTGCTTGAAGCGGGTCCCCACGTGTTTCCTGGTTTTACTGCAAATATTGCATTACCACTAGTAACATCTTTAGTTACAGTTATACCCTCCCCTATCCATAAAGCCATATCATCTGCATTAGCAGAAATGGCTTTTTCTCCTAAAACATTTCTTATATTTAAATCAATGCAACTTGAATATTTTAAACCCTTCACTGTTTCAATACTAACATTGAGTGTTTTCTTCCCACTTTCATACTTTGTTGTATCAATGCTTAAGATTGATGGAATACTATTACCACTAAATACATTTTCACCCGAAAGATCAACTGTTACTTTTTTCAAAACATCATCACTCGGTACATTGATATCAATATCAAGAGGTATAGTTCCTGATACTTCCTGACCATCTGCATATCCATTGATATTAATAGATGCAGTTTTATAAGTTACAGTTTTTCCATTTATCTGTATCTTATTACCTGATAGTGTAATTTTACCACGCGCTGGTACCACAACAATCTGAGCGGCTTTATCTGCTCCAAGATTAAAAGTTGCATTACCTGTTACTCCAGTTGCTATAAAAGTCTTTGTTACAGCGTCATAGAGATCTTTTGGTTTATTTCCAACTTGTATTTTAACTCGTTTCGCTTCTTTGAGAGGATTATAATACAAATATGTTGGGTAAGCATCTTTATCATGTCCAATATCTGTCTTTAACAAATCAATTTGTAATATTTGAGGAACATTTGTCTTGTGAATTATTGAAGAGAACAAGCCTACAGGAGTAGAACTGTAAACTCCGAAATAATCTGGAGCATCTCCTGTTGCATACGGTTGCGTCTCACCTTTATTTCTTACCCCTTCATAAGCTATAAAATTAAATTTATCTTTTTTCGCTAAATCATAATTACTTTGCATATTACTTGGTAACCCATCTGGATAAAATAAATTAGCATTATTCGCTACTTGTAATAAGTATTTTCCAATGCTTCTACTATACTCAGGTGAATATCTTGCTACTGGCGCTATTTGTCCAGCAGTAACAAAAGTATTCATTGCAAAGGCATATCCTCCTGTATCTGTTGTACTACCCAAAAGACCATTTGCATCATACTCTCCCCATTTGCCAGTAATGCTTCCCCATCCTGATCGTCTATCTGATGTTGTTGAAAAAACCCAATTTAAAAATTTACTAACTGGATAGTTTGTACCAGTTTCTGCATTCATTCTTGCAGCAACATACGGTCCATAAGATCCAACAATTTCATATAATGGGTTAAATTTAAAATTACTTGCTTGTGTCATGCATTTCATTGCAGCCTCTAAATACTTTGCCTCTCCTGATTTTACATAGGCATATATTCTATATATGCAACACCAATTGAAGCATCAGGTTCCAAGTGGTCCGAACCCACCGCCGTCATATCTTTAAAGGAAAATCCTTGTTTATCCCAATTATTGTCCAAAACCTTTAACGCCTCAAGCCAACTATTATTAACATCTTTCATTTTTTCTTGAATTGTAGTCTCTTTCGGATAAAGAGATGCAATTTGAGAAAACAGAATAGTTGGGTATAAATCATACCAAAAGCTGTCAGTTGAATCTAATTTTGAGGGATTATTTGAAATAAATCCTCTTCCATCTTCAGTTTTGCTGTAGTAGGTCTCAATCATTTTAACCCAATTCTTATTTCTAAATTTTGTCATATTCTTACCCATAAGGCTTGCTCCTAATACTGCAGGAAGAGTTGCTACACCTTCACCATAACCAGGAGTAGCATTTCGACTCCAAGAGCTACTTAAATAACTTGGCATAGTAAAAGTTTCTCCAATAAATCCTCCAGTAGATGGCGTGTTAACATTAAATGTTTTTATCATTGGAAAATCTGTTCCTTTAGCTTTTGTATTAAAAGCTAAATCATAAAAATCATTAGCAGTTTTATTCCAATCCCGGATATTAAAAGGACTGGGTATATTAGGCCAAGCCTCTACAGTAGGAATGTCACTTTGACTATTACTATCTGCTTTAACAATATCAGTTCGTATTACGTTTTCTATAAGCGTAAAGCACATAGAAAAACTTAGTGCAACACTCATAAACTTCTTTAGTTTCATTGATTTCACTTATAATTCCCCCTCCTAATGATTAATTATCAAAAAATTTCATCTTGCTTTTATAATTTAATTATAACGATTACATTAAAGACAAAACAAGTTCGATATTTTACAAATACTAATTTGTTAAATATTTATAACAATCTTGTTTTTAACACTTACTGTTTTGTTATAAATTCACCTCTAAGTCTCATTTGCGGAGGCCAGCCACTTTTAAGGCTGTAAGAGTAAACACATTCCAGGAAAATACTCGCGTAGAGGGCCACCAGCAATCTACCACAGATAAATCCGTAGGTAAAAACTCATGACTAAAGGGCTCATCCCAGTTTAAATTAATTTCCGCCATAAGCCGTTTTTCAATACGCTCTTTTGCAGGTTTCCAGCCATGCTTCATTCCACAGACGTATGCCATTATTTCTTCTCTCATCCAACTGCCGCCGTTACAATAAACACCATTCTGCCAGATAAATTCAGCATCCCAAGGCTTATCTTCATCGGAAAAGTATTTGTTTTCCACATGACCGAGGAAAAGGGCACAGTCACCGGTAACAGGAACAAGGTCAAGGGTTTTTATTACGACTTCACTACTTAACATAGGCTTGCTAAAAAGCCACAAGGAAACAAATTCCGGCATGAGATCACCCACGGAAATAGTGTGAGGATGACACCGGTCATTGAGAATATAACCTCGAGACGGATCATAGAAATTACAATAATCATCAATTGACTTTTGAATCCACTGCTCACTTATAGGTAGCCCAAGATCGCGTGCTACTTGCAATGTGACCGCCCAAACACCTTGACTTACCGATATGTCAGAAGTTTTTTTGTCTCCCGTATAGTTTGTAACATCGTTTTCTCCCAGCACAAAATGTGCCTGACATATTCCAGTTTTATTAGGATCAAATTCCTTGCAGCAAAATGAAAATGCCAGCTCTACTTTTTCTATTGGTGGATTAATTCCGTATTTATTTTTATTAATAAGTGCCCACCAAAGCCACTGGCAAGTTGCTTCATTCCCTTTTACTTCAACGCTACCCATATAAGGGGTAACAATTGTTCCAATACAACCACTGGCAAGCTGAGTTTTCCCCCAGCGGTCAAAAATCTGTTTGGAAAGATATTCATCATCGATTCCACAAATACTCCAAAACGAATCGCGGTTATACATATCTGGTGCGTAATTGATGCTGGGCACATTATGAGGTGTAAAGTCCACATCACTAGAAATCCATGTAAGCATTTGCATATCTGCAAACAATATTTTTTCAACATCACTTCCATAAAATCCAAGCCCTTCTGCAAGACGTGTCTGACTCGCCAAACGTAGCTCACGAATTGAGTCCAACCGTTGTGCAAAAATAAACACTGTTTTACTTGACTTGCACCCTATTTTCAAAGGATGGTATGGAATTTCTCTTCCAACATGCCTTGTTACCTTAAGGCTGCGGATACGAAGCAAACCTGCCTGGCTAACTCTCGACTGCCATATTTGTAAAAGCGAAGGCAGGTTTTCCGTATCAGAGATGAAAAATGTATCCTCGAAAGCTAGCCAAGATTCACTGCCCCAAGGCAAATCATCCTGATAATGGAATGCCTGAATCTCTCCTTTAGGATTACCTTTTAAAACCTTAAGATGCAGAGGCGCTGTAGCCTTATATTTAAATGAAACTTCATAATATCCATCTTCCAATATGTATGGCAAGTAGCATCCACAAGATTTTTCACCGTTAATTTGAAGTTCTTCATTTCTAAGTTCAATAGTGCTTGTGTCCATAGCAATCCACTGATCTTGCCGCAAACACTTTATATCGATTTTAGACCCTTGGCTATAATCGGATAAATTTCCAAACTGAAGATTCACCCTGCCATCTTCTATGGTAAGTAACCTTGCGTCACATATTTTTCGGATTGCTGTAAACCCCTTTTTATTAAAATGTGGACGTCTACGAGTGTTACGTGTCCATAGATTTCGGTGTCCAGCATCGGTTAACAAACCTACCGCTATATTTTCTTTTGAAAGAAAACCAGCTGCTGGGTAGGTACCGTGTACAATCCCTTCACTATGATTGAATTTGTCAAAGCTCCAATACTGTAATGCTGGCTCTGTGGGCGTAATGCTGCTTAACACCGAATAGTATAGCAAAGGTATGTTTGGTTGAAACAGACTGATTTCTTTTTTTAAAACACGTTTGTTTACAATACTGTATTTAACCTCCACCATTATATTAGTTGTAAGCATTTCGCAGTAATAGTTACCTGTTAGCCTAACCCATCCATCACCCTCCTCGCACTCGTCTGCTTTCCATCCCAAAATAGTTTCGTGATATGAGCGGTCTTCATTTTCAAGTTCAATAAATAGTTCCCCACAAAAGTTCGTTGCAATAATCTTTAGGTCATAATAAACTTCTAAAAAAAACTTTCCACTTCCATCCTTTTCTACGTTGTAAGTTAATCCAGTAACATTCATTTTATTTCCTCCTAGTAGAGAAAGACAACTCTCGTTGTCTTTCTCTATTTAACCTCTTTATTTTCTTTTCTAAATTCATCTGGAGATTTACCACAATACTTTTTAAATACTGTATAAAAATACGTACTATTATTATAACCTACCATCTCTGAAATCTTATAAGCCGTATAATCAGTTTTTATTAGTAACTCCTTTGTTTTTTCAATTCTTAATTTCACAATATAATTTGAAATTGAAATACCGATACTGTGTTTGAACAAAGTTCTTAGATAATTGGGTGAAAGACTTACTATTTCAGCTAGAGTATTAATAGAAATAGTTGAATCACCAAAATTTTCACCAATGTATTTTATTATATTACTTATCACGTCTGCATGTTTCGTATCTTTTTGAGCTTTAAAAGCATTCAATATTTTATTGAAAATATCTTTAAACGATTGTTCTATTTTATCCACTCTATCGAATGTTGTAAACATATTATTTATTGATTTATAACCAAAATCAAGTTGTGATATAACAAATGAGTCATCGCTAACTTCAGTTTTAAAACACTTTAAAACTACTAAAGATAACTGCGTTAGGGCTAGTTGCATCTCATCATAAGAAAATTCACTGATATATATTATAAAATCATTTAAATTTTTATTTAAATCATGTTCATCAATATTTTTAAATGAATCTATAATTTGCCCCTCTATATCCTGAGGATATACATAAATTTCCCTTTGTAATTGTGTATAATTTACTATTGATTTGTACCCATGAATAACCCTGTAATTTGTACATTCAAATGCATTGTCATACAAATACCAGATTTGGCTAACATCTTGCGCACTATTAGATACCCCACCTGTTATAGATATTGATAAACATTTTTCTACTGCATTTTGAACCTCAATCATAGTTTTGTTAATTTTTTCTAAATTAATTTCAGATTCATTATGATTAATTATAATACTTATGTTATCTTTTCCTGCTTCACATACCTCTAAAACTTCGAAGACATTTCTAAAAACCTCATTGCAGATATTACATATAGCATATAACAATAACTTATTGGCTTCTTTATCATTTTTTTTACATAAATTAGAGTAATCATCTACCCTAAAGACTATTACAACAAAATACTTATAATCAAATTTAACTTTTATATTTTCAAGAGATTTTTTTATATACTCTATATCATTATAATCACTATGAATTAACTGATTTAATACAATCTTTTTCATTACTTCAGAATCTAAATACGATAAATTAGACTTATCTATATTTCGAAGTAAATATTCATAGGTATCATACAAATACTCAAGTTCACTTACACCTGATATTTCACCATTCTTGTTATTAGATCTGATTTTTTTTATTAATCTAATGATAGGTACGTATATATTATTTGTAAATATTAGAGAAATAAAAATACTTATGAAAATGAAAAAACATATTATAAATATTGCACTATGTTGTATGGATGCAGCTTTTTTTACTAATGCATTATAATCGCTTACACTAATGAACGTCCATTGTAAATTCGCCCATTTTTTATAGTTTATAACAGTCTTTCTCCCATCTACTGTGTCAATAGAAATACCACTGCTATTATCTGAGTTTAAAATTTTTTTTATAAACTCATCATTTTTCATATTAGTATTTATTTTTTGTTCATCTGGATGTGAAATTACAATTCCATTATTATCAATAATAAATATCTCATTTGATTTATCATTATCTTCTGAAGTAACAACTTTTTGAAGTACTTGTTCGTCTAAATTATAAACAAGTAAAGAAGTAATTCTTTTATCAGTATCCTTTTGCATAAAAATCAGTGAAATTATGTTAGTGTTTTGTTTTTGCCCATTTAAAGTATAAGTAGCCTTCCTTGGCAATAGAAAAGGCATTCTTGAAGGTTCATACTTATCTAAACTTTTTAAAAATTCATTATCATAAAAATCATTTAAATTTGCAGCCGTAGATAAATTTGAGAATATTAAATCAGATTTAACATTATATAAATAAATTGAACTTATAAAATTATTTGATTCTTTAATATTAGACAGTTGTTTAGAAATTCTAGCATAATCTGTTGCAGTAAGATCTGTCCCCTCAAGTCCCTGCGTTAATACGGAGTCCCCTATATACTGTTGGTACATGTATCCAAATGTTGAAACCCAATATGTCTCTGTCATTTTATAAGATTGATATAGCATTTTCTCATTATTATCTTGTATTTGTTGTAATGTATTTGCCTCAAAACTCCTATAAAGAAATACAGATAATAAAGACAATAAAGTTGTCCCAACAATAATATATGAAACAATTATTTTTATTAAAAGTGAATTTTTCCTGAAAAACAATCTCTTTTTTAACCAGAATTCTCCCATTATTATCACCTACTTATACATTTTCTTATGTTTTAATTATAGCACATTAGATTATTATGAGGAAGAATCAGTAAATTATGTTTCTCAAAATTCAAGAGGCATCTATTTATAGATGCCTCTGTGAATTAATTATTCACCTTTATATGGATTATTTTTCAACCATGCTGTATATTGTTTTAAGACTTCTGCTCTAACCTTAGCAAACCCTGCTTGTTCATATTTTTTTTGTATATCATCTAGTTGACCTGTTATGTCCGCAGTAACTCCGTTTTGAACTGCTCTAGTTAATGATTGTATATCTCCCATCTTAGCTAGTTCATTTTTTACATCATCTGGAACAAATGTGAAACCTGCATCAGCTGTTTTATAGTAGAAATTTGTATCACCATAATCATTCATCTTTTTAACTATAGCATCAGGATTTTTCGAATCAAATTTTTGCATTGTTGGATTCCATGTCATTATAAACCCTGGGAAATTATAAACATTCTTTGCATCTACGCCTGTTGGTACTTTGTATTTATCCGTGCCAACTGCTTCCCAATCTTTACCTTCAACTCCAAGTTCGAATAAGTCATGATTTTTTTCATCTGAGTATAACCAGTTAAAGAAACTCATAGTCCTATCTTGATTCTTTGATGTTACAGGAAGAACTCCAAAGTTCCAAGCTCTAAAATCTGTACCCATTGACTTAGGTTCTTCATTTTGACACCAATAACCTAATTTTGCTCCTGGCACTCCGTTTGTTAACCTTCCCTCTATTTCAGAATAAGTATCAACAGCACGAATAAATGAAGCTGCCTTACCAGATGCGAATTGAGCTTCTGCATCCTTTTGACTTAGAATATCTTTTTCAACATATCCTTTTGTGTACCAGTCTCTTGCAGTCTTATATTCTGCTAGTGGATCTGCTGTGCTAGCTGGAGCTTCTAAAAGTTTTTTATATTCAGGATCTAGCGAAGGAGAAATTGCATTTGTTGAAGCATAAACTGAGCCATCATCATTTATAACCATACCTACGCCAGCTTGAAGAACTGTATTATGTTTAGTTGAAACTGGATCAATAAATGATTGAAGGGTACCTGATAATCCATCAGAAGATCCAAGCCATGACATTGGAATCATTCCCTTTTCATTTGCTTTTATAGCATCATTATATTTTAGCAAATCAGCATAAGATTTTATTTCGCCTATTCCATACTTATCTGCTAAATCCTTTCTATAATATACAGCGCCTGCTGCAGTAAATCCATGAGAGAAAGGTATTCCATATACATGGTACTCTCCTGTTGAGTCAGCAAAACTATTATTTTTTAAGTAATCCTTATTAAATGCTTTCTGTAGTCCTGGGTATTTACTGTCTGTAAAGTACTTATCCAAATTTGATATCTGGCTTTTTGAAACCATTTGGCTAATATTAGGATTTGTCCATGGTGCACTAAAAGTACAATCAAGTGAATCCCCCGCTGCAAATTTAAGTGATATCTTCTGCCCTATATTATCAAAAGTAGTAAAAGTATAATTAATCTTTAAATTTAAAGTATCTTTAGTCTCTTCATAGAATTTTGCCATAACAGCATCCCAGTTATTAATTGTTGATGTGTTACTTGGTCCTAAAAATTCGAGAGTAACTAATGGTAATCCAGATTTATTATTAGCATCTACCTTCGCAGTTTTACCTCCGCAAGCTGAAAGACTTGTAACCATCATGCCTGTTGCTACCACAACTGATAGTCTTTTTATTATTGATTTTCTCATTTTTAATTCCCCCTCGTATAATTTTTATATATGCTACCCATTTCGGGTTTTAGCCAATTTATAAGTTTTTTAACATCAACCTTTCACAGCTCCAATTGTGAGTCCTTTTATAAAATGTTTCTGAAGAAAAGGATAAAGTATTATTATTGGTCCTATGGAAACCATCGCTGTTGCGAGTCTTATTCCAATAGCAGGAACAACCATGCTACCCATAGAAGCAAGGGCATGTGGATTTAAATTAGAAGTAAGGAAGTCAACTTGTTGTTGTAGCTGCATTATAAGGTATTGAAGCGTATATAGATTCCTATCATCAATATAAAGAAGTACATTATACCAAGAATTCCAATATTGCATTGAAGCGAAAAGAGCAATAGTTGCAAGTATTGGTTTTGCAAGTGGAAGAATTATTTTAAAATAAATGTATATCTCTGAAGCTCCGTCAATTTTCGCTGATTCAGAGAGAGCCTTAGGTATACTTTTAAAATAGTTTTTCATAAAAAATACATTACCTGCGCTAAGTGAACCTGGAATAATTAATACTAATAAATTATTATGCAAATGAAGAAACTGAGTTGTAAGTATATAACTCGGTACCAGACCACCACTAAAAATCATAGTAATGTATGCCACTAAAGAAATAGTATTTCTATATTTTAAGGTAGTAACGGCAAGTGGATAAGAAAAAGAACTTGTTAATATCAGTGTTAAAAATACACCCATTACCGTTGTAAATGTTGTTACCGCATAAGCATTTAGAACTGTATTAGTTCCACTGAAAATTAGTTTATATGCAGTTAAACTGAAATCATTAATTAACAATCCATATCCATCTTTTAATAAAGATGTTTCACTTGAAAGGGACGAAACTAGTGCAATGTATAAAGGTGCTAAACATATTAATGAAAATATAGTAACTATTGAGTAGAAAAAAAACAAAAGAATCTTGTCTTGCAAGTTTTCGTTTTTCATTATTGTCCTCCTCTTGAAAAATATTTATTAAAACAATGATGAATCGTCCGACATTTTTTTAGCAATTGAATTTGCAGTTATAACCATTATAAATCCAAGCACCGATTGAAAAAGACCAACTGCCGACGACATTCCAACATCATTGTTAAGTCTTAATGCCCTATAAACAAATGTGTCTATTACATCTGTTGTAGATCTTAGTAATGGGTTGTCCCCTATTAGAGCAAAGATCATACCGAAGTCACCATTAAAAATTCCACCAATTGATAAAATTAGAAGCATAACTGTTGTTGTCTTTAACATAGGAATTGTTATATAAAATATAGATTGCAATCTACTTGAACCATCTATTTTAGCTGCTTCATATATTTCTTGATCAATCGAAGTTATTGAAGCAAGATATATTACTGTTCCAAAACCCGCTCCCTTCCAAATTCTAAGAAATACAAGTAACCCTGGCCAAACTGATGCATTTTGATAGAAATTTACACTGTCAATCCCAACAAAGTTTAAAATATGATTTATAACTCCTGCATCTGTTGAAAATAATGCAATAGAAAATACTGAAACTACTGTCCAGGATATAAAGTTAGGAAGAAACATAAATGTCTGAGTTATTTTTTTGAAAGTTTCATTTCCTAATTCATTTAACCCTATAGCTAATAATATTTGAGTAAGTAATCCGGTTGTTATAAATAATGTATTTAAATATAATGTATTAAAAGTTACTTGGATCCAATCATTAGAAGTAAAAAAGAAACTAAAATTAGCAGTTCCCACAAACTTACTAGCCATACCATATACTCCTGCAAGTGGATTATAATCTACGAAAGCAATATATAGACCAATCATTGGTAAATAACAAAATACTATGAAGTAAATAAGTCCTGGAAGTAATAAAATATATAATCCCTTATTTTTATTTATTTCTCTAAAGAAGGAATTCTTTTTACTCTTTTTTACTGGCTTTGTTTCCAATTTTAAATTTGTCATTAATGATATACCCTCCCTCTCAATTTTTTTAATTTCTTATGATAATATAATTATAACGTTTACAAACTTGTAAAAACAAGTTTGATATTTTACAAAAACAGATTTGTTAGAAATTTATGAACATCTTGTTTTTAACACTTAATGTTTCGTTAAATATTATGAAGCAAAAACCCACACAAACATAGTGTTTATGAGGGCTTTAATTTTGCTAAGCAAAACTGTTGCCTTATCATTTATAGTGTTATATATATACGTTATTTTCGAAGTCCAGCCACCTTTAAGGCCGTAAGAGAAAATACATTCCAACAAAATACTCTTGTACTAGGCCACCAACAATTTTTCTGAGATAAATCTAGAGGTAGAAACTCATGGCTAAAGGGCTCATCATCGTTTAAATTAATTTCAGCTAGAAGTCGTTTCTCAATACGCTGTTTTGCAGGCTTCCATCCATGCTTCATTCCACAAACATAGGCCATTATTTCTTCCCGCATCCAACTGCCACCGTTATAATAAATTCCATCTTGCCAGAAGAACTCTAAGTCGCAAGGCTTGTTTTCCTTAGAAAAGAACTTATTTCCCTCGTGTCCTATAAACGCAGCGCAATCTCCTATAACAGGGATTCGATCAAGAGTGTTTAGCACTACTTCGGAATTTAGCATTGGTTTGTTCCATAGCCACAAGGAAACGAATTCCGGCATAAGGTCACCCACAGAAATAGCATAAGGAAAACACTTGTCATTAATCATATAGCCGAGAGACGAATCATAAAAAGCACGATATTCATCAATTGCCTTGTCAATCCATTCCTGGTTTACATCAAGTCCAAGGTCACGAGCTACCTGCAATGTAATCGCCCAAACGCCTTGATTTACAGAAAGTGCCGATGTTTTTTTGTCCCCCGGATAGGTGGAAACATCATATTGACCCATGACAAAATGAGCCTGACATATTCCGGACTTCTCTGGGTCAAATTCGTTCCAGCAAAATGAAAATGCTGACTTTATTTTTTCCCAAGGTGGCGTAATTCCGTATTTATTCTTATTAATAAGTGCCCACCAGAGCCACTCGCAAGTTGCTTCATTTCCCTTTACTTCAATACTACCAGTGCAAGGGGTTACTATTGTACCAATACCACCGCTTGCAATCTGAGTTTTCCCCCAGCGGTCAAAAATCTTTTTGGATAAAAATTCATCATCTATGCCACAAATGCTCCAAAACGAATCTCGGTTATACATATCCGGTGCATAATTGATACTAGGCACATTAAGTGGAGTAAAATCAACATTGCTAGTGATCCAGGTCAACATCTGCATATCTGCAAACAATATTTTTTCCACATCACTTCCTAAAAATTCAAGCCCATCTGACAAACATATCTGACTTGCCAAACGTAGTTCACGAATTGAGCTTGCAGGCTTTGCAAATATAAATATAGTTTTACTCTCGGTGCATCCTATTTTCAATTTGTGGTATGGAATTTCCTTGCCAATATGCCTTGTTACCTTAAGACTTCGAATACGAAGTGTGCTAGCCCCACTATCAGAGCTCTGCCATAATTGTAGAAGTGAAGGCAGGTTTTCCGTATCAGAGATGAAAAATGTATCCTCAAAAGCTAGCCAGGAATCAGAATTGCATGGCAAATCATCTTGATAATGGAATGCCTGAATTTCTCCTTTAGGATTATCTTTCAAAACCTTAAGATGCAAAGGTGCTGAAGCCTTATATTCAAATGAAACTTCATAATATCCATCCTCTAGTATGTAAGGCAAGTAGCATCCACAAGATTTTTCTCCTTTAATTTCAAATTCTTCTTTTTCTATTTCAAGAGTGCTTCCTTCCATTGGAATCCATTGCATTTCTGGCAAACACAACATCACTTTTTTATCGCCTTGGCTATAATCCGATAAATTTCCAAACTGAAGATTCACACTACCATGCTCTATGGTAAGTAGCCTTGCGTCACATATTTTTTGGATTGCTGTAAAACCCTTCTTATTAAAATTGGGACGTCTGCGAGTGTTACGTGTCCATAGATTTCGGTGCCCAGCATCGGTTAATAGACCTACCGCTATATTGTCTTTTGAAATGAAACCAGCCGCCGGATATGTACCATGTACAATCCCCCCCTCATGGTTAAATTTATCAAAGCTCCAATACTGCTGTCCATTCGCAACTGGAGTGAGGGTATTTTTCACTGAGTAAAATAACATAGGTATATTGGATTGAAACAGAGAAATTTCTTTTTTTAAAACCTCTTTGTTTACAATGCTATATTTCACCTCCACAGTAATGTTAGTTGTAAGTATTTTGCAATAATAGTTTCCGGTTAACTTAACCCACCCGTCACCTTCCTTACAATCGTCTGCTTTCCAACCCAAAATGGTTTCATGATATGAGCGATCTTCATTTTCTATCTCAATAGATAGTTCCCCACCTGAGTTTGTGGCAATCAACTTTTGATTATAGTAAAACTCTAAAAAATATTGTCCATTATTATCTTTCTCAACGTTGTAACTTAAACCGATTACATTCATTTGACTTCCCCCTTAAATTTCTTTTAATATGTACTTGTTTTTATAGTATAATTATAACGTTTACTGTTTTGTAAAAACAAGTTTGATATTTTACAAACACAATTTTGTTATTAATTTATAAGCATCTTGTTTTTAACACTCAACATTTTGTTAAAAAATTATACATCTTATAAAAAATAATCTATCTCAAAGATATTTTTAAAATTTTATTTACATATATTCGGTTAAATGATAATATAGTTAAAGTAAGTAAATTTCTCCATTGGTCATTTAATTAAGATACCATCTTTTCATGGTGGAAACAATAATTTAATTGCCATAATAATTACCATTTATGCAGATGTGGCGGAATTGGCAGACGCACTAGAATCAGGGTCTAGCGCTTTACGGCATGCAGGTTCGATTCCTGTCATCTGCACCAAAAGCGCTCATTTTATGAGTGCTTTTTTCACTTTCAAACTATTGTGGTATCTTTCATTTACCTTTTAGATTTATTAATCTGTTTGCTACTAATAACGTAGATATTGATTTAAATAATAATTACTATATAATATATGTTAAATGATTATAAAGGATGGATGTGTTATCATGAGTTTTTCATTTAGTACATTGTTATCAAAGAAAGGTCATAAACCTAAATTTATGGCATTAGATTTTTTAAAATATATCGGACCTGGGTTACTCGTAACCGTAGGATTTATAGACCCCGGTAATTGGGCAGCGAACGTTTCCGCTGGTGCTGATTTTGGTTATACTCTACTTTGGATGGTAACTCTTTCAACTATTATGCTTATTGTTCTTCAGCATAATGCTGCCCATCTTGGAATTGTTACAGGGAGTTGCATATCAGAAGCATCTACCGCCACATTAAAACCAAGACTAAACAAATTAGTGCTTGGCTCTGCAGTAATTGCCGCAGTATCTACTGCGCTTGCAGAACTACTTGGTGGCGCTATTGCTTTAAATATGTTATTTGGTATCCCTATAAAACTCGGAACAGTACTAGTTTTAGGTTTGATTCTATGGATGTTATTTACAAATTCTTATAGAAAACTAGAAAGATGGATTATTGGTTTTGTTTCTATAATAGGAATATCTTTTATATTCGAATTAAGTCTTGTCCATATCGAATGGGGAAAAGCAATGATTAGCTGGGTAAAACCTTCTTTTCCTACGGGTTCTATTCCGATAATAATGAGTGTTCTAGGTGCAGTTGTAATGCCCCATAATCTGTTTCTTCATTCAGAAGTAATACAAAGTCGCCAGTGGAATTTAAAAGATGAAAGTGTAATAAAAAAACAACTTAAATATGAATTTATGGACACTTTCTTTTCAATGATAGTGGGTTGGGCTATAAATAGTGCTATGATACTTATTGCTGCAGCTACTTTCTTCTCGCAGAAAATTCATGTTACAGAGCTTGATCAAGCTCAGCAAATGCTGACACCATTACTTGGAAGCACAGCATCAGTAGTCTTTGCTTTAGCTCTACTCTTTGCCGGAATATCCTCGTCAGTAACTGCAGGTATGGCCGGTGGTAGTATTTTTGCAGGAATGTTTGGGGAACCATATGATATTAATGATACCCATACTAAATTGGGCGTAGGAATTACTTTAGTTGGTGCCGTAATAGTTATATTTTTTATATCACAACCCTTTAAAGGCTTAATCTACTCACAAATGCTATTAAGTATACAACTTCCTATAACTATATTTCTTCAAATATATCTAACTTCTTCTAAAAAAGTTATGGGCAAGTATGTTAACACTAGATTTGATAAAATTGCTCTTTGGGTTATTGGACTTATTGTTGCTGGACTTAACGTAATGCTATTATTAAGCTATATATTGTAAATTTCATACCATTAGCATTTATTTATACTATTATTTGCTCTAGTAATTTTGAAAAATATGCTGCATGGGCCTTTTCCTCTTCAATTATAATTGATAATATCCCAGTAACGTGGTCATTTTAAGATACATTTTCATACATTTGTGTATAAATATTTATTGTAAGCGCTGACTCGAATATTTCCCTTTTAATAAGTAATTAATTCGTATTTTAAATAATTGACTTATTATTTAACTATAATAGAACATGTTAAATTTTTAATGCTAATTAACCCCCTCAGATATAAATTATCACAAAATACTAAATATTATGTTAATTAGTATGTTTGTTTTACATTGTATACGGTAAGATTGTAATTAGATGTAATTTCACACAATTAAGGTATGGTACAATAAAAAAAAGGCTTTCTAAATAACTTTAAACTATAAAGGAGAAATTGATTATGCAAAAAACAAAAATGATTTTTACAATTGGTCCTGCTAGCGATAGCAAAGAGATGCTTACAAAACTAATGGAGATAGGTATGAATGTTACTAGACTTAATTTTTCACATGGTACACATGAAGATCACAAAATAAAAATTAATTTAATAAAAAGTATTAGGGAAAAACTTAATAAATCAGTAGCTATAATGCTAGATATAAAAGGGCCTAAAATTAGAACTCACAATTTTGAAGGAGATAGTGTCCTAATTACTAAAGATCAAAAATTCATCTTTAGTTGTGGTAAAGAGATCCTTGGAAATAAAGAGAGATGTTCTGTTTCTTATGAAAATCTTTGCCATGACCTTAAACCGAATGGTGCTCTTCTTGTGGATGATGGTCTTCTAGAATTTAAAATTGACTCAATTGAAGGCACTGAAATAAATTGTACCGCCTTAAATTCTGGATCAATAGGAAATCATAAGGGAATAAATGTTCCAAACATATCTATTGGTCTTCCAGCAGTAACTGATAAAGACAAATTAGATTTAATCTTTGGATGTAAGCAAGGGGTTGATATAGTAGCAGCTTCTTTCATAAGAAAAGCAGAAGATGTGCTAGATGTTAGAAAGATACTTAATGCAAATGGTGGCGAATATATCCAGATAATATCAAAAATTGAAACACAAGAAGGCGTAGATAACATAGATGCTATAATAGAGGCTTCAGATGGTATTATGGTTGCTAGAGGAGATATGGGGGTTGAATTACCAATTCAAAAAGTTCCTATAGTTCAAAAGATGATAATTCGTAAATGTAATAAACTTGGTAAACCTGTTATAACCGCAACCCAGATGTTAGATTCTATGATTAGAAATCCAAGACCTACTAGAGCTGAAGCTTCAGATATAGCAAATGCTATTTTTGATGGCAGCGATGCAATAATGCTTAGTGGTGAAAGTGCTAATGGTAAATATCCATTGGAATCAGCTTTAACAATGTCTAAGATAGCCATTGAAGCTGAATCTAATATTGATTTTAGCGCAGCTTTAAATAAAATAATGTATGAACCTCTTGAAAACATATCAGATGCTATAAGTCTTGCTACATGTACTACCGCAGATAAATTAAACGTATCTGCTATAATAACAGCGACCCAAAGTGGTCATACTGCTAGAATGGTATCAAAATACAGACCAAGGTGCCCAATAATTGCTGTAACACCTAGCAAGCAAGTTGCAAGAAGTCTATCCATTAATTTTGGATTACAAACTATAGTTTCAATAAAATTAACTTCCACAGATGAATTAATGATAGATGCAGTGGAGAAATCATTAAGTTCAGGATATATAAAAAAATCGGACGTTGTCATAATTGCAGCCGGAATACCTGTTGGTGAGTCTGGCACTACCAATATGATGAAAATACAAGTAGTTTAAAACAAAGTTTAGCAAACAGAATTTATTTTTCTATTTAATAACAAGAGCATAATTAAAATTTAGCTGTATTTTAATTATGCTCTTATTATTTATGATATACTTAAAATAATTTAGTTTCAAAATTATATAGACGTAGCTCATAAATTACAGTATAACTAAAGAAAACCTTTTTCTTCAAATTCTAGACACATAAAAAACGGAGGATAAATATATGTTAATTTATGCAGTTATTGCTATAACTTCTGCCCTTTTATTCTATACCATTGCTGTTTTTAGTGAAAGACTTCAGGGAACCCTTAAACTTTGGCATTTAGGTGTATTTCAATTAGGATTAATATGTGATATGACTGGCACATTACTTATGGAAAATATATCACGCAATTCAGTTGCCGTAACCTCCACACCTAATTTACATGGGCTTACTGGTCTTATAGCTATAGCCCTAATGTTCATTCATGTCATATGGGCCTCTGTTGTTCTTTTTAAAAACAATGAAGTTGCAAAATCTAAATTTCATAAATTTTCTATAATAGTTTGGATCATTTGGTTAATCCCTTTTATATCTGGTGCAGTAGCTCACATGAATTAATAAAATATTTACTCCTCATCACTATTATTATATTGATTAAAATACATGTTATAGTATTTGTTACTTCCGCTCTCAGAGAGTAGTGTTTACTTATCATTAACTAACACCTTATCACCATGGTTTCCAACCCAGCACTTAATATCTGGATATTTTACATCAAGGTAATCACTAAACAATAATGGATCTTCGCTATTACCAGAAAACATCTCATAGTGTCCTGGAACCACAAGTCCTGGACTAACATCGCCTGCCAAATCTACGGCCTCTTGATACGTCATATTCCCGATAATATTTGTACGATATCTTTTAGCATCCCTTCCGTTTATAGGAATAAACATAACATCTATTTTCTTGTATTTTTTTAATTTAGAATGTAGCCCTTCATAAATGCAGGTATCTCCCGAGTGATACAATACCTTACCACTGCCCTCAATTATGAACCCTAAATATGGATAGCTCCCTGTAACAGCATCTTTATCTAAAAATTCATGCGCAGATGCTATTCCTGTTATTTTTATTCCTCCGATAGTGATAGATGTTGAATCATCAAGGCCTATAAACCTATCCTCAGATATATCTAAATCCTTTGACAGACCTTTAATTAAAAGATTTGGAACTACGAACTTTGTCTTTGGAGAACTCAAAGATATTTGATGCCAAGTAGCCCTATCTATATGGTCAATATGGTCGTGACTTCCAAATATAAAATCTGCATTTATAACCTCATCGGGCTTAAGCAGTGGTGGTATATTTCTTTCTGAGTGCTCAGCTAAAAACGCATCTAAATAAATGACTGTTTCTCCTAATTTCACAACATAACCCATTTGTCCAAGCCACCAAAATGCCATGTCCCCTTTTTCTAAATCGCAGCTATTGATTTCTTCTATAAGCTCTAATCCTTTTTTCATGATTGTATCTCCTTTTATTTTACAACATGTTAATAAACGTTAAATTCCCTATTATTATGGAAACTGGTTGTGGTAAAGTAAGTCCCGCAGGTGTACTCCCACTATAAAAAAACAGTGCATTATTTGTTGGATCATTTCCGCTGAGTGCTTCTTTTGCAGCCTTTACAGCACTTGCATGAGCTGGTCTATTGATATTGCCATTAAGTACTGGTGTAAACTCATAAGAGCCATTTGTCTTTTGATTTATAACGGCACTTATTGAATTTGGGAAATGACTACTCTTAACTCTATTTAAAACTACCGCGCCTACAGCAACCTGAGCACTATAAGATTCTCCTCCTGCCTCTGCAGTTATTATTCTTGCTAGCAAGTCTAAATCATTTGTTTCAATATTAATTGCGGCAGTTGGTGTAGCTTTCGCTTGAATAGAATTAGCTTTTTCAGCAGTTTTAAGAGCTTGCTCTGCATCCTTCTTACGCTTAGTTTCAGCTTTCTTTAACTTTGCTACTGCTTGCTTTGCAGCCATAGCTTGTCTTAATTCAGCAGCCTGAGCTAATATAAGTTGTGCCCCGTATTGCTTCTCCTGGGCCTCTAATTGTGATAATAATATGTTTTGTTCAGCTTTTTGTTTAGTTAAATCAGCTAAATTTTTTTTATTATCAACTCTTAAAGATAATAACTTTGTATTTGCTTTATCTAGCTCTACCTTCTTTAAATTAATTGCAACCATTTCTGTTTTCAAACCATCCATAACCTTCTTATCAAAGGTTACTATTATTTTAATATTTTCGACTCTTGATATAAAATCATTTATACCCTCTGAATCTAGTATAATATCTATATAACTTGATGTCCCGTTCATATACATTACTCTCATTCTCTTATCAAAAATAGTCTGCTCCGCTTTAATCTTAGCCTCAGCTTTTGCAATAGCAAGTTTCGTTCCATCAATATATTTTTGCGTTGTGGTTATATTAATTTCATTACTTTTAATTTTAGACATTATCTCTGCATATTGCTTGTTCATAATCTCAACTTTATTTTCAATATCCTTTTTTTGTGATTGAACTTGCTGAATTTTCGCCTTATCTGACGCAGAATCTGCATATACGTTTGTAAAAGCAACGCTCATAATTACGCCAAGTACCATTACCGCTAAGATTATTCTTTTACTCAAATTTTCATACTTTTTATTCAAATCTCCATCCCCCTACATAACATTTTATTTATAAATATATTATGTTTAAAAGTTTGTTTTACCTGAATATAATAACATACAGATCCGTATTCAGCAAATATTGGTATTCAAATTTTTTAATAACTTAGCCTCTTGTGTACTTATATCCAAAATTAAAAGGAAGCTCAAATTAATGAACTCCCTTCTAATATTTTTATTTACATATAAATTATACATCAATACTAACTTATTTAAGTAACATCGATTTAAGTGCAACTATTTCTTTACTTAGGTTATCATCCTTCATAAGTTCCATGGCAGAATTAATTAGTACGCGGATATCATGCTGCCCCTTATAAATAGGTGTAAGTCTTTTATTTAGATTTAAGAATTTATAAACAGCAATTTGTGCGCCCCTTACAGAGTAATCCATAGTAAATACTACATCATCTTCTATTTCACAGAACTGTCCAAGTAGTGCTAAGTTAGTTGAACCGTCCGGAATATTTTTAGGTCTATCACCCTTTGCCCTAGTTAAAAACTGTGCTGTTGTAAACGGTAATATGCATGGTATACAAATAGAAGTTTCAATAATCTTCTTCATATCATCTTTAAAGTTTAGGTGATATAATACCTCAGTTAATATTTCCTCACCAGTACAATCTACCATTCTCTTCTTTATAAAATCACCTTTTGCATATGGAAACAAAGAATAACCCCATATAATTTGTATTTCCTCAGGTTGATTAATAAAATGTGGTTGATTGTGCAGAACTATTGTCATGAGCCATGCAGAATCTCTAAATGTCATATGAGCCCCAGTTCCTGGCTGATTCCCTGAGAATTCTACTATTTTTTTATACATTGTTGGATCCTTAAGAGTAACAGTAAAAGACTCCCACATTGATTCTTCAACACGTTCATCAAAAACCTTTGGATTACCAAATTCAGGACGACCCTGAGCTATTTTCTCCCAAAGATCCCATGCTCCACCTACATGTTTATCATTAATTTTTGCAGGTCTCGTCATTGACCCAAGGCTTGTACCAGCCGTTAATGAACCGATAGTAGCAAAAGCAAAATCGCCTTCTCCAACCTCTATTCTAGTCTCTTTCCCGTTTTTAACACATTTAAATGCAGTAACTGTAGTTTCAGTATCTGATGGTTTAAATTCTAAATCAGTTACTTCAGTATTCAATTCGAAACTAACCCCTTGCGCTTTTAACCATTCTGTCATAGGCAGTAACATTGAATCATATTGATTGTACGGCGTACGACGTATTCCCGATAAATCTTTAAGTCGTGGTAATTCTTGTATAAACCTATGAAGATATCGCTTAAGTTCAACAGCACTATGCCAAGTCTCAAATGCAAATAATGTAGTCCATTGAAGCCAGAAATTTGTTTTAAAGAATGCTTCTGGAAAACACTCTTTAATAGTTTTTGTTCCTAATGAATCTTCAGAATTAATCATTATATCCATTAACGCCATTCTATCCTCACGATTTAGTCCCAAACATGATACATCTAAAATGTTAGCATCGTTATCTATTAATCTAGCTTTTGCATGTGTATGAATTTTTTTATTGAAAGCATTAAATTCATCAAGTATTGAAACTTTAGGATCTGTTAATGATGGGATGCTTTCCATTATTCCAAAGGTACAAGCATAAGCTTCCCTATCAAACATTCTTCCACCGCGGATTACATAACCATCTTGGGCATTACCATTTCCATCCATACTTCCACCTGTTATATTTAACTCTTCATAAATATGAATATTTTTTCCTGGAACATGTCCATCTCTAATTAAAAATATTGCTGCTGCCATTGATGCAATTCCAGCACCAACCATATAAGCTTTTGTTTTTTCTACATCAATAGTTTGATCAAAATTAAATTTCATTATAAACCCTCCATTTAAAAAAATTATGCCACTTGCTATAGGTATAATATAAATCAAAACGGGTGGATTTTATACAATCAGAATTTCAAAAGTGTCTAAAAAACATACAGATCTCTTTATTTGTAACAGCACATATAGCTCTAGTTAAACATGCTGATCAAATCAAAAAAAAGCCTAGCAATTACGCTAGACTTTCCCTATACTAATAATAACAAACAACTGGTGTTCCTACATTAATATTCTCAAATACTGCTTTTGCTAATTCAAATGGTGAATTTACACAACCATGAGAACCACCCTTTTTATATATGTTTCCACCAAAAGTATTACGCCAGCTGGCATCATGAATTCCTACATTCCCATTAAAAGGCATCCAATACGTAACAGGAGAAGCATAATTTTTACCCTTAAGAATTGCATCTTTTTCTTTATATTTAAGTTTATAAATTCCTGCAGGCGTTGCTGTTCCCTCTGAGTTTAGTTTGCCTGTGACAACATCTCCATGAGTTACTATAGCACCATTTTTATAAAACCATAAATGCTGCGCTGACATATCTAATTCTACGTAAGTATTGCCCATATCATTACTTCCATGAAATAAAGCCGTTTGACTATATTTAGGTTCTTTTGATATAGATTTTCCTTCTTTTATGTTCGCTATTAAATCTTGGGTTTCCATAGATTTATTAATATACCATCCATAATCACCAACAGCAATATTTATTATCTTACCTGATGTCCTAACAAAATTTCTACTGTTACCAACTGTATTATATTTATTAGAAAGTACATTTATATAATTCCCAACTTCCTTTTCATCAAATGTAACATTACTATTCGCATCAACTCGAAGCCACTTATTTATTGTAGAAGCCTCTAAAAGTTCTTTCTCTTTTCCAAAAGTATATGTAATCTTCGAAGCCACATATTTATTAAGTATTTCTTTTGTTTCTAATGTTTTTTGAGACTTAGAAGTATATTGTGGTTTTACATAGTAATTAATTGACTCCAAATCTATTGTGGTTTCACCTTTGCCCACTGCATCTATCACCTTATTATATAAATTCTCTTTATTTCCCTTGTTTCCGATGACTTCATCTACAATTACATAACCCTTATTTGTATACTTATAGCTAGCATTTTTAGGTTCAATTATATTCTTGTTATCAAAACATGATAGGTTGTCCACACTCTTTTTTAATAGCTCTGTATCATATTTAATTCCTTCTATCATTTTAGAATCTTTTGTATTAAAAACTGATGATATCCATTTGTAAGGATTCTGCGACTCTTTAAACTCCTTAAATTCTCCATCTGAATCATACTCTAAACCAACTTCATCACCACTTATTTGCTCAGTTTTCCCGCCTCGTTCTTTAATAGTTATCTTATATGTTTTTATTTCAGTCGCCATTTTTTTATTTGCATCCTCCACAACTTTACCTGAAACACTAATGCTATTTATCGCAGAGCCAAAATAAAAATGATTCATGAAATATATTGACATTCCAAAATACAAGACAAGAAAAACAAAAATTGAGATTAGAATTCTCTTAATAACTTTCCTGTGTTTTTTTATTGGCTTTATTATTGATTTCTCTAGTTCATTTTCCATAATGCCCTCCCCAATATATTTACAACAAAATGTAGAATCAGTTCACTTCCTCTTTAAATCTACATTTCTTTTATGTTATTTAATCGCTACTTTAAATCCCCCTGTGAATTTTAAATTTATGAATTTACTTTACTATATTCTCCTTCTTTACCTTCTTCTCCTTCTTTTTTTCCTCTTATTTAAATTAATTGTTCTTATTATAAATACCATTACCCCAAGCCCTAAAATGACTCTTAAAGCTGCCATAAAATATGTAAGCATATTACCTTGAGTTATTGATGCATAAGTAACTGCGGAATACAGTTTATAGGTTTTGACTTTGCCTTTTTCCGTTAATGATAAGGTTCCAACGCTTTCATTTCCTTTAATACTAGAAATAGAGATATTATTTACGTTTATATTTTCCTTCAAATCTTTTTTGTTTGCTTCATTGTTATAATAACTAACATCTTCTTTAGCTATAAGTGGTACACTGACAGTTTTCTCCGGTCCAAAAAAGCCGACTGGTTTGTATTTTAACGTTTCTGTTTTTATAACAGAATTGCTTTCATGTAATACTGCTTGCTCTAACTTATAACTATAGTCAATTATTTCTTTCATGTCATTAAAAACATAAATATCATTATAGAAATCATAAATCGAATGCATAACAACCCCCATAATTTGCCTTCCATCCCTTTCATAAAAGGCTACAAGACATCTCCCAGCAGGCGTAGTATATCCTGTTTTCCCACCAATGCAGCCGTCAACTCCAAGAAGTTTATTAGTATTTTCAATATTAAATGTTGTACCTGTTGAGGTTGATATAGTATTTTGCTTTTTACCAATTGATTCTTTTACCCATGGATTTAGTATTGCAGCTCTCGCTAGGATACTCATATCATAAGGCGTAGTATAATGATTTACATCATGAAGACCATTAGCAGTTATAAAATGAGTTTCTGTCATATTAAGTTTTGCCGCCTTATCATTCATAGTTTTAGCAAAGCTAATAGAATCCCCCGAAATGTTATCTGCAATCATATATGCCAGATCATTTGCTGAATACATTAAAAGTCCATCCATAATGTCGCTAGCTGACATAGTTTCACCAATTCCTATTGAATGTAAATTAACATTTAGTGCATCTGCGGGCTGATTTTGTGCACTTTGTGTATATTTTAGTTCATCAGTTTTCTCTTTATTTTCTGCAAGCAAAAGTGCGGTCATTAACTTTGTTGTACTTGCTGGGTACATTTGCTTGTCTACATTTTTCGCATAAATTATTTCACCAGTTGCAACATCTACAGTGATGGCAGCTTTCCCATCAATTGTAGGTAAATTAATAGTTTCAGCATACGCCTGTTCGAAACTATTTGAACTCATAGAAAACATTAAAAATAATACAATAACAATAAAAATTCTTTTACATTTCAAATTTCATCTCTCCATTACTTTAATTTATTGTGTATGAACTATGAAATACTATTTACAGTTTAATTCTCTATATTAGCGCAGAAAAGAACAAGGACATTGCCCTTGCTCTTTAATATATTTTATTAGTATAGAGTAGTAGTTCATTAAACTAATTATACACGATAAAATTACAATTTGCTCTCTTAAATTCACTTTTTTCTCAATTAAGTAACAAAAATTTATATTAAGAGGGAAAAAAGGTTTTCATTACTTCTCTAATATTCTTAATAGTCATTACTTACAATTCCTGTTATACCAAGTCCCGAACCATCTCCAATAGTTATTATGCTTTCTTTAAATATAGCTCCTCCAATAATTGGATCCTCGCTACATAAAACTGGTCCATCTAAATCAATTTTAGTTATAACGCTTTTTGCACAAGCTAGGTGAGCTGCTGCTGTTACACTTACTTTTGCCTCCAGCATACATCCTATCATGCACTCAACCCCGAATACTTCTGCCATAGAGCAAATCTTAAGTGCATTGTAAATGCCACCAGTTTTCATTAATTTTATATTTATAATATCTGCAGCTCGCATCTGCATTATTTTTAATGCATCCCTTGGTGAAAATATACTCTCATCAGCCATAACCGGTATATATACATTATCAGAAACAAATTTTAGTCCTTCAAAATCATGTGCCTGCACAGGCTGCTCTACAAATTCAATATCAAGTCCTAAATCCTCCATCTTCCTCAAAATCTTAACTGCTTCTTTTGGAGACCACCCTTGATTCGCATCTATTCTTAGCTTTACATCCGGGCCAATAACCTCTCTAACTTTCTGTAACCTTTTTATATCTAAGGTCGCTTCTTTCCCAACTTTAATTTTAAGTGTCTTATATCCAAGCCTTACTGCATCTAAACTATCTTCTGACATTTCTAAAGGATTGTTAACACTTATGGTTATATCTGTAGTTATTTCTTTCCTATAACCACCTAGTAATTTATACAAGGGTGCATTGTACAATTGACCATAAAGATCATAAAGAGCAATATCAACTGCTGCTTTAGCGCTTGTATTATTAACCATACATTTATTTAGCGTTATAATAAGTTCTTCAAAATTTTCTATATCCATACCAATTATACTTTTCTTAATAACATCATTTATCGCGCTAACAATTGCTCCAGTAGTATCCCCAGTTATAACAGCTGTTGGTGGAGCCTCACCATACCCAACATTACCGCAGTCAGTTATCACCTTTACGATTACATCTTCAACGCTATTAACTGTTCTTAATGCAGTCTTAAAGGGCCTCTTTAATGGGACAGAAATATATTCGATCTTTACGTCAATAATCTTCATTTTGTATCCCTCCTAAAACAAGTAATCATAAGTAATTTAGAAACCTTAACTTAAGCATTGTATCTTCTCCACCTTAACTTAAATTTATATTTAATATGTATTATTTATACTATTCATCTTTATTATGGATTATATATCAAATTAGCATTATAATATATATAATTCTCTAACTAGTGAGGTGCCTTTATGTATAAAGATGATTACAAATTCCCGGATATTATGAATTCAACCCCATTTTGGATGACTGATATTGACGATGCAAACAAAATAATACTATCAAAGAGAGAAATTGAAAACTTTAATAATAATCTTAAACCTGTTATATCCTCTTTATATGATTTGGAAAATGAGGATGATATTATATCTTCTAAAACTCTTATTAAGTTGGCACAATCCTATACCCTATTCACCAAAGATATGTACGATTTGAGCGGCTACTTAGTCCACAAAGATTATTATGAAAAAATTATACATAATACTAATTTAAATAAAATAAAAGATAATACCCCTGTTAAATATGGTATGAGTATAAAAAAGACGTCGCTTCGAAGTTTCCCTGTAGAGGACCCAATTTTCTCTTCTATTGAACATAGCAAAATAAATAACTTTGACAGATTTCAAGAAACAGCTTGCTTTCCCTTTGAGCCAGTTTTAATCTTCCATGAAAGTTATGATAAAAAGTGGTATTTTGTGAAAGGTTATAATTATTTTGGCTGGATTAAAGCTGATGATATTGCAATAGCTCAAGATAAAAAACAAATTTTTGATTATACAAATAGTAAAGATTTTTTAATAGTTATTTCCAAAGAAACCAGTTTAACTATTAATGAAGAAGGATCTTATCCATTAACTATAAAATGTGGAATGGGTACAAGGTTAAGCTTATTAAACCCTATTGATTCTAATTTAATTGATAATTATGTAGTCCAATATCCTACGCGCGGCATCAATGGAAAACTTTTATTTGAAAATACTATTATAAGTAAAAATGATGATACTATAAAAGGCAACCTTCCATATACAAGGTATAACATAATAAATCAGGCACTCAAATTTATTGATACCCCTTACGATTGGGGAGATAAGTTCTCTGGAAAAGACTGTTCCAGCTTTATACTAACAATTTATAAGTGTTTTGGACTCCTGCTACCACGCAATGCCGATCAACAGGAAAACACTTTTTATAAAACAGATAATTCTTTTGTATTTAAAAAAAATGATCTGCTAAAAAATAGATACTCTACAATGGAAAAACTAAAACCAGGTGCCTCACTATTTTTAAAGGGGCATGTAATGATGTACCTTGGGAAATACATGGGAACTCATTATATGATTCACAGCTTTTCCGAATATAGTGTTAAAAATGGATCTAGCTATGACCAACGTGATGCCTTACATGTTGCAATCTCGCCTGTAGATCTACCATCAGCAAGTGGTGTACCTTTTTTGCAAAAGTTCACCTCAGCAGTCCATTATCAATAATCTAATATCGTAAATCAAGAAAAAAATAACTCTAGCAAGATATTCATGTTAGAGTTATTTCATTAACATTATTTTCATTATAAACCCACTATAGATTTTTTCTCTATAACAACCGGGAACTCTTCATCACCCTCGAGTACCGTATTTTCCTCTAAAATTGTATTTTTATCAAGTATAACATTAGTAAGTTTACAACCTTTTTTAATTATACAATTTTGAAATATAATACAATTTTTTACTTCTGCGCTTTGCTCTACAATTACCCTTCGTGAAATTACACTCTTCTCTATTGTGCCTTTTAACATACATCCATTTGCAATCAGCGAATTATTAACCTTTGCTCCATTAAAGTATTTAGTTGGAGCTTCATCTTTACTCTTTGTATAAATTAACCCTCCATTGAAGAATAATTCCTTAGTTACTTTACCGTTTAACATATCCATACTAGTTTTATAATAATTTTTTATAGAATTTACACATTGAAGGTATCCTTTAAACTCATATGCATTTACGTTAAGCTCTGCAACATCATCATAGATAGCTTCTTTTATTGAGTTATGACTTCCTGTTTGAACACATTTGTTTATAATATCTATAAGAGTAGTTTTTTTCATTATAAACATTTCCATGGATATATTTAATTGGTCCTCTGCTCCAATATTTTTCCCAATGCTTAAAATTTTATTTTCTTCATTAATATATAGAGTACTGCAATTTACATAATGTTTTTTCCCGGTATTTGTTTTTTTGTACAGTATGGTTATATCACTACCTGATTCCTGATGATACTTAGCCGCCTCATTGTAATCTATATTGCATAACATGTATGATGAAGAAATTATTACATATTCCTGTTTAGTTCTATAAATATATTCTATATTTTTACTTAATACATCTATATCCCTTAGTTGTGCTCTCTCAGAAGTAAGATTAAATAAAAATAGTCCATTTATTTTTCTATCTAAATCCCAAGGTTGCCCTGAACCCAAATGATCTACTAAAGACCTAGTTTTTGTATTAGTAAATATACCTACATTATGAATACCTGAATTGACCATATTGGAAAGCACAAAATCAATAATCCTGTATCTACCACCTATAGGAATCGACGCTATAGGTCTTGATTTTGTAAGACTTTTAATATTATCTTCTTGTTCATTTAACATTAATATTCCTATATAATTTTTAAGCATTATAACCCCTCCTTAATTTTATAATTTATTGAATATCTCTGAATCAGCTTTAATTTCGCGTCCTTTTTCAATAACAATAATATTATGACCATCACCAATTCGCGAGTTACGTCTTATAACTACATCGTTTCCTATTATGGCTTTATCTATTACCACATTGTTTCCAATTGTAGTGTTTGGCAATATAACTGAATTAGTTATTTTTGATCCTTTTCCTACATGCACCCCTTTGAAAAGGACACAATTATTTATTTCACCAAGAACTGTACAACCTTCATTAAGCAGTGCATTGTTTATACTCGCTTCAGGTCCTATATATTGTGGTGGCAACATAGCATTAACCGTATATATTTTCCATTTATCATCATGTATATTAAGTTCATTGTCATCTGACAATAAATCCATATTTGCTTCCCAAAAACTTTCAATTGTACCAACATCTCTCCAATATCCACTAAAACGATAAGCTTGCAACTTCTGATTATTATTTAACATCTTAGGTATTATATTTTTTCCAAAATCATTGCTAGATGTTTTATCCATGTTATCCTCTTTTAAAAATTGTCTAAGTGCAGCCCAATTAAAAATATAAACTCCCATTGATGCTAAATTACTTTTAGCATTCTTTGGTTTTTCTTCAAATTCATATATGCTATCATCTTCATTAGTATTCATTATTCCAAATCTACTACATTCATCATCAGCAACTTCTATTACTGCAATAGAGGCATCTGCACCTTTTTCTTTATGAAAATCCAGCATTTTAGAATAATCCATTTTATAAATATGATCCCCTGATAAAATAAGAACATATTCCGGATCAAAGCTATCAATATAATTTGTATTTTGAAATATAGCGTCAGCAGTACCCTTATACCAATTA
>NZ_JBOITN010000033.1:0-144640 GCF_050717545.1 Clostridium sp.
TTACTCAAGCTCATTACATACTTTTTAGTCTTACGACTAATATTACTTTTCTATAGTAATTGACTGGTTTAGCAAAATATTATTTTGCTAAGTTTACCTATTTCTCTGTTTAATTTTCAAAGACCAACTTGTTTTGTCATCAAGTGACGACCTTTATTATTTTAACCTTTAATTTTAATAATGTCAACATATTTTTCTATTATCTTTATATTGTTTTGATCTTAGAAAATTATTTAACCTTTAAAATTAAACTACTGTTATAACTAATTGATAACAACAAGGAGTATTGTATCAAATTTATTTAATCTTATATTTAAAGTATTCCTATTTCTCTATAGATTATACTTGTTTACCTATTTATATCTTTATTTTTCTCTAATTTAACCGCCATGATACACTAGGTTAATTATATTGTATATTACTGTAATATAATTAAAATACCCATTTGAATTTATTCAAATGGGTATTTTTATTTTTTATTCTTCTATTTTATTCTCTGATTCATCAGATGATTCTGATTCACGCTTCTCATCAACGTAAATTTCTTTAATATTTTCATTGGAAGAAACTTCTCCTTGCACAGAACTAGTTTCACCTTCTTCACAAGTTTCATCAACATCAATCACATCACTACTATTTATTTTAGCAATAGCAACTATGTTATCTCCTGCTCCATTTTTCATTAAAGTAACTCCCATAGTATTCCTACTTGTAGTTGATATTCCAGCTACATTTAATCTTATAACAATACCATTACTGTTTATAAGTATCATTTCATCTCCATCTTTTACTATTCTAGCACCTACAAGTTTACCTGTTTTTTCTGATACCTTGTAAGTTATTACTCCTTTACCACCTCTTCGTTGAAGTGAATATTCTGAAACTAACGTCCTTTTTCCAAAACCATTTTCACTTATAACTAAAAGTTCTTCTTCTGGAGTAACTATGTTCATAGAAACCACAATATCTTCTTCTCGTAAAGTTAATGACTTAACTCCAGTTGCAGTTCTTCCCATACCTCTTACATCTTTTTCACTAAACCTTATAGAATAACCATTCCTTGTAACAAATAGCATTTCACTATCTCCATTGGTTATTGCAGCTCCAATTAACTCGTCATCTTCTCTTAAATTTATTGCATTTAAACCATTCTTCCTTATAGAAGAATATTTATCAAGCGATGTTTTCTTTATTAACCCTTGTTTTGTTCCCATTACAAGATAATTATCCTGGGCAAACTCTTTAAGAGAAATAACAGCTTGGATTTTTTCCTCACTAGCTAAAGGTATAATATTTATTAAGTTTGTTCCCTTAGCCGTTCTTCCACCCTCAGGAATCTCGTAAGCTTTTAATTTAAATGATTTTCCTTTGTTTGTGAAGAATAGAATATTATTATGAGTAGTAGTTATAAATATATGTTCTACAAAATCATCTTCTTTTGTAGTAACACCTTGTATACCTCTACCCCCTCTTTTTTGAGAGCTATAAGTATCCGCTGGTAATCTCTTTATATAACCCGCATGAGTTAGAGTTATTACAACGTCTTCCTCTTGAATCAAATCTTCCTCATCTAAGCTATATGGATTTTTTTCTATTGATGATCTTCTAGTATCACCATATTTATTCCTAATTTCTATAAGCTCATCTTGAATTATAGTTAATAATATTGATTCATCTGATAAGATTCCTTTTAAGTAATTAACAGTTTTCATTAGCTCATTATACTCATCTTCAATCTTGCCTCTTTCAAGTCCTGTAAGTCTTCCAAGTCTCATTTCAACAATAGCTGTGGCTTGTTTTTCTGATAATTCAAAAGCGTTACTTAAACTTTCTTTAGCTTCACTAATGCTTTTTGATGCTCTTATCAAACGAATTACTTCATCAATATTATCCAATGCAATTTTTAAGCCCTCTAAAATATGAGCTCTTGCTAGTGCTTTATCAAGATCAAATTGAGTTCTTCTTCTTACTACATCTTTTTGATGTTCTAGGTAATAAACTAAAACTTGTTTTAGATTTAAAGTTTGAGGTTCATTATTTACAAGTGCTATCATTATAACTCCAAAAGTATCCTGCATCCTAGTATGTTTAAATAACCTATTCAACACAATGTTAGGATTTGCATCTCTTTTTAGTTCTATAACTATTCTCATACCTTCTCTATCTGATTCGTCTCTTAAATCTGATATACCATCTATTTTCTTATCTTTTACTAAATCAGCAATTCCTTCTATAAGTTTTGCTTTATTAACTTGATAAGGTAATTCTGTTACTATTATTGAATTTCTACCTTTGTTCTCTTCAATGTCTGTTTTAGCCCTTACGAGTATTCTTCCTCTTCCTGTTTCATAAGCACTTTTTATTCCCGCTCTTCCTAGAATAATTCCACCTGTAGGAAAATCTGGTCCTTTTATTTTTGTCATTAAATCACTTATAGTAACTTCTGCATCTTCAATAACCATAAGCACACCATCTATAACTTCTATTAAATTATGTGGAGGTATATTTGTTGCCATTCCTACAGCAATTCCTGTTGACCCATTAACCAAAAGATTAGGAAATCTTGAAGGAAGCACTGATGGCTCTTTTTCTTCTCCATCAAAGTTAGGAATAAAATCTACTGTCTCTTTATTAATATCACGAAGCATCTGAGTTGTGATTTTACTCATTTTAGCTTCTGTATATCTCATCGCTGCTGCTGAATCTCCATCTACAGAGCCGAAATTACCATGCCCTTCAACCAAAGTACACCTTTGAGAGAAGTCTTGAGCCATTCTAACAAGTGCTCCATAGACTGCTGTATCACCATGTGGATGGTACTTACCCAAAACATCTCCAACAATCCTAGCGCACTTTCTAAATCCTTTTTCTGGTGTTAATCCTAGTTCATGCATAGAAAATAATATTCTTCTATGAACAGGTTTAAGTCCATCACGTACATCTGGAAGAGCACGGCTTACAATAACACTCATAGCGTACTCTATATAAGATTTTTTCATTTCTTTTCTTATATCAACAGGTAAAATTTTTCCAAGATTATTAATCATGTTACACCTCTTTAAACAAAATATTTTAATGTCAACCCAAAAACAATTAAGGTACTATCCATGGATGACTGTAATTATTTTAATAGAATTATATAAATAAATATATAATTCTACCTTGGTAGATAATTAAGCTATATATCTATGTTAACTACACTTTTGGCATTTTCTTTTATAAATTCGCGACGAGGTTCTACTTTATCACCCATAAGAATAGTAAATATTTCATCAGCAGCCATTGCATCTTCAACATTAACTTGAAGTAGAATTCTTTCTTCTGGATTCATTGTTGTATCCCAGAGTTGATGTGCATCCATTTCTCCAAGACCTTTATATCTTTGTATGTCAGTATTACTATCTTTTCCACCAAATTCAGTAAGTATATTTTGTAACTCATTATCGGTATATACATAATGCTCTTTTTTACCTTTAGACACCTTATATAGTGGGGGTTGGGCTACATATACATGCCCACCTTCTACTAATTCCTTCATGTATCTATAAAAGAATGTAAGTAGTAAAGTCCTAATATGTGCACCATCTACATCAGCATCCGTCATAATAATAACACGATCATATCTTATTTTTTTAACATCAAAATCTTTTCCTATACCAGCACCAAAAGCGGTTATCATAGCCCTTATTTCAAGGGAAGCAAGCATTTTATCAATTCTTTGCTTTTCAACGTTCATGATTTTTCCTTTTAGCGGAAGTATAGCTTGGAATTTTCTATCGCGACCTTGCTTTGCAGAGCCACCAGCTGAATCACCTTCGACTAAATATATTTCACATTCCATAGGATCTTTTGATGCACAATCTGATAATTTCCCTGGAAGTGTAGTCGATTCAAGTATTGACTTTCTTCTTGTTAGTTCTCTTGCTTTTTTAGCAGCTTCTCTAGCCCTTGCTGCATTTAATCCTTTATCTATAATGTTTTTTCCAAGTTGTGGATCTTCCTCTAAAACATTACTAATAGCCTCACCAACTATGCTATCAACTATGCCTCGTACTTCACTATTACCAAGCTTTGTTTTTGTTTGACCTTCAAATTGCGGATCAGTAAGCTTTATAGATATTACTGCTGTAAGACCTTCACGTACATCCTCACCTGAAAGGTTTTTATCATTATCTTTTAAGAAACCGAATTTTTTAGCATAATCATTTACTACTCTTGTTAAAGCAGTTTTAAAACCAACTAAATGTGTTCCACCTTCTACCGTATCTATATTATTAGCAAAGGAAAATATATTTTCTGTATATGTGTCGTTGTATTGAAGAGCTATCTCAACAACATACTCATCCCTGCTTCCTTCCATATAAATAGTCTCATGGATTGTTCCTTTATTTCTATTTAAATAATCTACAAAGGATTTTATTCCACCCTCATACATAAATTCTTGATGTTTATCTACGCGTTCATCTGTAAGTGTTATATTTAATCCTTTATTTAAAAATGCTAGTTCTCTTAATCTTTGACATAAAATTTCATAATCAAAATTAATCTCTTCAAAAATCTCTGGATCAGGAGTGAAAAATACTTTTGTTCCATGATCCTGTGTTTTACCTATATTTATAAGTGTGCTAGTAGTTTTTCCTTTTGAGAATGTTTGTTTCCATATATTTCCATCAATCTTAACTTCTACTTCACAAACTACTGACAGTGCATTAACTACAGATGATCCAACACCATGAAGACCTCCTGATACCTTATATGCTCCACCACCAAATTTTCCACCTGCATGAAGTACAGTCATTATAACTTCTACAGTAGGTATTTTCATTTTATGGTGTATTCCTACTGGCATACCACGACCGTCATCTATAACAGTTATAGAATTGTCTGCATGTATCATCACATTTATGTTTTTACAAAAACCTGCTAATGCCTCATCTATACTATTATCCACGATTTCATAAACCAAATGATGAAGTCCACGTATACTAGTGCTACCTATATACATACCTGGTCTTTTTCTTACTGCTTCTAATCCTTCAAGTACTTGTATTTGACTCTCGTCATAAATATTATTTTTTTCCATGTATATCCTCCTAATTCACTTTAAAGCGTATAATATACAGTTTCAGTTCTCTTGCATAAAGTTTGCGATGATATTGGTGAAAGATATACTTTGCTTTTTTTATCTACTTCAGCAATTACGAAAGATTTAACAATATTCTTTGTTATTCTTTCTACAAAACCATCTTCTTCAGCCATTCTTAAAAATTGATTAGTGTCAGAGCTGTACATAGTAGTTTCCATATCAAAAATGCCTATAATGTCTTTTATAGGAACTACTACATTTTCTCCCAAATGTAAAAACATATTATATCCTCCTTAATAATCCTTTTTACTTTACTAAAAATCATGTTATTTCTTTTAATTCACCTAACATAACCTCAAATATCTTACTTTCAGAATTTAAATATTTTCTTATACCATTGACTCCGGTACATGTAATCAATGTCTGAACTTCTTTTATAGAATTTAATATATATTCTTGCCTTTTTGTATCAAGTTCAGACAAAACATCATCAAGTAATAATACTGGGTATTCTCCAGTTACTTCTTTTATTATTTCTAGTGCTCCAAATTTAATGGTTAAAATGCAAGTTCTCTGCTGCCCTTGAGATCCAAATATTCTAGCATCGACTCCATTAATTTCTATTGAAAAATCATCTCTGTGTGGTCCTGTTGATGTAGTTTTAGTCTCTATATCTCTTTTCCTATTCTTGCATAAAAGCAAATAAAAGCTCTCCTCGATATTATCTAAATCCTTAATAGGTGTTAGATATTTAATTTCGATTACTTCACTATTTGATGTTATTTTGCTATGTATTATTTTTCCTAATTTGTTTAATTTTTCTATGTAATTAACTCTGTCTTTTATTATAATAGCACCAAAATGACTAAGTTGTTTATCATATACATCTATAATATCAATATCTGTATTCCATTTCTTAACAGCTAAATTTCTTTCATTTAAAATTTTTTTATATTGAGTTAAACTATAATAATAGCGTTTATTTAGCTTACACAGCTCTATATCTAAAAATCTTCGTCTATATGATGGAGATTCTTTAACAATATTTAAATCTTCAGGGGAAAACATAATCACATTGAAACTTCCTATTAGTTCGGACAATTTTTGAACTTTTATAGAGTTTATATTAACTCCTTTTTTGCCTTCTTTAAAAATTTTTATTTCTATTTTTTTATCGAGTCTAGTTTTACAAACATAAATTTTTATGTTTGCATCTGTTGCATTCCAATTAATTAATTCTTTATCCTTATTTGTTCTGTGGGATTTAGCTAAACTGCAATAATAAATTGCTTCTAAAATATTTGTTTTACCTTGAGCATTATCTCCTACAAATATGTTAGTACCTTTATTTAATTCTATAACTAATTCACCATAATTTCTAAAATTTTTAAGCTTCAAATATTTTACAAACATCCAATCACCTATTATGATTATAACATATATATATAATTTTATTATTTTATATGCGTAAATAAATTGTTTTGTTATAGACATAAATTTAGCACCGGAGAATATCTTAAATTTTCCGGTGCATTTATATTTTAAATTGCTTTAAATCATTTTAAATTACTTTGTATTTTTCATTATTAAATTCAACTATATCACCAACAACTAATTTTTTACCTCTTTGAGTTTCTATTTTTCCGTTAACTTTAACTTCTTCGTTTTTTATATAAATTTTCGCCTCTGAACCCAGCGATGCAATTCCAGCCCATTTTAGAAAATTATCCAATTTAATTATTCCTGTCTCAATTTGTATTTCATTCATTTTAAAACCGCCTTTATTTTATATTTTTTTTATAAACTTTAATTAATTATTTGTTGCTCTTATTCTTACTGGTAATACCATATATGTACAGTTATTTTTTTCTTTGTTTCTTACAACGCAAGGATTAACACCACTAGAAAATTCCATAATGATTTCTTCCTCTTCCATTATTTTTAAAAGCTCTATTAGGTATTTTGAGTTAAATGCAATTTGAAGAGGCTCTCCTTGCAAAATTATATTTATTTCTTCTCTAGCCTTTCCCAATTGAGAATTGGAGGTGATAATCATGATATCTTCTTCTATATTAAATTTAACTAAATTTGTATTTCCCTCTTTTGCCATAAGTGAAGCTCTTTCGATACAGCTTAATAATTCGTGTCTTTTAGCTGTTATTTTCAAATTATACTCTTCTGGTATTATTGAACTATATTTAATAAACTCACCTTCAAGTAATCTTGATATAACTTTAGTCTTGCCAATATTAAATAAAATATGATTTGGTGTAAAAGTTATATTAACGTTCTCGTCTGTTTCTTCTAGTATTTTTGATACTTCACTCAATGTTTTACCTGGAATTACAGCAGTTATACTAGAATCATTATCTACGATTTCGCTTCTAAAGGCAACTCTATATCCGTCTAATGCTACAAGATTAAGTTTTTTATCCTTTATTTCAAATAAAACTCCTTGCAGAATTGGTCTAGTTTCATCTTGAGCAACTGCAAAGATAGTACCTCTCATCATATTTTTCAGTACCCTTTGAGAAACTGAAAAAATCATATTTTCTATTATATCAGGTAAATTAGGATAATCATCACCATCCATATGTACTATAGTTGCATATGATTTTTGACAAACTATTTTAATAGAGTTGTTTTCTGCTGAACTTATTTCGATTGAACTATTAGGTAACTTTCTTATAATTTCACCAAAAAGTTTAGAGTCTAGGACTACAGTTCCATCTTCAATAATATTAGCTGTAATCTTGGCTTCAATACTTAAATCAATATCTGATCCTATAAGTGTTACTTCTTTATTTTTTGCAATTATAAGTATTCCTTGAAGTACAGGCATAGTTGATTTTCCAGTAATAGCTTTTTGAACGTTTGAAATTGCTTCTTGTAATATACTTTTTTCACATATAAATTTCATGTAAAATAGGCCTCCTTATCCACATTGGAAAATTGATAAAAGATAGGTAAGATAATAATAATTTATAGTAGTAATAGTAGTAGGGGCTGTTGATATGTTAGAAACCTATCTCAGCCTTTACGCCGTAACAATACTTGGTGAAACTATTTGTGGATAAGTATGCAAAAAAATATCACAGTTATCCACAATATCAACAGCTAGTTTTTATGTATTATTTTATACACAGGTTTATATATAAATAGTATTAACACCTGTTAGTAATTCAATTATTCTACTTCTGACTTATCTTTTTAGTTAGTTCAGCTATGTTGTCTTGAAGATTTTCATCTACTTTAAGACCGTTAGATATTTTTTCACATGCATGGATTACAGTAGTATGATCACGGCCTCCAAATTCTTCGCCTATTTTAGGTAGTGACATATCTGTAAGCTTTCTACATAAATACATTGCGATTTGTCTAGGAAATGTTATATTCCTAGTTCGCCTTGAAGATTTAAAATCTTCAATTTTTAAATTAAAGTAACTTGAAACTATGTCTTGAATTAGTTCAATAGTTACTTGCTTTGAATTTCTACTGGAAATAATATCTTTTAGTGCTTCTGATGCTAAATCTATTCCAATTTCTTTATTAGTTAGTGAAGAAAATGCTACTATTCTAATAAGAGCACCTTCTAGTTCTCGTATATTTGATTTTATTTTTGTTGCAATATACACTAGTACCTCATTGGGAATACTTAGATTGTCTATGTCAGCTTTCTTTTTTAGGATAGCAATTCTAGTTTCAAAATCTGGTGGTTGTATATCGGCTATAAGTCCCCATTCAAATCTTGACCTTAACCTATCTTCTAGAGTTGGTATCTCTTTTGGAGGTCTATCACTAGATAATATGATTTGCTTATTTGCTTCGTGAAGATCATTGAATGTGTGAAAGAATTCTTCTTGGGTACGTTCTTTGCCAGCAATAAATTGTATATCATCAATTAGAAGTACATCTACATTTCTATATTTATTTCTAAATTCTACGTTTTTATCATCCTTAATAGAATTAATAAGTTCATTCGTAAATTTTTCGGAAGAAACATAAACAACTTTAGATTTTGGGTTATTTGCTAATATGTAATGTCCAATAGCATGCATTAAATGTGTTTTTCCAAGACCAACCCCTCCATAAATAAATAATGGATTATAAGCTTTAGCAGGAGATTCAGCTACAGCAAGAGACGCAGCGTGAGCAAATCTATTACTATTACCTATGACATAAGAATCAAAGGTATACTTGGGGTTAAGTGTTGCAGACATCTCATCATTAACTGTTAAGTTATGTCTTTGTGATTCTCGTTTTACTTTAGGCGACTCAATTTCAGCTACTTCTTCAGATAATATAAAGAATTCTATTTTATATGTTTTAGAAGTAAGTAATTTAACAGCGTTCATTATTAAATCCTTATATCTATTTTCGAGAATGTCTTTAGTAAAATTATTAGGAACACCTAACTTAAAAGTATTATTATCTAAGGTCATAGGTTCTATACTTTTAATCCAAGTATTAAAACTTACTTCTGTAAGTTCACCTTTTATTATATTCAAGGTTTTTTCCCAGATATCTTTAATTTGGGTGCTCATTTTCTACCCTCCAGTTCAATTCAAAAAAAATTTTTATGTAAAAACTAACAATATATAAACAAGGTTATAAACAGTAAAATTAATATATTGTAGGTTGTTGATAAATGGAATTAAAAATATCCACAAGTTAATAACTATGTTTATACTTTTGGAAAAGTTTAAATTGTTAACAATAAAAAAAAAAAATTATTAACAGGTTAAAAAAGGAATAAAGCAACCAATACAGCTCAAATAGATAATTTAAAAGAGGTTTAGTACAATATTGTAATAGTTATTCACAGTTTTGTCCACAAGTTGTGAATAACTTTATTATTTATTAGGTTATTCACAGTACATTCTTATATAATATCAAAAAATAACAAGGTGTTCAAGAAGTTATCCACAAAAAAACATATAAATATAAAAAATATCAACAATATTAATAAAAATGCTTGCCTTGACATTAGGATGATGTGACTATATAATCTAATAGTAAAACCATAAATATGCGAATGCGTAATGATTTGTATAGTGCAGTGGTTAATAGAAGGGGGTGTAGTAGATATGTTCATGACTTACCAACCTAAAAAAAGACAAAGAAAAAAAGAACACGGATTTAGAAAAAGAATGAAAACCGCTTCTGGAAGAAATATTCTTCAAAAAAGAAGACAAAAAGGTAGAAAAAGATTGACAGCATAAGGGCCGCTAATGTGGCCTTTTTCTGCAATTTGCGGAAAAGAGGGCGGCTAATATGAAAATTGATGTCAAGAAATACAGGATTAGAAAGAATACTGAATTTAGAACAGTATATAGAAAAGGAAAATCTTTTTCTAACATATTATTAGTATTATATATTTACAAAAATAGTAAAGATATTAATAGATGTGGAATATCTGTGAGTAAAAAGGTAGGAAACAGTGTAATCCGCGGAAGAGTTAAAAGACTTATAAGTGAAAGCTATAGACTTAATAATGAAGGATTAAAGACAGGGCATGATTTGGTGTTTATTGCAAGAAATCCTTCTAATACTAAGACTTATAAAGAAATTGAGGCTGCACTTACAAAATTAATTAAGAAAGCCGGTTTAATTAATAATGAAAAAAATACTTATAATGGGTATTAAGTCTTATAGAAAGTATTTATCACCTTTTAAGAGGCCTTGTTGTATATTTTATCCTACATGTTCTCAATATGCTTTAGAAGCTATTGAAAAATATGGAGCAATGAAAGGCTCTGTCATGGGAATAAAGAGAATACTCAGATGTCATCCGTATAATAAGGGCGGCTTTGATCCAGTTAAATAAACATTTGGGAGGTTTTGAACTTGAATTTAAATTTTATAATTGAGCCGCTTTCAAAATTCTTTTACTTTATGCATAGTGGCGTACATGCAGTTATACCAAATAATGATTTATCATTTGGATTATCAATAATTTTATTTACGATACTAATAAGATTAATATTGTTGCCTTTAAGTGTTAAACAGCTAAAATCAACAGCTAAAATGGGTGCGATTCAACCAGAGATGAAAAAAGTTCAAGAAAAATATAAAAAAGATCCGCAAAAGTCTCAGCAAGAAGTAATGAAGCTTTATAAAGAAAATGGAGTAAATCCAATGGGTGGATGTTTACCAATGCTTATACAAATGCCTATCTTAATTGCTTTATATAGTTTGTTTAGAAATTTAGACATGCAAGGAGCTGGTTTCTTATGGATGGTAGATTTAACAAAACCTGATCCTATATATATATTACCAATATTATCTACAGTTACAACATATTTTTCATCAAAACTTATGCAACCACCTGGTGGTGGAGCTCAATCTAAACAATCTTCAACAATGACAACTGGAATGGCTATTTTTATGGGAGTAATGAGTCTTAATTTTCCAGGTGCATTAGTATTATATTGGGTAATGAATAGTTTAGTACAAGTTGTTCAGTCTCTAGTTATAAATAAAATGGAACTTACCCAAGAACCAAAAAAAGTTTAAACACAAGTGCCTAAGTTAGATATTTAGAAAGGCGGGTGTATTGGGATATTAATATTATAGAGGTTATGGGGAAGAATGTAGACGATGCAATTAATAATGCATTAAAAGAATTAAAAGTTACTATAGATAAAGTTAAAGTAGAAACTATAGACGAAGGTAGTAAAGGTTTCTTAAATATTATAGGGGTAAAACCTGCTAAAATTAGAGTTACGGTTAAAAGGAATAGTTTAAATGAAGCTGAAAGTTTTTTAATGGAAATATTACTTTCTATGAGTATGAACGCAGAAGTAAATCTTAAAGAAGAAGGCAGCGAGATTAAAATTAATTTAATTGGACCTAATATGGGACTATTAATAGGATATAGAGGCGAAACTTTAGATGCCCTTCAATACCTTGTAAGTTTAGTTGTAAATAAAAATCATGATGAAGAATATAAGAGAGTAATACTCGATACTGAAAATTATAGAGCAAAAAGAGAAGAAACTTTAAAAAGACTTGCATCTAAAATTGCCTATAAGGTACGGGTTAGTGGCAGAGTATTAAAGCTTGAGCCTATGAACCCTTACGAGAGAAGAATAATACACTCATCTCTTCAAAATGATACATATGTTTATACCTTTAGCGAAGGTGAGGAACCTTATAGAAGAGTTGTAGTAGATTTAAAGAAAGCCTAAGGGCTTTCTTTTTAAATTTATAAAAGTAAGTATAATATTAATCATATTCTTAAGTTTCAAAGGTGACGCATATGCGTTAAGTAACGAGTCTTGAATTTTAAGAATGTAATTAAAATACTAATAATAAGATAGTAATAATTAATGGATTTACATATGTATAAATTATTTAGATAGGATATAATAATAGATAATTATAAAAATAGGAGGTCACATTTTATGAAAGAATTTGATACTATAGCTGCGATAGCAACTAGTATAGGAGAAGGCGGTATATCTATAATTAGAGTTTCTGGTGATAGAGCTATAGATATAGTTTCAAGTGTATTTATAGGTAAAAATAATAGGGAACTTCATGATTTTAAATCTTACACCATGAGATATGGTCATATAGTTGATAAAAGTGGTAGTAAGCTAGATGAGGTTATTATTTCGTATATGAAAGGGCCTAAAAGTTTTACAGCAGAAGACACAATTGAAATAAACTGTCATGGTGGAGTAGTTGGAACTAATAGGATACTACAAGAAATTATTCGCTCAGGAGCGCGTTTGGCACAACCAGGCGAGTTTACTAAAAGAGCATTCTTGAATGGTAGAATTGATTTAAGTCAGGCGGAAGCAGTTATAGATATAATAAGAGCAAAAACAGAACTTAGTATGAAGTCAGCTCTTTTGCAATCAGAAGGTTCTATTTCCAAGGAAATAAAGATTATAAGAAATAAATTACTTGATATAATTGCGCATATAGAGGTTACTGTTGATTACCCTGAAGAGGACATCGAAGAAGTAACAGCGGGAGAAGTTCGACTTGACGTTTTTAAAATAGTTAATGAAATTAGTACATTACTGAGTACTGCAGACGAGGGTAAAATTTTAAGAGAAGGTTTAAGTACTGTAATAGTGGGTAAACCTAACGTAGGTAAATCATCACTTCTTAACGCTTTACTTAAAGAAAAAAGAGCTATTGTTACAGATGTTCCGGGAACAACACGTGATGCAATAGAAGAGTATATTAGTATTGAAGGTATACCAATTAAAATAGTAGATACTGCGGGTATTCGTGAAACAGAAGATATAGTTGAAAAAATAGGAGTAGAAAAATCAAAAGAAAAGATAGACGAGGCTGATCTAGTTATTTTATTATTAGATTCAAGTAATAAGTTAAATAATGAGGACAGAGAAATTATAGAATATATTAAAGAAAAAAAATGTATTGTACTATTAAATAAAAGTGATTTAGGTGGTAAAATAGAGATGGAAGAATTAAAAAATATAAATTCAAAATATATTACTAATATCTCAGTAAAAACAGGTAATGGGTTAAATTATGTTAAAGAATATATAAAAGATTTATTCTTTAATGGTGAAATTAAAACTGAAGGTGTGTTTATTACTAACAATAGACATAAGCAGTCTTTAATAAAGGCAAATGAAAATTTGGAATCGTCCTTAGATGCATTGAAATATACATCAGCTATTGATCTTGCATCAATCGATATAAGAAGTGCGTGGATAAATTTAGGAGAAATTACTGGGGAGGCTTTAGAAGAAGATATTATACATAAAATATTTGCAGAATTTTGTTTAGGAAAGTAGGGATAAATATGAAATATAATGCAGGAAATTTTGATGTTGTAGTTATTGGAGCTGGTCATGCAGGGTGTGAGGCGGCACTTGCATCTGCAAGAATAGGATGCAAGACTTTAATTTGTGCTATAAATTTAGATAGCGTGGCTTTAATGCCATGTAACCCTAATATAGGGGGCACTGCTAAGGGCCATTTAGTAAGGGAAATTGATGCTCTTGGTGGTGAAATGGGAGTAAATATTGATAATACATATATACAATCTAGAATGTTAAATAAATCTAAAGGGCCAGCTGTGTTTTCATTAAGGGCTCAAGCAGATAAAAAAGCATATGGACAAAGGATGAAAAAAGTAATCGAGGAACAAGAAAATTTACAATTAAAGCAATTAGAAGTAGTTTCTATTGACGTTGAGAATGGAAAAGTTAAGGGTATACTTACTAAAAATGATGCATATTTTGGGGTTAAGGCTATTGTTATAGCATCAGGAACGTATTTAAAATCAAATATTATAATTGGGGATCTTAGTTATAGTGAAGGACCAAGTGGACTACAACCGGCGAGTGAACTATCTAATTCGCTTGCTGAGATTGGAATAACACTTCGAAGATTTAAAACAGGAACTCCAGCTAGAATTAACAAACGATCAGTAGATTTTTCTAAAATGGAGGAGCAACTTGGCGATGATGAGGTAGTGCCATTTTCATTTATTAGTGGAGATATAAGTCGCAATCAGTTATCTTGCTATTTAACATATACCAATGAGGATACGCATAATGTAATTAGGAAAAACATTAATAGATCACCTCTATACAATGGATCGGTTAAAAGTACTGGGCCTAGATATTGCCCATCTATTGAAGATAAAGTAATGAGATTTACAGATAAGGAAAGGCATCAAATATTTATAGAACCTGAAGGAGAGAATACGCAGGAGATGTATGTTCAAGGTATGTCTAGTTCACTCCCTGAGGAAATTCAGGTAGAACTGTTAAAAACAGTTTCAGGACTTGAGAATGTAGAAATTATGAGAACAGCTTATGCTATAGAATATGATTGCATAGATTCTACTGATTTAAAACTTTCGCTAGAATTTAAAAATATTACTGGATTATTCTCAGCGGGCCAAATAAATGGAAGTTCAGGATATGAGGAAGCTGCAGCTCAAGGTATTATTGCAGGAATTAACGCTGCGCTTAGCGTTCAAAATAAAGAGCCCTTAATACTAAAAAGATCTGATGGATATATAGGTGTTTTAATTGATGATTTGGTTACTAAAGGTACTAATGAACCATATAGAATGATGACATCACGAGCGGAGTATAGGTTATTATTAAGACAAGACAACGCTGATTTAAGATTAACTGAAATAGGACATAGCGTGGGTCTTGTTAAGGAAGATAGATATGAAATATTTAAGGAAAAGAAGATACAACTAGAAAAAGAAATTGAAAGAATAAAACATTTACAAATAACAAATAAGAAGGAAATAGAGGAATTCTTAATTTCTTGTAATTCTACGCCATTAAAGAAACCTATTAGCTTATATGAACTTATAAAAAGACCTGAACTTGATTATTATATAGTTAAAAAACTAGATGTCGATAGGCCTATATTAAATAAATATGTAGAGCAACAAGTTAATATTGTCTCTAAATATGAAGGATATATTCAAAAACAATTAGAGCAAATTAGACAATTTAAAAAGTTTGAAAACAAGATTATATCAAAAAATATTAATTATGATAGCATAAAAGGGTTAAGAATAGAAGCTATGCAAAAATTAGGTAAAATTAAACCGGAAAGTATAGGTCAAGCTTCTAGAATATCAGGGGTATCGCCAGCAGATATGTCAGTTTTAATGATATATCTTGAGCAACAAAAGAGGATTAGTAACTTAAAAGCTAATGGTTAGATTTAAAAATAGTAAAAAACTTCAAAATAAAACTTATTAACTTTTTAAATAATGCGGAGGTGAAATATGAAATACTTTGATATATTAAATGAGGCTAGTAACAATATAGAACTTAAATTTGATAAATATAAATACGATCAATTTATTTTGTATAAAGATCTTATAAAGGAATGGAACCAGAAAATAAATTTGACTGCTATAAAAGAAGATGAAGAAATAATAAAAAAACATTTTATTGATTCCATGAAGGTTTTTAAATTTGATGAGCTTAAAAATGCTAAAAATGTCATAGATATAGGTACTGGGGGAGGGTTCCCAGGGATTCCTATGAAAATAATAAAACCGGAAGTTAATATAGTGTTATTGGATTCACTAAATAAGAGGATTATTTTTTTAAACGAGGTAATAAAACAGCTTGATTTAAAAAATATTAAAGCAATTCATGGTAGAGCAGAAGATTTTGCACAAGAAAAACAGTATAGGGAAAGATTTGATGTTGCAGTATCAAGAGCGGTTGCCAATTTAACAGTTTTGAGTGAATACTGCATACCATATGTAAAAGTTGGTGGGTATTTTGTTGCAATGAAAGGTCCTGCAGTTGAAGAGGAGATTAAATTATCAAAAAATGCGATAAGAATGCTAGGTGGGAGAATTGAACATATAGAGAAAGTTCAAATTGAGGACAGTGATTTAAATCATAATTTAGTAATAATAAAAAAGGTAGCTATGACTAATAAAAACTATCCTAGAAAAGCAGGGTTGGTAGCTAAAAATCCTTTAGTTTAACTACATTTAAGCTTCGCAGGAGATGATTTAATATGTTATGTAATTAAAGGATATAACATATGTTGATGATTTATGTTATAATTTGTCGTACGAAATAATAGGAATAAAAGAAGGAAATAGGGTATAAGTAGAGAATTGTTAATAAAAGGTAAAAAACAAAAGATATAACTAGTAAAATTGAAAAGCAAAAAGTAAAAAGGAAAAATTGAGGGATGGTATATTATGCAAAATAATGTTAATTACGTATCTATAGAATTAATTTCTCCAAATGTTTATCAGCCTAGAAAACATTTTAATGAAGAAACTATTGAAGAACTATCTCAGTCAATAAAAGCTTACGGAATAATACAACCACTTACAGTTAGAAAAAGTGGTGAAAATAGATATGAGCTAGTGGCAGGAGAAAGAAGACTAAGAGCTGCAAAAAAAATAGGACTGGAAGAGGTTCCAGTAATTATAATAGATATTACTGATAAAGATTCTGCAGCAATTGCACTATTAGAAAATCTACAAAGGGAAGATTTAAATTTTCTAGAAGAAGCTATGGCTTATTATAATCTTATCCAAGACCATTCTTATACGCAAGAACATTTAGCACAAATGATAGGAAAAAAACAATCGACTATAGCTAATAAATTAAGATTATTAAAATTGGATAAGCAAATAACGAATATTTTAGTTGAACATAAACTTACTGAAAGACATGCTAGGGCATTACTTAGATTGCCTGATATAAATATTCAAAAGAAAGTACTTAAAGTAATTGTTGATAAATCACTTAATGTTAAAAAGGCGGAAGAGCTTATCGAAAAGGAATTATTGAAGTTATGTAGAGATGAAGTAGCTACTGTTGGTAAGAAAAAAATAAAAGGCATTTTTGCGCCTAGAGTTTACATAAATACTATAAAACAGGTGTTCGATAAATATGGTATAAATGCTGAATATAAATCTAAGGAATTAGAAGATAGTATAGAAGTAATTATAAGAATACCAAAAAAATAAATAAAAAAAGTAGAATGTTTCACGTGAAACATTCTACTTTTTTTATTTTTTTGTTAATTCTTTAAGAAAATACTATTAATATATTTAATAAAAATATATAATGGACTATGTAGCAAAATAAAATTATAAATATACTAAAATGTAGAAATATAAATAATTATAAAGGATAGGTGTAGTCATGAAAACCATATGTATTTTTAATCAAAAGGGAGGGGTAGGTAAAACTACTACAAATATAAACTTATGCTCTTATTTAGCTATGCAAGGGAAAAAGGTTTTAACAGTAGATATTGATCCTCAAGGAAATACTACAAGTGGGTTAGGATTTGATAAGAAAAAAATAAAATTATCAATATATGATTTACTAACATCAGATATTTCCATTAGAGATACTATAAAAGAGTGTGAGCTAGTAAACAACCTTTATTTAGTACCATCTACTATGGAGCTTGCGGGTGCAGAAGTAGAATTAATTGGTAGGAGTGATCGAGAAAATATACTAAAAGATAAACTTAAAGAAATTGAAGGAGAATACGATTATATTTTTATAGATTGCCCACCTTCTCTAGGAATACTAACTATAAATGCACTTACTGCTGCTAGTAGTGTGCTTACACCTATCCAATGTGAGTATTATGCGTTAGAAGGTGTTGGACAATTAGTAACTACAATTCAGTTAGTGAAAAAATCTCTAAATAAAAACTTAGAGATAGAAGGTGTAATACTAAGTATGTATGATAATCGGACGAAGTTATGTAATGAGGTTGTTTCAGAAGTGAAAAAGTACTTTAATGATAAAGTATATATAACAACAATACCTAGAAATGTGCGGCTAGCTGAAGCTCCAAGTTTCGGATTACCGATAATGTTATATGATGATAATTGCAAAGGTGCGGATGCTTACAAAAAATTAGCGGATGAGTTTTTAGATAGACAAAGGAGATGATAAAATTGGGTAAAAAATTTGGATTAGGTAAGGGTTTAGGAGCGTTAATACCAGAAGAAGAGATCATAGAGGATGGTTCAACAATTTATAAAATACCTATGAATTTAATTAAAGCTAATAAAGAACAGCCTAGAAAAAGCTTTGATCCAGAAAAAATATCTGAACTTGCAGAATCAATAAAAGAGCATGGTGTTATTCAACCTATTATTTTGAATAAAGAAGATGATATATATCTAGTTATTGCAGGGGAAAGAAGATTTAGAGCGGCTAAAAGTATTGGGCTTGTAGACATACCTGCAATTGTTATGAATATAAACAATAAAGAAGTATTAGAAATATCGTTAATAGAAAACATTCAAAGGGAGGATTTAAACCCTATTGAGGAAGCAATAGCTTACAAAAAACTATTAACGGAGTTTAATCTTACTCAAGAAGAAATAAGTAAGAAGGTTTCTAGATCAAGAACGACCATAACAAATTGTATGAGATTATTAAATTTAGATGAAAGAGTTCAAGATTATATAATAGATGGAGTGATTTCAGAGGGACATGGTAGAGCAATACTGGGAATATCGGATAAGCAATTTCAATACGAAATTTCTCAAATGGTTATAGATGAAAGTCTTAATGTCAGGGAAACAGAAAAAATAGTAAAAAACTTTGGGAATGAGCAGAAAGAAAAAGTATTAAAAAATCAAAATGATATATATTATAAGGATATAATGAATAAACTAGAAAACCGTTTTGGCACTAAGGTCTTAATAAACTCTAAAAGCAAAAACAAAGGTAAAATTGAAATTGAGTATTATTCAGAAGAAGAATTTGAAAGAATTTTAGAAATTTTAAACATATAATGTTTCACGTGAAACATTATGGAGAGGATGTAATTCGAAATGCAGAACATAATTAACTTTATAAATAATTTTCAGGCATATATAATAATAGCACTTATGATTATTGTACTTATATTAATTTCAATTGTTGTAATTACATATTCATCTTTAAATAGATTAGAAAAAAGATATAGACGATTGATGAGAGGCGTAAATAAAAATAATTTAGAAGATATGGTTGTTTCTTATTTAGATAAAATTGATGAGGTTAAAGAGGAAATGAGTGAAGTTAAAGATCAATGTGATGTTATGAAGCATTTATATGAACAAGTAAATGGTGCTGTGAAAAAATGTGTTCAAAAGGCTTCAATGGTAAGATATAAAGCCTTTGATGATGTTGGGAGCGACCTAAGTTTCTCAATAGCATTGCTTGATGGAAATGGTAATGGAATCATGCTAACTAGTATCTATGGCCGCAACGAGAGTACTATATATGCTAAACCTATAAATAAAGGAATATCTAGGTATGAATTGTCACAAGAAGAAAGTAAAGTGTTAGAACAAGCTGCAGTAATGAAGAAATAAAAATAAAAAATAAAAATAAGGATTAAATTAATGATTATTAATTTAATCCTTATTTTATTGTAATAAAAAATAAATTTTGGGTATACTAAAAGTAAAAGAGGTTTCTTATGGTAATATGGATTTCGAAAGAACTTGAATATTTGCAAGATCAATTAAATAAAAGGGGCTATACAGTTGTAAACAATAGTGATTATAATACTAGTTGTGATGCAATAATATGCAACCTTAAAGATAGTGGGCTTAAAAGTTTGAATATGCAGAGCAACATAAAAAGAGAAGGAACATTAATTATTGATATTGGAAGCAAAACCATTGAAGAAATAGAATATATTTTAGATAATAGAGTTTATAGTTCAATATTTTAAAAAATATTGAACTATTTTTTATATGATAATATAAATTACCCTTCAACGTCCTTTATGTTGAAATTATCATAAATGGAACCGAATTGATTTCCACCTAAAGTTTTGAGTATTGAATGATACAAACCTTTTGAGATAGCATCGGCAAGCGCCATTACTGTAAATAATCTTGTGTTTTGAAGAACCATAAATTCAAAGGCCCCAGCTATATTTACAACTCCGGTTATACTGAGGTCTCCTACTTTAGGTAAATCTTTGTTCATTGCAGCACCAGGGCTGAGTGGTTTTTCTTCAATAATTATTTTTCCAACATTTTGCAAGCTTCCTAGGCACGCATCAATGGCAATAATATAAGGGTTAGTATATGTAAAATTAATTTCATCAATTGTTTCACATAAATTTTTAGCATGTATGGGACATTCAAGACTACCGTAGATATGAACTTTGTTTCTAATTAAAAATTTAAGCTTATTTCCAACAAGTGGACCTAAACTATCACCAGTAGATCTGTCTGTGCCAATACACAAAACAACTATAGGACGTGATGAGTTAGCTATGGGATAAATATATTGACTAATAACATCTCTTAATTTAAAAGTGCATTCTTTGGACAGTGAATCTAAAATAACTTTATCTATCATAAAAAACCTCCTATTTGGATTTTAGCCACCTAGGAGGTTTTTTATTCTATAAAACTTCAACTTTTCTAAGTATTTTGTAAAATACTATCAAAAACATGCAAAACAACATTCCAAGAATTCCGTTTGCTCTGAGCCCTATAAATATAGAGGCTAGAACAGCTACAGGGTGGATTCCTAGAGAGGATGATACTATTTTAGGTTCGATAATTTGTCTTACTATAGTAATAATTACATAAGATATTAGAAGACCTAATGCTGCTACATAGTTTTTAGATACAAAGAATATTATAATCAAAGGTAAATAAATAGCTCCTATACCAAAAATGGGTAGCAAATCAAATAGTCCACATATAATACTTAGTGTTACAGCATATTTAACTTTGAAAATTAAGAAGACAACTATTGTTTCTAAAAATGTTATAGTTATTATTAGTAAATAAGAAAGTAAATAATTTTTAAGCATTTTTTTTGATTCATCAAAGATAGAATGAATTCTATCCTTATTTTTGAGAGGGATTATATTAAAGTTACTTTTGTTTGATGATGACAAATCTTTTGTGAAAAAATATGTAGTAAGTAAAGTAAATAGTAAAACCATTAAAGTATAAGGTATAGTAGAAACAAAACCTAAAGTTTGCGTAAATATTTTTGTTGATGCGTTCATACTGACATTAATAGTTTTTGTTATATAATCATCAATATTTGACTCGATATTACTTATTATACTTGGGTCTAAATTTTTATAATAATTTTGAAGATTATTAAAAAAATTAATTATAGTTTCTTTGTTTGAAGTTACATATGATTGAACATTTTTGCCAAGTTGTATAGATTCTAAAGTTAGAGTAGTTATAATTAAAGATAATAATACAATAATAGTAGTAAATAATATACTAGTAGTAAGCAGGGATGCTACGGTGTTTTTAATTTTAAATTTTATCATTAAATATTTCGTTGGTATCTTGAGAAGTGAACCTAAAATGAGAGCAAATACAAAAGGAAGAGTATAACCTATAGTACCGAAAAAGACTAAAAAACAAAGAGTATACAAAACGAAGAAGATAGTTAGTTTATCAATTTTTTTTAAAATATTATCCATGTATTCATAATCACACCTTTCTAATAATTGTATTAAGGGAGCAAAGCGTATAATTAATATCTTTAATATCATTAAAAGGACCAATACCAAATCTTAAAGTACCTAGTGGATATGACCCGATTGTCTTATGGGCAAGTGGGGCACAGTGAAGTCCGGTTCTTGTTGTAATTCCATATTCACTATCTAAAATAAATCCTAACTCTGAATTGTCGATTTTTGTTGAATTTACAGATATGGTAGCAGTTCTCTTAGAACTGTCATAGGATCCATAAATATTAATTGAAGGTATATTTAGAAGTCCCTCAATAAATTTATTACATAGAAATTCTTCTTGCTCGTGTATGGAGCTTAATCCCTTTGAATTAATAAAATTAATACCTTCTAAAAGACCAGCAATGCCTGGAGCATTTAGAGTTCCACTTTCAAATTTGTCTGGTAAAAAATCCGGTTGAAATATACTAGAAGAAAGACTACCAGTTCCACCTTCTATAAATGGTGTGCATTGTTTGTTAAAATCATCGCTAATTAAAAATCCACCAGTACCTTGAGGCCCAAGTAAACTTTTATGACCTGTAAAAGCTAGGGCGCTGCAATTCAATTTATAAAAATCAATTGGCAATACTCCAGCAGTTTGCGCAACGTCTATAACAAAATATATGCCCTTAGCCTTACATAGCTTGCCAATAGCTTCCAGAGGCTGAATGCTACCAACGATATTGGATGCATGCGATAGAACTACTAATTTTGTATTAGGTTTGAGTGTGTTTTTAAAATCTTCTATACTAATTAAACCGTCTTTTAAGCAAGGGATAATATCTAATTCTATAATACCTTTTTTATAAAGAGAGTTTAGAGGCCTTAATGTAGCATTATGATCCATTGACGATGTTATCACGTGCCATCCTTTTTGAACAGAAGATTTTATAAGTGTATTTAATGATGTAGTAACATTTGATGTAAAGATTACGTTTTGGGCTTTGTCAAAGTGAAAGAAATCCATTAGTGCATATCTACAATTTAAAATAACTCTATTTCCAGTAAGGGATGCAGAAGACACACCTCTTCCAGGATTTGTACCTATATTCATCATGTAATTCATCATTGAGGTATAAACATTAGGGGGTTTGGGAAATGTAGTTGCGGCGTTATCTAAATATACTTTCATGAGTTCCTCCAATTTTATAATATAAATTAATGGATTAATATATTGAATACAAAATTAATACCTAGTAATATCATGAATAACAAGTTAAATCATCTCCTGCAGAGCTGAAAATTTATTAAATATGTTTTCGTGTAATTAAGACCTTAATAGTCTATAATAAAACTAGCTAAAATATAAAATATTTTTAATTACCATATAATAAAATATTATAATATAAAGTTCTGGAAATGTATATGAAGAGGACATGTTTAACATAGAAGGAGGATCAAATAACACTTTGAATAAATATTATATAGTAACATTTCAAAATACACATGAAGCTATGAAGTCTGAAAGAGAAGCTCTTAAAAATAAAATTAAGGTAGTGGTTGTTCCTACCCCAACATATATAACTAAAAGTTGCGGTATTAGTTTGAAAGTAGATGAAGAGAGTGTTAAAAGCATAGTTGAACTAATTAATTCAGAGAATATAAAAGTAAAAGAAATATTTGTGATTAATGGCACAAGTACGAGAGTTATGAGCATATAGTTAAATCATCTCCTGTGGAGTTGAGATATCGTTAAAATCATTGTGTAAATTTAGTAGTATAAGTGGTAAAGAGAAAGAGGGATGTATAGTGAAAGTATTTAATTTAGGAGATATTGTTGAAATGAAAAAAACTCATCCTTGCGGAAGCAAGAATTGGGAAATAATTAGGTTGGGCGCGGATATAAAAATAAGATGTTTAGGTTGCGCTCGTATAGTAATGCTTCCAAGGATTAAATTTGATTCAGGGGTGAAGAAAGTTATAAAAGAAAATCTAGTTAACAAGGAAAATATCTAAAAAAGAATAAATACTTGATTAATATGCAATTAAGTGATATAATTTATTCTTGTAATCCCTGCCGTGCAATGCATGGCCGTTAGTCCGAGGGGAGGAGGTGAAATTAATGAGAAAGTATGAAACTATATTCGTATTACATCCTTCATTAGATGAAGAAGCTGTTAAAGCTAATGTTGAAAAGTTTAAAGGTGTAATTGAAAGCAATGGTGGAGTTATTGAAAATATTGATGCATGGGGTAAAAGAAAATTAGCTTATGAAATACAAAAAGTAAGCGAAGGTCACTATACATTAATCAATTTCAATTCAACACCTGAATTACCGAAAGAATTAGATAGAGTATTCAGAATTACAGACAGTGTTATAAGACATATCATAATAAATCCAGAAAAATAGGTGGTGCTTTTATGAATAAAGTTGTTTTAGTTGGTAGATTAACAAAAGATCCTGAGTTAAAGTTTGCTCAAGGAACAGGAACAGCTGTAGCCACTTTTACTGTAGCCGTTAATAGAAGATTTAAAAGAGAAGGTCAACCAGAAGCAGACTTTGTACCAATAGTGGTATTTGGAAAGCAAGCTGAAGCTACTGCAAATTACATGAGTAAGGGCAAACTTTTAAGCGTATCTGGAAACATTCAAACTAGAAATTATGAGGCTAAAGATGGTACTAGGAGATATGTTACTGAAGTAATTGCTGATGAAGTTGACTTCCTTGAATGGGGAGGCAGTAAAACATCGGGTACGAATACCAATCAAGGTGGAAATAATAGCGAATCAAAAGCTGAATCTCATGATTTCGGCAGTGATAGCGATATAACACCAATTGATGATGGAGACATTCCATTCTAATAATTAGGTAAGGAGGGAAAAAATAATGGCAATGAATGATCATAAAAGAAGTGCCGGCGGTGGTGCTGGTGGCAACAGAAAGAGAATGAAAAGAAAAGTTTGTGCTTTCTGTATGGACAAAGCAACTGCAATCGACTATAAAGACATAAACAAATTAAGAAAATATGTTACAGAAAGAGGAAAGATTCTTCCTAGAAGAATTTCTGGAAACTGTGCAAAACATCAAAGAATGCTTACTGTATCTATAAAAAGAGCAAGAAACATAGCATTATTACCATTTACTACTGAATAGTAAGAGCTTACTACTAAGTAGTAAGAGCTTACTAATACATAGTAAATGACTAAAAGCAGCGCCTTAAGGTAGCTGCTTTTATTTTTTTGAAAATAAAAATTAATATTTTAGTAAATAATACAAAAATAAATACAAAAGTATATATCCTAAAGTGTTATTTGTAGTATACTTATAATTGTAACCCATAAAATGTAAACAAAAAATACAATCTAAAAATGTAATTTTAAAAATAATAGATGTTAAATTATAAAATGCATTTATATAAATAAACTTTAGTTGCATAAATTTAGAAAACTAACTAAAATAGAGTTATAAGCATAAGCCTACAAGGGGAGATGATATAATATGAAAAGGGACGATTTTAATATAATGTCTAATGTTAAGTTGATTGAAAGTTTGAAGGCTGAGCTATTATGTATAATAGGTGATTTCTTCAAATTATTAAGTAGGGGAAGCAATGTTGCTCAAGACGCTATACTAGATTGTATTTCGGGAGCAATAATACTTTTATATATATTAGGTGAAAGGTTAGGATATTCCAATGTAGCAGTGGATGAAAGTATGAAAAAAAAATTAAAAGTTGGAATAATTGAAGGCGACAATATAGAAAAGGAAGGAAAGGATTTAAGCAAGTTATATGCGCATATAAAGGAAAGATAGTAATGGAGGAAAAAATGAAAAAAAGTAATTATAGTACAAAGGCAATTGTAGAGGCTTCACTTATATCTGTTATAATTTCAGTAATAATGATTATAACTGGATACTTGCCAATTGTATCATTTATAGGAACGTTAATATTACCAATTCCTGTGGCAATACTCTATATAAGACATAATAATAAAATAACAATTACGGCTATAGTGGTCAGTATTATTCTAACGTCATTAGTCTACAATCCAGTAATGGCGATATATTCAGCTATTACTTATAGCATTGTTGGTATAGCGCTTGGTTACTGCGTTAAGAAAAATAAAAAATCATCTATAACTTTATTATTTTTAGCTGCTGGTTGCGCAATATCCAATGTACTAACTATAGCTTTTTCTATGTTATTTATCGAGAAAGTTAGTTTTGTGAATTTTATTTCTAAAAATTTAGAGTTTATGAAACAAAGTATGAAAGTATCAATAGAGTCAGTAAAAAGAAATTATATACAATCAGGAATGACACCAGACCAGGCTAAGCTTTTAGATGACAGTTTAGAGACTATAAAAAATATGGATGTTAAGATGATTTTGGTATTAATACCTGCAGTTATTTTAGTGAGTGCTTTTGTATCAGCTTATTTAAATTATAAAGTTTCTAAAGCAATACTTGCAAAATTAGGTTACAAAATGGGAAAATTATTACCTTTTAGTAGAGTTTATGTTACTAATATAATAGGTGCCGTATTAATAGGTACAGTGTGTATAGGGATAATACTTTCATCAAAAGACATACCTGGAGGTGCATTTATACAAAGTTCGTCTCAATACCTTATACTAATAGTCTTTATGATAAATGGACTGGCGGCAAGTACATATTATTTAAGAGTTAAGAGAAAATTAACTAAACCACTAACCGTAGTAATTTTAGTTTTAACAGCAATTTCTCCTCTAAATAATATTTACTTTTCAATAGGGATAGTGGAAATGGCTTTTGATTTTAGAAAACTTGACCCATATAGAATTAAAAGAAAATAATGGGGGGCTGATTAATGGATAATAAATATAATTATTTTAATGTTAATAACAAAATATATATGGTGACTATGGCCCTACTCATATATGTAATATTTTATTATGGACATTTTCAAGTAGGAATGGTGGCACTGGGGTTATACGCACTACTAGTAGTGTATAATATTTACAACTCTAAAATTAAAAAAAGCGAATGGAAAAAGTTTATTGAAAACTTTTCATCTAAACTTGACATAGCAACCACAAGTACTTTAGTAAAACTTCCTTTCCCATTAATAATAATAGGGTATCTAGGAAACATTTTATGGTACAATCAAAGTGTAACTACAATGCTCGAAGGGGAAGACCTTTTAAATAAAAATATTAGAGATATAATTAAGGAACTTAATTTAAAACAGGTTTTAGAAGGCAAAAAGAATATATTTTCAAACATTAAGATAAAAAATAGCATTTATGAAATATACACAAATATTGTAGATACTAATGAAAATAAAAATGCTAAAGATAAAATTATGCTTTTATATTTTTATGATACAACTGAAAAAAACAATCTAATAAAAGGTATTAATGGGAATCGGGAAAGTGTTATGCTCGTAGAAGTTGATAATCTTGATGATGTTGTTAAAACTGCAGAAGAGGATAAGGCACCATTACTTTTAGCCGATATTGAAAGAACAATAAATAGTTATGGGCAGAGTGTAAATGCTGTGGTAAAAAAGTATTCATCAAATAAATATGTTATTATAGTACAAGACAAGTATATTGAAAAAGAAATAGAAAAGAAGTTTGATATACTAGACAGCGTAAGGGAAATAAGTAATGGTAATAAACTTGCAGTAACCTTAAGTATAGGCGTAGGCAGAGGAGAAGATACACCACTTAAAAACTATGAATTTGCAACTTCGGCAAAAGAACTTGCCTTAGGTCGTGGTGGTGATCAGGTAGTAGTAAAAAAAGGTGATAAATTATCTTTCTTTGGAGGCAAAACAAAAGAGGTTGAGAAGAGGACAAAGGTACGTGCACGTATTATAGCTCATGCATTAATGGATTTAGTAAATGAGAGTAATGCAATTTTTATAATGGGACATAAGAATGCTGATCCTGATTGTTTAGGTGCAGCCATTGGTCTATATAGTATTATTAAAAAATTGGACAAAGAATGTTATATTATTCTTGATTCTGTAGGCAGCGGAATAAAAAGTATGATGGATATAATAATGGGTGATGAGGACTATAAAAACACATTTATATCAAGTGATAAATTTAAAGGTGTTAAAAATTCAAATAGTTTACTTATATTAGTAGATGTTCACAATGAAAGTCATGTACTAAATTTAGATATAGTTAAAGAAGTAGAAAAAGTAGTTATAATTGATCATCATAGAAAATCCCAGGATTTTATACAAGGGGCAGTACTTAGTTACATGGAAACTTATGCATCGTCTACCGCTGAATTAGTTACTGAGATGATTCAATATATGGTAGATAAGCCTAAGCTTAAGCATGTGGAAGCAGTAAGCCTTTTAGCTGGAATATGTGTGGATACAAAGAATTTTTCGTTTAAAACAGGCGTAAGGACCTTTGAAGCTGCTGCCTTTTTAAGGCGTCATGGCGCTGATACCGTGGATGTTAAAAAAATGTTTTCAGATAATTTAGATGTGTACTTACAAAGGGCTGATATTATAAGATCCGTTAAAATTAAAAATGAAATTGCCATAGCTATTTGTCCGCTAAAAATAGAAGATTCTGTAATAGCTGCTCAAGCTGCAGATGAACTTCTAAATATTACTGGTATTCAGGCATCATTTGTTATTGTTAAAATAGGGGATGAAGTATTTATTAGTGGAAGGTCTCTTGGGAAAATAAACGTACAGTTAATACTTGAGACATTAGGCGGAGGCGGACATATGACTATGGCGGGGACAAAATTCACTTCGATGAAAATTGAAGAAGTAGTGGAAAAATTAAATGAAGCTATTGATGAATATTTAAAGGAGGATGAAAAATAATGAAAGTTATATTATTAAAAGATGTTAAAAGTATGGGTAAAAAGGGTGACGTGGTAAATGCCGCAGATGGATATGCGAGAAATTATTTAATTCCTAGGCTTTTAGTTGAGCAGGCCAGTGACTCAAATATGCACATATTAAATAAAAAGAATGATATTGAAAGAAAAAAGAAAACAGATGAAATAGAAGAGGCACAAAAAATAGCTAACGAGCTTAAAGATAAAGTTATAAGGATAATAGGTAAAGCAGGAGAAAATGGAAAACTTTTTGGTGCGATTACAACTAAAGATATTGCTGCAGAATTAAATAAACAATGTAATTTGGATATCGATAAAAAGAAAATAGTAACAGACACAATAAAATTATTAGGAACTTACGAAGTAGAAGTTAAAATATACCCAGAAATATCTACTAATATAAAAGTTCTTGTTTGTGAGCAGTAATCATAAAACGAAGGGAGGAAACGCTCTAGTAAATAAGCGATAATCTTATTTATTTAAGCGGATTAAGTTTGAAGACATTATTCTTAAATCAAATTGGAGAACAAGCTACAAAAGATACATTACCATTAGATACACAAATAGACGTTTTATATGAAATAATGAGGAATGTATTCGATGAGGGAAGCATAAAAGCTAAAACTATAAAATTTAAACTTCAAAAACATATTAAAAGCGAAAGCATGTATAAAAGATTATACGCTTTAAACAAAATCGTTAGTAATGGTAAAGGAATAGAAATAATTCCTGATGAAAAAAACATACAGGATGTACTAGATAGCACTAATGAGTGGTTAACTGATGAAATAGCTAAAAGGTATATTCAAAATAAAATTGAAGCTGAAGTAGAACAAAATCTACTTGAAAAACAAGAAAAGTATATTGATGAGATAAAGCTTGGTATAATTAAGAAACAAAATGGTCCGGAAAATACTAAAACACTTAAAAAATATGCTGATCTCCAGGCGCTTGACAGTAGAAAACTAACTAAGAATATACAGGCTATGTTAAGACCAGAGAGTTTTAGTGAAATAGTTGGGCAAGAAAGAGCTATAAAATCCCTATTATCTAAAATGGCATCACCATATCCTCAACATATTATCCTTTATGGGCCGCCAGGAGTGGGAAAAACTACGGCAGCAAGGCTTGCTCTTGAGGAAGCTAAAAAACTAAGTTATACTATTTACGATAAAGATGCTAAATTTGTAGAAGTAGATGGTACGACGGTTAGATGGGATCCAAGAGAAATAACAAATCCACTTTTAGGTTCTGTTCATGATCCTATATACCAAGGAAGCAAAAGAGACCTTGCAGAAGGTGGCATTCCAGAGCCAAAACCAGGTCTTGTGACCGAGGCTCATGGAGGAGTATTATTTATTGATGAAATAGGAGAACTTGATAGTATACTTCAAAATAAACTCCTTAAGGTTCTTGAAGATAAAAGAGTTGAATTTTCATCGTCTTATTATGACCCTGAAGATGAAAACACACCTAAGTATATAAAGTATTTGTTTGATAAAGGTGCTCCTGCAGACTTTGTTTTAATAGGAGCTACCACTAAAGAACCATCAGAAATAAACCCAGCATTAAGATCAAGATGTACTGAAGTATATTTTGAACCATTAACTGCAAAAGGCATAGAAGATATTGTAGTTAATGCTGCGATTAAGCTAAAGGTTGAAATAGGAGAGGAAGTAGCTGCAACTATTGGTAGATACACCATTGAAGGAAGAAAAGCTATAAATATTTTATCAGATGCATATGGATATGTATTGCACAGTAGAGAAGCGGTAGATGAATCTCAAATTAAAATTGAGATGAAGGATTTGTTAGATGTTATATCTATAAGTAGATTATTTCCCTATGAGGAAATAGATAAAGCTGTTAAATTTGAAGTTGGTCATATATATGGACTTGGAGTATCGGGTTATATAGGGTCAACTATAGAGATAGAAACAGCAGTATTTGAGTCTAAGGAAAAAGGTAAAGGACAAGTAAGGTTTAATGATACGGCTGGAAGTATGGCTAAGGATTCAGTATTCAATGCTGCATCTGTAATTAGAAAAACAACCAATAAAGATATTAAAGATTACGATATACATGTAAATATAGTTGGGGGTGGTAAGATTGATGGACCATCTGCGGGAGCTGCAATAACTGTATGTATAATTAGTTCGCTTTTAGATAAGCCTTTAAGGCAGGATATAGCAGTGACTGGTGAAATATCATTAAGAGGAATTATAAAACCAGTAGGTGGCATATTTGAAAAAATTTATGGTGCGAGAAGAAAAGGAATTAAGCTTGTTATAATTCCTAATGACAATGAAAAAGAAGTCCCAATGGGTCTTAAAGATATTGAAATAAAAACTGCAACAAATATTGAAGAATTAATGAAATTAGTCTTCGAGACAAAATAAAATTAGTTATAAATATGCCCTGTTAAATTATCACCTTTTGTGATGTAGTTTTAACAGGGCATAAAAGATTAATTTAGGAGAGATAAACAATGGATACACCTCTTAGAAGTTTACCGTATAACTTAGAAGCTGAGCAATCAGTAATTGGATCAATGCTTATAGATAAAACTGCCATATCCAGTGTAGTTGAAGTTTTAAAAGGTGATGATTTTTACAGAGATTCTCATAAAGTTATATTTAATGCCATATTTGATTTATACCAAAAAGATACACCTATTGACATGATTACATTGCTTGAACATTTACGTTCTTCTGAAAAACTAGAATCGTCAGGAGGAATTACTTACATTTCGGAGATAAGTAATTCAATACCATCCACAGCTAATCTAAGTTCATATATAAAAATAGTAGAAGATAAATCTACTTTAAGAAAACTTATTAGATCTTCTACTGAAATTATTGAAGATTGTTATAGTAAGCAAGATGATGTAGAAGCTGTAATGGATCTTGCAGAGCAGAAGGTATTTAATATATCACAGAAAAAAAATGCAGGAGACTTTGAACCAATGAACACGGTTCTAGAGCGAGGTTTTCTAGAAATAGAGAGGATCTTTAATAATAAAGGGGAAACAACGGGAATATCCAGCGGATTTCCAGAACTTGATGATAAAACTGCTGGATTTCAAAAAGGTGATATGATTCTTATTGCAGCAAGACCTTCTATGGGTAAAACTACGTTTGCATTGAATTTAGCTGAGTATGCAGCGTTAAGGCAAGGGAAAAGCGTAGCTGTATTCTCTCTGGAAATGTCTAAGGAGCAACTTTCATATAAACTACTTTGCTCAGAAGCAAATGTTGATATGTCAAAGCTTAGACATGGTGATTTAGAAGATAGGGACTGGGAAAATATAGCCAAAGCATCTGGGCCATTAGCTGCAGCTAAAATATTTATTGATGATACTGCAGGAACTTCGGTTATGGATATGCGTTCAAAATGTAGAAAATTAAAAATGGAACATGGAATAGATATGATAGTTATAGATTATCTTCAACTTATGACTGGTAGTAATACAGAAAGTAGGCAGCAGGAAGTATCAGAAATATCAAGATCTATTAAAGCCTTAGCAAAGGAGATGCAGTGCCCGGTTATAGCACTTTCACAGCTCTCACGTGCGCCTGAGCAAAGAACTGACCATAGACCAATGTTATCTGATCTTAGAGAATCAGGGTCTATTGAGCAGGATGCTGACCTTGTTATGTTCTTGTATAGAGACGAGTATTATAATGAGGAAACAGAAGATAAAAATGTAGCAGAGCTTATAATAGCAAAACAAAGGAATGGTCCTGTAGGGACAGTAAAACTTGCATGGATAGGCCAATTCAGTAAATTCGCAAGACTTGATGTAATTAATAGAGATTAAAGTTACCGTGGAAGATAAAGCTACCAAGGCAGCTTATTATACTAAAATTAATCAATCTAGAAAATTAATTAATTTATTAAAAATAGTAAATAAAATACTTATAATATGATCGGATAACAAAATTTATAAATTTTGTTATCCGATTTTTATTTATATATAAATGGAGAGGAAGGGTTGATAACAAAGGGATAGGATAAAGATGAACTTTGAGAATAAATGTAGATATATATATACATTTATAGATATATATATCTACATTTACAAGTATGTATATATATCTATATGTGTAGGTTTATAAATACAAATAAATATAAATAAATATTTGATTACAAAAGAAGGATATTAATACAAAATATAGAATATAGAAAGAAGAAGTAAAATTAGAAATTATTAGGAGGAAGGAAAAATGAACTTAACGGAGATATCAAAAAAGTATCCTGCATTAAACAAAGTGTTATCATCAGTATTAACCGTAGATATAGGAAATACATTTACAAAAACAAGTACCAATGTAGTTTTTGCTAGCAGAGTTTCTGCTGTAAGCAAGCATGGATCAAGGGCTACTGGTATTAGTAACATAAACTGGAATGGAAAGTTATACACTGTAGGCAATAAAGACGGCAAACTTAATATGGAACCAAACAAATACATGTCAGATCATTATAAGCTGAACTTACTTAATGCTATTGCATTAGGTTTTAAAGGGGAGACTAAGATAAAGGTAAGACTTGCTGTAGGGCTTCCTGCGGAATATTATATAGATCACAGTATTCCACTAAAAAATGAAATTAAAAAGATGGAAAAGCAGTCTATTACAATAAATAATATAACTTATGATATAGAAATTTTAGACGTACAAGTATTTAAACAAGGTGGTACATTAAGCGCTGAAACTATGGAAACATTTACGTATCCAATGTTATTACTTGACTTTGGTGGTGGTACTTTAGATGTTTCTCATTGGAAATATGAAAAAGATGAATTTGGTAATAAGGTGCTTGGCATGACTAAGGCTAGTAGTTTTGCTCAACATGGCTTTGAACCAACAATTGAATCACTTCTTACTAAGTTTAACTCTGCAGAAGGTTCAGACGGTAATTATGATATATCAGATGCTATAGAATATTTAGAAGACGATGAACTACCATTTGGAGAGGGGAATATTTTACAAGGAATTAAAGACCTAGTTTTGAGACCTTATGTAGAAAAAGCAATAAGTTCAATTAATAGTTCTTTTAAACCAAATACTTGCAAAGATATAAGAATAATAGGAGGCCCTGCAGAGTTATTACTAGAATACTTACAATGTGAGTTTACGAAAACGGAGCCTAAATTAATAGAGAATAAAAATCCTCAATGTGCTAATGCTATACTATTTGCTGAAAGATATAAGGAAATTTTAGTACTTGAATATTTGGATGGAAATAAAGAAGTTGCTGCAACAACAGTAACAAGGGACTAAGTATGGGATCACTCCGCAAAACTGTATCTTCAAATTTAGGAGAGGAAACAGATAAGGATTTAGTTAGCTATGTTAGCAGTATGGAGAAAAAAGGCATTAATAATTCTAAACTTATAAAACAGGCTTTAAGATTTTATAGGGACTACGGTAATAAGGTTAAGCAATTGGATACAGTAGATATTGTAAATATCTTAGATAATCCAAGAGTTAAAGATTATATAGGTAATATGGTGGGGGAGCTTTTTAAAAGTGCTATGCCAAATGCAAACACAAACAAGGAAGTAAGTGATGCTACCAATGAGTCAAAAGTAAATAATAAGCAAATTGAAAATGATATAGATTCTATTGAAAGTGAATATATGAAAAAGCTTAATAACATTAAAGATATGTCATTATAGATAGGAGTGGCGTGCATGCCACTCCTTATAACTTTTAGTAACCGATAATTATAATAAAACACTTATCATATACATATAGTAAAAAGTTCTCACATATGATAAAATGTAAATGAAACATTCTAAATAATGTGTGAAGGGTGATTTTATGTTCTGTCCTAAGTGTGGATCTCAAAATGATGATGGATCTAATTTTTGTAAAACCTGTGGTATTAATTTATTAATTAATCAAAACTCTAACGAGGTACGAACTATTAGTGATAAAAATTGGTTAGTAGCTTTATTACTATGTGTGTGTTTGGGCGTAGTTGGTATTCATAGGTTTTATGTAGGAAAAACAGGTACGGGAATTTTAATGATTCTAACTGGTGGCGGTTTTGGAATATGGGTATTAATTGATATCATTATGATTGCTTGTAATTCATTTGAAGATGTAAATGGATTAAAATTAAATAAAAATTTATATACTTATTAAATGAATATGAAATATAAATTTTAAGTTATGCTGAAATAGCTCAGTTGGTAGAGTAACGCACTCGTAACGCGTAGGTCGAGGGTTCGATCCCCTTTTTCAGCTCCAAATGATAAATATAAAAGCAAAGTCGAAGTAGAGATACTTCGACTTTGCTTTTTAATTTAGGATAAATAAAAACTTTTATAAAAGTAATCCTATTGTTATCAAAATTCTATTTATCACAAAAGTAGTGAAAAAAGTTTGTAACTATTTATTTTAAAAATCATAATATATTATGTGAATATTCACTATCTTTTTTCTTTCATTGATTTTAACTTTGATATAAAATCAATTGATTATAAATTAGGGGAGGATTTAATGGCACAATTACTTGTAAGATTTGGAAGCAAAAGTGCAGCTGTAAAGTACCTTCAGTAATCACTGACTACACTGGGATATAACCCGGGACCAATAGATGGAATATTCGGGTCTAAAACCTGGGTTGCTATTGAAAAAAGGTGAACCTTTTATTGTTGATTTGAAAAATCGTATAAAACTAAACTAGAATAAAAATAAACCAGATAGATTTAAAAACTGCTTTAAATTTTTTTCGTAGCTAGTTTATAGTTTTTCATATAAATTGGCTATGTATTTATATTGAATTTTACAAATAATTTTAAATTTGGAGGAGAATAAAATGATACAACTTATTATCAGCATTGGGAGCACCGGTGAGGCTGTAAACTATCTTCAACAATCTCTAGCTAAACTTGGCTATAACTTAGGACAAGTAGATGGAGTATTTGGATCTAAAACAGAAACGGCAGTTAAATTATTTCAAAAAGATAATGCATTAGCAGTGGATGGAATCGTGGGTGATATCACTTGGGCTGCCATTGACAAAGCACTTGCAACACTATTTACTATTAAGGATTATTTTGTAAATAAAGAAAATACGAAATATGTGTATGAGGGCATAGGAAGTGATTATGCATCTTACAGTGTTTTTGTAGATTATTTAGCTGGAAATCTTGTTCAACTAAGACATGCTGATGGAGGTATGGACATTATTCGAGTGCTAGAAAATAAAGATGGCAAGCTTACAATGCTTCTATCCATGGAATCAGATTATAGAGAGAATTTTACTAACAATCCTATTAGTAAATCAGAAGTTTTGTTACAAGAGCCCCTAATAAAAGGCACCACTTGGACCATTTCCGATAATCGAAAACGATATATCTCAAATGTTGAAGCTAACGTAACAACTCCTTTGGGTAAATATAAAGCCCTTGAGGTTACTACAGAGGGGACAAGCACTAAGAATTTAGATTATTATGTACCAAATATTGGGTTAGTTAAAACGGTTTCTATATCAAACGGTAGTGAGATTTCATCATCGCTTAGCAAAATAGAGAATAATGCTTTATTCTCACAATTTGTAGAATTCTATTATCCTAATGTAGACGAGACTACTCTTAATTATGTATTTAAGCAGCTTACCTTTAGAACTAATGATATAACAAGAACAAAAATTGAAACGGGATATAAAGATGTACCTATTGGTAATATATTTAGGGCTCTTGGTCCTAACGCAAAAATAAAAAGTCTGTATATAAATAAGGATACCATGGCTTACGTGGATTTTTCAAAGGAGATTATTACTGAGATGAATACAGGTGCGGGATATGAAGTTCAGGTTTTGCAATGCATTACTAATACTGTTGGAAGATATTATAGTGTAAATAAAATATCTTTTACTGTAGAAGGTATTCCCTATGCTTCAGGCCATGTTTCCTTTGAAAGGGATGAAGCGTTTATTGTAGATTTTTCAAATAGTATCGAACTAAAATAAAGATGTTAAGAGCAATAAATATAGGGAGGTAAATGATATGAAGATAGCCATAAGAGGTGGTCATAATTCTCAAGCGACTGGTGCAAATGGCATCATTAATGAGTTAATTGAAGATAGAAAAGTAAAAGATGCAGTAATTAAATATTTAAGGTTAGATAATAATGAAGTAATTGATGTAACACCTGGTAACAGTACGTCAAGTGTAGACTTGAATTATGGTGTAAATACTGCCAATAATGCCAAAGTAGATTTATTTGCTTCAATCCACTTTAATAATGTTACTAGAGCATTTACTGGAGTAATTGGCAGCGAGATATGGTTAAAACCTACTTCTACTATTAGTGTGCCTATAGCAAATAGAATCCTTATTAATTTAAACAAACTCGGCTTTAAAAATAGGGGTATAAAAAATGGATGGAATACTCAATATCTATAAGTTATCTTCAGCAATCACTGATTAAACTTGGGTATAATCCAGGACCGATAGATGGTATATTTGGTTCAGCGACACAATTATCAGTTAAATTATTTCAAAAGACTAAAGGATTAATTGTGGATGGAATCGTTGGAAATATTACCTGGGATGCAATTAATAAAGCACTACAAAATCCTCCAACTCCAAATCCAATACCAACTCCAACTAAACCTATACTAAAAATAGGAAGCACCGGTGCAGCTGTAAGGTCTCTTCAGCAATCACTGATTAAACTTGGGTATAATTCAGGACAGATAGATGGTATATTTGGTTCTGCAACACAATCAGCGGTAAAATTATTTCAAAAGAATAAAGGATTAATAGTGGATGGGATCGTTGGAAATGCTACCTGGGATGTAATTAATAAAGCACTACAAAAGCCTCCAAATCCAAATCCAACTCCAACTCCAACCAAACCTATACTAAAAATCGGAAGCACTGGTGAAGCTGTAACCTATCTTCAACAATCCCTAACTAACCTTGGATATAATCCAGGACCAGTAGATGGTATATTTGGTTCTGCAACACAATCAGCGGTTAAATCATTTCAAAAGAATAAAGGATTAATTGTGGATGGAATTGTTGGTAGTAATACCTGGGCTGCTCTAGATAATCCAAATTTATTAAAATTTAATATAAATATGTTTGCAAATATTCAAACTGTTGGGACGATAAATAAAAGTGGTATCAATGATTGTACTATAGGAACGGTTGGTCAATCTAAACGAATTGAAGCTATAGCAATTACTATAGATAATATAGACCTAAAATATAATGTTTATATTCAAGATATAGGTGATATTATTGGTAAAATAGAGGGACAATTTGAGGGTACAATGGATCAATCTAAGAGAATTGAAGCTATAACTATATTTGCCAAGAGCATTCCTAGTGGGTATAAGCTACAATACCAAGTTTATGTACAAACTATTGGATGGCAAGCTTTTAAAGAAAGCGGTCAATTGGCTGGAACTCAAGGTAAATCACTACAAATTGAGGCACTCAGAATTAAAATAGTTGTGATATAAATTAACAAGGGTGTATAAAACATTCATTAAATTGGAGGAGACTAAAATAACAAATTCTATAATAAGAATTGGAAGCATAGGTCAGGCTGTAAGGTAACTTCAAGAGTCAATTACTAAACTTGGCTATAAACCTGGACCTGTTGATGGAATATTCGGGTGAAGAAAATGAATATGCCTCTTACTATGTTTTAGTAGATTATTTAACAGAATAAATGCAAAAATTAAGAGTCTATATTTAAATAAGGATGGTATTGTCTATGTAGACTTTACAAAGGAGATTGTTAGCGAAATGGATGCAGGGGCTGGATATGAAGTACAGGTTTTGCAATGTATTACTAATACTCTTGGAAGATATTATAATGTTAAAAAAGTTTATATCACTATAGAAGGTAATCCCTATTATTCAGGTCATATTTTAATGAAAAAAGGTGAGTTCTTTACAGTGGATTTATCATCAAGTTCAAAACTAAACTAAAGTCATATATATAAAATATAAAAACGTTAAATGCTTTTTTAAAATTAAAAATAAAGTACAAGCACTGATTAATATTATGAAATTTGGGCAACTATATTAACAGATAGAAAAGTATATATAAGGTGAGGTTAATGTAGATGAAAAAAGTAATAAAAGTTAAAGTTGGAATAGATAAAAGTAAACTAATAAAGGGAAACAAGAGATTGGTTGCTTGTGGGAAAAACTTTTAAGATGTAAGTAAAAAAAATAAATATATTAACTAGAAAAAGTAATTGAGAGTAATATCTTGACTGCTTTTTTTATGCGTTATTATAACCTCAGAATGTCTTAAATAAAATAAAGTAAAATTACTTGCTTAGATATTTTAGTTTAATATATTTACAAACAATCATAAATCTTAGGTATTTAAGCGAATAACTAACAAATATTTAAACAGAATAAAATAATTGCTGGAATCATTCAAAATTATTTGACGCAATAAGTGAAATACAGATAAAAATCATGGAATTAATTGTTTTTTATAAACCCTAAGTATTTAAAAATCCAATATTTTCTGTTACAATTATATTATATAAAAATAGGAATAATTTGCGTTATTTTTATTAGCCTTTTATTATAAAAGTTACTAGTAAATTAGAAGGGTGTGGTTGATGTAAATATGCATGGAGTATATATAATAAGTGGACAAGCAGATATCTAAAACATTCGTTAGGATATTTTTATAAAATATTGTTTGATATATTATTGGTATAGGGACATATATGAAAACAAATAAACATTTTACATAGATTTGTAGACAAGACTTAAAGAAATTTTAATATAATAACTATTAAAAATCTAGGGGGAAATAAAATGAGAAAGAGAATAGCGTTCATAGTCATGTTAATAAGTGTTGCAAGTTCACATGTTGCACTTGCTGATAGTGGAGTAATAAATGCAAGTGCACTGAGGGTTAGGCAAAGTCCGCAACTTTCAGCTTCAATTATATCTTCACTTCCCAGAAATACGAAGATAGATACGCTTGGAAAAGAAAATAACTTTTATAAAATAAATTACAAAGGTAAAACTGGATACGTATACAGCTCATATGTTACAATAACTAAAACTAGTACAAGCCCTACAGTTGCAGCAAGTGTAGGGAAAAGCGGAACAATAACAGCGCAATATCTAAACGTAAGGTCTGGATCAGGAATAAGTTATCCTGTTACTAGTGTTATTACAATGGGAACTAAAGTGACGATGTATGAAAAGGCGAATGGGTTTTACAAGATAAATTATTCTGGTAAAACAGGTTATATAAGTGAACTATATGTGAAAGTTACAGGACAAAATTCTACAAATGTAGTTGTAAAGGCGATCTCAGCTACTACAACCTCGGTGGCCACATCTACAGAAAAATCTACGGGAATTGGTAATATTACAGCATCGAGTTTAAATGTGAGAAAAAATGCTTCTCTGGGTAGTAATATTATGGGTGCTTTAAAAACAAACCAAAAGATTGACTTATATGGGTCACAAAATGGTTTTTATAAAATTAAGTTTAATGGACAGTGGGCATATATATCTTCATCATATGTAACTGTAGGAAGCAATGTTGTAGTTTTAGGTAGTCCTGCGTTAAGTAGAGGTAATCTTCCTACAAGTAAAACAGAATATACTATAAATGGTAAGCAATATAATGCAACAAAAAGTATAGATAGTTTAATAGCTCAAGCCAATTCATTTTTAGGAACACCATACTTATGGGGTGGTACAACACCTGCGAAGTTTAACAATGCTGGAAAATATGTGAGTGGTGGTTTTGATTGTTCAGGTCTAGTTCAATATATCTATAAAAATATAGGTATAAATTTACCTAGAGTAACTATGGATCAGATAAATATGGGCGTCTCAATTAGAAAAAATAATCTTCAAAAAGGAGATTTGTTGTTTTTCTCTACAAACCCATCAGACCCTTACCAAGCATCACATGTGGGGATATATATTGGTAATAATAGATTCATACAATCACCTAAGACTGGTTATAATATAAAAATATCCGAACTTACTGGATATTATGAAGATAATTTTATAGTAGGAAAAAGAATAGTAAAATAAGCGATAAGCTTGTTTTACTATTTTTTTTATGATCAATAAATGTAACTCGTAACATGATTTAACGACATTTCAGCTCCGCAGGAGATAATTTAATATGTTGATGAGTGGGTAAAATTAAAACCTATAAATAACTTGTAAAGATTCAAAAATTAGTATAATATTATGAAACAAATAGAAAAAATCTTTCCGAGTTTGTAATTTTTTAATTATATAATTAATAATGATGTATAATTAAAGATATATTAAAGCTTACGAGTTAAATAATATAATTAGAAATATCAAGTAATTGTATCAAAGTAATGCGTTATGCAAAATAAGTTGATACAACATAAGGAGATAAATATGGAAATGAAGAAGATAAACGAATTAAAAAAGGGTGACAGGGTTGAAGGATTTTATGTTATAAAATCAGTGGACAGCAAGGTCTCTAATAATAGTAATTCAAATAGATATTTAGATTTTAATTTGGGAGATGCAACTGGAGATATAAATGCAAAACTTTGGGAATGTAATGATGAGTTAGAAAGGACATTTAAACAAAGTATTTTAGTAAAGATTAAAGGAACTGTAAATGAGTGGAGAGGTGTACTCCAATTAAAGATTGAAAGGATAAGACTAACTGAGGAAAATGATGAAGTCAAAATAGGTGATTATGTTGCAGTAGCACCATATACAGCGGAAAAAATGTATGATGATGTATTAAATTATTTATCCAAAATTGAAAATGAAGATATTCAAAATATAGTCACAAACATATTAAGTAATAATGAGGAAAAGCTAATGCATTACCCTGCAGCTAAGTCCAATCATCATTCTATAAGATCAGGACTTTTATACCATACAACTACTATGCTTAAGGCTGGAGAGAAATTAAGTGAAATTTATACGTTTCTAAATACGGATTTACTATATGCGGGTATAATACTTCATGATATAGGTAAAATATATGAAATGAATGCTAGCGAACTTGGAATTGTCAGTGAGTATTCGGTAGAGGGTCAACTTCTAGGTCACATAATTCAAGGGATAAAAATGATAGAAACAGCAAGCATTGAGGTTAAAGCGAAAAACGAAGTTTCTATGTTACTACAACATATGGTGCTTTCTCATCATTATGAGGCGGAATATGGAAGCCCTAAAAAACCAATGATACCGGAAGCTGAAATGTTACATCATTTAGACATAATGGATGCAAGAATGTATGATATGAATAAGGCTGAAGGCAATACAAAGGAAGGTAAATTCTCAGAAAGAATAAGGTCTCTTGATAATATAAATGTTTATAAAAGTGACATTAAGAAATAAAAAAATATTATAATAAAGGTGATAAAATGAAGGGTATAATTGATAGATTTGAAGGCGGTTATGCGGTAGTTGAGATAGATGATGGCTCAAAGATGATTAATATTGATAAAATACTACTACCGAAAGGTGCCAAAGAAGGTATGGTGTTACAATTAGATAAGAGTATTACTATCGATATAGATGAAACTAAGAAAAGAAAGGAAAAAATAGAAAAACTCACAGCGGATTTATGGAATGAATAAAATAATTAAACTATGAAGAACATATAAAAAACAACTAATATGAAGATACACTTGTACAGTAAATGTAAAAAAGTGTATCTTTTTATTTTAACTGTATAAATGATATAAATATACGAACTATTATTATAAATAAAATATTAATATTCGTATATTGTATTGACTCGGTTATGTTGCTCTGATATTATTAATTAGTGCGACACTAGTTAGTAGAGTTTGTTTTTTTAAAGACGCACACAGGAGGGATAACATTTGATAAATGTTATTTGCCCCATACGTACACAGGAGGGATAACAATTAATAATTGTTATTTACCCCAGACGCACACAGGAGGGTATATCAAATGAAAGATTTTTATGATGTGGTTATTGTAGGAGCTGGACCAGCAGGTATATTTACAGCACTAGAAATTGCAAGTAAAAAACCTAAACTTAGTGTACTTATAATTGATAAGGGAAGAAATATAGAGAAAAGAAAATGTCCTGCACGGATTAATGGTAAATGCGTTAAATGTAATCCTTGTGGTATAACATACGGATGGGCAGGTGCTGGTGCTTTCTCAGATGGTAAGCTTTCATTAAGCCCTGAAGTAGGTGGAAGACTTCTTGAATACTTCTCAGAAGATGAATCAAAACAATTAATAAAATATTGTGATGACATATATATAAAATTTGGAGCGAATGAAAAGGTATATGGGCTTAATAATGATAAAGTTGAAGAAGTTAAATATGAATCAAGCAAACATAATATTCGTCTTGTTGAATGCCCAGTAAGACATCTAGGTACAGAACTTGCCTATGAAGTTTTAAAATCTATGTACCATCATTTAATGGATAATACAAATACAGAATTTATTGAACTTAGTGAAGTTGAAGAAATACTAATAGAAGATAATAAGGCCACTGGAGTAATATTAACTAATAAAGAAGGCAGAACTAAGGTTAATGCAAAGTATGTTGTAGCAGCACCAGGTAGAGGTGGGGCGGAATGGATTTCAAATGAAGCTAAAAAGCATAATATCGAGGTTACTAATAATGCAGTAGATATTGGAGTAAGAGTTGAGGTGCCTAATTCTGTTATGGATCATCTAACAAAGGACCTTTATGAAGCAAAACTTGTATATTATGCCGATACCTTTGGAAATAAAGTTAGAACTTTTTGCATGAATCCAGGCGGAGTAGTGTCAGCAGAATATTATGATGATAATACCATTGCAGTTGTAAACGGACATAGTTACTCAGATCAAAAGCTTAGAACAACTAATACGAACTTTGCAATGCTTGTATCTACTAGTTTTACAGAGCCATTTAATCAACCTATTGGTTATGGTAAATACATAGCTCAGCTAGGTAATATGTTAACTGGTGGAGGAATAATGGTTCAAAGGCTTGGAGATTTGTTAAAAGGAAGAAGAACAGATGTAAAGAGACTAAGCAAATCAACTACTGAGCCTACTCTTAAATCAGCAGTGCCAGGCAATTTAAGTTTTGTGTTGCCACAAAGACACTTAACATCTATTGTAGAAGCTTTAAAAGCTTTTGATAAAATAGCGCCAGGCTTATACAGCAAAAACACATTACTATATGGAGTAGAAGTAAAATTCTATTCTAGTAAGTTTACTACAAATGATAAATTTGAAACATCTATTAACAATTTATATACCATTGGCGATGGAGCAGGAATAACTAGAGGGTTAATGCAAGCATCAGTAACGGGAGTAGTAGTAGCAAGAGACATAATAACTAAGGAAAAATAAGAGTATTTAAGATAAATAATTGGTTATATGACTATTAAAAGTGTATACTTCATATGTAAACTAAACATTAAGAGATAAACTAAATATTATAAAACGATGGAATTTGCATTCCGTGGTATCTAAGAAATTTCATTGTTAAATGAAAGAAAGCGAGGAATTTATATGTCAGCATTTATTGTTTTAGGAGCCCAATGGGGAGATGAAGGTAAAGGTAAAATGACAGATTATCTTGCGCAGGGAGCAGACCTAGTAGTCCGTTTCCAAGGCGGAAACAATGCAGGTCATACTGTAGTAGTTGGAGAAAAGGAATATAAACTCCACTTAATACCGTCAGGAATATTATATAAAGATAAATTGAATATAATAGGCAATGGCGTTGTTGTAGATCCAGAAGCACTATTTAAAGAAATGGATTACTTAGAAGCACTAGGTGAAAATATAACTCCAGGCAGACTTATGATTAGTGATAGATCTCAAGTTATAATGCCTTACCATAAAGAATTAGATAATTTATATGAAATAGCTAGAGGTAAAAATGATATCGGAACTACAAAAAAAGGTATAGGCCCTTGTTATAGTGATAAGTTTGAAAGAAGTGGAATCAGAGTTTGTGACCTTATGAAAAAAGATATTTTTAAAGAAAGACTTAAAACTAGTCTTGCGATTAAGAATGATATAATAACAAAAGTTCTTGGCGGAGTTGCTTTAGATTTTGATAAAATATATAATGATTACATAGATTATGCAGAAAGAATGAGACCTTTTGTAAAGGACATATCGGTTAAAGTTTACGATTCAATAAAAGCTGGTAAAAATGTTTTATTTGAAGGAGCACAAGGAACTTTACTCGATATAGATTATGGTTCATATCCTTTTGTAACTTCGTCAAACACTATTGCAGGTGGAGTTTGTGTTGGAGCAGGAATAGGACCTACTATGATAACAAGTGTTGTAGGAGTAGCAAAAGCTTATACTACAAGAGTAGGAAAAGGACCATTTCCAACAGAACTTGAAGATGAAACAGGAGAATGGATCCGTGAAAAAGGTTTTGAATTTGGCGTAACTACAGGTAGAGCAAGAAGATGTGGATGGCTTGATCTTGTTATATTAAAATCTGCAGCAAGAGTTTCAGGAATTACAAGTTTTGCTGTAACTAAAATAGATACATTAGCAGGACTTGAAAAAATTAAAATCTGTGTTGGATATGAGTTTGAAGGAAGCGTTATTGATTATTTCCCAGCAAGTCTTGAGGATTTAGCAGCGTGCGTGCCAGTATATGAAGAATTTGATGGTTGGGATGAAAACATAGCTGATGCAAGAAGTTATGATGAACTTCCTGAAAATGCAAAAATATATATGAATAGAATTGAAGAGTTTACTGGAGTTAAAGTTTCCATAGTTTCAGTAGGACCTAAAAGAGATCAAACAATGGTATTAACCCAAATATAGCACATATTTGCAAAATTCATATCTTTAAAATATATTTTAAAATGTATGGTTTTAATATAATAGGGGATTATAAGTATTGAGGTAGGTTTATTAAAGGTATACAAATATATACTAAAGATTAAAAAAGTGCGTACTGGTAAAATACAAGTATATAGATTATAATGAGAATAAGAATTAAAGTTAAATAAATGTTTTGTTTATTTATTTGTTTGATTCTGGTATAATGGTTTAAAATTAAAATAAAGTGAGGTATATGATATGAAAATAACTAAGGATATGACAATAGGAGAAGTTGTAAGAACAAAACCTGAATCAGTTCAGATATTAATGAACTTTGGAATGGGATGCGTAGGATGTCCTTCAGCTCAGGCTGAAACATTAGAAGAAGCAGCAATGGTTCATGGTCTTAATTTAGAAGAATTAATGACTGCAATAAACGCATAAAAAATTAAGACACCTAGCAAATGCTAGGTGTCTTAATTTTTTAATATTCTGTTTATCTTTTTTTAATTTTCTTAATGGACAGTACAACAGGTATGGTGATTACACTAGCTATGATAGCTTCTGGAACACCGTTTATTATAGCAATGCCATAAATGGTCTTTGCAGCAATAGATGGATCTATGCCTTTACTAACGGCGAATTTAGCTGCATATAAAATGTATACCATGGTAAGTACCCCAAAAGTGTTAGTTAGAGAACCAACAACAGTTGCCAGACCAATTCTTACACTATCTTTTTTTATGTAGCTTAGTTTATAAACATAGTATGAAGTAAAACCAATAAGAACTCTTGGTAATACAGACACTAAAGGATTTATAAAAGCAAAAGATAGTATATTGGGAGTTGTTATATTTTGAATGATACTAAAAATACCAAATATGAAGCCAATAGTCATTCCTACCAGTGGACCTCCTATTATTGAACCTATAATAACGGGTATGTGCATTATAGTAGCTTTGGCACCAGGAAGTGGAATAAATCCATAGCCAGTTAGTCCAAGTACAACGCAAATAGCTGATAGCATACCGATGGTTGTAAGTTCACTTGTTTTTATTCTTCGTCTTAGTTTCATAGAATTGTTAATCATGTGTCCCCTCCGCTCTTATTCCATAAGGATATAAGTCGACCTATTTGTAATCCTTATCAATAAAATGTAGTTCGGTTTCATAATGAATACCGACAACAATAGTTTAGCACTTATTTAATAAGAAATAAATAGATAAATAAAAATTTATCAAAGTTTATGTTAATATTAATTTATTAACTTATATTTAAGTAGTTTAGTTTCAAGTATAAAGAAGTTTATTAATCATAAAATCAGTAGATATTACATACTTTAAAAAATATAGGAGTGATAACATGAGTAAAAGTTTAGTAGTTACTGGCAGAGAGTATAACATTCATTATTACGAGGTAGACATACATAAAAAAGCATTGATTATAAGCATAATGAATTATCTTGGAGATATGGCAATGTATCAAAGTGAATATTTGGGAGTTGGAATCGAATATCTTAAAGAGCATAAAATGGCCTGGGTCTTATATAAATGGGATATAACAATGGATTCATATCCGTTGCTTAACGAGAGTATAAAGATTGAGACATACGCACATTCTTTTAATAAATTTTATGCATATAGAAAATATGAAATTTTTGACGATAAAGGTAATAAAATAGGACGTGCTGATTCCGTATGGATTTTAATAAATACTGACAGAAGAAGACCGATAAGAGTTACTAAAGATATGTTCGATGTTTATGGCATAGTTGATAATAAAAATGAGCCTATAGATATTGAGAATATATTGTCAATAAACCAGGTAAATAGTGAGAAAAGTTTTCAAGTTAGATACAGTGACATTGATACTAATAAACACGTAAACAATGTTAAATACGCGGCGTGGGCCCTAGAAACAATCCCAAAAGATATAGTTTTGAATTGTGAATTAAAAAACATTAAGGTAACCTACATCAAGGAAACAACATACGGAGAAACTATAACAGTTAGCACTCAGGTTATAAGAAAAGAAAACAAGATAATATGTAGACATAAAATCGTAAATGAGGAGGGGATTGAGCTTACTCTCTTAGAAAGCACATGGATATAGTAGTTTAGAATGTTTTTTTCATAGATTATGCTATAACGAAAAGTATATATTGATTGATATGCATTCACTTCACCAAGTAATTCTAAAATTTATACTTTTGTTAGCATAATCAAAGAAAAAATTCTAATCACGTATACAATATTATCTATTTGGAAGCATTAAGGGCTGCAACAGCACCAGAACTCCATGCCCATTGTAGGTTAAAACCACCACAATCACCGTCTACATCTAATACTTCTCCAGCAAAATACAAGTTTTTCGTGATATTTGATTCTAGAGTTTTAGGATTAACTTCTTTTGTGTTAATTCCGCCTGCAGTTACTTGAGCATTTGCAAAAGAATTAGTGCCTGTTACTTGAAATTCCCAATGTTTAAGTAAACCATATATATCGCTTTTCTCTTTTAAGTCTAAATCGCGGCAAAGTTTATGAATGTTTTCTATTTTAGCTTCTTTTAAAATTATAGGAATCATTTTCTTATTAATTATTCCTATAAATGAATCAAAAACGGTGCGATTTCCAAATAAGGACCAATGTTTGTTTAAAAATTCTTTTAGATCCTCGCTAGTAATAGTTGGTAACATATCGATTTTTAAAGAAACTTTGTTATTTTTAGAAAGACCGTAGGCTGCAGTTCTACTAAGTTGAAGAATTGGAGGTCCTGAAATACCGTAGTCCGTAAAAAGTGTTTCTCCGAATTCCGTTTGAAGACATAAACCATTTATAAATATCTCGGAGGCAGCATCAAATTTCACTCCAGACAAAGCTTTTAGTTTACTATAGTTTAATTTAAGCTGTACTAGGGCTGGAACTTGAGGTATTATACTGTGACCTAATTGCATAGCTAATGTATATCCGGAGCCGTCAGAACCTGTTTTAGGGGCACATTTGCCACCGGTTGCTATAATTAACCGGTCACATTCATATATATTGTCATCCGAGCAACGTAACTTAAATCCATTTTTGAGTTTAGTAATATCCTTAGCTTTTGTATTTGTATAAATAGGAATATTTTTTTCTTCCATAGCAAATCTCAGAATATCAAGGACTGATGATGCTTGCATGGACATAGGAAACATTTTATCTCCATCAACTGTCACTAAAGGTAAACCTAAAGACGCAAAAAAGTCTATAGTATCCTTTGTGGTAAAAGAAGCTAACGCGAGATCAAAAAAATGTAGATTATCACTGTGGTATCTATCGTTATTTATATTTGCATTGCTAATGTTACACCTACCATTACCGGTAGTTAATATTTTTTTGCCTACTCTGTCGCTTCCTTCTATAATTGCTACATCAATTCCAGAATTTTTTGCCACAAGAGCAGCCATTAGTCCGGAGGCACCTCCGCCAATTATTATAAGAGAATGTTTCAAAAAAATCTCTCCCTTCAAGAAAAAAATTATGTTTCTAGTATAAATTGTTTTGATTATAATTTTACCCTAAAATACCTAGGATGAACATGGTTTTTTATTCTATTTTATAAAAAATTATAAAAAATATTTAAAATTTATTAGCAAGTAGGTAAATCTTTTTAATAAACTATAATTTTTATTAGTATGATAAACCGTTGAATTTGCTAGGGTTGAGTTAGTCATTAAAAAATAAAAATAAAAAAAACAACAAAACGTGTTGACACTTTAACAAAAGTTAGGTATTATAGTCTATGTCGGGTTGCGAGACCCAAGTACATAATTAATAAAGTGACAACGATTATGGCTCCTTGGTCAAGCGGTTAAGACACCACCCTTTCACGGTGGTAACAGGGGTTCAATTCCCCTAGGAGTCACCACACAAAACATATATGGGAGCATAGCTCAGCTGGGAGAGCATCTGCCTTACAAGCAGAGGGTCACAGGTTCGAGCCCTGTTGTTCCCACCATATATGGCCCAGTAGCTCAGTTGGTTAGAGTGCTGCCCTGTCACGGCAGAGGTCGAGGGTCCGAGTCCCTTCTGGGTCGCCATTTTTATGCTGCAATAATTTTAAAAAGCAAATGTACTTTAATTAGTAAGTTGTAAAGTTTATTATTGTGAGATTAATTTAAAATTTAATAAGGCTCCTTGGTCAAGCGGTTAAGACACCACCCTTTCACGGTGGTAACAGGGGTTCAATTCCCCTAGGAGTCACCACCAAAACATATATGGGAGCATAGCTCAGCTGGGAGAGCATCTGCCTTACAAGCAGAGGGTCACAGGTTCGAGCCCTGTTGTTCCCACCATATATGGCCCAGTAGCTCAGTTGGTTAGAGTGCTGCCCTGTCACGGCAGAGGTCGAGGGTCCGAGTCCCTTCTGGGTCGCCATATTTACGCTGGCATGGCTCAACGGTAGAGCAGCTGACTTGTAATCAGCAGGTTGTAGGTTCAATTCCTATTGCCAGCTCCAAAAAAGTACTAAACATTTGTTTAGTACTTTTTTTTTATTACAATGATGACTGTAAATTATTGTATTATAAATTTATAATATCTCTTTCTACTACTTTAAGAGTTATAGCAAGAATTAATTTAAGTTAAACTACAAATTTAGCCTCAAAGTTTATATAAAAATGAGTGTATCAAAAAACTATAGTTATATGATACATGTATAAATCCAGATAATAAGCTATACGAAAAAGTACCCCTTGTCCATTATTTACAAAGGGTACTTCATATTCTTGTGGATCATTATTGTCTGTTTTTTATTTAATTAACTTATTAATAGTTGGCCTTGGTATTGAGATAAATATATTATCTACTGTATGATCTACTTCTTGAAGCACTTCTTGATTTACTTCTTGAAGCACTTCTTGACTTGCTTCTTGATTTACTTCTAGAACTACTTCTAGAACTACTGCTTGGACTTATATCTGATATACTTAAATTGCTATATGATTTGCTCAAATTACTATCAGATTCATTATTATACTCATTTTTCATTCTATAGTTTTTATGACCTTTACATGATTCACTCTTTAAATAATCCATGAAGGCACCCCCTTCAATTTATATTAAGTTAAACTATCTAACTTAATATATAGTATGCTTCAGTTCCCTATTTTGTTAATAATTATTAGTGATGATCCAAAAATATTTCTTCTATAAACTTCTCAAAGTTTTCTCTTTGTGAATATTTATTGCCCTCATAAATATCTGTTGCGGTTAGTATAGTGTTATACTTTCTAGAACTTAGGGTAGGCATTTTTTTATATTCATCTTCTCCATATAAATTCCTTAAAGTCTCACCTATCCATAAAAGGCTTTCATAGTGTTTTCCGTTTGAAAATCCTCTTATTTTAGATGGGTCATTATTTATATGTCCAAAGAATAATGATTTAGCTAGCCATCCTTTACCAGCTCTGCCGCCACTTGTAGTTTTAGTCAAAACAGAATTTATATATGGTGTAAATTCTATAAAACTTCCCTTGTGTGTCTTTATACCAGCTATTGGATACCATAACCCCTTTATTTTTCCGCTATTTGTTCCAGAAGACCTGTAAAAGGCTAAGGTTACTCTTTCCAAGTCTTCATTAAACATTATATCTATATCTATTAAACCTATCATCCTAAAAGGATCTAAAGTGTAGACATTTGCCCTAAAGGTTTTAGGATACATTTTATATATGCCAACCGAATTTGGCATTATACATTCCTCCTTAATTTAGAAGTGAAATAACTTTTTTATATGCAATAAATAAAACCTTATTTATTTATCTGATTAATCTTCTTTAATTCTGCTAGATCTTTTCTAATTTCTTCAAGATTTTTATACTTACCATCAAGTCCCATAAGCCTCTTTAAAAAATGTGTTTCTTCCTCTATTAAATCAAGTTCTTCATACCAAGGCTTTTCTTCTTCTGAATATTCATCGAAATAAGATGAATAATATAAATGAATTAAAAAATCCGAGAAAAACCAATAATCTTTTTCTTTTGTATATCTTTTATTATTTATGAATCTTGCCAATCCAAAGTCAATTAATAATATTTCTTTATTTTCATTGACAATTACATTAGAAGCTCTAATATCTCGGTGTACAATATTTTTATTATGCAATTCTTCTATTAAATCTAAAAGTTTATCTGCAATTTCGTAAATGTCCTCTTTGGTAAATTCATATTGAGTCTTAGATAATATTTGATGAAAAGTATTTCCCTCCATATACTCTAATATATAACCTTCTCTATACTCATCCTTAAATCTTGAAATAAACTTAGGAAAACCAGAGCAATTATCTAAACTTCTCAATATTTTTTCCTCATAAAACAATTTTTTTCTAGTATTCTTAAGTTCTTCTACTTTCAATTGTTTTATTACACATTTTTCACCTTTATCATTTACTCCTAAATACGCAATACCATACCGTCCTTCACCTAAAAATTTCTCAATAATATATTTATATAGCACTTCTCCTTTGTTATAATACTTGTCCATATTTTTATCACCTATATTTCTTTTTAAATTTAGAATTAGACAATACTTATTAATACTGATTTGGTTATTTAGATTTCTTATAACTACATATACCATTAAAAATATTTTCAACGTAAGGGTTATACGTTGAGAATATGTTCCATTAAATCAGATCAGTATTTTTAAATGCCCTTCTTATAAATTTACAATAGGTTAATTAATGAGCTTGTACAGAATATAGCTAATGTATATTCTATATAGTTAATATATTCTATTAAAATTTTTATGTGAATAAAAAAATATAAGTATACGCCTGATATAGGATTTATTAAGCAACAAACAAGGTTAACTTTTCAACGATATGTGTAAACAACCTCAGGTTGTACTTTTAATTAATTTAAGTTATAATCTATCTATAATTGAATAGTGAATTTATGGTGCTATAATGTTTAAAAGGGAAAGCAATAATGCTACAGCCCCCGCTACTGTATACGTAGACAAATCCCAATCACTGGCTAAAAAGCTGGGAAGGTGGGAGGAGAGAGACACGTAAGTCAGGAGACCTGCCATAAGTTAGGCTAATCCTTCGGAGGGAAGGGTAGTGGCGGTATCCTTTTTTTTGTTAGGGTTTCATTTGTTATAGATAATAAGGATTACTATACCCCTATCTTTTTTGGTAGGGGTATTATTTTTTTTGAGTCAAAACAGGAGTATAACTCTAGGTAGACCAGCCTTATACTATAAAGATGTGGTTCTCATGGGACATGGAACAATATATTATGCTAATGCTTGCTATTCATGTCTTCAAAGTGTATTCAATGACAATGGGTATGGGAATGTTCATTTAGGAACAGTGGAAGGCTACCCAACGCTGCAAAACGTTATTAGAAGACTTAACAAAGATAAGATAAAGGAAATTACTTTAATTCCTTTAATGCTAGTGGCAGGAGATCATGCTAAAAATGACATGACAAGTGATGAAAAGGATTCCTGGAAGCTGGTTATACAGAATCAGGGAATCAAAGTTAACATATATTTGCATGGCTTAGGCGAAGTATCTAAATTTCAAGAAATATATTTAGACCATATTAGAGATGCTATAGAAAATAGATACGAAGGACTTGGTAAAACAAAAAAAGGTGGGATTTAAATGGCTAAAATAATGGTTCAAGGGACTGCATCTTCTGTTGGGAAGAGTATATTAGTTACTGCATTATGTAGAATATTTAAACAAGATGGATTTACAGTATGCCCTTATAAATCTCAAAATATGTCTCTAAACTCTTATATTACATTAGATGGTAAAGAAATGGCAAGAGCGCAGGTGCTTCAGGCATATGCAGCAGGACTCGAACCAGAGGCCTACATGAATCCAATCTTATTAAAGCCAAGCTCAGATAAAAAGTGCCAAGTTATTGTAAAGGGTAAGGTGTATTGTAATTCTTCAGCCCAGGAATACCATAATATGAAGCTTGAGTTTAGCGAGATGTTAAAGTTTGATTTCAAGAAAATTGAAAGGAATTTTGAAATTGTTGTAATAGAAGGAGCAGGCAGTCCCGCGGAAATTAATTTAAGAGATAGAGATATTGTAAATATGGGACTTGCGGAACTTATTGATGCACCTGTGATTTTGGTAGGTGATATAGATAAAGGAGGAGTTTTTGCAGCCTTAGCAGGAACAATGCTTTTATTAGAGGATAACGAAAAGAAAAGGGTTAAGGGTACAATTATAAATAAATTTAGGGGAGACATAGAAATACTAAAGCCTGGACTTACTATGATAGAAGATATGATAAATGTGCCATGTCTAGGAGTGGTTCCAAGCTTCAATCTACAGCTAGAAGATGAAGATGGAGCATTAGAATTCAATAAAAAAGCTACAAAGGATATTGATATTGCAGTTATAAAACTGCCTCATATATCTAATTTCACAGATTTTGATGCTCTTAAAATTGAAGATGATGTTTCTGTAAGATTTATAACTAGTAAAGAGGAGTTTGGATGCCCCGATTTACTCATAATTCCTGGAAGTAAAAATACCATTGAAGATTTACTTGCATTAAAGAATTGTGGACTTTTGGATGAGATAAAGTGCTTTGGTGAAAAAAAGACCATAATAGGTATTTGTGGTGGGTATCAAATGCTTGGAAGTGCTATTTTAGATCCTAATGAAGTAGAGACAAGCTTAAAGTATATAGAAGGTATGAAACTATTAGATATTATTACTCAGTTCGAGGATGAAAAAGTAACCACAAGAATTGAAGCTAAGTTCAATAATAATAGTATATATGGCTATGAAATACATATGGGCGTTTCAACTTATGGTAAAGATACGGAGCCATTATTCACTATGTGCACCAAAAACGGAGAAAGTGTAGACTACCCTGATGGAGCTATAAACAAACAAGGTAATATTATGGGAACATACATACACGGAATATTCGATGGTATCCCTTTTAGGGAAATGATACTAAACAAAATTCGTGAAGAAAAGGGATTGTGTTTAAAGGAAGCTAAAACTTATGAAAGTCTTAGAGAAAAGGAACTTGATAAATTAGCTCTAATAGTAAGAAATAACATAGATATGAAAAAAATATACAAGATTATAAACTTATAAAATCCCTTGAAGATTTTTAATTGTCGTAACCTTCCTTTGGAGAATATGAAGCTAACTAAAAAAATATAGAGGTGAATAAATGAAAACAATAGTTATATCTTCAAATAGTAGCGGAGGTGGAAAGACCACCATAACCCTTGGATTTATGAAGGCTCTTATGAATAGAGGGTATGCTGTGAAAGGCTATAAGGAAATTTAGAGTTACTAGAGGAATTAGGAGAAATCATCTATTTTAGTCCCTTAAATGATAGCAAACTTCCAGAAGATATTAATTTTTTATATATTGGGGGAGGTTTTCCTGAGGTATTTATAAAAGAGCTCAGTCTCAATAAATCTATGCTTTTAAGTATTAAAACTGAGTTTTTAAATGGACTGAGCTGTTACTCGGAATGTGGGGGGCTAATGTATCTTAGTGAAGCTATAGATGGAATTCCTGTAGTTGTTTTTTTTTGGAAAAGGCGAAGGCGTACTTAAATGTGGTAGGGACTTGCATATCCGTCTACAAGCGGTGGTGTGGCTCCGATGATACAGGAAGTGAAATAGTTTCAGAGATCACAGGTACCGATTTTAAACCTTGGGCTACACCTGTTATGGAAACTTTAATTGGTGGAGAAATACCTGGCGAAGTTGAGAGCTTACTCTTTTGTGTACAAACAGGTATTGGAGTTGGAATTATTTTTTTTCCTTGGAAGATTTGTAGAAAGAACTAAAAAAGAAAATTAAATAACATTAAAATTAACATGAAAATAACACTGTTGATAAATTTTTGTGCATCAATAAATTTATCAACAGTGTTATTTTATTTAGGTCTACTCAAATTTTTCTTTATTCGTATGTCGTCTCCAAAGAACTTACAAAGAGTGAAATTACCAAGTAATCTAGAAGTTAATCTCTCAGAATAGGTCTTAAGTAAATTTTCAAGAGTTAAATTAGTAGATACTAGCATTTTTTTTTGTTTCAATAACTTTGTATTTATAAGATTAAACATTTCTGTTTTAGTAAAATCTGAAAGTTGCTCAGTACCCAAATCATCTATAATGAGTAGATCACAATTTACAAGTAAGTCTTCTAAAGAATGATCATTATTAAATCTAATATCCTTTAAAGCCTTTATTAATTCTTCAGCGGTCCTATAGACTACAAAAGAACCTTTATCTATTAATTCTTTTGTAATGCAATGGGACAAAAATGTTTTCCCTGTGCCAGAACTTCCATAAAATAATAGATTTTCATCAGAGGTATCAAAATTTCTAAGAAAACTCATGGAATTGGATAAAATCTTTTCTATATTCTTTTTTGGAGATTCTGATTGGAGTTCACTTTTTCTAGAAGGATAAAAATCCATTTTAAAATTATCAAAATTATGGGTTTTTAGATTACTTTTAAGTTCGGATCCGGTATAATAAACATCTATGACTTTTTGTTTAAAGCAGGAGCATTTTACATTTCCAATAAATCCTGTGTCGCGACATTTTGTACATCTGTAATGTAAATTTAGGTACTCCATATCAAAACCGTTAGAAACTAATAGTTCTGATTTTTTCACCCTTAGATCCATAATTTTTTCTTTTAAATCACGTAAATATTCATCTCTATTATTTATACTTTTAAGTGCACTAATAGATAATTCAATGCATAACTTACCTATCTTATGATCTAGGTCAATAATTTCAGGATGAGTTCTCTCAATGTGAGCCTTCCTATCTCTAAAGTTTGCCTCTTCCTTTTGCCTTATTCCAGCATAAACGGATAATATCTTGGTTTGATACCCTTTAATCATTTTTATCCCATCCTAGTAATTTTTTCTCAAGCTCGTCAAAGTCATAAGCTCTTTGTTCGTAATCAGTAAAACTTCCCTTGGAAGGTTTGCCACCAGCGGTCTTAGGTTTATTAGTAAGTAATCGCTTTTTATCTTTTTTCTCTATATCCTCTAGAGATTTTATACCATCTTTAAACCAACTATTTAGTATTCCATCAATATATTTAAAATCTGCGCGGTTAAGCCTGTCAAAACATATGTCGCAAGCTTTAAATATAACTTCTAAAGAAAATTTATAAACATTTATCCACTTATCTAATATCTGCTCTTGAGGCTTCATTATTTCTGGTGCTTTTATTCCTAGGTAATTTAATATTTTCCTAATATTTATCCATTTATCCTCATGTTTCTTTATATATGATTGGGCATCCTCAATGTTTTTAATATTAGAATCATGCCACGCAATTGCAATGGTCTCAATGTATCTATAGTCAACTTTACCTTTTGATACACAATATTGGATTAGAAGTAGGATTAGCTCAGGGGAAAAATTAAAATCCTTTTGCCATCCTAGGTACATAGTCATCTCTTTTGGTGATAAAGGTTTTGCAAGTAGCTTCTCAATATCTTGAAGCATACCTTTTATCGAAGAATTAGCTAATTCTTCGAGTAAATTTATATTTTGAAGATTATCAGTGGGAACATCTAATAAATCCAAAAATTCAATGTTATAGTTACCCATGTTATCAATTGGAGTCATTTTAATTATGCTCTCATCATTCCAATAATTCCAGGCGTTAACAACATCGGTTTCTAGAAGTCCTAGAGTTGTTGCTATAATTTGTGAGGTAGCACCTATTTCTCCAGATGCACAATATTTTAGCCCAAGAAGATAAACTTTCACAAATTCTCCTCTAGCGTTAGGCATAAACTTATCTATAAAAATATTACTCACAGGAGTATATTTATAATTTTCATTCTTAAACATGAAAGTGCTCATAAAGTCACTACCTTCCTTTCTATATTAAAGAGTTAAATTTAAAAATCATAAAACTTAAAATTAAAGTTTATCTATGTAATGTTTATCATAAATTATACTTAAGATTTTAGTCTATAAAAATTTATTATTCAAACTACATTATACCATATAGTTAAAGGTAGGGAGAAAAGAAATACTTAAAAAATGTTTATTATTTGGTATAAAGGGAATATTAAGTAAGTAGTGAAGGAGGTATTAATTTGAATAAATTAAAACTAAGTAAAATTAATATGTGTATTGTAGTGATAACTCTTATAATTACAGTTACTATATTATATTTTAATGATTATAGGTATTATGGTTATAAAGTGTCTATAGAAAGTAATGCAATAACTTTTGTAAAAAGTAAGTCAGGGTTTAATGAAACATATAAGGAACTACAAAATGAACTTAAACTTAAATATAGCAATGTAGTTATGACTAACGATTTTACTTTAGATAAAGTAAAAGTAGATGATGATATTATGTTTACAAATGAAAGTGAACTTAAAAAAATAATGCTTAAGAAATTTGACATAGTTGTAGATGCACTTGAAATGAAATCTGATAGTAGAAAAATAGCATACGTTTCCAGCGAAAATCAAGGTAAAGAAATTTTGACTAGTATAAAACATTATTATTCGAAGACAATTAAGCCAAGTGGTATTAAGTCAGTTAATATAGAAAATAAAATCAGTTATGAAAGTGTTAAGGTTAAAACTGGAGATCTATACGAAAGTTCTGAAATAGTACGCGAAGTAATTGAATATAACGATAAATTACAAACACCACTTATGGGTGTCAAAATAGTTGCTAATATAGTTAAAGACCAAGAGGTGTTGCCTAAAACAATTATGACATCCTCAAGTGAATTAATGAGTGGCGTTAATAAAACAATCCATGAAGGCGCCTCTGGAACAAAAAAAGTTAGCAAGATTATAACATCTATTAATAATAAAGTTGTTTCCCAGGAAATTTTATCCTCACAAATTACAAAACAAGTGCAGAATAAAATGGTATCAGTTGGAACCAAAAAAAATACAACACTTGTGGCATCATCTATAAATAGTCCATCAAGAGGCAGTATAAGTTCACCCTTTGGACAGCGCTGGGGGAAAATGCATAAAGGAATCGATATAGCAGCCAGTTTTGGAGAACCTATAAGTACTGCATTAGATGGTAATGTAAGTTATGCAGGGTGGGAGACTGGATATGGTAACGTAATAAAGATTGATCACGGAGATGGCATAGAAACTATATATGCACATTGTAGTGTTATCACAGTAAAAAAAGGTGAAACAGTAAGTAGAGGCGCTAAAATAGGAGAAGTAGGAAGTACAGGTAATAGTACGGGTCCACACCTACATTTTGAGGTGAGAGAAAATGATGTTCCTATAAATCCTCAGGAATATATTAAATAAAAATAAATATATGAATAAAAAACATCTCTTTTCAGCAAAATTATATTGTGGTGAAAATTATTTTAGGCTAACAATTATATATTTTTGCATATACAATGCATTACATTTTAAAGGAGAGATGAATTTTGAAAATGATGAAGGGTAGAGAACTTGGAAATGATGAATATGAAAAACTTAAAAATGGATTAGATAGGTATGTTAAAATTGAGGGTGTAGATAGTAAACTTGTAAATATACCTACAATAGTTACAGGAATTAATGATGATGGAACCATAAGGCAAGAAGAAATCCAGTCTTATGCCAGCGAGGTAACTCAGGATAATGGAAGGGTTATAGACTAATATATAGGGATTTACCAGGCATATAACTAGATCGAATTTTCTAGTTATATGCCTTATTTAAGTAATTACGGTCAAAAATTGTTACTATTATTTCGGCGTAAAATTACCACATGATATACCGGATGATTGTTTCACTAGTATGGAAGGAATATTCTTGGTTTTAAAGCCATACAATTTGCAACCTCTAGGGAAAGATGAATCCCAAGTAATATAGTAATGTATGCATTTAGAGCAATTTATTCCTTCGCTTGCCATATCAAACTCCTTTAAAAAATATAATTAATTAAATATTAACATATTTTAGTGTGTAAAAAAATAGATATAAGTTATTTTAAACCTATATCTATTTAAAACAATAAAATTATAGCTTTGAATACTAAAAAAAATAAACTAGCAGAATTGCTAGTTATTTTCTTGAAAGTGATAAAGGATATTTCAGCTCCGCAGGAGATGAGTTCAGCTCCGCAGGAGATGAGTTCAGCTCCGCAGGAGATGATTTAACCACCTAAGGTTATATCTTGTTCATTATACCAATTTAAAGCATCTGATAAATGCTCGGGTTTAAAATCGGGCCAATAATCATCTATAACATAAAAGTCGGAATATATGGATTGTAGTGGCAAAAATCCACTAAGACGCCTTCTTCCACCCCAACGAATAATTAAATCTACTCTAGAAATATCATTAGTTTTTATACAATCAAATATATTGCTCCTTTTACTGCTTTTGTTTTGATCTAAATTACTTAGATCCCATTCCCAACCATAATTAACAAGAAAATTTAGCTTCATACCACCCTTTCCAAAAGTTTTCCGAGTGGTGAAAGGAAGTAGTTCTTTAGGAAACATAGGTGAGTTAGTATTCCCAACTACTAGAAGCTCAGCATCCTGTGTACTTAAAAGTTTTACTGCATCCACGCATGCTTTAACAAAAGCTACCCTTTGAAGGAATGGTCTTTTTGTGTTATCAGTAGTAAACCCATAATAGGTCATCTCTTTTACACCAGCATCTTTGCAAAGCTTATATAAAGACAAACCAGGATCTAGGCCAAAGGTATAGCCCTTGTCTTTTGATAAACCTTTATCTAGGGACCATCTTCTATTTCCATCGGGGATTACTCCGATATGATTTGGAACTCTCATTTTATCACCCTTTAATTGTGAATTTTTATAACTTATAAATCATAGTATATCCACTATTAATACATTAATCCATTATTTTGTGAAATTGTTAATAATTTATTCTTATTAAGTTATAAATTAGCTTATTAGTTAACTCTTAGATTTATCATTATGTAGAATAATGTTTCAAAATGCTTTTAATATATAGTTATATAGTATAATATTAGTAAAACATTGTTTAAGGTGTTTAAAATATAATCTTATTTTGAGCTTCTTAAAATTAATGGATAACATAAGAAAATTTTTTTAATAAGTTGAGGTGTGTTTATGAATAAAACAAAAAGATCTATATTTCAGTCAGCAATTAAAATTTTTTCAACTAATGGATACGATGGAGCTACTATGGACGAGATTTCAGCAAGTGCAGGAGTTGCTAAAGGTACAGTATACTATTACTTTAAAAGTAAGGATGAGGTTTTTAAATACATAATCACTGAGGGAGTAAGTTTGCTAAGGCAGCAAATAGAAAGCATTAATACAGGGGATGGCGACTATAATTTCAAATTAAGGGAATTAAGTAGGGATCAGTTAAAATTAGTATACGAAAATAGAGACTTATTTAAGGTTATAATGAGTCAAGTATGGGGAGGGAAAATAAGACACTTTGAACTCAGAGAATTATTAAAGGTGTATATGGAAGATATTGAAAAGTTCTTAATTAAGGCTATGGAGGAAGGAACCATAAAAAAATGTGATTCTTCTTTTTTAACATATACATATTTTGGAGCCCTAGCATCGGTTGGAGTTTATAATGTTGTAAAAAATGATAGTATGAAATTAGATGAAATTACAGATAATTTCATGGAACACTTATTAAATGGAATAAAATAAAATGAAAAGTAATAAGGTAATTCTAAATTATAGAATTACCTTATTACTTTTTTGTTAAAAAAACTGTTGACTTTATATTAAAATAAGGTAAAATAAATGTATACTGACCAGTCAGTCGAGAAATTATGTTTATTAAAATTCTTATAATAAATAATTTGTATAAAGGAAAAGGTGATAATATGAATTTTTTAAAAGTAGCTCAAAGAGATATTTCAAGCATATTTAGAAATAGATTTATACGAGTATCAGTAATAGCAATTATTATAGTACCACTTTTGTATAGTTTACTTTATCTTGCTGCATTTTGGGACCCATATGCAAGAATCAAGGATATGCCAGTTGCCGTAGTAAATCTTGATAAAGGAAGTACAAAAGATGGATTAAAGGTTAATTATGGGCAAGATTTGGTAAAAAACCTTAAAAGCAAGGGAGCTGTTGGATGGAAATTTGTTAAAAAACAGCAAGCTGAAGATGGAGTTAGGGGTAAAGATTATTATGCTATGTTTGTAATTCCTCAGAATTTTTCAACAAATGCTTTAAGCGCTACAAAAGGCAAACCAGAACAAGCGACTATATTGTATAGTGCAAATGAAAAGAAAAATTTTCTAGCGGCACAAATTAATGGTAAGGTCTTAGATCAACTTAAATCAGAACTAACTAAAAGTATGTCTAAGGAATACACAGCAGCGGTGTTTGATAGTTTATATGTAATTAAGGGTGGTATGAAAGCTGCTTCTGATGGAACAGAGCAGTTAGCTGATGGCTTGGTTACAGCTAAAGATGGTACGAGTCAGTTAGAGGTTGGCACAAAGCAGCTTAACAATAAACTTCCAGAATTATCGGATGGTGTAGAGAAATTACTAGCTGGTTCTACTACATTAACTAGCAAATTGGGGTCTCTTAAAAATCAAGTACCGGAAATGGCGAGTGGAGTAGGCATGCTAAGTAGCGGCGCAAATCAGTTAAACAATGGATTATTAGGGCTTAATAAGCAAGTACCAACTATGGCGACAGGTGTGCGAAAGCTTAATAGTGGAGCAGATCAATTGAATAATGGACTAGTGGCACTTAATAACCAATTACCAGCAATGGCAACAGGTGTGGGAAAACTTAATGGTGGTGCGGGTCAATTAAATAATGGGCTAGTGGCACTTAATAACCAAGTACCAGATATAGGTAAAGGTATGCGAAAGCTTAATGATGCATATAAAAATCAAATAGTACCTTCAACTAGGCAACTTAAAGATGGGGCAGCAAAGTTTGCTGTAGCTCTTGGAGCAACTAAAGATGGAGCAGTTAAGTTAAATGAGTCAGCAACTAGATTAAAGCAGGGTTCTGATCAACTTAATGCAGGATATGTTCAAATGAAAGATGGCATAAGCAATCTTAAAATTGCGAGTGCAAATGTTGCTGGGGGAGTAGATGCTTTAGTAGACAATAGTAAAACATCTCAAACAGGGCTAAAACAAGCGCAGGATCAAATTGGAGCGTTTCTAGAAGCTAATCCTGATGCGAAAAATGATGTAAACATGCAAGGCGCTTTAGCCACAATAAATTCCTTAAATAATGCGGCTACAAATAAAAACAACCAAGCGATGATGGAAGAACTTCAAGCGGGTGCACATGGAGTAGCAGAAGGGTCTAAGCAATTAGAGGCGGGATCATTGGGATTTGTTAATGGTTCGGCAGAATTTGCACAAGGTGCAGAGCAGTATTCAGCAGGGGCTGGAAGTTTTGCAGAAAAAACGAGTAGCGCTGCGGGAGTAGCAGCTCAAATTAGTGGAGGTTTAGACAAGTTATATTCTTCTATGAATGCCGAATTTGGAGATGGATTTTCACAAATTAGTAATAAAATGCCGGATTTAACGCAAGGTGTGGCAAAGCTTACTGCAGGTTCAGGAGCTTTAGCAAAAGGGTTAGATGAGCTTAATAATAAAATGCCAGCATTAACACAAGGATCGACAAAGCTTGCTACAGGTTCAGAAGCTTTATCGGGAGGTCTAGTAGAGCTTAATGATAAAATTCCAGATCTAACGCAGGGAACAGAGAAACTTGCTGTAGGTTCAGGAACTTTATCAGAAGGACTTTTGCGACTTAATCAAAAGATGCCATCTCTAGAAGATGCAGCATCAAAACTCAATGATGGTTCGGCTCGAATATCTCAAGGGATAAGTACTTTAAATGGACAATTACCATCGTTAAAAGATGGCGTGAATAAATTATATATTGGCGCCAGTAAATTAGATGATGGAGTTTTAAAGTTATCAGAAGGTTCTAAAGAACTTAATGAAAAGACAGTAGATGGATACAAAGACCTTAGCGGTAGTCTTAAAAATGATAGTAAAACTATGGCAGCTACATTTGCACAGCCTGTAGTAATTGATCAAGAACCAATAAATCCTGTTAAAACTTACGGTGAAGGATTTACTCCATATTTCATTCCTCTATCATTATGGGTAGGAGCTTTAATGATGTTCTTCGTAATTACAGATAAGGTAGATGAAGATATTACAGCAAGCCCAGCTTCTGTAGTGGCAGGTAAATTCTTATCTTATGGTGCTATAGGTTTTATGCAAGCGATGCTTGCAAGTGGGGCAGTAATGGTACTGGGTCTTAGACCAAATAATGTAGTGTTATATTTCTTATTTAATATTCTACTATCATTTGTGTTTATTGCAATTATTCAATGTTTGGTATTCTTGCTTGGACAAGTAGGAAGATTATTGTCAATTATATTATTAATTCTTCAACTTACTTCTTGCGCAGGTACATTCCCAATAGAAATTGTACCTGGATTGTTTAAAGTTTTAAATCCATTTATGCCATTTACCTATGCAGTATCTGGATTAAGAGAAGTAATAGCAGGTGCTGATTATGGAGTATTTACAAAAGACGTAACAGTACTTGCATTAATATTATTTATCTTCTTATTTATATCTATTCTAATGAAGGGTCATGCTGATAAGGCACAAAAATTCATACAAGATAGAAAAGATGCAGCATCAAATATTACTGTATAATGCATATGGTAAAATAATTAATAAAACACACGTCAATTTTGTAAATTGACGTGTGTTTTATTAAATTGAATATTTAAATATGAGTTCCTTGTGATATATCATTAAATTTCTTTCGATAGCCACACTTTCTGCATAACTCCTCAACGACTTCTCTTCTTGAAAAACCATCAAAGATGTTATTTGACCTGTCACTTTCAATTATTTGTGAAAAATCAGTTTGATGAATATTGCCTAGGCTAATGATTCCCTCACCATCCAGGCAGCAAGGAACAACTGTCCCATCTACTAATATGGCCACTTGATTTCTAAGGCCATAACAAAAGCCGGGGCTATTGTCTTCAGGTTCTATTAAAGCCGGCCACTGGAACTGCGAATCTTGGTTTAAATAGACTTTATCACAAATTTTAATGCCTTTACCGGGCACTATTTCTTCATATATTTTATAAGTTAGGTTGAAAGCTTTTTCAATTATAGAAAGCAATTCATGATTTTTGTTAGCTTTAAGATTTGTAGCATTGTCATTATCTAAATTCCATAGTCGTAGAGAAAATAAGGTATCGGTTTTATCTATAGATTCTTTAATAAAGGAAAGGATCTCATTAATGTATTCATTCTTATTAGAAGTACCTTCATTCCCATCAAAACTATGCAAGGAAAAGTTGATTTGTCTTAGTGAAGGTTTGAGCATTATTTTGCTACTAACTTTTCTGGCCAGAGTTCCATTGGTAGTTATGTTAACTTTAAAACCTTTTTCGTAACTTAAATCAAGAAATTTGTCTAAATTTGGGTGAAGAAGTGGTTCTCCTTTAACATGTAAATATATATAGTCAGTAAAAGGTTTTATTTGGACGAGGATTGCGCTAAAGGTCTCTAAACTCATAAACTCAGAGGTCCTATTTGTTTGTGGGCAAAAACTGCAAGCGAGATTACATACATCTGTAATTTCTATGTAAATTTTTTTAAATTTTTTCATATGTTATATACTCCAATCATAATAATATTCTTATAATAACAGATATGTAGATTGTATCATATAAAAAATTAAACTATGTCATTAAATCATATGATAAGGCACCTTTTAATTTTGATTAGAAATTTTATGACCACTTGAACCTGCCTTATAGCTTTTTAAAAATAGATCATAAAACTTATTTACTATTTGATAATTATCAATTTCTCCATTTAGTTTTAATACTTCTATAGCCGCTTCTATTGTGCATAAATTACCAGCCTGTGCACCTCTTCTTAAATCATATCTAGACTTGAAATTTGGCTCTAATGAAATAATTGGTAGATTATCTAAATAAGTACTTTTTCTAATTATTTTCCGCGCTTCCTTCCATGTACCGTCTATGATAATGAATACAGGGATTTTATTTGTACTTTTATATTCAACTTTTCGGTTCTTTGTCTCATAACTTTCTATTGGGAAAAGTAAAAATATATCGTAGATTTCATTTTTAAAATTTGATATTAACGCTTCGGGTATCTTAGTTCTTTCCCAAAGAAATATTTCTGTTGAAAGTGGATTAATTATCGTTAGTAACCTTGCAGTATTAGAGGCTCTATAAAATTCTTTTTGGGTAGATAGAATCCAAATTTTTGCCTCAGTCTTTATTTTCGGCGCTTTGGCACAAATGCAATTTATAATAGGAAGCCCGCACTTATTACAACTATCATATAAACTTGTTATTTGTTTTATTTTATAATTTGAGTTCATAATTCCTCCTTTTAATCCTTTGAATTTAAAATTATGTAGATATACATTATATTACCATGAAATACTATTATCAACGATATTAAACTTAAGAAGAGAGAACATAATAACATTTAACTTCATATAATATATATTAAATTTATATTGTGGGAGGAAGTATTTGAAAAGATTAAACACTGAAAAGTTGCAGGTTAATTTTGGAATGGATACAGGTGCTACACAACCAATTATACCTAGAAAATATACTCTTACTCATTCAGATATTACGGGAGAGTTATTTTTGACTATTGCACTAAAATACGATTATGAAAAAATAAGCAACATGAGGGATGAAGTTTTTGCAGAATGGAGAATTATCTATAATGAGTATGTACTTATGGCTAGTGTTATGGTGGATAAAGAAAAGAACCCAGTAATGTCAGCGGTTCGTAATAATATTTTTGTTAAAGAATTACCACTGGCATTACAGGCTATTAAATATGGAGACAGAAAATTTTTCATAGCAAATCCATATTTAGACAAAGCACCTATTTATATAAAATTTAATTCTGTTTATCCTATGTTTAATCGCATAGAATTCTGGGGCACGCCATCAGATTACAATTAATTCATGATCCATATAGCATAATTTAAAACTCCAGCAAAAGATACCCAAGCAATATATGGAACCATAAGGAATGCGGAAGGTTTATCTAACGTATAAAATTCAAAAGTAGTTAATAGAATGTATATTAATAATAGAAGCAGTTCTAGAAAAGCTATTGCATATAGTCTAAATCTAAAGAATATAATTGTCCAAAGAAAATTTAAAAATAATTGAGATCCGTACAAGATTAATGCTTTGCGATTATCTGCGCCAGATTTACCCTTCATCCAAATTCTATAAGCCGCGATAGCCATTAAAAAGAATAGTATTGTCCATACTACGGGGAAAACCCATGCAGGAGGTGAAAAGAAAGGTTTATTAAACTTTTCATAAGTACTTTGAGAATTAGTGCTTAAATAAGTACTTAGAAAACCTACACCTTGTGCGAGTAAAACACTAACAATAAGAGTAACAACACTTTTTTTACCGTCTACTTTAAAAATATTAAACATATTTATCCCTCTTTTTAAAATTATTCTTAATAAAGTTTATTGTAACTCCTTAATAAATATATCTACAATATATTTATTAAGGAGTTATTTTATAACTAAAGAGATTTTATATAATAATTTTTGCATAAAACTTAAATATTATATTAAGATGTAAAGAATATATAAATAATTTTAATAACTTAGTAAATACTAAAAAGTATGTAAATAAATAACTATAATATTGGTGGATTAGTATAAATAGTTGTAAGATTATTTTGTCTTGACATAAAATATAAAAATATATATACTTTGACTATCAAACTAGTTGAAAATTAAAGTAAAGGGAGAGGATAATTATGAAGTTACCTCCTTTAAAAATTGGAGAATTAACTGCAAGTATTCCTATAATCCAAGGCGGTATGGGGGTAGGTGTATCCCTTTCAGGTCTTGCATCAGCGGTTGCAAATGAAGGCGGAATTGGGATAATATCAACTGCTCAAATCGGATTTAAAGAAGAAGATTTCGAAGTTAATGCAAAGCAGGCAAATAAAAGAGCATTAAGGGATGAAATTAGACGCGCAAGAGAATTAAGCCCTAAGGGAATAATTGGAATAAATATTATGGTAGCTATGAATAATTATGATGAACTAACAATGGTTGCTCTAGAAGAAGGAATTGATTTAATAATATCTGGCGCAGGACTTGCACTTAATCTACCTAAAGTAGCTAAAGGTTTCAAAACAAAGCTTGCGCCAATAGTATCATCGGCAAAAGCAGCTACAGTTATATCAAAAATGTGGGATAGAAAAAACAATTGTGCCGCAGATTTAATTGTTGTTGAAGGTCCTGAAGCTGGTGGACATCTTGGTTTCTCTATGGAAGCATTGGTGGAAAAGAAAACTCAAGATTTAAAGCAAATAGTTATAGAAGTTATTGAGGCAATTAAGCCTTTTGAAGAAAAGTATAATAAAAAAATTCCTGTAGTAGCTGCTGGTGGAGTTTATACAGGAGCGGACATTGCAGAGCTTATAAAACTTGGCGCAGCTGGAGTACAAATAGCTACAAGATTTGTGGCAACAAATGAGTGTGATGCTAGTTTAGAGTTTAAAATGGCTTATATTAATTCAAAAAAAGATGATATAAAGATTGTGAAAAGTCCTGTAGGTATGCCAGGCAGAGCTATAAATAATAATTTTATGAAAATTGTATCAGATGAAGGCTGCAAGGTAAGCAAATGTTATTTATGCATAAAGGATTGTAATCCTAAAACAACACCTTATTGTATTACAGAAGCGCTAATACAAGCAGTAAAAGGCAATTTAGACAAAGGGCTTATTTTTGTGGGGAGCAATGCCTACAGAGTAGAAAAAATTGTTTCAGTTAAAGAACTTATGAATGAACTAGTGCAAGAGGCAGAACTTAATTTATAAGATTAAGGCAAGCATAAATAAACAAATTAATGTATATTTATGGTAAATTTATTGACAAATAACAATTCCATAGATATACTTTGATTATCAAAGTATATGAAATTGAAATATAGGAAATGGTGATAAACATGAGCAGATCTATTGGAGTTGTTAATGAACTTTTAGTAGAGACCTTTAGTGATATATTACAAATAGAGCAGAGGGCACTTAAAGAAGGAGTACTTAAAGACATCTCCATAACTGAAATACATACTATTTATGAAATAGGAATGTATGGGTGCAGAACAATGTCGCAAGTAGCTCAAGGGCTTAAAATCACAGTAGGGACTCTTACAACTGCTATCAACAAACTTTTGAAAAAAGGGTATGTGGATAGAAAAAGGGGAGAAGAGGATAGAAGATCAGTAATGATCGCGCTTACAAGAAAGGGAAAGCTCGCCTATAGAATACATGATACATTTCATTCTCATATGGTGCATGCAACTATAGATGGCCTAAATAAACAAGAAGAAGAAATATTAATAAAATCTCTTGAAAAATTAAATAATTTTTTTAAAGAAAAGTATAGATTATAAGGTTAAAAAGGGGGAATTAAATAATGAACGAAGTACAGATAATTGGTACAGGAAGTTATGTTCCTCTAAACATAATGACTAATCAGCAATTAGCAGAAATTGTAGATACTTCAGATGAATGGATAGTCTCTATGACAGGTATCAAGGAGAGACACATATCACAAGGTGAAAATACCTCTGATTTAGCAACAAAAGCTGCTCTTTTCGCGTTAAAAGATTCAGGCATTAAACCTGAAGACATAGATTTGATAATTCTTGCAAGTACATCACCTGATCAATTTGTTCCAGCTACTGCATGCATAGTTCAAGGGAATATTGGAGCAGTTAATGCTATGGCCTTTGACATATCAGCAGCGTGCACAGGTTTTATATTTGCACTTAACATAGCAATGCAATTTCTTAGAACAGGAGAGCGCAAGAGAGCGCTTGTAATAGGTGCTGAGGTATTATCAAAAATTGTTGATTGGACAGATAGAAACACTTGTATACTTTTTGGAGATGGTGCAGGAGCTGCAGTACTTGAGGCAGGTACAAAAAAAGGTATTATTTCTATATCTTCAGCTTCAGAAGGTAAAAAAGGTGGAGTTTTAACTTGCCCTACAGTAGATGTAAAAAACACTTTTACAAAGGGGAATGAAAACTTCAAATCAACGATAAGCATGGATGGCAAAGAGATTTTTAAATTTGCAGTAAAAACTATTGCAAGTAGTATAAGAGGAATTTTAAAAGAAAATAATTGCACACTTGAAGATATTAAATATGTTGTTTGTCATCAGGCAAATTTCAGAATTATAGATTTTGTAGTTAGAAAATTGAAGGCTGATAAAGATAAGTTTTTCGTTAATCTAGATAAATATGGTAATACATCAGCAGCAAGTATAGCTATAGCAATGGATGAAATGAATAAAAAGGATTTACTTACAGCTGGAGATAAAATTATACTTGTAGGCTTTGGTGGTGGATTAACCTACGGAGCTTCATTAATAGAATGGACAATTAGCAAATAAAATTTTAGGAGGAATTATTAATGGTATTTAAGAAAGTTAAAGATGTAATAGTTGAACAATTAGGAATAGACGAGGCAGAGGTTAAAATGGATGCAAAATTTGCAGATGATTTAGGGGTAGATTCTCTTGAAATATTTGAAATAGTAATGTCACTTGAAGAAGCATTTGAGATTGAAATACCTAACGAAGATATAGAAAACATCAAAGATGTAAAAGGAATTGTACACTATATAGAAGAAAAATTAAAATAATAGTAATTAAAGGGTTAGATAATTAGAGAGCCGGGTAGTGGTATATAAATATTTACTTTCCGGTAAATTAAAAAGTATATATTACATCGATTCTATTCCGCGTAATATATACTTTTTTTTATAATTATCTGACTCTAACTATATGTATTTAAGGAATGAGGAGGGGTAAAATGTTTAATTCCGTTTTTTTTGAAGATTTAGGTGTAAAATACCCAATAATACAAGGTGGAATGGCTTGGGTTGCGGACAGTAGCTTAGCGTCAGCAGTATCAAATGCAGGGGGGCTAGGTATAATAGCTGCAGCAAATGCACCAACTGATTATATAAGAGATGAAATTAGAAAAGCAAAGGAGTTAACAGATAAACCTTTTGGTGTTAACATAATGCTTTTAAGTGAAAATGCTGAGGAAATTGCACATCTTGTATGTGAAGAAGGCGTTAAAGTAGTTACTACAGGGGCAGGAAACCCAGGTAAATATATGGAGCTTTGGAAGTCACATGGAATTAAAGTAATACCAGTAGTGGCATCAGTTGCTCTAGCTAAACGTATGGAGAGAGCTGGAGCAGATGCAGTGATTGCAGAAGGCTGTGAATCTGGAGGACATATTGGTGAACTTACAACTATGGCACTTGTACCTCAAGTTGTTGATGGAGTTAGTATACCGGTAATTGCAGCAGGTGGAATAGGCGACGGACGAGGAGTTGCAGCAGCATTTATGCTTGGTGTTCAAGGAGTTCAAGTAGGAACAAGATTTTTAGTAGCAAATGAATGTACAATACATGAGAATTATAAAAAGAAAATATTATCCGCAAAAGATATAGATTCAGTGGTTACAGGAAGACCTACAGGTCACCCTGTTAGAGTTTTAAAAAATAAATTATCAAGACAGTTTCAAAAGCTTGAAAAGGAAAATGTTTCAGTAGAAACTTTAGAGGAACTTGGTCGAGGATGCTTACAAAGGGCAGCAAAAGAAGGCGATATTGAAATGGGATCTATTCTTGCAGGCCAAATAGCAGGTCTTGTAAAGAAAGAACAAAGTTGCAAGGAAATTATAGAAGAGATGTTTACGCAGGCAGAAGACGCAATTATAAAATTGAAATAAAAATAATAATAATAATGAAAACCGCAGCTCCACAGGAGATGATTTAACATATTTAAGGAGGGAAATTATGAGTAAAATTGCTTTTATTTTTCCCGGTCAGGGAGCCCAATATATTGGGATGGGCAAGGAATTATATGAAAATATAGATGAATGTAAAGATATATTTAACATAGCAGATAAAGAACTTAATTTTGAATTAAGTAAACTTTGTTTTGAGGGTGAAACCCAGCAGCTGAATATTACTGAGAATACTCAACCAGCTATTCTTGCAACCTCCATAGCTGCGCTTATGGCATTAAAAAAATATGGTATTAAATGTGATGTAACTGCAGGACTTAGTCTTGGAGAGTACTCAGCACTTGTTTGTAGTGGTGCTATGGATTTTAAAGATGCAATAAAACTTGTTAAAAAGCGTGGAAGATTTATGCAAGAAGCAGTACCTGTAGGAGTAGGAACTATGGCAGCTATAATGGGGCTTGAAGCGAGTTTAGTTAAGGATGCTTGTAACGAAGCTAAAGACGCTGGGATAGTTGAAATTGCTAATTTAAACTGCCCGGGACAAATAGTAATTGCCGGGGAAATAGCCGCGGTAGAACTAGCTTGCGAAAAGGCTAAAGAAAAAGGTGCTGGGCGAGCTATTCTTTTATCTGTAAGTGCACCCTTCCATTGTTCTATGTTAAAACCAGCAGCAGAAAAATTAGAGGTTGAACTTGAAAATATAAATCTTGAAGATATGGCTATTCCAGTAATGACAAATGTAAATGGTGATTATGTAAAAAGTATGGATGACATTAAAGGTAATTTAAAACTTCAAGTTATGAGTTCTGTTTTATGGGAAACAATTATAAGAAATATGATAAAAGATGGTGTTGATACTTTTGTAGAGATAGGACCAGGTAAGGTGCTTTGCGGATTTGTTAAGAAAATAGATAGAAAACTTACAGTGATTAATATAGAAGATATGGCATCTTTAGCTAAAGCAGTAGAAATTCTTAAGAAGTAGGACTGATTAAGCAGTGCAACTGATTAAGCAGTGCAACTGATTAGGAGACTATGAAGGATGTAAAGGAGCGCAAATTTATGTTAAAAGGGAAAACAGCAGTAGTTACAGGAGCTAGTCGTGGAATAGGAAGGGCTATAGCTGTAAAACTAGCAAAACTTGGAGCAAATATAGTTGTTAACTATAGAAAAAGTGAAGATGCAGTGATTGATGTAGTTAAAGAAATAGAAGCTTTAGGGGTTAAGGCGTTAGCAGTTCAGGCTGATATAAGTAATTATAGCGACGTAGAAAAGATGATGAAAAAATGTGTTGAAGAATTTGGAGGTTTAGATATTCTAGTTAATAATGCTGGAATAACAAAAGATGGTCTTTTAATGAGAATGAAAGAAGAAGACTTTGATAGTGTTATAAATACTAACCTTAAGGGTTCTTTTAACTGCACTAGGCATGTATCATCCATAATGCTTAAACAAAGAAGTGGAAGGATAATAAATATATCCTCAGTGTCAGGACTAACAGGAAATGCAGGTCAAGTAAATTACTCATCTGCGAAGGCGGGCATAATAGGTATGACAAAGTCTGTTGCTAGAGAACTTGCAGCACGGGGAGTTACTTGTAATGCAGTAGCGCCAGGATATATTCAAACAGATATGACGCAGGCTTTACCTGAGAAGGCAAAGGATGCTATAATGAGCACTATTCCATTAAAGAGACTTGGCATGCCAGAAGATGTAGCAAATGTAGTAGCATTTTTGGCGTCGGAGGAAGCTTCATACATAACAGGTCAAGTTATAAATGTTGATGGCGGAATGGTAATGTAACCTTAAAAATAGCTTATGCATTATCTATAGATGATTCATCACCTATAGGCGATGGCGCATATAAAGGCGAGGTACATCTTAATGTGCACTGCACCTTTAGGTGATAATTAAAGGAGGGTTTACTTTATGAAAAATAGAGTTGTTATAACAGGTATGGGAGCAGTTACTCCTATAGGAAATGATGTAATTAATTTTTGGGATAATATAAAAAAAGGTACTTGTGGTGTTGATGTAATTAAGTCTTTTGATATTACGAATTTTAAATGTAAGCTAGCAGCTGAGGTTAAGGATTTTGATGTGACAGTAGCACTAGATAAAAGAGAAGCTAGGAAAATGGATAAATATTGTCAATATGCAATGGTTGCAGCTGATGAAGCAATTAAAAATTCTGGACTAGATTTAGAAGCAGAGGATAGTGAAAAAATAGCTGTAATAGTTGGTTCAGGAATAGGTGGAATTGGTACTATTGAGAGAGAACATACAAAGCTTATGGAAAAGGGACCAAGTAGAGTAACACCTTACTTAATACCTATGATAATTGGTAATATGGCAGCTGGAAACATTGCAATAAAGTACGGGGCTAAAGGTATGTGTTCTAGCGTAGTTACTGCTTGTGCTACAGGAACTAATGCAATAGGAGATGCTTTTCATATGATCCAAGATTCAAGAGCAGACATAATAATAGCTGGAGGAGCAGAAGCATCAATATCTCCACTTGCTTTAGCGGGTTTTGCGTCACTAACAGCTTTAAGCAAAAGTGAAGATCCTTTAAGAGCATCAATTCCTTTTGATAAAGAGAGAGATGGTTTTATTATGGGAGACGGTGCAGGTATAGTTATACTTGAATCTTTAGAGCATGCTCAAAATAGAAATGCAAAGATTTATGCAGAGGTTAGTGGATATGGAACAACTTGCGATGCATATCATATAACTTCACCATCACCAACAGGAGAAGGCGCAGCAAGATCGATGGTAATGGCGCTTAAAGAGGCAGATATAAAGGCAGAAGAAGTATCTTACATTAATGCACATGGTACCAGTACTAAGGTTAATGATAAGTTTGAAACCACAGCTATAAAAGTTGCTTTTGGAGAATACGCATATAAGGTTCCAATAAGTTCAACAAAGTCCATGACAGGGCATTTATTAGGAGCAGCAGGGGCAATAGAAGCTATAGTATGTGCTAAAGCGTTAGAAGAAGGATTTGTACCCGCAACAATAGGATATAAGGTGCCAGATGAAGACTGTGATTTGGATTATGTTCCAAACGTAGGAAGAACCGAGGAGCTTAAATATGCGATGTCTAATTCTTTAGGTTTTGGTGGTCATAATGCTACTATATTATTAAAAAAATGGGATGGTAAATAATTATGGATTATATAAAAATTCAAGAATTAATAAAAACTGTTAGTGATTCCACTCTTACTTCTTTTGAAATTGAGACAGAAGGAATCAAAATAAAGATGGATAAAAAAGAGCAACAAGTGGTTATCGAAAAAGCAGCACCTAATAATGCGCCACAAGCATTAGCTAATCAAGGATCACAAGTTAGGGAAAATACGGAAACAAACGAAGTATATGTACAAAAATTAGAAAATGAGATAGCAAAAACTACAGAGGATTCTTCTAAGATAACACCAGATGAAAATGTATTCGTAGTTAAATCACCTATTGTTGGAACTATGTATTCTGCTCCAAGTTCTGAACTTAAGAATTTTGTGAAAGTTGGTTCGAAGGTTAAAATAGGAGATACACTTTGTATTTTAGAAGCTATGAAGCTTATGAATGAAATTGAAAGTGAAGTAGATGGAGAAATTGTGGAAGTATTAGTTTCTAATGAAGATATGGTAGAGTACGGACAGCCGTTATTCAAAATAATTGAAAACTAGTAGAATTAAGCGAGGTTAAAATCGTTTTAAGTCTACTAATTCAGTTACTTATAAGATGGAGGTAACAACATGGAAGAAATAAAAAAGACTACTTTAGATATAAAACAAATTCAAGAGATTATTCCTCATAGATATCCATTTTTGTTCGTGGATAAAGTGGAGGAATTAGAGCCAGGCATAAGAGCTGTTGGATATAAGAATGTTTCTATGAATGAGTATTTTTTCCAGGGACATTTTCCAGAGGAACCTATACTACCAGGCGTAATAATTATTGAAGCTTTAGCGCAAGTTGGGGCAGTTGCACTCCTAAGTATGGAAGACTATAAAGGTAAAATAGCCTATTTCGGAGGTATTAATAAAGCTAAATTTAGAAAAAAAGTTGTTCCAGGTGATGTACTAAAACTTGAGGTAGAGATAATTAAAATGAAGGGACCAGTTGGAATCGGTCTAGCAGTAGCAAGTGTAAATGGAGCTCGCGTTGCACAAGCTGAACTTACATTTGCAGTAGGAATATAAAAACTAAAAACACTTTAGTAAATAATTTTAAGTGTGGGGATGGTAAACAATATGTTTAAGAAGATATTAATTGCGAATAGAGGCGAAATAGCAGTAAGAATAATTCGTGCTTGTAATGAAATGGGTATTCAAACTGTTGCAGTATATTCAGATATAGATAAAGATGCTCTTCATACTCAAATGGCTGACGAAGCTGTATGTATAGGGCCCGCTAAATCCAAGGATAGTTATCTAAATATGCAGAATATTTTAAGCGCTACTGTGCTTACAGGTGCAGAAGCAATTCATCCTGGTTTTGGATTTTTATCTGAGAATAGTAAGTTTGCACAAATGTGTGAAGAATGTAATATAAAATATATAGGACCAGATTCAAGTAATATTGAAAACATGGGGAATAAGTTAAAAGCAAGAGAAATGATGATAAATGCTGGAGTACCAGTAGTTCCTGGTTCTGGTGGAGAAATTGCAAGTGAAGAAGAGGCATTAAGTGAGGCTCTAAAGATAGGCTACCCTGTAATGATAAAAGCATCAGCAGGCGGTGGTGGACGTGGAATTAGAGTTGTTAATGCGGTAGAAGAGTTAATTTCCGCTTACAATACTGCTAAAGCAGAGGCAAAAACATCATTTGGTGATGACACAATGTACATGGAAAAGTTTATAGAAGAGCCCAGACATATAGAGTTCCAGATACTTGCAGATGAGCATGGGAATGTTATTCACCTTGGTGAGAGAGATTGTTCTATTCAAAGGCGGAATCAAAAGGTAATAGAAGAGGCACCAGGAGTAGTAATGACTCCAGAACTTAGAAAACAGATGGGTGAGGTTGCAGTTAAAGCGGCTAAATCTATTAATTATAAAAATGCAGGGACTATAGAGTTTTTATTAGATAAGCATAACAAGTACTATTTTATGGAAATGAATACTCGAATACAGGTGGAACACGGAATAACTGAAATGGTAACTGGAATTGATTTAGTTAAAGCGCAAATAAAAATAGCATCAGGTCAGGTACTTCCTTATAAACAGGAGGATATAAAAATACAGGGTCATGCTATTGAATGTAGAATAAATGCAGAAAATCCTAATAAAAATTTCATGCCTTGTCCAGGTGTTATAAAATCAATTCATATTCCAGGTGGATACGGAGTGAGAATTGATAGTGCAGCTTATCAAGGATACAAAATACCACATACTTATGACTCCATGATAGCAAAATTAATTGTACATGGCAAAGATCGCGGCGAAGCGTTATGTAAAATGAGAAGTGCATTAGGAGAGTTCATAATAGAAGGCGTTGACACCAATATAGATTTTCAATTTAAAATAATAAACAATGAAAAATTTATCAAAGGAAAATTTGATACTAGTTTTATTAGCAAGGAATTTAAAAACATTTAAAAAGTATCTAAATGCATGCTGGAATTTATTTGATAAAAGTTTTATACTATGAGTATAAAACTTTACTTAGGATGTTATAAATTGTAGCGATGGTATGTTTTTAGAAAGGGGTAACTATATGTTTGAGTTTAACCATATATTTAAAAAGAACAAATATATTGAGGTTAAAAATTTATCAGATGATGATGGTGAGAAAAAGCCTAATATACCATCTGGAATGTGGGTTAAATGTAAAACCTGTGGTGAAATTCTTTATAATAAGGATTTAGAAATCAATATAATGACCTGTGCAAATTGCAGAACCCATTTTAGAGTTGGATCTAGAGAAAGAATAAATTATACTATAGATAACGGGACTTTTATAGAACATGATGAGTTTATAATTTCGGAAAATCCTATAGATTTTGAAGGATACAGTGAGAAACTACAAGGTATTCGGGATAAAACTTCATTAAATGAAGCTGTAATAACTGGAGAAGGAAAGATTAATGGGTTAGACACGTTAATTGCAGTTATGGATAGTACTTTTATGATGGGGAGTATGGGATGCGCCGTTGGAGAGAAAATTACGAGAGTTATAGAAAAAGCAACGCAGGAGAATAAACCAATTATTATATTTACGGCATCAGGTGGAGCTAGGATGCAAGAGGGTATATTTTCTCTTATGCAGATGGCTAAAACTAGTGCTGCTATTGCTAGGCATAACGATAAAGGGTGTCTTTATATAACTGTGCTTACAGATCCAACTACAGGTGGGGTTACAGCAAGTTTTGCTATGCTTGGAGATATAATACTAGCAGAGCCCAATGCATTAATAGGGTTTGCAGGTAAAAGAGTTATAGAGCAAACGTTAAAGCAAGAATTACCTGAGGGATTCCAAAGAGCTGAATTTTTACTCGAGAAGGGTTTTATAGATAAAGTAGTGGATAGAAAAGACATGAAGAGTGTTTTAGCTCAGATATTAAAAGTTCATTTATAACGTCAAGAGAAAGACAAAAGTAACACATAGGGAGTGAAATTTTATGGTAACTTTACCTTTTGAAAAAAACATGTATGAACTTAAAAGTAAAATAGACGAACTAAAAAATTTAGCAGAAGATCAGAATATGGATTTAGCAAAAGAAATAAGACAGATGGAAATTAAGCTCTACAATATGCAAAAGGAAGCCTATAAAAATTTAACTGCTTGGGATAAAGTAAGCATTGCAAGGCTTGTGGAACGTCCTACCGCTCTTGATTATATAAATAAAATTTTTGATAACTTTATGGAACTTCATGGTGATAGGTATTATGGAGATGATGCTGCTATTGTAGGTGGGATTGCAGAGTTTAATGGCACTTCTGTAACTGTTATAGCTCAGCAAAAGGGAAATAACACAAAGGAAAATATAAAGAGAAACTTTGGAATGCCTAGTCCAGAAGGATATAGAAAAACTTTAAGGCTTATGAAACAGGCAGAAAAATTCAATAGGCCTGTTATTTGTTTTGTAGATACTCCGGGAGCATATTGTGGCATAGATGCAGAAGAAAGAGGTCAAGGTGAGGCAATTGCTAGAAATCTTATGTACATGTCAACATTAAAAACGCCAATAATATCAATTGTTATAGGAGAAGGTGGAAGTGGTGGAGCACTTGCTATGGCCGTAGCAGATGAAGTTTGGATGCTTGAACATGCAATTTATTCTATTTTATCACCAGAGGGGTTTGCTAGTATATTGTACAAGGATGCTACTCGTGCTAAAGAAGCAGCTATTAAAATGAAGATAACAGCTCAGGATTTAAGTAATTTTGGAATAATAGATAGAATTATAAAAGAACCTCTTGGTGGTGCACACACTAATGTAGAGGAGATGGCAGCAAGGATTAAACGTAATTTAGAAGAATCTATAACTAGATTAAAACGGGAACCTATAGAGTCTTTACTTACAAAAAGATATTATAAATTTAGAAAAATTGGAAGTGTGCAGAGTAATTAATATTTTCTATTTTTCAATGGTTAAGAGAAGTATATATACTTTTCTTTTTTTTGGTATTGAACTGTACATAAAAATCATACATAATAGGAGATAGGAATAATATTTAGGATAATGGCAAAGGGGAATTAAGTTATGAGCAAAACATATAATGGTACGATTTTAGTAATAGATTCAGGCTGTGATTTACCTTTAGAGTATATTAAACAAGATAGCATTGTGCCCATAGGTCTTATATGTAATTTTAAAGGCCAAGTAATAGAGGACGATTTTGGAGAAAACTTTGAACGCAAAGATTTTTATGATGCTATAAGGCAAGGAGAAATGCCAACTACATCACAGATAAATAGTGAAAGATATGTAGAGGTATTTAAAAAACATGTTATGGAAAATAAGTCTATTATATATATTGTCATGTCTTCGGCATTAACAGGAACTATAAATAGTGCCAACATAGCAAGAGGAACTGTACTAGAAGAATTTCCAGAGGCAGATATAAGTATAGTTGACAGTAAATGTGCAAGTCTTGGACAAGGACTTTTAGTTCATTACGCTTATGAAATGTTAAAAAAAGGAAAAACTAAAGAAGAAATAGTTACGTGGCTTGAGGGGAATAAACTTAAGATAAATCATTGGTTCACTGTTAATGATTTAAACCATTTAAAAAGAGGTGGAAGAATATCAAGTTCTGCTGCAACCGTTGGTACATTGTTAAATATAAAACCCGTTTTATTTATAGACGACGAAGGAAAACTTACTCCTTTTACTAAATGTAGAGGAAGAAGAAAGGCAATAAGTACGTTGGCTCAAAAGTTCAATGAAAAAACAGATGCAAGTAAAGAGCAAGTTATTGCAATAGGTCATGGGGATTGTATCGAAGATGCATTAGTTTTAGAGGCGATGGTTCGCCAGCATGGAAATGTTAAAGATGTTATTTTAAGTTATGTTGGTACAGCTATTGGATCACATACAGGACCGGAAATGTTAGGGTTGTTTTTTATGGCAGATGAAAGATAATGGCTTAAGTATATAAAAAGGTAAAATTGCAATAATAAGTTAACATAATAATTTTAAGTCATAGTTAATAGATACTTATTTAAATAAATCAAAAGGAAGATGTCATAAGCTAATTTAGCCATGATATCTTCCTTTTGGTTTTGAACATATTAAAAATTATTTCTTCTTGTTTTCTGGTTTTTTATCTTTTCCTAACTTCTTAGATTCATTAGAAAATCCTATTTCATTAGCAGTTTCCATTTTCATTTTATCTAATTCCTTTTTTGTTTTTTGACCTGCTTTTTTATTATCTTTGCTATTTTTGTTGTCTTTATGTGACATATCGCATACCTCCTTATATTGATTAATAATGAAAACAATTATCCATTGTTTGCATCTTAATATTAATTATCTAAATATTATTATAACCAGAGTTTTAAGTTGTATACGAGAAAATTTTGATTTTTACAGATGAGTATAATTAGACTAGTATGTCGTTTTATTATTTATACTCATGTGCTTTATAATGGTATAATTAATATTAATAATTGAATTTACATAGGAGGCAGTAATAATATGAATAAAACAATAGGGTTTATAGGTTGTGGTAATATGGCGCAAGCTATGATAAGTGGAATAGTAAAATCAAAATTAGTATCTAGCGAAGAGGTAATAGCAAGTAATCCATCAGATAAAAACTTAATTAAGGTGAAAAAAGAATATAATATTTTAATAACGCAGAATAATACGGAAGTTGCAAAATTTTCTGACATAGTAATACTTTCTGTAAAGCCTTATAAATATTTTGAGGTTATTGATGAGATAAAACAATATTTAAAAAAAGATGTAATTATAGTAACAATAGCCGCAGGGATAACACTTGAGCATATGCGCGGAGCTCTTGGAGATGATGCGAAGGTTATAAGAACTATGCCAAATACTCCAGCACTTGTTGGAGAGGGAATGAGTGCGCTTTGCGCTAACTCAAATATAACTAAAGAAGAGCTTACGCTAGTAATAGATATTTTTGAAAGTTTTGGGAAGATTGAGATTTTAGAAGAAAAGCTCATTGATGTAGTTCCAGCAGTTAGCGGTTCATCCCCAGCTTACGTGTACATGTTTATTGAAGCATTAGGTGATGGCGCAGTTATGCAAGGTATGCAAAGAGACAAAGCCTATAAAATGGCAGCTCAAGCGGTGCTAGGGGCAGCTAAGATGGTCCTTGAGACAGGAGAACATCCGGGTAAACTTAAAGACAATGTATGTTCACCAGGGGGAAGTACTATAGAGGCAGTATATACTTTAGAGAAAAACAATTTTAGAGGTTCAATAATGTCTGCTATGGAAAGTTGTACGCAAAAAGCGATTAAAATGGGTGAAAAATAATTCTAGGTTTAAAATGAGATATATTTTGTATTAGGTCAATAGAGTTTATACTTTGTTTATAATTTGTTTATGGAAAGTAGAGACATGTACATTAAAATAGAATTATGGAAGGCTTTCATGTTCAAAAGCAAATTTTAAATATAAAGGGGATTTAATATAATGAAATTAAATAAGAAAACTACAACAATTCTAAGTTTTATGATAGGAACTGTTATGTTCACAACTACAGCTATAGCACAAGTATTAGTTAAAAGTGGATATGATCAACTTAAGGATTCTGTTAAATATACAGCAAAAAGTGCTACAAGTACGCTTAAAAGTTATACTTCTGATATGTCTGTTGTTCTAAAGGATAATAATACTGTTCTTTATTCTACAAGTGATATTAGCAAAGTTGATGTGTCAAAGGGAGCTAAGGAAACTGTAAGAACTAGGGTTGAGGGTTCAAAGAAAACGGAGAATTACAGTTACTCCGATAAAAATGGTTATATTAACAAAAATGGTAAAGAGGATATTTATTATACAACTGATCTTGAAACTCCTCAAAAAAATACAGCTTCTAAAAATCCTTTTGATGAAGAGGGAGCTTCGGACATGGAAAAAATTGCTGATGCCCTTATTGGAAATTTGAAAGATGCTGTTGTAGTCACTGAAAAGTCAGATGGAAGCAAAACTTTATCTGGATCTTTAAGTGAATCACAAATTCCAGCGCTTATCAATGCAGTGGTATCTCTACAATCTAAAAGGGAACTTGGTTACAACTCATCTAATAACGAGAATATCATGCCAAAAATAGTAAGTGATGTATTTGTAAAAGAAGTTAAAGGAAATATGGTAACAACTAAAGATGGATTAATTAAGAGCGTTCTTGGCAGCGGAGTAATATCAGGCAAAGATGAGAAAGGTGTAGAACATAAATTGACATTTGAAATATTAGCAAAAATGACTGATGTTAATTCAACTAAGGTTAGCAAACCAGATCTTTCTGGTAAAAAAGTAGAAAAAAGTGTGCAGCAGGATTATAGTAAATTAATTAATCCAGAAAAATATATTGGTAAATATAAAACAGATATTTTAGTAGAAAAAGATGCTAAATTTATAAAAATAGGTGAGAAATTCTTAGATGTTACCGCAGTAGATGACAAAGGTATTAGCGGAAGATATTATGAGCAGTACGTTAAGGGATATGAAGAATATGCAACTGATAATAAAGACTTTAAATTTAATGCTAAGTTCGAAAAAGATAAAGGATTTTATGCAACATTTAATTCAACCGGCGACGATTCAAATAATAAGGCGACAGGATATATAAATATAAACATTGGTTCAGCTGGAATAAACTTTAATTTAGATGGAAGAAGAACAGGAAATAAGCTTTATGATGATAAATATAGTAAAATATTTAATTAATAATAAGTAAGATAGGATAATTAAGTTTAAAGGGGAGGACTCTAAAACAAAGTATTTTAATAAATAATGAGTCCTCGCTTTTTTAATTATAAGAAATGTAAAACTGATTTTGGGGGTGCTAAAGTGGAAAATGAAAAAGTTATTGAAATTAAAAATCTTTCTAAGTTATACAAAAATGGAAGAGGTATATCAGATATAAATATTGATATAAATAAAGGGGATATATTTGGATTTTTAGGCCCTAATGGTGCAGGTAAAACTACTGCTATGAAAATAATGACAGGACTTATAAAACCAGATAGTGGAGATGTTAAGATATTGGGTCAAAGTATTCTCGCGGAATACGAAAGTGTAATGGGAAAAGTAGGGTGCATTATAGAAACTGCGGAGTGTTATCAGTATTTAACAGCTTATGAAAATTTAAAACAAGTTTCAAGATATTATAAAAGTGTTGATGACAATAGAATTCATGAAGTCTTAGAACTGACGGGACTTTTAAAATATAAAAATGAGAAACCAAGGAAATTTTCACTTGGAATGAAACAAAGACTGGGAATTGCGGCTGCGATAATATCAAAACCTAAGGTAATTATTTTGGACGAGCCCTTAAATGGACTTGATGTTGAAGGAATGATTGCTATGAGAAACATAATAAAAGAAATGGTAGAAAAAGAAAAGACTACATTTTTTATATCAAGCCATCTAATCCACGATGTTGAACTTACTTGTACTCATATTGGAGTATTATACAATGGGAAGATGCTTAATGTAGACACTATGAAAAACATATTAAATAATTATGCAACACTTGAAAATTATTTTGTTAGCGAGGTAGAGAGAAATGGTAGAGTTTAAAGCTGCATTAATAAATGAAATTGAAAAATTGTATAAAAGAAAAAAAGTTTTAGTTGCAGTGATTATATCTCTAGTTTTTATAATAGTTGGACAATTATCTATGGTAGTCTTAAGAAGTGGATTTGGGGTGAGAGGGGTGTCAAGCATGGAATTTCCTATTCTTGTGTTGGCAGTAGTTGTGAATACAATTCTTCCTTTATTTACAGCACTAGTTACTATTGAAAGCTTTTCAGGAGAATTTTCGCAAAATACTATGAAAATTGCACTTACAAGACCTATTACTAGATTTAAGTTTTACGCGGCTAAATTAACTGCAATTATGTTATTTATACTTGTAAATCTTATATTTGTAATGATTTTTTCAATCGCTGCTGGTTGTATTTTTAATGCAAATACATTCGCAATTACGAGTGTTTTTAAAATACTAATTTCTTATGTTGTAACATTAGCGCCTATGGTGATATTATCAATAATTATTGCTTTTTTTGCAAATATTATTAGAAGTGGGATAGGTGTGTTTTTTGTATCTATTTTTGTTTTTGTTATGTTTAAAGGGTTAGGTCTTATTTTTTATAGATTTAATGGTGTATTTATTACATCTATGATGAGTTGGTACACATTATTTAATATGGATACTATTCCTTATTTTAAAATATTTCTTCAATTTATGATGATGATTAGTTACGGTATAATATTTTTCACAGCAGGATATTATATATTTGATAACAAGGAATTTTAAATATTTTCGAGGTGAGAAATGAATATAAAAAAACGGCTACTTTTGTCTAATACTATAACAATAATAATTCCTTTTATGGTCACAATTATAGCAGCATTTCTATTTATTTTTATTTCTTCAAGAGTTTTTAATAGGAGTGTTGGTTATGATAATTTCAAGAAATTCGTATTTATAAAGTCGCAATTATCTGATACTAGTAATGATATATGGAAAGAAAAATCTTCGAATATAGAGGAGCCACAATTTCAGAGGTATTTACAGCAAAAGTTATCAAATATAAATGGAGATATTATAATACTTAAAAACAATGTTACCATTTATACATCCAAGGATGTAAATAAAATTGATATAGAAAAATGTTTATTAGAAGCTAAAAGTAAGTCTCAAAAAAAAATAGTGATAATTGATTCCAAATCATACATGGTGGAAGTAGCGGAAGTTAAATTTAAAGATGATGCTTTAGGAAATGTAATATTACTAGCACCTACTTTTGAATATTCAAATATACTTGAAGAGTTTACTATATTCGTACTTTCGGTATTCCTTATTACATTTATAGTTATTAATGTATTTATGTCTTATCTGCTTTCAAAAAGAATAATAAATCCATTATCACTTTTAAAGCAGGCCGTAGAAGAGATCAGCACGGGTGATTTAAGTGTGGAAATTACTGAAACTGGTGATAAGGAAATTAGAGAGTTATGTGCCGATTTTGAGAAGATGAGAATACAACTTAAGGATACAACAAGGCTTAAAAAGAAGTATGATGAGAATAGGAATATGCTTGTTTCTAGCATATCACATGATCTTAAAACACCAATAACCTCCATAAAGGGTTATGTTAAAGGTATTTTAGACGGCGTTGCGAATACTCCTGAGAAAGTAGATCGCTATTTAAAAACTGTTTATTCAAAATCGGAACAGATGGACGTTATGATTGATGATTTGCTTTTATATTCCAAACTCGATTTAAGTCAACTCCCATTTAACTTTGAAAAAACTGATATTATAGATTATTTTAATTATTGTATTCATGATAGTTCACTGGAACTTGAAAAGTCCAATATAAAAATTTCTTTAGAAAATAATTTAGATGGTATAAAATACGTTAATATAGATAGAGAAAGATTGATGAGGGTTATACTAAATATCATTGATAATTGTCGTAAATATATGGATAAGCAACAAGGGGAGATTACCATTTGTTTGCGAGAGACAAATTCTAGTATTATAATTGAGATAAGGGATAATGGTTCTGGCATAATTGAGAAGGATGTAAATAAAATATTTGACAGATTTTATAGAGCGGATGCTGCAAGAAGTGAGGCAAAAGGTAGTGGACTAGGACTTGCTATTGCTAAGCAAATTGTGGAGGGGCATAGCGGCACAATTTGGGCTGTGAGTCATGAAAACCAAGGCATAAGTATCTTAATATCACTAGGGAAAATATAATAAATAGAGGTGGATTGTGAAAAGAATTCTAATAGTTGAGGACGATGTAAGTATTGCAGAACTTCAAAAGGACTATTTAGAAATAGAGGGATTTGAAGTTAAGATATGTAATGATGGAGTGTCTGGATTAAATATTTTAAAAACGGATGAATTTGACCTCCTAATTCTTGATGTAATGCTTCCTAAAATAGATGGTTTTACCATTTTGAGGAGCATACGAGAAGAAAAGGACATACCGGTTTTAATGGTTTCTGCAAAAAAAGAAGACATTGATAAAATAAAAGGCTTGAGTCTTGGAGCTGATGACTATATTACAAAACCGTTCAATCCAAGTGAATTGGTTGCTAGAGTAAAGTCACATATTCGAAATTATGAGCGAATAAAAAATAAATTTAAAACAAGTGTTAAGAGCAGCACTCTAATAATAAGAGGACTAGAAATAAAAAAAGATTGCAGGCAGGTATTTGTAAATGGAATCGAAATAAACCTGGCTCAAAAGGAATTCGATTTACTTCTATATCTCGCTGAAAATCCTAATCGAGTATTTAGCAAAGCTGAATTATTTGAAAGAATATGGGGATTTGATGCTTTATCAGATACTGCAACTGTTACGGTACATATCGGTAGAGTGAGAGAAAAAATTGAAAGCAATACATCAACACCTCAATATATTGAAACTGTTTGGGGAACTGGGTACAGGCTCAGGGTATAAAATATACTCTAAACTTGTATCTTTTTATATTTATAGTTTTTTTAAAATTAATGTAATATAAATTGAAAATAGAACATATATTTGCTTTATAGCATTAATATTTATAAAAACTATTGACTAAGGAACAAATGTTCGGTACAATATAAATATAGCAAATTAAGACAAAATACCTGTAAAGTATTTAAAAATATATAATTATTTCATGTTAGGCAAGAGTTATTTTGCGGCTGAACTACATTTCTAAAAACTACTTTAGTAGATTATTTAACTGGGGGCAAAACAAATGGAAACAAAGGATTTATTAGTTAAGATGAATTATTCAAGGGAAGGTAGTGACAGTTTAGCAATAACATACACTCAAAGTACAGTCAAAGCTGATCATTCTTCTAAATACCTAATATGCGGTGGAAGATACAATAGAAATGGTGGGACTATAACATTTAAGGCTAAAAACATAGAAGAAGCTACGGAAATAGCAAATAATAATTTAGTAGGTAATGCAGGTTCTAATAAATACGGGTATCTTAAGCAAGGACTTTATGATAAACAATATATAGAAAATAAAATTAGTACAAAAGAGTGTTTTAAAATTTAACGACATTTCAGCTCCTCAGGAGATGATTTAGTAAAACTTTTTTATATTTATAAAGAAAAATTGGTAGTTATTAAACCAATAATTTTTCTTTATAACAATCGCACTAAACATCAAATTCAATATTTTGAATTACAATATTTAAATGCGATACCAATGAAATAGTTGATCCGATTTCTTTAGAAGTGGGTTTATTTCCTTTTTTTATAATCTTAACTTCAGGTCTTAAAGCGAAGTTTGGAAGTATAATTGTTACAACAGCAATGTCACCGGTACTAAGCCTTACAAGAGTTCCAGGTGGATAAGGAACAACGACCTTAGAAAATGCTTTCACCATCTCATAATCAAAATGGGTATTACCATGGGAATAAATAAATTCTACTGCGTCATTAGGGGAGAAGGCTTTTTTGTATGGTCTATCCGAGGTAAGTGCATCATACACATCCGCAATAGCAACAATTCTAGCAAATCTACTTATTGCTTTATTCTTTAATTTATCAGGGTATCCCGTTCCATCTATTTTTTCATGGTGCTGAAGTGCTACAATTCGCGAAGGGGCAGAGATATCTAAACTACCTTTCAAGTAATTATAACCTTTTGTGGGATGTTCTTTTATAGTTATAAACTCTTCATCAGTTAAGGGACCAGGTTTTAATATTATAGATTTAGGAATAAGAACTTTACCAATGTCATGTATTAATGCACCCATGCATAAGGTATAAAGTTCATGCTTATTTAGTTGCAATTGAACACCTATTATCAGAGAAATTATAGCTACATTTACACTATGTTGATAAGTATAATTATCCATACTTTTTATATCTACTAAATTAATCATTACATTTTTTTTACTTATAATTTCATCAATTATATCTTTAGCAATACTCCCTATGGATTCAAAATAGGATTGTTTTTCTTTTGAAAATTTATTTTCATTGAAATTTGGATTATTAGAATATAAACTATATTTTTCAAAGCTATAGAAAGTTTCTTTGATAGCCTTAATAGCAGTTTGACGGAGCTCAGGGTTTATTACATCTTCAAGTATAGTTTGACTATATTCATCAGTAATATAAATAGAATAAATTTGCAACTGTTTTATTCTTTTTAAAAAATTATCAGTTAATGCAATACCATCTCTTAAAAGAATCCTTCCATCATTGTCAAATATAGTTTTAGCCAAATAAGTTCCTGGTTTTACGCATTGGATTGGTACAAGCCTCATAATTACATCACTCCCAAAATATAAAGGATTAGGACGTTTATTGGATATTAATAATATCCACATCCTAACAACTTTTATATTATAAAATTATATTATAAAATTTCAATTGATTAAATATATAGGTATAATGATATATATTATACTATACAATAATAAATTACACTAATTCTTATTATTATAAAAATCAGTTTGTATTGTAAATAGACTCTATAATATTAATTGAAACCAACCATAACATATTTATTTTATTGGGGTTAGCAAGACTTTTTTAAAATAAGGTTGAATACTTTGAATTATGAACTATAATTAAAGGTGAGAGCATCAATATAGCATATAATTCTCAAAAATAGAGAATGCTTAAATTTAAGCATATAAATCGTGAAATTAAAGAATGGTAATAAGGCCAGGATATTTTATAATTAAATGAATTTATATTTGATGTTTTGAATAATCTTAATTGGAGGAAATATAATGGATAAATTATCACGAAATGATGTTTGTTGGTGTGGGAGTGGCAAAAAATATAAAAAATGCCATATGGACCAAGATACATTTATAAGTAATATAGAAGAAAAAGTTGGGTATGTTATACCTAGAGATATCATGAAAACTCAGGAGCAGATAGAGGGTATAAGAAAAAGTTGTGTGTTAACTCATGATATACTAGATATGGTTGGAGAGAAAATAAAAGTAGGAATAACAACAGATGAAATTAATACCTGGGTTCATGAATACACTGTAGAGCATAATGCATACCCTGCACCACTTGGGTATGGTGATTTTCCCAAGAGTGTGTGTACATCATTAAACAATGTAATATGTCATGGTATACCTGATGAGACGATGCTAAAAGATGGAGATATAATAAATGTAGATGTGTCTTGCATATTAGACGGTTATTATGGTGATGCTAGCAGAATGTATATCATTGGTAATGCATCTAAAGAAGCAGTAGATTTGGTACGTGTATCAAGGGAATGTTTAGAAAGAGGCATAGAACAAGTTAAGCCTTTTAATACACTTGGAGACATAGGAAATGCTATTCAACAGCATGCAGAAAGTTTTGGGTATTCTGTGGTATACGATTATGGTGGTCATGGCGTTGGATTAGAGTTTCATGAAGAACCTTTTGTACCTCATATAGGTAAAAAAGGAGAAGGAACAATATTATTGCCTAATATGACATTTACTATTGAACCTATGATTAATAAAGGTAGTCCAGAAACAGAGGTACTTGAGGATGATTGGACAGCTGTTACAGTAGATGGTTCTTTATCATCGCAGTGGGAACATACTATACTTGTTACTGAAACTGGATATGAAATATTAACATAGTAAAAAACATACAAAAACACCACTCCAATAGAGTGGTGTTTTTGTATGTTTTTTACAAGAAATTTTTATTCTACTTTTACTACATAGATATACTCTTCTAGTGGACCAGATTCTTTTTTCCAACTTTTATAATAAGAAAAATGTATCTTACATTCACCATTTTTTAAACATTTAAACCTCCAAATAATTTGTAAACTTCCTCCTATTATATTTGGTTTGTTAAAATCAAATGTTTTTTTATCTTCTAAAATAAGAATTGAAGGGTCGGATATAGTATAATACCAACAATATCCAGTAGATGGCGATTGGGTAAGTTCAATAAGAATCTGATTACTATTAGGTATCATATTTATGAAATTATGGCTGAGGACAATAGCGTTTAATTTAGAATTTTCATATTCACAGATCAAGTAATCACCATCCTTAAGTTAGCTATATCAAAGACCAGGTAAACATATTTATTAGTGAAATAACATAAATATTATTAATGCGAATTAAAAAAATTATTATTGTAGTTATTGTTTCTATAATATTCTTTTTTATTCATGTAACAACAGTATTATAAATGATGTTTCAGCAGTAATATTTGTTATTCTATAAATAAAAAAAGTATATATTAGAATAATTTGGTATAATAATATATAAGTATAAGTATAAGGAAAAGATTATAAAATTTAATTTATGTTTAAAAATTTAGTTGATATTTAAGGAAGTGATTATAATGGAAATTATTAACAATAGGTATAGAATAGTTGAATGTATAAAGCAAAACAGAGTGGTTTCCAGTTATGTAGTAAATGACATAATAAAAAATTACGATACAGTTCAATTAAATATTATTAATTCAGAGTACATACAAAAGGGATTAATTGAATTTTATACTAAAGAATTTATAAGTTTAACAAACTTAAATTGTAAGAACATAATGTCTGTCTATGATTTTGCATTAGTTAAATTAATAGATAATAAAAAATTAGATGAAAGAGTATATTTTTATACAAATGAGAATGTGATAGAGAACTCTAATATTTTAGAGCTCGCGCGTGGGAAAAATAGCGAAGAAGTATTAGATTTGTTTATAGAAATTTGTCAAAGTATAAATTACCTGCATTTAAAAGGTTTTGTTTATAGTGATATAAACTTATCTAATATTATAGTTCAAAGTACATTAGACAAAAAAAAGTATAATGTTAAATTCAAAGATTTTGCAACAATTGAACTTGAAAAACAAGAGTTCTTTAAAGGTAATATAGATCAAAATTATTTTAAAGCACCAGAAATATTAAGAGGCGAAAAAAGTAATGTTCTTAGTGATATATATTCTTTGGGAATTTTATTGTTCGTTATATATATAAAGAGTAAAGGTAACAATATAGATTTTAATGAAGAAATTAAAGATATTAACCAGGATAAGCTAAATGGAATATTTAATAACAATAAGGACCTTAATATAAAATTTAAAAGTATTATTGAGAAGATGATTAATAGTGACCCTAAAAAAAGATATACAATTATATCCCAATTAGTAATTGATATAAATACAATATTTGGTACAAACTATATGCCACATAGAAAAGAGGAAGTAGAAAAATTAAATTTCAATTTAAAGATGGTAGGAAAAGAAGATGAAGTTAATAAAATTATTAATATTTATGATTCTATTAAAAATAAAAATGGGTATAATTCCGCTGTTTTAGTTCATGGAGAATCAGGCATTGGTAAAACACGGTTTCTTAAGAGAGTAAAATATATTTTCTCACTTAATAAGGTAAATGTTTATAAAAGCTTTCTACTCGATGACTCGACTAAGAATAGTAACAAGGCCTTTATTGAAATATTAAAACAGTTTATATCTGAAGCTACACCTGAGGTACTAGAGAGATATGAATCAGAACTTGCTAAATTTATACCTGAATTAGGTGATAATAAGAATATAATACATTCTAAACTATTGAGTGGTGAAAAAGAAAAATTTAGACTTATAAATAGAGCAGCGGGATTTATTGAAGAATGTGTAAATAATACACCTATAGTTATAATTATTGATAATTTACATCTATCAGACGACTTTACAATAGAATTATTAGAATATCTTATAAGAAATAAACTTCCAAATAAAAATATTATGTTTATAATGTCTTATTGTGATGGAGAGTGCATATTAAATAAAAAGTTTACACAATTTACAAAACTTATGTCTGTTTTAAATGGAGCAACCAATATTTTTTTAAAGGAACTAAGCGAAGTAGAAGTAGGCATAATGATTCAGGATATTTTAAGCACCCCTAATATACCATATAAATTAGCAGATAGAATTTATGATAAGACAAAAGGTAACCCATTGTTTGTACAAGAAATCATAAAGAATTTTTTTAATGAGAGATATATTTATGTTGACCAGCAGAAGGGTTCGTGGACTAGAGATTATGAGTATTCTGAATTCGTAATGCCAACAGATATGTATCAAATATTATTGAGTCAAGTAAGCGAAATGGGAAAATTTAATATAAATATTTTAAAAACAATATCAATATTTGAGAGTGGTGTATCTCTAGCAATAATTGAAGAGTTTATTGGAAATTCTGATAAAGATTTAGAAAGGGGTATTAAAGGTCTTATTTCCTCGGGAATATTGTGCAAAAAAATCGAAGATAGGGGTTTTGTATTTGGGTTTTATAATAAATTTCTTAAGAGCCTTATGTATGAAAAAATAAGCGATGAAGATAGAAAGGGTATGCATAAGTTAGCATCTGTATTACTAGAGAATTTATATTGTCAAGGGGGCACAGAATATATTGAGGAGTTAATTTATCATTTAGAAAAATCAAATCAACAGACAAAAATTATTGATTATTGTATTCAAAATGCTGAAAATATGAAAATTTTAAAGAATAGAAGCGACGCAATAAAAAACTTAACAAAAGCTGTATCTATAATAGATTATGAGCTAGAGTCAGTTAAAAATATAAAGGTTATTATGGAGCTTGCAGGGCTAAACCATCAAGAGGGGAATATAGACCTAGCTGTTTATTATTATTTATTAATAGAACAGTATTCTGAAAATACTAAATCATATAAATATATAATAGATAGCTTAATTAAAGTAGCAGAAATTGAGCTTAGTAAAAATAATATAGAAAAAACTATTTTTTACATTGAGAAAATTAATGTTTTACTTGGCAAGGTAGATTATACTTTGGGAAGGCTAAGGTGCCAAGGTATTCTGGCATCTGTATATGATATTAGTCAAGAGTATGGGAAAGTACAAACGATATGTAACAGTTGTATAAAAGAATGTATAGGGGAATATAAAGAGTTATATATTATATTCTACCATCATATTGGAAAAGCTTATTTAAGAAGTGGTAGAGAATCTGAGGCGTTAGACATTTTTGAAAGAAATATAGAATTATGTAATAAGTACAATAATATTAGTTTACTAATAAAATCTATAAACAATTTAGGGGTTATTTATGGAGACTATTACCAAGATGATAAAAAAGCTTTAAAGTATTTTATTGAGATGAAGGATATATGTGAAAAAAATAATATGAGTACTAGTGAAGTAGATGCATTAATAAATATTGCGGCTACTTATGCGGCGCAAGAGCAGTATGAAACATCTTTGCAATATTTTATTGAGACATTAGAAAAGTGTAAGAAATATGAATATGAGTTTCATACTTTTTATTGTTACACTTCAATTGCAAGTGTATATTTAAAATTAGATGATTATAATAATGCTTATAAATATTATAAGCTTTGTCGCAATGAGCTTTTAAAATATCCCATTCAAGGAAAAGATATAGGTGAATTTTATTTTTTAGCATCTGATATAAACTACAGATTGGGCGATTTGCAAAAGGCTCAACTTTATATTAATAAGGCATTAAAACTATACGAAAATGATAAATCTATATTTAAATGGAAAGTAATGATTTTAAATGAGTTTATAGAAATTAGGTTAAGGAAAAATGATGATGATTTAAAGGGCAATATAAAAAACATTATAGATATAGCGAGTAAAATAACGTCTAAGAGTAATAGGCTTAATATATTTTATGATGTAATAATTTTTTTATATGAAGATGGCAAAAAAGGATATGTGTATTCTATTTTGAGTGAAGTTAACAAGATTGATTTGGACATAAATGGTTGTAGGGTTTATATTAAAAAATTATATGTTGATGGGTTAATTGAAAAAAATATGAATATTAAACTTTTCAAAGAGGCTCTTAAATATTCACAAAAATATAAAGAAATAGATATATGCTGGAGGATATACACAGCAATAGCAGATGATTTCTTTGAAAAAAAAGATTATTTTTATGCCGTAATTTACTATTTTGAGGCTTGTTGTATATTAAAAGATATAAATATTGAATTACCAATAGCATATAGATTGAGCTACATTAAACTTAACAATGCATTAAAGCCTTTTGAAAAATTTTTAGGAATTAATAACTATTATAAAAGCAATAGAAATAATTCAATACTTAAGTTTGAGCCTGCTAATGTGTGCGATGAAAAAAGTTTGTTATATTTATTAGAACAAGTAAATCCTAAAGATATTTTAAAAAATAAAAATTTCATAAAATCTATAAGAAAAGTATACCCATTTTCTCTTCATGAAGACATTCACGATATAAATGATGTATTAGAAAACCTACAATCTGATAATACAAAAAACTTAGAGCTTATAATTGATTATTTGTCCTATATAACTTTAGCAACAAGGGGAACTATTATCATGAATGATAATAATAAAGGCTATAAAGTTATAGCATCTAGTGATAGAAGCCATAAGCTACCTCAAAATTTAGAAATATCAGCTAAGATTTTAAGTGTGGAAAGCCCCGTTTTAGTAACAGATGTGTTTTTAGATCAGGATATAAACATAATTCATAATAACTTAAAGGCATATATTTGCATTCCTATTGTTATGGAGAATAGTAATGAAAGGGATTATATGCGAAATGAGCGAAGAAAAAACTCGCAGAGTAGTAAACATGTGATTGGATATATATATATTGAATCACAAAGAGTACTTAATAATCTTAACAACGATAGTATGAAAGAGTGTATGGAACTTAGCAAAGTTGTAGGTATTATAATTGAAAAATATAAGCTTAGATTAAGTGCTTCTATAGATAAATTGACTGGGACTCTTACTAGAAAATATTTAGAAGAGGAGCTAGATGAGCAAATAGAAGTAACAAGCCTTTCAGGTAGCAAATTTTCTCTTATTATGTATGATTTAGATTACTTCAAAATGGTAAATGATAAATTTGGACATCGGACAGGAGACTATGTTTTAAAAAGGGTTTGCCAGGTTGTAATGGATAATTTAAGGGAAACGGATATTGTAGGTAGATATGGTGGGGAAGAATTTATTGTTATTCTTCCAGATACAGATATTAGTGGTGCGGAGCTTGTGGCAGAAAAACTTAGGAATAAAATTTCAGGAGAAAAAATACTAGATGATAGGCGAGATATTACAGTAAGTCTAGGTATTATTGAGTGTCCACTTCATGGTGAGTGGCAGGGAGAAATACTAGAGAGAGTAGACCAAGCGTTATATGTGGCAAAGCAGAGAGGTAGAAATAGGTGTGTTGTTTGGGATAGCGAATTCTTAGTAAAGGCTAAAAAGACAGATAGACTTGCTGGAATAATATCTGGAGATGAGATACAAGACCATAGAAAGGTGCTTGCTATGATAGAGTTAATCGAGATTATTAGTAAAAGTGAAACAAGAGAAAGTAAAATATATAGTTTATTAGGTAGAATTATTGAAATTACAGAATCTCGAAATGGCATTTTGTTTGTTTATGATAATAAAAATATTACTGGTAAATATTCAAGAAAAATTTTCGAAAGTGGATGGACAGATAGTGATATGTATAACAAAAACATAATAAAGTCGGTAACTGATACTAAGCAAGGAGTATGTAAAATAGACTGGGATACAATAATTGAGTATGATGTAATTACAGGTGTCCCAAATTGGCAGTCAGTAATAGCTGTTCCACTTATCAAAAGCGAAGTAGTAAAGGGAGTAATATACTTAACACAATTTACTAAGGCAAAAGAATTTGGTTTTGATGATGTTAATTTTGTAAATACCTTGGGAAAGATAATAGTTCCGATTCTATAAAACTATTTTTGAGTAAACCCTTAGTAGGTGCTGAGGGTTTACTTTTTTAATTTAAGTTAGTATATACAATGTATAATTGAGGAAGGATAGATATGTATATGTGTAATATATAGTGCCGTTAGCAAGAAGGAATAAAATGGTGTATAATTGATATAATAGGAAGATTAAGTATTATTGGGTTTTGTGAATATGTAACAAGGCATGTGGCATAGTTATAAGAGGTAAACTACTTTAAAATAGTTTTAAAATTTCAGTGCAAGTATGAGGAGGAATAAAATGAATTTTACGATTGGCAATACATATCATGGATTTAAATTAGTCGAGGAAAAAAATATAAAAGAGATAAATTCAAAAACAAGATTATTTGAGCATGTGAAAAGTGGAGCTAGACTTTTGCATATTGAAAATGATGATGATAATAAGGTGTTTTCTATTGGGTTTAGAACACCACCTAAAAGTAGTAATGGGCTACCACATATATTAGAGCATTCAGTACTTTGCGGTTCTAGAAAGTTTCCTACAAAGGAGCCTTTTGTAGAATTAATAAAGGGATCTTTAAACACCTTTTTAAATGCGATGACTTTTTCTGATAAAACAATATATCCATTAGCTAGTAAAAATGAAAAAGACTTTTTTAATCTTATGGATGTATATTTAGATGCAGTATTTTATCCGAATATATATAAGAAACCTGAAATATTAATGCAAGAGGGTTGGCATTATGAATTAGAAAATAAGGAAGATAAACTAACTTACAAAGGTGTAGTTTATAATGAAATGAAGGGTGCATTTTCCTCGCCTGAAGGAATCCTTATGAGGAAGGTTCAAGAATCACTATTTCCAGACACTGCGTATGGAGTAGAATCTGGTGGAGATCCGGAATTTATACCAGATTTAACGCACAAGGAATTTATAGAATATCATAAAAAACATTATCATCCTTCTAACAGTTATATATGTTTATATGGAGATGGAAATATTGATAAACAGTTAGAATTTATTAGCGAAGGATATTTAAATAACTTTGATAAAATAACAGTAGAATCGGCTATTGAGTTCCAGAAACCATTTAGTGAAATGAAAGAAATTAAGGTGGATTATCCAATATCTTCGGATGATGATGAGCATAGCAAAACTTTCCTTAGTTTGAATTTTGTAACAGGAGATAATATCAGCAGACCTGAACTACATTTAGCTTTTGAAATTTTAGAATACTTGTTGCTAGAAAGTGCTGCAGCTCCACTTAAGAAAGCGCTTGTAGACGCAGAGATTGGTAAAGATGTATTTGGAAGTTTTGATAACAGCATATTGCAACCAGTGTTTACTATAGTTGTAAAAAACTCTAATGAAAGTGAAAAAGAAAAATTCAAAGAAATTGTGTTTACAACTTTAAAGAATTTAGTTAAAGATGGAATAGACAAAAAGCTAATAGAAGCATGTATAAACATTACAGAGTTTAAATTAAGAGAAGCTGATTTAGGTGGTTTTCCTAAGGGTCTATATTACTATATAACTAGTATGGATAGTTGGCTTTATGATAAGGATCCAACTATGCATTTAGAGTATGAAAGTTATTTAAGTAAAATAAAAGCTGCATTAACCACAAATTATTTTGAAGAACTTATAGAAAAATATCTATTAAGTAACTCGCATAGCTCTATGGTGATTTTAAATGGTAAAAAAGGGCTTGCAGAACAAAAATCTAAAATAGCCCAAGATAAATTAGCAAAATATAAGGCTAGTTTATCAGAAGAAGAAATATTAAAAATTATCCAAGATGCTAAAGCTCTTAAAGAAAGACAAATGACTCCAGACCCTGTAGAAGTGCTTGAAACTATTCCGCTACTTGAATTATCCGATATTGAAACTAAGGTAGAGGAGTTACCTATCCAGGAAAGAGATGAGCTAGGAGTAAAGGTGTTAGCTCACGATATATTTACTAATAAAATTGCTTATATAAATATATTATTTGATGCTAAGAAAGTAGATATGAATTTATTACCTTATATTACATTATTATCAGCCCTACTTGGAAGAGTAAGTACAAAAAATACTAATTATTCTGATTTATCAAATGAGGTTAATATCCATACAGGGGGAATTCATTTTGCTACAGACGTATATGGAGAAAATGAAAACTTTAAAAAATACAGCCCTAAATTAGTATTAAAGGCTAAAGCCTTAGCTAATAAAATTCCTAAATTATTTGATATTATGGTAGAGATAGTTGGGACTACTAAATTTGATGAAAAGAAACGTATAAAGGAGCTAATTCAACAATTGAAATCAAGGCAAGAAATGAAGATTGTTGATAGAGGGCATATGAGCGCAGCAGCGAGGCTAACTTCGCATTTCGCACCTGCATCAGCTTATATAGAAAAGACTACAGGAATAACTTTTTATAAGTTTATATGCGAAATTGAAAGGGATTTTGATAATAAGTGGGAAGAAATTTGCGAAAACTTAAACAAGGTTTCAAAACTTATATTCAACAAAGATAATCTTATTATAAGTGTTACAGGAGAAGATGATATATACAATGCGTTTGCATCTCAGCTACCTAAAATCATAAATATATTAGGTCAAGAAAAATTGCCAGAAGTTAGCTATGATTTTGAGATGGATAAAGATAATGAGGGTTTATTAACCTCATCAGATGTTCAGTATGTAGCTAAAGGGTATAACTTTATAAAGCAAGGGTATGCTTATTCAGGTAAAATGTTAGTACTTAAAACTATAGCAAGTCTTGACTACTTATGGAATAGAGTACGTGTTCAAGGTGGTGCTTATGGTGGATTTGCAAGCATAGCTAGAAGTGGTAATATAGTTTTCGTATCTTATCGTGATCCTAATGTGAAAGAGACATTAGCGGCATATGATGGAATATGTGAGTATGTAGGAACTTTTGAAGCATCAGAGAGAGAAATGACAAAATATATTATAGGAACAATCAGCGAACTTGATTCTCCATTAACGCCTTCTATGAAAGGTGAGCGGGCAACTGCATATTATATAAGAGGAATTTCTCACGCGCAAAGGCAAAAGGAACGAGAAGAAGTATTAAATACAAAACCAGAAGACATTAAGGCTTTTAGTGCTATGATTGATGATGTTATAAAACAAAACTATTTTTGCGTACTAGGAAATGAAGCCAAACTTAAAGATAATAAAGATATATTTACAAATTTAGTGAATGTATTTAAATAAAAAGAGGTGCCTTATGGCACCTTTTTTTCAAAACTGGATTAGTATACTTATTAAAGAATTGCTACAAGGGGGAAATTATTATGAAAGCAGAAATATTAGCAATAGGAACTGAAATATTGCTAGGTGACATAGTCAATACAAATACACAATATATTGCTAAAAGACTAGCAGATTTAGGAATATCAGTATATCATCAAAGTGTGGTAGGAGATAACCCACAGAGGCTACTTGAAGCATATAATTTGGCTTTTACCAGAGCTGATTTAGTTATAACTACAGGGGGCCTTGGACCTACAAAAGATGATTTAACTAAGGAAGTAGCTTTTGAGTATTTTGGGAAAAAAAGTGTTGTTCATGAAGCTTCTCTAAAAATTATTGAAGATTATTTTAAAAGTTCGGATAGAGAAATGACTCAAAACAATAGAAAACAGGCATATTTTCCAATAGACGCCATAGTGTTACCTAATAATAATGGTACGGCTCCAGGATGTATAATTGATGAAAATAGTAAGATAATAGCACTTTTACCTGGACCACCTTGGGAAATGAAACCTATGTTTGAGGAAGCAGTAGTTCCTTATCTTGAAAAGTTTACTAAGGGCGTATTAGTTTCAAAGGTGTTAAGAGTTATTGGCGTTGGAGAAAGTAGCGCAGAAACTATGATAGAAGATATAATGGATAATCAAACTAATCCAACGGTTGCGCCATATGCTAAAGCTGGAGAAATGACCTTTAGAATTACTGCAAAAGCAAGTTCTTATGAAGAGGGTTTAAGGCTTATAAAACCTATGGAAGATGAAATGCGTAGTAGACTAGGTGATAACATTTATGGTGAAGGAAATGTAACATTAGAAGATGTAATAGGTGAGATGCTAGTAAATAAAAATTTAACTATAGCAACGGCTGAATCCTGCACAGGAGGAATGGTAGCAGCGTCCATTATAAACTACCCTGGAATATCTTCTGCGTTTAAGGAAGGCGCTGTGACCTATAGTAATGAGGCTAAAATCAGTAGACTCGGGGTTAAAAAGGAAACCTTAGCTAAATACGGCGCAGTAAGTAGTGAAGTAGCAGCAGAAATGGCACAAGGAATAGCAAAAACGGCAGGTACAAGTATTGGAATTTCAACTACAGGAATTGCAGGTCCGGGTGGTGGTAGCACGGAAAAACCAGTAGGACTTGTATATATAGGGTTATTTATGAATGGTGAAGTTAAAACTAAGAAACTTAAATTAGTAGGAAATAGACAGAAAGTGAGAGAAAGGGCAACTATGCAGTTGTTAGATTGGCTACGACGGGAGCTATTATAGCTAGTTTCTAATCTAGTCACAATTTACTAGGTTTCTAACAAATGTGTTTAAACACAAGAAAAAAGTTATATTAAGTATAATGCATTAGTAGTTCTTAGCGAAGTGATTGCATTAATAGTAATATAACTTTTTCCCTTTTTTATTTAGTAACAGGTGGAACAAAAACTTTTGTTGAGAGTTCATTATCTAGCATATAAATACTTGTAGGATCATCGTTGATTCTTCCAAGTTTTTTTATAAGTCCATTAAATGTACCTTCCTCTTCTACTTGCTCATCAATAAACCATTTAAGTAAACTTATAGTAGCATGTTCTCTTTCATCTGTAGCAATGTCAGTCAGATTATATATTTTACTAGTTACGATTTTTTCGTGTTTGTATGCTACTTGAAAAACATCAAGAAGTGATTCATAATCATTTTGAGGCTCAGGCATTCCTTCAAGCATTATTCTTCCATTCATTTCATTTACATAATTATAAAATTTCATAGCATGGAATTTTTCTTCTTCGGCTTGCACTTTAAAGAAATTAGCAAAACCATCAAAATCTTCAGCAGCGCAGTAAGCTGCCATAGCTAGATAAATGTGTGCAGAGTAAAATTCAAAGTTCATTTGTTTGTTTAGTTCATTGAACAATCTTTCGCTTATCATAATAATCCTCCTAGTGTTTTCCTTGGGCATAAAAAATTATACCCTTAGAAATGTAAATTTTAAATAGTGAATATAGTCATTTGAATATTAATAATTGTTTTTAACTAATCATAAATATTAGTTAATACTTGTATTATACACTAAATATAGAATTTGTAGACAATATATTAAGGTAATAATTTTTCTAAGTTTACAATACCACTACCTTGCATATATTTGGGTGAATTTATTAAGCTTGAAGATACCTTTAGTAGTGCTAATGTATCCTTGAAACATAAATTTTTATCGTTCTCATATAGGAGAGCACATATACCACTTATAAAAGCAGTTGAGCATGACGTTCCTGTGTAGGTAGTGTAAAGATTAGTTATGCAAGGAGGATAAAGCTTAACACCATTTTTTTGGGAAATGAATTGTGTATCTGAAATTAAAGAACAAATATCAACACAGGCAGCAATTAAATTTGGTTTATCAAGTTTTTGAAAAGGACCACAGGAAGAATATTCATAGATTACGGGGGATTCTATGCTATTGTAACCACCTACAGTTATACAATTTCTAAGAGTTGCAATGCCTCTTACAGAACTTTTAACGTTTTTATTGCTTCCACTAGGAACAATTATAACTAGTCCCTTTAATATTGCAATATCAAAAAGTTTTGAAAAGAGTTTAAGCACAAACTCATTAGTTTCTAAAGTTTCAAAAGGTAGACAAATAATTTTAATATTAAATTCATCACTTTCATTAATTATAGTTTCAAGTGAAAATAAAATATCAGATATGAAACCCTTACCTAATTTATTAAAGGCTTTGATCATATATATATGGCTATCTTTTGCCACCCCTTTGTACATACCTTTTGACCCATAACCACTTCCACAAATTAATCCACTCATGAAGGTGCCGTGACCATTATCATCATAAGGGTAGTTTAAATTGTTAATTAAATCAACAAATTTTTTAATCTTATTACTAGGATTTAATAAGTCGCAATGTGGATAAACACCACTATCAATTATTCCAATGCCTATGCCCTTTCCGGTAAGGCTATAATTACTCTGAAAGGATACATTATTAGATGCCAAGATACTATTACCACATAAATGTGCATATGAATCAAAAGTTATATATGATATTTGTGGATATTCCAGTAATCTATTAATAACACTTGTAGTTAGAATAGCACAAATACAATTTACAGAGGGTATGTGGCGTAGAATCTCACATTTTAAAGACTTTATTTTGTTAATAGTTTTAGTTTCAAGGGATTTTAAGTGGATTATTACTCTATAATTTTCATATAAGTTATTAAGCAAAGCGTGCCTTAATAATGGATCTAACTTATTTTTGAAGGAAAACATGTAAACCTCCTAATGTATTGTTACATTATTATAGTATATGCAAATTTTCAAAATTTGTTAACAAAAAGAGAGAATATTAACATTCCCATTTAAATATTATTATACCTACAATCATTACACCAAGACCTATAAACTTAGACAAGGCAAACTTAATCTGAGGGGAATCAAACATTCCAAAGCTATCAATTATTCCAGCAGCTAGTAGCTGAGCAACTAATATAATTGCAATTGAACATGTTGGTCCCATACTTGATATACCCATCATAACAGTAAATATAATAATAGCGCCTAATGCGCCTCCTAGTAAATATAATTTATTCACTTCTTTTATAGCTTTAAAATCACCATTACCAGCTATAAAAAGTATTATTAAGGTTACAATGAGTCCAGTGCCTTGAACAAATACGTTAGTCTCCCATAGTCCAATTTTTTCACTTGCCCTTGTATTAAAAACACCTTGCATACTCATACTTATACCTGCAATTATAGAAAATATTACTCCCAACACCATCACACTCCTTAAGGGTAGTTTACCCAGAATGCAACTTAATATCAAAAAATATAATTGATATCATTTAAAGAAGTTTTTGTAAGAGTTAGTATCCGTTATCCTGTCTTTCATGATTGATTTTATTTTTATAGAAGTAGGCATTTTCAATGTTTTCCTGGGAAAATCCTAAATTTTTACCTAAATTTAAAAAGTTGTGAAATATATTTAAATAATTATCAATAGAAGAGTTAGTAGCGAAATTTGCTATATTAATATATAAATTCAAGAACTGACTTGATAATTCGCAGGAAATATATTTAGGGTTTAAAGTAATATCCTGATATTCTTTTTCAAGGCCTAAGCTTAAAATAAAGTGAAGACAATCAACATACTCTTCAAGGATTACATCATTACTTGAAGGTTTTTTTATGCTCCAAAATTTAAAGCAACGTGTTTCGTTTGCTAGTTCACCGAGTTCCACTTGGAGAGATAATATTTTTTTTTCTAATAATGGAACGCCTTTAAGGTTGTGTTCTGATTGAATTCTATTGTCTAAAGTGTTTTGCATGTCAAATAACTTATGTAAATCCATATTTTTTAACCACCATTTCATTATTATTATTTATTGGTTTCCAAAGTTCTATAACATCAATAGTAATAGTTCTCGAAAACTTTTCATCTTTAGCTAAATTACAGGCTGTTACATATTCAGTAGTGGACCACTCTCTATCTGCGAAAGTAGTGCTAGCTAGAGAAATATGTAAATTCCAATTTTCAATATTATCTCTAACATTAAAACCTTGCGCACTTAAAATAGAATTTAGGCTTTTAGATAGTTCATAAATTGTACCTTGATTTTTAATGTTTAAATTTACAGATTTATAAGGAGGATCAAAACATACTACCCCATCTAATTTAACTTCAAATTTAGTATAATCTTTAAGAATGTTTTTTAAACAAATATCTAAATCTGGAATATTAGGATTAGTTATTACTTCTAAAGTTATATGAAGTTTAGGCAAATCTTTATCAGAACTAAATAGGTTATATTTTTTACATAGTGATTTTTGCAATGATTCTATATATCCATAAGATATTTTATCAAATAGACCAACTAAATAATAAATCATTTTAATCCTCCATCAAATCTGTATTTTTTAGTATTCTCTTAGTTCATAAGTTTTAACTAATATTTCTTTTTTATTACTAACTTGTTTCCAGAGTTCAAGTCTTGAAACCTTTGCAAATTTAAAAAAATCATCTTTATCTAAGGTATCATCAATAGAAATTGCACTTCCATTACACAATTTTTTAATTGTGTGATTAGAATTTGCAATTAGAATACGTAGGTCAATGTTATTATCATCATTTCTAACATTAAAACTATGTAAGTCTAAAGTGTCTGTAATGTTTTTTGCTAAACGGAAAATATATCCTTTATCATAAACATTAAGATTAACTTGACTGAAATTTCCACTTAAACCGATGCTATTATTTATTCCAATTTTAAATCTTTTATAAGGAGCTAAGATTTTAGAAACGACAGCATCTAATTTTTCTATGTCAGGATTTGTTATAACACTTATTGGTATATAAAGATTAGGGGAGCTCTTATATAGCTTATATTTTCTACAAACATCTTTTTGAATACTTTGAATTGTAGAATTAGATAGATCATCAAATAGCGCAACTAAAAAATATTTCATTTTCTTCCTCCAAGCGAAGTTAATAACCAAAATTAATTAACATTATTTTGATTGAATTACATCTGTTATTATAACATAATTTTTGAAATTTGTATTTTCTGTGTAAATTTATGTATTCAAGTTTATTGAAAAATAAATATAGTTAATTAAAATATTTTTATATTATTTGTATAAATGTTTTTAATTATGCTAATGATATTAATGTAAATGAAAGGGAGGTCTTTTTTATGAATCATAATGATAGTATAGGGTGCACTGTAACTGAATGTAAAAATCATTGTAAAGATGATAATTTTTGTACTTTAAACAAAATAGAAGTTATAAAACATGAAAGTGTTGCTAAAACACCAGAATGTACAGATTGTGCAAGTTTTAAAACAATATAAGAATATGATATAACTACAAAAATCACCCGTAGAAATATGGGTGATTTTTGTAGTTATATCAAACTTTTAATATATAATGTAATGAATTTTTTTAAAATAAAATAATATACTTTGAGAATTTTAAAAAAAATGTCAGAAAACTGCATAGGTATGGTATAATCTAATTGTATGTATAAAATTAAAAATACTTAATATATAATGTATAGTGAGGATGATACAGATATGGATAAATTAATAATTAACGGGGGCCGACGTATTAGTGGCCAAGTGGAAATAAGTGGTGCGAAAAATGCAGCAGTAGCAATTCTACCAATAGCTGTGATTGCAAGTAAGGGTAAATGTAACATTGAGAACATTCCTAATATAGAAGATGTAAATTGTATTGAAAGAATATTAGAGAATTTAGGCTGCACAATTAAAAGAGAAAAAAATTCAGTTTCTATAGATAGTACAGAGATAAATAGTATAGATGCAAACACAGAAGATGTAAGAAAAATGAGAGCATCTTATTATTTAATTGGAGCACTTTTAGCTAGGTTTAAAAAGGCTAGAGTGGCACTTCCAGGAGGATGTCCAATAGGAGCTAGACCAATTGACCAACATATAAAAGGGTTCGAGGCACTTGGGGCAACAGTGACTATCGAGAATGGATCAGTAAATGTTCAGGCTGATAGGCTAATTGGTACTAGTATTTATTTTGATGTTGTTAGTGTAGGAGCAACTATAAATGTAATGACTGCGGCTACCCTAGCCGAAGGCACAACTATCTTAGAAAATTCTGCAAAAGAGCCGCATGTTGTTGATGTGGCTAACTTCTTAAATTCCATGGGAGCTAATGTTAAAGGTGCAGGTACAGATGTTATAAGAATTATAGGTGTAAAAGAATTAACAGGATGTACCTATAGTGTAATTCCTGATCAAATTGAGGCGGGTACATTTATGATAGCGGCCGCTGCTTGTGGTGGAGAAATAACTATAAATAATGTTATTCCAAAACATCTTGAATCAATTTCTGCAAAACTTATGGAAATGGGAGCAGAGGTTATCGAAGGTGGAGACAGTATTACTGTTAGATCAGAAGGAAGACTAAAGGCTGTAAACATTAAGACTTTGCCTTATCCAGGATTTCCAACGGATGTTCAACAACCAATGAATACATTGTTATCTGTGTCAGAGGGTAGGAGCATAATTAATGAAAGTATTTGGGAATCAAGATTTAAACATGTTGATGAACTAATAAAAATGGGTGCGAGCATCAAGGTAGAAGGAAGTATTGCTACAGTTGATGGTGTGCACAACCTTACAGGAAAAGTAGTTGTGGCATCAGATCTTAGGGCAGGTGCGGCTTTAGTTATAGCAGGCCTTATAGCAGAAGGTACTACGGAAATTTTAGGAATAGAACATATTGATAGAGGATATCCAAACATTGAAGAAAAATTTAGAAGCATTGGTGCAGACATAAGAAGAGCGAAAGTATAAGAATTTAAAATTAAAGGAGACAATTATGATTTTTTGTCCATTATATAGTGGAAGTAGTGGGAATAGCATATTTGTAGCGTCGCAAAACACAAAAATTTTGGTGGATGTGGGTATGACAGGTAAAAGTATTGAGAGTGCCCTTAAACATATAAATCAAGATCCTAATGATATTGATGGTATATTCATTACTCATGAACATTCTGACCATATTAAGGGTGCAGGAATCATTTCTAGAAGGTATGATATACCAATTTACGCAAATGAAAATACTTGGGATGCTATGAAGACTAAGCTAGGGAATATAAAAGAAAACAATATAAAAATTATTAGTAATAGTTATGTAGATATAATGGACATGCATATAATGAATTACAATATATCACATGATGCAGCAGCGCCTATAGGATATTCAATTTATAGTGGAAACAAGAAAGCATGTATAGCTACGGATTTGGGTTATTTTTCAACTGAAGTGAAAAATATCATAAAAGATGCGGATGTAATTTTACTTGAGAGCAATCATGATGTAGAAATGGTAAAGTTCGGACCTTATCCTTATCCTTTAAAAAGAAGAATTCTAAGTGATGTTGGACATTTGTCTAATGAGGCATGTGGGCAAGCTATTGTAGAAATAATGAATGATAAACAAAAACAGATCATTTTAGGACATTTGAGTAAAACTAATAATTATCCGGATTTAGCATATCAAACTGTGTTTAATATACTTAAGGAGAATCATATTGAAATAGGAAAGGATATTTCTTTAAAATTAGCTAAAAGAGATATGCCGAGTGAGGTAGTTAATTTTTAAGAATGTTTCACAATGGAGTCCTTCTGAAGTCGTTATTAAGCTACTTTAGTAGATTAAGCTACTTTAGTGGCTACTTAAAGGAGAGGTCAAATATGAAAAAAGCAATCAAAATATTATTATGCTCATTGCTAGTTGTTTCAACAGTGGCTTTCTCTGGGTGTGAGAAAAAGGATACGAAAAGCGTTACAAATAAGGAAAAGCTTGAGAATCTAAAACTTCCCTTAGAAAAAAATGATATTATACAATTGAATATTTATTTTGATGCGACTAAAGATGATGACTCTGCAGTGGAAGTGGTTAAAGATGAAAGAATTATTAATAAAGAAGAGCTTATTGGGGAAACTATTATGCAAGAACTTATAAAGGGACCTACTGTAAAAAGTGAACTAAAACCAATACTCCCTAAAGAAACTAGGTTACTTAGTTTTTCTATTAAAGACAAGATTGCTTATGTTAATTTAAGTGTTGAAGCTAAAATAAAAATGTCAAAGAAAAAAGAGGAAGCTTCCCTTGAATGTATAGTGGCATCACTAACTCAATTACCATCAGTAGAAAAAGTGAAAATCACAATTGGGAATAAAAGCATTGAGACTTTGGGTGGAAACGTTAATATATCAAAACCATTTAGTAAGGGTGAACTAATTCCAATGGAAAAATAGAATCAATTATAAGAGTACTAAAAATGAATCTTGATTAAGAATATTAAGCGTAAATGTTGAAAATTAGAGAAATATTTATTATAATAATCAAATAAAACAAAATATTAACATATAAAGGAGAATAGATATGAGTTTATATAAAGAATGGACAGATATGGTGGTTGATTATGTTAAACGTAGAGGAGAAGAAGCGTTTTGGCAAGATTATGGTGAAGTTGAAAAACGTATTTATACTAAGTTATTGTCAAACCATAAAGATGAAGTTAAAGGAAGCATAGATACGCTTGCAAAACACTTTGATGTATCCAACATATATTTCATGGGATTTGCTGATGGAATAAATGATAGTCTTGTAGAAACGTTGCAATTAGAAGAAACTGAAAGCGACACTCAAGTAGAGTTAAAAATAGACTTTGAAAAACTTTATTTCAATATGTTAGATGCAAAAGCGGATTATTTATATGAACTTCCACAATGGGAAGGGATTTTCTCGAAAGAAAAAAGAAAAGAAATTCAAAGAGCTTATAAAGATTCCAAAACAGTAGTTAATAATGATAAGGTTGGAAGAAATGATGAATGTCCTTGTGGAAGTGGGAAAAAATATAAGAAGTGTTGTGGAAAATTAGCTTAGAATAATCATGTAAAAAAATAAGTAAACGAATAAATTATAGTAATAAACTTTGCTTTTAGAGTGAGGTTTATTTCTTTTTGTTTTTTTGTTAAAGATTTAAGAGGTGATAACAAAAACATTATATACGAATCGGGTAAGTTTAATAAAAATTTGGCATTCTCTTAAATATATATATAATATATTGACCGATATGGCTAATGGTTATAATATATTATTAATAGATATTATAACCAGGGGGTTTTAAGAATGAATGTTATTGAAATTAAAAATTTGACTAAAAGTTATGGCAAAGCAAGAGGGATTACAGATGTGAGTTTTAACGTAGAAGAGGGAGAAATCTTTGGGTTTATTGGACCTAATGGTGCAGGAAAATCAACAACGATAAGAACATTGTTATCCCTTATTTATCCGACGTCTGGTAGTGCTAAAATTTTCGGAAAGGACTGCATAGAATTTGGTCCTGAGATAAGGAGGGAAATAGGATATCTACCATCAGAAATTTTTTATTATGATAATATGAAGGTTATCGATTTACTAAAGTATTCGGCCAGTTTTTACAAAAAAGATTGCAGCGCGCGGATTATAGAACTAGCAGAGGTAATGGATCTTGATCTTAATAAGAAAATTGATGACTTGTCTTTTGGTAACAAAAAGAAAGTAGGCATTGTTCAAGGACTTTTGCATTCACCTAAACTTATTATACTTGATGAACCTACAAGTGGACTTGATCCACTTATGCAACAAAAGTTCTTTGAACTCCTTGAGGAGGAGAACAAAAATGGTGCTACGATTTTACTATCTTCTCATATTTTATCAGAGGTTCAAAGGCTATGTAGTCGCGTTGCAATTATTAAAGAGGGCAAAATCATAAAGCTTGATAAAATTAGTACATTACAAGAAAGTAATCATAAAAAATTAAAAGTCGAAATAAAATCAAAAATAGATAATAATTACTTTAAGATAAGTGGGGTAAGCAACTTAGAAATAAAAGGTGAAATAATAAGCTTTTTATTCAGTGGTAACATTAATTTTATTATGAAAAAGATTTCGGAAATAGAGATAGATAATCTTTGGATTGAAGAGCCAGATCTTGAAGAAATATTTATGCATTATTACGAAAAGGAGGACTAAAAGCTATGAATATGTTTATTCATGAACTTAAGGCTTATAGAAAATCTACAATTATATGGAATTGTTCTTTAATAGCACTTGTTGCTCTTTTCTTGTCACTGTATCCCACTTTTTCAAAGGAAGCTGAGGCGTTTAAAGAAATAATGAAAGGATTTCCGGAGCCAGTAAGAAAAGCAATGGGACTTTCTGTAGAGAGTATGTCTTCTATTTTAGGGTTTTACTCTTATATGTTTTTATATACAACACTTTGCGGTGCTATTCAAGCTATGAATTTAGGAACTTCTATTGTGTCAAAGGAAGTTCGTGGTAAAACAGCAGATTTCCTTTTAACAAGGCCTGTTACTAGGAGTAAAGTTATTACATCAAAGCTTTTAGCAGCGTTAACCTGCCTTATTATTACTAATGTAATCTACTTAGCGGTTTCTAGCATTATGGTATCATCTGTAGCGACAGAAAGTTATAGTTATAAAATACTTTTTATGATTTCTATTACACTGTTTTTTGTGCAGCTCATGTTTCTTGCTTTAGGAATTTTAGTTTCTATTTTAATTCCTAAAATTAAATCGGTGCTACCTATTTCTCTTGGAACCGTATTTTCATTTTTTATTATAGGTATGTTTGTAGCTACGTCAGAAGATGATGCAGCGCGGTATATTACTCCTTTTAAATATTTTGATACAACTTATATCCAAAGTAATTCTAGTTATGAAGGTTCATTTGTTATAGTAGCTCTAGGATTTATTGCTTTCGCAATTCTTGCCAGTTACTATTTGTACTCTAAAAAAGATGTTCATGCTGCTTAACACTTTTGAATGTTGAACTATTAAGCAAGTTATAACTATTAATGAATGATAACGAATATTAAGGGAGGTTAGTATATGAATATATTTATTGTAGAGATGAAGGCTCACAGAAAAGGGCTTATTATATGGGTACTGGGTATAATATTTATGGTTGTGGCAGGTATGGCAAAGTATGTTGTATTAGCATCATCAGGTCAGTCTATGAATGAATTATTATCACAAATGCCAAAATCTATGAAAACAATTTTTGGTGTAGCTGGCTTCGACGTTTCAAAGGCAAGTGGTTATTATGGAATGTTCTTTTTATATTTAGTCATTATGGCAACTATTCATGCTGTTATGCTTGGAGCTGGTATAATTTCAAAGGAAGAACAGGATAAAACAGCAGAGTTTCTATTTTCAAAGCCAATATCAAGAAATAAAATTGTAACATCAAAACTATTTGCGGCTCTTGTTAATATTATAATATTTAACATTACAACTTTGGTTTCTTCAATAGTTGTAGTGGCGAAATATAGTAAAGGGGAATCAGTAACTGGCGACATAATAATCTTAATGGGTGGAATGTTTGTTTTGCAGCTTATATTTATGTTTATTGGAACAGCAATAGCTGCAGTAAGCAAAAATCCCAAAACAGCAACATCAGTGTCTACAGCAGTTCTTTTAATTACGTATATATTATCAATGGCTATAGATTTAAATGGCAAGATTGATAATCTTAAATACTTTACACCATTTAAATATTTTGACGCTAAAAACTTGATGTATGGTGGTGGATTTCAAAGGAGTTTTGTAATACTATCAATTATAATTATTTCTGCATTGGTGTGGATAACTTATACTTTTTATGAAAAAAGAGATATGAATATATAGTAATAATATAAAAATTTTAGTTATAACAGGGGGCATTGCTCCATGTTATTTATTTTTATGTACATAAATTTGAAATGTGGGATTCAATAGTATAAAATATTTATGACAACATTAATATTACAGTAGCACAGATGGTGTATATATATGATGAAGGAGATTTAAAATGAATATAACTATAATTTGTGTAGGGAAAATAAAAGAAAAATATTTAAAAAGTGCAATTGAAGAATATACGAAACGCTTATCTAGGTACTGTAAGCTGAGCATTGTTGAACTTCCGGATGAAAAAACTCCAGATAATGCATCTGAAAAAGACGAGATCTTAATAAAAAATAAAGAAGGGGAGTCAATACTTAAAAGTATAAAGGATAATATGTTTGTAATTGCGTTAGAACTTAGGGGAGAGATGATATCTTCAATTGAACTTTCAAATTACATAAGGAATTTAGGGATAAAAGGTGATAGCAACATAGCTTTTGTTATAGGCGGATCACTGGGATTATCTAAGGATGTTTTAAAAAGGGCTAATTACGAATTATGTTTTTCAAAAATGACATTTCCACATCAGTTATTTAGAGTGATGCTTCTGGAGCAGGTTTATAGGGGATTTAGAATTATAAGTGGGGAACCGTACCATAAGTGATGGGAAATATAATTGTGGTAGATTTAATTTTAGCAAATACTAAGTTGCATTACAAAAACGTAAATATTTTATAAAATTCATTGACAATTTTCAAAATTTAACATAGAATAATATAAATTAGATAAATCGATGAGTAAGAAGAGTAAATATGTTTGATAATAACAGCGAGTTAGGAATAGTGTGAGCCTGATATTTTAGAACATTTTGAATGGACTTACGAGAGGGAACCGAAATAATAGTAGGGGACACGGCTTCCACCGTTATATGGATATGATATAGGAGTTGTTTCTGTATCGGAAAGATGCTTTTGTTTTTTTGTAAAAGTAATTTGAGGTGGTACCGCGAAAATATTTGCCCTCTATGTGTTTATAGCACGTAGAGGGCTTTTTTGATTTAACGACATTTCAGCTCCGCAGGAGATGATTTAATTATGAGTGAAAATAAAAGGAGGAGTTATCATGGAGAATAATAAGGGATATTTCGGGCAATTTGGAGGAGCATTTGTTCCAGAACAATTGCAAAAGGTTTTAAATGCTGTTGAAGAAGAATTTTATAACTGTATAGTGGATGAGGAATTTTTGAAGGAACTCGCCTATTATCAAAAGCAATATATAGGAAGAGAAAACCCACTTTATTATGCCGAAAGGTTAAGTGAGAAAAGTGGTGGAGCAAAAATATATCTTAAAAGAGAAGATCTAAATCATACTGGTGCTCATAAAATAAATAATGCTATAGGTCAAGCATTACTCGCAAAGAAAATGGGTAAAAAGAGAATAATAGCAGAGACAGGAGCTGGCCAGCATGGGGTTGCAACAGCCACAGTATGTGCGTTGTTTGGAATGGATTGTACCATATATATGGGAGAAGTTGATACCAAAAGACAAGCTCTGAATGTTTTTAGAATGGAGCTTTTAGGAGCAAAGGTTGTAACAGTAACAACAGGAACTGCAACCTTAAAAGATGCTGTTGATGAAGCCTTAAATGACTTTGTGAAAAATGCAAATGACACTTACTACCTTTTAGGTTCAGCGGTAGGTCCTCATCCATATCCGGTTATGGTTAGAGAGTTTCAAAGTATCATAGGAATTGAAGCAAGAAGACAGATATTAGAAGCTGAAGGTAGACTTCCAGACTATTTAGTTGCATGCGTAGGTGGTGGAAGCAATGCCATTGGATTATTCCATCCATTCTTTAACGATAAAGATGTAAAAATGGTTGGCGTTGAACCAGCAGGTAAGGGTCTTGATACTTTGGAACATGCGGCTTCACTTACAAAAGGTACAGTAGGAATTATTCATGGATTTAAATGTTATAACATTCAAGATGAAAAGGGAGAGGCACTTCCAGTTTATTCAGTAGCAGCAGGTCTTGACTATCCTGGTGTAGGGCCTGAGCACTGTCAGTACAAAGATACAGGGCGAGCTGAATATGTATCTGTAACAGATAAGGAGGCAATTGCAGCATTATTAGAGCTTTCAAGAGTTGAAGGAATCATTCCTGCCATTGAAAGTGCACATGCAATTGCATATGGTATAAAGCTAGCAGCATTACTTCCCAAAGATAAAATTATAATAATAAATTTATCAGGAAGAGGAGACAAGGATGTTGAGCAGGTAAAAGAAATGCTTGAGTAAAGTAAATAACTTATTGAAAAAAATAGAATACTTAAGAAGCTCTTGGATATTACGCTCAGAGCTTCTTAAGTATTCGCAATAATTATGAGTTATAAAAAGTACTACTTAATAGGTATATATATGTCAAAGTCTCCGTTGTTTCCATGCCTTCTGGTATATCTAAAAAGTTAAATTTACGATTAACAGATACCTAATCTTATAGTTATGCCTATTGAAATTTACACATTCTTGCAGTATACTAAGTATGAAAGCGGTAACATATATTCAAAAACCAAGGGTACATGATATTTATCAGGAGGGCTACAATGAGCGTGACAATAAATGATATTGCTAAAGCTGCCAAAGTATCTCATGCTACTATATCAAGAGTTTTAAATAATTCGGGGTATGTAAAAGATGAAACAAGAAAAAGAGTTCAAAAGATAATAAAAGATTTAAATTATACACCTAGTGCTATAGCTAGAAGCCTATCTAGAAGTAAAACAAATACTATTGGAGTTATAATACCTGATATAAACAATCCGTTTTTTGGAGAGATTATTAAAGGAATTACGCAAATTGCAGATAAGCATAACTTAAATATAATTCTTTGCGATACTGATGATGATAAAGATAAAGAGTTAAGAGCTATTAATGTTCTAAAGCAGCAAAGGATTCAAGGACTTCTTATAACTACGACTATTTATAAGGAACCCGGTAATAAAGAAAACTTAAATGCCCTTAAAAACTTAGGAATTCCAATAATTTTAATTGATGGTCATGTTGAATATCTCGATTTTAGTGGAGTTTTTATAGATCATAAAAGGGGTGCCTATGATGCAACAACTACGTTAATAAAAGCTGGACACACAAAAATTGCTATAATTACAGGGGATATGAATTCTAGACCTGCAAAAGAGCGATTAATTGGATATGAGAAGGCATTAATCACAAGTAATATTCCGGTGTTAAATGAGTATATATTTTATGGCAATTACAAATATGAAAAAGCTTATGAAATTACAAAACAAATATTAAAAATGGATAATAGACCTACCGCTATTTTTGTAACTAGCAATACCATGATTTTAGGATGTATAAAAGCTTTCTATGAAAAAAAGTTAAATGTACCGCGGGATATGGCCATAATTGGCTTTGATAAGATTGATATGTTAAACATAATAGGGATGAATATTAGTTTTATTAATGGACCATCTATGGAACTAGGCAGAATTGGCATGAAGATGTTACTTGAGGATTTAAATAAGGAGTTAGATCATCAAGTTAAAAGAATAACCATCTTGCCTGAAATTATGTTGAAAGGATCAGAAAAATATATGGAAAATAAATTATAAAACATAAAGGAGAAGATTAATATGAAACTAGAGCAATACATAGACCATACACTATTAAAGCAACAAGCAACAGAGGAAGACATTATAAAAGTTTGCACAGAGGCTAAAGAGTACGGATTTGCTAGCGTTTGCGCTAATGCATATTTCGCATCACTTGTAAGCAAACAGTTAAAAGGAACTAACGTAAAAACTTGCATAGTTGTTGGATTTCCACTTGGAGCAACTACTAAAGAAGTAAAAGCATTTGAAGCAAAACAAGCTATCGAAAATGGTGCACAGGAAATAGATATGGTAATTAATGTTGGCGCTGTAAAATCAAATAGATATGATGTAGTAAAAGATGAAATAAAAGAAGTAGTAAGCACTTGTGCCGGGCACGCATTAGTAAAAGTAATAATTGAAACATGTCTTTTAACTGATGAGGAAAAAATACAAGTATGCCAAATTGCTAAAGAAGCTGGAGCAAACTTTGTAAAAACTTCAACAGGGTTTTCAACAGGTGGAGCAACGGTTCATGATGTTAAACTAATGCGCGAAACCGTAGGAACTGAAATGGGAGTTAAGGCATCGGGCGCAGTAAGAACCACACAGGATGCAAAAGCAGTTATTGAAGCGGGCGCTACTAGAATAGGTGCAAGTAGCTCAATTGTAATTGTTAAGGGGACTAAGGTATAAATTATAAACATTGGGGGCGCTATGCATGAGAATGTATGATTTAATAATGAAAAAAAGAGATGCTGGTGAACTTACTACAGAAGAGATTAATTTCTTTGTACATGGATATACAATGGGAACTATCCCAGATTATCAGGTTTCAGCATTGCTTATGGCTATATATTTTCAAAAGATGAATGAGCGGGAAACAACAAATTTAACAATGGCAATGGTTAATAGTGGAGAAACTATTAATTTGTCTAAAATTAAAGGTATAAAGGTTGACAAGCATAGTACTGGTGGAGTTGGTGACACAACAACTTTAATACTTGGACCTATTGTTGCCGCTGCAGGAGTTCCAGTTGCTAAAATGTCAGGAAGAGGCCTTGGTCATACTGGAGGAACCATAGATAAACTAGAGTCTTTTGAAGGTTTTTCAACTTCCATGTCAATTGAAAAATTTATGAAAAATGTTAACGAAGTTAAGATTGCAATAGGTGGTCAAACTACTGATTTAGCGCCAGCAGATAAAATGTTATATTCACTTCGTGATGTTACTGCAACTGTTGATAATATATCGCTAATAGCATCAAGTATAATGAGTAAAAAAATAGCCTCTGGTGCAGATGCTATAGTTCTCGACATAAAAACAGGTAGTGGAGCATTTATGAAAAATGAGGATGATGCATTTGAACTGGCAAGAGAAATGGTTGAGATAGGAACTAATGTAGGGAGAAATACTATTGGTGTAATAACTGATATGGACCAACCATTAGGTTATGCAGTTGGGAACTCCTTAGAAGTTAAAGAAGCTATAAGTACATTAAAAGGGGAAGGGCCCGAGGATCTCACAGAACTTTGCCTAACTCTTGGCTCACATATGCTTGTTCTTGGAGAAAAAGCAAAAAATGTAGAAGAGGCAAGGGAAATACTTAAGGATATTATAAAATCAGGTAAGGGTATCCAAAAGCTAAAAGACCTAGTAATAGCGCAAGGTGGAGATCCAGCATATGTAGATGACCAATCTATGTTCCCAGTGCCAGCTATGGTAGAGCCAGTTATATCAATGTGCACTGGTTATGTAAAGGCAATAAAAGCTGATGATATAGGGATGGCAGCTTTAAATTTAGGAGCTGGGCGTGAAACTAAAGAAAGTATAATAGATCTATCTGTAGGTATTGTTCTTCACAAGAAAATTGGAGATTTTGTAAAGATGGGAGAGGCTATTGCAACTATTTATGCAAGTGATGTCTCTAAACAAAAATCATCAGAAAAAATGGTATTAGAAGCATACGAAATAGTAGAAGAAAAAACTGTAGCTAATCCATTAATTAAAGGAATTGTTACGAGGCGAGGCATTACTAAATTTTAAAAAATTTAAATATTTTTATTAGCAAAAAAAAAGTATATATTACGTATAATGCATTGAAGTGGCTGCATTAATAGTAATATATACTTTTTTTTATTTTTATGCTGATATATGTACGTTTCATGCATTTAATATTGTTTTAATTTGAAAAACAATATAATATAAGTTAGAGTACATTTAATATTTGTTTATTTATTTTAAAATCTATAAAAGAAATATATTTTTATAATGTAAAATTTTAAGGGAGGTTTTTAGTAATGATAGGTATTTTAGAGTATGAAATTAAAACGAGTTATGCTAGAAATATTGGAGCATATTTGATTTATACGTTTATTGCTTGTATTTTAATGGTATTTTTTAGTGATTACGAAATTATCAATAAGTCTGCATTTATTTTTGGGATTCTAGCTGTAAGTATAATAACATTTTTGCGTATATTTAAGCAGTTTAACAAAAACATTTATGGTAGTCGTGGATATCTTATTTTTACACCTAATAATGAAGGCTCCATTAAGAGTGGAGGTTCCACTAATAGTGGAGGGGGAAAAAGTCTTTTGCTTTCAAAACTTATTCCTGATCTTATATGGATGTTCACATTGGCATTAATTATGGCTTCGATAGTTATAGTACTTATTTTTAGTTACAGTGATGTAAGTTATATGGAAGATGTCAGAAATTTTTATAGAACAAATAAGGTATATACAATAATGTATCTTATGGAGTATTTATTAAATATGTTTCGCTCTGTGTTTGTAATGTATTTTTCAATTTGCATCTCAAAATTGCCTATTTGGGGAAAAAATGGCGTGATTGAGGGGTTTGGAACATATATTATTATAGAGATTTTTAACTTAATACCTTTGTTATTCTTAAAAGACGTAGCTGAATATGTTAAGACTACAGGAGGGTTTTATGTGTTAGTAAGGGAGTATTCGATAAATAATTTACTTATTTGGTATGTTATGGATTTAATTGTATTTGGGTTAGTGCTCTACATAACATCACGATTGCTCTATAATAAGAAGACTTTAAAAAATGTCATTAATTAATTAGTAATATAATTGTCTTATTAATTTGAGATAAAGTGTAATTATAGGTTACAATTAATAAAGATGGGAGGCATGCTTTATGAATATTCTAATTGTAGAGGATGAACAGGATATAAGAGAACTTTTAGAAATCCATTTATCAAAGGAAGGATATACGATTTTCACGGCAGAGGATGGCCTTCAGGCTCTTAATATATTTGAAAATAAAGATATAGACATTGCTTTGCTTGATGTTATGATTCCTAAAATTGATGGATTTAAGGTACTTAAAAAGATTAGAGAAACTAGTGAAATACCTGTAATTTTTATAACTGCCAGGGCGGAGGAGTCAGATAAAATTCTGGGGCTTGGACTTGGTGCAGATGATTATGTAATAAAACCGTTTAGTCCCATTGAAATTATTGCACGAGTTAAAGCGCAGTTAAGACGGTATTATAAATACTCTAATAAAACTCATAAAACTGCAATAACGGTTGGGGAGTTAATGCTTGATAAGGAAAGCTGCTGTGTTTATAAAAACAACGTTGAGATTGCTTTAAACCCAAAGGAATATAGACTACTTGAGTTTATTTTAGAGAATCCGGGGAAGGTGTACACTAAAAAGCAACTATACGAAATAGTTTGGCAGAATCCTTATTACGGAGATTCTAATACTATTATGGTACATATAAGTCATATTAGAGAAAAAATTGAAATCGATCCTAAAAATCCTGAGTATTTGAAGACAATAAGAGGGATAGGATACAAAATGGAGAGAAATCATGATTAGCAGAATTAAATTAAAGCGAATTGGATCTTACTTTAAAAGTAAAAAAATGGCAACTCAATTATTTAAAAATTATATTTTGTTTTTAATTATTTTAGTTGGAATATTTTTACTAGCAATGGTTGCACTCGTAACGTATTCATCTATTAATTATCTAGATTCATCAACGCAAAATGCAACAGCACAGTATATTATTAAACAAAGTTATAAAGATATTGATGCAACAAATTTTATAAAACATAAAGGATATGTGGAAGTGCTTGATAAAGATCTGGTTATTGTTATGCAAAATGGGAGTAAACATGAAGTGGGTTTTAAATATACGCAAAAATATTATAAGGATATGATTACTAATAATTTAAATGATGGTTATTTTTATTCTAGTAAAGATGAGGATGAAAGAGATTTTATTTTGATTACGGCGATGCCTAATAGCATTTTTGATGCCTACACGTGGGGTATTGAACATAAGGAGCAATTAGAAGGAACGGATAATCCTGAAAAGACAAGATTAACTTTTTTAAAAATATTTCCATTTATAATATTAATATTTTTGATTTCTACAATGGTGCTTTATTCTAAACTTACATCTATGATGTTTGTTAATCCATTAAAGAAACTTTTAAAAGGTGTTAATACTATAAAAAATGGTGAATATTCAGCGCGCGTTGAAATTAACTCTTTAAATGAAATAGGGCAATTAAAGGATGCTTTTAATTTAATGGCAGAAAAAATACAGCAGGAAAAATTGTTGAAAGAAAAAGCTGAAAATAATAGAAAAAGAATGATTCTTGATATTTCTCATGATTTAAAAAACCCATTAACAAGTATACTTGGTTATTCAGAATTCCTATTAGAAAATGAAGAGATTACAATAGGAGAAAAAAACAAGTTATTAAAAGTTATTAATAATAACAGTAGGAGAGCAAATGATTTAATTCAAGATCTTTTTGAATTCTCCCGTGTTGAAAGCACGGAATATAAATTAGATATATGTAACAACGATATAGGTGAGTTTTTAAGAGAACTTATCGCAGGTTATGTTCCCATTATGGAGCAAAAAGGCGATCAATATGAATTTGATGTTACAGAAGATGAAGTGGAGATTTTATTTGATAGAAAAAATTTGGATAGAGCAATAAGTAACATTATATTAAATAGTATTAAGTATAATAGTCCCGGTATTACTATTAGTATTAAGCTTTTAGTGGAGAATAATGAAGTTGTAATTATTATTGAAGACAATGGAGTAGGAATACCTAAGGAATTTGAGGGGAATATTTTTGAACCTTTTGTACGCGTAGACACTACAAGAAACTCAAAGAATGGTGGTACAGGGCTTGGGCTTGCAATATCAAAGTCAATAATTGAAAAACATGGCGGGAATATTACTCTAGTGCAGGATATAAATAGAGGATGCAAATTTATAATAAAATTAAAAAAATAGCAAATAGTACATAAAGGTAATATAATAATAGATATGTATAATAAAACTCTGTATTTTTGTAAGGTTTTTTAGGTTTATATGTAGAAATTTTATATAGAAAGAGGGAGAGAGTATTTGGACAGTTCAAAACAATTAGGGGAAGAAAACATAGGTAAGCTACTTATAAAGTTCTCTGTTCCAGCGATTATAGGAATGCTTGTTAACGGGCTATATAATGTTGTTGATAGAGTATTTTTAGGACATATAGAAGGTGTAGGGAACCTTGCATTAGCGGGGGTTACAGTTACATTCCCTATTGCGATTATGATTATGGCTTTTGCAATGCTTGTGGGAATTGGAAGCGCAGCACTTATATCTATAAGACTTGGGCAACAAAAAAAGGCAGAGGCAGAACACATCTTAGCGAATGCATTTACGCTACTTATTGTAATTTCAATTTTAGTAACTATTTTAGGACTTATATTTTTAGAACCTATTTTATTAAAAATTGGAGCCAGTAAAGATATTATGCCATTTGCTAAAGAGTACATAACAATAATACTTTTAGGCGCTATATTCCAAAGTGTGGGATTTGGTCTCAATAACTCAATACGATCTGAGGGTAACCCCAAGGCAGCTATGTTCACAATGTTAATAGGCGGAATTTTAAATACAATTTTAGATCCGATTTTTATTTTTGTTTTTGATATGGGAACTAGAGGGGCTGCTACTGCAACTATTCTTTCTCAGGCTATAAGTATGACATGGGTATTATATTATTTTTTTGGTGGTAAAAGTTTACTAAAAATACGCTATAAAAATCTAAAGTTAGATGCTAAAGTTATGAAAGGCATTTTTGCTATAGGCATGTCACCATTTTCAATGCAACTTGCGGCGAGCATAGTGTCTATTATTTCTAATAGAAGTTTAGTTAAGTATGGTGGTGATATAGCCCTTGGGGCCATGGGAGTTATTATGAGCGTGGTAATGATGGTATTAATGCCAACATTTGGAATTAACCAAGGTTGCCAACCAATCATCGGATATAATTATGGAGCGAAAAATTATCACCGCGTAAAACATGCATTATTTATAGCAATAATAGCAGCTACATGTATTACTGTAACTGGATTTATAATTATAGAGTTATTTCCTAGGCAAATTATTGGTTTGTTTAATAAGGATCCACAGTTACTAGCGGTAGGTAGTCACGGAATTAGAATATATCTTATGATGCTCCCTATAATAGGTTTCCAAATAGTTAGTTCTAACTATTTTCAAGCTATAGGTAAAGCTGGCATATCTATATTTTTAGGATTAAGCAGACAGGTAATACTTCTTATACCATTACTATTTATTTTGCCAAGGTTCTTTGGATTAACTGGAGTGTGGATGTCAGGTCCTAGCTCAGATGCAATAGCTTCAATAATAACTGCGGTGTTTATATTTATAGAAATAAAACATCTAAATAAATTACAAAGTGAAACCGAATCTATAACGGTAGAATAGCATAAACCGCAAAAAAGTATATATTACGTATAATGCATAAAAGCATTAGCAGTAATATATACTTTTTTATTATTTATTATTAATTTTATCAAGTTCTTTTACAAGATCTTTCATGCGTTTTTCTATTTTGGTTAGAGCGTTACAATAGTCTAATAGAGACTTATCGACTTGATTATTACCTTTATAAATTGTGTATAATTCCTTACCTATATCTTTGTAGAGATCTTCCATACTACTTTCTTCAAAATGAATTTTATATTTAAGTTTAGATATTTCAATAAAAGTCTCAGACTTGTTTGAGAGAGTTTCTAAACCATTACTTATTGAATCCTTAATTTTATTAAAATTAGGTGCTGCTTGCATAACAATCCCTCCTTTTATGTTATAATTTAAATTAAACGGATAGACTTATTAATATATTATTTAATATGATGTATATATGTGACTGCAAAATTTGGCTAACCAATATATAATTTTCTGTTTTTATAAAAATTGAGTGGAGTGTTAATTTTAATATGGTGGTGATTATATGAATAACAAAGAAAAATCAATAGGATTTTTTGACTCAGGAGTGGGTGGAATAAGTGTATTAAAGGAATCCCTAAGTAGGTTACCTAATGAAGATTTTGTATATTTTGGTGATTCAATAAATGCACCCTATGGAACTAAAAATATAAATGAAGTTAAAAAACTAACTTTTAATGCAGTGGACTTTCTTTTGGATAAGGGCGTAAAAGTTATAGTAATTGCTTGTAATACCGCAACTAGCGCAGCTATAGATGATCTTAGGCGTGAATACGAAGATATACCTATAATAGGAATAGAGCCAGCACTAAAGCCGGCTGTAAAAATTAGTAGAGGTAGAAGTGTAATTATTATGGCTACCCCTATGACTTTAGCTGAAAATAAGTTTAATGATTTAATGAATCTTTTTAGTAAAGAGGTTAATATAATACCTCTTCCATGTGCGGGACTGGTTGAGCTTATAGAAAATGGGATCATAGAGGGCGATCAAGTTGAAAAATATCTAAAGGCAAAACTTGCAAAGTTTAAGCAAATAGACGTAGCATCTATAGTCCTTGGATGTACACATTATCCATTTATAAAAAATGAATTAGCTAAGATAGTTGGAGAAAAAACTATTATAATTGATGGAAGTATAGGGACAGTAAATCAATTAAAAAGACAGCTAATTCATACTAATCTTTTAAATGATAAAAAAACAAAGGGTATTGTGACTATATATAATTCTTCTAAAAGTGATAGCATAATAGATTTAAGTTATAAATTATTAAAACTATAGTTGTATAAATAATAATTAGCAGCCTAAAAATAATTTTGGACTGTTTTTTTGTTGCGTAGAAGTTATAATGAATTATGTGAAAAAGAAAAACTAATCTAGCTTAATCTAAAGTATTTAGAGCAATAACATCACCAGGAGAATATAATATATTGTACAAAAAACAACAGAAATAAGGTGATGAAATGAAGGTATTTCAATTTAAAAAAGATAATGAAAACCATGTAGAAAGTGATATATTTAAGCTAAAAATTGAGGGAACAAAAAAGATTAATTCTATAGTTGTAAGCAATCCATTGCAAAGTAATTGTTTGTGTGTTATAAATCATCTAGTTTGTACTGGAATAGAAAATAAAAATATAGCACATTTAATTATTGTAAATGATGAGAAACACTTAAAAGATATAACTACATTTGGTGGCTTAAACATTGGCTATGAATACGGCACGTTAGACACAAATGATAACTTAGAAATAGATATAGTGAATATAGACAAAAATAAAGAGGTAGATATGCTAGGTGAACATTTTTTAATAATACTACCTGGAGGAAATATCCATATAGAACTTGAGAAACCTGAGGAAGAAATTAGTTTGCAAATAAGCGTAGATCAGCAAATTATGTAACATTTTATTATCTTAAGCACCTAAAAAGACAACTAGAATGTAAGGACGGATATGTTTTAGTTGCCTTTTTAGATTATTAAATATATGGTTTATATTTAATAAATGGTAAATGACATTATGTGTGATATAATTTATAGTAAATACATAACAAAAGGAGAGATAAATATATGAATCCAATAGTAACAATTAATATGATGGACGGTAAAGTAATAAAGGCAGAATTATACCCAGAGGTTGCACCTAATACGGTAAATAATTTTATTAGCCTTATAAATAAAGGGTTTTATAATGGAATTACTTTTCATAGAGTAATTCCAGGTTTTATGATTCAAGGTGGCTGCCCAGAAGGAACAGGAGTTGGTGGACCAGGATATTCAATAAAAGGAGAGTTTACTTCTAATAAGTTTAAAAATGACTTAAAGCATTCAGCAGGTGTTTTATCAATGGCTAGATCTAATGATTCAGATTCAGCAGGAAGCCAATTTTTTATTATGGTAGCTAATTCTCCTCATTTAGATTCAAGTTATGCTGGTTTTGGTAAAGTTATAGAGGGAATGGAATATGCTCTAGAAATAGTAAAAGTGGAAAGAGATTTCAGGGATAAGCCAACTAAAGAGCAAAAAATTAAAAGTATGACAGTGGATACTTTAGGAATTGAGTATAATCAACCAGAAAAAATGTAAAATTAAATAATTATCTAGTTTAAAGAAATAAAATTATAAATTTGGAGGAATATGGTGTGAAGGTTATTAATGAAAAGATTATACTTGCATATGGACTAACAAGAGTAGAACAAGATAAACTTAATAGTTTATTATCGACTCAAAATATATTACCTTGCAAAGTAATTGAGAAAGATATGGGTAACTTTACAATTAAAGAAATGCTACAAAACATAGAAAGTAGTAAAGACAAAATTGAATTACCAGATGAGAAATTACTCTTATTTAGTAGTTACGAAGATAAAGAGCTCTATGCTTTAATTGATAGTATAAGGTCAATTAAAAGCAGCGAGACAATCCTTGCAGCAGTAACACCAACATCTGTAAATTGGACGGTTAGTTATCTTTTTGAGCATTTAATTGAAGAAAGAGAAGCTTATAGAAAGAAATAATATTTATTAAAATAATAGTTGTTTCTAGAGCAGATTATAAAATATAAATCTTCTGCAGGTGGCTCAGGAGATTTATATTTATCTTAAAGATATTATGAAAACTAAACCTGAAAGGCGGAGAGCTATGAGTAGAGTAGGAGATAGGATTAAGCTAGTACGAGAGGCAAAAGCTATAAGTCAGAAACAATTAGGTAAAAAAATAGGAGTTTCTGAGGGGTTTATTAATGAAGTTGAACTAGGAAGAAAAGTTATAAATGAGAAATTCTTAGAAAAATTATCTAAAACATTAGGCGAAGAAATTGAAGATACTTCTGTATCATTTCAAGCTGAGGAACGCGAGGAAAGAAAGCCAAAACTTGAAAGACCGATTACTGGTAAAGTAAATGAGGTTTGGAATGATGCGTTTAGCTCAGTTCTAAAAGATGTTACTATTTATAAATACGATTTACTTAAATCTATAGGTACAAGGCAAATGCCTATAATATCAAACAAAGTAGAGGGGTATGCTCAAGACAAAGTATTATTCTTAGAAATAGAGAATGATGATATGCAAGGATTTAGAATATGTAGTGGAGATATTGCTTTTGCTCATTTGACACATGAAATAGAGAATAACGCTATAACACTTGTGGATTATAATGGTGAAAGGGTTTTAAGACAAATAAAAAAATTAGATAGTAACAAAGTACTGTTAATAAGCAATAGAATTTCATTAAGAACTGATACAGTTAAGCATACTGACATTAAAGTAATTGCAAAACTCGATAGAGTAGAGTTTAAGTTATAATAATGCAGAAATTCAATATGGAAAGCAAAGGAAAGTCCATCACTGCCTTGGCAAAAGATGTGCTTTCCTTTGTTTATATCTAAATTATTTTTTAATAATAATATTATTAACAAAATGTAATTCATAGTTTATAATTTATAATATACATTAAAAGAGAAACTCTATTAGGTCAGTAATGATAAGATTTATTTGGCTATTTAGATAATCAAAATGAATAACAGATAAAAGGGGAGGGGACTAACATTATGAAAGGAACAGTAGTAGCTACTTGGATGAAAACGTGTAGAAAGCTTTATAGCGATGATGTAGTTAATAAAGCAATGGAATTTGGGGGATGGAATTCTGGTAAAATATTTTCGCCTGTTGAAAATGTAAATGATGAACAAGTTAAGAAAGTGATTGGAAATATATCGAAAAACCAAAATATATCTATTAATAAATTATGGAGAATTATTGGAAAGGACAATTTAACGTCTTTTCATAGAGATTTCCCAGCATTTTTTCACACTGAAAATGTTTATACATTTTTAAAATCTCTATTTGATATACATGTAGTAATGACAAAAAAATTTACTGGAGCTAAACCACCACTGGTTGGAATAACGCCTATTTCTAGCCGCGAGGCCATTTTCACATATAATTCTAAGCGGGCGATGTTTGATTATTTTCTAGGGCTTCTAGATGGAACTTGTGAATATTTTAATGAGAAAATTGAAATAGAAGAATTAGAGAAAACAGCAGATAGCCTAAGTTTAAAATTAACATTTGAAAAAGATATTTATTATAAAAAAACATATAAAATAAATAAAATCCTATCTTTAGGGTTTATTAAGAGTATACATGGGAAAGTGGGGCTATTTACATTTATAGTAGCTTTATTAGGCTCTGCGGCAGTAGTGGGAGTGGATAACGCCAATAATATTGTAAAAGCAGTGGGACTTGCGCTTATTTCAGGAGCCTCATCAATACTAGCATCTTTTATAATGGGAAGGCCTACAAAAATGATTTCAGACACTATAGATCAAATTAATAGTAATAATTATGTGGAAGATGGGGATATAGTAACTGGAGACAAATATGAAGATTTATACAAAAAAATCAAGCAATATAAAAAAGGATTTAGATCAGATTTTGTTCAGTTTAAAGGTGTAACTGATGAAATGGATACTTTTGCTGAAAATATAAATAAGATTTCTCATACTATGAACAATACATCTGAGGATATATCAGGGGTAGTTGAGCAAATGGCTGGCTGCTCAGTAAGTCAAGCAGAAGATACTGAAAACGCTGTTCTGATTCTAAATGATAATATTAGATCACTTAAGGGTATTGTTAAAAATGAGAATGACAACAAGGACGAACTTGAAAAAGCTATTGAGAAGATTAACAATAGTTATGAAAGTGTTGACAATACAAGTAAAAACATACTTGGCACTCTAGAAAAGTTCCAAGAGGTTAAGGACAATGGTATAAGCCTTGAAACAAAAGCACGCGATATAACTAGTATAGTATCAATAGTTTCGCAAATTTCAGAGCAAACGAATTTACTTGCCCTAAATGCATCTATTGAGGCCGCAAGGGCGGGCGAACAAGGTAGGGGGTTTGCTGTAGTCGCAGATGAAGTTAGAAAGCTAGCAGAGCAGTCTAAGAGTGCTGTAGAAGAGATTAATAGCAATTTAATTGAATTTGTTAAAGATATAAATTCACTTGTTAATAAAATCGGTGATCAATATGATATTTTGCAAAATGAGACTAAGGGCTTAGAAGATGTACGAGATATAAGTTACGAGGCTACAATGTCTGTTAGAACGGTTTCAACAGCAATGATAAATACTATAAATGATTTAGATAGGGAAGCAAAATCAATTTCGAATATATATGAAACAATAGAATCTTTAGCCGCAATTGCCGAGGAAAATTCTGCATCTTCAGAAGAGGTAAGTGCAAGTGTTGGAAGTTATACAAATGAAATAAAGAAGCTAATAGACAGTATATTTGAATTTAAAAAAATAACAAGCTCATTTAAAGATGATTTGAAAAAATATAAGATATAGTTTTTATTAATGAGGTTAGGAGAAAATATATGCAGCAATTGCAAAACACGGCCGTAACATATGAATGGAAGGATATTCTTAAAAGAGGATTACTGGGTATAAGTATACCAATTATAAGTTTGACATATCCACTTCTCAATCAAAATAGAGGGAATACTAACTCTGTTTTGACATTCGTGGATGAATTTATTCCTTTTAATAGAGTATTTATATTGCCTTATATATCTTGGTATATATTCATAGCAATTTTTGCAGTTGTTTTATGTATATTAGATAAAAAAAGATATTTTAAATTACTCATAACTCTAAATATAGGCATGATTACATGTTATATAATATATTTTTTCTATCCAACATACGTTCCAAGGCCAATGATAACAGAAACTGATTTCTTAAGTAATTTGGTTTTAACTTTATATGCAGCGGACAACCCTTATAACTGTTTTCCAAGTATCCATGTGTTAAATTCTGCGCTAATAGCTTTATATGTATGTGGGTCACAAAAGGTTGCTAAATGGATTAAAATAGCCTGCATTATTATGTCTGTTTCAATAATTTTATCTACTATGTTTATAAAACAACATTATTTTGCAGATGTGCTTTCAGGAGTAATATTTGCTTGTGGATTATATTTTTCTTTTAATAGTCTAAAGTTTAATTTTAGCGAAGACAAAAGTACAACATACATTGAATAATTGTTTGCCATAAAAAGACCCCATGATTTTATTCATGGGGTCTTATACATTACTTAAATCAAAATTAGGTACGTAAGACTTAGAGGCAGTTCCATTTTCTTGGATAAAACACTTAGTGATGCCTATCTTTAAAGCATAGTTTATTAGAGCCTCATAATGATTAGGGTTTATTACCTTGTTTATTTCGGGATATTTAAATGCTTCATGCATAGGAGTATATTGGTTCATTAAACTGATATATACGGAGTCATTAAAAGCAGAATGCACAAAATCTAATATTTTTTTAGAGTCGAACAATAAGCCGGGTAGCATTAGGTGCCTAATTATTACTCCCTTTTGTAGTATTCCATCGTTATCAAATTTAGGAGTACCTACCTGTGAAACCATTTCGGTAATTGCAGCTCGGGCATAGGCGAAATAATTAGGAGCCCTTGAGTATTTAATTGCATATTTATCATTATAATATTTTAAGTCTGGTAAATATACATCAATAAAACCTTTTAAAATTTTAATGGTTTCTATGCTCTCATATCCGTTTGAGTTGTAGAGAATAGGAATATTAAGGCCACAATTTTTAGCGAGTTTTAAAGCCTCTATTATCTGTGGAACGTAATGTGAAGGAGTAACTAAATTTATATTTAGAGCACCTCTTGATTGTTGCTTTAAAAAAATTTCGCTAAGCCTGGATATGGATATTATTTTCCCATAACCATCATGGCTTATTTTATAATTTTGACAAAATACACATCTCAAATTACAATTAGAAAAAAACACAGTTCCAGATCCAACTTCACCTGAAATGCAGGGTTCCTCCCAGTGGTGCAAGGAGGCTTTAGCTATTTTAACATCATCAGATGCATTACAAAAGCCCAGCTTACTACCAGTTCTATTAACGAAACATTTCCTAGGGCATAAATCACATTTTTCTAGTAATTTCAAAACACATGAATTGTTAAAGTCGACTGTATTCATAAGTAATTTTTATCTCCCTTAGGTGTTAAGTCATGAAACTTATAACATATAAAAAGTGTACAACCCAATATGTATAATGTCAATTCAGCTTTTTACTAGTTTTCTTATAAAATATTATACATTGAATTAAAAAGATAAGACTTATAACTCCAAAACCAGGGTAAAGGAATTTAATCAAATTTCTAAAACCGACTTGAGAAATAGGTAATGCCACAATAATTATAAGTACCACAGCTTTTTTATAAGGAATATTGAATTTTTTCTCTAGGGTTTTTCCTACACTGTATATATCAGAGACTTCTGTTGAAAACATTTCACAAAAAATAACGCAAAGTAGAAGAACTTGAAGTAGTGTTCCGAAACGGTGTGTTATATACATAAGAGGAATCTCGTACTTAAATATTTGTGGAATGTTTAGTAAAAGCATTACATTTACTAAGTAGCATAATATAGTTAGGACTACCGCTCCTAGTATAACTCCAGGAATAAGAATGCGTTTGCGTTGTATTTCTTGACTTACTGGGACTAATACGCCGCTACAGCATAACATGTTATAACTAGCATAGAGTAGTGCTGATAAAAACCATTGAGCAGGAATAATATTAATTTTATAGGATGGAATTTGTTTTATATACGAAGCACTCAACATATCTTTATAAAATATTAAATATAAAACAAAAATAGTTATAATAATTGTAGTAAGACATGGAACTATAAAGGAATTTATAGTTATTAGACCTTTAGTACCCTTAAGTAACGTGTACAAAGATATTACAGACATAAGTAAAATCCCTACCCATTTCGAAACACCAAAATATTGATGAAGAAGTGCACCACTTCCAGCTAAAATTATGGCAGCCCCACTAACTAAGAAAAAACTTGTAAAAATGTCTGTAATTACACCAAAAAAACCTGGGCTTACAAGATGTATGAGCTCAGTATAGGAATTTAATTTATGCTTTAGGCTAATAGAAATTATAATAGAACTTATTACAACGTAAATCAAACCACATATTAAAATCCCAAAGAAACTAACATATCCATACGTACTAAAAAACTGAGTTATCTCCTGACCGGAAGCTAGTCCAGCACCTACTATAGTACCTATAAATACAGCTGCAACTTGAAATATTGGGCCAATTATTTTTTTCAAAATATCTCCTCCATAAAATTATTGAATTAAGGGCATATTAAATTAGATGCATGTACTTATAAATATATGTGTCTTGTTTACAAATAATAATAAATAAAAAATTTAATAAAAATAAAATAAATATAAATTAAATACTTATTTAGAGGGAAACTATAATTAGAATAATTAGGTTTGTGGTTTTTGGTTAAATTTTATTAGTTTAAGTGTTTTTATAATTATAATTTCCGTAGTTTAATTAAAATTGAAATAAAGGGAGTGAAGAGGTTGAAAAAATATTTAAGTTACTTATTTATACTCATATGTGTTTTGTCTTTTATAGGATGCTCAAACCAAGAGGAAGAAAACACTTCAAAAGTTAATGCTTTTGAAATTCAAACTGCAACTAATGTAGTTGATAATTATATGGGATTTATAATGAGAGGTGATTACGAAAACGGAAAAAAGCTATATTGTAAGGAGTTATTGGAAAAATCATCTGATATGCCTATAAGTGACATGGACATAAAGGGTTATAAAGTTACAGAAAGTATTGAAGTTGGTAGAAGTGGGATATTTAAAGTTAGGGTTACAAGAACATCCATGGTAAAAGCATTGTCATGCTTAGATGAATATTCTATTAAAATTATTAAAGATGGGGCTGATTACAAAATAAGCGATATTGCGAATGAACCACAAAAGGAAGCCTTTGTAGAAAGTACAGGGATTAGGTTTCGGGATAAAAAAAATGTTAAAACAAATTTAATTATAGATAAGGCTGGAATACCTAAATATGTATATTCGAAAGATGATGCGGCACGTCTTTATAAAACATTGGTGCCGCTAAAAGAGTTTAAATCTGTAAATTTTAGTTATGAAGGGGATAAACTGGCGGTTAGCACTTATGACAAAAATTCATTTGTAGGAGTTATTTATATTGATGAATCTCTAGCAGTTCAGGCAGGAGCTCAAGGTGGCTCGAGCTCAGCAGGTCAATCGTCGCAAGGTGGAGGATCTGGCGAAATGGCTAAGGAAAAACCAATTGGAAAGGAGTTAATTCCAATTGATTTATTGATGGACTGTAAAGTGGAATTTATGACTTTTTCATTAGATGAAAAGTTTTTGATTGTGCAATATAATAAAGAAAAAGTAGGAAGATATATTAGGGTTTATCAAGTAGACAATGGAGATATAATACCAGTTAATTTTGAAAAAGATTATCCCAGCGAAAAGGTTGAAATACTATTTACTGATTTTGGTGAGGATAGTATGACTTATGAAGTAATTCCTAAATCAAATGCTAGTGGACCAGAAACAGATATTATTGGTAAATGGAAATTAGATTTAAAAGATTTTACTGTAGTTAAATTATAAATAATGTCTATTTACGCGTAATAAGGTATAATTAGTATAGGGATTAAAGGAGCGAATAAAAACTAGTCTTATGACTAGTTTTTTTTAATAAAGAAAGGAAGAGATTGGCGTTGAAAACATGGAATGACAAAAGATATCACAATTTAAATTATTTTCTAAGAGAGAAATTTGGGGAGAAAGTGTTTAAAATTGCTTTAGACGCTGGGTTTTCATGTCCTAATAGAGATGGAACTATAAGTTACGGAGGATGTTTGTTTTGTAGCGCTCGAGGCTCAGGAGATTTTGCTGGTAGTAGAATGTTTTCTATAACAAAACAATTTGAAGATATAAAAATAATGATGAGCAAAAAATGGAAATCAAAAAAATATATTGCTTATTTTCAGGCTTATACAAATACATATGCCAGTATAGAGGTACTAAGAGAAAAATATGAGGAGGCAGTATCACAAGAGGGTACAGTTGCACTTGCTATAGCGACAAGACCAGATTGTTTAAGCACGGAGATATTAGACCTCATAGAGGAATATTCACGCAGAGTCTATACATGGGTAGAACTAGGGCTTCAAACTCAAAGCGATGAAAGTGCAAAAATAATTAATAGAGGATATAAATTAATAGCGTTTGAAGAATCTCTAGGTGAGCTTAACAAAAGAAATATTGATGTTGTTGTACATACAATCTTTGGACTTCCGGGAGAAAAGAAAGAGGATATGTTAAAAACAATAGATTATGTTGCACACAAGGATATAAAGGGAATAAAAATGCATCTGCTTCACCTTATGGAGGATACTCCAATGGTAGAGCTTTATAAACAAAAAAAACTTGAGTTTTTAAGCCAAGATGAGTACATAGATATAATTTGCGCAGCGATTACTATGCTTCCGCCTAATATGGTTATTCATAGATTAACAGGAGATGCACCAAGAGAGCTTTTAATAGGGCCTATGTGGAGCCTTAAAAAGTGGGAAGTCTTGAATGGTATAGATAATAGACTTGTGGAATTAGATTTATATCAAGGAAGTGAATTTAAAGTTTAGATTATAATAAAATGTATTTGTATCTTTCTACAAATTAACTTTAATACTTTTGGGGGTTTTGGGAATAGATAAATATTATCTAAAGGATTACAATATACGTATAGTTAAAAGTAAATAAAATAGATTTGTAGGGGGAATATATTATGTCAAGTTTATCATTAAGGCACATATATAAAGTTTATGATGGGAATGTAACAGCGGTTAAGGATTTTAATCTTGAAATAGAAGATAAAGAATTTATAGTTTTCGTAGGACCATCAGGATGTGGTAAATCAACAACTTTAAGAATGATAGCAGGTCTTGAAGAGATTACACAAGGTGAAGTATATATTGGAGATAAAGTTGTAAATGATGTTGCGCCTAAGGATAGAGATATTGCAATGGTATTCCAGAATTATGCATTATATCCTCATATGACTGTATATGATAATATGGCTTTTGGATTAAAGTTAAGAAAAATGCCAAAAGATCAAATAAAACAAAAAGTTACTGATGTTGCTAAAGTACTAGATATAGAACATTTACTTGATAGAAAACCAAAGGCATTATCCGGTGGACAAAGACAAAGGGTTGCACTTGGAAGAGCAATAGTTAGAAATCCAAAGGTATTCTTAATGGATGAACCTTTATCTAATTTGGATGCTAAACTTAGAGTTCAAATGAGAACAGAAATATCAAAACTTCATCACAAACTTCAAACAACTTTTATATATGTAACTCATGATCAAACAGAAGCTATGACTATGGGAACAAGAATTGTTGTAATGAAAGATGGACTTGCACAACAAGTAGATACACCTAACAACATATATGAGCACCCAGTTAATATGTTTGTTGCTGGATTTATAGGAAGTCCTCAAATGAACTTTATGGATGCTAAGGTTTTAGAAGAAAAAGGTGAAGTTGTACTTTCTTTTGATGGTGAGACTATAATATTACCTAAGGATAAAGCTCAAATTCTAAAAGATGGATCGTATATAGGCAAAGATGTTGTAATGGGCATAAGACCAGAAGATATTGATGATGGTGTTGACTTTATTGAGGAACATAAAGATGCAACTATAAATGCTATAGTTGAGGTTATGGAGCACATGGGAGCAGAAACTAACATATATATGTCAAAAGGAACTACAAGCGTTGTAGCTAGAGTTAATGGATCATCTAAAGCTGTAGTTGGAGATACAATTAAAATCGCTTTAAATTCAAGCAAAATTCATGTATTCGATAAAGAAACTGAAGTTACAGTAATATAGGAGGAACCGGAGTATGTACAATTTCACTGAATTTCTAAAGGAGCTAAGTCACTCTTCAAATATACCATTTAATGCATCGACAGAAGAGGGTACAACATTATATATTAGTGATTTAGACATTAAAAGTTCGCATATAACTAACTTTACTATTATGCTTGGGAGTGTTAAAGGTATAATCAGTTTAGAAAAGCAGTATGAAAATTGTACATCTTTGCTTAAATATACTATTGAGAATAATTACACCCAGAATTTTTTAACTAAAGAGCAATCAGTTATTGATATTTTGGATAATAGAGAAATTTCTATTGACAATATCAATGTTAATTTGCCTTTTCTTAAAAATGGGTGTTATATACTTTTGATAAGCGTAGATGGAAGCATATATGAATCTTTGAGCGTCGTAAAACAAATATATGATAATGAGCCAGTTGTAAGTTTAATATACAATGATAACATTATTGTAATTGGTGACTTTACTGAAACAGAAGAACATGCACAGAGTATAAAAGAATCTATATCTTCGGACTTATATTGTAAATGTTATGTAAGTTATGGAGAGAGAGCTTTTGATACTAATGGACTTAAGAAAGCTTATACTGCGGCTAAACAAGGCATGGAACTTGGGAAAAAGTTTGATATAAAGGACCATATATTCAGCTATAATAAAATGCTATTTGAGAAAATTGTATTTAATGTAGAAAGTAAAATTAAGCAAGAACTGTTGTGTATGTTAAAAGATAAATTTGATGCTTTCGATAGTGAAATGATAGTAACTATTGAGCAATTTGTAAATTGTGGTCTTAATATCAGTGATGCTGCTAGGAAACTGTATGTTCACAGAAATACTTTGATTTATAGATTAGATAAGATTAAAAAAGAAACAAATTTTGATATAAGAGACTTTAAAGATGCATCTGTGTTTCTTATAGCTTTTCTAATATGGAAGGAAAATAAGGTTGAATAACTTTTTCCCTCGAGATGCTGTATCGAAAAGTATATATTGCTGGAAATGCATTCTGCGCAATATATACTTTTGATAGCATCCTCGAGGCAAAAAGAGGTTACTACAGAGGGTATTACCTATGGTAATGCAAAAGAAAGACTTCAGATGGAGAGACTTATTCTCCAGCTGGGGTCTTTTCTTTGTTGGGGAATGGAGATTGGTTTAATTTATACCTTCACTTTTAGGTCATTGTCTATTTCGTTACATGACTTAAAATTAACAATTATTTGAATGATTACAAAAATAAAAGGTAATTGTAATTTTATGTTGAATATATAAGTTATACAATTAATTGGTAATAAGTAGTAGATTTAAAAATATTGTTTTATGCTAAACAAATAAAAATAAACAAGGGAGTGAATAAATGTTATGTGCTCATATTAATACAAAAACTTTAAAGCAACAAAGTGTTATGGAACACTTACATAATGTTTCTAGAATGTCTATGGAGTATGGCGATAAAATTTCTCTTGCTGCTACAGGGGAATTAATTGGTATTCTTCATGATATGGGAAAAGGCACAAAAAAATTTGATGCATATATACATTATAGTTCAGAGCACCCTAATGACAGATCTCTTAGGGGGACAATAAACCATTCTACAGCGGGTGCAAGGTTTATATATGATAATTTTTATAATGTAACTGATCCATATCAAAAGTTTACAGCACAGCTCATTTCACTGGCTATTTGTTCTCATCATGGTGGACTTATAGATTGTATAGATTTGAAAGGTATTGATATATTTACAAACAAGATGGAAACGGATAAAGATATTTTGTATGATGAGGCGCTATCTAATTTTAAAGCTGAATATTTAAAAATGAATTATATTGAGGAGTTATTCAATAAATCAAAGGATGAGATAAAAGCTATTTTTATAAAAATTAATGGGATAGATGGTTCTGCTAAATTTGGACAGTTTGCAGCTGGAATGTTGGAAAAGTACCTTTTTAGTTGTGTTATTGATGCGGATAGATATGATACATATAATTTTATGGAAGGTAAGGATGAGAAGCAAAGTCTTGATAAATCAGTTTTATGGAAGGAACTTGCAGATAAATTAGAAAGTAAACTGGAAAGTTATCCTAAATTAACTAAAATAGATTTATTGAGAGAAGAAGTTTCCATAACATGTAAAAGTTTTGCTGAAAATAACCCAGGAATATATCAACTTGCAGTTCCAACAGGAGGAGGAAAAACACTTTCCAGTTTGAGATATGCGCTAGCGCATGCAAAGAAATTTGAAAAAGATAGAATTTTTTATATCATTCCTTTTACCACAATCATTGATCAAAATGCTAAGGATATTAAAGATATTTTGTGCCGTGATGATGTAATTCTAGAACATCATTCTAATCTTGTTGTTGATAACCAGCAGGAAGATTATAAACTTTTAACAGAACGATGGGATAGTCCTATTGTTCTAACTACAATGGTACAGTTCCTTGATACTTTATTTAGTGGAGGAACGCAAGGCGTTCGGCGAATGCATAACCTTGCAAATTCAATTATTATATTTGATGAAATTCAGGCAATTCCTATTAAGTGCATTAATATGTTTAATAGTGCAATTAATTTTTTATCAAATATCTGCAATGCCACAATTATACTTTGCACAGCTACACAACCACTTTTATCAACTACAAAAATGCCCTTAATGCTGAGTGAAAATGCTAATATAATTACGGATATACATGAGAAATTTAAACAATTTAAACGTGTGAATTTAGTTGATAAAAGGATTGTTGAAGGGTACAGTGTATCTTCGCTAAAGGATTTTATTATGGAAATTATAGAAAAGTTAGATAGTGTATCAGAAACTTCAGACAAGCTACCTAGTGTGTTAGCAATTTTTAATACTAAGAACGTTGCAAAGAAAATATTTAATGAACTAAAAAAAGCAAATTCTGATTTGCCGCAAGAAAAACAGTATTTGATTTTTCACTTAAGTACTAATATGTGTCCTTCTCATAGAATGAAAATACTAGAAGATATGAGAGGAAAATTAGGGCATCAGAGGGTGATTTGTATAAGTACACAGTTAATAGAAGCTGGCGTTAATATCTCTTTTGGGTGTGTGGTAAGATCGCTTGCTGGCCTTGATAGCATTGCTCAAGCGGCAGGAAGATGCAATAGACATGGAGAAAGGTCTTGTAGTGATGTTTATATAGTTAATGCTGAGGAAGAAAATGTTAGCAAATTAGTGGATATCAAGGAAGGACAAGAATGTACAAAGAGAGTACTTGATGAATTTAAAGAAAATCCAAATATATTTGATAATGATTTACTTTCACCAAAAACTATGGAAATGTATTATAAATACTATTACCATAATAGAAGTGCAGAGATGGACTATACACTATCTAAGCTAGCTAACGGTAAATCGATGTATGATTTATTATCAGCAAATGATGAGGCTAGTATGGCATTTAATAGCAGAAATGATTATAAATCAAAATTAATGCTAAAACAAGGATTTAAAACTGCAGGAAATAATTTTCAGGTAATTGACCAGAATACAACGGGTGTGATTGTACCATATGGAGATGGCGACGAGCTTATAACTCTTATAAATGGTCAATGTAATTTAATTGAATTAAAGCAGTATTTAAAGAAAGCACAGCAGTTTTCAGTGAATTTATTTGAAACGGATAAAAGAAAACTGGAACAAATGAATGGCTTAGTTGCATTAAAGGATGGTACAGTGCTTGCTCTTAGAAAAGAATTTTATACAGAAGATGCAGGGGTTACTTTTGAAGAGGCACCAATGGAATTTTTAAATAGTTAGGAGTGTGAGAAAATTGGAAAAAGAAAATAGTATTGAATTTAAGGTTAGTGGGAGGTATGCACTTTTCAGCGATCCTATAAATAGGATTGGAGGGGAGAAATTCTCATATCAAGTACCAACATATCAAGCATTGAAAGGGATACTCGAGAGTGTATATTGGAAACCCACACTGATTTGGATAATTGATGAGGTTAGAGTAATGAATCTAATTAAAACTCAATCCCAGGGGATACGACCTGTTAATTTCAGTGGAACCACTGAAGGAAAAGGAAATCCACTAAATACCCTGTCCATTTATACGTATCTAGCAAATGTTGAATATCAAGTAAGGGCTCATTTTGAGTGGAATTATAATCGTCCTAATCTAGCTCAAGATAGAAATGAAAATAAGCACTATTTAATTGCTAAAAGAATGATTAAATGTGGTGGAAGACGGGATGTTTTCCTTGGGACTAGGGAGTGTCAAGCATATGTTGAACCATGTAAATTTGGAGAGTGTGATGGTGCATATGACAACTACGGATCTCTTTCATTTGGACTAATGTTCCATGGATTTGATTACCCTGATGAAAGTGGAGAAAATAAGCTAACAGCTAGACTTTGGGTGCCAGTAATGAATGATGGGTATATTAAATTTCTAAAACCTGATGAATGCACCATAAAACGTGAACTTTCATCAATGAAGCCTAAGGTGTTTGATAAAAATAATTTTAGTGGTCTTAAAGAATTTGAAAAGGAGGGAGAGATTATTGAGTTGGATTCAGAAACTTTATGATACCTATGAGAACAGCATTAGTGAAGTAGGCGTCCCAGGAACAGATGAGAGGCGAATAACACTTCTTCCTATTGCTCATTCAACCCAAAATGCACAGATAGAGATTGTTATTAATGGAAATGGAGAATTTAGAAGAGCGAGGTTGCTTGAAAAAAATGAGGTGGTTACAATTATTCCTGTAACTGAAGATTCAGCTACTAGGGGTAACGGCAATTTTCCACACCCACTTTGTGATAAATTACAATATGTTGCAGGAGATTATACAAATTATGTAGTTAAGAAAAATAGTCAAGACTTCTACAATAAATATATAGAGCAACTTGAGGGTTGGTGTAATTCGTCACACTGTAATAAAAAAGTTAATGCAGTTTTATGTTATTTAAAAAAGATAATGTTTATTTCAGATTTAGTAGGTCAGAAGATATTGGTATGTGATGAGAAGGGTCTTCTTACTAAGGGAGTAAAAATTGGAACAATTGACCAAAGTGACGCTTTTATAAGATTTAAGGTGGAAATCGAAGGTGAAGAAGAACCCGCTGTATGGCTTGATCCAGCAGTATATGAGAGCTATATTAATTACTATTTAAGTCTTCAAGAAGAAGTCGACTTGTGTTACGTAAAAGGACAAGACATTCCTTGTTCAACAAAACATCCTGCAAAGATTAGGCATACAGGTGACAAGTCAAAGCTTATTTCGGCAAATGATGAGGCTGGATTTACCTATCGAGGACGTTTTGCTGACAAAAGCCAAGTTGTGAGTGTTGGATATGAAACAACGCAAAAGGCACACAATGCATTACGGTGGCTTATTTCTAAGCAAGGATATAAAAATGGTGATCAGGTGATCATTGCTTGGGGAACAAAGAATCAGAATATTCCTGACGTTCTTTATGATACACAAGATGCTATTTTCGGCAAAAAAGAACCACCTGTGATTTCAACAGAAAAGGAATTTGCAGGGAGGCTAAGCGCAGCGATTGCAGGATATAGTTGTGATTTAGGTATAAAGGATGAAATTGTAATAATGGGATTAGATGCAGCAACGATAGGACGATTATCTATAACATATTATTGTGAACTTGATGGTTTGGATTTTTTAAATAGGATTGAGCATTGGCATGGGACTTGTATCTGGAAACATGCGTATAAAAAAATTCCTGATGGGGTTGATGAAAAGGGGAAATTAAAATTTAAACACATTACTTTTATAGGAGCCCCTTCCCCTAAAGATATAACCTTAGCGGCTTATGGCGAAAAAGTGAATGACAAACTAAAAAAATCAACTGTAGAGAGGTTGTTGACATGTATTATAGATGGCGCTAGGTTACCTTATAATCTAGTGAATTCAGCAATAAACCGTGTTTCAAATCCGGTATCAATAGAAAAATGGGAATGGGAAAAAGCATTAACAATAACTTGTGCATTAGTGAGAAAATATAGATATGATAAATTTAAGGAGGAATGGTCAATGGCACTGGATGAAAATCAAAAAGATAGAAGTTATATTTTTGGGAGACTTTTAGCTGTAGCACAACAAATCGAGGAATATGCGTTATATACTGCAGGAGAAAAAAGAGATACGAATGCTGAAAGATTAATGCATCAATTTAAAATTCATCCTTATAAAACTTGGGGAATTATTACAGATAAGCTAAAACCATATATGGCAAGGTTAGGGTTAAAGGGTACAAGTTTAACTGAACTAATGACAAAGATAAATTCTATGCTACCTTATGAGAAATTTACAAGTCAAAAGAAACTAGATGATAGTTATATTTTAGGATATTATTGCCAAAGACAAGTTTTTATTGATGAAAAATGTATAAGAATAGAAGAAAATGCAAAAAAGAAATTACAAAATGTAACCGAAGGGGTGAATTAATATGAGTAAATTTATAAATAAAATTGATTTCGCAGTTGTTATTTCTGCAAAGAATGCAAATCCTAATGGAGACCCGTTAAATGGAAATAGGCCTAGAGAAAATTATGATGGTTTTGGTGAAATCTCTGATGTCTGCATAAAAAGAAAAATTAGAAATCGCTTGCAGGATATGGATAAGCAAATATTCGTACAATCAGATGAGCGAAGAACTGATGGGTTTAGAAGTCTTAAAGATAGGGCAGAAGGTTGCGAAGAACTCAAAAGGTCTAACAAGGATAAGGAAAAGTATGCAAAAATAGCTTGTGAAAAATGGATTGATGTGAGAAGCTTTGGACAAGTGTTCGCATTTAAAGCAGGTGCCGATAATTCTGTTTCAATAGGTATAAGAGGGCCCGTTTCAATTCATTGTGCAGTAAGTGTTTCGCCAATTGAAATATCAAGTATGCAAATAACAAAAAGCGTTAATGGTGAGACTCAGAAGGATCCTGATAAGAAAGGTTCAGATACAATGGGAATGAAACATAGGGTTGATTTCGGAGTTTACGTTATTTATGGAAGCATTAATACGCAACTGGCAACAAAGACAGGTTTTAGTGAAGAGGATAGTGACCTTATTAAAAAATCATTAATTACGCTTTTTGAAAATGATTGTTCATCTGCTCGGCCTGACGGTAGTATGGAGGTTTGTAAGGTGTATTGGTGGAAACATAATGCACAGATGGGTCAATATTCTTCTGCAAAGGTACATAGAAGTTTGCAAGTTGTACCAATTGTAGATATACCAAAAAGTATTAATGATTATAATATTTCTAATGAAACATTAGAGGGGTTAACACCAGAAATATATGATGGAATATAAAGAAGATGATTTTTTGTTATTGTCTGGGATCCAGCACTTTGTATTTTGCAAACGACAATGGGCATTAATACACATTGAACAGCAGTGGCAAGAAAACCTTCGCACAATTGAGGGTGAAATTCTTCATGAGAAAACACATGACGAAACAATAAAAGAAAAGCGCGGTGATTTGATTATTTCAAGGGGTATGGCTATTTTTTCTCGAACACTAGGAATAACAGGAGCTTGTGACATAGTTGAGTTGAATAAGTCACCAAATGGGGTAAATATATTTAATAGGGAAGGAACATATAAACCTGTTCCTGTAGAGTATAAACGTGGAAAACCCAAAGAGGATGAATCAGATATTCTGCAATTATGCGCACAGGCAATGTGCCTTGAGGAAATGCTATTATGTAAAATTCCAGAAGCGTTTTTATTTTATTGGGAAACAAAACGTAGGCTTAAGGTTATACTTGATGATGAGTTACGTGAGCGTGTAAAAACTATCGTGAAAGAAATGCATGAATTGTATAACAAGAGGTATACACCTAAAGTCAAACTTTCTAAAAGCTGTAAAGCATGTTCACTTACTGAGGTTTGTATGCCTAAATTATGTAAAAATATCTCCGTTAGTGATTATATTAAAAAAAATCTTTTGGAGGTAGAGGAATGAGAAAATTACTCAATACACTATATGTTACTTCTCCAAATACTTATTTATCGCTTGATGGTGAGAATATTGTAATTTTAAAAGAAAACATAGAAATTTCAAGAATTCCATTGCATAATCTTGAAGGCATTGTTGCCTTTGGTTATACTGGAGCAAGTCCAGCATTGATGGGTGCATGTGCAAAACATAATATTGCATTAAGTTTTATGAAACAAAGTGGTAGATTTCTTGCAAGGGTAGTTGGTGAGGTTAGGGGGAATGTTACTTTAAGAAAGGCTCAATATAGAATTTCGGATAACATAGAGGAGAGTAATAAAATTGCTAGAAATTTTATTTTAGGAAAGATTTATAATGCGCGTTGGGTAATTGAACGTGCAACTCGAGACTATGCAATGCGACTTGATGTTGACAAGTTAAAAGGTGTTTCTAAAACCCTTGTTAATTCACTGAAATTAGTTGAACAGAGTGAGGATCTAGATCAACTTAGAGGCTATGAGGGAGAAGCAGCATCGCAGTATTTCAGCGTATTTGATGATTTGATTTTGCAACAAAAGGATTCTTTTTATTTTAATTGTCGAAATAAACGTCCTCCTCTGGACAATGTTAATGCAATGTTATCATTTGTGTATACACTATTGGCACATGATGTTGCAGCAGCATTGGAAACAGTTGGTCTTGATCCTTATGTGGGATTTTTGCATAGAGATAGACCAGGGAGGGTTTCACTAGCTCTTGATATGATGGAAGAATTAAGGTCGGTTTATGCAGATCGATTTGTTATTTCCTTAATAAATAAAAGAGAAATAAAAGCAACAGGTTTTACTCAAAAGGAAAATGGCGCAGTTATTATGGATGACGATACAAGGAAATCACTATTGAAAGCCTGGCAAAGTAAGAAGCAGGAGATAATTACACATCCGTTTTTACAAGAAAAAATACAATGGGGACTTGTTCCTTATGCGCAGGCAATGCTATTGGCTAGGTTTATTCGTGGTGACTTGGACGGATATCCAACATTTATGTGGAAGTAGGTGATAAAATGTTAGTGTTGATAACCTATGATGTAAATACACAAACACCAATGGGGAGGAGACGACTGCGTCAGGTTGCAAAGCAATGTGTTAATTATGGTCAACGTGTTCAAAATTCAGTATTTGAATGTGTACTAGATGCAGCGAAATGTCGTGAAGTTCAGCATAAACTTGAACAGATTATAAATAAGGATACAGATAGTTTGAGGTTTTATTATTTAGGGAATAATTATAAAAATAAGGTAGAACATATCGGAGCAAAGGATTCATTTGATGTTGAGGGTCCACTTATTATTTAGTGCGAGTCTATAGTGAACATTAAATTGTTGGATCCTTCGCACCATAAATATAAGAGAAATTCTTTGTAAATAGTAAAATATACGATAGGAGTGATGCGTATAAAGAATAAAACTGTGAAAATGAACATAAATCTAATGAATTAAGAAGATTTTTGATCATTTTTGCTGTCGCTCCCTATATGGGGGCGTGGATTGAAATCAAAGTAGATACTAGTCCAACCATCCTGGAAGCTGTCGCTCCCTATATGGGGGCGTGGATTGAAATAATTGTTAATTCACTATCACAGATTTCTCGTTCAAGTCGCTCCCTATATGGGGGCGTGGATTGAAATATCGAATTTAAAACAGTAGGTGAATTTGTTGTAAGTCGCTCCCTATATGGGGGCGTGGATTGAAATCATCTTTTTCTTTATACTCAAAACTCTCTATAGTGTCGCTCCCTATATGGGGGCGTGGATTGAAATTAAAAATGTTTTACCATCCGTTGTTATAAGTCTAGTCGCTCCCTATATGGGGGCGTGGATTGAAATCAACGAATGATATGCAGACATTTATAATCCTTGCGGTCGCTCCCTATATGGGGGCGTGGATTGAAATTTGATCTTGTTGATATCTTGGTAAGTTAAGCATAAGTCGCTCCCTATATGGGGGCGTGGATTGAAATTCTCTGCTCCTTGAAGAATCATTGCTTTATCTAAGTCGCTCCCTATATGGGGGCGTGGATTGAAATAATAACTTTATTAACTTTACCTACGAATCCATTTATGTCGCTCCCTATATGGGGGCGTGGATTGAAATATTAATAATTCACCCTCCTAATTTTTATTACATCAGTCGCTCCCTATATGGGGGCGTGGATTGAAATATCAACTGGGTTGTTTTTTATGAATTCTTCTCTCTGGTCGCTCCCTATATGGGGGCGTGGATTGAAATCATTAACTAAAGTTACATCTTCCGTAGTTATATAGTCGCTCCCTATATGGGGGCGTGGATTGAAATCGCCACTGTGGTCACACCTAAATTTTGTGTCACTAGTCGCTCCCTATATGGGGGCGTGGATTGAAATCTAACTATATTTAATGCATTTGCTAGGGCATCTTGGTCGCTCCCTATATGGGGGCGTGGATTGAAATTGATCTAGAAGTTATTAAGCTACAAAAATA
>NZ_JBOITN010000034.1:0-135954 GCF_050717545.1 Clostridium sp.
TCAACAATTTAATATCCATTTTATGTAATCATTCGTGTTTACCAATGGTCTTTTTGTTGTGCTTAAAATTAATCAAAATAATTCTAAATAAATTTCAAACTAATAGTTGACTTTAACTAGCTGGTCTATTCCCTTTTGGGTTTAATATAATAACAACTCTTCAACATAAATCAACTACATCTTTATTAACTATTATACATAATTTCCTAGTTTAAAACATACTTTTTATAAAAATATATTTATATTATCTAATAAATAAAAAAATAATTATAACCCTAAAAAAGGCTATAATTCTAGATCATGTTATAAATGATAAAGCTTTATTCGTTTATGATGAAAAGTCGTCAATATTTAACAAACTAAGTATGCAAGATATGATTGATGAGATAAGTAATGAGAAGAGAAATATCGAAGTCGATTTATTGAAAACAGGATTTTTAGAAGGGGCCAACGAAAACACTAAATTACTTTTACAAGGCCTTCTATCTTCTATGGATTTTGAAAATATAACAATAAATTTTAAATAATTCTGCAAAAAAAGATGAAAGCAGAAAATGAATCCGTTTCTGCTTTTTATCTATTCTATTCTATTCAGTTTTAATTTATTAAAATCCTCCAGAAGATCCACCACCACTTGATGATCCACCACCGAAACCTCCAGAAGACCCGCCTCCATAGCCACCGCCATTTCCACCATTTCTTCCACCTCGTCCAAGAAGCACGCTCCAAAATAATATTTTCATCAAGAATCTAATTATCCTACCTCTGTTAAAAATAATATCTAAAAAAATTAATACAACAATCCCTATTATTAGAATCATATTTCCTTTTTTAGATGTATTTGAATTTTCCGGCGCTCCATTATTTTGTGGAACATTAATATTTTTATCTAGTGTTACATTGTATTCTTTTGCTATATTGTCTGATAAGACTGAATATGCTACCCTAAGTCCTTCTCCATATTGTGCTTGTTTGAATTTAGGCACTGCAAAATCATTCATTACCCTTGATGAGAAAATATCAGTAACAGCACCTTCTAGCCCTGTACCTACCTCCACTCTCCATTGCTTTTCTTTTACTGAAAGCAGTATCAATAATCCATTGTTCTTATCTTTTTTACCAATTCCCCATTTTCTAAAAATACCATTAGCATACGCATCTACGCTTTGACCCTGAACGGAATCTATAACCACTACAGTAGCCTCTGCTCCTGTTTTATCTTCTAATTCCTTCCCCACCGATAGAATATATTGTTTTGAATCATCATCCATTACATTAGCATAATCATTAACATATTTCAAATCCGTAACGCTGGGAAAATCAACAGCAGCTTTCACTAAATTCATAGCGACTATTTGGCTTAACATCAATATACTAATCATAGCTATGGAAAAAACTCTAATTTTAAACTTTAAATAATTCTTCATATTCTATCACCTACTTAGTAAAGTCAACTTTTGGTACTTCTTTAGCTGATTCACTAGCCTTATAATATGGTTTTTCATCAAAACCAAAATTTCTTGCAATAATTGAGTTCGGGAATTTTTTAATTGTACTGTTATAGTCATTAACATTTGTATTATAATCCTGCCTTGCTATACCTACTCTGTTCTCTGTGCCTTCTAGTGCCACCGTTAAATCTTTAAAATTTGCACTAGATTTTAAATCCGGATAATTCTCTACAACTACTAAAAGCCTTGAAACCGCGCTCCCCAGTTCACTATCCGCTTGTGCTTTATCTGTTACATTTTGCGCACCGCCAAGTTTAGCCCTGGCATCTGCTATTTGCGTAAAAATCTGTTTTTCTTGCGTTGCATAGCCCTTAACTGTTTCTACTAAGTTCGGAATTAAATCTGATCTTCTTTGTAGCTGTGTATCTATGTTTCCCTCTGATACCTTTACCTTTTGCTCTAAACTTATCATCTTATTGTAACCTCCAATAATGGGCATCGTTATTATTAGGATGATTACCACAACAATCGCAATTGTTCTTAACGTTTTATTCATTCCAATACCACCTCTCTATTTTATAGAAGATATACTTATTAATTATTAAATCTATCCTTACATAATAATTTATGAGTTTATTAACGTTACTATACTAATTTGCTATTTATTCTTTGAAATTATGTATTATTTAAAAAAGATATTTTTAATACATAAAAGAAAAAGCACATTAAACAAATAAATGTTTAATGTGCTTTTTCTTTTATTTTACAAATGCTCTATTTTGAATAATATCAAAAGTTTTTTTTACATATTCCTCTGTCTTATAATTGCCTAATTTATTATTCATTCTAATTAACAGACTATTCATTGTTAAAATATCTTTCAAACTTATACCCCTTAATTCCTCAAAGATCAATAAACTTTTTTGGTTTTTTATATAATCTTCTATTATTAAAATTTCGCCTTCTTTTGTTATATCTAAATAATAAGCATTTTTTATTAAAGCCTTTTCTTTATGAATATAATGTTTAACCTCTAGATTTTTTACTATTACATGAACTGTAGATGGTGACCAGAAACTAATTTCGCTTAACTCACTTGATGTAATTCCTGGAAATGCTGCAATTATCCACATTGCTCGTAGTTGAGCATATGTAACATTAAATTCTTTAAGCGGTTCACTATGGTTACTTTTGATAGTTAAAATAAATGTTCTTAAAAGATTATAAACACTTATTGTTTTTTCTATAAGACTCACCGCATCTACGTCAAAACCCGTTAAATCAATTTTCAAACTCATTTCATTAATCCTCTTTATATAATCGAAAATAAATTCATTCTTTTCCTTTATGATAATGCCCGTGAATATTTCGATAATAAAATCTAGTTCCTTATGTGAAAATAGTCCAATTAGATCAAATAGTATTATTTTTTTTTGTTTGTTTTGCTTATTTATATTTATAAACAAGTCTCCACTCTCTGTAAGTTGAAACTTATATACTTTTTTATTACTAGTTTCCCCTTTATATATTAGCTTTTTACCAATTAATATTTTGATCATATTACTAACTGTCGGTGAGGTCCAACATCCTATTTTAGCAATATTACTAAGTGATATTCCTGGAAATACCTTAATAATCCAAAGTATTCTAAGTTGAGGCAGAGTTATACCTGAGGTTTCCACCGTCCTCGCATAATTAGACTCAATTTTCAAAAAAGCGTACCGAGCTATATTATATAACGAATGTATATTAAATAAATATTCCTTTTGCTGCATAAAATTTCCCCTTATATGTTAGTTATAATTGATATACAGTATATTGTATCAAAAAAATTATACCAAATCAACAAAAGGATTTTATAATGTTATCTCAATATTACAAGAAAATACATATTACGCATTGTTCTTTTCAAAAAAATATGATATAATTATGAATGTTGTTTTTAAAATTTAATAATATAAATTAGTATATCTCAAGTTAAATCATCTCCTACGGAGCTGATAAAACTTGAATTTAATTTATTTTTAATATTCGAATGCTAATTAAAATAAAGGAGTGGAAATCATGTTCGTCCCAAAACTGTATACCTGTTTAAAAAACTATTCTAAAGATCAATTTATCAAAGATTTTATTGCTGGAATCATTGTTGCTATCATAGCTCTCCCTTTATCTATAGCTCTCGCCATAGCCTCTGGAGTATCCCCTGAAAAAGGAATTTACACAGCAATTGTAGGTGGATTTATAGTCTCCTTGTTAGGAGGAAGCAGAGTTCAAATCGGTGGGCCTACTGGTGCTTTTGTAGTTATTGTATTTGGCATTGTTCAGGAATTTGGCATCGATGGACTAATCGTTTCTACAGTGCTCGCTGGCATCATTCTTATATTAATGGGTCTTTTAAAATTCGGTAGCATGCTAAAATATATTCCCTACCCTATTACAACCGGATTTACAAGTGGTATCGCAATTCTTATATTTTCTACCCAGATTAAAGACTTTTTCGGTTTAAATATGGCAAGCGTACCTTCTGAATTTATTCCTAAATGGGGTGCTTATCTAAGCAGTTTTAGTACTTTAAATGTGCAAAGCACTATTATTGGTATTGTTTCACTTTTAATAATTGTGTTTTGGCCTAAAATAAATAAAAAAATTCCTGGGACCCTTATAGCAATAGTACTTACTACCGTGGTTGCCCTTGTATTAAATCTCAATGTAGCAACCATTGGAAGTAGTTTCAGTAACATTTCAGGTTCATTACCTACTATTTCTATTCCTCATACATCTTTTGCTATGATAAAACAACTAATGCTTCCTGCTCTAACCCTTGCAATTTTAGGTGGAATAGAATCATTATTATCTGCAGTAGTCGCTGATGGTATGATTGGTGGTTCGCACCGCTCTAACATGGAACTTGTGGGTCAAGGAGTAGCTAATATTTTCTCAGGCCTATTTGGTGGAATCCCAGTGACTGGTGCAATAGCTCGTACTGCAGCTAATGTAAAAAACGGAGGTAGAACTCCCGTTGCAGGTATTGTTCATTCTATATCATTGCTTGTAATACTATTAGTATTTATGCCATATATAAAACTTGTACCGATGTCCTCTCTTGCTGCAATATTAATTGTAGTATCATACAATATGGGAGAATGGGAATCATTCACCCAAATACTTAAGGCCCCTAAAAGTGATGCAGCCGTACTTTTAGTTACCTTTTCTTTAACACTGTTCTTCGACCTCGTAGTTGCTATAGGAATAGGTATGCTTCTAGCATCATTATTGTTTATGAGAAGAATGGCAGATGTTACAGACGTACGATATGTTCTTGATGAGAGTGAAGATGAAGACCAATTAGAGTATATAGATACCATAAAGACTCCAGATAATGTATCTCTATATGAAATTAATGGACCTTTCTTCTTTGGCGCAGCAGATAAATTTATACGTACGATTAAAGAAATAGGAATTCCTCCTCTAGTTTTAATTTTAAAGATGTCAAATGTACCTGCTATCGATGCTACAGGTTACCATGCTTTAGAAATGCTTAATGCCCTTTGCAAGAAACATCACACAACGTTAATATTATTAAGTCTTCAAGACCAACCTCTTAATGCTCTTGGTAAATATGGATTCATTGATAGTTTAGGTGCAGAAAATATCTGCAATAATATTGAAGAATCTCTTTCAAGAGCTAATTTCTTATTAGAGAAGGCTAAGGCCTTAGTAAAACGAAAAAATACCACCTTATAATTAACTAATGTGAAAAAACACCTATATATCAATATTTGATATATAGGTGTTTTTTCTAGGTGTGATTATCAATACATTACTAAAATAAAAAAAATTCATCTTAATTATACTCTATACTCCAATAATGTATTATAATACTAATATAACTTTTATATTAAACAAGCTATACTAATAAAACTATTGCAATATAAAGGAGAGTCAAAAATGATATTTTCTAGTGAAACATCTATCGATACTTTAGAAGAAGATTTGAGATACCTTAAACTACTAGCTAGCAAGTACCCTACAATTCCAGATTCTTGTACAGAAATTATAAATTTACAAGCGATTTTAAATCTACCTAAAGGAACTGAACATTTTCTTTCGGATCTTCATGGTGAATATGAATCTTTTACTCACGTACTAAGGAATGCTTCCGGCGTAATTAAAAGGAAGATTAATGATATCTTTGGTAATTCACTTAGAGATAGCGAAAAAAAAGAACTAGCAACTCTTATTTATTACCCAGAACAAAAATTAGAAATATCACTTAGAGAAGAAGCCGACATAGAAGATTGGTATAAAATAACGCTTTATAAACTTATTGAATTTTGCAGAATCATCTCTTCTAAATATACTAGATCTAAAGTGAGGAAAGCACTTCCTCCAGATTTTTCGTATATTATTGAAGAATTACTTCATGAACAACAAAGTACCTTTAATAAACAGGAATATTATAATGGAATTATCCAGACCATAATTAGAATTGGAAGAGCAAAAGAATTTATAGTTGCTATTTCAAACCTAATTCAAAGACTTGCTATAGATAGACTTCATATTATAGGTGATATTTATGATAGAGGACCTGGTGCACATATAATATTAGATACTCTTATGGACTACCATTCTATTGATATACAGTGGGGTAACCATGATATGCTTTGGATGGGCGCCGCAGCTGGCTCTGAACCCTGCATTGCTAATGTTCTTCGTATTTCAACAAGGTATGCAAACCTGGAAACAATAGAGGAAGGTTACGGCATTAACTTATTGCCCCTTGCAACATTTGCTTTAGATTTTTATAATAACGATCCGTGTAAATCCTTTAAACCTAAAGTTTTCCCTGAAAATAATTATAGGGAAAAGGATCTTAATTTAATGTCGCAAATGCATAAAGCTATTACAATAATTCAGTTTAAACTTGAAGGTGCACTAATAAAAAGGCGCCCTCATTATGAAATGGAGTCTAGGTTACTGCTTAGCAAAATAGATTATGAAAATGGCACCATAAATATTGATGGAAAAGAATATGTACTTAACGACACTAATTTCCCAACCATTGACCCTACTGATCCTTATAAATTAACCGAAGATGAAACAGAACTTATAACCAGACTTAAATCTTCTTTTGCAAATAGTGAGAAACTCCAAGAACATATTAGATTTTTGTATACCACCGGAAGCATGTATTCTAAATATAACTCTAATTTACTTTACCATGGTTGTGTTTCATTAAGCGAGGATGGTAGTTTTAAAAAAATGAAAATAGATAACATAACTTACAGCGGAAAATCTTATATTGATAGAACGGAAAGACTCGCTCGCGAAGCTTATTTTGGGAAAGTTAATTCAGAATCTAAGCTTTATGCCCTAGATAACGTATGGTATTTATGGTGTGGCTGTAATTCCCCTTTATTTGGTAAGGATAAGATGGCTACCTTTGAACGATATTTTATAGATGATAAAAGTTCTCATAAAGAGATTAAGAATCCGTATTATAAGTACAGAGATGATGAAACAACATGCAACAATATTTTAATTGAATTTGGCTTAAACCCAAATGATTCACATATTATAAATGGCCATGTTCCTGTAAAAACTAAAGAAGGTGAGAGCCCAATAAAAGCAAACGGTAAACTTTTAGTGATTGATGGTGGCTTTTCTAAAGCATACCAACCAGAAACAGGTATTGCAGGATATACACTCATTTATAATTCTTATGGATTGCTCCTGGCCTCCCATGCACCATTTGAATCTACTCAAAAGGCTATTGATGAAGGTAAGGATATTCTTTCTTCCACCATAATTCTAGAAAAATCTTCAAACCGTATACGTGTAGTAGATACAGATGTAGGCCTTGAAATCAAGGACCAAATTGAGGATTTAGAATTACTTCTTACCGCATACAGAAAAGGGCTTATCAAAGAACAAGGATAATATTTTAAATATATTTTAGTATTCATAAATAAAACCCACTTGGTATTTAACTCGCCAAGTGGATTTTTAACTTATTCGTTTTAGCATTAAACATTTAATTCAATTAGCATTGAAGAATATTATTACTCAATACCTTGCTTACTTAACAATTGTTGCAATTTTTGAGCTTGCATTGCTGATTGCTCTGCAAATTCCCTAAACGTACTACTTACTTCATCTGATGATACCTCTGTTGCAAATGATTGATAGTCTCTAACATTTTCTTGTGCATCTAATAATTTTTTCATAATAGTGTCTCTTGTATTCATTTCCATATTTATCACCCCTTTATTTCTATTTTCCCACAAAATATATTTTTTTATGTATTTAAATTTGCTAATAAATAAATAAAAAAAATAGAAATCATATGATTTCTATTTTTCCATCTAACATATATATCTGCCTTATTCAGAAAGTGTTAAATCTATTTTTACTGTCTTTTTATTTCTAACTAATTCTATTTTAACTATATCTCCAGCCTTATGAGTAGTTTTAATCTTATTTATTTCTGCCACAGTCTTAATTTCTTGACCATCAAACTTTGTAATTATATCACCAACTTCTATACCAGACTTTTCTGCTGAACTAAATTCTTTGATTTGCAAAACATATACCCCTACTTCCAAATTACGTTGCTTAGAAATCTCTTCAGTTATATCTCTGCATGCAATTCCAATGTTGAGCATAGGTTTAATTAAATTCTCAATTTTAGGATTAACAGTATTGATAGGTATAGCAAAACCCAATCCTTCTACTGCGTCTTGACCTGTAGAAGCAATTTTAGCTGTATTTATTCCTATAACCTCGCCTTTAGAATTTACAAGCGGTCCACCACTATTACCTGGATTAATTGCTGCATCAGTTTGTATAAATTTTAAATCTTTATTTTCGATACTCACTTGTCTATTAACTGCGCTCACAATGCCTGTAGTAACTGACCCAAGCAATTCTTTTCCTAGAGGATTTCCTATAGCGACTACAGATTCTCCTACTTCAAGAGCATCAGAATCTCCAAATATAGCTACACCTGGAACTTTTGTACCATCTACAAGTTTAATTACAGCTACATCAGCCTGTGCATCATAATTAACTACCTTTGCAGTAACTTCCTTTCCATCACTTAGCATAACTTTAATACTCTGTGCTCCACTTACAACATGATAATTAGTCAAAATATATCCATCTTCACTAAATATCATTCCAGTTCCCACACCTTCTTGACCTCGGGACTGGCCATTAATATTACTACTTACACTAGAACTATTAGTTGATATTGCTACAACTGAAGAACTAACTTTTTTTACAATTTCAGGTACAGTTAAATTTTCCGTACTAGTACTAGTAACAAGCTTTGTACTTGTTGTAGATGGTGCTTTCACACTAGGTTGCTGCGTTGTAACCTCAGCACTAGAATCTTTCATCATATTCATTGTAACAATAGCAGATCCAGCGCCCCCAAGTGTAGAACATATTACACCTACGATTATATATGATACAATTCTTTTTCTCATACCACCCTTTTGTTTTTTGATTTTTTTATCATTTACCTGCGTATAATCAGTATTTTCTAGTTGTATAGGCATAGTTTCGCTTTCTCTTTCCCTATACTCATCATTGAGTACGTTTGCCTCAATATTTTCTTTTGCCTCTTGGTTTGTGCTTTTATAAGAATCGTTAGCATTTTCAATAGTGCTTGCATTATCAATTATATTTTCATTATCGATTGTACTAGCCTTATCAATTGTGTTTTCACTATTAATTGCATTTTCATCTGCCTTATTATTATTTATATCATCACTCATACTATTTGCCTCCTTATTTTTTATTCCACGGGTTATGTTTTAGCTTTAATTATATTTTAAGACTTTTATGTTACAATATAGTGGCAAAATTGTTAACAAACCTTGAACTAACTTTAAATAAAAAACTACTCCTTTTAAGAATTTAAAAAGAGTAGTTCTTTAGTATACTTGTATATTATTATTTACCAGTATATAACTCAACTATTTTAAGTATTACTTCAACAGCCTTTTCCATAGCAAACGTTGGAACAAATTCATATTTACCATGAAAATTGTGACCTCCTGCGAATATATTTGGCGTAGGAAGCCCCATAAATGAAAGCCTTGCACCATCGGTTCCACCACGAATGGGAACCATTATAGGATTTATTCCTACTTCCTTCATGGCCAAAAATGCGGTATCCACAATATGTTTAACTGGTTCTATTTTTTCTTTCATATTAAAATATTGATCTTTAATCTGTATTTCAACTGTGCCCTCACCATATTTATCATTTAATTTGTCCGCTACATTTTTAATGTATAATTTCCTATTTTCAAAGTTCTCTTTAACAAAATCTCTTATGATATAATTTAGTTTTGTTTCTTCCACTTCGCCATTAAGACTAATTAGGTGATAAAATCCTTCATACCCCTGCGTAGTAGCCGGAGTCTCATTACATGGCATAAAGTTTACAAATTCATTTGCTATAAGCGTTGAATGAATCATTTTTCCTTTTGCTGATCCTGGATGAACATTTCTTCCATGAATGCAAATTTTCGCTCCTGCCGCATTAAAGTTTTCTTGTTCGAGCTCTCCAATAGTTCCACCATCCATAGTATATGCAAAATCCGCACCAAATTTTTCAACGTTAAACTTATCTGCTCCACGACCCACTTCCTCGTCTGGAGTAAATCCAATACAAATTGTGCCATGAGGGATATCAGAGTTTTGAGTTAGATGTTCAACAGCTGCCATTATCTCTGAAACTCCTGCTTTATCATCAGCCCCTAGAAGCGTTGTTCCATCTGTTGTAATAAGAGTTTTTCCTAAGTAATTTTTCAATTCTGGAAAATCTTTAGGAGATAATACTATGTTATTTTCTTTATTTAGTATTATATCTTCTCCATCATAGTTTTCAATTAATTTAGGATTAACGGCAATCCCTGGCATATCAGGAGCCGTATCCATATGAGCTATAAAGCCTATAATAGGAACATTTTTTTCTATATTAGACTTAAGTGTTGCCATTACATATCCATTTTTATCTACATTGGCATTTTCTATCCCCATAGATTTTAGTTCCTTCACCAATTCTATTGCAAGTACCATCTGCCCCTCAGTGCTTGGGACTGAAGTTGATTCCTCATCTGATTTAGTATCATAACTTATATATTTTAAAAATTTTTCTACAACATTTGACATATTGCCATCTCCTTATTCTTTTTTTAAAAAACTATCAATTAATTTTTCTGCCATTCGCTTTTGCATATTAGCTTTATTAATAAGTGAAAGCAGCATTAATATTAATTCTATTAATTCTCCATCCTCTTTTCCCATCTCTTTAATCTTCTCTTTTATAGACTGGGCAATTTTATCCATATCAAGTGCAAACTCTTTATTTTGCACTTCTTTAATATCTAAAAAATTATTATATAAATCTTCTAATGGAATGCTAATACTTTTTGGAGCTTTTACATCTATAATAGGATCAAAAATTGTATTTATATCATTTATAGATACAGTTTGCTTCAAATTATAAATAAGTGTAAGTAAAATCATATGTTCCTTAGTATATTTTTTATTTTTAGCAGGCATTAAGACTTTGCCTTTAGTATAATTATTAATCATAGTTTTTGTAAGGATTTTATCGTCTTCATTTCTTTTAAGGCTACCAAGCTTATCGTTAAAAAAAGTAGTAGCTTGATCCATATATAAATCTACACATGGTATTTCTGCCAAACTAATATCTTTTGCTCCTATTATTTCTTCTACTAATTCATTTAGACTCTCCTTGTTATAGTTCATTTATTACACCTCGCTTCTATTATATAGTGTAGATTAGACATAATCCATATTTTTATATTAATTTACAAATATATTATCTTAAAAATAAACTGGTATATTTAAAATGTTCATTAGATGTAACCAACATATACAACACTATTATACAATTAATTAATGTTTAATCCTAAAAACAGAAAATAATATATTACTTTCTCTTGCCATTTAGGAATTCACAATAAGGTGCTATGGGGCATACCCCACAATTAGGTTTTCTAGCTTTACATATTTCTCGTCCATGCCATATAATGAAATGATGAGCATCACTCCACATTTTTTTCGGTATATTCTTCATAAGCTCTTGTTCTACAAGTTCAACATTTTTTCCAGTAGCAAGTCCAATTCTTTTTGAGACTCTAAATACATGAGTATCCACTGCAATAGCAGGAATACCAAATGCATTAGATAGTACCACATTAGCAGTTTTTCTTCCAACCCCCGGAAGTAGTATTAATTCTTCCATAGAACCCGGCACCTCACCATTATGTTTTTCTAGTATAAGTTTTGTCGCTCCTAAAATATTTTTACTCTTATTATTATAAAACCCGCAACTCTTAATTTTTTCTCCTAGTTCTTCTTTTGACAAGGTAATCATTGATTGCGGTGTATTATAGTTCTTATAAAGCTCCATTGCAACAACGTTTACCCGCACATCTGTACATTGTGCAGATAGTATTGTTGATATTAAAAGCTCATAATGCGACGAAAAATCTAGCCCACATTTTACACCAACATACGTTTCATTAAGAATTTCTAGTACAACTTTGATGGTTTTTTTATTCATATTATTCACCTGCTTAAAAATATTTTATCACAAACCCCATAAAAATAACCCATATTTAATGTTTAATAAAAATACGTTGTTAACCCCAACTCGCTAGGCAACAACGTATATTTATTAAATACATATAAATACTTGAGGTAATAGCAATCACTTGCAGTCAGAATATACTCCTCGATACTGCTCTGGAATCATCACAGCAATGCTTGACATTATTTCAAACATAACTCTGTCGTAATATTCATCTCTGTCCTCACCTTGGTTTTTACCGTCAAGTGTTATAGGGTCACCAATCTTAATATTTACATCTGCATGATGAAATCTTTCTGATGCCATATTACCATCGTTAATAGGTAAAAGCTTTTCAGTTCCCCAAATACCCATTGGAACGATTCTAGCCTTTGATAATTTAGCCATTAGTATTAGACCTCTTTTGCCCTCTATCATTTTCCCATTCCTACTTCTCGTACCTTCTGGAAAAATCATAATGTTATTGCCAGCCTTTAACGTATTAACTATTTTGGATATAGCTTCTTTATCTGCTGAATTCGGTTTCAATTGTATGGTTTTAGCTACATGAAACCCTAATTTAGTAAGTTTATTATCTGTTAGTTTTACACCTGCAACGAAAGTTACGTTGTTGTCTTTTAATAACTTGTTCATAACAATACCATCCGCATTACTTAAATGATTGCATATGTAAATTATTGGAGATTTTATATCTTTAATTTTCTCCATACCCATTGTCTTAATGTTTGCATATTTGTTAATGTATGAATCTAACATTTTTTTTGCTATATATGTTACAACCTTATCGGGCAAAAAATCTATTACTCCTAACATCACTTTGGGGATCATCTGAATTCCACCTTTCATAGAAAATAGCTTCATAATTATTATAATTTGAAATGCTTTAAAAGTCTATAATAATATTCTCTTATATAAGGTGATGTATCCTTGTTAACATCCATAATTTTACGTTTTTGGGTGTTAATCGCATTAATGATTGCATTTCTTTTAATTATATTTTTACCTCTCCATCCACAAGAAGTTATTTTGTATTTATACTTAAATAATTTATTATCAATACTAATAAGATTTTCAAGTTCAATTTCTTTCATATGTTCATAAGGTTTAAGTTCTTTAATCGTACTAAACTCAATCTCTACGTTGAATGGACATGCTCTTTGACAAGTATCACATCCAAATAATCTACCTCCTAATTTATCAAACCAGTAGTCTTCTATATCTTTTTTTTGAGTTATGTAGGATAAGCATATATTTGAATTGTTATTTATTCCTACTTTCCCCTCTGTTATAGATTTTGTAGGGCATGATTTTAAACATATGTCACAATCTCCACATCCGTTATGAATTGGTTTATCAGGTTCTATTACTAAATCAGTTATAATTTCCCCCAAAAAAACATACGATCCATATTTTTTCGTTATTAATGTATTATTTTTACCTATAAATCCTACTCCAGCAAGTTTTGCAATATACCTTTCAGGTAACGCATTACTATCCACAAGATGAACCGCTTTGAATCCTAGCCCTCTAATAAATTCACATATTTTTTCCATATATTGAGACGTAACAATATGATAATCTCTTCCTAGTGTGTAACTAGAAAAATTAATCTTATTGCCGTAATCTAAATTATATAAATACGGAAATGCAATAGTAATTATTGTTTTCCCCTCTGCCATATATATAAAAGGATTTATCCTCTTATCTACATCTTGCTCCTCAAATTCATTATCAAACCCAATTTTTTTTCTTTCATGGAAATAAGGACTTAGCTCATGATACATCCTACACTCGCTAAATCCTATAACATCCAATCCATTTACTTTACAAAATTCTATTATTTCTTTCTTAACATCCATATGAAAGTTCCCTTTTATATTACCATATCGTTATATATTCTTTTAACGCTCCCTGCATAATCTTTAATTTCTATTATTGTAATTTCATTCACAAAAATTACTCTTGCAGGTATACCTACTGCAGTCGCCCTTGGTAATACATCTTTTAAAACTACTGCATTTGCACCAATCTTACTACCAGTTCCTATATTAATTGGGCCCAAAACCTTTGCTCCTGCACCTACAATAACGTTGTTTCCTAAGGTAGGATGCCTTTTACCAGTATCTTTCCCTGTACCCCCTAGCGTAGCCCCTTGGTACATGGTTACATTGTCTCCAATTTCTGTCGTCTCTCCAATAACTACTCCCGTTCCATGGTCTATAAATAATCCTTTTCCGATTTTAGCCCCCGGATGTATTTCAATTCCAGTAAAAAACCTAGCTGTTTGGGATATAGCTCTAGCCATAAAAAATCTTTTATGGTTATACAGAAAGTGTGCTATTTTATATAAAATAATAGCATGTATGCATGGATATAATAATATCACTTCCACCCAATTCTTTGCTGCCGGATCTTTTTCTAATACATTATTAATTTCATATTTTAACATTTTAAACATACGATAATTCCTCCTATAGAATTATAGTTTGTAAATATCCAAATCAGTTTTTTATATAAATTTGGATATTTAAAACTCTCATGCTTGGCACATTTAAATAAATAAATAAATAGTCAGTATATTACTCTATCTTCATGTGCCTTTTTTATCTATAGATTAGAAACAAATGTTTTAAGCTTACTTTAATTCTAGTCATATATCCCCATTGAAATATACTTTTCTCCTCCATCAGGTGCAACTGTAACAACCTTTTTGCCTTTACCTAATCTTTTAGCAATTTTTATAGCTGCTGCAATATTAGCTCCTGTTGAAATTCCTACTAATATCCCTTCTTCTTTAGCCATTCTTTTTGCTAAATCAAAAGACTCTTCATCAGTAACATTTATTATTTCATCAACTACACTCGCATCATAAATGTCTGGTGTAAAGCCTGCTCCTATTCCTTGTATTTTATGTGGACCAGGTTCTCCTCCTGATAATACTGGAGATTTTGCTGGTTCAACTGCAACTACTTTAATGTCACTTCTAATTTCTTTTAATCTTTTACCTACACCAGTAATTGTTCCACCAGTTCCTACTCCTGCAACAAAAACATCTACATCTTCTACATCACTAATAATTTCTTCTGCAGTAGTAGCATAATGTTTTTCTGGATTTGCTAAATTAACAAATTGTTGTGGTATAAAATACTCAGGTTTTCCTTCTGCTATTTCCCTAGCTTTATTTATAGCACCTTTCATACCTTTTGAACCATCAGTAAGCACAAGTTGTGCTCCATAAGCCTTAATTAAATTTCTTCTCTCAACACTCATACTATCTGGCATCACAATAATTACATTATATCCTTTAATTCTTCCAATCATTGCAAGTGCTATTCCCATATTTCCACTAGTTGGTTCAACTACAGTAAATCCTTCTTTTAAAAGACCTAATTCTTCTGCTCTTTCTATCATACCAAGTGCTGCTCTATCTTTTATGCTTCCTGCTGGATTATATTTTTCTAATTTTACAAATACATCAGCCATATCACCATTCACTAATTTATTTAATTTTAAAACCGGTGTTGCTCCTATCATATCTAAAACATTGTTATACATCATAATAATATCCCTCCATTTTTAATAATTAAATTACATTTCATAATAAATAATTTACATTTAAAGCTATCCATGGTTCAATAATTTCTAAAATATAAAACCAATACATATATATTTAATAATGTATCATTTTACAAGTTTTTGGGTACAAAAAAAACTCCCTCTAACATTAGAGACGAAGTTTCACTTCGTGGTCCCACTCTAAGTTATAATTATTATAGTAATTATAACACCACTTTTTAAAGCACAATGTTATGCTCTATCACAATAACGGGCGAATCCCGATGTAGCCTACTTTGGTCACATAAATTTAATAACAATTAGGTTGATTTTTAAATCTTTAACTTGTTATCTATTTTTATGTGACCAATTCGGTACATAACTCCAAAGGGCACTTCACATAAGTTTCCAATAAGAATCTTCTAAGCTTTAGACTCTCTCTCTGTAAATTCTTCTTATATTACTTTCCTTTTTCTTAGTATTTCTTATTATTTTTTAGCATTCCCTAGTATTCTAGTATGAATTACTTTTCTTTATTATATTCTTATCCTCAAAATATGTCAACAGTATTTTGTTTGTTTTTTACAACATTCTATTATGGATTTTAATTATTTATATATTGTGATGTGATTTTACCTATACTGTATCCTTGCTTTACTACATTATTTGCATAACTATATCCACTAGCTACGCTTCCACAAGCAAAAACACCCGCTATATTCGTTTGTGAATTTTCATTTAACACAATACGCCCCGTAGACCCAGCAACTATAACTTTTGATTGTTTTGCAAGTTCATTATCAGGATATAGATTCACTGATAAAAGTAATGTATCACAAGAAATATATTCTTCACTATTTTTAATTATTTCGTTATTATTATCAAGCTTTACTAAGGTAATTCCTTCAATCCTACTTTTACCTTGAATATCTATCACCTTATGTTTTGTTCTTAATGGTATATTAAAGTCATTAAGTGAATTTATCAATTTTTTATCATATGCTTCTATAGACTCTTTTTTTTCAACTACAGCTTTTATGTTTGCACCTTCTATTACTAGTCTTCTTGCGACTATTAATGCAATATCACCAGTCCCTAATATAACTACTTGCTTCCCTGGCATATATCCTTCTATATTTATAAACTTTTGCGCACATCCAACTGTATAAATACCTGCACATCTACTACCTGGCAAATTCGAAAACCCTCTTGGCCTCTCCCTACACCCTGTAGCAAAAATTATAGCCTTTGCTTTAATTTTCAAAATTCCATCACATGTATTTACTACACTAATTTCCTTAGAATCATTTATATTTAAAACCGTAGTATTTAATTTATATAAAATTCCAAGTTCGTTTACTTTATCTATGAATTTCTGCACAAATTCTGGCCCCGTAAGCTCCTCACTAAAGATACCTTTACCAAATCCATTATGAATACACTGATTTAGTGCTCCGCCTAATTGATTTTCTCTTTCTAAAATTATAATTTTACCTTCATGGTTTTCTTTAGCTGAAATAGCAGCTGCAAGGCCTGCGACGCCTCCGCCGATTACTACTATATCATATTGCATAACATACCCTCCAGTTACAAGGAATCTTCAAATTTCATTTTCAGACGCCTGATATTAAATTTATTAAATCAACGTAAAAACCCGTGAAATTAATTTCACAGGTTTTATTTGGCAGGGATAGTAGGACTCGAACCTACAACCAATGGTTTTGGAGACCACTACTCTACCAATTGAGCCATATCCCTTTATTAAGTCTTGAAATTTTAAAAATCAAATCGTAAAATGGCAGGGATAGTAGGGGTCGAACCTACAACCAATGGTTTTGGAGACCACTACTCTACCAACTGAGCTATATCCCTATAATTATAATAATTTACGATTTAATACTAATTTTCACTTCCACTATAACTGTCACTTACCTAAATAGTGTACTATACAAAACTTTAACTGTCAAGCAATCTTAAATCATCAATACTAAACGGAAAATAAATTATCGTCTGCGGAGCTGCAACATGTATAAAATAAAATCTAATTTCAATTTATTATTAGGAATTACTCACCTTTAAACTATGAACCCTTTTCTTTTTTTACATTTTAGGATAAAATATTTAATGAGGTGAAACTTATGGAATACATAGTAACTACAATAGACGAAACTTATAAAATAGGACAATTATTAGGCTCACTTGTAAATTCTGGTGATATAATTTGCCTGATTGGAGACTTAGGTACTGGCAAAACTCATTTAACAAAAGGAATTGCAAAAGGCTTAGATATTGAAGATCATATTACAAGTCCTACATTTACAATTGTAAATGAATATACAGGTAGGCTAAAATTAAATCATTTTGATGTTTACAGGGTAAATGATCCAGACGAAATAGAAGCTATAGGCTTTGATGAATATATATTTAGCGATGGGGTTAGTATTATTGAATGGGCTAATTATATTAAAGAATTGATTCCACCAAATAATTTAACTATAACCATAGAAAAAGATCTTGAAATTTCAGATAACTATAGAAAAATTAAAATGGAATATACAGATAAAAGATATGATTACATAAAGGAGATAAAACTATGAAAATTTTAAGTCTCGACACCGCAACGCAGGCAGCGACATGTGCAATTCTTGACGATAATAAAGTACTTGGCGAAATAACTTTTAACTTTAAAAAACAACATTCTCAAATACTTATGCCTATGATTGATGATCTATTTAAAAATACGAAGATGAATATTGATGATATAGATGCTTTTGTGGCGTCTAAAGGACCTGGTTCTTTTACAGGACTAAGAATAGGTATGGCTACCGTTAAAGGATTAAGTCAAGGCTGCCAAAAACCTTTTGTAACTGTATCTACTTTAGATTCTTTAGCATATAACTTAGCCTATACTAATGGTATTATATGTCCTATCCTTGATGCTCTAAGAGATAATGTTTATACTGCTTTATATAATTTTGATAATAACGAGCTTAACCAAACCCTAGATTATGTTAATATTTCAATAGACGAGTTAATAAATATACTTAAAGATAAAGATTGTAACATTACCTTTGTTGGGGATGGTGTCCCAAAATTCAAAGAAAAACTTATAACTAATTTACCTAATATTAGTTTTGCACCTGCTCATTTAAATCTAGCTAAGGCTTCTTCTCTAGGCGAATTAGGTCTTAAGCTCCTATACTCTGGAGTAACCGATGATATCTATGGGGCAATTCCCATTTATCTTAGAAAGCCCCAAGCGGAGCGTGAATACGAAGAGAAAATGAGGCAAAAGAAAAATGAATAGTGATTTTAAAATTTACCCAATGGATATTACGTCTATAAAATCAATACTCAATATTAGTGAATTAAGTTTCCCTATTTCCTGGAGTTTTGAATCGCTCCAAAGTGAGTTAGATAATAAATTTGCTAAATATGTGGTATTAAAAAGCGGTAATTCTATAGTAGGGTATGGCGGTATGTGGGTAATTATAGATGAGGCTCATATTACTAATGTTGCCGTACACCCAGAGGCTCGCGGTCATGGAGCTGGAGACATGATTGTTGAGGCTTTATTTAGAATTTGCAGAAAACAAAAGATTTCCGCAATAACTTTAGAAGTTAGAAGTTCAAATTTTATTGCTATAAACCTATATGAAAAATATGGTTTCAATCAAGAAGGCCTTAGACACAATTATTATGAAGATAATGGAGAAGATGCAGTAATTATGTGGAATCGAAATTTATAGTTAAGTTAAATAAACGGGTACCTATAATATAGGTACCCGTTTATTTAATACTATTTTTTATTAGTAACTCTTTGACTATCTTTATATTTTTGTTCTATATGTTCTTTATGAAGTATAGGTGACACACTCTTATATAAAGCTAAAGTCATTGCTGATATTATTACTCCCTTGAATAAATTGAAAGGAATAATCATCCATATAACGAAAGAAGTTAAATCTTTAATATTAGGATTTATAATTGATCCTGCTCCTACTACCATACTTATTTTAAATCCTAATACCGACTGGTATAAAGGTAATATAATAAAATAGTTCAGAACTGCTGCAAAAATTGACATACACACTACTCCTGTTACTAGTGCGATAATAGCGCCACCCTTGCTTTTTTTAGCTTTATATATATATCCAGAAATAAATACTAAAACTCCACCTACTAGAAAATTAGCAAGTTCTCCTACAAATGCTGTTTTTGTTGCAAGTAGTCCATGCAATAAATTTTTAAATAGTTCAATCATGACTCCTGCTATTGGTCCTAATGCAAAAGCTCCTAGAAGCGCTGGCAAATCACTGATATCAATTTTTAAAAACTCAGGAAATATTGGTATTGGTAATTCGATGTACATTAAAAGAAAAGCCATAACAGATAAAAGTGAAATTTTGATTAGTCTTACAAGTTTTTCGTCTCTCATTTTTAGTACCCCCTAATAAATATTCTTCTAGGGATGGATATAATAAAACCCCGACATAAAATTATGTCAGGGCTCATTCGTATATATATATCGCATCTTCTTTCATCCAGACTTTACTGTCGGCTTCGGAATCTAACCGAATCAGCCTTACGGCTCGCGGGCTTTACCGCCGGTGGGGAATTTCGCCCCGCCCTGAAGATTATTAAATTTTATTTTTATACTTTAATTATATATACGTTTCACATAAAAAGCAAGCTATTAATTATAGATTTTTCATTGATAAAGATATTCTTTTTCTTTTTTCATCAACTTCAAGTACACTAACCTCTACTATATCTCCAACGCTAACCACATCCAATGGGTGTTTTACAAATTTATCTGATAATTGACTAATATGTACTAGCCCATCTTGATGAACGCCAATATCAACAAAAGCTCCAAAATCAGATACATTTCTAACAGTACCCATAAGTTTCATTCCTGTTTTAAGGTGTTCCATTTTAACTACCCCTGTTTTTAATATTGGTTTTGGTAATTCCTCTCTTGGATCTCTACCTGGCTTTTTAATTTCTTTAATAATATCCCTGAGCGTCGGAACTCCTATTTCTAATTTTTGTGCTAGTTCTGTAACATTAACCTCTTTTAACCTCTCATCCATATCCTTAAAGTTTAAAGATTTAAGATCTTCTTTTGTATAACTTAAAGACTCTAATAGTTTTTTAGTAGCAGTATAAGTTTCTGGATGTACTGAGGTGTTATCTAAAAATTCGCTGCCCTCCATAACTCTTAAAAATCCTGCACACTGCTCATATGCCTTTGCTCCCAGTCTTTTAACTTTTAACAATTCTTTTCTAGTTTTAAACTTACCATTTTCTTCTCTATACACTACAATGTTTTGAGCTATAGCAGTGTTTATTCCCGATATATAAGTTAATAGTGAAGGTGTTGCAATGTTAAGATCTACCCCAACAGCATTAACACAATCCTCAACTACTCCTTTTAATGATTCATCAAGCTTCTTAGGTGTCACATCATGTTGGTATTGACCAACTCCAATAGCTTTAGGATCTATTTTAACGAGCTCCACCAGTGGGTCTTGAAGTCTTCTCCCTATAGAAATAGCTCCTCTAATTGACACATCTATATTGGGATATTCTTTAGACGCAAGTTCTGACGCAGAATATACCGAAGCTCCTGCTTCTGAAACTATAACATAATATAAGTCTTTTAATTTTTCTTCTTTAAGTTCCTTAATAATTTGCGCTAAAATCCCTTCAGACTCACGGCTAGCAGTTCCATTACCAAGTGATACTACTTCTACATTATGCTTAATTACTAGATCTTTAATGATAGCTATAGATTTTCGAACGCCATCTGTGCTACCCGCAGTAGCATATACTGTAGCCATATCTAAAACCTTACCTGTATCATCGAGTACTGCTATTTTGCACCCAGTTCTAAATCCAGGATCAAAACCAAGTACTACTTTCCCTTTTATAGGTGACTGCATTAAAAGAGCCTTCAAATTAGCTTTAAATATTTCTATTGCTCCGATTTCACCCTTTTCTGTAAGTTCTGATCTTATTTCTCTCTCAATTGAGGGAAATATAAGTCTTTTTACTGAATCAATTATGCTGAGCTCTATATATTTATCTGTTTCCTTATTTCCTTTTAAGCATTTGACTCTCAAGTACTCTATGATTTGATCATTATCAGCTTTAATTTTTACAGAAAGTATCTTACTACTCTCGCCCCTATTTATAGCAAGAATTCTATGTGGCGGAATAGACTTAACGCCTTCTTTATACTCATAATACATTTCAAATGGAGTAGTTTCCTCTGAACTTCCTTTTGTTTCTACATTTCCATGATTATGTACTAGTGCTCTAATCCACTTTCGTGAGCTCGCTTCATCTGAAATTATTTCACTAATGATATCGCCAGCACCTTGAAGTGCTTCTATAGAAGTACTTACTCCATTTTCTTCATTTATAAATTTTTGAGTAAGCTCATCCATATCACCTTTAAACTCACCACTAAAAATAGTTTCCGCAAGAGGTTTAAGCCCTTTTTCCATTGCAATGATAGCTCTAGTTCTTTTCTTAGGCTTAAATGGTCTATATATATCCTCTATCTCTGTAAGTGTTTCACATTTGTTTACAGACTTCTCAATTTCATCAGTTAGCTTCTCTTGCTCACCAATAAGACGTATTACATCTGTTTTTCTTTCCTCTAAATTTCTAAGATATATTAACCTCTCTGTAAAATTTCTTAGTATTATATCATCCAGTCCACCGGTTCTTTCTTTCCTATATCTAGCTATAAAGGGAACTGTATTCCCCTCATCTAATAATTCAATTACACTTTCCGCCTGATTTATAGTTATTGCAAACTCTTTAATTAATCTACTATTTATATTTTCCATATTATTTTGGTCATTTATTAGCGTCATATTCATATAGATAGTACCATTATCTATTCTATTTATTTCTATACGCTAAATAACCAATCCTCCTCACATAATTTATATTTTAAATTAATCAATTAAAATTAACATATTTAATCATACCACTAATTCAATCCTCATATCACATAAAAAGTTGTAAATAATTGTTTTCTTGACATATTATTATTTTTATTCTATGATTAAATGTAGAGTACCTATTATTAAAATAATACTCGGTTCCTTTTGGGGATACGGGTTTTTTTGTATTTATTTCAAAAAATTTTATTTTACAAGGAGATATGATAATTATGGCAAATGGAAAAAAATTTGTAGAAGCTATTACCTCAATGGATGAAGATTTTGCAAAGTGGTATACAGATATTGTTAAAAAAGCTGAACTTGCCGACTATGCAAGCGTTAAAGGTTGTATGGTTATAAGGCCTTATGGTTATGCTATTTGGGAAAATATCCAAAAAACTTTAGATCAGATGTTTAAAGACACAGGTCATGAAAATGTATATATGCCAATGTTCATTCCTGAAAGCTTGCTACAAAAGGAAGCAGATCATGTTAAAGGCTTTGCACCAGAGGTTGCTTGGGTAACACACGGTGGCGACGAACTCCTTGCAGAGAGACTTTGCGTCAGACCTACTTCTGAAACATTATTTTGTGATCACTATTCAAAAATAATTCAATCTTACAATGATCTCCCTAAATTATATAACCAATGGTGTTCTGTAGTAAGATGGGAAAAAACAACAAGACCTTTTCTTAGAAGTTCTGAATTCTTATGGCAAGAAGGTCATACTGCACATGCAACGCAGGCCGAGGCAAAAGAAGAAACACTTAAAATGCTTAATGTGTATGCAACTTTTTGTGAAGAAACCCTTGCTATTCCTGTAATTCGCGGTAAAAAAACAGAAAAAGAAAAATTTGCAGGCGCAAATGAAACTTACACAATTGAAAGTTTAATGCATGACGGAAAAGCACTTCAATGTGGTACATCACATAATTTTGGAGATGGTTTTGCAAAAGCCTTTAATATACAGTATTCAGATAAAACTGGGAAACTTGCTTATGTTCACCAAACATCTTGGGGAATGTCTACAAGACTTATTGGCGCAATAATTATGGTTCATGGTGATGATAATGGTTTAATATTACCACCAGCAGTAGCCCCAATCCAACTTATGATTGTTCCAGTTGCGCAACATAAAGAAGGCGTAATTGAAAAAGCAACGCAGTTAAAAGATATGTTATCCAAAGTTGCTAGGGTTAAAATGGATACTAGTGATAAGATGCCAGGATGGAAATTCAGTGAATATGAGATGAAAGGTGTTCCACTACGTTTAGAAGTTGGACCAAAAGATATAGAGAAAAATCAAGTAGTACTTGTAAGACGCGATACCCGTGAAAAAATATTTGTTCCAATGGAAGAGCTTGCTACATTAGTACCTGAGCTTTTAATAGATATTCAAAAATCCCTACTTGAAAAAGCGAAAGCGGCACAAGATAATAGAAGCTTTACTGCAACAACTGTAAAAGAATTAAAAGATATTCTTGATAAAAACCTAGGATTTGTAACTGCTCCATGGTGTGGGGAACTAACTTGCGAAGAAAAAGTAAAAGAAGTAGCCGGTGCATCATCTAGATGTATGCCATTTGATCAAAGCGAGGATAAAGGTGTTTGCTTATGTTGCGGACAGCCAGCTAAAACAAATGTTATTTGGGGAAGAGCTTACTAGTTAGTAAGAGCTTACTAGTATCCATTATGTTTTATAATAATTAATTGTAGGTGAGAATAATGTCAGAATCACAATTAACGAAAGAGGCTCTTGCTCTATCAATTAAGAAATTAATGATAACAATTCCACTTTCTAAAATATCTATTCGTGAAATCGCAGATAATTGTGGCGTTAACAGGCAAACCTTTTACTATCATTTTAAGGATAAATTTGATCTTGTTAACTGGATTTATTATACTGAGGCCATAGAAAATATAGCCGATTGTAAAAATTATGCACATTGGACACATGGAATGTATAAAACTTTAGTATATTTTATGGAGAATAAATGCTTTTATATTAATGCACTTAACACTCCCGGTCAAAATGCATTTGATGGATATCTTTTTGAGAAAACCTATGACCTCATTATGGGAGTAGTAAATGATATTTCCACCAACATAAACGAATCCTTAGAAATTAAAGTAACGGACACCGATAAAAGTTTTGTAGCAGATTTTTATACTCATGCTTTTGTCGGCATCACAGTGCAGTGGATAAAAAACAGAATGGTAGAATCACCAGAAACAATGGTAGGTAGACTAAATGATGTAGTTGAAGGAAGTATGTTAGGTGCTTTAACTAGATCCTCTAACTATCATCCTGAAAAATAAATATCTATATTATATAGATAAGGAAAAGGTTATGTCAAATTGTTTTGACATAACCTTTTTCTTCTTTAATTATTAGTTTATTATCAATCTAAATTTTCTTTATATATTATTATGAAGTAACGAAATAACTCCTCGTAAATCTACTACAGAAATCTGTCCTGGTGCAGAAGCTTTTTTCGCTGCGCCAAATGTTAATGCTGAGCCAAATAATTCTCCTGATAATCTACTTATAACTCCTTGCCCAGCCATAGACATTGTAATAATAGGACCATTTGCATATTCCTCATTCATAATGCGCGTTGCGTCTAGAAGTGTAATTACATCTTTAGCACACATAGGCATTACTGCAATTTTAGGAAGATCCGCTCCTAATTCTTGTGCCTTGCGTAACCTTGATATAATTTCTTCCTTTTCTGGAGTCTTGTGAAAATCATGATTAGATATAATAACCGCTACATTAGCTGCATGTGCTACCTCAACCAATTTTTTTACATCTTTTTCATCGTTAAATAACTCAACATCTATAACTTCAACAAGTTTAGTTTGTGCAATTAATTTATTTAATTCAAAATAAAATGATGATTCCACTTCTTTTTGCCCACCTTCTTTAGCGCTACGAAAAGTAAACACAATAGGAGTATTGGCTAAAACTTTCCTAATTGCTTTTAATACTTCTTTAACTTTATCTATATTTGTAACGTCTTTAAAAAAGTCTACGCGCCATTCTATAACATCTAGATCTAACCCATTTAAAGAATTTGCTTCGTCAATAAGTTCTGAAATAGTTTCTCCCACCATTGACACACAAATTTTAGGTAATCCTTCTCCTATAATAATGTCTTTAATTTTAACTACTTTCTTCATTATTAACCCATCCTTTATTTACCTACCCTACGTTTTTCAGACAGCCTAAAACTATTTATTAGCCTGTCTAAGGTAAGCCTCAATAAAAATATCGATATCCCCATCCATGACTGCTCCTACATTTCCCATCTCCGTATTAGTTCTATGGTCCTTAACCAAATTATATGGGTGAAATACATAAGATCTAATTTGACTTCCCCAGCCATTTTCTTTAAGATCCCCAGTTAAGTCTTCTATTTTATCTTTTTTAGCCCTTTCCTTTAAATCCAAAAGTTTTGCCATAAGCATCTTCATTGCAGTTTGTTTATTACTATGTTGGCTCCGCTCATTTTGACACTGAACCACAATGCCTGTAGGTATATGGGTAATCCTTATTGCTGAGTCAGTTTTATTTACATGTTGGCCTCCTGCGCCTCCAGACCTATAGGTGTCTATCCTAAGGTCATCCACCTTTATCTCAATATCTTGATCCTGCGTAAGCTCTGGAAGCACTTCACAAGAAGCAAACGAAGTTTGCCTTTTTCCATTTGCATTAAAAGGTGAAATCCTCACAAGCCTATGAACTCCCTTCTCAGCCATCAAATATCCATATGCATACTCACCAGTTATTTTTAATGTAACCGCTTTTATACCTGCCTCGTCAGATGGTTGGTAATCTAAGACTTCTACCTTATATTCCTTCTTTTCACACCAACGCGTGTACATTCTATAAAGCATTTCCGTCCAATCCTGAGCATCACTTCCACCTGCACCAGTGTGAAGGGTTAAAATTGCATTATTTTTATCATATTTTCCAGATAATAATATTTCTATCCTAAACCTGTCGGTGTCAATTGTTAACTCTTTTAATTCATTTTTTATCTCACCTATTGAGGAATCATCTTCTTCCTCTTGACTTAACTTAGTGAGCACTTCTATATCTTCTATTTTACTTATTACTAAATTAAATCTATCAATCCTATCTTTAATGCCTTTAGCTTCTTGCGTAATTTGTTGCGCACGTGTTATATCGTCCCAAAAGACGGTTTCCTGCATCTTAAACTCAAGCTCTTTTAATTGTTTTTCCATTGATGTTACGTCAAAGAGACACCCGAATTTCTTCTACATTTGTTTTTAACACATTTATTTCGCTTAATATTTCTTCAATTAATATTATCAACTATAACACCTCTCTCATTATATTTATAAAAGAGGCGTACAATTGATCATTGCTCGCCCCTTTTATAGCTTCACTTAAAAATAATAATTTGTAATTATCCTCTGCCACAACAGTTTTTATATTTTTTACCTGAACCACAAGCACATTCATCATTTCTTCCTTGTTTAGTTTCCTTTTTAGTTGGCTCTTTTTTAATGGTATCATCATGATTTGTTGATGTAATTTGAGCAACCCTTTCTCTTTCAGGTGGTTTTTCTATTTGCACGTGGAATAGATATTTAATAGTTTCTATTTTTATAGCTTCAACCATATCAGCAAACATGTCACTGCCTTCCATTTGGTATGCTTGTGATGGATCCTGTTGCTTATAAGCTCTAAGACCAATACCTTGTTTTAAGTGTTCCATTGCATCGATATGATCCATCCATTTACTATCTACTACTCTTAAAAGAATAACTCGTTCAACTTCTCTTATTTGCTCTTCTCCAAAATTTTCTTCTTTTGCATCATACATTTTATGAGCTAAATCTAAGAGTGCATCCTTAATTTCATCGTTAGATGTTTTAGCCAATTCTTCTGTTGAAATCATATCCTTTGGAATATAAATCTCCTCAAGATAATTTACTAAACTCACAACCTCTTCATCAAGAGTTTCTTCATTGCTAGTAAGATGTGAATCAACTGCAGCAAAAATAACATCTTTCATCATTTCTTCAATTTGTCCCTTTATATTTTCACCTTGAAGAACTTCAGTTCTTTGTCTATAAATTATTTCTCTTTGTTGATTCATTACATCATCATATTGAACAACATTTTTTCTTATATCAAAATTATTTCCTTCTACTTTCTTTTGAGCACTTTCGATAGCTCCACTTACCATTTTACTTTCGATAGCATCCTCATCAGTTAAACCTAATTTTCCTACAACCCCTTGAAGCCTCTCAGAACCAAATATCCTCATTAAATCATCTTCAAGTGATATATAAAACCTTGTGCTTCCTAAATCACCTTGACGACCAGAACGGCCTCTAAGCTGATTATCAATTCTTCTAGATTCATGTCTTTCAGTTCCAATTATCTTAAGTCCACCAGCCTCGGCAACTCCATCTTCAAGCTTAATGTCTGTACCACGACCAGCCATGTTAGTTGCTATAGTAACCATTCCAATTGAACCTGCATGAGATACTATATCCGCTTCCCTTTCATGGTATTTAGCATTGAGTACTTGATGAGGAATTCCTCTTTTCTTAAGCAGCTCAGATAATAGTTCTGATTTTTCTATACTAACGGTACCTACAAGAACTGGTTGCTTTTCATTATAAGTTTCAACTATTTCATCTATTATAGCTTTATATTTTCCATTAACAGTTTTAAAAACCAAATCAGCATTGTCTAATCTTATTAACGGCATATTAGTAGGTATTACTATTACATCTAGTCCATATATCTCTCTAAATTCATTTTCTTCTGTAAGTGCAGTACCAGTCATACCTGCAATCTTAGTATACATTCTAAAATAGTTTTGGAAAGTAATTGTTGCAAGAGTTTTTGACTCTTTTTCAATTTTAACTCCCTCTTTTGCTTCAATAGCTTGGTGAAGTCCATCACTATATCTTCTACCTTCCATAAGTCTTCCTGTAAACTCATCTACAATAATAACTTCTCCATTTTTCTCCATGTAGTCCTTGTCTTTTCTCATAATATAGTTTGCTTTTAAAGCCTGAACAACATGGTGTTGGATACCCATATTCTCTGCATCAGCATAATTTTCTATGTGAAAAAACTTCTCTGATTTGTCTATTCCTGAATCAGATAATATAACAGCACTTGCTTTTTCATCTATAGTATAATCTTCCTCAAGAACTAGAGTTTTAACAAAATAATCTGCAACTTTGTAAAAGTCTGTAGATTTATCTCCTTCTCCAGATATAATTAGAGGTGTTCTAGCCTCATCTATCAGTATAGAATCAACCTCATCCACGATTACATAGTTTAATCCCCTTTGAACTCTTTCTTCCTTATAAACAACCATATTATCTCTTAAATAATCAAATCCAAATTCATTATTTGTTCCATATGTTATGTCTGAATTATAGGCCTCTTTCCTTTGAGTTTGATCTATGTCATGGATAATAACACCTACAGAAACTCCTAAAAATTCATGTATTTGCCCCATATCATTTCTATCTCTTTTTGCAAGATAGTCATTAACTGTAATTATGTGAACACCTTTTCCTTCAAGCGCGTTCAAATATGATGGAAGCGTTGCTACAAGAGTTTTTCCTTCACCTGTTTTCATCTCCGTTATTCTTCCTTGGTGAAGTACTATTCCCCCAATTAGTTGTACTCTAAAATGCTTCATATGAAGAACTCTCCAAGAAGCCTCTCTAACAACCGCAAACGCTTCGGGTAAAATATCTTCTAAAGTGCTTCCGTCATTTAATCTAGTTTTAAATTCCTGGGTTTTTGCTCTAAGTTCTTCATCACTTAAGCTGGTCATTTCTGAGTCCAACGCCTCTATTTTATCTACAGTCGAACTTATTTTTTTTATTTCTCTATCACTATAACTTCCAAAAAATTTATCGAAAATTTTCATATTTTTCATCCTCACAATCCGTTTAAAGTCTTACTAATTTACACTTTTAAATTATACCACTTAATATATTGCTATTCAACTTATATAATGTTATAAATTTTGTAAATAAACCACTAATATTTTTACTTTATAATATTAGCATATTTCTCAAAGTTAAATCATCTCCTGTGGAGCTGAGATGCCGTTAAAAAAAGGATTAAAGTAAATATACTTACTTTAATCCTTTAAATTTATTATAATTTAAAATTCTGGTTCTATCAAACCATAATCTCCATCTTTTCTTTTATATACTACATTCACTTCTGAACTATCATCTCTCATATATACGAAGAAACTATGACCAACTAATTCCATTTGAAGTACAGCTTCCTCAGCTGACATTGGTTTAATAGCAAATTTCTTTGTCTTTACTATCTCAGGTTCTTTATCTTCCTCAACATTATTAAGTTGTTGTGTACCCTGGAATTTAAGAGAAGTCACATGATTTCTTTTTTCTAATTTTGTTTTATGTTTTCTAAGTTGTCTTTCTAATTTATCAGCTACAATATCTATAGCTATATACATATCTTCATTTTGCTCTTCAGCCCTTAAAATCACTCCATTAAAAGGAATTGTAATTTCTATAGTACGTCTATTCTTTTGAACACCCAAGGTTGCTTGAGCCTCCACATCTGGATTAAAATATTTATCCAATTTAGATACTTTCTTTTCTATAATATTTTTCAAGGCTTCTGTTATCTCAATATTCTTTCCGATTAGTTTAACTTTCATACGTACAGCCCCTCCCTAATATTCGCACACCTCACTATCTTTAGGTATGTTATATGTTTGATAGTTTAATTCTATTACTTTTATTGCAAAATAGCAACCATTAAAATGAGAATTCACATAATATTAATTCAATTTAATAGATAACATCTTACAACCGCCCTACTTCCTGAGTTAAATCATATCCTAAGGAGCTTAAATTTCGTTAAATGATAATCAAAAAAAGAAATGACAGTCATTTCTGACTGTCATAGCCGCACTATAAGTACTTTAGTAAGTTAGTTGACCTGGTTTTTGACCCCACACTCGCCTGCTGGAGCTTTGGCTACCCAGAATTACCTTCTCACTACTAACACTCTCGTCTACTAAACGGCAGGACTAACCTCTAAGCCGCACCATGCTCACTAAACTTTGTTTAACTTACGTGGATCGTTTCGCCTGCGACTGGCATCGACTTTCAACCACAAACCTAACTTACTACAATAAGTATTATACATTACTTTTAGCTATAGTCAATACATAAATATTGTTTGCCCCATTTTCTTTTAGCGCATTCGCACACTGAAACGCTGTAGCCCCTGTAGTTATAACATCATCTATAAGTAAAATATTTTTATTTTTTATAAATTTATTTTTCTCGATTTTAAAACATTTTTCCATATTAACCCAACGTTCCTCACCACTTAGTCCTATTTGATCTTTAGTATCGTACGTCTTAACTAAATTACATATTACTTTAATATTTAGAAGCCTCGATAAGTAATTTGCTAAGAACTCGCTTTGATTATACCCTCTAATTTTAAGTGCTCTTTTAGTCATAGGTACAAATGATATTAAGTCAAATTGTAATTCGCTATTTTTAATAAATCGGACCATATATTCAGCTAAAATTTCTCCACATGTAAAATCGTTTTTGTATTTAAGCCTAATAATTAACTCTTTTATAATACTCGAATAGTAAAACACAGACATAGCTAGATATTTCTCGTCACCCTTACCAATGTAAAAATTTTCGCCACATCTCCTAAGTTTACCCTTGCAAAAGCTACATAACGCTTCGCCTTCCTGACTATACCCGTTACAAATCACACATGACTCATCTCCTGAATATATAAGTCCTGCTAAACAATAAAATATACTTTTTATATATTTAATAATCCTCTTTCCCACGCCTTCTCATTAAATTTTCTAGCTATACTTTTAGCTTCATCCATTTGCTCAGTTTCAGCATTAGCTAAAAATATAGCTTCTCCCTTATGTTCATTTTCATATCTTCCAACCTTACTTGATAAACACAATAATTGTTTATAATTGAATTTCTCATCATCAGCAAAATAAACTATTACGTTAATATAATGGAATTGTACGTAACTTTCTTCAAAATCATTTGTTACTATTATTCCTTTTTCTTTATTAATAAACTTTAATTTAATATAATCATCACTTTTGCCAGCAATAAATAAAAATATATTTTCACTTAACTTTTCTTTCAAAATACTTAAATACTCAAATACTGCTGTAGCCTTTTGTGCATCCGGTGTAAATATTATCACCTTCCTATTAGATATAATTGACCAATTTAGATATTCATAAACCACAAGTGGTATGTCTGCGCTAAGATTTATTCTTGTAGTTATAATTCTAGGTTCTATTATTGGTATATTAGTGTTTTTAAGCGGAAACATTATTGTAATCCCCTCATCAAAAACATTCTCTATACAATAGGCTATAGCTGTGCCTCCAGCTTTGCACATTTTTAATAAAATTCTTTTTATTTGTTGTTTGTTATATTTGGGAAAACTTCTAATATCATTATAAATAACCAAATCAAATTTTTCTTGTAATTTTAATGCATCTTGATAATTACATATATATAATTGTTCATTTACATTATTATAATTAGAATCATTTGAATTTACATATTGAGCCAAGTTACTAAATTCACTAATAAAATAACTAATATCAATACACTGGTCATCTTCATTTGTTATATACAATATATTCTTCTTCTCATTTGCAAAAGCGATTATAGTTTTTAAAAATATATCTGACGAATTGTAAAATGCAGATACAACATCTATTCTTCTTTTATTATTTAAAGCGCATCTTAAAATATCTTTGCTAACTTCATCTTTCTCCTTACTAAGGTTTAATTTTGCGTAATAGAACATGTAAAATCTCCTTTATAGTTAAATTATCATCTTCGATGCTATCAAGGATTTTTATAATTTAATTAATGTAATTTTCATAAGGCTCCATATTAGCATCTACTATTTGTCTTATTCTCCAGCCAAGTGCAGAATATCTTTCAAAACTCCTATTGTTATCTTTCATAAAACTAATAGCTTTTACCCCTCCTACTAAAACGACCATACTTTTAGCTCTGGTAATTCCCGTATAAAGTAAATTTCTATTCATAAGTAGTGGAGGTCCCATAAACATAGGCATGATTACAACTTCAAATTCACTACCTTGGCTCTTATGGATTGTGATAGCATATGCAAGTGTTAGTTCATCTAAATTTATGCCTTCGTACTCAACTCGTTTATCATCATCAAAAATCACAACTACATTTTCATTGTTTTCATCAATATCTTCAACATACCCCACATCGCCATTAAAAATACCAGTTCCGTCTTCAGCCTTCGCACTTATTTTATGCCACTTCATAGCATAATTGTTCTTAATTTGCATAACTTTATCGCCAGTTCTAAAAATAGTATTCCTATATTCCTTTTCTTTTTTATGGCTTGACTTAGGGTTTAATACTTCCTGAAGTCTTTCATTTAAATGTTCTATTCCAAGTATTCCTTTTCTCATAGGAGACAGTATTTGAATATGCTTCATCTTATCCCAGTCTTTATTAAACTTAGGTAGTCTAGTATTAACTAAAGTTATTATACTATCCACGATTTTTTCCTGCTCATTGTTTTCAATAAAATAAAAATCTTTGCCTCTTTTATTTAAAATAGGCATCTCACCATTATTAATCTTATGAGCATTAACAATAATCATACTTTCCCTAGCCTGCCTAAAAATTTCATTAAGTTTAACTACCTTAACACTATTACTTTCAATAATGTCTCTAAGTACATTTCCCGGTCCCACTGATGGCAGTTGATCAACATCCCCCACTATTATAAGCCTTGTTCCTATGCTAATAGCCTTTAGCAAACTATTCATAAGCATTATATCAATCATAGAGGCTTCATCAACAATCAGCACATCACAATCAAGTGGCGATTCCTCAGATTTAAAAAACTCAGATCCATCATCCCCTCCTATTCCAAGTTCTAGTAATCTATGTATAGTTTTTGCCTCGCGCCCAGTAGCTTCCGTCATCCTTTTAGCTGCTCTACCAGTAGGAGCTGCCATGTATACCTTCATTCCAGCTTCTTCAAATACCTCTGTAATACAGTTTATTATTGTAGTTTTTCCAGTACCAGGACCTCCAGTTATAACCTCAATGCTATTTTCAATAGCGCCACAAATAGCAGCCTTTTGCGACATTGCAAATTCTATATTCTTTTCATTCTCGAAATTTTTTATTTTTTCTTCTATTTCTATTTCTACTTCATCATATTTTGCTACAGATAAAGTTATAATTTTCTTTGTTATACTTAATTCACAATAATAAAAAGGCATAGTGAACACACACTTTTCCTCATCAATGTCTTCTACTTTCAATTTTCCATGCAACACATTATCATAAATATTCTTCTCAATTTCGTCATCCGTGACCCCAAGAATATTTTTAGAATCCTTTTGTAATTTATCAAGAGGCATGTAAGTATTACCATTAGCACAAAATTCATTTACCACATAATTTATTCCACTTTGTATCCTAAAAGGCGATTCTTTGTCTATACCTAAACTCCGAGCTATCTTATCTGCAATTTTAAATCCTACCCCAGAGATTGTCTCGGTTAACACATAAGGATTATCTTTTACGACCTTTATGGAGTCCGCTCCATACTTTTTATAAATTTTAACACATTGATTAGGCGAGACCCCATATGTTTGAAGAAATATCATTATGTTTTTAACTTCCCGTTGCTTAGAATATGATTCAAAAATTAATTTTATTTTTTTTTGGCCTACACCATCTATCTCTTTTAATTTCTCAATTTCATTATCTAATATATTCATAGTGTTTTCACCAAAACGTTCTACAATTTTTTTAGCAGTTACAGGCCCAATCCCCTGAATAACTCCTGAAGCTAAATACTTTTCTATACCTATAAGGGAACTAGGTATTATTTCCTCACAGTAAGATATTCTAAATTGTTTTCCAAATTGAGGATGTGTAACCCACTCCCCCGTTAATTTTAAATTCTGACCTTCGCTTATGTATGGTACAATTCCTACCACAGTTATTTGCTTCTTGTTATCAAACAAATGAGCAATTATATATCCATTGTCTTCATTATGAAATACTACATCATCAACCGTTCCTTGTATTTCTGGCATAAAATCTCCCCTATTTAGAAATTTATATCATATAACAATATTAATATTATTATATCATATGTATTTTGTATATTTAACCTTTAGTATACCCCTATCTTAAGTTTTATCAAAATTCTAATTAATATTCTTCACATCATATATAAATTATGTAAATTTAGTATTAATCTTCAATTTAAATACAATTTAATATAAGATTAATACTAACCTGCTAAAAAGAGGGATAACAATAATTAATTGTTATCCCTCTTTTTAGATCAATCTATCTTTGTTATATATATTTCTTTATTTCAGCTACTTTATTTAATTTTTCCCATGTCAAATCTAAATCAGTTCTTCCAAAATGTCCATAGGCTGCTATTTGTTTGTAGATAGGTCTTCTTAGATCTAATTCTCTTATAATAACAGCTGGCCTTAAATCAAAAACCTTTTTAATTATTTCAACAATTTTATCATCTGCAATTTTTCCCGTTCCGAAAGTATCAACTTCTATTGATACCGGTTTAGCTACACCTATAGCATAAGCAAGTTCTATTTCTAATTTATCAGAAACTCCTGCAGCTACTAAATTTTTAGCAACCCATCTTGCAGCATATGCAGCAGATCTATCAACTTTTGTTGGATCTTTCCCCGAGAATGCTCCGCCGCCATGTCTACCATATCCACCATAAGTATCTACTATGATTTTTCTTCCTGTTAGACCAGAGTCTCCTTGTGGTCCTCCAATTACAAATCTACCTGTAGGATTTATGTAATATTTAGTATCTTCATCTAATAATTCACTTGGTACTATAGCATTTATTACATATTTCTTTAAATCATTCTCAATTTGGTCGTGAGTTGCTTCTACGCCATGTTGAGTTGAGATAACAATGGTATCAATTCTCACCGGTTTATTATCTTCATATTCTACAGTAACTTGAGTTTTTCCGTCTGGTCTTAAATATCCCAGAGTACCGTCTTTTCTTACTTCACTCAACTTTCTTGCAAGTCTATGAGCCATAGCAATTGGTAGTGGCATATACTCTGGTGTCTCATTTGTTGCAAACCCAAACATCATACCTTGATCTCCAGCACCTATTGAATCTATCTTATCAACAAGGCCTGACTTCGATTCTAAAGCCTCATCAACTCCCATGGCTATATCAGGTGATTGTTCATTGATAGACGTAATTACAGCACATGTGCTAGCATCAAACCCGTATTTAGCTCTAGTATATCCTATACCCTCAATAGTATTTCTAACAACTTTAGGAACATCTACATAACAACTAGTTGTTATCTCTCCCATGACTAATACCATTCCTGTTGTAACTGCCGTTTCACATGCAACTCTTGCATAAGGGTCTTGTTCTAATATAGCGTCAAGTACAGCATCTGAAATTTGATCACAAATTTTGTCTGGATGTCCTTCTGTAACTGATTCTGATGTAAATAATCGTTTCATTATATTTCTCCTTTCGAGTGCTAAAAAATTCTATTTAGCACTATTAAATCATCTCTAGCGTAGCTAAAATATCAGCCCTTACTGACTTATCATTTCAATATATTTTACCTCAAAAATAAAACCCCTTCTAAATATAAGAAGAGGTTTTTTAACCATCTCCCTTATCTTGCAGATATAACTGCTGGAATTGGCACCATGGTGTAATGCACCGGTTGCCGGGTTTCATAGGGCCTTATTCCCTCCACCTCTCTTGATAAGAGTTATCAATATTAAGTTTTGACAATGCTACCACATGCATTTAGCAGTGTCAACAGATTCTATATTCTTTTAAAATTTACTAAGTAAAAAAGACATCCATTGATGTCTTTTGGTGGAGGAGGACGGATTCGAACCATCGAAACATTACGTAACAGATTTACAGTCTGCTCCCTTTGGCCACTCGGGAACTCCTCCATGTTTGGAGCTGGCAATAGGAATTGAACCTACAACCTGCTGATTACAAGTCAGCTGCTCTACCGTTGAGCCATGCCAGCATGTATTTAGCCTAAAAATCACTATGGTGGGAACAACAGGGTTCGAACCTGTGACCCTCTGCTTGTAAGGCAGATGCTCTCCCAGCTGAGCTATGCTCCCATAGTTTGTGGTAATAAAGTAAATGGTGGAGGAGGACGGATTCGAACCATCGAAACATTACGTAACAGATTTACAGTCTGCCCCCTTTGGCCACTCGGGAACTCCTCCATGTTGGAGCTGGCAATAGGAATTGAACCTACAACCTGCTGATTACAAGTCAGCTGCTCTACCGTTGAGCCATGCCAGCCTATTATATTTTTCGTCGCTTTACCGTGTCGACAAGAATTATTATACAACTTTAATTTAATAACTTCAACTCCATTTTGAGTCATTACATAAGGTTATCTCACCATTACTATATCATTCACTCACATACTCATCATTAATCACCTATGCAACTTATTATAAATATTTTCTATTTTCAAAATAGTATTTTTTTATTCTCTTATCATAATAAATCGCAGAGTTTATTCATATAAATAATTGATAGGAAAATAATATCAAATTATTTTTCTATAGCGTTATACAAGGAGGTATTTTTTTGAGTAAGACTAAAACACATTATAAAGATCCTTTAGCCTACTATACAATCTCCAATTACCTAAAAGATTATATAGATAAAAACACTTTAGTTGTTTGTATAGGCACCGATAGATGTATTGGTGATTGCCTAGGCCCACTCGTGGGTACATTTTTGAAAAATAGCTCCTTTCCATTGCCAGTATATGGAACTATAGATAATCCAATTCATGCCCTAAACATAGATAGTAAATTATCTGAAATAAACGCTTTACACCCAAATTGTACTATAATAGGTGTCGATGCATGTTTAGGTGACATCTCCAACATTGGGGAACTTCAAGCTAGAAATTATCCAATTCACCCTGGTAAAGGTGTAGGAAAAACCCTACCTAAAGTAGGTAATGTTTCATTAATAGGTATAGTAGATTCAAGTGATGATAGTGAAGTGTTCACTAATAGAAATATAAGACTTAGTTTAGTTATGGAAATTGCTAATGTATTAAGTCGGTCCCTTGTACATTCATATTATTTGTATGCTCTTACCGATGGAGAAAAAGATTTGACTTCTAACTAAATTATTTTCTTTAGATAAATTTCCAATAAATTAATTTTATAAAAAAATGCTAAGTAGCATGAATTTTTCTACAAGCTATAAAAATAAGCAATACAATTAATTTAATAATTGTATTGCTTATTTTTATAGCTTGTATGCAGTTTTTAATCAATTAAATAATTGTTGCCTCCAGTAAATGAGCTATCTAGTTTACCCATATAATCGAGAACCTTACCTGTTCCAAGTGCTACACACGAAATTGGATCCTCAGCTAAATACACTGGGACTCTAGTTACTTCTTGTATAAGTTTATCTAATCCCTTAAGTAATGCTCCTCCACCAGTCATAACTATTCCTTTATCAGCTATATCTGCCGAAAGCTCCGGTGGTGTTTTTTCAAGCACTGAATGTGCACATCCTGCTATTGAAACTACTGCATCCTTCAAGGCTTCTCTCATTTCCTCTGATGTTACTGCTAAATTTTTAGGGAGTCCTGTAACTAGATCTCTTCCCCGTATCTCCATGCTTGTATTTTCTTCTTGCTTGTAAGCACAACCTATGTTTATTTTTAAGTCCTCTGCAGTTCTCTCACCAATCATTAACTTATGTTTTTTCCTGATATATTTTATTATATCCTCATCGAACCTATCTCCCGCTACTTTAAGCGATTGACGTACAACCATGCCTCCTAAAGAAATTACTGCAATATCAGTAGTTCCTCCACCGATATCAATAACCATATTACCACTCGCTTTACCAATGTCCAGTCCTGCTCCAATTGCCGCAGCTAAGGGTTCTTCTATTAGTTGGACTTTCTTGGCTCCAGCATTTTTAGCTGCATCCTCTACTGCTCTTCTTTCTACTTCCGTTGCTTCACAAGGAACGCAAATTACAACTTTCGGAGCAGATAACCTTCTTTTCCCACAAGCCTTTGTTATAAAATGCTTTAACATTCTTTCAGTTATATCATAATCTGAAATGACACCATTCCTCATAGGACGAATGGCAACAATATTACCCGGTGTTCTTCCTATCATTTTTCTTGCTTCTTCCCCAACTGCTAGCACCCTATTATTATTTCTGTTTATTGCAACAACAGATGGCTCTTTTAGGATAACACCTTTACCTTTAATGTATACAAGCACTGTAGCTGTACCTAAATCTATACCCATATCTGTACCCATTCTAAAAAAAAACATCTCAAAACCACTCCTGCTCTTTAGTATATTCGTTATTTCAATTATACTAAACTTTATTCTATAAAGACATAAAAAAACCTCTTTTTTATTAAAAATTCTTTTTATCTTTTATAGGTTTTAGCTTGAAATGTCTTTATCCTTCTATTGCCTTGTATTTAAGCCTTGTTGCTCTTCCACCTCTTATATGCCTTTCTGCTTTATTTAAATCCAAAATTGTTTTTGCTTGGTTAGCAATTATAGGATTTATAGTTGGCAATCTTTCCGTCATGTCTTTGTGTATTGTACTTTTGCTAACTCCAAACACTTTGGCTGTTCTTCTTATTGTGGATTTTGATTCAATAATATATTTTGCAACTTCTAATACACGGTCTTCAATATAGTCTTTCAAAAGTGTTACCTCCTAAACCCTTCTATATTTATAAATATGCAATACCTAGCTTTTAAATTCCATTCCAATTAGTCATCTTGCTATATATTTCAAAAAAATGACTAATTGAGATGGTTATTGGTTATTTTTTAATTGTTACTGGTTGGTATTTTTCATATGTTACATATTTAGCAGGATCAATATTCTTATTATTTTGTAAAACTTCAAAATGCATATGAGAACCATAAACTTCATTATATGAATTTAAGCTAGTGTTTCCCACACAACCAATTTGTTGATTTTTAGTTACTTTATCGCCTTTTTTCACTAGTATCTTTGCATCTAAATTAGAGTAATTAGTAACAAAACCATTTTGATGATCTACTTGAACCATTTGACCCCTTTGACCATCAACATCAGTACCAACTACTTTAACTATTCCATCCATAGCAGATACAACTTTCTCACCTAGTTTTGCTTGAATGTCGATACCTAAGTTTGTTCTGTAACTTCCATCAGTCTTCCACACTACAACATCAATATCTTTTGAATATGCCCTTGCGAGCGTTCCATTTGCCACAGGTTTTTGAAACTTAGCATTAATTGTTGTTGAAGCTGCGGCTGCTATTGTTTCAGTAGTGACTTTTTTAATATTAGGCACCTCTTTAAGTTCCTTAGCCTTAGCCTTATTCTCATCTTCTTCTTTCACTTGAAGTGCACCATCATATTGTTTTTGTTCTTCTTTTAGTACATTTGCTGCACTAGCTTGTTGTTTTTGTAATGCTTCTTGATTACTTGAAATCTTTTTATTATTATTTGCTGTTATAGATGCCACTGTAGCTACTATACATAAACAAACAAATAAAATTACATAAAAGCCTTCCTTTTTTAAAAAATTTAATGTCTTATTGTTGTTTGCGTTCTTATCCATACAAACACCTCCACTTGTATTTTTGTCCATAATGTAATAAAACATACATATTTTATAAAATTTATTTATACTTATTTATTTTTCCAAAAAATAAAGCTGATTATCCCTTTTTATAAAGGATAACCAGCTTAAAAATATTATTTTTTATTTGGATATAGCAACGCCTTGATAATAATGCGTTAATATTTCAGTATAACTTTTCCCATCTTTGGCCATGGCATTTGCACCCCATTGGCTCATTCCTACACCATGCCCATATCCACTACAATCTATCTCTATTCCACTTGAATTAAACTTCATTTGAAAATTTGATGATTTTAGGCCAAGCATTGTTCTGAATTTACTACCTGACATAGTTATATTTCCCACCTTAATATTCTTAACACTCCCGCCCTCCGTCCTTTCTATTATCTTTATTTGATTCTTAATACTCGCCGTAGTTACCTTCGCATTATTATAATTACTATTAATAATTTTAATTATCTCCTCATATTTAAAATTATTAATACTTTTAGCATTTTTTACGGTTTCCTCGCCTAGACTTTCTACACTCCTTAAATAAGGTATACTAGTGCTGAATACCTCTTCAGAATTTTCAGTTTTCCCGCTGCTAGTTGAAAAATAATAAGGTTCCATTACCAATTCATCATTATATGTTAAGACCTGCGCCCTTGTATCTTCAACCGCCTTTTTTATCTTATCCCATAACTGATCACCTTTATTTTTATTATCTTTATTCCAATCTTTTATACGTTCCGCCTTAGTCACATAAACTTGGCAGTGCGTTGTGTCACACAAGCTAGCACCATTAGCATTTTTACATGGTGAGCCCCCATCCTCTATAACGTGTGCCAAAGCATATGTCCTAGCAGCCACTGCTTGGGCCTTTAAGGCATCCGGTTCAAATGCAGCCGGCATTTCCCCAGCAACAACCCCCGTGACATACTCCTCTAAATCAAGTTCCTTTATTATATTTTCTTTTGTAATAAATACTTTAACTTTAGAAATTTTTGGTAGCTCGCTATACTTAATAATAACTTTATCGTCATCCGACTTAATTTCAAAGCTATTATTTTTATTTATAATTGCGTTCTCTCCGTTCTTTCCTACTCCCACTAATAGAATAGAAGTTATTACTATAAATGCAATACATGCAGTTACTATTAAAATAAGATTTTTCAAATGCACTGTAATAAAAACTCTTCTCATTTATTTCTCCTCTCATGCAAAAAAACTCTACAATATACATATTAAATAACTATAAATAATATTACATTTTGAGGATATAAATTTCTTATAAAAGAAAGAATTAAATCATCTCCTGCGTAGCTTCAAAATCTTCCTAAAATAAACTAAAAGAATTAGAATATATAAATCACATATACTCCAATTCTTTTGGTTTTATATTTTTATTATATTTTTTTTGTTAATATCTCAGCTATCCGAATGTACTCTTTCAATATCCGCTCCTAGCCCCTTTAATTTCTCTTCTATAGATACATACCCTCTATCGATATGATATATGTCCTTTATTGTAGTCGTACCCTCTGCAGTAAGCCCTGCAAGTATTAACGCTGCGCCTGCCCTTAAATCTGTAGCTGTAACATCACTACCAGTAAACGTATCTATACCCTCTATTACAGCACTTCTGCCATCTATTTTTATATTCGCTCCCATTCTCTTAAGTTCCACAGCATGCATAAATCTGTTCTCAAAAATAGTTTCCGTAATTATGCTCGTACCCTTTACCGTACATAGTAAGCTCATCATCTGCGCCTGCATATCTGTGGGGAATCCTGGAAATGGCATAGTTTTTATATCTATTGGATTTAATTTTTTTCGTCCATCCACTATTATGCTGTTCTTATTAATTTCTATCGCTACTCCCATTTCTGTAAGTTTTGCTATTATTGGTTTTGAATGTATTTCATCAATTCCATTAATTTTAACTAGGCTCTTTGTTATTGCAGCAGTTATCATAAATGTACCTGCCTCTATTCTGTCGTATATCGGTTTGTAAACAACCTCGTTAAAATCTCTAACTCCTAAAATCCTTATAGTATCCGTTCCTTCCCCACTTATTTGTGCTCCCATACCTCTTAAAAACTTTGCCAGATCTACTATCTCTGGTTCCTCTGCTGCATTTCCTATTATCGTTTCTCCCCGTGCAAGCGTTGCAGCCATCATTATATTTTCTGTAGCGCCAACTGATGGATAATCTAAATATATATTACATCCTATTAATTTTTTTGCTTTTGCCTCCACATATCCATGTCCTACAAACACTTCAGCTCCCAGAGCTGATAATCCTTTTAAATGAAGGTCAATAGGTCTAGTCCCAATATTGCATCCACCTGGCAAAGATATTTTAAAACTACCAAATCTTCCAAGCATAGGTCCCATTATTAAAAAAGATGCTCTCATTTTTCTTACTAATTCATCATTAGCACCATTATCAAACAAATTAGCAGTATTTATTTTTACTATATTATTTATTTTATCTATATTAACATCTGCCTTAAGAGATCTTAATACGTCGCAAATTACAAATACATCCTCTAGCATAGGAGAATTTTCTATAGTACAGCTATTACCGTTTAATATTGTTGCTGCAAGTATTGGAAGAACCGCATTTTTAGCTGCACTAACATTTACTTCACCTTGTAATCTTTTCCCACCCTTTATAACTAATTTATCCATATATTTCCTCCATTATATTGTTAGTTTTTAATAAGTTATAATTATTTCAGGTGTACCAATAATAATGTACCGTCCTGATGAATAATTACATATAGCATAATTAAAATCAATTAACTTGTTATTAATTAACTCCTCATTATACTTTTGCGTATATGCTATAGTACTTAGTCCATTATTTATACTCACTGTATCAATATTTTTGGCACCACGTGACTTTAGAATTTTTATTATTGCACCATTAATATAATTTACCGCTAAACTTGAACTATCATCAATTTTAGCCTTAAGATATTGAAAACATTTAATATCTTTACCGTGGCTTCCAATGCTATTTATAACTTTATTTTTAAGGGCTTCTAGTCCGTTTTCATTCATTTTCTTACTTATGTTTATCGTTATATTATTTTTTTTACCGTTTTTCAAGGCCTCGTTATTAGATTTTAAACCCTCTATATATCCTTCAATGTTAACACCTGAAAACTCTATGCAATAAGAATATCCATCTTCAGACCTGACTAATTTTATATCTTTATTATTAAGATCTAAGGATTCAATTAAATAGTTGACTATTTCTTTTGGGTTTACCTCAGTATTAAACGATGTTTTTAAACCATATTCTACGGTTTTGCTTTTAGATACTATTAATATTTCATCAAATAAATTAACTCCCTCTTGTGCATTAGTAAATTTAACATTAACTTGTAAAATTATTAGGCTTAATACTATACACAAAAGTGATACGCTCTTTTTTTTCATTTTAACTTCCCCCCCTTGTCCTCTTTATTAAATTGTTGACAATAATTTCTTTTTCTATTCTATAAATAATGATATTTTAATATTAATATTATTAATAAAATCATCCCCCAGCACTAATGCGAAGAGGATTATTGGGTTTGTTGTTTAGGCGGGGGCCCTTTAGAAATTAATGATTGATATATATATTCTTTATATTATTAATATATAAAATTTTAATGTAAATGTGCTTAAAATAATTTATTCATATTTCTAAATCAAACTTCATATTCCTCACTGTAATTTCAAAGTCTATACTAAGAATATTAGTATAGTTTTGAGCATAAAAAAATGAAGATAAATTAATATCCTCATTTCACATTTTTTATCCTTTTGTTTTAATTCTCTCAAGTGCCCTTAATATAGCATTTTCAGTTCTTACAAACCCAACTCCATGCTTATCTCCCAATCTTTCTTCTGCTCTTTCTTTAGCCTGCTTTGCTCTTTCAACGTCTATATTTTCTGGCCATTCACAGGCCCTACATAACATTTCTATAGTTCCATCAACTACTCTTAAAACCCCCGATGATGTAAAAGCTTTTAATGCTTTACCATCCATGTCTATAAATGTTGTTACCGTTGGTTTTAAAGGAGCTATCATAGGCACATGATTTGCAAGGATACCAAATCTGCCTTCATCACTCTCTGTATTAATGCTCAGGATTTCACCACTATAAAATTCCTTTTCAGGAGTAAGTATAGTCAGCTTTATATGCTTTTCCATATGAAAACACTTCCATTTCTATGCATATTCTTAATACTATCTTATTATTTAGCCAATGTTTTCGCTTTTTCTACTGCCTCTTCTATAGACCCAACAAACATAAATGCCGCTTCTGGCAGATCATCATGTTTACCTTCAAGGATTTCTTTAAATCCCCTCACTGTTTCTTTTACCGGCACAAATTTGCCCTTCATTCCAGTAAATTGCTCGGCTACAGTAAATGGTTGAGATAAAAATCTTTGAACCTTTCTTGCTCTTAATACTACCAATTTATCTTCATCAGATAATTCATCTATCCCAAGTATTGCAATAATATCTTGAAGTTCCTTATATCTTTCAAGAATATGTCTAACCTTTATTGTTACATCATAATGCTCCTTGCCAACTATTCTAGGATCAAGCATTGTTGAAGTAGATTCTAATGGGTCTACAGCCGGATAAATACCAAGCTCAACTATTCCTCTCGATAATACTGTAGTGGCATCTAGATGATTAAATGTAGTAGCCGGAGCTGGATCTGTTAAATCATCTGCAGGTACATATACTGCCTGCACCGATGTAATTGCTCCTTGCTTTGTTGATGTAATTCGTTCTTGTAATTGCCCCATCTCTGTGGCAAGTGTTGGTTGATAACCAACAGCGCTTGGTATTCTGCCAAGTAATGCAGACACCTCTGAACCAGCTTGCGTAAATCTAAATATATTATCAATAAATAACAATACATCTTGACCTTGATCCCTAAAATACTCACACATAGTAAGACCTGTTAATGCAACTCTCATCCTAGCACCAGGTGGTTCGTTCATCTGACCAAAAACTAAAGCCGTCTTATCTATAACTCCCGATTCTTTCATTTCATTATAAAGATCATTACCTTCACGGGTTCTTTCCCCAACTCCAGTAAATACCGAAAGCCCATTGTTTTCTTTTGCAATGTTATTCATAAGTTCTTGAATTAGTACAGTTTTACCAACTCCTGCACCACCAAAAAGACCAATTTTACCGCCCTTTTGATATGGGGCAATTAAGTCTATTACCTTTATACCTGTTGCAAATATTTCCGGCTCCACAGACTGTTCCTCAAACGTTGGGGCTAACCTGTGAATAGGCATATACTTTTCTGCTTTAACTTCTCCCAATTCATCCGTAGGTTTTCCTAGGACATTAAATAATCTTCCTAGTACTACATTTCCAACTGGCACTGATATTGCGTTACCTGTATCAACAGCCTCAAGACCACGTCTTAACCCTTCAGTACTTTCCATCGCTACCGCCCTTATAATATCATCACCAATATGTTGTTCAACCTCAGCTACAACAATTCTATCTTCCATCTGTATTTCAATACTATTAAAAAGATTAGGAAGACTATCTGAGTCAAACTTTATATCTATAACTGGCCCTATTATTTGAACTACTTTCCCTATATGTCCCGGCATTGTTCTCACTCCTTTTTACCTTTGCACTTCCTTATCTCAAACTACTTTTGAGCTTCCTTATCTCAAACTACTTTTGAGCTTCCTTATCTCAAACTACTTTTGAGCTTCCGCCCCTCCAACTATTTCCGAAATTGCTTGCGTAATTTCACTTTGTCTTATCCTATTGTAACTTAAATTCAGTTTATCAAGCATATCATTAGCATTAGTAGTAGCTGATCCCATAGACTCCATTCTAGCCCTGTGCTCACTAGCTTTTGAATGTAGCATAGAATTAAGCATTTTACCACTTAAATATAATGAAATGATTTCTTGCATTGCCGTTTCATCTACTGCCTGAATATCTACATACTCTTTATTTGAATTATGTTCATTATCTAAATTTAAAGGGAGTAATTTTTCTACTATAACTTCATTTTTCAGTGCTGAGACAAGTTTTTTATAAACAATGTGAACTTCACCTACCTGGCCACTAATATACATACTTAGTGCACGATTCATAATGGTAGTAGCTTCCTTTTGAATAGGTATATCTGAAGTTTCAACATATTCAGCAACTGTTTGAATATTATGCTTTTTAAGTAGACTTCTTCCCTTTTGGCCTACAATAATTACATTGTAGTCCATAGAGTTACTTTCCTCGCTACCCTTTACACTAATTAACATTTTATTTACTACCGTCCAATTAAACCCACCGCAAAGGCCCGCATCAGAGGTTAATACAATATATAATTTTGTAATATTATTATTGCCACTTAGATAAATGTTATCCTCTTCATAATTAATTTTAACTTGCTTAACTGTTTCCTCAAGCTTCTTTACATAATTATTGTTAGTATCTACAAGCCCTTTTATTTTTTTATATTTAGATGTGGAAACAAGCCCCATAGCTCTGGTTATTTTAGTAGTATTTGTTATGGATTTTATTCTTCGCTTAATCGCGACAAGCCCCATACCCGACATATTTCACCTCTCTTTAACCTCAATAAATATATTATGAGGCTAGTTAATTAGAGCCTATTAGTGCTGCATTAACAATTAATGTGACATATATATCGTTAATGTTCTTCTATTACGAATATTTTTTTAAATTCTTCTATGGCTTCAACAAGTTGTTCTTTTATGCTATCATCCAATACCTTCTTGTCTGCTATCTCCTTACCTATATCTCTATAATGTGTGTCCATATACTCAAAAAATTCTTTTTCAAATCTTATTACCTGGTGTACTGGAATATCCATAAGATAATTATTGGCCCCAGCAAAGAAAATCATAACTTGCTTTTCTACTGGCACTGGCGCATATTGATCTTGTTTTAATATTTCAATTAATCTTTTCCCTTTTTCTAGTCTCATCTTCGCATCTCTATCAAGATCCGTACCAAATTGAGCAAATGCTGCAAGCTCCCTATATTGAGCAAGTTCAAGTCTTAAGGTCCCTGTAACTTGTTTCATGGCTTTTATTTGAGCATTTCCACCAACCCTCGATACTGATATTCCGGCATTAACTGCTGGCCTTTGCCCTGAATGGAACAATTCGGCCTCGAGAAATATTTGACCATCAGTTATAGAAATAACATTAGTTGGTATATAAGCAGTAACATCACCCGCAAGAGTTTCAATTATAGGAAGTGCAGTGAGCGACCCTCCACCTAATTTATCAGAAAGTTTTGCCGCCCTCTCAAGTAATCTTGAATGGATATAGAATATATCCCCTGGATAAGCTTCTCTACCTGGCGGTCTACGAAGTAATAGTGACATAGCTCTATAAGCAACTGCATGCTTAGATAAATCATCATATACTATTAATACATTTTTACCATTATGCATAAAATATTCTCCCATACTACATCCAGCATAAGGTGCTAAATACTGTAGAGGAGCTGAATGAGACGCCGTTGATGCTACAACTATTGTATAATCCATTGCGCCCATTTCAGATAATGTATTAACAATATATGCGACAGTCGATTGTTTTTGACCAATAGCAACATATATACATATAACATCTTTACCCTTTTGATTTAAAATAGTGTCTATAGTTAAAGCTGTTTTACCCGTTTGCCTATCCCCAATTATAAGTTCTCGTTGTCCTCTTCCAATTGGAACCATGGAGTCTATTGACTTTATTCCAGTTTGAAGTGGTTCTTTAACTGATTGTCTTTGTATAACTCCAGGTGCTTCTACTTCTACTTCTCTTGTTTCTGTAGTATTTACTGGGCCCTTACCATCTATTGGCACACCTAAAGCATTTACAACCCTTCCGAGTAACGCTTCCCCAACTGGAACTGAAACCACTCTACCGGTTCTTTTAACTATATCTCCTTCTTTGATGCCCTTTTCAGGTCCTAGTAGCACACATCCAACATTATCTTGCTCTAAGTTCAATGCCATACCAAATATACCATTAGGAAATTCTAAAAGTTCATTCTCCATGCATTCATCTAATCCATATACTCTTGCAATCCCATCACCAATTTGAATTATGGTGCCTGAGTCAACAGTATCAATAGTCTTTTCATATCTTTCTATTTCTTTTTTTATTATGGATGTTATTTCTTCTGGCTTTATATTCATAAACTCACCTCCATTCTATTTAAACATTATCTTTTTCATATCCTCTAACCTGCTTTTAATTGTACCATCGATGACGTCGTCTCCAACCCTTAGATATACACCGCCTATAACTCTTTTATCCAATTTTTCATCAAAAATTATTTTCTTATCATACATTTTCACTAGCTTCTCGCGTAAACTCTCCCGCTCAGTTTCCTTAAGTGGTATTACTGTTTTAACTTCAACTAGCAAAGTATTAGTTCTTACTAAATGAATCTTCTCCATTTCTTTAAGTTTTTCCTCAATATACATTATTCTATCTTTTTCTATAAGAATAAGTAAAAAAGATAAAACTTCTTCATCAATTCTGCCCTTAAAGATATTAATAAACATCTTCTTTTTTATAGAAGTGCTTAATTTAGGATGCTTAATCACTTTTAAAAATTCAGAATCATTCTTAATAATTAAAACAATTTGTCTTAAATCATCTAAATACTCATCTACTTTACCTTTTTCCTCTGCAACTGTATACAGTGCCAGCGCATATCTTTTATCTAGAAACTCATACATTTTAGTTACCTACCTTAAATATGAAATCCTCAATTAATTTTCTATGTTCCGATTCATCTATATGCTTTTCAAGAGCTTTTTCAGACAATATTAAAGATAAATCTATAACTTGTTTCTTTACTTCACTTTCTGCTTTATGTTTTTCTCTTTCAATTTCTACTTTTGCTCTTTCCATAATTATATTTGATTCTTTTTTTGCATCATCAATAATTTCTTGAGAAATATTTTGGGCTTTCACTTTATATTCTTCTACTATTTTTCTTCCCTTTGATCTTGACTCATGCAATAATTGGTCCTTTTCTTTTACTGAAATTTCTGCTTTTTCTTCATTATCTTTAGCATTCTTAATAGATGTACTTATTCCATTTTTTCTATCATCCATTATCTTATTTAGTGGCTTACTAAAAAAGTACTTTAAGATATACAGTAACACAATAAAATTTACTATAGTGAATATAATTGTAGATATATTTATGCTCAAATTCATAATCTATTAAAGCCCCCTTTAGGCCTAATTTCAAAATTCCTCATTTTGATATGTGCCATTTTACTTAAAAGCTAAAATTAATGCTATTAGGAATGCGTATATAGCGCAAGCCTCTGAAAACGCAGCACCTATAACTAGTGTACTAATGATAGATCCTCTAGCTTCTGGTTGTCTTGCTACTCCCTCGACAGCTTTAGCCGCTGCATTACCTGTTCCTATTCCTCCGCCTATACATCCTATCGCTGCAAGACCTGCGCCTATTGCAGACGCTGCTGTAATTATTGTTGCTGAATCTATAGCCATAATATATTCCTCCTTAATTTTTAAAAACTAATTCTAGTGTTCTGCAATAACCTTTATATTAACCATTGTAAGCATTACGAAAATAACCATTTGAATAAGACCATCAAATAAGTCAAAATAAAAATGTAATGGTATTGGAACAACCAATTGTGCAAAACCACTAATACTTCCTAAACTCTTATATGCCAAATCTAAAATTACAACACCTGCAGTTATGTTGCCAAATAATCGAAAACTTAATGATACTGGAAGCATTACTCTCTCTATAATATTAATTGGTAATATAAACGCAAATGGTTTAACATACCCCTTAAAATAGTGACCTAATCCAACCTTCTTTATAGCAAACCATTGAACAACAAGGAATGTTATTAATGCTAATGCTAATGCTACACTATAATCTACTGTCGGCGGTGTAACCCCTATGATCCCCGTAATATTCGAAATACTTAAGAAGATTACTATTGTTCCTATATAAGGTACAAATCCCATATACTCTTCTCCCATATTATCTTTAACCAAATTGTTTATAGCATCCATAATCATTTCTATTATGTTCTGTTTTTTATTAGGAATTATTTTTAAGTTCCTTATAAAGCATAAACATAATATTGCTACTATTGCTATTATGCACCACTGAACGAATATACTCTCCGCAATCCCAATACTGTAACCAAAAAATTTAATATGAAATAACGGCGCTATCTTATCCATTAAATCACTTCCCTTCAATGTTAATATTAATTACTGCATGTTCAAATTATTCATTACGTATTCCTATTTTTTATTCCATAAACCGCCAAGGATATGAACTGCAAGCTATAACCAAAAATATATGCAATTATATTATATATGTTATGTCTACCAATCATAAACCCAATAAGACCTACAAATATAACCCTTATTATAGATCCTAAAACTATTATGCCTGTACTTTTTACATTTTTACCATTTAGAGAATATTCTGTTATAATACCATTAACAAAAAGATTTACTAGTGCTATTATTACACCTAATATAAAAAATAATGCATATGATTTAATTGTAAAATATATCACGGTAGCAAAAATCAAAGAAATAAAAAAATCATACAACGCAATCTCTTTAAACATTTTTCTAAAATCACTATCCACTTTTTATTCTCCTCACTATTTAGTAGCATTTTTAATTATAGTCTACTAATTTTCATAAATAAAATCTAAAATAACTCGTTTTTAGGAAATATATAGCTACCTAAGTCGATTTTATCAATAAAATAAGTATATTACTCTGTATATCTCCACTTTGTTATATATTATGGATAATACAACTAATTTTCACTTATATTATTCAATTGAATGTTTTTCGAAACTATTATGAATATTCTAAATTTTCAAAATAGTTTTACGCGTATTTTACTATTACTTATCTTTATTAACTTTTAGAAACTTTATAAGTTTAATATTATTTAGTTAAACATTTACAAAAAAATTAAAAATTTTTTTTTAAAATTATTTTTTTCTTTTTTTATAAACAATTGCAATATTAAATTTTTATTAATTCATAATTTTATTATTAATATATTTTTTTAATATTAATATTTGCATTTTAATACTTATATTTACAGCCTATCTTACATAATATAATGGGTATAAGCTATTAAATACCACATACAACTATATATAATCTAATTAATACTAATATGTTGTTCTATATTCATATGGGTTTTTAATTTTTAAAACTGTTATTTTAACCTTATTCACCCGTAAAAAAATTTTAAAAAAACAAATTCAAGAATTATATTTCTAAATTCTTGAATTTGTTTAAAATCGTTGTAAACTGTGATAATTTTATTGCATTATCAACATAACTTTATATCTTGTTTTTATTAAAATAATTAAGTAGTGCCCTTACTATTTTAACAGATGCATTTCCATCACCATAAGGATTAATACATTTACTCATTTGAATATACTCATCCGTATCTTGCAAGAGCTTACTTGCATGTAATACAATCTTATCTATATCTGTCCCAACAAGTTCTACTGTACCAGCATTCATAGCTTCTACCCTCTCAGTAACTTGCCTAAGCACTAAAACAGGTTTTCCTAAATGAGGAGCTTCTTCTTGAATACCTCCCGAGTCCGTCATAACCATGTAACATTTTTTCATTAGATTATGAATTTCTTTAGTGTCTATAGGCTGAATTAAATGTATTCTATCTATTCCTTCTAAAATGTTATGTACCATATCCTTAACTATTGGATTAGGATGAACAATATATAACACTTCAACATCTTTATTTTCTTTAGCTATAATTTTTAAAGCATTACATATATTTTCAATTCCACTTCCCCAATTTTCTCTTCTATGAGCAGTAACAATAATAACTTTCTTATTTTTATAGTCGATTGTATTTAGTTCAGTGTTTTCAAAAATATAATTATCCTTAATTGTATATTTCATAGCATCTATAACCGTATTTCCAGTTACCACAATAGCACTTTCATCTATTCCTTCTCTTAATAAATTTTCTTTAGATGTAGTTGTAGGTGCAAAATGCAAATCAGCTATTGCCCCCGTTAACTTCCTATTCATTTCTTCTGGATATGGGAAATATTTATTATGACTTCTTAACCCTGCTTCTACATGGCCAACAGGTATTTTCCTGTAAAAAGCTGCAAGAGATGCCGCAAATGTTGTTGTAGTATCTCCATGAACTAAAACTATATCTGGTCTCTGCTTTTCGAAAACTTCCTCTAGACCTGCAAGCACGGAACACGTTATCCCCGTTAAGCTTTGTTTTGCTTTCATTATATTTAAATCATACTGAGGCTTAATCTTAAAAATATCCAGAACTTGATCTAATATTTCTCTATGCTGAGCCGTGACACATACTGTGCATTGTATTCGAGAATTTTTCTCTAACTCTTTAATAAGAGGTGCCATTTTTATAGCCTCAGGTCTTGTACCAAATATTACTATTACTTTAATATTTTCCAACAGGATCCACTCCTACTTTATATTAGTTTAAAACTGCATGTTATTTTATAATCATATATTAATTAATATTAATATAATTAATCTTTTTGATGAAATATTCCATATTTCCAAGCTATCGAAACTACTGCAACCATTACAATCACTAACAAAAAATATGCCGTTCGATTACTAAGTTGCATAGCTATAATTGCAATCCCACCAAGAACAGCACTTATAAAATACATAATAATAACTGCTTGTTTCTGACTCATACCCATATCCAAAAGCCGATGGTGTAAATGACCTTTATCTGCTTGCATTATAGATTTTCCATTTATTTTACGTCTTATCATAGCGAAAAGAGTATCATAGATAGGTATCCCAAAAGCTAAAACCGGAACTGCAATTATAAAAGCTGTTGCTGATTTAATTGCTCCTTCAATTGAAATAGCAGCTAAAAGAAACCCTAATAATTGAGAACCCGTATCCCCCATAAAAATAGAAGCTGGATTAAAATTATACGGTATAAATCCTAAAATTGATCCACTCAACACAGCTGTTAAAAATGCAGCTTCAAGTCTTCCATTAAGTAGCGATACTATCATTAAAGTAACACATGATATAAATGCTACACCTGCTGCTAAACCATCTAATCCATCTATTAAATTAAAAGCATTAGTAACTCCAACAATCCATATTATTGTAACGGGAATATTAATCCATCCTATATTTAAATAAGGATAGAATACCTTAAAAGGATTAGCTATAATAGCTATGCTTATGCCTGACAATAAAAGGCATATGGCTGCTGCTACCTGTATTAATAATTTATATTTTGGCCTTAAATCTTTAATATCATCTATAATGCCCCCAATAACAATAATAGTTGCACCAATAATTATCCCTATTTGAGAGGTCGTTAAAATTCCATTATATAAAACGACTCCTACAACAAAAGATATGTATATAGCAAGTCCTCCCATAACCGGAACTGGTTTTATATGAACTCTTCTGTTATCTTTAGGTACGTCAATTGCATTAACCTTTATTGCTAATTTCTTAACCAAAGGCGTAATAATAAATGAAATTAAAGCAGAAATTATTGCTAGAATAAAAATATTGCTCATTTAAAAAACCTTTCTTTCATAAAAGAGTGTACCTATTATTTAACAAATCACCAGTGGATACTAATTAGCAGATAATTAATACCCACCATCACCTTGAAGTGAGTCATCATTTTTTATCCATTCATCTACATACACAGTTTTATATTGTATTTTATCATCTCTAATTATTACCTTTTCTATACCAGAATTAATTATAAATCTCTTGCACAAAGAACACGGTGATGCATTTTTAACTAGTTCTCCTGTACTTACCTCTTTCCCTACTAAATACAAAGTCGCACCTAACATATCATTTCTTCTAACCGATATGATTGCATTTTGTTCTGCATGTACAGACCTGCAAAGCTCATATCTTGTGCCTCTTGGCACTTTTAATTCTTCCCGTCTACATACCCCTAAATCGCAGCAATTCTTTCTTCCTCTAGGTGCTCCTGAATATCCCGTAGACATAATTTCATCATTTTTTACTATTATTGCAGCAAAATTTCTGCGCAAACACGTTCCTCGTTCAGATATTGTTTCACATATATCCAAATAATAATTATGTTTGTCAATTCTTCCCATAATTATACCTCATATAAATTATTTTAACTATTTAGATAAAATAAATTAATTTAATTTAATTTTTAATCTAATAATCAATCACTATTATTTTACACTAAAACAGCAAGTATTTAAAGTATTTAATATCCTATATATATTAATTTTCTATAAATCAAAAAAAGAAAAGCATATTTTATGCTTTTCTTAATATTTTGATAGGCACTAATAAATCTTAAGTTATTTTGTTTTGGGTAATATTATATTATTGTTCCATTTATACCAATTATAACTTCTTTATATGGAACTATTATTTTAGCACTTAGCATAGCTTCTTTTACGCAGCTCACAATACCTGTGCAACAAGGCACTTCCATCCTAACTACCGTAATACTCTTTATATCATTATTTTCTAATATTTCTGTAATCTTCTCTTTATAAAAGTTACTATCATCAAGCTTTGGACATCCTATTAAAGTTATTCTACCTTTTATAAATTCTTTATGAAAATTTCCATAAGCATAAGCTACGCAGTCTGCAGCTACCAATATATCTGCATCCTTTAAAAATCCCGCTTTTGAGTTAACTAATTTTAACTGCACTGGCCATTGACTTAGCTCCGAAGGCCTTGCCTGCTCAAATGTTTCATCAATTTTAGTTGCTTTATTTAAAACAACTGATGATGCAGTTCTTTTTATAGATTTTTCCATTGTACCAGGACACCCAGAAGGTAAATTATCTTTTTTCATCTCAACAGCTTTTATGTCGTAATCAGTAGCCTCTCTTTCCACTATCTTAATAGCACCAGTAGGACACTCAGGCAAACAATCACCTAGCCCATCACAATACTCGTCACTTATTAATTTAGCCTTTCCATCAACAAGTTCTATAGCCTCTTCATGACAGGCATCTATGCATATTCCACAACCATTACATTTCTTTTCATCTATACTAATAATATTTCTTTTCAATTTAACTCCTCCTAAAATTTTCAATATATATATACTCAATTAATTTTTAGATTGACTCTATAATCTAATTATATTAAAATTATATGTAATGGTATGTAACATGCGTTACCAAATTCAAATTTTGAAGGTGATTTTATGGACAAACTAGTAAATTGTTTAAAAAGTTGTATTTTATTTAATGGTTTAACTTCACTTGAGCTTAAAAATTTAATTCAAAACATAAACTATACAATATCAGATAACTGCAAAAACTGCACCGAATGTACTACCTGTATAGTGGCCTTCGAGGGTGACCTCTGCGACTCTTTAGGCATCGTAATTCAAGGTGAACTCGAGGTTCAAAAACATTACGCAAGCGGGAAAATTGTTACACTTTCAAAATTAAATAAGGGAAAAATTTTTGGTGAAGCAATCGCTTTTTCAAATACGAATATATATCCTGCTACCATTGTGTCTTATAAAGGTTCAATCATACTTTATATTTCAAAAAAAGATGTTATATCTATGTGTAGTTCCCATCCCATAGTCTTAAATAATTTCATGCAATTGTTATCGGGCAAAATATTGTTATTAAATAAAAAAATTAAAGAACTGTCTTTTGAAACCCTAAGACAAAAAATATCTAACTACTTACTTTCTCAATATGAATTTCAGAAAAACCTAGACCTTGTACTCCCCATGTCCAGAAAAAATCTTGCAGAGCATTTAGGAGTACAAAGACCCTCTCTCTCAAGGGAGTTTGTTAATATGAAAAATGACGGATTAATAGATTTCAATAAAAACTTAGTTCAAATAAAAGATTTAGATAAAATTGAAGAAATATTAGTTTAACTACATTGTCGAATGTCCTCGAAATCTTTTTCTAAAAAATACTTAATTTTACTTGATAATAGTTATCCGTTGATGTATAGTTGTTTTAGAAAGTTAAATACAAATTTTCTATTAGCTTAGTAAATTATGGTATTTAATATAAAAGAGGGACAATTTAAAATTGTTACTTCGTCCAAAGAATACGAGGGGGAAATATATATGAAGAAATTTGTTTGTACAGTATGTGGATATATCCACGAAGGAGATTCTGCACCTGATGTATGTCCAGTATGCGGAGCAAAAAGTGATAAATTTATAGAGAAAGATGAAAATGACATGACGTGGGCAGATGAACATAAGGTTGGAGTTGCTAAAGATGTAGATGCATCAGTAATAGAAGGTTTAAGAGCTAATTTTGTTGGAGAATGTACCGAAGTCGGTATGTATTTAGCAATGAGCCGTCAAGCTGATAGAGAAGGATTCCCTGAAGTTGCAGAAGCTTATAAGAGAATAGCATTTGAAGAAGCTGATCATGCTTCAAAATTTGCTGAAATGCTTGGAGAAGTAGTAACAGATGACACTAAGAAAAATCTTCAAATGAGAGTTGATGCTGAACACGGAGCTTGCCAGGGTAAAAAAGATTTAGCTACATTAGCTAAAAAACTTAACTATGATGCAATTCATGATACAGTACATGAAATGTGTAAAGATGAAGCTCGTCATGGTCGTGCATTTAAGGGATTATTAGATAGATATTTTGAATAAAATCTAATAAATCATAAAAACAACCTACAGATTATTATCTGTAGGTTGTTTTTTATTTCTTATTTTCTGGAGCGATTTTACTATTTAGTTCCATATAACCTGTCTCCAGCATCACCAAGACCCGGAACAATATAGCCTTTTTCATTTAATTTTTCATCAATTGAAGCTACATATATATCCACGTCTGAATGCGTCTCTTGAACATTTTTAATTCCTTCAGGCGCAGCTATAAGACACATAATTTTTATATTTTTTGCTCCTCTTTTCTTAAGAGCTGTAATTGCATCTATTGCAGAACCTCCTGTAGCAAGCATAGGGTCTGTAATAATTACATCCCGTTCATTTATATCCTGTGGTAGTTTACAGAAATATTCAACTGGTTGTAATGTTTCTTCATCTCTATACATTCCTATATGTCCAACCTTAGCCGCTGGTATAAGGTTAAGAACACCGTCAACCATTCCTAGTCCCGCTCTTAGTATTGGTACTATAGCCATTTTCTTTCCAGCCAAAACTTTGCATTTAGTAGTACACACAGGAGTTTCAATTTCTATTTCTTCTAATTGCACATTACGTGTAACTTCATAAGCCATAAGCATTGCAACCTCTTCAACTAACTCTCTAAAATGCTTTGAACCTGTGTTTTTGTCTCTTATGTACGCTAATTTGTGTTGTATAAGTGGGTGTGTAATTTGTGTAACTTTACTCATATGTAATTCCTCCATTTTTTTAATGTTTATTTAGTATATCTTTCTTCTATTTTAGTAATTTTATCAATTCTTTTTTGGTGCCTATCTCCCTCGAATTTAGCAGAAATAAATACCTCTACTATATCAAGAGCTAACCCAACGCCTACAACTCTAGCGCCAAGAGTAAGTATATTAGCATTATTATGTTGACGCGTTGCATGAGCACTAAAAGTATCACTGCATAACGCAGCTCTTATCGCTGGCACCTTATTTGCAACAATGCTTACTCCTATACCTGTACCACATACTATTATACCAAATTCAAAGTTTCCGGCGGCTACTTCCTCTGCAACTTTTAGTGCATAATCTGGATAATCACAAGATTCCTGCGTATAAGTACCAAAATCTTTTACCTCAATCTTTTTACTCTCCAAATACGTAATTATTTCTTTTTTTAAGCCGAACCCACCATGGTCACTACCTAATGCTATCTTCATTATAAAACACCTCCGATAAAATATTCTGTGCTATAATATATTTTATTACAAAAAAAGAAGATATCGACATTTAAATAAACTATTTAAACACCACTATCTTCCTTATTTTATCCAATAATAAGAATGCATTATTCTTTAATATATTATTTTTTTTTAAATGAGCTAAATTAATTCTAACATCGGGGGATACGTTGTTTATACCACATATTTTATTAAAAATAGCTTGTATCCCATAGCTTTCTCTGGCTTTTTTATTATAAACATATAATATATCCATTGTCATCCTCCTTGTATTCCTCTAGAATAAATATAACTTACAATTTATTTAGCCTAAACGTAAATTATATCAAAACCTGCAGATTTCTTAAGCCTATTCATTATAGCGAGACCTATTCCCTTTTCTTCAAATGCTTCTGACAGTATCAAATCTACATCTATATCATCGAAACTTCTTAATACTTCAAAAAGATTCCTGCCAATACTATCTAGATGTTTTCTACTTCCCAAAGACACAACCGTGCCATTTGGATATTTATCCTTCGTTTCATCTGTTGCTATAATCCCTATTTTCTTGTTGCCTATATTAGTTTGCACTATTTCATTGATTTTTGCAATAGTTTTTTCTAAATCTCCACATATAATTTTTACTGGTGATTTTGGTGCATAATGCCTATATTTCATGCCAGGTGCTTTAGGCTTAAAATCATTATTTGGTTTTGACATTATATTTTTATCAATATATATTTTATCATCTATTTCCCTTAACATTTCAATGGTTATAGCTCCAGGCCTTAATATACAAAGTGGAGTACAAGTACAATCAACTATTGTTGACTCAAGACCTACCTCACTTTTATCGCCGCCTAAAATATAGTCTATCTTTCCATCTAAGTCCTCAATACAACTTTCCACATCAGTAGGACTAGGTCTGCCTGATATATTAGCTGATGGCGCTGCAATGGGTGTTTCTGCTGCTTCAATAAGTTTTCTTGCAATTATGTTTGATGGCATCCTTATCCCCACAGTATCAAGTCCTGCACTTGTAACACTTGGAATAAGATCAGACTTCTTAAAAATAAGTGTTATTGGACCAGGCCAATATCTATTCATTATTTTCTTAGCACTGTTTGGTACTTCCATTACTAAATGATCTATTTTAAAATCAGATACATGCACAATAAGAGGATTGTCCTGAGGCCTTCCTTTCGCTTTAAAAATATTTCCTACAGCTACCTCGTCTAATGCATTTGCCCCAAGACCATAAACTGTTTCCGTAGGAAAAACAACTAATCCACCTTCGCTTATAACAACTCCGGCCTCGTTAATTATATTTTGTTTTATATTATTTTCGTCTAACATTACAATTTTAGTATTCACCCTTACACCTCTTAATTTAGCACTTTAAGTGCCATTAAATCATATTCGTCATAAATAAGCCTACTATCATCCCTAAAAGTATGCCCAAAGTGCTTGTTGTTCCTGGCCAAAGTTTTCTAGACTGCGGAATCATCTCCCCATAAACCACATATAGCATAACTCCAGATGCAAAAGCTAAAGCACCTCCCAATATTTCCATAGATATACTTCCAATATAAATTCCGAGCCAAGCACCAATTGCAGTAGGAAGCGCTGTTAAAAAAGCATAAAATAATATCTTCCTACCTTTTATTCCCGAAAGCATCATTGGAGCTGCTACAGCTATTCCTTCCGGAACATCATGTATTGCAATTATTAAACTCATTTTGAGCCCTAAGCTATCTCCATTAACAAAACCAAATCCCATTATGAGTCCTTCTGGAAAATTATGTATCATCATTCCCACAGCAACCATGAACGCAACTTTTGCATATTGAGAGTTTAAATTACTACTTAAATTACTCACTCTATCTATTATTACAACAATAATGATCCCTAGGATTAAAAACAATAATGTTTCAAAAATACCCATTTTTTTTATAGCATCTGGAATAAGTTCAAAAACTACAATAGAGAGCATGAGTCCTGATGCAAATCCTAAAATATTACCTAAAAATTTTTTAGATGGTCTATTAATAACAACTCCTAACAATGCCCCGATCATAGTACCAATCAAAGCCATTACGCCAGAGAATATGATAATTATAACAATACTATTTTGCAACTTTATACCCCCACTATAAATAGAATTATAATAATTCTATTTATAGTGGGGCGAATTTATAACCTTATCCCTATATTCTTTAATTTTTTCTATAGCATCATCAGAAAATAATGCTTGCTCGCAACTTTTATATAATTCATCTAGTAAAATATATTTTTTAAATCCACCCTTATTAATTAAAAAATAAAAAAAATTTTCTTCTGGCATTGAAATTTTTATTTCCCTATACATTTGATCTGCATACGGGTACTTCATTGAGAAATTTATATCTATGGGATAAATTTTTTTATTCCTAAATCTTGATTTTGTTATTATGATTATTCTTGAATCCTTACCTTGTCCCTGTGCATGGACTAAAGCAACCTTTTTACATATAACAATAAATTTAACTTTTATTATTCCACACCATATACTAATTTTATACCCTTCAACTTTAAAATCAATATATTCTTCGTTAATCCTAACAAGTAAAACAAAAGAAATCATCATTTCTATACAAATTAAATAGATTATAAAAAATATATTTATAGTCCTTGATACCATCAATATAATCGGTAATACAACAAAAATAAAGCACATAGATAGCATAAACCGTTTATAAGTTTTTTTTTGCTTTCTGATGGCTTTATTTATATTCATAATTTCACCCTTCACTTATACTAATAATATTTTTACAAGATTAATTATTTCCTGTGGAAAAGCTACTTATTAGTTGTTATTTTCACCCATAGCTTTCATCTTTTCTGCTTGATCAGCAGTTATAAGTGTATTCATCATCTCATCTATATCTCCATCAAGAAAAGAATCTAATCTATGAATTGTTAACCCTACTCTATGATCTGTTACTCTTCCTTGAGGATAGTTATAAGTTCTTATTCGCTCACTTCTATCTCCAGTGCCTACTTGACTCCTTCTATTTTCAGCTATTCCTGCGGATCTTTCAGCCTCGGCTCTATCAAACAATCTAGATTTTAATATCTTCAGAGCTTTTTCTTTATTCTTTAACTGAGATTTCTCATCTTGGCAAGAAACTACAAGTCCTGTAGGAAGATGCGTCATTCTCACTGCAGAATCTGTTGTATTAACGCATTGTCCTCCATTACCAGATGCTCTAAATACATCAATTTTCAAATCATTTGCATTAACTTCAATATCAACATCATCAACTTCTGGAAGCACTGCTACAGTAGCTGTAGACGTATGAATTCTTCCGCTTGATTCTGTGTCAGGAACTCTTTGAACTCTATGAACTCCACTTTCATATTTAAATTTACTATATGTGGATTCTCCTTTTATCATGAATACTATTTCTTTAAACCCACCAATATCAGTTTCATTTGCACTCATTACTTCAACTTTCCATCTATTACGTTCTGCATATCTTGTATACATTCTAAAGAGATTTGCCGCAAATAGTGCCGCTTCATCTCCACCTGCTCCTGCTCTAATTTCGACAAATACATTTCTCTCATCATTTGGGTCCTTAGGCAAAAGTAAAATTCTCAATTCTTCCTGCATAGTTTCTTTAACTTCAATTAAATCTTTAATTTCCTCTTGAATCATTTCTTTCATTTCTCTATCAGTTTCTTCTCTGAGCATTTCTTTATTTGTTTCTAAATCTTCTTTAGCTTTTTTGTATATTCTATATTTTGTAACAATTATTTCAAGCGCTGCATGTTCTTTACATAACTTTTGCCATTCATTTTGGTTAGCAATAACCAAAGGATCGCTAATTTTTATAGTAAGTTCATCATATTTATTTTCAGTAAAATCAAGCCTATCTAACATTTTTATCACTCCGTATATATATTTTCATACTAATAATTATATCATAATTGGATATGAAATACAATCTGTATCCTACTAATTGTTACTCTATCTTATTACCCTAATATAGCTTTTATAACCCTATCATTTCCCGATAGATCTTTAATACATTCTATCTGTTTGAATCCAGCTTCTAAAAGGATATCAGTGACTTCGTCTTTTTGATCATATCCTATCTCAAAAGCTAGAAGCCCACCTTTTTCTAAAACCTGCAAACTTTCCAGGGTAATCCTTCTGTAAAAATCTAAACCATCTTCGCCACCATCAAGAGCTATAATCGGTTCATAATTCTTTACATCATCCATTAAAGTTGGTATAACCGATTTTCTAATATAGGGCGGATTAGAAACTATTACATCAAATTTCATATTTTTATCTATTGGTCCTTTAAGCAAATCACTTCGCCTGGCTTTAACCCTATTAGATAAATCGAACCTTTTTATGTTAATATTCGCTACTTCTATTGCCACGCTTGATATTTCGTACATCATTACAATTGTATTTTTAACACTTTGTGCAATTGATATACCTATAGCTCCACTTCCCGTGCATACATCACAAATTTTAGTATAACCTTTTTGCGCTATTACTTTAATTACCTCTTCAACCAAAATTTCTGTATCAGGTCTTGGCACTAAAACTCCTGGCCCTACAATAAAATCCATTCCCATAAATTCACACACACCTAAAATATATTTTATAGGCATTTTATTTTTTCTAAGCTCAACTAATCGTAAAAATTCATTTTCATCTTGCTCATTAAGATTAAAATCTCTATTAATCATTATGAACAATTTATCCTTATTTATAACCTTGCCAAGTAAAAGTTGTGAATCCAACAAATAGCTTTCAATTTTAACATTTTTTAGAATTTGGTATGATTTTAAAAGTATTTCTCCTATATTCATTCTTTTCCACCTCTTTCATAATCACCCCAAGGTTAATAGCTAGTTAATCTGCAATACCCTCAGCTACCTTAAGTGCCTTTATTGCAACCTCTAGTTGAGATAAATCAGGTTCCCTTGTAGTTAGTTTCTGCAATTTAAGGCCTGGATAAGAGAAGATTTTAGCTAATCTTCCATCGCTTTTTCCCATCCACTTAATAATTTCAAAACTAACGCCCGAAATTAAAGGAAGAAGTATTATTCTATACATTATTCTTTCCCATATTGAATTCCAACCAGTTAAAGAAAAAACTATTATGCTAACTATCATAACTAAAAACAGGAAGTTTGTACCACACCTTGGATGTAATCTCCCAAATTTAGCTGCATTTTCTGGAGTTAAATCAACATCATTTTCATAACAAAATATAGTTTTATGTTCTGCTCCGTGATATTCATACACCCTCTTAATATCTTCCATTTTTCCTATAAGATACACATATATTAAAAATATTAAAACTCTAATTATTCCTTCTACAATATTAAGACCCATTGCGCTAGCTCCTATTTTACTAAAAATACTAGCCACAAGCGTTGGCAAAATAAAAAATAATCCAACAGATATAATAAGCGAAAATACAAGTGACATACCCATAATTACATCATTGCTTTTATCTTTGAATATTTTTTCTAGCCACTTATCTACTTTAGAAGGTTCCCCTTCCTCTTCAAAGAAAGAAGCAGAATAATTCAATGTTTTCACTCCTATAATTAAAGATTCAATTAAAGAAACAAATCCTCTTATTATAGGTAGCCCTAAAATTTTATTCTTTTTAGTGTATGAAATATAGTTTTTTTTCTCTACTACAATTTCACCTTGAGTATTTCTCACAGCAGTAGCGATTCCTGTGCTACCCCTCATCATAACCCCTTCAATCACTGCTTGACCTCCGACATTTACCTTTCTAGCCATAGCTACACCCCTTCCCTAGGAACAATGTGACACTTTCTACATCTTGCCTCATATGAATCTTTAGCCCCTATCAATACAATAGGATCCCCATATTTAGCTGGTTTTCCATTAATTAAACGTTGAGTTCTAGTAGCAGGATTACCACATACCACGCAAATAGCCTGGATTTTATCAACAAATTCCGCAACTGCAAGAAGTGCCGGTATTGGTCCAAAAGGAACACCCCTAAAATCCATATCTAGTCCCGCGCATATAACCCTTTTATTATTATCAGCAAGTCTTGTAATTACTTCTATTATACCTTTGTCAAAAAACTGAACCTCATCTATAGCAACAACTTGCGTATCCTCATTTATAAGAGCTAATATCTCAGTACTATCTTTAACTGGAACTGCGTCTACCTTAGTTCCACAGTGAGACACCACATCTACCTTGCTGTATCTATTATCAATCTCAGGTTTAAAAACCTGTACTTTTTGTTTTGCAATTTTTATTCTTCTTATTCTTCTTATAAGTTCCTCAGACTTCCCACTATACATGGGCCCTATAATAACTTCCACCCAACCATGATCTTTAGGTCCGTACATGTTAAACCTCCATTTTGTTAATTCACATCTAAATAAAAACTTGTCTGTATACATATTATCAAATTTACACAGTAAATTAAAGTAAAAAATATTTTTATTCTTATTGACTTCATTATTAATTATATGATAAAATTGAATAGTTGACAATACGGATACATATTTATTTTAGAAAGAGGTGAAAAATATGCAAGAAGGAATACATCCAGAATACCATAAAGATACAGTTGTTAAATGCGCATGTGGAAACACTTTTATTACAGGATCTACTAAACAAGAACTTAAAGTAGACGTATGTTCTAATTGCCATCCATTCTATACTGGTAAGCAAAAGAACATTGATGCTGGTGGAAGAGTTGATAGATTCATGAAGAAATTTAACATAAAAAGTGAAGATATAAAATAATATATTAATGGAAAAGATTTAATTATCTTTTCCATTTTTTTATTTCTATATTATTTTGCCAAAATATCAAAATTCTTATTTATCATTTGTAAAAATTCATTATTATTTTTAGTTTGTGCTATTAGATTTAAGAGTTTCTCTGTTACACCTATGGAATTACCTTCTCTATACATTATCTTTCTTAAATTGTATATAGTATCCATTTCAATCTTAGTAAGTAATAAATCTTCTCTTCTTGTTCCAGATTTATAGATATCTACTGCTGGGAATATTCTTTTTTCTTGAAGTTTTCTATCTAAATGTACTTCCATATTTCCGGTTCCCTTAAACTCTTCAAAAATCATGTCATCCATTCTACTTCCTGTATCTACTAAAGCCGTAGCAAGTATTGTTAAACTTCCACCCTCTTCGATGTTTCTAGCTGCACCAAAAAATTTCTTTGGCATAAGTATTGCAGCTGGATCAAGTCCGCCAGACAAAGTTCTTCCCGATGGCGTTACTGTTAGATTGTAAGCTCTAGAAAGCCTTGTTAGACTATCTAATAATATAACTACATCTTGCCCTTGTTCTACCATTCTTTTAGCTCTTTCAAGTACCATGTAAGCTACTTTTGTGTGGTGATCTGGTTCTTCATCAAAAGTTGAATAGATAACTTCACCTTTAATAGATCTTTGCATATCAGTAACTTCTTCTGGCCTCTCATCTATTAAAACAACAATTAATTTTATATCTGGGTGATTTATAGAGATACTATTAGCGATTTTTTTAAGAAGTGTTGTTTTTCCTGCTTTTGGTGGTGCTACAATTATACCCCTTTGACCTTTACCAATTGGCGAAATAATATCCATAATTCTTGAAGATAAGTCACTTGAAGTAGTTTCTAGTCTTAGTCTTTGAGTTGGATAAATAGGAGTTAATTTTTCAAAAGGTTTTCTACCTACAGCTCTATCAGGATTTTCTCCATTTACTCCCTGTACATACAAGAGTGCCTTAAACTTTTCTCCTTCTTTAGGTATTCTAACTTTACCTTCTACTTCATCACCTGTTTTCAAATTAAATCTTCTAATTTGGGATGGTGAAACATAAATATCATCAGAACCCGATAAATAGTTATTGCCTCTTAGAAAACCATAGCTATTATTTTCTATTATTTCTAGAACTCCTCTTGCAGAGCCTGATTCATTTATCATTTCTTGCAATTTTTCTTTTTTATTTTCATTTTGATTTTTAAAACCTGTGTCAATTACTTGATTATCATTTTGATTTTTAAAGCCTGTATCAATCACTTGATTTTCAACAGATTGTGAACTTTGAATTGGACTGCTATCGATTTGCTTTTCTGGCTTTTCTAACTTTTCTGGTTTTTCTACCATATTATTCTCAACTTCAGGAATAATTTTAGGGCTTATCTTTTCTCTTAGAGTCACACCGTCCTTTTGCATGGAAACTGGCGTTATTTTACTAATTTCTTCAATTAACTCACTTTTTTTATATTTAGAAATATTTTTAATGCCGAGTTCTTTACAATGTTCACGTAGCTCGACTACTGTCATATTGTCTATTCCTTTGTTTATCAAAATCTGCACCTCCGAAGGGTATTTATATAATATCTATTTAATAAATATCATGGGAATTTAAAAACGATTTAACTATCCAATGAATTTTTTTAGAAATGATATATAGTGCTAATTATATCCTATTTAATAATTTTAATCCACTATATCTAAAATTCTAACTAACCTTCCTAGAGACCCCCTAATTTAGGGGTGTATATTTTATAGTTTCTTATCATTGCCTATATCAAAGCACAAATTTTCTCTGTAATTTGTTTGTATTCATTTACTTTTTCAATAATTTTTTGATTTTTACCAATTAAAAATATAGGTAGACCTAATTGCTCACAGCCCCCTATAACCATGTTTCTTTTCAAAAGTTCGTTAATGTTGTAGTGATACAAATGATCCTCATTACATAAAGGACACTTAACCTCAACTAATATGTCATTACCTTTATTCACATTAATGATAAGTGATGAAAATTTAGTTTTCATTTTCTCTATTTCGAATATTGTCAGTTGTTCAATCTTATACTCGCCATTGGAATTTTTTAAAGCCATAGCAATATTAGTATCGAATATCAATAACTTCACCTCCATAATAAGATTTACTCATTTCTATATTTTTTTAATAATTCACTCTATTATTTCATTATAATCTATACTATTTAATTCTATAAATCTTATCAAATTCCTTCTAATTTTTTATTGTTAATAAGGTATTTATTTTATAATTAATGTAATAATTTTTATTTTTCATAAATTATCTCAGGAAAGTTATATTACTAAAAATTAAAAATCCTATAGGTTAGACTTTTAAATTAGTCTACCCTATAGGATATATTCAAGTATTATTTATTATATTCTATTTATGTTCTATTGAAGCCTTAATAAAATCAATAAATAGTGGATGTGGATTATTGGGTCTAGATTTAAGTTCTGGATGAAACTGAACTCCCACAAACCAAGGATGATCTTTAATTTCAACTATTTCAACTAATTTCGCATCAGGACTTGTTCCTGTAAGTATAAGTCCTACATCAGTTACAGCCTTTCTATATTCATTGTTAAATTCATATCTATGTCTATGTCTTTCATATATAACTTGATCAGCGTATGCCTTCTGAGCATTAGAATCTTTTGTTAATTTGCATGCATATAACCCCAGTCTCATGGTTCCACCTTTTTCATCCAAATCCTTTTGATCTGGCATTAAATCTATTACTGGGTATTTAGTATCAGAATCAATTTCCGAACTATTTGCCTCACTTAGTCCTGCTACATTTCTTGCATACTCTATAACGGCACACTGCATTCCAAGGCATATTCCAAAGAATGGCACTTTATTTTCTCTAGCGTATTTTGTTGCCTCAATTTTACCTTCTATTCCTCTATCTCCAAATCCACCTGGAACCAATATTCCATCTACATCTCCTAATATTTCACTTGCATTTTCAGAAGTTACATCACAAGCATTTACCCATTTTATTTCTACATTACAGTCATTAGCAAGACCTCCGTGACTTAATGCCTCAACAACAGAAATATATGCATCATGAAGTTCCACATATTTTCCTACAAGTGCTATTTTAACATTTCCTGATAGACTTTTTAATCTATCAACCATATTTATCCATTCACTATTATCTATTTCATGACATTCTAGTTTTAATTTTTTACATACTAGAGTATCTAATCCTTCTTTGTGAAGCATCAGTGGTACTTCATATAAATTTTCAGCATCTAAATTTTGAATTACAGAATCCGCTTCCAAATTACAGAACATAGCAATTTTAGCCTTCATATCTTCAGATATTTCCTTTTCAGATCTACATACTATGATGTCTGGTTGAATACCTATGCTTCTTAGTTCCTTTACAGAATGTTGAGTAGGTTTTGTTTTAAGTTCTCCAGCTTTTCTTAAATATGGTATTAATGTAACATGTACAAAACAAACATTTCCTACTCCTACTTCATATTTTGCTTGTCTTATAGCCTCTAAAAAAGGTAAAGATTCTATGTCTCCAATAGTTCCACCAATTTCAGTTATAACAACATCTACATCTTTTTCTTTAGCTACTCTATAAACTCTTTCTTTTATCTCATTAGTTATATGTGGTATTACTTGTACAGTACCTCCTAGAAAATCTCCTCTTCTCTCTTTTGATATAACTGACCAATATACTTTTCCTGTAGTTACATTACTACTCTTGCTTAAATTTTCATCAACAAATCTTTCATAATGTCCTAAGTCTAAATCTGTTTCTGCACCGTCATCAGTAACAAAAACTTCTCCATGTTGATAAGGACTCATAGTACCTGGGTCAACATTTAAATATGGATCAAATTTTTGAATAGAAACCTTAAGCCCCCTATTCTTTAAAAGTCTCCCAAGTGATGCTGCTGTTATACCTTTCCCTAGGGATGAAACTACCCCGCCTGTTACAAATATGTACTTAGTACTCATACTTATTCCTCCTATGTTTTTATTATCCATTGTAATTTTATATTTTTAACTTTTAAGTATTTCTAAACCTTTAAAGTATTAACAATACATGATTATGTGAAACTTAATAAAAAGTCTACACTTTTTTAAAAAATAGCTTGACAAACACCCCATGAAATTTTATAATAGAAACTACCCTATAAATATAATGGTATAGTTTTTTTTAAATTAATATTTTTTAAAACAATATTAATATTTTATCACACTTCTTTATCATTAACCAGTCTTTTTTTCTTTTTCTTTTTTTTTGACTCATATATTGTGTAATTTCTGGTTCAAATCCGACTTGTTTTTTCTAATATATCCTCTATTTCAAAATACATTTCTCTAAATTCTTTATTAATGAAAAATCTTTCCTCTGCTTTTTTAAGCCCATAATTAACTGTTCTTTTACTAGAAATCGGAAAATCCTTATGAACATATTCAATATCACTACATTTATACTTTTTCAATAATAAAAGTAAAACATACTTATATTCTCTATCTCCTAATATTTTTAATGTCTCATTCCTTTTTATACCCTTAACGTAACAAATAGTCTCTATTATCTTCTCATAATCAATATTTCTAAGCATTAAACCACTCCTAGATTCTCTATTATTTCGTTAACTAAATTATTGACAATAATCCACAAAACTATCCATAGAATTAAATTTGTAACTTAATATACATAAATAAAAAAGAAGCTAAATTATTAAGCTCCTTATTATCTCATACTTATTTTTTTAGTTCCCATAATAATTCCTTAATACTTTAAAATTGATAAAGAGTATTGAAAGATAAAAGAACTAACCTCTGAATCACACCAACAGCAATTTAAAAATAACCTAAGCTAACTAATATCAATGCATAGGCTAATCTAATATATCTATTGAAAAGGAGTTTATCATCAATCTAAGAAAAAGAAAAAAGGCATTGCTGCCTTTTGGGTTGATGTTGAATAATACCAAAATTACGTACTAACTATTAAGTTTAAACTACACTCATAACTTATAATATCAATTATACATATTTCTTCTTCTCAACTGGAATCCATATTTCGCAAAAACAATCTACATTAGATTCTTGAGAGTACAATTCAAAATCAGTATCATCAAGTATGCTATATTCTGAACCGGGAAGAAACTCTGAAAAGATTTTACCCCATATTTCTCCTATGCAATCCTCAGTTTCACCAATACATTTAAATACAGCCCATAATGTAGGGGTTACCTCCCATATAGTATATCCTTCCGGTACACTACCACCGGTATATTCCATACCTATACCATAATCAAAATGTGTGCTTTCTTTTGATATTGGTGCACAAGCTCCATAAATATAATGCTTACTAGCGTTTTGTTTCAAAACATCAAATGTGCCATTCTTACCACATTCTTTCCAAAAGTCTGGAATTTCAGTATTTCCCTCTTCTGAAATTGATTCATTTCTAAACTTTGCAACCTTAGCCAATAATTTAAATGCTTCTCGTTTTTCAATTCTGTAGTCCATAACAGTACCACCTTCCAATTTTATTTTAATGAGAAGGCGATTAAAAGATTTTAATTTCATACCTGCACGCCTTGCCAAATTCGGCGTAATATCATGGAATCTGGTAAATGCCTTTGTAAAACTTTCGGGCGAATCATAACCATATTTTAGAGCAATATCAATTACCTTTGCATCAGATATAGAGAGTTCCTGACCCGCCATGGACAATCTTCTATTCCTAATATACTCATTTGCTGTAATACCGGTCACTAAACTAAATGTCCTATGAAAATGATAGCTTGACATGTAGACATTCTTTGCAACATCTTCATAAGTAATCGGTTCTAATATATGTTCTTCCATATAGTCGATTGCCCTCTGCAAGCTTTGAATAAAATTCATTTTTCTCACCTCCATGTACAAATTGTACTAAAATATAACTGTTATTTCCTATCCTATCTTGCTTTCATTTGTCCAAATAAAATATAAATTAGCCTTACTTCGAATAATTATACCGTTGCGACTTAATCGCTAGAAAAATTATACCATTAAACACCATTTTTATAAACTATAGTTTGATGCTAAAACAAACTGCTATATGTAAAGGTATACGATTACGTAGGGACAAAAACCCTATAAAATTGCGTTTGCAAAACACAACAAAACAATTATGAATATCTACGTAAAGTATATTCACTTTTATGAAGATGTTTTAATGTTCATGTTCCCATTAAGGGGTACGGCAACCATTCGTTCATGAATGGTTGCCGTACCCCACTATAGCCTTGATCTGTTGCTATTTTAATGTAGTTTTGATGAGGAGAATTATAGCTATAAATGTTTAACCATCTATAAAATTTATCAAAAACCGCAGATATGTATTCAATAAATCCATAGTATCTATAAAATAAATTCTCTGATATCATTATTATAAAAAGTGGTACCAAAAGTATTATTCCACCTACGATGCTAGACACAATGCTATTTCCCATAACCGACTGAATAAGCATAATAAAAGTGAAAATGCAAATGTACTGAAACATATCCATAAAGAACCATTTTATTATATCAGAATATGAATTTAAAGTTGTATCAATACCTCCGATATTAATCAAATAAAATAAACTTAGAACTCCATACGTTACTGCAAAGCTTATAAACAAACTTATCACACCAACAATCCATTACGGGGGTTAGGCCTTACAACCCCTACAACGTGTCCATCATCTTCCCAAATTCGAATTGATTTTAACCAATAGTCATTTCCACTCATTAAATGCAAGGGATTTACAAAATAGGCATAACATTGCCATCTTGCAGCACTCCAATTAATTTGGTCATTACTCAGTGCATAAGTTGCGTCTAAAAACTCTGATATGACGTATAAATCCGCTTCATTTTCATAAGGTCTAGAAATTATCATATATGTTCTCCTCATTTATTTTTTTGATCCTTTTTGTAGCGACGTTAGAAGTTCAATGCCCATCACACACAAAGCATAAAAAGTTGCTTACCCAATCCCTTATTTCTATACTCTAACGTTATAAATAACTGATCTAATATGACGTAGTTATACTTTGTGCCAAAAAACTTCCGATTCACAGTTGCAAATCCCAATAATTTGTTGGTACCATCAAAATCACCCAATGCCACCCCACCATTTAGAAGGGTGTTTTTCAAATGATTGTAATGATATTTATAGCCATTAGGCCAATCATTATCTTGAAAATTAATATCAACCAATATACGTTTCCCGGCAACTTTTCTCCAGGCTCTACCAATATATTGTGAAGGGTTGATCTCACCTATTCTCTCACATTCTTTTATTTCTAATTTTCTAAATATTATTTTATCCATGATTCTCCTTTTTACGAATAGTTTTACCTATAAAAACACCCACTGCCGATATCATTGAATAACCCATACTATAAACCCAAGCCGTACTGTTGAAATAGATAATAATTGCAAAAATAAAAAGGATACCTATAATAATTGGAAAAATAATATTCCATCCATTTTTGAAACCATATACACATGATGTTACAAAACAAGTTAATGGTAATATGATCACTAAAATAATAATGAAACTTCCTGTAGATTTGCCAATCAGTGGTAAAAGATAAAACGAAGCTGCCGCTGTTAAAACGTATGGCGCCATTTTTTTATATACGCTCATTATTCCCCTCCTAAAAAATAAATTTAAAAAAATCGTCAACTTTCCTTATTTAGCAACGATTTTGAATGTTTTATATGAAAAGCATAAATTAAATGTTACTCAATACTAATAAATAATATTGTTATGTAACATAATTTCTATTGCTCTCCTATCTTATAACCTTCAATATGCTAATATACCTTTTTGGCGGGTAAGGCAAAAACACCCAATAAAAAAACCGGAAACCTTTGATTTTCTTGGATTTACACACTATTGCAGTAAAAGTAGAAATAGAAACTTTAAATTAAAATGGAAAATAGCTTCAAAGAAATGTTAAAAAGACTAAGATATCTCCAAAACTCAATAACATTAAACTATCTTGGTAGTTCCGATTCACACACTTTTTTATAAAGCAGTGCCGTAATACCTATGACTACAAGAGTAATTATTCCCGCAAGTAAATTTCTATCAACACCTGGCAGAAGTAATAAGATTCCAATAGGTATAATACCAAATATCATTCCGCCCAGACCCCCAAACATAGATGACATGCTTTGCTTGATTACAATCACTTCAGAATCCCAAGTAAAATTCGGAATTTTAAGATTAATGAAGATTCCCCATACAGAAGTTAAGCCCACATACACAAGTGGTATAACAAAAATCCATACCGTTAACATGATATTCGATTTCAAAGAGAGACTCATTAATAGAGAACTAAGTAGTGACACAGGCAATAGGATAGCTATGTTGACTGCCATTTTACTCCTATATATGGTTGCCGCATCTATAGGTGCTGATTGTAATATCCATAAATTCTTGCCTTCTAGTGAAAGTGACACCGCAGTGGTACATGTCATTGCTAACAACCCAGAAATTGCAAAGGGTACAAAGCTCATAATCATAGATTTTATACCTGGAATTCCAATGAGTTGCTCCATTTTATCTATTCCTATAACGAAAAATGCAATTGATGTTACTATAAGTATCATTGCGCCCACGCCTACATTGACCACATAGAGATAAGACGCAAAGAATCTCCTCATTTCTTTTAGGTATAACGTCTTTAGAGGTGATAATACCGTTAAACTTTGCAATTTATAATTTGACTTAGTTTGGTGCGATGTGAGTCCAGTATTGATGGCTATATATTTTATGGAAACAATTTTTACAAATACATAGTACCATATGACTGAAATTACTAAAAAAACAAGGAATGAAGCAGCACTATATTGACAAATAGCCTTCTCCATTATACCTGTTAATGGATATATCTGATTCATTTTCTTGGATAACATTGCGCCTAGTGCTGCTAATTTTCTAATATCTATTTGCCCTGTATTCATCGTTCCTGCACTCATGCTTAAACTCATAAACCCAATTAACAGGGCAAATGATAGTATGATGCTAATAATATTCGTATGTTTAAACTTAGCTGAAATAGCGCTAATGATTGCACCAATAACTGCTGCTATTGTCATTGGTACTAAAGGTGTTACAAATATAGCAATAAGCCACATTACATAAAATATCATATGCGGATGAACCCATATACTGTAGGCAACTCCCATAGGAAGCATAATAACAAGTGATATAAGTACATTCATTCCATACATCAATAGAAATCTACTTGTGATGACAGTGGTTGTTTGAACTGGAAGTGCCATAAGCATATCGTAATCTTTGAAGGCAAATAATATTCCACTAGCCTTAAGTATAGTGAAAAACAGAACAAGCAAACTTGTAATCGTAAATGCATAACCTGGAATAATCCGCGCTAGTCCTATACTACCCATTCCATATCCCATACCAAAGCAATATAGAGAAAGCATAAATATAAGTATAGTCATTATTGCAACTAATATAACAACTCTATTTTTCTTCTTTTTATCGCTCTCATATCGAAAAGTGTTCACTCCGGATTGATTCAGAAACTGTGCCTTTAAAAGAATCAATGTGTTATTTTGCATTGTCCGCTACCTCCATAAAAAGTGATTCTAAGGATTGATTTTGAATTAAGGTTTCTGTATCTCCCGCTTCAATAAGTTTACCATTTTTAATAATGGCGATTTTATTGCAAAGTTTCTCTGCTACATCAAGCACATGTGTAGAAAAGAAAATAGCACTTCCTTCTTTGCATATTTCATGCATCGTATTTTTTAGGCTAAGAGATGCTTTTGGGTCCAATCCTACAAATGGCTCATCGAGCATCAATAATTTTGGTTTATGGACTAGGGCAGAAATCAAAGCTAATTTCTGTTTCATTCCATGAGAATAAGAAGAAATCAGATTTCCAAGCTCACTTGTAATTTCAAATAAATCCCCGTATTTCCCAATGCGTTCTTGCCTTTCTTCTTTTCCAACTCTAAAAATATCAGACGTAAAATTCAAGTATTGAATACCTGTTAAATGCTCATATATATCTGGATTATCTGGTATATATGCAATTGCTTTTTTACAATCTATTGGATATTTTTTAATATTATGTCCGTCAACAAAGATCTCTCCTTCTTCAAAATCAAGTACCCCAGCAATGGCTTTTATCATTGTACTCTTTCCAGCTCCATTGTGCCCTATAAACCCATAAATATCTCCAGCTTCCACTGTAAGACTAAAATTATCCACAGCTTTTTTCCCACCTTTATAAATCTTTGAAAAATTCTTAATTTCTAACATATCCCTTTCCCCTTTTCATATATAAATTGTAATGTGTTTTTACTTGTTTTTTTTAAATAAGCATTAAATTACTTCAACTTTGTTCATATTAAAAATAGTAGCTATTATAAAAATAATGCTACACAAAATTGAAAATCCTATAGTATATAAATAACCATCTAACGCAAATAGATTCGCTCCTGCCACTAATTTATATGGCATAAACTTTCCAATTGTATTCAAATTTACAAGTGCAGCACTTAAAAAAGTTATCATAAGAGTTATAAAACCTGCTGTTACACTTTTCTTCACAAAGCTACTGAAAAATGTTACCAAGGCAATATTAAAAAAATAGTACACAGACATTAAAATAGCTGAGTTCATAACTCCTGATAAACTAGCATTTTCTCCTTCAAACAAAATACCAGCATAGTAATAACATGTTAAAAATCCAATAAAGGTTAATATGGTTACCACAATAGTATAATGAATTATCTTAGCAAGCACTATGCCAATTGGCTTACTTCCCTTAGAATATGGAAACACGAGTTTTTGCCCATTTATTTCCTCATTTAGTGAACTTGCCAATGTAAATATTATGAATAAGTTTCCAATTTGGAAAAGATCCTTAATATAATTGTTAATGGCACTCTTAGGTGTGGCAATAAAAAGTGAACTTAAATCTCCTTGTAATTGTTTTTCCAGTATTTTAGGGAGTAGCTTTAACATAAATGGATCTAAAATAGCAAATGCAATTATTCCTACAGCAAGTATTATATATTTATATTGTCTTTTAGATTCCATTATTTCTTTCTTAATATACGCCTTAAATGTTGTCATTTTTATTCACCAGCCTCATGAAGATATCTTCAAGATTACTTTTTCTTAAATTAAAAGATAAAATATTATTTTCGCCCTGCACAATTATTTTCAAAAGTTCGGATTTAGCAATAACTAAACTATTAACATAGATAGAGGCTTTATTTTCATTTATCAAAACTTTTTCTACCCACTTATAGTTTAAAAGAACTCTTGCTAGATTTACACAATGTTTTTCAAACTCGATATCAAATATAGGTTGAATATACTTATTCTTTAAATTGACTAAATTATCAGATACGAGTATTTCCCCTTTATCCAAAATACTTACCTCATCGCAAATCCTTTCTATATCGCTCAAAATATGAGTAGACATAAAAACAGTAGTTCCTTCTGACTTTAGGCCTTTAATAAATTCTAATATTTCCATTCTTCCCTCAGGGTCAAGTGCAGAGGTTGGCTCATCTAAAAAAACTAATTCTGGATTATTAAATAGTGCCACCGCGATTCCTAGTCGCTGCTTCATTCCACCAGAATATTGTCCTATTTTTTTATTTGCTGCATCAGTAAGCTTTACAATATCTAAAATTTCTATAGTTCTTTCTCTTATACTTTTCTCTTGCATATCGGCTATCTCCCCAATAAAGTGAAGATATTCAACAGCATTCATGTAATTGTAGAAAACTGGATTTTGTGGAATATATCCCACTTTCCTTAATAATTGCCTCTTATTCTTTTTAAAATCTTTCCCATCTAAATATATTTCTCCACTATTAAAATCAATTAACCCTGAAAGTATATTCATAGTTGTAGTTTTCCCTGATCCATTGGGACCTAAAAAACCATATATTGTTCCCCTTTTTATTTCAAAAGATATATTTTTTAAAACTTGTAAATTCCCATATCTTTTATTTATATTTACCACTTTAATCATATTATTCACGCTCTCTTCCTATTAATAAAAAGGTTATGGCACCTATTAATTGAATGAAAATTATAATTAAACCCCACACCCACTTAGGTAAAAATTTCACCTCGTCACGCGTCAATCTATATAAGCAGAACACCACAAGAACTACCTCCAGTATTATTACAGGTGCAAGTAATTTTATTATTTCTATTAAAGCCATTCCTTCAAACATATCTATTCACCCTTTTTCTATATTCTCGTATTTATATTTTCATAGCTTTAACGCAATCAATATCAAAAAGTTCATTTTATTTTTTATTCTTTTTATTCCTCAATTTCTTTAATATTACACGAGTTACTAGTAGATAAATAAGAAGACTAGTTGGTATATTCATCAGCCCATAAATTCCCCAAAACCAATAATATTTTTCTTTACGACTCCGTGCATCAAAAAAAATCCACGCCCCTTGTACTATCAATATAGGAATAAGTATTGTTATTATAATAATTAGTTGATTATCTAAAATCATTATTAAACTTCACTTCCCCTTCTTTTAAAAAATGAAATAGGTATTATTATCCAAGGAGCAATGATTACAATGAAAATTTGAGAAATAATTAGTATCTTAGGTCCTAGTTTAATGATGACTAAAGCATATACAGCAAGCATTGTAAAAGATGATAATATAAACAAAATAAATTCAATATTGGCCTTCTTGTGTTCTCTTATACACTCCCCTTGCTCTATTATGCTTAGGGTGTCTATATCAAAATTAAACATATCTTCATTTAAAATATCCATTTTCTTAGCAGTGGAATTTAGCACACTTTTAAATTCTAAGTCAGCCTCAGAGTGCACTGTGTTTTGAGAGGGTTTCTCCTGAGATTCATTATAAAATTCATCAATCAAAGAATTTTTGTTTCTTTCAGAATCCTTCATTTATATAATCTCCTTTCTGTAAGTTTCACTTATTATATATTTTACTGCATTATGAAGCCTTGACCGAACTGTTCCAAGAGGGCATCCTAAAATTTCTGATATTTCCTCATATTTATAACCATAATAATGCTTTAAAATAAATACAGCCCTTTTCTCATAAGGTAACTTTAAAATTATTTTCATTACCTCTTGATATTCAAAATTTAATATTACAGTGTCTTCTAATTGTTTTCCTCTATCAATAGCAGTTTCCTCTATTTGTTTAACGAATTTATTCTTTCTTAAATAATCTCTGTAAACATTAGTAGCTATTTTTATGAGCCAAGTAGAAAACTTTGCTCTAGGCTCAAATTTATTTATATTAAGCACAGCTTTAAGCATGGCGTCTTGAATAATATCCTGTGCTAAGTGTGGGTCTCCTACCATTTTCACTGTGTAACCTTTTAAAATATTATAATTATCTTTTAAAAGAGAATTTAGCGCGCTTTTATTTCCATCTTTAGCTCTATTAATAAGATCTAGTTCATCCAATAACAATCACCCCTAGCAATCATTTAACGTAAATACTGATTAAAAAGTTCACTATATTTATTATAATGTATAATTATTATTATTATTATTATATTTTGCTTTTTTCTTTCAAGAATATAATTTGCAATTAATTCAGCCATATCAATGGAAATATCTTTAAGGACAGGTCTCCCCTTAAACATTTGATAATTACCACCGCGTAATCACCCTCCCACATATCATAATTATAATGTTTAAGTTTAGGATAAACACCATCCATGCACACCTCTAATTTGCCATTAACTATACAAAAATATTCTAAATTTTTTTCTAGATCATCCTTAATATTGGATCCTTTTAAATTTATTACCTTTAGAGCGTTTGGATATTTGTAATTAGCTATAATATCTCTCATGATAACATTATGCTTAAATCCCTTGCAGTGGTTATCAAAAATAGCTACATTAGATATATCAACCTTTGCTGCATCCATCTGAACTTTATTTATAAACTCAGTATAAGTATTATCCTTAAGCCTTGCCATAAAATGATCTTTAATAAGCATGGATAGGTTATAATTAGTTTATAATAAATCAAATGATGCAAAAATAGGATTTGCAGTGCTGTATAAATCTTTACAAAATTACGGTAAATTTCCTGTGAGTAAATAAGCAGTCTCAGAAGAAAGTATCGAGTTCATTGCAAAACAACTTAAAATTAATAAAAAAACTTATTTAAATTATGATTTTAATAGCAGAAATGCTTTCTTTCATAAGAAGCAAATTCGAGAAGAACTTTGCTTTCGTGAATATAGTAAAACTGATATGGAATCAATTAAAGAATGGCTTATACAAATAGTTTTACCTAGTAATGATGATATTGATTATTTAAAGCAACAACTATATAAAAGGTTTTACAAAATAAAAATTGAGGCTACTACAGAAGAAACTTTAGAGCGTATAGTTTCTCCAGCTATAAATACATATGAAAATAATATCTTTTAAAATATTTTTAATAAGTTGACAGTTGAAACTATCAAAACTTTGACTTGTTCCTTGTTACTGAATCACAAAATAATAACACGCAACAAATAATATGGTTCAATGATTTCAGCATTAATCCTGATGGAAAAATAACGCACTTAGAATTAAGAGAGCTAACTATGAATTATGTGCCTTGCAGGCTTTAAAGGATAAGATTCGCTGCAGAGAGGTTTGGATAAGTGGCGCTGATAAATACAGGAATCCTGATGAGGATCTTCCAAAAGACTTTGATATAAAAAAAGAGGAATATTACTTAGCAATAAATCAGCCTTTAGATGTAAATGACTTTATTGAAAAGATAAAATCATCTATGAAAGATTATTTATCTAAGCTAAATAAGACTATTCATAAAAATGAAAAGGTTAAAATTCTAGATATAGGAAATGGAAGAATAAAAATTTCTCCATCTCCCAAACAACCAGAGGCAAAAAATCTTTTGAAATTTAAGCGTAAAATATCAAATCGTTGGCATGATTTAAATTTATTAGATGTTTTTAAAGAAGCTGACTTAAGGATTGACTTCATAAAACATTTAAAAACTAGCGCAACTCAAGAAAGATGATGGACTGTTAACGGTTAACACAGTCGTACTATTGGGGGTATGAAGATATTTTAAAGTTCTTACTGGTGTTACCCAGACTTATGTTGGCGAGAACTTTTCAAAAGAATATAATTATTATATGTAGTTGAATACTACTGCTTTCGTATACACTTTAAATATTTTAGTAATATTTTAGCATTTTTTATTTGGGTTACAGAAATAAGGTCTGCACCTTACAGCTATAATGTTTAAAGAGATGACTTTAATGGGATATTAGTTTATGTTATATCTTCTAAAGTTTGTAAATCAGGTTTAAAATTAATTAAATGTTAGATTTTTGTGTTAACTCCAGGTGCAAAAGACTTTTCCTCTGATATCAATACAGTTTTGATATATATTTAAATATAATTTATATATCCATCTAATTAATTTAAAAATAAAATACCCTTAAGCCCTTATATTACTAAGGTTTAAAGGTACTATTTGTTGTTATGCTTTAATATTAATTTGTAAAGTCGTGCTTAAACTTTGTTGATTCCCTATTATCATATCATAATCTATAAAAACTTCTCCACCATTATTATCTATGTTCATTTTCAGTTCCCTAGTGTCTACAGTAAGATCTAATGCTCCATGAGGTGTACTGTATAAGGTTAAATCTCTTATATGTTTTTTAAAGTTCATTTGCGTATTAGTTGTTCCAGTTCTTATAAGTGTGAATTTTTCTTCATCAATTTTTAATGTAGTAGTAGTACCCTTCATTCCTGAAATTTCAGTCTCTTCGTACACTGCATAATAACTATTATCCTTTTTATAAAATTCACCAGGCGTTACCACCTCAATTTCATCCCCATCATCTTCACTATCCAATTGTCTACTTACAACTGAAATTATTGCATTTTTCTTCATAAATTTACCCCTCACTAATTAATAATATAATTATTTATTTCTTCCTTTGTCGATGGTTCCGATAACTTCTATGCCTTGATCTTTTACAAGTTTTGCTGCAAGAGTACTATCAAGACCTCCAGAAATCATAGCCAAAGCTGTTGTCATAAAATTCTCCCTCTCTACTTATTATTTCTGTCTATAGCGAGCTGGATAAGTTCATCAATAAGTTTTACATAAGTTTTTCCCGTGGCTTTCCACATTTTAGGGTACATACTTATTTTAGTAAAACCTGGAATAGTATTGACCTCATTTAGATAAACATCTTCGGTTTCTTTATCTACTAAAAAATCAACTCTTGCCATGCCCGCGCAATCTAATATTTGATAAATTCTTATAGCTTCTTCTTTAACAAATCGTAGTTTCTCATCTGATAACGCTGCAGGTATTAAAAGCTTTGATGCTTCACTTTTATATTTAGCTTCATAATCATAAAATTCTTTTGCAGGAATTATTTCACCTGGTACTGATGCCTCCGGATAGTCATTACCAATCACAGCCACTTCAATTTCTCTTGCATTTATAGCCTGCTCAACTAAAATTTTTCTGTCATATTTAAGTGCTTCTTCTACTCCAATAATTAATTCAGATATGTTATGCGCCTTTGATATTCCAACAGAAGACCCACCATTAGATGGTTTTATGAATATGTTATAATCAAGTTTCTCTTCTATATTTTGTATTATTAAATCTTTATTTTGTGCATAATCATGCGAATTTATGACCACATAGCCAGCTTGTTTTACATTGAATTTTTCAAGTAAATATTTTGTATATATTTTATCCATACAAATAGCTGAAGCCATTACCCCTGGTCCTACACAAGGAATATTTGATAATTTACACATACCTTGAATAGTACCGTCTTCACCAAATAGCCCATGAAGCACTGGAAATACTACATCTATCTCTTTATTAAATATAAGATTTTGACCATCTGCTATCTTGAAATATTCGTCAGTTTCCCATTTTCCATCTTCTATGTTATCTATGTTCCCAGTATATTCAAACCATAACCCTTCCTTGGTTATCCCTATAGGGTATATATCATATTTTGTTTGATCAATATTTCTTAACACTGAAGCCCCTGATACTCTTGAAACCTCATGTTCTGTGGACTGTCCACCAAATAATATTGCTATTTTCTTTTTCACTTTCGACATCTCCTTATAACCATAATAAGCATATTATCAATAATCAAAACATAAGCTTACTAAATATATTTTCAGAATATATATTTTTTTAATTTACATATTTTTTTTAACCTATATAACATTATATCATCTTTATCTATTGCTTTGTATTTTAATTTCTAAAATAAAGGATACCCATGTACTTTATACACAGATATCCTCACATCTTTTATTTAATTAAGTCATCTCCTCCGGAGCTGTATATTAATGACTTCAGAAGGAGATTTATATTCCCTTTAAAGTTATATTTATGTTAAGGTAGTTATACTCCTATTTATAGAAATTTGGCCATCCCTTCTGAAATGTCGTTAAATAGTTAATTTTCCGTTAGGAGTATCTATTATTTCAATAATCCTTTGCTCATAACCAGTATTCGCATCGATATATACTATATAATTTTTATCCTTGTATGTTCCTGAAAATTCATAACACAAAACCTCTTTATTAGTATCTGTAGGAATAATCGTTAAACTTGTTTTAGTTATTTTAAGTCTTTTACCAACCTTTTCTCGAGCTTTTGCTATTGTTACTTTAGGAGTACCTATATCTCTTTTTTCAACATGAGAAATCAAGAATTTTTCAGACTCAATTCCTATAATACTGCCATCATCTAATGCAATCTTAAGTTTTATTTGATCAGGATAAATTGATACTTCTCCTTGTTTATATACATAACTCACAACTGCTGTATTCTCATAATTAAGAGTATATGTAGGCTCCATATTTTTATATCCTATTTTAGATATAAATTCGCTTCCATCTTTTACTGCCTTTTCAATATCTACGGTTGGTTCTCCTACATCTCTACTATCTAATAAATATACTACCCTGCCTCCATTTTTACTTACCTCTATTACCGCTTTTCCACCACTTTTTTCTCTCCCTTTAAATGTTATGTTAAATGTATAGGTAGGTATTACAGTTTTACCTTGTACTGACTTACTTTCAATGTTTGCTATTTTGTCTTCACCTAACATGTTTTTTACTATTTTAATTGCAGCTTCTTCACTTACTTGTTTTTGGGACATTACTTTAGGTTTTATTTCTAATATATTATCAGAGAATGGCCCATCATAAATTAAAGCTGGATATTGGACTATTTGCTTTTGTATACCCGTAAATTTCTCATTAACTAGGTCTCCACCTGTTTTTGCAAGTACTCTGCTACTTTTTTTCCTGATTTCTCCCCATTTAATTGCGCCTTCATTTATATCACTAAGCACTCCGTTTAATTGTTCTTGAAGTGTGTAAGATTGTAGTTCTAATTTATCGATTTCATCATACTCCTTATCACTAAGTTCCTTGCCCTCTGACGATGCCTTGGCAAGTGAATAACAGAAATCACCTACTTGAGTTAAAAATTCACTAGTATCCCCAACAACCACTTGGTCAAGAGGCAATGAATGTAATTTATCATTTGCAGCGGCCGAAAATCTAAATATTTCTTCGAAAACTATTATGCTTTGTTCTCTAGAACCAACAATAGCGGACTTACCAAGATTTACTCTTATATTTTGTACAGAATCAACAAGATCATACATATTTTTACTATATTGACCTTGAAGATAGTTTCTATAATCTAGCCTTTCCAAAAACATTAATATAGCAAAAGTAGTTGAAAATACGACAATTATAGTTACAATACTTGTATACAAAATTCTTTTCTTTAGCATTTTCATGTCTTTCCCTCCTGATATTCTTAGCCAGTAGATAACAATTATAGATTGTCATCCTTTTATTAGATTTTAATATTCTCTTAGCTAACCCATTTACTAAAAATCTCAACCAGTTTAAACTTAACAACTATTTTCTGACTATTTACAGTATTATCAACTAACTTGTATTCATCATCTGATAATACTGTCTTCATTTCTTTTTCAGTTTTCTGGTAAGAAACATTTCCTTTTGTAATATCTACAAAACATAATGGTGGAAACATAACACACCACCAATTTTGGCCTGTGCCAGTTCCAATAATTATCCTGTAAGCCTCATATTGACCTTGAGGGAGAGTTATATTTCCATATGTTTTAATCGGAAAATTTTCATCTGATAGGCTCGTAACTACTGAATATTTAAATCCATTCTGTTTTATAATTTTTTCTGCAATTTTTTTCATATTTTTGTTCTCATTATTTATAATTTTTCTTGACTGCTCTATACTCGTACATGTGGAAAGTTTTGGTGATATATATTTTAAAACAGAATCTCTTACTTTTAATTTTAGCTTTTGATCTATATCGTTATCACTGTTAGCTATAACATGAAATCTTATAAGTTTACTTGCGACATCACTTTGAGTTGCTTTCACATTTGCATTATTCCCGTTTATTACCAAAGAAATTATAATTATTAAGGCAAAACTCGTTAATATAAATTTTTTCATGTTTATCCCCCCGAATACAATGTTTTATATTAAGAGTATCACCATATTATGTAATCATATTCACTCAGTTGCCCCAATTCTTCGAATTTTCGTATCAACAGTTACATTTACTGATGCCTCTTTATATTTTATCTTCCAACGCTTCTCAATTTTATTCCATAATGAGGGGTTAAATTTCTCAATATGTTCTCTGACCCCAAATGGATCTATCCCATATTCTTTTATAGCTAGTTCCATAGCTTTTCTCAAGTCTTCACTAATGGAACTATTAAAAGCGTTTTGTATATTTTTAAGTTGACCTTCATCAAGTATTTTTTTACCTACATAATATCCACCTATTTGCCCCTCAAGGTTTATATCAACATTAATAATTAATTTATCATCTTTCTGTACAATTCTAATTTTCCTATGATATCCATCTATCAAATAGTCAATAGGGTGTCCATCCAAATATATAGCTTTTTTACCTGCTTTAAACTTACCACTTAAAAGTTGAATGTTAATTAGCTCAAGTGGTGAAAAGGATCCTTTTAATTCATAATCTTCAATTATAGCAGCGCCACTTAACATAAGTTCATTTTTTTCCTTATCTAAACTTATCATAGGTAGCAACGCATTCCCATTTTCGCTTAATAATATAAGAAGTTCATTAATTGTCATGCTCATAATCCTAGAATTTCTATTGCTATTGTCCATAAGTCCGGAAATATAATATTGGGTACTATTTTCCGTTTCTGGTTTGAATTTTACATAGTCCTCAGCCCGGCCATCAGATACAACTACCTGAACCATCCTATTTATGCTAGGATTACGCTGCAGATAATCTACTATCTCTTTGACAGTATCTTTATGATTTAATATATCGCTAGATAATATAAGTAGCTTTGTATGACCAAGATATATATCTCTACTACTTTTTGCCATAGCCTCGGAATACGCATCCTCCATTGAATAAGCCTGAGTATTAATGTATTTTTCCTGAGCACTCCCACCCTTTTCAGCCCCCGCCATGCTCATATCCGGGAATCCATAAGTTACATTGATCTTTTTAATGTTTATACTTGAAGAGGGTTCTACTAAATTAAGTTTTTTAAGTTCCTTTTCTTTGGCTATATCTTCCCCTACATCTATAGCTATAGTGGAGATAAAATTACGTCTATCTATCTCTACTTTATCCCAGCACCCACTAAGCAACATACAGCAAAGGATAAGTGGCAACATCTTCTTAAGCTTCATTTATGTTTTTCCCCCTCTCGCGTGCTTTTCCCACAAGTAAGATAAGTATTGGTAATATTACGAAAAGAAATAATGCCGTTAATAGAACCAGAACACTTCTAAACTGCATGGCATAAAGCTGAGCTATATTATCCGGGTATAATGCTACAACATAAATAATAGGCATTATCAATAGTGAAGATAACTTAATATCTTTTAATTTAAATACATTTTTAACAATTTCGCCTGAAAAGAAGTATGTGTTAACAAATGTAGTAAAATAAAAAAATATCCAAAATGCCATGACTATCCCTTCCCAATTTTCTATAAATGTGCCTGATATTTCTAAAGACTGTATCATAGTAATAGTTGGCCATAATAAAATTTTACTTTGTGATTTAGAAAACACTGCTAAAACAAGAATCATTACAACTAAATAAAACAAAGTTACAAACATAATACTTTTTCTTAATATTCGAGATGAATTGTTCTTATTTTTAAGATAAGGAAGAATAAGATAAGCTATTTCTATCCCCCCAAAACAGAATAAAATATATTTTGAACAACTTAAATAATTCATCGGTTTATTATTAAGCACTGGTAATAAATTTGTGAAATCCGCATTTACTGCGGTAAAAATTAAAACTGTAAATGCAGGAACAAACATAAGCCAAAATGAAATTTCATTAAATTTAACCAGATCACCAATTTCACCGCGAACTAAATAGGTTCCTGTTAAAATAGTGGTCATTAAAATAAATTCTGTAGGGGTCCGCCTTAATAAATATAGTTTAATTACTTCAACGAACTCCCGCATCCCAAGGGATACAATATATATGCTATACATTGCAAATGTAATAGCGAATATTCCTCCAAGAATCTTTCCAAAAGTGTTTTGCAGTATATTTGTAAGATCCTCAAAGTTATTTTTCATCATCACCCTGTAAATAAGATAAAGTAATAAACAAATTATTACGCCTGCCGCTAACGTAACTATCCATGCGTCGCTACCTACCTTATCTATAACTTCTCTTGGACAAGAAAATATTCCTACACCCACTATAGCTACAGATATAGTAGTGAATAATCCGAAATCCCCAATTATTTTTTTCTCTCTCATAATATCTCCTTAACCTCCATACTAGATGACGATGTTTTTTATTTTTGTCTTATCTTATCCCCTGTTTTCATATATTTGGGCCTTTCTTTTAGCTCAGATGTTGGGGCTCTTATATACATATCCTTTAAATCACTAATATCAGTACTGACTGCTGGTGCTAAATAAGGTATACCAAAGCTCTTCATCCTTACCAAATGAATGAGAAGTATGATAAGGCCTACTATTATTCCATAAAATCCTACAATTGCCGAAGCAATAATAAGGAAAAACCTAACTAGTCTAAATGCAGTAGCAACTTCATAATTAGGAGTTACAAATGTAGTTATAGCCGTAAGTGCCACAATAATTACCATAATGGGACTAACTATTCCAGCACTTACTGCAGATTGCCCTATAACAAGCCCTCCTACAATTCCAACGGTAGCTCCTATAGGCCTTGGTAACCTTATAACAGCCTCCATAAGAAGTGCAAAAAACAGTTCCATAATGATGGCCTCTATAAATGCGGGAAATGGTACTCCTTCCCTAGATGCCGCTATTGCATAAGCTAATTTGGTAGGTATTATAGATGTATGATACGAGGTAACCGCGACGTAAAGTGCAGGTGCGGTAAGAGAAATAAATATAGCAACTATCCTAAGAAATCTAATTATAGAACTGTGCATCCATCTTTGATAGTAATCATCGGGAGATTGGAACAAATTAGGCAACGTAGTTGGAACTATAATTGCGAAAGGAGAATTATCTACAAGTAACGCTACTCTGCCCTCATATAGCGCTGCAGCTACTACGTCTGGTCTCTCTGTACTTTGTATTTGAGGAAACGGTGAATATTTATTATCTTCAATAAGCTGTTCAATATAGGCACTATCAAAAACAGCATCAATATTTATTTCATCAATTCTATCCTCAAGTTCTTGAAGCACATCTTTATTAACTATATCGTCAATATACATAATAGCCACATCGGTTTTGGATCTGATTCCTATAGTTTTTGCTTTAATTCTTAGCCTTGTATCTCTAATTCGCCTTCTAATTAACACAGTATTAAACCTTATAGTTTCTGTAAGCCCATCTCTCGCCCCTCTAATTACAGTTTCACCAGATGGATCTCCTATTCCTCTATTAGGCCAAAACCGCGTTGCAATAACATATGCGCAGTTTAGATTATCTATAAACATTAAAGTTTCCCCAGAGAGTGCGGCCTTAACTCCTTCGCTTAGTTTTTCCACCTCATGCATATCCGTAACTGCAAGTATGTTATCCTTTATTTCCTCTACATCTTCTATTCCTTTTGATGACAACATTAACGGTTCTAATACAAAGTCGTTTAATAAAATTTTATCTGCCATACTGTCAATGTAAACTAGCGCTGCCTTCCACTCTCCAACATTAAAAGTTCTAAAGATAACATCAGAGTTATCCTCAAGTAGTTCTTTTAGATATGTTATGTTTTCCTCTGCACTAGGCTTAATTTCGTCATTAATATCTTCTTTCATATTTTTCACTTCCTTATATGTATCAAGTAAATATATATTTCCCCTTATAATAGCCATCTAAGCACAAATAAAATGATAGATATAGTAATTGCAACTCCCCCTAATACTCGTGCTTTCTTACTAATGACCCCCATACCTGATTTTTTAAAGTCCCTTGCATCCACCATAAGCACTACTGTACCTTGAATAAGCATCATTGCTAAAAAATACATATCAAATAAATCTAAAACTCTCATTTTATTTCTCCCTATTTAAATTTAATTAGTAATGTAATACAAACATTAAATCATCTCCTGCGGAGCTGCATTATTAATGTTAATTGTCTACTTTTCTATAACTAGTTTTTACGACACGTTAAAAAAATATTCATTTATATAAATATTCACTTTCATAAATATAAAAAACGTGTAAAACCCTTTAAGGGTTTTACACGTTCTTGCAAATCATTATAAAATTTTATTTAAATTGTTCTTGTTATATATACTTCTTTATATTGAATCTTAAATTTATCATAACACTTTTGAGCCTTTAACATATCATCAAAAAAAGCAAATATCGTCGGTCCACTTCCAGTCATCATTGAACCAACCGCGCCCATTTTACCCATATCTTCTTTTATTCTTTTAAGCACAGGATATTTTCTTAGCGTAACATTTTCTAGTAAATTTTTCATATTGTTACATACATCCGCCAGTCTTTCCTCCTCCATAGCTCTTATTAATTCTTCTGTATCAGGATGTTTGAAAATTTTACTAATGTCTAAATTTTTAAAAACATCCTTAGTTGAAACTCCAAAATTAGGTTTAACTAAAACTAAGATTTGATTTTTAAAAGGTGTAAGTGGAGTGATTATTTCTCCTATTCCTTCGCACAAAGCAGTCCCCCCCTTTATACAAAAAGGAACGTCAGCACCTATTTTAACACCTAAATTCATAAGTTCATTATCATCCACGTCTATTTTAAATAATTGTCTAAGTGTTTTAAAAACAGCCGCTGCATCTGTACTACCACCCGCCATACCAGCTGCTACAGGAATATTCTTTTTAAGGTATATATTAACGCCCTCATTAATATTATAAGTGTCCATAAAAAGCTTTGCAGCTTTATATACTAAATTCTTATCATTTGTAGGTATGTACGGTTTATTACAGCTTATATTAATACCCTTGTTGCATTTTTGAAATGACAGAGAATCATATAAGTCTATGTTTTGCATAATCATTTTTAGTAAATGATATCCATCTTCCCTCTTACCTATTATATCTAAAGATATATTTATTTTTGCATAAGCTTTTACTAACATGACTTTCCTCCAACTCTTTTTATACGACCGAACTTCCACTAGAAACGGCACCATTAAATTCAGTATATTACAACAAATTTAATATTGCTACATTTACTTTTAAAAAATCAAAATCCCACAGCGTTATTAATAACGCTGTGGGATTTTTTTACCAATTTCACTGTCATTATTTATATAATTATTCTACCTGGTATTATAAGCTTTTGTGAAACCTTTATAACATTTGGATCTTCTATTTGGTTTACTCTTGCGATTTCGTGTATTGTAGTATTATATTTTTTAGCAATTTTCCACAAGGTGTCTGCAACCTGAACTACATAAATTGTAATACTAGCCTTTTTCACAGGTGCTTCACCTTCTATTGGATAAACATCTACTAAAAATTTCTTTTCAACCATATAATTCACTCTAACATATACTTTAACTACAGCTCTAATTGCTATATTTCCTGCCTCTATGTCCACATTTATATTCTCTAGCGATACTTTACACATACTACTCATATTTATCTTAGCACCTAATATATCAGCGCCACAGGTAAACGGAATTTCCTCAGAGACTGCAGATAGATATTTTTCTTCATCATCACTTCTATATAATACCGTTACATTCATTATACCCTCAACTACAACCTTATCTTCCATAACCTTTTTATCTGTTATACAAACACTAGCATTACACATAATAACCTTGCTTGGTTTTGCCATAGTATTATCTAACTCTATGTCTCCTTTAACCAATGTCTCAGTTAATAACTGTCCCTGCATTACATTAAGGTTATAATCTTTTTTATCCATCTCAAGTTTTGTAGTTGGCGAGTATACATCTTCAATCATATCAACTTCTTCTTTATGCATAGCTCTTGTGTTTGTTTTTATTGAAAATTCCACATCAATAATTCTTTTTTCTCCTAAATCATCTTCCTTAATATCGAACTCCATACCGTCTACCTTAAAGTCTGTGTAGTTGTCCATATAAGGATTAACATCCTCAAATTCTAGTTCTTTATTAAGCATTACTTCATGTTCAATACAAGATAACTCTCTGCTATCTTTTCCTTTGTATATCATATTAATTAATGCATATGCATTAATTTGAATTTTCCCCTCATACAGTTTTATTTCTTTTTTATGAATATTTACATCAAATTTTATCATTTTAGCAATTTCTGGTTTCTCCATTGGTATTTTTATATTAGCTTTACCAACAAGTTCACCAGTGAAATTTCTTATTACTTTGTCTATACTAGTAGGATTCTTTAAAAATTGGACATCCTTAACTGTATCTATATCTTTAACAATTTGAAAAACAAAGTTTTTATATACTTCAGATTTTGATCTCAATATACCCTCTATACATATTTTTCTCTCGTTAACTATTCTACATTCCATATGTTCTACAAAACAATCGGCATCACAAAGCATTTCTGGCATTGCACCATTTATATCAATTGTATTTGAAAACTTAGAACTATACACTACATTTTCCACGTCTGTGCGTTCTTGATTCTTTGTCATATAAAGTACGTTATATTGAATCTGACCTTCTAAATATACCTTATTCTCAATTATCTGTTTAGAATTTATTAGAGCTTTGACATCCAGCACTAGAATTTCTCTAACATCTGGCTGTGTATCCGGTATTACAAATTCCTCTTTCACCACTGTATCTACTGAATTTTCCCCTAGTAATTGCTCATATTCTATGTTTTCTCTTATCAAATTTATTTCCACATTATACCTCCTTGTATTTTTATCGTGGAAGCATTTATGAATTGCTCCTCACTAAAAAACCTACTAATAATATATATAGAAACAATGCCCAAAATATGATATTTGATTTTTTAATTCGTATTACAAATTCCAACATAATTTTTAAAACTAAAACAAAGGCATATATTATATAAAATGTTTCGTTATTGCTAACGCTTAAACATTCTATTTAATATATGCCTCGCCAATCTCATATTAATAAGATTAATTTATAAATATAAAAAACGATACTATGTTGCAGTATCGTTTTATCCTGCAAAAACTATTTGAACCGTTTTTGTCAAAACATCTGAATAACTATATGTCACTGTCCTGTGGGTGTCCTTTTCTAATCTAATAACAAAAATGTTTGGATATGTCTTTTCAATAACTCCGTTATCTACAAGAATTTTCCTTCTTCCGCCATTAGCTTTTAATGTTACTCTTTCGCCAACATGACTTTCAATTTCATCTTTTATTGAAGTCAATACATTTATTTTTTCCACAGCAAACACCTCTTTCCACATTTTATATTATACACCATATATATATTTTTGTCAACTAAACTTTATATTTTATCACTAGTATCGTAATTTTGTCAATGTTCATTTCACCTTAACAAAATTGATTTTCATAGATTATTCATCATATAATTAATTTTCATCTAATTTATGTCCTTTTACCTAATTAAAACATGGCTTTACTTTAATTCTTTTAAATTCAATTTTTTTTTAAAATTAATTATATAAACTTAGATTTAGGAAACCCCTCTCTATACTTCCCTCTAGTTTGTAATCCACCTATGCCCGCAATCCCTGTTATAGTATTTTGTATTACATCCTCTATAGCTACAACACTTTCTATATTTGTGTATGCAATCTTCTCAGAAACTAAAACTGGATCCAAACAATGAATTAAGACTCGTTCTGGAGAACTAGCAAAATTTGCACCAGCATCTAAAATTGATTCATAACACGATTGACATGCCCCTGCAAATATAACTAAATCATCATAACTTCCATTATAAGTTCTAAGGGCAACAACCGCCTCTACAAAAAACTTAGAGTTCCTGTAATTATTTAAATCCATATAATCAGTTATTCCCTTGACCATACCGTCATGCCCTGTTATTACTACTATGTCCGGTTTAACTTCTTTAACTAAATCTACTATCTCACTTGGTTGATTTTTCTCAGATACAACTCTGCCTACTGCATCTAAGGACAATTGCTTGTAAGTTTTCAAACAGACTTCCAAATAGTCTGCGTCCCCATCAACATGTAGTATTTTACCTGGACGCCCAAATGTCATGTCCTTATTTTTATATTCTTTATACTTTTCTTGTTTTAGCTGCATTTCTTTAATTTTACTTTTAAAATCTACAGTAGATGCCTTGTCTCCTCTAGTTCCTTTAATACGATTCACTAATATCCTTTTTATAGATTCATTTACCTTTTTATTAAAAACCCTATCTATTTCGTAAATTATATCTTCTGATACCAATTGTAGATCATCACTTAAAGAGTCTGCCTCTATTCTTAAGTTTATCCCTTTAAGTAAAAACACATCCTTATTATCTCTTATAACAATATCTATTATTTTAAATGTAATATCCCCACCGTAAGATTTCCTCACTACAACGTCCCCTATTTTCACTTTGCCACCTCCATATTTAAACTCATACTATATGTTATGGAAATATGACTAATAGGTGAAAACAAAAAAAAGTTATGTAAAAATAATATCTACATAACTTTAATAAACAGCATTATTCATACTATAAATAGTCTGTTGCATACTATAAATAGTCTGTTGCATACTATAAATGTTCATGCTATAGATAGCCTGATGCATGTTACCTCTGGTTGAATTGTTTCTTATAATCTTCAATAAATACCATAAACTTTTCTTTTTCAGAAATTAACTCCTCCATCTTCTTGTTAAAGGTATTTTGGATCCAAGTAACTTCATTATAATAAAATCTATTGCAAAGCCTCCAATAGCGTTGTGGAAATACCAAAAATGCATATATGAGTCTGTACTCTTCTAATGACAGAGGATTTACACTACTATATGCCTCTAAAACTATTACAGCATATTTTATGTCCCAATCCTGCTTCTTAAGCATTTTGATTAAAAAATTAGATAAATCGAATGCCTTTACTTCTCTTTTGCAATAATCAAAATCAATTATATTAACGTCATTATTTTTGTCAATAATAATATTATGATAAGTATAATCATGGTGGCAAAATCCTTTTTCTTCTTCAGTTAGTCTACATATATCAAAGTACCTAGAATCATCTAAAATAGCCATAGCCCTTTTGCCTAGTTCTTTTTGAGATTCCACACTCCTAATATAGTTCATATCAAAATCTGTTTTATTATTCTTCTTTTTTCTAATCATTCCAAGCATTTTATCAAAAGACTTTATTCTTTTTTCCATTAAGTGTGGCCATCTTCCAAGGTCCGTTTTAAGCTTACTGTTTTCTGGTGGATCATATCCCTTTGATGCAATATGCATATAAGCTAATTGTTTTGCAGCAGAGATCAGATCTTCCTCATTATGAAAATCACTTTCCCTACCATCTATCCATGTGGATAACGTGTAAATATCTTCGTTAACTAAAGCATAAGGATTTCCTTCGGTATTTAAATAATATCTATCAATCTTGTCAAAACCATTATTTGCAAGATGCTCTTTAGCTCCATATACAAACAAAAGTTTTTGTGTCCCGTAACTGATTTTCTTTAGACACTTAGTTCCGCCATCTGTTTTTAATAAATACACTCCCTTATTAGGACGTATACTCTCTATTTTAATTCCGTACTGTCTTTCAATTTCAAATTCCCTCATCATGTTACTCACCCCCCTTATAATTTATATTACTAATATTTAATTTTAGAATAAATTCTTCCATGTTTTAATAACATTTATGCTTTCTTTTAATATAATGAAATATATTGATATATTAAATCAGTGTTTAAGGAGTCTTATAATGAAAATTGGAATTGATGCTAGAGCTGCAAAATGGTATAGAGGGACTGGTATAGGAACTTATTCATACCAGCTAATTCACTCTTTAAATAAAATTGACAATTATAATGACTATTTGCTATATGTACCTGATGATTGCAAGCTTGCTATACCCTTTAAAAAAAATTTCCAAATAAAAAAGATTAAACAAGATAATCAAAACAATTTTTGGAGTGAGGTTGATACCTATAACCCATTAATAGACAAGTCTATAGACATATACCACGTTCCTCAAAATGGTGTTGGATTACCCGCTCGTAAAAACTGTCCTTTCGTTATTACGCTGCATGATGTAATTCCTTATAAAATGCCAGATACAGTTGGTGATCAATACCTTAAAATTTTCAATGAAAAGTTACCAAATATTATCCCACTGTGTGATGGTATAATTACTGTATCAGAATATTCAAAAGAAGATATTATTAATGTTTTCAACTTTCCTCGGGAAAAAATATATGTAACCCATTTAGCTAGTGAGGATATTTATAAACCCTATGACAAAACTCTTAGTAGATCTATTATCGAAAAAAATTATTCTATAACAGGAGATTATATTTTATATATTGGCGGATTTAGTCCTAGAAAAAACATTGTTGGACTACTAAATTCGTTTAGCATGCTCCTGCCAAAACTAAAAAAGGATATGAAACTCGTCATTGCAGGTAATAAAGGTAAATCATATGATATATATAAAAAAAGAGCACAAGATCTTCATATTGATGAATATGTAATTTTCCCAGGGTTTATATCTATGGAGCATATCCCCTACATGTATAACGCTTGTGAGCTATTTGTATACCCTTCTTTCTATGAAGGTTTTGGACTACCCCCAATAGAAGCAATGGCCTGTGGTGTGCCTGTAATCGCGTCTAATGCTACCTCTATTCCTGAAATAGTAAAGGATTCAACTTTACTAGTAAATCCATATGACGTTGATGACTTAAGTGAAAAAATGTATAATGTGATACATGATAGTGATTTAAGAGAATCACTTATAACTAAAGGATTAAAAAGGGCTGCTGAATTAACCTGGGAACATACCGCTACAGATACGTTAACAGCTTATCAAAGCATATTAGGTACAAATCCAAAATGATTTTATTGTTAATAATAACCCAAAATTAAACCCCTACATAGTTAATATATCACTATGTAGGGGTTTAAATCTAACAATTATAATAATTCTTAAAAGCTTCTAAGAACTGCTCTCTATCTTTTTTATATTCTACTTTTCTCTTTAGCCTGTTTAAGAATATCTCCTCACTCCACTGCTTTTTCCTTGTGTAATAATCCTTAGATATACTATAAAAATCCTCTGGAAAGCTTAGCATTCCATAAAGCACCTTAAGTTCCCTATCATCTAATGGATTTACTTTTGTATATTCACTTATTATGTTATGACATTTTTCAATATCATAACAAAAATCTTTAATGGCTTTATTTGTAAAATTACAAATATCATGTACCTTTAAGTCTATAACCGCATAATCAAAGTCTAAAAAGTATACCTCTTCCTTATTAACTAATATATTGTGATGGGCCAGATCATGATGACAAAATGCTATTTTTTCTTTTTCATTACACAAATTATAATAATCTGACTTTTTAAGGATATTTATGCTTTTTATTATATTATCCTCATAATACTTAACATTCTCTAAAAATATACAATCAAATTCATTTTTATCTTCATTTAATTTTGCTATATCTTTATAAAACAAAAGTTCATTTAGTTTTTTATTGAAATTTTCTATCACTTTACCACATAGTAACCTCTCTTTATTCTTGGCAAGTTGCGTTTTAAATCCCTCTTCATATACGAGCCCTTCAGATCCTCTATGAAGCCCTGCTATCGCTCTAGCTGTAAGCATTACATCCACTGGATTGCTATACTCACACTCTCTGCCTTCTACTAAATCCATAATACAATAAATATCACTTTCCCAAGGAACATATATTAAATTTGACTTTGTTTTTTCAAATTCTATAATTCTGTTAAATTTATTTTTCTTGATATATTCAATTCCATAGTTAATAAACTCAAGTTGGTCTATACTATAATTTACTTTTTTCAAAACTTTATCGCCCTTATTTGTATTAAGTATAAATACTTTTCTTACTGGAATAACATCATACACCACTAGATCAAATTCACTAAATAGGTTCACATCTAAATCATATTTACTTAAATAAGCTCTATCTTTATATCTAACGTCTAACATCTTGTCACCTCTCTAAATTAAAGAATCTCCATCTTGAATTAAAGCTTTTATAAGCTTCTGTGAAAACCTGTCCTCATGCCACAACCTAGTGCCTGCTCTATATCTATTACAACATTTCATAAATTCATGAGGATAAGACATTAATGCTAATAGAAATTTTGAGCTAGAATTTCCTAGTCCTTCGATTAGGCAAAATTCATCTGCCATCTTTCTAAAATCAACCTTCAGCCCTTTTCTTTTTAATTTACTAAGTAAAAGAAAACAATCTATTTCCACCATATTGTAACAACAACTCGCAAAACTAACCACTTCAATAAACTCATTTTTCCTAAGGTTTTGAAAATCTGTATTACCTAAACATATTTCACCTCGCCTCATGCTCCTTGTTATAATTTCTAGATAATCCGTGCCGCACGCTGCAACTATAGCTGCCTTACCCTTAGTTATAACACCACTTCCATATTTAACAATCAATTCTTCAAAAGAATTTTTAGGTCCATTTTCATTAATACTATTTATATCGCTAGAGAGCTTTTTGATAGAAATTTTATATGCCTCTATGGTTTTCCCCGTATTGTTATTTAATCTATTTCTAAGATATCCGTTAAACCCTATTGATTTTTCATGTACCTCATGGATAACTCTAAATTGCTCTATTATTTTTTTTTCTGTTATAGTCTCTGCTATATTCTCATATTTAAATTCGATTTTTTCTACATTTTTAATACCTTTATACATCATATAGTCAGAAAAATCATTATAGATGCTTATTGCCACTGGCATCACCTCAAATTATATCTATTAGTTAATAAAGATAAAGACCTAATACTATTTATTCTTTTTAGAATTTTTGTCCATTTTCTTTAATATTTCTCTTTGCTCAAATTCTAGTTCATCAAGTTTTTTTTGCCTTCTCCTTATCTTTTTAAGATTTTTTATATCTTCTTTCATATTTTCAAGCTTCATATCATAATCCTCTACAGTTGACTCCTGCGGATGAATTATTTCATTTTCCGGATCCTCATTGTATACATCATTGCACGTGTCCTTTTTATTTTTTCCCATATACTTACCTCCCATATTTTATTTTTCTAAATTTTTCTATAAAAATCTGCTTACATTCTTCATCCTCATGCATTTTTTTAAGTTTCTTAATGAAAAAATCTTCACCCTTAATTCTTTTTTCCCAATAACATTGAATTCCTATTTGCCAGTATTCCTGAGGAAACTCCATAAATGCTGCTATAACCTCTATATCACTTTTGTATATTAAATTTGTAGCATTGTACTCATCCATTATAAAAAGTGCATTTTCAATGCTCCATTTTCCACCTTTCATTCTTCTTAATAAGAGGCTACTTAAATCATGCAAATGAGTATCTAAGATGCAATAATCAAAATCTATAACGCTCACTCCTCCACCTTTTTCCATAAGTATATTGTGATGAGCATAATCATGATGACAAAAGCCCCTATGTTTAATTTCGTCTTTCATCTTATTTATATAATCGCTTTTACATAAATTATTTATCGAACTAGTAGATCGTGATAATTCTTCATTCATTATTTTTAAATAGTTGCTATCAAACCCAGTAATATTTTCTTTTTCATTTATCCTTCTCTTGAAGTCTAATATTTCATTCTCACGTGTTTTAAAAGTCTCTATCCATTTAAGCCACGCTATTCTAGGTTTCATATCAGGTGTAACTTTAAAATTTAAACTCTTTATATGGAGCTGCGCAAGTTTTGAGGTGCATAATTTTATATCTAGTGGATCATCGTAATTACACTCCCTTGCATCTACCCAAGGCGTTAAATAAGCATGCTTTTTCTCAAGTGTTATATACTCCTCGTTATCACAAGTTTGTATAATTTCCGGGATACTTTGAAACCCATTTCTTTGCAAATGTTTTATAGCGCCAATAATAAATAAAAAATGCTTAAGCTCATAATTAATGATTTTAAGGCAATACATCTCATTTTTAGTTCTTATTTTGTAAACATTTTTTATTTTTTGTATATGGTTTATACAAATAGAATAACTATCCTGTACTATCTCTTTTAATTCATCTATTTCCAAATGCTCGCCTCCAAAATATTGTTCTATTGCAATATATGAACCGCGCGAATATTTTGTGCTTAAATATATTTGCTTAAATGACACACTTTTTAATGTAAAATAGTATATTAATATATATTATCTTTTTGAAGAGATTTTTTATAAATATAAGGTTTTTTTAATAATTTGAAGGAGTGAAACCTATGAAGATCGCAATTGATGCTAGGGGCATCAATTTATATAGCGGCACCGGGATAGGAACTTATACAGAAAATATACTTAAAAATTTGGTCAACATAGATTCTATAAACAGTTACCATGTTTTTTGGTCAGGTAATAATTACGAAAGTATAAAAAAAGAAAACTGTAAAATAATAATTACCTCCAAAAAACACCAACGTTTTTTTGAAGATTATTATTTTCCCCAAAACATAAAAAATGAGAACATAGACATATATCATATGCCCCAAAACGGTATAGGTTTTTCCCCGGATATATTTTGCAAGAAGATAGTCACAATACACGATTTAATTCCATATGTTATGCCAGAAACAGTTGGACGAGGATATTTATTAAAATTTTTAAAAGAAATGCCTATAATTATGGGTGGCTGTGATGGAATAATAACTGTATCTGAATTTTCAAAACGAGACATTCTTAGATTTTTTCCAATAGACGAAAAAAAGATTTTTGTAACACCCTTAGCTGCAGATAAAAAATATACTCCTTTGGATAAACTTCACTGCAAAAGTGTTCTAGAAACTAAGTATAATTTAACAAAGCCATTTATACTCTACCTAGGTGGTTTTAGCGAAAGAAAAAATGTCGCCTCTGCAATAACTGCTTTTTCTAAAGTATATAAGGATCTAAGTAAAAATTATGATTTAGTTATAGTAGGTGGTTATAGAGACCCTAGTCAAAATCTAGTAAAACTTGTACGCCAGCTTAAAATAGAATCTAACGTTATTTTTACTGGTTTTGTACCAGAAGAGGATTTACCTGTTTTTTATAACTCTTGTGATACTTTCATATATCCATCCTTTTACGAGGGTTTTGGACTTCCACCCCTTGAGGCTATGAATTGTGGTACCCCTGTAATAGCATCTAACCTTACATCTATTCCAGAGGTTGTCGGTAATGGTGGCATTTTAATAAACCCCTATGATATCACTGAGATATCAATGGCTATAGGTAACTTACTGGGAAATGAAAGTCTAAGAGATGACCTTAGTTCTAAAGCATTATTAAGGGCTAGTGAATTTTCATGGCAAAATACTGCGCAAAATACTCTTAAAGTTTATGAGAGTGTCTATAATAATGAATTGGCTTAATAAAAAAGCATGAAATCTCTAGTGACTATAAAGAGATTTCATACTTATTTTCATATTAAATTTATTAACATTAACTACCTCATTCATACTTGTTTCCATTTGTAATCCACCCTAATAAATTCTTTTATACCTTATAATTTATTAATAATACTTGCCAAATACCCTGCTCCAAAGCCGTTGTCAATGTTCACAACACTAACCCCACTAGAACAACTATTCAACATGCTTAGAAGTGCGGCAAGTCCATTAAAACTAGCTCCGTAGCCTACACTTGTAGGTACTGCTATGACTGGTTTATCAACGAGTCCTCCAACGACGCTTGTTAATGCACCTTCCATTCCCGCTACAGTAATAACTACTTTAGCTCGGCGTATAACATCTAAATTTTCAAATAGTCTATGAATACCTGCTACCCCTACATCATAAATTCTTTCGACCCTGTTCCCAAAAATTTCAGCTGTAATCGCCGCTTCCTCAGCAACTGGTATATCAGAAGTTCCGCCAGTTACTAATGCAATATATGTACTTTGAATCTCCACTTCTTTTCTTTTAATTACAATTGTTCTTGCAAGCTCATTGTACTGGGCATCACCACATACTTCTTTTACCCCTTCATACATTAATTTAGATGCCCTTGTACCAAGGATATTTACATTTTTGGTAAGCATTAAACTAACAATGTCCTTTATCTGCTCAGTAGTTTTACCTGCACAATATATAACCTCTGGGTATCCAACTCTAAGTTCTCTATGATTATCTATTTTAGCAAATCCTAGATCTGAATACGACAAATCTTTTAATTTATCAATTCCGTCATCAATAGATATATCCCCAGCTTTTATGTTTTTAAGAAATTCCTTCATTTCCTGTGAATTCATATATTTCCCACCTTCTTAAAAATAGAATTTAATCTTTTGATTTTTACATAACCTTATATTTCGCTTTTTATTTTTTCATATACCTCATTTATAGACATACCACTACTTTTAGCAATTTTTTTACATTCTTCATATTCTAATTTACTTTTTATTTTTTCACCCTTGTAGTAAGCTTCTTTTACAGTAACTTCACCATAACTAGTATTTAATTTAATAAATTTCCTTTGAAGCATAGTTTTATGTACTTCAAAATCTCGTGTTCCCAATGTGGTAGTTTCTCTAAAGAGAACTTCCCTCACCTTTTCTACTTTATCTAAAGTGCATAAAACACTTATCTTTATGCTCGGTCTTCCTTTTTTCATTATAATTGGTGTTAGATAAACATCCAAAGCTCCCTCATTAAAAAGCTTATCAATAATATATTCATACAGTTCTGAATTCATATCATCAATATTACATTCAATAATTTCCTGGGCTATTTCACTATCATATTCGGTTTTATGTCCCTCTCCAGGTAACTTTTTATCAGTTACTGACTTGTCTATTTCTTCTACTAACATAGCTCTTAATACATTAGGAATCTTTGTATCCCTATTCCCTACTCCATAGCCGATCTTATTTATTATAAAATTATTATCATCTTTAAATTCGCATACGTTGGCTGCAAGAATTGCTGCCCCTGTAGGTGTTGTAGTTTCAAATGGTACAGCTCCAAGCTTTACTGGAATTCCCTTTAAAATTTCAACTGTAGCAGGTGCCGGTACTGGTATAAGTCCATGTGCACACTTAACAAATCCACCACCAAGTTCTACTGAGGAACTCATTATTTTATCAACATTTAAATTGTCTAAGCAAATGGCAGCTCCAACTATATCAACAATAGAATCCACTGCGCCTACCTCATGGAAATGAACTTCATATAAGGTTTTCCCATGAACCTTTGCCTCAGCCTCTGCAACCTTCACAAACATTTTTTTGCTTAATTCTTTTACTTTAGAGCTCAATTCACTAGACTCTATAATCTCATTTATATCTTTAAGATTTCTATGTTCATGTGTAGCACTACTCTCCTCAATATGTACGTGAGAGTGTCCAGCTTCATCATATTCATGAATATGCCCATGTTCATGTTCATTAACCCCTTGCATATCACTATGAGAATGCTCATGATGATGTTCGTTAGTTCCCTCTGTATGTTGGTGTTCATGATGATGTCCCATTAAAACTACATCTACCTTAGTACCCTCTATTCCTTTTCTTACACCTCTTGAAACTTTTATTTCATATCCATCTAAATTTAATTTACTTAACTCATCTATTAAATATTTCTTATCTACACCTAAATCTACCAATGCTCCTAAATTCATATCCCCACTAATACCTGAAAAACAATCATAATAAAGTATTTTCATTTCTACCCACTCCAATCTTTCATATTTTTCTCATTTTATAACTCTTTTCTTATTTTACCATATATAATATTATTTACTCACCTTAAATAATTAATTTTTATAAGATATTATATAATTTCACTATTTAAATTTAAAATAAAATTACCCCCTTTTATGAAAACAACTTTTATTGTTGTTTCCATAAAAGGGGGCTTAATTAATATTTTAAATTTTTACTAATATTACGCTTCTATATTTTTTGTTTCCATACTAAATATTTCTTTTTTCTTCCAAATAAATATACCCATAAGTATAGGCATTATCAAATTAGCGAGTATAAACCAGGTAAATCCACTTCTAACAATTGTATATACTATTTGTGCCACTACAACAGTAAAATAAATATATATCCCCAATTCTTTCTTCATTAATATCAAAATAATACTTACGCCTAATATTATTGCTAATACCAACCCAATAGTTATACTTAAAGTCGTGGTTTGAGGAATCTGAAATGCTTTACCCAAGGCTTTATTTGCTGCATCAGTCGTGACGTTAAGGTCATCTATTTTAGAGTAGTTGCTTATACCTGTTAATGAAAGTACACTGCCAATCAATTGAAGAATACACAATGTTTTTATCCACCCTCCGACTTTTGGTTTTTGAATATTTTCCATAATATTTCCCCCTATAAAATCTATTTTTTTATAATAATGGCTTTCACCAAAATTTTTTTAATAATATTAATTACATTTCAGAAGGAAAGTCTCCCACTTCTATAAGTTGGAGTTTAAATCTCCTTCCGAAGTCGTCAATGCATCTCCTGCGGAGCTGTTTGCAGCTCCGCAGGAGATGACTAATTGTAAATTGCCTTAATTGGATCCATTTTAGATGCATTAATTGCTGGAATAATTCCAAAAACTATTCCAATAATAACAGAAATTGCAGTTGCTCCTATAACGCTTGCTAGACTCATAACTGGAGGGAATGGCATAAATATACCAATTATTTTACAAAAAATAAATCCGAATAATATGCCAAGTAACCCACCAAGGCCTGTTACCATAATTGCTTCTATAAGAAATTGAAGCAATATACTTTTAGGTTTTGCTCCAATGGCTCTTCGAATACCAATTTCTCGTTTCCGCTCCGTTACAGAAACATACATTATATTCATTACCCCTATTCCCCCAACAAATAAGGAAATACCACTAATTAATGCTACGAAAGCAGTTAAATAACCAATAATCTGTTCAAAGATCTTAGTTGTTGCCTGAGGGTCCTGAAGCTTATACTCACCTTTTATATTCGAATGCGATTCCATAAGCTTCTTTTTTATGCCTTCAAAAACCTTCTCTTTGTCGTAACCAGCTTTAATATAAACATCTAAGCTTGAAATAGCGTTATCCGAGTTCATATCATCACTTGAATCCTTTGAAATATAACTAGTTCCACCGGTTAGAGAAAATGCACCCGCTTTTTCTAAAACTCCTACTACCTCATAGATTACTCCATTTACTGTTATTCCACAACCTATTGCATTCTCTGGAGATTTAAAAAGGGCCTCTGCTGCAACGAAGTCCAACATAATTAACTTTTTAGAATTTTCATCTTTTTTAAGAGAACGACCATACTTAACTGTTATTTCTTTCTCATCATAATCTTGTAACATTATAAATGTATTTTTATCAAAATATGAGCCTTCACCTGATGTGAAATTCATTCCACCCATTCCCTGAGCAGCAGCCTCAGCCTTCTCTACCCCGTCCACATTCTTAAGATAATACGAATCCGATTTGCTAAAGGGTTCAATCAAATTCAAATCCGCTTCTAAGTTCTCTTGCTCAAAAGTAATATTTATTTTATTTGCATCGGTGTCAGCCATAGATTCATTCATTTTTACCTTTAGCCCATTACCAACTGACATAATGGATATTACAGAACTTATACCAATGATTATTCCTATCATTGTGAGGAAAACTCTTAATTTATGTGATTTTAGACTGTATACTGAAGTTTTGATTAAATTTATTATAGACATATCTAATCCACCTTTGTTATCACTCCATCTTTTAGATGGATTACTTTGCTAGCATACTTAGTTAAATCATGATCATGTGTTACCATTATTATTGTTTTATTTTCTTCATTAAGTTTCTTTAATATATTCATAATTTCCTCTCTGGTTTTACTGTCTAGAGCACCTGTTGGCTCATCAGCTAAAATCACATAAGGATTGTTAATAAGCGCTCTTGCTATTGCAATACGCTGCTGTTGTCCTCCTGATAACTGTGAAGGTGATTGCTTCTCTTTATGAAGGAGTCCTACAATCTCTAAATACTTTTCTACCCTATTTGCTCTTTCTTTTTTAGATATATCACTATTTTCTTTATAAAGCAAAGGAAGTTCAACGTTCTGACCAATAGACAATGAATCTATAAGGTGAAACTGTTGAAATATAAATCCCAGATTACTATTTCTAACTTCTGATCTTTCATTTTCACTAAGGTGAGTAACATCCTTGCCATTAAATTCATATTGCCCGTTATCAAAATGATCAAGGAAACCAAGAAGGTTTAAAAGTGTAGTTTTTCCACTACCTGATTTCCCCATTATCATAACAAATTCTCCTTGCTCTATAATTAAATCTATATCCTTCAATACATGTAATTTAGAGTCCTTTAACTTATAATATTTATTAATATTTGTAAGCTCAATAAGATTACTCAACAGAAATACCTTCTTTCATGTCTTTAGCAGTTTTTGCTATACTGTCATTTTCTTTTAAGCCACTAAGCACAATAACCTCTGTATCCGTACCCTTTTTAGTAGTAATTGCTAATTTGGTTAACTTTTTATTAACAACCTTGAACACATATTGTTTGCCAGCTTCCTCAAGCAATGAACTCTTAGGTATTTTTATCTCTTCACCTTCAAGTCTTACTGTAGCTTGTACATGAAAACCGTTAACAATATTTTCTTGAGAATCTAGTGACACATTTGCATCATAATAAGATATAGAAGAACCACCTGTGGTAGCTTGCGCTGCCGCCGCTTCTCCCCCAGATGCTGGACTCTTTCCTACACTTTTCACCTTTCCAGTTAAGGTTTTATTAGTAGCAAATATAAGTATATCAACTTGTTGATTCTCCTTTAGCTTTGTCTGATCTTTTTCATTAATACTTCCTTTTACATAATACGTAGTCGCTTCAATTGTAATATACGGTTTTGTCATATCATTAGTATCACTTAAAATTATTTTACCAGCTATAGGTGCTGTAATATAAGCGAATTCCTTAGCTTTTAGCTTTTTAACCTGATTGCTAGCGGTGTCAATTTGAGTTTGCGCAGCATCTATTTGATCTGGATAGCTGCTAAGCAAAGCCTCGGTATTCGCTGTGAGCGATGCAACGATTGAAGCACTATCTACAGGAACGCTTTGAGCACTAGCAATATCAACACCTGCTTGTGCTGCCGCTTGTTTCCTTTGACTTTCTGCTGCTCGCTCTTGCTTTGCTACTTGCTTTTTTGCATCTGCCTTTTGCTTTGATAAAAGTGTTTTCGCATCTGCCTGTTTATCAAGTAATTTCTTTTTCTGCTTATTACTAGTAGTAAGCAATTGGTTCGCCTCATCTATTTGATCTGTAATCAAATCATTTTTATATGTAAAAAGAGCCGCTCCCTTCTTTACTATTTGTTCATCAGTAATAGAAACCTTATTTATGCTTCCTTTTGATTCGTCTTTGTATATGTTCTCAGTTTTTTCGGGAACAATAATACCATTTACAAATACTTTTTCTCTGGTTGGTATAGTATATAAAGCTATCGATTCACTTTTACTTGAAGCTAAATCTTTATTGTTTTTAAAAACATAAGCAATAATACCAAATATTATTATTAAACCAATAATGCTAATAAAAATAATATGTTTCTTTTTCATAAATTCTTCCCCCATAAATACATATTAAGCACTCACATATCATGCTCACCTTAATATTTTACCATTATATTCTTATATATCAATATAAACAGCTTTAAACGACCATTTTTCTACATAAACGGAATAATATTTATAATTTTAGCTACATCAACGTTAATGAAACCAAAAAAAAGATGGATTATACAAATAATCTCCACCTTCTTAACTATGTTATGTTACTTTCTGATTAGCTAGCATATAACTTTGTTTTTCAACCTCCATATAAACTCTCTCAACATTTTCTCCAAAACGCCTAGATGACAATAACTCTACTCCGCCATAAGCATTTTCCACCATAAACGAACATTTACCTTTATCACTCAAAATATCAAATAATATTCCTTCTAAATCTTTATCTTCATAAAAAATCCTTCCGTTAACATTATCTTCAATTATACCATCTAAATTTTTATCATACTTTGCTACCACTAAAATTTGTGCCGCCATTGCTTCAGTAAATGTTAATCCTTGTGTTTCAGTTAAGGACGCACCCACAAACACATCTCCCATTTGATAATACATGCCTATTTCTGCCCAAGGTCTTTCGCCTGCAAATATTACAGACTTTTCAATTCCTAGGTCTTTAGAAAGACTTTCTAAGTTTTCACGTTCCGGCCCATCACCTACCATTAGTAGTTTGCAATTAGGCATTTTTTCAATTAGTGGTTTCATACTATTCACTATTACATCTATACTTTTTTCTTTTGCAATCCGTCCGATAAATAATACAACTGGGTCCGTTTCATTTATCCCAAAAGATTTCTTTTCATTTCTAATAAGTTCCTCATTGTAATTGTTTTTTTCAAACGGCTGCATATCAACTCCTGTAGGTATTACATCTATATGTCGTCTTAACCCATAATGACGCAGTGCATCTTTAACCTTGGTTGTTGGTACTATTATAGCGCTACAATCCCTACAATATAGTTTACTTACCTGCTTTGCAAATTGCGAAGCGGGCTTAAGCATTATACCCTTGGACACATAATGAATATAATCCTCATACATAGTATGATAAGTATGAACCACAGGAATATCTAATCTTTTAGACACTATTCTTCCAAATATCCCTACACTAAATTCTGTTTGTGTGTGTATTAAATCCAAATCCAATTTTTTTATTCTACTCATAATTTTATGAGAATATATCATCCCAACTCTTTGAGAAGGTAAAAGGAAAAACGGTATACTAGGCAATCTAATTATACCTTCCCGCTCCTCTACATCTGGGTGAGTTACTGTGATAATAGTTACTTTATGCCCTAGTCTAATTAATTCATTTTTCAGTATCATAGTAGAAGTAACTACCCCACTTACTTGTGGATAATAAGCATCAGTAAAAATTCCAATATTCATAATCAGTCCCCTTCAAATACTATAATTTTCTTAAGATCATCTAAATCATATGCATTTACGGGCCTTTCTTAATTCTTAATAAATGCATAAAAACCAAAGATTATACAAGAGTAAAATGTAATCATTCTCCATAACAATATAGCAGCCAGTATATTATTAGCTGCAAAAAACAAACCAAAGAACATAAAGAAGGCCCCTTCTGCTCCACCCACGGCTCCAGGTAATGGTATAAACGCCGTTAACATCATTACAAAAGCAGTTCCAGCTATCATACTCTCAATATTCGCATTTCTCATACCGAAACTAAGATAAATAAGATAAGGAATAACAAAAATTATTGTTAACTGAAATATTGTATAAATAACAGCTTTAAACATTAATGCCTTGCTCTTATTTACTATCTCCATATTGTCATGAAATTGATTTAAATTGTCATTAATACGGTTTTCTAATTTTGACATATTCTTTACTAATTTAGTCTTTTTTAATATTTTAGATAAAAATGTTATTAATTTATGTGTTAGTTTTCTATATTTAGAGAATACAATCAAGAATATAATTATACCAGCATTTATCGCAAATCCTATCCCAATTAAATAAAATAAATTACTCATTCTCGCTTTGAAGAAACTTGCTTTCCAAAGTATAAGCACTAAGGAATAAATAGTTAAAATTGCTTGATAAATAATAAATTTAATCATAAGAGCTGAACCAGAACTACCTACTCCTAGTCCTTGTTTTACCAGCGAATATAATTGCATTGGCTGACCGCCAGATGCAAATGGCGTTATCGAATTAAAATATTGTCCAATCATAGTAACTTTAAATGCTTTTTTAAATTTATAGTCTTTTTTTGTTAAAGATATAATAGTTTGTAACGTTTTAGCTTCAAAGCTCCAATATAATACCATTGAAAGAGCTGCAGCAACTATCCATTTAATTTGCAAATTATTCATTTGATGAATTAAATCCATCCACCCATGAGTGAATATAATTAGCAATACAAATATAATTACCGAAGTTATACCCAAAATGAAATTAAATTTATAATTTTTCATTAGATTACCTACCTTTTACCTTAGATACCTTGTTATAAAAATCTTTCCACATAGAAAGCACACTTTCTCTAGAGTAAAAATTATGTCCCCGCACTGCCTTATCTTTAGCCTGATTGTAATAATTTAAATCATTTTTTAACTTTTCAATAACCCGAATGAACCCTTCATTATCATGTTCCTTTAAGTAATAATCAAATAATATATCCTCATACAGCTCCAAATCTCTTAACAATATTGGAGTGTGAGTATTCATTGCTTCAAGTATAGACATAGGAAAAAGCTCGTTATATGATGGCATAAAAAGCACATCAGATACATTATATATATCATTCATCAAATCTCTTTCAACTATTCCTGTAAATAATAAATTTTTAGGTGCATTTTCCATTTTATTTTTCAGTTCCTTATAACCATCAGTAATATTCCCAAAAGAAAACCCCCCTGCCCAAACAAATTGTATATTAGGAAGTTTTTTAGCTATACTAATAAAATCAAGTACACCTTTTCTAGTTTGTACCTGACCTACTCCGAGCACAACGAAAGCATCCCTTGGAATTTTCAATTTTTCCTTTGCAATATATTTATTTTCAATTGAAACATCATAAAACTTTTCAGTTGAAACAAAATTAGGAATGTACGTTATTTTTTTTCTATTTATATTGTAAGCTTCGAGTTTTGATATGAAATTAGGGTTTACTGTAACCAAATAATCCATTTTTTTATAGAAACTTATAATATATTTATAAAAAATTTGTCTAATTAATTTAGGTAGTTTAATGCTTCCTTCAATAGTTTCAGGTAAAAAGTGCACATAACATACAGTTACACCCTTTCTTTTAGCAAATGGCACACTTAAATAATGCTTTATATCAATAGTATGATAATGCATTATTTCAGTCATCGCTTTTTTATTTATTACAACTTTATATTCTTTATCTAATCCATTTTGAACTAAATTTACTTGTTCTAGGTAAGCTGACCCCACCCCTTGACCTTTGAATTTATCTGCTGAAGACAGCATATTTATAGTAGGCATTCTAGTCACTCCTAACTAATGTAACTTTGCTTATATATTTATTGTACTCTACTATTATTAAAAATTGATTAATGTTACCTTAAAATTTTCTTAAATCTCCCAAATAACTATTAAGTGCTACACATAAACTATCTTGCCCAATTAATTATTTTTTAATATTAATTCATTATATTTTAGTTATATGCTCATATTCCATAAATTTACCACTTATATTTTAATAAAAAACTGGAGCTGATAAATATGATGAATACTGAAAATAAACAAGAAACCTCTAACATGTTAAGTTAGAGGTTTCTTGTTTATTAATAAAATTTTGTTTTATTTTCACTCTAACATAATAAAAATATCTACATTTCCATATGTTTTTTATATATTTTTGGTTTAATGTTAGTTTTATTTGAATTAGACCCACCATAAACTATAACTAAAAGTATAACTCCTACTAGTAGAAACAATCCATGAATTTCTATAGCATACTTTCCACCTATTAATGAAAACATTGAAGAAATCGAAAGTGCTAAAAAATTATTTACAAAATGGGCAAATATGCTTAAATAAATTGATCCTGTTCTTAAATATATAGAGCCAAGAGCTAGACCTAAAAAAAATGCATTTATTCCTTGAGGAACATTCATATGTACTAATGCAAAAAATAATGCAGAGGCAACAAGTGCTATACCCTGATTTATTTTTTTGGACATCCCTTTTAGCAATATCCCTCTAAAAATAATCTCTTCATATATAGGTGATACCACCATAACACTAAGCATTAATATAATTGGTGAAACAGAAAGATCACTAAAGGATTCATTTATAAAATCTGGCATAGAAATATTACTAACCCAAAAGATTACGCTGTTATCAAATATCAAACGAAAAGCTATAATTATAAGCCCTGCATAAACATAATCACTAAGATTTAAGTAATGTTTAGTTTTTTGCTCATCTGATTTGTTACTAAGCCATTTGAATAAAATAATGATAACATAATATTTAACCAGTACCCCGAAAACAAAAACTACATAAGGTACTACCTTTTCAAATCGTCCAGAAAATAAATTTAAAAACTCAACTGGCATTTGTCCTAGCGCTTCTAATAAAATTGAAAGAACCATTACACATATAGCTTTAATAATTCCCATTCTTTTAATATTAGTGCTTCCATTTTCTATGTTATCTAAAAATTTCACTCCATCACTCTCTCTAACTTATTGTACTCCTCCAAAATCTGTACAATTAACATATATTTTTTATCTTATCTACACCTATAGATATTTAAAAAGGATTACTCCCTTTCTAATATCACACAACTAAGTGTAACATACATTTTATTTATCATATATTAACTTAGTGCAAATTCTGTTATCTATAATCACTACTATATGTCATGACTTAATATTTTATTCCATAAAAAAATCTGTGTTTCTTATATTGTAAACTCCAATATTAAGAAACACAGATATGTATTTAGCTACTTATTTTCCAATAAACTGTTGAGTCCAATAAATAGATCCATTAGTGTTTTTAGCTAGTCCCACTCCTATTTCAGTAAAATTCTTACTTAAAATATTAGCTCTGTGTCCCGGAGAATTCATCCAACCATTCATTACTGAGGCCGCAGTTGGCTGACCCATAGCAATATTTTCACCAGCTGCTGTATATGTTATACCAAATTGTTTCATCATATCAAAAGGTGATCCATAAGTTGGTGATGTATGAGAAAAATAGTTATTCTTCGCCATATCCTCTGACTTTGTTCTAGCTACATTCGAAAGCTTAACATTTTCTTTTAATGGAGCTAGTCCTTGTTTTGATCTTTCCTGATTAACTAGTGTAACTACTTCTTTTTCTAATTTATTATCTGCAGATAAAGTTGGTGCTGTTGTTGTCTTACTAGGAGTTGCCTTTGTAGGGGTAGCCTCCACTGGAGTTGCCTTCGCTGGTGCTTCCTTAACAGGCGTTGGTGCTTCCTTGACAGGTGTTGGCGCTGCCTTAACGGGTGATGTTGCTTCCTTAGCAGGTGTTGTCTTAGTAGGTGCTGCCTTCGCAGGAACTACCTTTGTAGGTGCCTTTACCTGAGGCTTAACTGTTAAATACGCTGGAAGTTGAATTCCATACTTAGCACATATCTGCTGAAGGTTGCTTCCTGTAATAACTGTGTAACTTACGGTATTAAAATCTTGTGCGTACACTGCTGTACTTATTCCTGTTGTTGCTAAAATACCTACTGATAATATTAATGCTCTTAAAGTTTTCTTCATCTTTTGTACCTCACTTTTCTAATTTTAATATACAAAGCATTATTTTTTCTTTGTATACCTATACTAACATCTAAATTATGTTTACAGTTTTTTTATTAATGGAAATCATGTCGTAATTTGTCATAATTACATATATTTATAGTTAATACGCTTATATTTAATATTTAGGAACTATTTCTATCTTCTTTTATATAATATATATATATCAAGAAAATAATTTCATAAAAATGTATATTTAAATTAATTATGTAAATAATATACTATAAGTCCATCTTATTAGTTCAAAATGGAGAATTTTGAAAACGTTTATAGGGGCGTTCGTCTATTCGTGGCTAAATAATAAATTTAATAATAATTAAGCTGCGATAAATATTCTAACTCTATTTCAAAATGCTTATTAGTGAAAGGAAGTATATAAATGGTTGATATGTATTATAGGCTTGTAAAGGCAGGACTAAGAACAATTCATAATGTACCAGATCAGTTTAGAGATGCTGTAATTGAAAATTTAACACCTTTAGCATCAAGTGTCGATGCTAATCAAACATCAGTTGCTTCTAGCGTAAGCGACATAAGTAATTCTGACACACCACTTAACCTTATAACAAACTAATATTTAGCACATAAAAAAAGACTTTTATTAGTCTTTTTTTATTGCCTTTTTACCTGCTCATAATAATTATTCCAAATTTAAAATAACACAATGTATAATTTATAGCTTGTACATTGTGTTATTTTTATTATTTTAAATCAAGAAATATCATAAAATATAGAACATTATGGTATTATAGAAAGTAAGTAATTTTAAAAATTATTAATTTAAGTATAAAAAATACGGGGGGGACTTAGAAATTGTCAGAAATCATATTAGAAATGGACAATATAATAAAAAACTTTGAAAATCAAGAAGTCATTAAGAATATATCGCTATCTATAAAAAAAGGTGAGTTTCTAACGTTACTAGGCCCAAGCGGTTGTGGGAAAACAACAACCTTAAGAATAATAGCTGGTTTTGAAAATCCAACAAGTGGTAGTGTCCTGCTTGAAGGTAGTCATGTTGAAAACAAACAGCCTAATGAACGAAATGTAAATACAGTATTTCAAAATTATGCATTATTTCCACACATGAATGTGTTTGATAATATAGCCTATGCTTTAAAAATTAGAAAGGTTAATAAGGTAGAAATAAAAAAAAGAGTTAGAGAAATGCTTAGCTTAGTGCAGTTAGATGGATATGAAAAAAGAAAAACAGACCAATTAAGCGGTGGTCAAAAACAAAGAGTTGCAATAGGTAGGGCATTAATAAATAAGCCCAAAATATTACTACTAGACGAGCCTTTAGGCGCACTTGATTTAAAACTTAGAAAGCAAATGCAAGTTGAGCTCAAAAAACTTCAGAAAAAGTTACAGATTACCTTCGTATATGTTACCCATGATCAGGAGGAAGCTCTTAATATGTCAGATAGGATAGCAGTTATGAATGAAGGAGTTATAGAACAGATAGGCACCCCTGAAGATATTTATGAGAGACCACAAACAAAATTTGTAGCAAGTTTTATTGGAGAATCTAATTTAATTAAGACTAAAATAAAAAAAATTGACGAACAAAAAATATCTGTTCACTTCGGTGAAAATGATATGAACGTAGACTATAAAGATTATGATAATTCTGGAAATAAAGAAAGTTATATTTTAATAAGACCTGAAAACATTAAATATAGTACATTAAAACCACAATTTGGACTTATTGCAATAATAAAGGAACATAGCTATATCGGATCTATTATTAAAACTACTATGGAACTTGAAAGTGGACTAGAAATTATAGCTTACGATTATGATAAAAAGAAGGATTTAATAGAAATAGGTAGCACGGTTTGGATGTCCTTCGAACCTGAAGACGTAGTTATAGTAGAAGAAGGTTAGGTGAAAAAATGAGAAAGAAAAAGATTGATGTTTTAAAGGGTTTAACTATAGGACCAATATCATTTTGGATGCTTTTCTTCGTTGCGGTGCCCCTTTTGTATATTGTGTTTATCAGTTTTATGCAAAGAGGTGATGATGGTTCCATAGTCTATATACCAACAATTTCGAATTATACAAGAATGGCCAGTTCATTATACGTTAAGGTGTTTTGGGACTCTATAGTAGTAGCATTTGTTACAACGTTATTTAGCTTGGTTTTTGGGTATCCTTTTGCATACTTTGCTACTAAGCTAAAAAAATACAAAATTGCAATAATGCTTTTAATAATGGCACCTTTTTTAACTAATTCATTAATACGTACTTATGGGTGGATTGTAATTTTAAGTACCAATGGGTCATTAAACCATATACTACTTATAACTGGGATTATTAAAGAACCATTAAAGATGTTATATTCCTATGGAGCAGTAATGATTGGAATGATATATACAATGTTTCCATTTATGGTGCTTCCACTTTATAATTCAATAGATAAACTGGATAAATCTTATATAGAAGCCTCTAAAGATCTTGGGGCTAGTAGCTGGAAGACTTTTATAAACGTTACATTACCTCTAACTATGCCTGGGATAGTCGCTGGTTGCATTCTAGTGTTTGTACCCTCTGTAGGACTCTTTTTCATACCAGACCTAATGGGTGGAAGCAATGTAATGCTCATTGGAAATCTTATTAGAAATCAATTTTTACAAGCAAACGATTGGCCATTTGGCGCAGCATTATCAATTGTAATGATTTTTATATCCTTAATTTTAATTTTATTTTACGTAAAAATTATTGGTAAAAAATTAGACGCGGAGGTGTTCTAATGGATTCAAAGTTATCAAAAGTATTAGAAAGAACGTATATATTTTGTATTTTCGCATTTTTATATGTTCCGTTTGCAATAATTATTATGTACTCTTTTAATTCAGCCCAGTCAAATGTAGTTTTTAGTGGATTTACTCTTGATTGGTACACTAAGTTATTTAATGATGACGATGTACTCACTGCACTTTTAAATAGTTTAACCATTGCAACTTTAAGTACTATTATCTCAGCAGTAATTGGAACAATTGGAGCTCTTGGGCTAAAAAGGCATAAGTTTAAAGGAAAAGGAATTATAGATTCACTTCTCTATATCCCAATTGTAATCCCAGAAATAATTATGGGAATATCATTACTTGTATTTTTCTCAATACTTCAATTGGATTTTGGTATATTTACATTAGTACTTGCACATACAACCTTTTGTATACCATTTGTACTTATAAATGTTAAGTCGAGACTTGCGGATTTTGACATGTCAATTGAAGATGCCGCAATGGATTTAGGTGCCTCAAAACTTACTGTGTTTAGAACAATTACGCTTCCATCTATTTTTCCAGCAGTTATTTCGGGGTCCATGCTTGCGTTTGCTTTATCACTAGATGACGTAATCATAAATATTTTTATAAGTGGACCAGAAAGTACTACACTGCCAATCAAGATATTTTCAATGCTAAAATTTGGACTTTCTCCAGAAATAAACGCATTGAGTACAATCATGTTACTTACAACTTTTGTTATTTTAATATTATCACAAGGAATAAAACTTAAAAAAGACGAATAAAATACATTTACAACAAAGTTTTACACTTATAAAAAAATTAGGGGGATTTATATGTTAAAAAAACGATTTAAAGCACTAATTATTTTACTCACCGTCTCAATTATGGGCTCAACACTTGTTGGTTGCTCAAAATCAAATACGGCAAAGACTAATACTGAAAAAATAGTTAATATTTATACTTGGGCAAATTATGTTCCTGATACTGTTGTTAAAAGCTTTGAAAAAAGCACAGGAATCAAGGTTAATTATAGCAACTTCTCAACAAACGAAGAGATGTTTGCAAAACTACAAGCATCTAAAGGTGGCCAATATGATGTAGTCATTTGCTCAGATTATATGGTTCAAATTATGGCAAAACAGACAAATGTATTACTCAAACCTATGGATACATCTGCAATTACTAATTATAAGAATTTAGATAAGGCTTATTTAAATCAATATTACGATAAGACTAATAAATATTCAGTGCCTTACTCACTAGGAAGCCAAATGATAGTTTATAACCCTGATAAAGTGAAAATAGATATTAAAGGAATAAGCGATTTATGGGACCCATCTTTAAAAGGTTCAGTAGTTTTATTAGAAGACTCAAGATCTGTTATAGGAATGGCATTAACAAAACTTGGTTACAGCATCAATGAAACGGATCCAGCAAAACTTGCCCAGGCTAAAGCAGAACTCAAAACATTAAGACCTAACGTTAAAGTGTTTGATGCTGATACACCAATGACTAGCTTAATTAATGGAGATACAAATATAGGAGTTATGTGGGGATCACAAGCATCAGCAGCACTTAAAGGAAATCCAAAGTTTAAAATTGTTTATCCGAAAGAAGGTATGCAATTTGGAACAGATAATTTAGTAATACCTGTAAAAGCACCACATCAGGAAAATGCCCAAAAATTTATAAACTATGTACTTGATGGTAAAATAAGTAGTGAAGTTACAACTAGTATAGAATATATTAATGTCACTACAGCAGCTAAAGAATTTATGCCACAATCAGTTCTTGATAACAAAGCTATTTATGTTCCTAATGAAGAATTCACTAAAGCTAAACATTTAGAGGATGCTGGTAGTGCATCTAAAGATTATGATTTAATTTGGTCAGAATTTAAACAACAATAAAATAACCTATTAGATAGAACTTTGACTTAAAACAAATAAACGTGTTGCCTAAACTTAGTGGCTTCATGTTTATTTGTATAGTTACATATAATATTCTTCTAAATATTAAACTTGAATTTATAAACATAGAGGATAATCATTTAACTCGTCCTGAATTTCATCATTTACTATCATTTTTGTATACCGCACTAGAAAATGATACACCAATTGCATTTCTCAATCTAGATAATGGAGATGAAAAAGGAATTTCTATAGTTATATAATTAAAGAAAGAGGTGTATAAATGTTTAATTATATAACAATAGAGGATTATAATTTGTTAAATGTTAATGATAGTTTGTATGTAAATTTCAATTATTGAGAGGATTGATCAATTATGAGAAAAGAAGCAAGTTTAGATCAATGGAGATTGCTATATGATGTAGCAATTAAATTAAAAAAGTTAAAACCATGGAATGATTTATGGGATGTAGATTTGACTAAAATATTACTTCCGGAATACGAGGAACCTTTTTTCTGTAGTGTTATGGGTAAGGCTGGAGATTGTATCGCTATTGGAGTTTATGAAGGATGTGATGCAATAAATGGCTTCTACCATATTATTAAAAACCAACAAATTTCTTCACCACAATGTATCCGATATCAAAACAATTTAATGTGCTATTTTGGATACCGTGATGAATTGACAAGCAAAGAGCTAAAGATCATTAAGAATTTAGGCTTGAAATTTAGAGGTAAAGATGAATGGATTTATTTTAGATCCTTTGAAACTGGATATGTACCGTACATTTTAGACGAACTCCAGGTAGTTCAACTTACATATGTATTCCAGCAGCTTTACATAGCATTAAGGTATCTTATTGAAGGTAAAACAAAAGTAAACTTTGAGAATGGAAATATTTTATGTAGAAACTATGACACTGAGTTACAATTATGGCTGACTTATGAATCTTCCGAAAATATTCCTCAAAGAATTCGTATGAATTTAGTTATAAACGACGAATTATTGCTGGCAAGATTAAGTAAACTTAAGACTACCAATAATGAAATTGAACTAGATACTTTGTATTTAAATATTATAGTTAACGATAAAGAATTCGAAAAACCTATCTTAGGTAATTTGTTAATTATTGCAGACCATAAGACTGGCCTACTTATTGATCAGACCACATTATCTCCTAAAGATGAAATTGTTCAAAATATTTTCGGTATTTTCATTAATTATTTGATGCAATATGGCAAACCAAAAACAGTTTATATCAGAGATGAATACATTGAAGATTACTTAGTGGATTTATGTGAAAAATATAGAATTTCCCTTAAAATAAAAGGAAAGTTAAAGGCAATTGATGAGTTTGAAAAATCATATTTGAGGAGATATTAACATAATGTCTAAACATAGAAAACCTAAAAAAAGTATATATTACTATTAATGCATTCACTTCGCTAAGAACTACTAATTTTATTTTTAATTACTCTGCTAAAAAATATAAACTCGCTGTCGCTCAAACATATATTTTTCTAAACGCAGCCTAATTAAAAATAAAATAAGAAGTTCTAAAGCTCGCTTCAATGCATTATACATAATATATACTTTTTTTGCGTGTAAAAATATTTGTTAGCAACACTACTCTCAACTATAAAAAAGTTATCCACGTTTCCCGCAAACTATTTCCTATATCTAATTTTATTTCTTTATGTGTATATAAACATACCTAATTATTAAAAATAATATTGATAAAACAACTGCATAAGGTAATAATACAAATACAATTACAACAAATTCTTTAGTAAAATCGATTAATGATTTAATTGATGAAGTAAATCCATTTGCAATTTTATCTCCATAGGAAACTGAACTTTCTTTTATTTTATGAACCTCTGATATCTGTATATTCAATGTGCAATAATCTATTAAATTATCCCATTTTTTAAGACTTCCTGATAAACTTTCGATCTGATATCTAACGTCAGTTAACTCCTTCTCTAAGGCTATTATGTCTTTAAGTTCACCAGTTTTCTCTAAAAGTACTAGCAGTCTTTCCTCTTGAATATTTAATGATTTTAAATGTGCCTGCGTATCAAAGTATGTTGCTGTTACATCGTCACTTGTAATTTTCTGATTTGTAATACTTCCTAGGCTTCCAATATCTGATATGAAACTATCAAATTTAGTCTTAGGAATTCTTAATACAAACTCACCTGTTCTACTTTCCTCATCTGTCTTTGACTTTACTGCAATGCTGCTACCTGTAACATTAGAACTTTGAACATATCCCCCAACACTAGTAGTTTTGCTTAAAATTTTCTTTAATGCATCATCAAAGCTTATTGTTTCCATCTGTATACTTCCATTTCTTATTATCTTGCCTTGTCCGTCTAAAGAACTAGTCAAAGCATCCTTTGGTTTCTCCTCTGGCTTAGAATCACCTTTTGGCACATTACCAGTTACACCCTCAGTACCACTTCCACTTAACCCACCATTATCATTTGAAATAGCTACATTAGACTTGCTTTCACTTACTGAATTTTTCTTACTAGAACATCCCACAACAAGAACACTAACTACGGTTGTTAATATTAGAATTATAAGTATACCTTTACATTTGCTTTTCAATATATATCCCCCCCGAACAGTTGATGTAACCATTGATAATTAATCAGTCATAATAACTAAGGATGTCAACTTAATATTACGTTTTTTCAAATAGAATCTTTCCCTTGTCATCTATATGCTTCTTAAGATTATCATTTAATATATTTTCATATTGAAGTATATCAAAAAAATAGGGTAATGGGCTAACTTCATTTAATACATCATTCAACTTAAAAAGATCTTCTGTTGATATGTTTTTCCCAAAAATAGCTATATCTACGTCTGAGCCCTTTTTATAATTCCCCATAGCCCTACTTCCAAATACTATTGCCTTTTCTATAGTTCCAAATTTTGATATTGTATCTTTAATATACTCAATATCTGTATGCAATAATCCAAACATACTATAATTCCTCCGATAATTTTTCATACATCTTTTTAAGTTCTGGTAAATATATTTCCACTATTTCTTTTGCCATCTTAGAAGCTAACGCTTCATCATAAGTATGTGTAGCTAGATTTCTATTGGCTAATGCGTCTATCCATACATGACCATTATCTATTAACCCAATTTGAAAAGCTTGCTTAATTGTCTCTCTCGGACTTTTTACAACATAACCTTCAACCTCTAAATAATCTTTTAATACCTTCCAAGCTAATTCAAATGTCATTTCAAAAAATTGAATTATACCTGCTTTTTCTAATTCTGAAGTTATTTCTTGTTTTGAATATTTTGCCATCAGCTTGTATGATCTATCAAAATTTTCAAATCGTTGTTTCCATCTTATATTTTTTAAATTATCCATAAATACACCTCTTATCTTTACAACATTATAACCTATCTATACATGTTTAATCTACAAAATATTTTAATAATTAACTATAATCATCTTATGGATTACATTACACTGTTAATCTAATATTTATAGCTTATAAAATAACAAATTAATTAAACAAAGGATCAGATTTTTAGTAAAATAAAAAACATCACAATTAATAAAATTGTGATGTTTAATTAGAATTCAAATATTAAATCGACAAATTAGTTAATGTCGTCCTTTTCCCGTTACTAAATCAAATACAAAGATTATTACAGCAATTACAATTAATATGTGAATCATACCTCCACCAATCTGAAGTGCAAATCCCATATATATCGACCTCGTTTAATGTTAATTTTTATGTATAAATCACTTTACTTAAACGTTATTTAAATCAATGTTTATAGCAACTAATAATATCTAAAAAATACCAAGAACTTTTAATATTATAATTACTACAACAATACCGCCAATTAATGCTAACATATAATCCACGCCCCTTTATATTTCGATTATAGTATATGTACATCTGTATAATTTCAAGTATACCATAGTAATAAAATAAAGTATATTGTAATATTTTGTTTAACGTTGTCTTATATTGAAATTTAAACGATTTTAATGTCTAAATAAAAATATCCTTTTGAGTGCCTTAATACAGGCTCTATTTTAGAGGAAATACTTCACATACTGTTTTTTACTATTTTAAATTAAGCTTAGCAAATGCCTCTGCCATTGCAGAATTACCAGTTGGTTCATCTTCTTTATTCTGCTGATTCAAGAATTTACTAACATCTTTTTTACCTAAAGCACTTTTTTCCTTATCGCGGCGTTTATTAAATGCAGAAAGTTTTTCTCTGTAGCCGCAACCACAAGTGAAAATTTTATTATCCCCGTCTCCTCTTATCTCCATTTTCTTGTGACAAGTAGGGCAACGCGCATTAGAAACTTGTGATACACCTTTACGATATCCACATTCCCTATCTGGGCATACTAGCATCTTCCCTCTTTTACCATTAACTTCAAGAAGATATTTACTACACTCAGGGCATTTCATTCTTGTAGCGTTGTCATGCTTATATACTTCTCCAGAAGCTGCAACGTTTTTTACAAGTTTTACTGCATATTCCCTCATATCTTTTACAAAATTCATGGAATTAGCTTTTCCTTTACCTATAAGCTGAAGTTGTTTTTCCCACTTAGCAGTAAGTTCTGGCGATTTTAATTCCTGTGGAACTAAACCTATTAGCTGTATTCCTTTTGAGGTTGGAAATATATCTTTGCCTCTTCTCTCCATATAGAAAATATTAAATAATTTTTCAATTACATCTGCCCTTGTAGCTGATGTTCCGAGGCCTGAAGTATTATCCAAAGCTTCTCTTAAACTCTCATCTTGTATATCTTTTCCTGGATGCTCCATAGCTGTAAGCAGCGTTGCTTCATTATATCTAGCTGGTGGCTTTGTTTTCTCATTCACAGATTTAACTAAAGTAAGTTTAACTGCTTCACCTTTTTTTATTTCTGGAAGTGATTGATCTTTGTCTTCGCTCGCCTCTGAACTGCTTATTTCTTTCCAGCCCTTTAACTTAACTATTTTTCCTTTTGCAGAAAAACTTTCACCTTTAACATTTATTTTCACAGTAGTTTGCTCATACTCAAAAGCTGGGCTTAGAACTTCTAAAAATCTTTTTATAACTAAGTCATAAATACTCTTTTCTTCTTTGTTTAGTCTTGATAAATCTACATGCTCCTCAGTAGGAATTATAGCATGATGATCCGATACCTTATTATTATCCACAAGTCTATTTGTAGTATGTATTCTACCCTTTATTATGCTTCTAGCTGCTTTCTCATATGGTCCTATAGCAATGCTCTTTAACCTATCAATTAACGTTGGTACAATATCTGTAGTAATATGCCTAGAATCTGTTCTTGGATAAGAGAGTATCTTATGCGTTTCATATAATTTCTGCATTATATTAAGAGTTTGTTTTGCTGAAAACCCAAATTTTCTATTTGCATCTCTTTGAAGCTCAGTTAAATCATACGCAAGTGGAGGCAATTCTTTTTTAGATGCTTTACTTAGCTCTACAACAGTGCCCATTTGATTATTTACCCTGTTCACTACATCTTCTGCCTTTGACTTGTCAAATGTACGTGAGTCTCCGTTTTTACTTGACCAATGAACTGTAAAATTATTTACCTTACCATTTACCGTCCAGTAGTCTTTTCCAATGAATCTTTTTATTTCATTTTCTCTATCAACAATAAGCGCTAAGGTCGGTGTCTGTACTCTTCCTGCTGATAATTGAGCATTATATTTACAAGTTAATGCCCTAGTTACGTTTAGACCTATAAGCCAATCGGCCTCTGCTCTTGATTGCGCTGCCCAAAATAGATTTTCATAATCTCTTCCTGGTTTAAGGTTTGCAAAGCCTTCCTTTATAGCCTTTTCAGTTTGCGATGATATCCATAACCTCTTTACAGGCTTTTTAAATCCTGCCTTTTGAATTATCCAACGTGCTACTAGTTCTCCTTCACGCCCTGCGTCTGTAGCAATAACTAGCTCATCTACATCTGATTTCTTAAGTAGTTCACGTACAATTTTATATTGCTTTGCCGTCTCCTTAATAACCACCAGTTTTAAATCCTTTGGTAGCATAGGAAGATCTTCCATTTTCCAGCTTTTATATTTTACATCATAGTCCTCAGGACCAGCAAGTGTTACTAAATGCCCAAGCGCCCAAGTTACAATATATTTTGATCCCATCAAATACCCATTTCCACCTTGAGTACAATTTAATACTTTTGCTAGCTCACGCCCTACTGATGGTTTTTCTGCAAGCACCAATGTTTTTCCCATATATAAAACTTCCTCTCATATGTACTATAATTTACTGAGTTTTACTCAGTTTTCTTACTATTGTATATGTATTTATTCTGTTATATTATTTGTATGATTTTATATCGTCACATTCTTATTATAACTACTTTATACCTAACATTCAATTTTTGTTCGCTTAATATAATATAAATTAAAATTAATCCATTTGTAAAAAATAATAAATCAACTAATAAAAAAAGCCTCTAATATATAAAATATTATATATTAGAGGCTTTTATTAATATTATTTTTCTACAGCAAATCCTTTATTAGCCCATCCAGAGGGAGCATTTGCTGCTGTGCCCATACCACCATTAAGTGATACTGCATCATATCCTAACATTTTTAGTCCAGCAACTGTTTGACCTGCTGTTTGTCCAGTATAACAATAAACTACAATTTTCTTATCTTTTGGTAATGTACTAAATTTTTCTTGCATTCCTTTTCCCCAAGCAACATTTGTTGATCCTGCAATATGTCCTTTTGCAAAATCTTCAGCACTTCTTACAGAAAGGAATACTACACCACTATCTTTTGCATCTACTAATTTTTTAGCATCAGCTTCACTTATTTTATAGTTTTTAAAAGTTGTATCTTTAACATCATCTAAGCCTTTATAATAATTTTCTATAACAGTCTTAATTTCAGGTTTTATTTCTACAGAATCCACTGTAGCAAAATCATTTACTTTAGTTTCGGTAACATCTTTTACTCCATCAACTTTAGATATTCCTAAATCCCATCCTAAGTTTACTGACCTTGCATCAAATCCTGCCATATTTAATAGTGCTACTGTTTGTCCTGCTGTTTGTCCTGAATAACAGTAGACCATTATTGTTTTTCCCTTTGGTAATTTATCAAGATTATCACTTATTGCTGTTCCCCAAGCGGCATTTACAGCACCTTTAATATGTCCTTGTGCATATACATCTGCTTGTCTTATATCTAAAATAAACATATCCTTATTTGCTTTTACATCTTCAACAAAAGTTTTTTCAGAAATTTTATAATTATCCTCGGGCATATTTGCAAAATATCCATTAGCTGCTTCTTCAACCACATCTATTTTTGCTACGGTATCAGTAGTTTCTGTTTTAGCAGCATTGTCTGTAGTCTTTGTAGTAGTATCACTAGTTGCACAACCTGCTAATGCAGCTACAATTGTTAAAGCTAATAAACTTGTTAAAATCTTATTTTTTTTCATATTTACGTTTTCCCCCTTAATTTTAAATCGTTATTTTATTAACAATTTCATTATACCAATAAAACGTAAGCATTAGTTTATGGAATTTGTTATACTGCATTAAAAAAAGTTATATGTATATAAACGTTATACATATATCTTATAACTAAAAAATAGTTAGACACTTCTTCAGTATCTAACTATTTTTATATTTTAACTACTTTTATGAAGCATCTTGTGATTTTGTTGGTGCTGGTGCATCTTTACTAGTTTTTTGAACGGGCAATGAGCTATGAGATGACCACTCTACCCAAGCTCCATCATATAATTTAAGATTTCTATATCCGGCATTATATAATGTCAAATATGTTTGAGCTGCCCTAAATGATGTTCTACAATACAATATTACATTATTTTTAGCCTTTATGTTATTCTCAATATATTGAATTTTTATGACTTCAACTGGTTTAATTGTTCCATTACTATAATCATTATCCAAATAATTCAAAAGCACTGATCCTGGAATTGTTCCTGCTTCATATTCTTCTTTAGTCCGAGTATCAAGTAATATGGTATTCTTATCTGGACTAGTAACTTGAGCTTCTACATCATCAATTGAAGCAATCATGTCCGCATCTTTATCTTTAGCCACATATTCTGTAGTCTTAATCTCTGGTACTTCAGTTGTGATTTCTGCACCGGCTTCTTTAAGTGCTGCAAGTCCACCACTAACTACCTTAACATTTTCATGCCCATAAACTTTTAAAGTCCACCATACTCTAGAAGCATCCACATTATTATTGGTATCATATAATAATACTGTTGTGGTATTTGAAATTCCGAGTCCACTCATTACTTTTTCTATTTGCTCTTTTGGTGCTAACATATTAATAACTGGCACATTAGTTACAACATCACTCATATCAATTTTAACTGCACCCTTAACATGTTCTTTATCATATACCGCTTTGTCTGGTACTTGAGCAGCAACTATTACTACATCTTCTTTTTTTAATGATTCTACAGCCTTATTTGCACTAATAATCTCATTACCCGAGTTACTAGTTCCACATCCCACTGCCAAAATTCCTAAGGATAAAAGCATAGCCACTGATAGTATTCTACATAAAAATTTCATTGTTTTCTCCCCCATTCTTTTTTATCTATATAAATCCTGTTAATTAAAAACTAAAACCACTTGTTAAATAATATACACATCCTATTTATTATACTTTAAATGTTTTCAAATTTGGTATAATACTTTTTAATATTGTATTTAATTATTGGATATGCAATTAATTAATATTCTCACTTATCCATATGGTATAATTTATAAACACTGTATATTTATCTGCTAGTCATAGCCATCTAAAAAAATATTTCTTATATTGAGGTGAATAATTTGGAATCTATAAAAAAAGCTTTTATTAATAACAAAAAATTATTTATATTATTAACAATTTATTTTATTACAAATCTTATATTTTTGACTAATTTCCCTTTTATTCATTCAGATGAATCTTGGCTTAGTGGTTTGTCAAGAAATATTCTAGAAACTAAAAATTTCTCATCAACTGAGACATTTTTTGATTTATATAAGCGAAATCCTCATGCAATAAAAATAATTTATCATAGTATCCAAATAATGTTTATTGAATTGGTAAACTATAATATATTTAGTGTTAGATTAATTTCCTTAGTTTTTGGTTGTTTAACTTTATATTATTTTTATAAGTTGTGTTATAAAATTTTTAATTCTTTAATAAATTCCACCATAGCTTCCATATTTTTAGCAATAGACGTTCAGTTTATATATGCTTCTCACTTTGCAAGGCAAGAAATTATTATATTATTTCTTTTCATTTTTGGTTTACATTTCTTTTATAAAAATATTAATATTCATCACATCTATCACGATCTACTTATAGGCTGTATTATTGGGATAAGCATCGGTGTACACCCTAATAGTTTTATAATATCATTACCCTTTATATCTATTTATTTGTATCATGTACTATTTACTAAAAAGTTAAAATGGACTAATCTTATTACTTATTGTTTTATGCTTTTAGTTTTTGGTGGAATTTTTGTACTATTAAGCTTATCTTTTGACCCCAATTTTTTTCATAATTACCTTAACTATGGAAAACAATTCGGAGTAAAATATTCACTTTTTGATAAATTAAAACAATTCAATTATTTTTATGAAAAGCTCTATTACAAAATAAGTGGCACATATTATATGCCTAATATTAAATTGCAATTTTTTATTTTTATGTCTTCTTTCATACTCACTATATTAAAATTATTTATTACAAAAGATAAAATAAGGAGCCAACAAATTATTTGTATTCTTCTATCCATAATCTTTTTAAATATAGGTATTATAATAATTGGTAGGTACAATCAAACAAGCATTATTTTTGAGTTTCCTCTGTTTTATATTTTAATAACATATTTAATAGAAAATTCACTAAAATATTATAAATATATTGTCATTTTGATATTATTTGTATTTATAACATCAAATACGGTCATTAATATCTATCCTTTTATAAATAATGATTATAACAATTACCTATTTAATATATCAAAAACTGTAAAAAAAGATGATGTGGTTTTAGCTAATTTAAATTCTGATTTTTATTTTAATAATAGTAAACTACATGACTATAGAAATTTAGCATTTTTAAAAGAAAATAATATGAACTTTAAAGACTATATTTATAAGTATAATATTAAGTATATCATCTACCCTGAGGAAATGGATGTTATTTATAATGAAAGTCCTAAATGGGATGCTTTATATGGTAATCTTAGCTATTATAATGAAATGAAAAGTTTTTTAGAAAATAATTGTACATTGGTTAATGAATTTAATAATAAAACTTACGGCATTCGAATATCTAGATACATAAATGAAAAAGATTGGTTTGTAAAAATATACAAAGTAAAATACTAATATTTAGAGATATTAATCCCAGCTGTTGTTACTTTATTCCTTTATTAAATTATATATTTCTTCATGCATATTAAAAATTTCCTGAAGGTTTTCTTCTCTTGGAAAAGGTATATCATTATTAATTATTTTTTTAATGTTGTTAGGATTTTTTTCCATTACTATAATGCGGTTTGAAAGTAAAATAGCTTCATCAATATCATGAGTTACAAAAATTATAGTTACATTAAAACTCTTATGCACGGATAAAAGAATATGTTGAAGTTCCTCTCTCGCTAAAGCATCTAAACTACCAAAGGGTTCATCCATCAGTAATATTTTAGGTTTTATTACAAGTGCTCTAATAAGAGCTACCCTTTGCTTCATCCCCCCAGAAAGCTGGTGAGGATAGTACTCACAAAAATTTTCTAATTTAACCAAAGTTAAATATTCTTTGGCAATATTCTCTCTTTCCTTTTTAGAATTACCTATTTTACTCACTTTTAAAGGAAACACTACATTCTGTAACACCGTTTTCCAAGGAAATAGTTGATCAAAATCTTGAAATACCATAATTCTGTTTATTTCTGGTTTTGAAACCTCATATCCATTTAAAGTAATAGACCCAGTATCTATGCTCTCAAAACCTGCTATTTCCTTTAGCAGCGTAGATTTACCACATCCTGAGGGTCCTAGCACACATATAAACTCACCTTCATTAACACTAAAGCTTAAATCTTTATGTACCTCTAATTTTTTATCATTTTGAATAAAGCTTTTCGTCAATTTTTTTACTTCAAGAATCATATTGTCATTCCCCATTTTTTTATAGTTATTTTTTCTAACTTATTAAAAATCAAGCCCTCAGCTGTCATTCCAATTACAACTATAATGATTAACCCTGCAAATATCCCAGCTGTATTCATAAAAACTCTATTTTCAAATATAAAATAACCTAACCCGCCCTTTCCTCCAGCTGCTCCAAAAATCATTTCTGCACCTATAAGAGCCCTCCAGGATCTTGCCCAGGATATTCTCATACCAGTTAAAAAATAAGGCATGGATGCTGGAATCATTATGTACCATATTATTTCAATGGAATTAAGTCCATAATTATTTCCCACTTGTTTATATATTTTAGGAATAGCTTTAAAACCAGTAAGTAAATTCAAAACCAATGGCCAAACTACAGAGTGAACAATAATAAAAATAATAGATATCTCCCCCGCCCCAAACCATAATATAATTAAAGGTAATAAAGCAATCCCCGGAAGTGGATTTGCAATACTTACTAATGTTTCTATAAGTGCACTAAATGGTTTAAATAACATAGACATTGATGATAAAATAACAGCCAAAATTAAACCTATGCACAAGCCTTTGAATATTAACTCTAATGAATATATAGTTTGGTATATAAGCTCTCCACTAACTATTGAATTATATAAAGAGATTAATATTTCTTCAATTGATGGAAAAATAAGCTTAGAAAAATCCCCTGTCATATAGATAATTTGCCATATGAAAATTAATATAGCAATCCAAAATATTTTACTATTTAATATCCTACTTTTCATTTTTTACATCTTCCCACATTGTGTCACTTTTATCACTATAATCTTTTAAAATATAATCATTTCGTTTCATAAATTTTACAAACTTATCTACTCCTCTAACTTCCTCCGTATATACCATATCTTTATGAGTTATATATTCAAGAACTTCCGCTTTAGGAATTTTATAAACTTTCGCTAATATATCTGCAGATTTATCAGGATTTTTTTGCATAAATTCAATTGACTCTTTAAGAGACTTAACAAATGCTTTATATAACTCTGGCTTACTATCATGGAATTTTCTCGTTGTTACCCCTACAATAAGTGTAAAATCATCACCTATAGCCTCTTTCCCATCTAATATTTGATGAATATTCTTTTGCTTTAATTCTTTAAATAAATATGGTGGGGTTGTAAAATGCGCCGTAATATCTTTGGTTGATAGTAGTGCATTCATCCCATCTGGATGGTCCATAGTCACAAGTAAATTATCCAGTTTCTTAGCATCTCCGAATAATTTTTCACACTCCATAGCGAGTAACATATGTTGTACACTTCCTGGCTGAGGTAGTACAATCCTGTCGTCACTAGAAAAATCTTTTATTGAATTTATATTCCCTTTATTCGTAACTAGAGCTACAGGACTTTGGGATAATCCTGAAGCTATTTTCCACTCCATCCCCTTATCTAGCCCAATTAAAAAAGGAGGTATAGCCATAAATCCCGTATCTACTCCATTTGATAACATTGATTCGCGAATAGCTGCAGTATTTCCAAGTTGCTTCCAATCAATTTTAACATTAGGATAATTTTTTTCTAAAATTCTATTTTCTTTCATGATTTGAAGAGGTGCATATGCTAACCCAAATTGCTCAGCAATACTAATATTATTTTTCAAAATATTTTTTTCACTTTTAGATCCACATCCCGTTAAACCTAATATACTAATACCCAAACTTAGTATAATTATATTCCTTATAAGCAATTTCATATTCATACTATGTCCATTCTCCTATCATTTTGCTAATTTTTAAAAACACTAAAATTTAATAATCATATTATTATTATTTTCATCATATATGGCTATATTCTCAAAAGCATTATTTATATTATTATTTAAATCTTTAATGGTATTACCTTCAATAATCATATATCCAACTCTCTGAGTAGCATTAGTAATTTCTTTTACCTCATCATTAACCTTAAAATTTATTTTAGCTTGAATCACTCCAGGCAATTCTTTAACCTTATTTAAATTTCCTACAGCTTTAATATTTCCTGGTTTTGCAAAAAGTAACTGAGTTGAAAGCTTTTTGTTATTATTTTCTAATTCATATTTTCTTAGCTTAGTATAGTTTATTTTTATACCTAAAGAAAAATCAATAAGCATATCTAACATATCTATACCTGTTAAAAGAGGTATAAATTCATCCTCATACGCTCCACCTATTCTGCAGGCAATCTCATTAACTTTTATGCCCTCATTTCCAATAAGCATTTGAAAATATATAGGTCCATTATGTATTTTAAAACTTTTAACAATATTATTTGTTATTTTTATGATTTCCGTGCTATAACTTTTAAGATGTTTTGATGGAAAATCATGAGCAGTACACACCCCAATACTAGGATAATTATCATATGTCACTCTGTCAGTTACCGTAAGTACATGAGCAATGTCGTTTTCAACCCAACCACTAATGGTAATTTCATCATTTTCGTAATATTCTTCAATAAGTGCCTCCTCTTGTCTTGAATAACTAAGAACATCATCAAAACATTCTCTAATTTGCTGTATTGAATTTAATTTATAGACTCCTCTTTGCCCTTGGCTATCTAATGGCTTAATTACAACCGGAAAGTTTAAATGTTCTAACTCATGATCTTTAAAATCTTTGTTTAAAAATACAAATTTAACTGTGGGAATAGAATTTAAATCAAATATATTTTTCATCATTTTTTTATTAGTAACTGCTTTTGCTGTATCTGGATTAAGAAAACTATGTAGATTACGTGCTTTTGCTACTTTAGCTACCGTATAAACTGGTTGATCTGTACCTAGTGTTATAACCCCATCTATATCGTATTTTTGAGAAATTAGTATATTGTCTTCTATGCAAAATGTGCTAGCCAATTCACTATGATCACAATATTTTTTCCCTGGAGCATCCTCATAATAGTCTGAAACTATTACGATATGTCCCTTTTGTTTTGCAAGTAATATTGCATTTAATTGACAATTGCCTCCACCAAGTATTAATAATTTCATATATATCATCTCCTTTGGAACTGTATAATCTACCTTAGAGTAACTAATTCACCTTTATACTAACTTATCTTTTATCTTAAATTGTTCATCTTTGCTAGTAACCCTTTTAAAAATCTTATGTCCAGAATAATATACGTATAACTTAGTAAACAATTTTAAAAGCTTATAAAAATCATAGTTGGATTTACCACATCTCCGCGGATTATGATTAACAACTACATTAGCAATGTTGCTAGTTATTTTAAATGTTATTGCTGAAATATATACAAAAGAAGTTTTATCCCTTATTATTTCATTTACAATATTTTTTCTTATTATTCTAAAGCTGCTTATTCTAATGTTTTTAGGTTTTAAACATATTTTATTAAACATATAATTAGTCATTTTCGAACCCATTTTTCTATAAATGGAATGCTGTGCTTTTATAGGAATACCATAAACAACATCATATCCCTCATCTATTTTTTCCTTTAATTTATATATTTCTTCAGGAGGATGTTGCAAGTCATCGTCTAATGTAAGTATATATTCTCCTGTTGAATAATGAAATCCACACATCAAGGCATTTTGTTGACCAAAATTTCCCTCTAACTGAATTACTTTAACCCTACAATCTATATTATGTATTTTTTTCATTATTTCATAACTATTATCACAGCTTCCATCATTAACCATAATTATTTCATAAATATCGCATAGCTTCTTTAATTCTCTTGATAGCACCTCATAAAATTGTTCTAGCGAATTTTCACTATTATAAACCGGTACTACAACCGATATGCTTTTTGACATCATTATATCCCCTCTAAAATTTGTATTAATATGAGTATAACATATTTCATTTCCTCTCCACTCATTTGAGTATACATAGGTAATCTGAGCAAACAATCGCTTGTTTTTTCAGTAATAGGTAAATCTCCTAAATTATACCCAAGTTCTATACCTTTTTTAGAAGAGTGTAGTGGCATAAAATGAGTTGTAGCATAAATTCCCTTTTCTCTTAACTTACAAATTACTTTTCCTCTTATTTTTTGATTAGCAACAATCAAATAGAACAAATGATAATTAGAATCACATTCACTTGGAATATAAGTACTTTTTTCAATAATCCCTTTTTCTATATACTTAGCGATGTTTTTACTATAATAATCATTTATTATTTTTCTTTTTGCTTTAGTCTCATCTAAATCCTGAATTTGCGCATACAACAACGCCATTAAGATATCCGAAGGTGCATAGCTTGACCCTATATCTACCCAACTATATTTTTCTACCTCTCCACGTAAAAATTCATTCCTATTAGTTCCCGTTTGTCTTATAATCTCTGAGCGCTTTATTAAATCTGCATTATTAGAATTTATTGCTATAGCTCCACCTTCTCCACTAACGCAATTTTTAGTTCCATGGAAACTATAACAACCAATATGCCCTATTGTTCCAAGAAACTTATTCTTATATTTTGAGTTTACTCCTTGAGCTGCATCTTCTATAACAAATAAATTATTTTTTGTTGCTATGTCCATAATTTCATCCATATTACAGCTTACACCTCCATAGTGAACCGGTAATATAGCTTTTGTTCTATTTGTGATTTTATTTTTTATATCTATAGGATCTATATTTAGCGTACTTTCTTCTATTTCAGCAAAGACAGGTATCCCTCCACGTAACATAATTGCATTAGCAGTTGACGGAAAAGTAAATGAAGGCATTATAACTTCATCCCCTGGCCTTATGTCTATTAATATTGCTGCCATTTCCAGAGCATGTGTGGCAGAAGTAGTCATTAAAATTTTATTCACCATAAATTTTTCACGTAAAAAAGAAGTTACAAGCTTAGTATAGCACCCGTCACCACTTATGAATCCTTTTTTCATAGCATTCTCAATATATGATAACTCTTTTCCTGTATAATATATCTTATTAAAAGGTATATTCATTATTTTATCACCACTCAATTTTATAAATTATTGTTTGTAATAAAGTCATACTATTTTATATTGATATTTGTGTAACTAATAGGTTATTATATAAGTACAAGTAATCATTACATCAAAGTGAGGTTAATACTATGAATACAATAGATTGTTTAGGTGATATGTGCCCAATTCCAGTTCTTAAATTAAAAAAAGCACTAAAAAAAGCAAAACCTAATAGTCCGATAAAAATTATTACTGACCATAGCTGCGTTGCTGAATCAATAAAAACCCACTTCACGCGTAAAGATATTTCTCTTGAATTTGATGAGGTAATGAACGGTGTATGGGAAATTATCATAACTAAACTTTAGCAGAAACTATTTTTTCCTATCTTTTTAAAATATTCTATAAATCCCCTTATAGCATGATCGTTGTAAACATTTTTTTTATTTATTAGATATACCTCATAAGTCATATCTAATCCATCAATCTCGGTTTCCTTAAGCTGTTTCGAATATAACTCTTTTTTAATAGATATATAAGGTAAAAATGACATTGAATTACCATTAAGAACTAGCGATTTAACTGACTCTATGGAATCAAGGTCAAACATGATATTTAATTCATTAAAGCTATGTCCTATGGTTTTTAGATATTTATCTAGCTTTTCCTCTATTTCTAATTTATCAGCGAGCATTATTATAGAGTATTTTATTATATCCTCACCTTTAATTCGAACCGGATTATTAAGCTTAGGTGAAGAAACTAGCATAAGCCTATCTACACCAACTTTAAAATATTCTAGTGAAGTGTCCCTTGGTTTACCATAAATAAATCCAAGATCACATATATCATTTAAAACATTATCTTCTACATCACTAGAAAAGTTAGTAGTTAGTTTATAGTTATGATTTGGGAACTTCTCTTTAATACTATACATTGTACAAGGCAAAGCATAGGTTGCTATTGCATAGCATGAGTCTATTCTTATTGTGGAATTTGACTTATATAAATTGTTTAAATCTTCTACCATCTTATTATAGGTTCTTATAATATTTGCCCCGTATTTTTCAACAATTTTACCTTCGTCTGTAAGTTCTACACCTCTATTACTTCTTTCTAATAGTTTATATCCTAAACTATCCTCTAGTTTTTGTATTTGTTGGCTTAATGCAGATTGTGAAATATGAGAATTGTTAGCAACCTTTGAAATGCTTTTAAAGGTTGCTACTTGATTAAAATATTGAAAACATTCTATATGCATAATAATACCCCTCTATATTTATTGTTTATGTTATTTTTACCAAATAAAATTATTTTAGTCAATTATACCATATGTATATCATCATAAATATGTTGTGCTATAACTTATATTATATAGTATAATTACATTAAATAGTTCACTAGTCAAAATAGTGTAACAACTTCAGTTTTATAACGTTATATTTATATAGAAGTAAGGAGCGTGATTTAATGAGTAATAAAAATACTAAGAAAAGTCAAGTCCCTTTTGGCATAGGTTTATTTGTTTTTTTGATAATTTTAGGCGTTTTTCTATCTACCATATCTGCTAAACTCAGTTTATTCTGGTTAACTGGTATTAGCTTTGGATTTATACTACAAAAATCTAGATTCTGTTTTACTGCCTCCATGAGAGACCCATTTTTAACTGGTGGAACAACCTTAACAAGAGCAGTTCTTATTGCTTTAGCTATAACATCAATTGGCTTTACAGCAATTAAATATGGTGATTTTATGCGAGGACTTCCAATTTCCGGTCAAGATTATGTAGTTCCTATAAGTATAGCAACTATTATTGGTGCTTTTATATTCGGCATCGGTATGGTAATTGCCGGTGGATGTGCTTCTGGTACACTCATGCGAGTTGGTGAAGGTTTTACAATGCAAATTTTAGCTTTATTCTTTTTCATTGTTGGTTCACTATGGGGTGCACATGATTTTGAATGGTGGAACATTAATTTTATTTCAAAAGGAAAAGCAGTGTTCCTTCCAGATGTTTTAGGTTGGTTTGGAGCAATAATTATTCAACTTTTAGTAATTGCTATATTATATATACTTGCGCAAAAATGGGAAACAAAAAAACAAAATGAAGATTATTAAATAATTATTGTTGAAAATAATAATTTAGGGGGTATAACTTTGGATATAAAAAATAGTGAATTCTATAAAAAATGGTTCAAAAATGCTTGGACATATATTGTGGGCGCAGTGCTTTTATCTTTATTCCAAATAGTTACTCTGGCTACTACTGGTGAACCTTGGGGCATATCTGTTGTATTTGCAAACTGGGGTGCTTGGTTATATCAATCAGTTGGTGGAAATGTTGATAAATGGTACTATTTTAGCAGTGATGCTGCTCAATCAACTCTAAATGCTGGTTTTCTTAATGATCCTATTTCAATTAGAAATTTAGCAATAATATTGGGTGCTTTACTTGCCACATTGCTTGCCTCACAATTTAAAATAAAGAAAATCAAATCTAAAAAGCATTTGATTGCTGCTTCTTTAGGTGGACTTCTAATGGGCTATGGTGCAAGGATAGGCTTGGGTTGCAATATAGGGGCCTTTTTCAGTGGTGTTTCGTCACTATCCCTTTCAGGCTGGATATTTGGTGTGTTTTTATTCTTAGGTGCAATAGTTGGTAGTAAAATACTTGTAAAATTCTTTATGTAACCGAAAACGGATAAAATACTAACCATAAATCAAGTAGGTAGAAGTTGGAAATAAATTTCCGACTTCTTTCCTCTTACAGAACCGTACGTGCGGACCCCGCATACGGCTCCTGGCAAAACTAATAAATTATTTATTCATAATAATTTGACAAGAC